>CAVOWV010000001.1:0-91986 GCA_963700245.1 uncultured Chloroflexia bacterium
AACCTTGACGCTCGACGTCGGGTGCACGAGCGTGCCGCCGGACTCGACGGCGGGGGCGGCGCCGACACCGACGAGCTGGACCTCGACCGTCAGCTCCTCGGTCATGCGCACGGCGAACAGGTCGACGTGGAGCGGCCGCCGGGTGACCGGGTGGACCTGGATGTTGTGCACGATCACCGGCCGGGCCTTCTGGCCGTCCACGACGACGTCAACCAGGGTGGACGCACCGACATGGCGGCGGAGCAGGCTGAACTCGTGAAAGTCGAGCGTGAGGGGCTCGCTCTCCGCGCCGTGACCGTAGATCACGGCCGGCAGCAGGCCTTCGTGGCGGAGACGCGCGACCTTCTTGCCGGTCACGGTGCGGCTGGCGGCCGCGAGGCTGGGTCGGTCGGGCACGTGGATGTTCCTCGCTCTGTGGGCGGCCCGCACACCCCTCGCGTTTCTCGGGGCGGGACCGGGTCGTCGGGGGTCTCCCACCCGTCTGACATCACGCGGGAGGGTACCACAGGGCTGGCCGGACCCCACCCGCCGTGTCCCCATCCCTCCGCGTCGGTGTAGGATCGGCGGGCCGTGGCAACCATCCTGATCGTTGAAGACGAGTTCGCCGTCGCGCGAGGCATCCAGTACGCCCTCCAGCAGGAAGGGTACGAGGTGACGGTCGCGCGATCGGGCGAGGAGGGGCTTGAGTTCGCCACCACGCAGGCCCCGGACCTCATCGTCCTGGACGTCCGCCTGCCGGGCATGGACGGGTTCGAGGTCCTCCGCCGTCTCCGCGCGGTCGGCTCCAAGGCCCCGGTCCTGTTCCTCACGGCACGTGGGGACGAGTTCGACAAGGTCGTCGGCCTGGAGCTCGGCGCGGACGACTACGTGACCAAGCCGTTCGCCCTGCGCGAGCTGATGAGCCGGATCCGGGCCCTCCTGCGGCGCGCCTACGGCGATCTCGCGAACGCCGCCGGCGGGCGCGTGATCCGCCACGGCGACCTCGTGATCGACCTGGAGCGGCGGCGGGTCCAGCGTGGCAACCGCCGGATCGCCCTGACGGCCACCGAGTTCGAGATCCTGCGCCACCTCGCCAGCCGGCCCGGCCGCGTCTTCAGCCGCCGCGAGCTTCTCGAGCTGCTCCGCGACTACGAGGCCCTGGACCAGGACGAGAAGACGATCAACGTCCACGTCAGCCACCTGCGCGACAAGATCGAGGACGACCCCTCCCTCCCCCAGTTCGTGCTGACGGTCCGCGGTGCCGGCTACCAGTTCGCCGAGCACTGAGATGGCCGACGTCCGCCCGCCGGACGCGGTCTCGCCGGCCAGTCACGGCGCGGACGGACGACGGCGCAACCCGGTCCCCCAGTCGTTCCAGACGCGCCTGACGTTCGCGTTCATGGCGGTCGTGGCCCTCACCCTGACGCTGGTGGCGCCCGGTGCTCGTCCTGCGCCTGGACGACTTCTTCCGCCAGCAGGAGGAGACCCGGCTCCAGGATCGCGCGGATGCGACGGCGGAGATCCTGGCGCGCGCGATCGGCGACACCTTCGGCGACGAGAACGCGATCGTGTGGGTGCACCCGGAGACCGGCAAGGCCACGCTCAAGCCCGAGGTCCAGGCCCTCCTGGTCAAGGGCGGGCTCCTGCAGCTCGTCACCGACCAGGTCGCCCAGGCCAAGGTGGACGTCGCGTTCGGCCCGGCGCGCATGGAGACGGACGGGACGATCGCCCCGGACCCCGATCCCGGCCTCGCGTTCGACGCGGACCCGAAGGTCGCCTTCCCGCGCGGCCAGGCGCCCGACCCGGCGATCGACCCCGCATCGGCGATGGCGGGGCGGGCCAACGCCGCGGCGGACTGGGGCCTCGGGGTCACGCTCAGCAACCCGTACACCAGCCGCGCCAGCACCCTGGCGGCCATCAACGGCCTGCTCCTGCTCATGGCGGCGGCGGCGTTCCTGGTGGCCGTGCTCGTGGCCGCGTTCCTGGCCCACCGCTTCACGGTCCCGATCACGCGCCTCACCGATGCCTCGCGGCGCCTCGCGGAGGGCGACCTGTCGTCGCGCGTCGCCACGGACGAGCTGTCGTCGGGAACCCTGGAGCTCCGCGCGCTGTCCACGCAGTTCAACCAGATGGCCGACCGGCTCGAGGAGAGCGTCGGGATCATCCGTCGCGACCGAGATCTCAGTCGCGACTTCCTGGCCGACGTCAGCCACGAGCTGCGGACGCCGATCGCTGCGATGCGAACCTTCGTGGAGCTGCTCCAGGGTCCAGCCGGGCTGGATCCCGCGGCCCGGGCCGAGTTCCTCGGTTCCTCCGCGACGCAGCTCGACCGGCTGGACTGGCTCGCCCAGAACCTCCTCGAGCTCTCGAAGCTGGACTCGGGCCTCGTGCTCCTGGAGCTCCGGCCCGACGACGTGCGCGGCACCATCGAGTCCGCGGTGGAGCAGCAGCTGGCCTCGGCCGAGCGGAAGGGGATCGGCCTGGCCGTCTCGGTGCCCGATCGGCCGCTGCGAATCCGCCACGACTCCCCGCGCATCGGCCAGGTCGTGACGAACCTGGTGGGCAACGCGCTCAAGTTCACGGGTCGCGGGGGCGAGGTGCGGGTGACCGCGCAAGCCGAGCCGGACGGCGGCGCACGGATCGAGGTGGTGGACACCGGCGTGGGAATCCCGGCGGCCGAGATGCCGTTGATCTTCGACCGCTTCTATCGCGGTACGGAGCTCAACGAGGCCCGGAGCACGGGATCCGGGCTCGGCCTGTCCATCGTCAAGTCCATCGTGGACCTCCACCACGGCAAGATCGTGGTCGAGAGCCGCGCGGGCCACGGCGCCAAGTTCGTGATCACCCTGCCCAAGGACCCCCGCGAGGTCACCGAGGTCGAGCCTGCCGCCACCGATCAGCCGCCGGCCTCGTGGGCTCCTCCCTTCCGGCCACGACGCCGCCGACCGGCCAGGGCGTGAACGTGGACGTTTCTTCACCATCTCAAGACCCGGCCTTGAACCACGATCCGGCACCCTAGGTCTGGGACTCCGGCCAGGCGGAGCCCGTCACCACCATCGAACCAGAGAGAAGCTCACCCGCCCATGAACGACGACCAGAACCCGGACGCCCCCCAGGGCGCCGGCCCCGACCAGCTCGACGACACGCAGCCCGTCGAGGTTCCCCGCTACGCCCCCACGCCGGATCCACGGCCAGACGCCCGCTGGGCGTGGGCGGCGCCCGCGAGCGCGTCGCCCGCCAGCCAGGCGACGTCCGATCGCTGGTACGAGCCCACCCCCGCCCCGGGTCAGGCACCGTACGGCACGACCCCGTCGTGGGGCCAGCCGGTGACCGGCACCGGGACGCCGCCGCCAGCCTGGGGCACCCAGGCCGTCCAGGCGGACTCAAAGCCCCGGAAGCGGGGTGGAGCCGGCGTCGGCACCGTCGTCGCAGCGTCCATGCTCTCGGCCGTGCTCGCCTCGGGCGGCACCGTCCTCGCGCTCGAGCGGGCCGGCGCCTTCGATCAGCCGGCGCCCGCGTCAACGACCAGCGTCGCGCAGCCCGCCGCGGGCCAGCAGCCCGTCACGATCGACGAGTCGTCGGCGGTCATCGGGGCGGCGGAGCGGGTTGGCCCGGCCGTCGTCAAGATCTCGACGATGGGCGCCGCGACCCAGGACCAGTTCGGCTCGATCCCCTCGAGCGGCGTTGGCTCCGGCTTCATCTACGACCCCAACGGCTGGATCGTCACCAACCGCCACGTCGTCGCGGACGCGGACACGCTGACCGTGGAGCTCAAGGACGGCCGCCAGTTCGAGGGCAAGGTCTACGGGATCGACACGCTGACGGACCTCGCGATCGTCAAGGTCGCTGAGAAGGGCCTGCCCGCCGCGCCCATCGGCAAGAGCGACGGCCTCAAGATCGGCCAGCTCGTCGTCGCCATCGGCAGCCCGCTCGGGACCTACTCCTTCTCCGTGACCAGCGGCATCGTGTCCGGCACGGGCCGCGACATCCAGGTGGACAACGGAACGCGGATCAACAACCTGATCCAGACGGACGCCGCCATCAACCCGGGCAACTCGGGCGGACCGCTCGCCGACGCCTCCGGTGCCGTCGTGGGCATCAACACCGCCGTCGCCACGGACTCGTCCGGCATCGGCTTCGCCATCCCCATCGACATCGCCCGCCCGATCATGGACCAGGCCCTGAAGGGCGAGGCGCTGAGCCGGCCGTGGATCGGCATCCGGTTCCAGCCCATCGACCTCCAGGTCAAGAAGGACCTCAAGCTGACGGTGGACAACGGCGCCCTCGTGAGCAACACGGGTGGCACCGGGCCGGCGGTCGTCGAGGACAGCCCTGCCGCGAAGGCGGGGATCCAGGACGGCGACATCATCCTGTCGATCAATGGCCAGAAGATCGACCAGGAGCATCCGCTCGACGCGAGGCTCGTGCAGTTCGCGCCCGGCGGGACGGTGACCCTGGACGTCCTGCGGGACGGGGCCTCGGTCAAGATCGAGGTCGTCCTCGGGACGAGACCGGCCAACCTCTAGGCCCCAGGGCGAGTGGCGGGTGTCCGCCAGCCTCGCGAACCGACGCGCCGTCCGGGAGGGCCCGGGCGGCGCGTTTCGCCGTTCCGGCGATCCCGCCGGGGCGGCGTCCTGGACCGGTGACGGTCATGTGGTGCGGCGGCGCTGGATCTCCACGCCCGCGGCCCGCAGGGTGCCGCCCATGCGCACCTTGGGCTTGCGGACCCGGATCGTCACCTCGTCGGCAGGGAAGCCGGCAAGGATCTCGTGGGCGATCGCCTCGGCCAGCGCCTCGATGAGGTTGAACCGGGTCGATTCCACGATCTGCCTGCACGTGTCGAACACGCGGCTGTAGTCGACGGTCTGCTCGAGGTCGTCGGACAGCCCGGCCGGCTGGAGGTTCAGGCGCAGCTCCACGTCCACCTCGAACGGCTGCGGCACCTGCTGCTCCTCGGCATAGACGCCGTGCGTGCCCTGGAAGACCATCGAGTCCAGGATGATGCGGTCGGTCATGCGCCTTCAGGCTCCTCCGGGCCACCCGTCCGGGCGCCACCCACGCAGGATCGCATCCGCGACGCGTGCCGTGCGGGCGTTCTCGCGCACGTCGTGGACGCGGACGATGTCGGCCCCGGCGGCGATGCCCAGCGCCGTGGTGGCGGCCGTTGCCTCCACGCGCTGGTCCGGCGGCAGGTCCAGGAGCCTGCCGAGCGTCGACTTGCGGGAGGTTCCGAGCAGGATCGGGCGTCCCAGCACGCGCAGGGCACCGAGCCCCGTGAGCAGGGCGACGTTGTGGTCCGGCGTCTTGCCGAACCCGAAGCCGGGATCCACCACCAGGTGGTCCCACGGCACGCCGGCATCCATGGCCCGCTCCAGCGCCCGCTGGAGGTCCGCGATCACCTCCGCGATGAGGTTCCCGTAACGGGCCTCGGCGCGGTTGTGCATCAGCACGATCGGGACGCCCCGCTCGGCCGCGAGGCGGACCATCCCCGCGTCCTCCGCCACGCCCCAGACGTCGTTGAGGAGGTGCGCGCCGGCGTCGATGGCCGCGGCGGCGACGGCCGGGCTCGTGGTGTCGATGGAGACGGCCGTGCCGGGCAGCTCCGAGACGATCACGCGAATGACCGGCACCACTCTCGCGATCTCCTCCGCGGGTGGGACGGCGACGTGGCCGGGCCGGCTCGAAGCGCCTCCAACGTCGAGCAGGTCGGCGCCGTCCGCCACCATGCGGCGCGCCTGTTCGAGCGCCGCCTGCGGTGGGGTCGGCTGCCGCGAGGAGGCCGTCCCCGGCGAAGCTGTCCGGGGTCACATTGACGATCCCCATGATCCAGGTCCGGTGACCCCAGTCAAGCGTCCGGGGGCCGACCACCATCGGCCGCGGGTCACCGGGCAGGCCGGACCCGGCGTCGACCGGCAGCGAGCGGGACGGCGTCGCCGCGCCGCCACCTTCGTCGGGGCGGGCACGGACCACACCCAGCTCTTCGGGGAGGTGCCGGTCGCTCATCGCCAAATCATGCCTCGTTCAGGACACGTCCGGGTCACGCAACGCCGGGTCATCCACGAGCCGTGCGCGAGCCGCCCCGACGAGGTACAGCGAACCGGCCACGACGACGGGGCCGCGGCCCGCCGCCAACGCGAGATCCAGCGCCTCATCCGGGGTCGGAGCGGTACGCACATCCCCACCGGGCAGCGCGGCCCGCCAGATCACGGCCAGGTCCGCGGCGGGCATCGCGCGCGGCAGGTCCAGGGCGGTGCACACGATCGTGGCGCCGGCCAAGGACCGCGAGGCCGCAGCCGCGGCCACGACGGCCCCGACGTCCTTGTCGGCCATGGAGGCCCAGACCACGGTGATCGGGGCCGGAGGCGTCTCGCCCCCGCCGGCGAGGTGCGGGCGGAGGTCATCGAGCGCCTGGGCGAGGGCACGGGCCCCGTCCGGGTTGTGGGCGCCGTCGAGGAGGACCTCGCGCGCATCTGCGGAGCCGGGCACCCGGGCCGTCACCAGCTCCAGGCGCCCCGGCCAGCGGGCGGCCGCGTAACCCCGGCGCCGCGCCTCCGGCGGTACGGATGCGATTCCCACCCGCTCGAGCGCGTCCAGCAGCCCGTCTGCGACGGCAGCGTTGAAGGCCTGGTGGCGGCCGCGGAGCCCCACGTCCACGGCACCCAGGCGCGGCAGCTCCAGCGTGATCGCGTCCCGCGACCAGCCGAGGACCCCGGCCGGAGGCGCCACGGCCAGCGGGACGTCCAGCCGGGCGCACCGCCGGCGCAGGATCGCCAGCGCCTCGCCGTCCGCGCCCGTCACGGCCACATCCCCGCGCTTGACGATGGCCGCCTTCTCGCGCGCGATGTGCGCGATCGTCGGCCCGAGGCGGTCGGTGTGGTCCAGGCCCACGTTCGTGAGCACCGCCACGCCCCCGTCCCAGGCGTTGGTGGCGTCCAGGCGCCCGCCGAGGCCGACCTCGACCAGGGCGACGTCGAGGCCCACGTCGGCGAAGTGGCGGAACATGACGGCGGTCAGGAGCTCGAACTCCGTCGGCGGCCCGAGGCGGCGGGCGATGCGATCCGCTGCCGGCAGTGCCTCGTCGACAAGCCGGGCGAAGTCCGCCGCCGCGATCGGCTGCGCGTCGACCACGATCCGTTCCCGATAGGTCACGAGGTGCGGCTTGGGAGTCTCGCCAACCCGGTAGCCGGCCGCCCTGAGGGCGGAGCCCGCCAGCGCGATGACGCTGCCCTTGCCGTTCGTGCCGGCAACCAGGGCGCCGCGCACCGCAAGCTCCGGGTCGCCCATCGCACGCAGCAGCGCCCGCACGCGCCCCAGCCCCAGGCGGATGCCGTACCGGCCCCGGGCCTCGATCGCCTCGAGCGCCTGCGCGTACGTCCGCGCGGCGTGCGCGGGTGTCCGCGCATCATGCGCGGGTGGCGGCGGAAGCCGCGGAACGGGGTCGCTCACTCGCGGGTCAGCTCGTCCTCGTAGAAGACACATTGGTTGAAGCGCGGCGTGAGGCAGACATCGTTGACGAAGCCCTCGTCGAGGTGGACCCCGCCTCGCAGCTGGCAGCGTGAGATGTTGCTCGGCTGGCGGAGCAGGCCCTTGAGCAGGTGCGGGGCCTGGATGGGGATCGCCCCGCGCGTGCCGGTCATGTAGAAGTGCGGGCAGACGTTGCGCCGCAGGCTGGGCAGGCCGAAGCCGCGGCCCGGAGGCATCGAGCCACGCGGCCCGGAAGGGGCGCCCGGGCGTGGCGGGTACGGGGTCACCCACGGCCGGTTCGGGACGGGCATTGGCGCGCGAGCCGGGGGCGTGGCGGGTGCGCCGGCCATCACCTGGCGCGGATCCATGCCGATGGACGAGCGGGGCGGCGCAACCGCCGGCAGCGGGCGGCGTGGGGGCTGGTAGGGTCCGCGGGCCTGCATCCCGCCCGTGGCGGCCGACCCGCCCTCGTCAGCCTCGGCGCCGGTCGCGGGTCGCGGGTTCACGCGGGAGATCGGTCCATGGCTCCACGAACCGCGATCTCCCGGGGACGGACGTACAGGTCTCCGGTCCCGCGCTTCCACTGATCCCTCGCCTCGAGCGGCCCCGGGGACGGGGCGCGACGCGATCGCAGCGTATCACCGGAGGGCGGGCCGAGCCGGACGTCGCCCGTCGGGCCGGACCTCAGCCGCCGAGCCGAACCCGGGATCCCGACGCCGAGCGCCGATCCGGCGAGGGGCTCCGCCGCGCTTCGTGCGACAATCGAACCCGATGGATCCCCGCCGCGGGGACCGGCCGTCGCAGGTCAGGCCCCGTCCACCCTCCACCGGTCGGCCCGGCCCCAGTGCGCACGCGTCCGGTGACGCCATCGCCCACACGGCTGAGCGGATACCGCCGCATCGAGCGCCGGAGGGGCCTCCCGCTGGCGATGAAGGCCCTGCTCGCCGTGTCCATCGTGATGCTGGGCGGCGCGATCCTGTGGGTCGGCAGCGGCCAGGTCGGGCCGTTCATCTCCTCGATGGTCAAGGGTTTCGGGGGGTTCGTCACGCAGGTCGGGGTCGTGGCGGGCAGCCCGAGGCCCACGGACGCGCCGGATCTGGCCGACGCCCCGTCGATCGAGGTCCCCGAGAAGCCCTACACGAACCAGGACAAGGTCGACGTCACCGTGAACGTGCCGCCCTCGGTGGCCGGCCTCGAGGACTACACGGTCCGCCTCTACGTCACGCTCGAGGACGAGGAGCCGCAGCTCATCGTGGAGGAGCCGGTGGGCGACATCTCGGTCCTGGTGCTCTCGGGCGTCAGCCTCGCCGCCGGCCGCAACGACATGCAGGCCGCGATCATGGGCCCGGCCGGGGAGAGCGAACGCTCGGCGGTGGCGACCTGGGTGCTCGACCAATCCAAGCCCAAGGTGAGTGTGATCTCGCCCAAGAACAACGCGCAGGTCAAGAAGGCCGTGGTGACCATCAAGGGCAAGTCCCAGGCCGGCGCGGAGATCCGCCTCACCAACGCCGCCAACGGCGCGATCGCCACCGTGGTGGCCGGCAAGGACAACCTGTGGGAGACCACGCTCGCGATCGCTGACGGCAGCAACGCGATCACGATCACGGCCACGGATCCGGCGGGGAACGAGAACGCGACGGAGCTCAGCCTGCGCAAGGGCTCGGGCCGCCTCACCGCCGCGCTGACGAGCTCGGCATACCGGTTCAAGGCGTCCAGGCTGCCCAAGGACATCACGCTCAAGGTTGCCGTCACCGGCCCCGATGGCCGGCGCGTCGCCGGCGCGACGGCGCTGTTCACGATCAGCGTCCCGGGCCTCGAGGCGATCGTGTCCGGCGAGGTCCCGACCAACAAGAGCGGGGTGGCGTCGTTCACCACCACGATCCCCGCGGGAGCGACGCCGGGAGGCGGGCTCGCGACGGTCCTCGTGACATCCGGGAATGGCACCATCACCGATCGCCAGGTCCTGACCATCACCAAGTAGAGCGTCGCCCGCGCAGATTCGCCTCGACAGCCGGGCCGAGCGCAGCTACGATCCGGGCCATGCCGGTCTGGCGTTGCCCCCACTGCGCCTCTCCGCAGCCGGAGTCGTCCCGCTGCTGGGTCTGTCGCCGATCCACGACGTCCTGCGCGACCTGTCGGCACTTCCGGCGCGGCGTCGCGGGCGGGCTCGGAGTGTGCGGTCTCGATCCGAGACGCCCCGTTCTCGATGGAAGCGAGATGCGTGCCTGCTGGACCGCGACACCTCGAGCGACGGAGCCCGAGGAGCGCCGCCTGGTGGCCGTCGGTCCCGGGCGCAGGCACGCTGCCGAACACCATGCGGCGACCGGATCGGGGCGTCAGCCTAGAACGTTCGTTCCAGTCGAGCCCGAGGCGGCGGCGACGACACGGGAGGACGCATCGAGCCCGGCCGGCACCACGACGGACGCCGCCGTGACGCAGGCCGCGGCGATCTCGCCCGCGACGGGCACGGGCGGGCGGATCCCGGGAACGTGGTGGCTGTGGGGCGACCCCGATCCCTGGCCGGATTACTAGCGCGACCTCGGGGCCAGCCGCAAGCGCGACCACGGGGTCGGATGTCGGACGGGGCGCCGCGGCGAGGCGCCCCGCCGGTCCGTCAGGGACAGACGGTCTGCGTCGCCGGGTCCTGGGCCGTCAGGTCGATCGCGGTCCCGACCGGCTGCTTGACGCCCGCCTTCGGATCCTGGGCCGTCACGATCCAGGTGACCGGGACAGGGTCCGTGCCGGCCGGGTCGGACACTACCGAGCCGAGGGTGAAGCCATCACCGTCGATCAGGGTCGTGGCGACCTCGACCGTGCTGCACACGTAGTCGCCGACGTTGACCGGCGCGGGTGTCGGCGTCGGCGTGGGCTTGGGCGTCGGGGTCGGCGCGGGCGTGGGCGTGGGCGTCGGCGCAGGTGTGGGCGTCGGGCTGGGCGTGGGCTCGGGGCCGTCGGAGAGGACGTAGTCAACGGGCGTCTCGGGCGCGACCGCGATGCCCGCGCTTGGGTTCTGCGAGATCACGGAGCCCGCGGGCACGGTGGGACTGAAGTCGCTCGTCTCGTTCCCGACGGTCAGGCCCTCGCTGACGATCAACTGGAGCGCCTCGCTGCGAGGCAGGTTCCGGATGTCCGGCACGGGCACCAGGCCCCTGGCGATGGAGACGGTGATCGCGACCTCGGAGCCCTCAGCAACCATCTCGCCCTCGGCGGGGTCCTGCGTCAGGACGGTGCCCGGCTCGACATCGTCCCGCTCCTCGCCCCCGGCGACCTTGAGGACCAGGCCGGCGCTGGCCGCCGCGGTCTCGGCGTCCGTGATCATCATGTCCACGAACCTGGGCACCTCGATGGTCGCCCCGGACGGGGACTCGCTGGGACTGGCGGACGGCTCCTCGCCGCCACCACCCGTGAGCATGCGGAACACCAGGAAGCCCACGATCGCAAGGATGCCGATGCCGAGCAGGCCGGCGACCCAGCCCCACGGGCTCGAGCCGCCACCGTCGTCCTCGACCTCGCCATCGGCGGACGGGGGCGGCGGCGGCGTGCCGGTCGTGGTCACCGGGGCGGCGGGCGGCGCCGAGCGCGCATACGCATCGGGCGGATACGGGACGGCGTTGGGGCGGGCCTGGGCGCTGGCGACGGTGGCGGCGGCGCCAACCGCCTGACGGCGGCTGCACCGGCTGCGCCGGCAACAGCGGCGGTGCCCGGGGTGGCAGGGTCGGCCAGCCAGCCCTCGAGGGCGCTGGCCATCGACGCAGCGGAGGCATACCGGGCGGCCGGATCGAGCGCCATCGCGCGCTGGACGATCTGATCGAGCGGAGCCGGCACGCCGGACCGGATCGCGGACGGGAGCGGCGGCGTCGTGGTCAGGCGGGCGAGCGCGACGGCGGCGGCCCCGTCACCGGAGAACGGACGCTGGCCGGTGAGCGACTCGTACAGGACGATGCCCAGCGAGTAGATGTCCGACGCCTGGGTCGCGGGCTCGCCGCGCGCCTGCTCGGGGCTGAAGTAGTGGACGGACCCCATCGTCACGCCCGGCAGCGTCACCTGCGCATCGTCGAGCGCCCGGGCGATGCCGAAGTCGGCGACCTTCACCCGGCCATCGCGGCCGACGAGGATGTTCGAGGGCTTGACGTCGCGATGGACGATCCCGCGCACGTGGGCGGCCTGGAGCGCCTTGGCCACCTCGGCGGAGACGCGTGCGGCTTGTCGCGGAGGGAGCGGCCCGTTCTCGCGGAGGATGGACGACAGGTCCTGCCCGTCGATCAGCTCCATGACGATGTACGGGTCGGACTGCTCCTCGCCGAAGTCGAAGACCGCCACGATGTTGGGGTGGCTGAGCGACGCCGCCGCCTTCGCCTCGTCGCGGAACCGCGCGAGGAAGTCCGGGTCGCGCCCGAACTCGGGTCGCAGCAGCTTGACGGCCACGTCGCGATCCAGCTGCGCGTCGCGCGCCCGGTAGATCGTGGCCATGCCACCCTGGCCAAGGAGCTCGACGAGGCGATACCGCCCGCCCAGCACGCTCCCGATCTCGGTCACCGTCTGCCCGTCTCCCCTCTGTGCCGCGCGCCCGATGTCACGCCCGCCGGCATCCTACCTCAAGGCTTCCGATCCCCCGCCGGCGTCAGATGTCCAGCGAGCGAAGATAGGTGCGGAACTCGCTCCCGAACTCCGGCCGCGCGAGCGCCAGCTCTACCGACGCACGGAGCCAGCCCATCGTGGTGCCGGCGTCGTAGCGGGTGCCCTCGTACGCATAGCCGAAGACGTTCTGCTCCTCCATGAGCGCCTGGATCGCGTCCGTGAGCTGGATCTCACCGCCCGCCCCGCGCTGCGTCTGCTCCAGCTTGTCGAAGATCTTGGGCGTCAGCACGTAGCGGCCGATGACCGCGAGGTTCGAGGGAGCCGTGCCGGCGGCCGGCTTCTCCACGATGCCGGTCATGCGGTACGTGCGCTCCCTGTCATGACCCGTGTCCACGTGCTCGCCCGCGATCACCCCGTAGCGGCTCGTCTCCTCGTCCGGGACCTCGGTCACGGCCACCACGGATCCGTGGTGCTGGTGGTAGGCATGGATCAGCTGTCCGATCACCGGGCGGTCCGCGATCAGCACGTCGTCCGGGAGGATGACGGCGAACGGCTCGTGGCCGATCAGGTCCTTGGCCATCAGGACCGCATGCCCCAGGCCCAGCTGCTCCTTCTGGCGGACGTAGGCGATCTGCGCGAGGTCGCTGATGTGGCGGACCTGGCGCAACCGCTCGATGTCGCCCTTCTCCTCGAGCAGGTGCTCGAGCTCGTAGTTGAGGTCGAAGTGGTCCTCGATGGCGCGCTTCTGCGAGGAGGTGACGATGATGACCTGCTCGATGCCGGCGGCCACCGCCTCCTCGACGGCGTACTGGATCACCGGCTTGTCGACGAGGGGCAGCATCTCCTTCGGCTGGGCCTTGGTGGCCGGCAGGAAGCGGGTGCCCCAGCCGGCGGCCGGGAAGACGGCTTTGCGGACGCGCATCGAACCTCTCAGGCGGAGGGAGGAGAGATGCCCAGTATACCCGTCACCGTCCCGCAACCCGGCGAGCGGGATGGGCCGGTGAGCGTCAGCGGCCGCGTACGGCCCGACTCGCGAAGCCGGCGACCAGCCGGGAGAAGGTGCCCGGGCGATCCAGGTTCGAGAGGTGCATGGCCCGGGAGATGACGACGTGGCGACCCCGCCGGCACGACGCCGCCCAGTACTCGCCTCCCGGCCCGAAGACCGGGTCCAGGGATCCGTTGACCACGAGGACGGGGGTCCACAGCCGGCCGAGACGGTCCAGGTAGCGACGCCCGATGAGCAGGTCGAGCGCGGCGGCCCCGCCCTGGGGCCAGAAGCCGGCGGCGATGATGGGCTCCGCGATCCGCCGCCCGTAGCGCAGCCGGAAGAACGCCCGGTTGGCGGTGTCTTGCACGTTCGCGGGCGCACGCTCCAACAGCGCGCGGAAGAGACGGTACGGCCAGGACATCGGTCCGAGGGCCTCCCCGGAGCAGCCCGCCAGGACAAGCCCGGCGACGTGGTCGGGATACGCCTCGGCGGTGTCGATCGCCACGTAGCCGCCCAGCGAGAGGCCCACGATGACTGCCCGCCCGGAGGGGATCTCGGCCTCGATGGCCACCCGGACCAGGTCGGACGCCGCCTCGATGGTGAACGGGTGGTCTGCCAGGACGCCGTGACCCGGCAGGTCCACCGCCACGCACCGGTACGAGCGCGCGAGCCGCCGCAGCTGCGGCGCCCACTGGGCTCGCGTCAGCCGCGTGCCGTGCAGGAACACGATCCCCGGGGCGTCCTGTGGCCCCAGTGCGGTCCAGGGTCGCGTGTCCGAGATGGTGGGCAGGCCCGCGGACGCGGGGGTGGGACTCGTGGACGAGACGTTCATCGCCACGAGCATAGCGGTGCGGGCCGCCCGGCGGCCCCGGGCCTCAGGGCCGGGGCGCCGACACCTCGCGGGCCTCGCCAGCCGCCTGGTCCCGCCGGCGGGCGCGTTCCCGGCGGCGCGTCGCGAGGCGGATGTGGGTGAACGGGATGCGGATCTCGCGGAACACCTCGGACGAGACGAGGAACCCTGCGAACAGGAACACGACGCCCAGGAACTTGCCCGCCTGGAACAGCTCGGTGGAACCCGCCCGGTTGAGGGAGTCCGTGATGGTCGGGAAGAACGCGCCGATCGCGATCAGGATGGTTGCCGGCACCCGCGAGTGGAGTCGGCCGGCCGCCAGGTCGCGCGCCGCACCCGGCAGCGACACGACCAGGTTGACCACGATCGCGACCGGGGCGATGAGCAGGTTGAACAGGAACTGGTCGCCCGGCTGGTTCGGGTCGAGCGAGTAGTCCAGCACCCGCTTCTTGGGCATGAAGACATACGCCGAGAACAGGGCCCCCAGGAGCAGCGCCAGCGCGCCCGGGATGTTCATGACGGGCGTGAGCAGGCGAAGGTAGCCCGGCATCGCGTCGCCAACGGGCTGTCCGGTCTCGGGGCTCAGCGCATACCCGGGCGCCGGCAGCGGCGGTGTGAGGATCATCAGGACGATCGAAAGCAGCGTGACGCCCACGATCGCGCCTGCCGCAAAGCGAGGCCAGGAGTCGTTGCCGAAGTAGGTCTCGACCCCGATGGCCAGGGCCAGGATCACGGCGCCGATGAGGTACAGCAGCGGCAGGGGACCGGCTCCGGCGTAGGCGGGGTTGTTCCTGATCATCAGGGCGACCAGCCCGGACAGCAGCAGGAGCACCGCGTACGTGTAGCCGAAGCGGGTCCGGCCCAGGAGGAAGGCGGTGCCGAGACCCAGCCAGGCTGCCGTCCACACGGCACCGGTCAGGTACCAGGCCCGGTACAGGGTCTCGTTCCAGCCACTGGCGGCGGCGAGTGCCTCGGCGCCGGTGCCGATCGCGAACCACGTCATCCCCAGCGCCCAGACGAGCTGGAAGCCCTGGCGCCGCTCACGCCATTGGTCCAGCAGCATGAGGGCGAACAGGAGTGCCAGGAGCGAGGTGATCGCCGGTAGCAGGGCGGGCATCGCGTCAGGTCTTCTGCTCGTCAGCCACGGACGCACCGGCACCTGCGGGGGGCTCGTCACGGGCACTCGCGATCGCGTCACGCCGGGCCCGCGCATCCGCGCTCGCGAGCTCCTGTGACGCGCTCTCATGGGCGGCGACGAAGGCCAGGAGCAGGCGGTCCAGGAGGCCGGTGGAGGTGTCGTAGAGCTCGCCGATACGCGCCCCTTCCACGCCTCGTCGCCGGGCCACGATGCTCAGCTCCGCGAGGAACGGGCGACGGGCTGACACGAACATCGAGACGCCGTCCGCGAGCGGGACCCCGTGCACCGCAAGGCGCTCGCCAAGGTGCGCCGCAAGATCCACGGCCTCTCGCTCCGCCAGCGCTCGGCGGGGGCCCGTCTCATCGAGATGGCGCACCAGTGCGTCCACCAGGCTGCGCCCAACCTCGCGATACGACTCGCGCTCCGAGGCCGGGACCGTCGCGCGCGGGTCCAGCTTGCCTCCGTGGTGCTCTCCGTAGCGGCGGCGGTAGGCCGCCGAGAGGCGGTCCTGGCTGGCGCCGAGGCTTGCGAGGCCACCGGCCGGCCCGGTGCGACGGGCTGCGATGAGGCGTTCCAGGGCCCGCCGCTCGAACCGGCGGTGGCCGCCCGGCGTGGTGAACGCGGGAACCCGTCCCTCGTCGGCCCAGCGGCGGAGCGTGTCGGGGTCGACACCCAGGAGCCGGCTCGCCTCGCCCAGCGCGAGGCGCTCGGGCAGGGGCCGGTCTGCGGGCTGCCGGGAGTCGGACACTGGTTCTCCGCTGCGGATCCCGCCCGGCCGCGGGGCGCCGGAATTCTGGGCAAACCTAGGTTCGATTGGCTGGCCGGAGGGCGCGAGTGTAGGGCGGGGGTGTAAGGGGCGTCAACCGACCCCGGGCACGCCGGCCGCGGGTGGATCAGGCCGGGACGAACTCGTGGTCGTCGCGGTGGATGCCGTCGCACAGACCCCAGGACGGCGGGTCCGTGGGCAGCGCGACCGGGCGCATGATCTCGCGTACCTCGCCGCGCCGGCAGAACCGGTAGCCGCGCTCGCCCATCCAGCGCCGCACGCAGGCGGGATCAGCGTGGAACTGGTGCGGCCCGGGGTTGACTGGCGTGGACTCGGTCCAGCCGACCGCCACCTCGGGAGCGACGATGTCCAGCAGGTTCACCCGCCAGGGCGTGTCCGGGATGACCTCCCGGCAGCCGTCACAGCGGATCGCGACGTTGTCGTTGACGATGGTGCGGATCGTCACGCCCATGATCTCCATCGCCCCGCAGGATAGCAGGGGGCTGTGGTCGCAGACAGGGTCACGGAGGGCTCAGGGCACCGTTCCGGGTGCCAGCCGGCGGCTCAGCGAGATCGCGACCGGGGTGGCGTGGCGGGCCCAGAAACGGACGGCCTCGCCGTTCGCGGTTTCGTGGTCCACCGCCCACCGGTCATACCCCTCCCCGTGGGCCCAGTCCACCGCGGCGGCCAGCAGGTGCGATGCCACCTCGGAGCGGCGGACCTCCGGCCTGGTGAAGGCCGCGGTGACACTCGCCGTGCCTGCCTCGCGAACGATGGTCGCGACGTCACTGGCGCACGGACCGATGCGCAGGAACGCCACGAGCGCACCCTCGCGCTCGGCGACGAAGGTGGCGGCGGCAGGATCCTCCAGGCGCCGTCGGTGAACCTCGAGCGGCGATTGCGGTCCGAGGCGCAGGAACACAGGCGAGGCCTCGAGGTGGCGCCGGAGTCCTGCGTCCAGGTCCACGACCTTGCCCGCGTCGGCGGGAAAGGCACGCCGGATGGTCACGTCCTCGGGCAGGGACCCCGCCGCGATTGGCCGCAGGTCCGCGACAAGATCCACGACGTGGTGTCCGAAGCCGAGGCGGGCGTAGGTGGCGAGCGCGACCTCATCATCGGCCAGGACGGTGACGACGTGCTCCACGCAGGCACTGCGGATCCACCCGTCCGCAAGCTCGGCGTACAGGCGGGAGCGCACGCGACCGGCGGGGTCCGGCGGCGCGGCGTGCCCCACGTCCGGGGTGTAGGCGAAGCGGCCGCCGCGGCCATCCAGCAGGACCGCCGCCTGAAACGCGACCGGGACCCCATCGTCGAGTGCGACCAGCCCCGTGCCCCGGTCCGCGAGGCCACCAACGACCTTGGCGACGTGCGCTGGGTCCGTCCCCGCCTCCGGGAGCGCGGGGACACGTCGGCGCAGCCGCGCCACGTCGGCCGCGACGAGCTCTGCGACCGGCAACACGTGCGCAGGGGAGAGCGCGACGAGGGTCATGGCGTCAGGATGCCTCAAGCAGCAGGAAGGGTGTCGGCCATGCGCGGCAACGACGGTGAGGGCGCTGAGGCGGCGTGCGCGGCAGGCCCTCTACGCGGCCCGCGGGTCGGCGCGGCGGGTGGTACCCCCAACCGGATTCGAACCGGTGATCTCCACCTTGAAAGGGTGGCGTCCTAGGCCTCTAGACGATGGGGGCTCGGTGCCGCCTGACGGCCGGCCGAGTGTAGCAGTCAGGCTCCCCGGGTCCCGCTCCAGATCAGGCTCATGATCACGGCACCGGCCAGCGACATGAGCGCAGCAACGGCGATCAGCCCGCCGACCAGCGCCGTCATGACGGCCGTGCCATCACGACCCGCACGACCCGCCCTGACGACGGCGGCAAGGGCCAGCACGGCCATCGCGGCGAACACGAGACCGATGACGGCGAACCCGGACGCCATCAGCGGCACCTGGAGCTGGTCGCGCACCAGCACGGCATAGGCAAGGAAGCCCAGGCCCCCGAGCAGGGCGATCAACAGCATCACGCGCACCGGCGAGAGCCGGATGCGGCCGACGTGGGGACCCCGCCCGCGACCTGTCGCCGGGGCATCGGGGGGCCCGTAGCCGCTCACCGGACGGCGCTGCTGGGCGCCGCGCGGCGAGACCTGCGATCGCCGGTCCACGGGGGTACGGCCACTCATGGAGCCGAGCGTAGCAGGGGTGCGCGAGTGGGCGCGATCAGCCGGCCTCGGCGGTGACGGCGGGATCCACGCCTCCCTGCCAGCGGTGGTAGACCGCCACGTTCCAGGACAGCCGCGGGCGCTTGAGCCGGGCTGCGACGGCCTCGCCACGCTCGCCGAACCGGGCAAGAGCGTCACGCGCCTCGTCCATCGTCGGGAACGTCCAGAAGCAGTGGATGACCCGGATCCTGAACCCCCCGTCGCGCAGGAACGGGCCGTCACGGCGGCTCCAAGCGTGGTACTCGGGGGCGTCCGGATCACGCACGGCGGACACGTCGTCGCGTCCGTAGTCATGGACGACGAGGAGGCGGCCACCGGGCCTCAGGACGCGGTCCACCTCGGCGAGATCCGCCGCCTCCACGCCCCGGAAACCGGTCCAGAGCGTGACCACGACGTCGAGCGAGCCATCCGGGGCATCGATCCGCAGGTGGTCGCCGTCGGACGGGGGTGTCACGACGACGGGCTGCACACCCCCTGCGCGGAGGCGGTCCAGCCACGGGGTACCGGGTACGTCGAGGACCGCGACCGTGCCACCGGCCAGCGGGCCCAGCGCCTCGAGGGCACGTGGGATCTTGCCCTCGGTGTCCATGACACCGGCGAGCTGATCGGCAAGGGACGGGACACAGGCGAACGGCAGGTCGACCACTGCAATCGAGGATACGCGGCCCGGGGCACCCGGGTTGCGGGAATTCAGCCGGTTGAGCGGAGGATCCGGCCCGTGCGCGGTCCGACGTGGACCGTGGCGCTGCCATCGTCGGCCACGGTGGTCGCGGGCCCGGCTCCGGCGGGGAGCCGCTGATCCTCGAGCGTCACACCGGCCAGCTCCGGGACCCAGACCCGCAACTCCGCAGGTGTAGTCGCCCGCGTTGACGACGACCAGGACCGCACCGCCACCTGCCGCCTCACCGCGCACGAAGGCCAGCGCGTCGTCCCCGGACCCCACGATCCGGAAGGAGCCCCGCCGGAGCGCCGGCAGCGCATGCCGGGCGGCGAACGATGCCCGCGTCCACTCCAGCCCGGCGCGGTCCCAGCGCGCCTGGTCCCACGGGAACGCTCGCCGGCAGTCGGGATCGTGGTCGCCCTCGACGCCGATCTCGTCGCCGTAGTAGGTGCAGGGCGCGCCCGGCAGCGTCGCCTGGAGGAGGACGGCGAGGTGGTATGCGGCCCGGTCCCGCCCCGCCATCGTCCGGAAGCGCGGGCTGTCGTGGCTGTCGAGGAGGTTGAGCTGTGCCTGCGTCACAGCCGGGTCGTAGAGCGCCATGAGGCGCTCGAGCTCGGCGCCGAACGCGGCTCCGTCGCGCCGCACGACCGTGCGCCCGTACTCGTGGTGACGGCGGACCACGCCCTCGTCGAGGTGCCCCTGGGCCGTGAAGCCCACGATCGCCTGTGCCAGCGGGTAGTTCATCACTGCGTCGAACCGGTCGCCCGCCAGCCACTCCGGGCACTCGCTCCAGATCTCGCCGACGAGGTACGCCTCCGGGTTGACGGCCCGGCAGCGCCGCCGGAACTCCTGCCAGAACGCCTCATCGCGGATCTCGGTGGGCACGTCCAGGCGCCAGCCATCGATCCCGAAGCGCAGCCAGTGCTCGGCGACGTCGAAGATGTGTGCTCGGACCTCCGGGTTGTCGGTGTTGAGCTTGGGCAGGGCAGGCAGCCCCCACCAGGCCCGGTACCCGAGATTGCGGAACGACTCGTCGCCGCGCTGGTCCTCCGCGATGCCGACGAACGGCTCGCTCGCCGCATCCAGCGGGTCCGAGGGCCACGGGTAGGGCCGGAAGGGCCGATGGCCCTCGAGCGCGGCCGTGGAGAAGTGGAACCAGTCCCGGTACGGGGATCCGGCGCCGTTCTCCAGGACGTGGTGGAACGCCCAGAACCCGCGCCCCGTGTGGTTGAACACCCCGTCGAGCACCACGCGCATGCCGCGTGCGTGCGCCGCGTCCAGCAGCTCGCGCAGGGCGTCGTTGCCGCCCAGCAGCGGGTCGACCTCCAGGTAGTCGAAGGTGTGGTAGCGGTGGTTGGAGGCCGATTTGAAGATCGGGGTGAGGTAGACCGCCGTGACGCCCAGGTCCGCGAGGTATGGGAGCCGCTCCGCGAGGCCGAGGAGGTCGCCGCCCTTGAACCCGTGGTCGGTCGGCGGCGCGTCCCAGGCCTCGAGCGTGCCCGGCTTCCGGACCCGGAGCGAGGATGCGAAGCGGTCGGGGAAGACCTGGTAGAAGACGGCGTCGCGAACCCACTCCGGGGTGTCGATGGCCATGGGTACCTCGTTCGCAGCTGGGCGTGCCGACGCAGTGTAGGGCGAGTCGCCCCGGTCCTTTCCGCAAGTCCCCCTAGACTGCATGCCATGCGCCTGCGCCGCCACCCGCTCGTCCTGTCCCTCGTCGCCGTCCTGGCCGCGGGCTGCGTCTCGAGCACGGTCACGCCGGTCCCGACGACCCCGGGCCCGTCGGCAACCTCGGCGGCCTCGGCCACGCCATCGGCAGCCCCGACCTCCCCCGCCCCGGGCAGCGCCTGCACCCCTGGGACCACCCCGGCGGCGAAGGACTGGAACGACCGCGTCTGGTACGAGGTCTTCGTGCGCAGCTTCAAGGACGCCAGCGGGGACGGCATCGGGGACCTGCGAGGCCTGACCCAGCAGCTCGACTACCTCAACGACGGCGACCCGGCCACCACGACCGATCTCGGGGTCACCGGGCTGTGGCTGATGCCGATCACCGAGTCGCCCAGCTACCACGGCTACGACGTGACCGACTACCGGAAGGTCGAGCCCGACTACGGCACCGCCGAGGACCTGCGGGCCTTCCTGGACGCGGCGCACGAGCGCGGGATCAAGGTCATCGTGGACCTGGTGTTGAACCACTCCTCCATCGACCATCCGTGGTTCGAGGACGCTCGGACGCCGGGCGCCGAGCACGACGACTGGTACGTGTGGGAGGACGAGCAGCCATTCTGGGTGGGGCCAGGCGGGCAGGTGGTCTGGCATCCGGACGGGGAGCGCTGGTACTACGGCGTGTTCTGGGAGGGCATGCCGGACCTCAACCTGCGCAACCCCGAGACCACGGCCGAGCTGGAGGACGTCGCCCGGTTCTGGCTGGAGGAGGTGGGCGTGGACGGCTTCCGGCTCGACGCCGCGAAGCACCTCATCGAGGACGGGAAGGACGCCCAGACGAACACGCCGGAGACCAAGGCGTGGCTCGCGGGCTTCAAGGACTCGGTGGCCGCCGTCAACCCTGACGCCCTGCTCGTGGGCGAGGTCTGGGACCCGCCGGCGATCGCCGCGCCGTACGTCCCCGACAGCGTGGACATGACCTTCGACTTCGGGCTCGCGACGGCGATCCGGCTCGCGATCCAGAACGGCCGCGCCGCGCCGCTGCAGACCGGTCTCATGGACACGATCTCGGCGTGGCCGGCCAACCAGAACGCGAGCTTCCTCACCAACCACGACCAGACCCGGATCATGACGGAGCTGGGCGGCGACCTGCCGTCCGCCAAGCTGGCCGCGTTCATCCTGCTGAACGCGCCGGGGACGCCCTTCGTGTACTACGGCGAGGAGATCGGCATGACGGGCACGAAGCCGGACGAGCGGATCCGGACGCCGATGCGCTGGTCGATGGACGAGCCGGCGGCCGGCTTCTCCGCGGTTGATCCGTGGCAGGCGCTGTCGGACGACGCGCCCGAGGTCAACGTCGCGACCCAGTCCGACGATCCCGACAGCCTGCTCGCCACGTACCGCGACCTGGTCCGGGTCCGCAATGCCACGCCGGCCCTCCGGCGCGGAGCGACGACGCTCGTGGAGGGCGGCGCGGAGCCGGTGATCGCCTGGCTGCGCACCACCGCCGACGAGACGCTGCTCGTGGTGGTCAACGTGTCGGACGAGCCGGTCGACACCTACGGCCTCGTGCTCGATGGCGGGCCGCTGTGCGGGCAGGTGACGGCCCGGCTGGTTGGAACCATCGGCGGCGACCCGGGAGCGACGCCGGCGGCGCCCCAGGTGACCGTCACCGGCGGCCTCGACGGCTACGAGCCGCTCCCCGTCCTGGCGCCCCGCAGCGGGTACGTCATCGCGCTGGAGCCGGTCCCGTGAGCGAGCGCCAGCGCGAGCGGCGGGAGCGCGGCATCACGCCGGCAGGCCTGCCGGCGGAACCCACGGGCCCGGTCAGGCCGCCCCGGCCCGTCGCCGTGGAGGTCGCGTCCGCCGTGATGGTGGTCTCGGGGCTCATGGGCCTCCTGATCACGATCGAGGCGACGGCGTCGCTTGCAGCCCGTGATGAGGCGAGCCTGGCGATCGCCGCGCTCTCGTTCGCGCTGGGCATCGGCTTCGTGGTCCTGGGCTTCCTCGTCCGACGCGGCAAAGGCTGGCTCGTGGCTGTGAACGTCGCGGCCGTGGCCGGCTTCCTGGAGCTGACCTCGGGGTCGGCGCAGGGCATCCTGTTCGGCGCTCTCGACGTGGCGGTGGTGCTGATCCTGATGCGCCATCGCCCATGGTTCCACTGGTCGCCCGACGAGGAACAGGAAACGACCCCGCCGGCCTGAGCCGGGCGGGGTCGTTCTGGGTGCGAGAGGGTGGCCGGGATCAGCCCTTGACGCCGCCGACCGCGAGGCCGCCGACCAGGTACCGCTGGAAGATGAAGAACACGATCGAGACCGGGAGCGCGAACAGGATCGCGAACGCGGCGAACTCGGACCACGGGGTGTTCCGCGCGAACTGGCCGACCATGCTGTTGAGCGCGATCGACAGCGTCCAGTCGGGCACGTTGCCGCCGATGAACATGTAGACCGTCAGGTACTCGGTCCAGCCACCCAGGAAGCCCAGGAAGCCGGTGACCGCGATGGCAGGCGTGGCCAGCGGCAGGATGATCTTGGTGAACGTCTGGTTCTGGGTCGCCCCGTCCACGAAGGCCGCCTCCTCGAGGTCGTGCGGGATCGTGTCCAGGTAGCCCTTGAGGTTCCAGATCGCGAATGGCAGCGCCGCCGAGGTGGTGGCCAGAATCACGCCCAGGAGGGACGCCCGCAGGTTGAAGTCGAAGCCGAAGGCCTCGATGCGGAACTGGTTGAGGAACACGTACAACGGGATCAGGGTGGCGACCGCCGGCAGCATGAGCACGCCGAGGATGACGATCATCAGGATCTCGCGGCCACGGAACTTCAGGCGGGAGAAGGCATAGGCGGCGAGGATGCCCAGGCCCACCGCGACGGTCGCGGTCCCCACCGCGATCTTGAGGCTGTTGAGCATCAGCTCGAGGAAGCTGATGTCGTTGCTGGTCGGCTGGGTCAGGATCTTCGCGTAGGCGTCGAGCGACGCGCCGGGCGGGATGAGGTTCAGGCCCTCGGGCCGGAACAGGTTCCGCGGGTCGATGGACAGGCTGAAGATCCAGAGGACCGGGAACATGACGGTGAACAGGATCGCGAGCAGCGCGAGCTGCAGGGCGATCTGCTGCTTCAGGGGGAGACGCTTCTCCTCCTCGGTGCTCCGGCGCCGCGTCCAGGACCGGAAGCCGCGGTTGTCCTTGGCGACGAGTGTCTGGTTGGAGAGACCGCTCATGACTGGCTCCTCCGAGATCGGGCGTCAGTCCGCATAGCTCTTCGTCGCCTTGGCGAACTTGTTCGTGACGAGGGTCACGGCGAGGAGGAGGAAGAACAGGTAGACGGAGAAGGCGGCGGCGACACCCAGGAGCTGGCGATCCACCGCGAGGCGGTACGCCTGCGTCACCAGGATCTCGGTGCGCCCGAACGGCTCACCACCCGTCATGAAGTACGGCAGGAAGAACAGGTTGAACGTCACGACGAAGCCGTAGATCGCGTACGGCAGCATCGCCGGCCGGAGGAAGGTGACGGTGATCGTCGTGAACTTCTGCCACCAGTTGGCGCCATCCATCTCGGCGGCCTCGTACAGGTCGCCCGGGATGCTCTGGAGTGCGCCGGTGGCGACGACCGCGTTCAGCGGCCAGCCCAGCCACGTGTTGGCGGTGATCATGGCGAAGTAGGCGAGCGGCAGCGGGATGAACGGGATGGGGTCGTCCGATTGGCGCAGCCAGTTGAGGTTCAGGCCCGGGTGCATCGGGCGGGATCCCGAACACGCCGCCGATCGCCTGCAGCAGGAAGTTCACGGCACCCGCGTCGGTGTCGAACATCGAGCGCCAGACGGTCGCGACGATGATCGACGGGATCACGACGGGGATGATGAACAGGGCCCGGTACACGCCCCGCCCGATCAGGCCCTTCGTGTTGAGCAGGACCGCGATCAGCACGCCCAGGATGACGTGGATGACGACGTTGGAGAGCGCCCACCACAGGTTGAACAGGACGAGCCGGATGAACTCGAAGTTCGGGATCTGGAGCTGGGAGGTCGCGATCCGGATGTAGTTCTCGAGCCCCACGTAGTTGGGAGCGATGGGGTTGTTCACCCGGAAGTTCTTGGGGCCGAAGTCCGTGAACGACATCCAGACCTGGTAGATCAGCGGGTAGAAGGTGATGACGGTCATCACCGCCAGTGCCGGAACCAGGTAGAGGTAGGGCTGCGCCCTGCGGCGCCAGTTGCGCCGCCTCCGCGGCGCGGGTGAGACCGCTGCGGCTGTGGTCATCCCTGGATGCCCCTCCTCTTGCGTCCTTCGCCCGGGATCGTGTGACGGGTGCCCAGCGTATCGGCCCCGGACCGGGCTCCGCTCGGTGGTTGAGCGCGATCCGGGGACGACACCGGGGGCGCCTCGCGACGCCCCCGGATCGTGTGTGACGGTGCGAAGGCTACTTGCCGTTCGCCTCGTTCATGCTCTTGCAGGCGGTGGCGATGGCCGCGGTGGGATCCTCGCCCTTGTCGAGGACGCGGTTGAGCGCGTCGCCGAAGCCGCCCCAGTAGTTGTTGAACTCGGCGCGCTGCGGGCGCGGGAGGCCGGCGGCCGCCGCGTCGGCGAAGCCCTGGACGATGGGGCTGCTGATGGTCACGCCGGGCGCCGCCGGGACATGGCCGGCGTCGTCGGTCATGGTCTGGGCGCTGGCGGTGCCGACGAGCTGGAGGGCCAGCTTGGTCGCGAGCTCCAGGTTCTCGCTGTTGGGGTTGAGGTACCAGCCGTCGGTGCCGGTCAGGGGGTTGGCCTTGCCGGTGGCGGCGGGGATCGGCGCCACGGCGAGGTTCTCGCCGAGGGCCTTGGTGAAGTCGGCCGTCTGCCACGGGCCGTCGAAGACCGCGTTGAGCTTGCCGGTCTGGAAGTCCTGCTTGAGGGCGTTGCCGTCCGTGTAGAACTTGGCGCCGGCGGCCTTGAGGTCGGCCATGAACTTGTAGCTGTCCGCCCAGCCGGTGGTCTGGTCGGCGACGCACTTGCCGGTGTCGTCCATGAGCGTGCCGCCGAAGGCGCCGCTGAGGCCGAAGTTGTGGTAGGCGTTCTGGTTGAGGCCGAGCAGGGCGGCGCCGGACTTGACCGCGGCGAGCAGCTCGTCGGTGGTGGCCGGCGGGGCGGTCACCTTGGACTTGTCGTACCACATGGCCACGGCCTTGAGGGACTCGGGGACCATGAACATCTTGCCGTCGACCTTGGACCCGTCGACCGCGACCTGGTTGAAGCCCTCGAGCTTGCCCTCGAGCGCCGTGGTGAGGTCGGCCAGCGCGCCGGCGTCAGCCTGCGAGAACAGGTTGTCGTTCGGGGCGATGTACATGTCGGGGCCGCCGCCCGCGAGGACGTCGGTCTGCCACTTGGTGAAGATGTCGCTGAACGGCTGCTCGACGACGTTGACCTTGAGGTCCTTGTTGGCCGCGGTGATGGCGCCCAGGGTCTTCATGAAGGCGCCGGTCTCGCCGCCGCCCGAGCCGTAGGAATGCCAGAGGGTGATCTCGCCGCTGAGGGGCTCAGCCGCGGGGGACTCCGGGGCCATGCTCTCGGGGGCCATGCTCTCGGGGGCGGTGGTCGCCGGAGCCTCGGTCGCTGCCGGGGCCTCGGTGGCCGGGGCGGGGGTGGCCGTGGTGCCGCCGCAGGCGGCCGCGAAGATGGCCGCGCCCGCGAACAGCGCGACGAGCCGCATCTTGTGGTTCTTCATCCTGGTGTCGATCTCCTCCAAAGAAACAACCGATTGGTTTGCCAGATTGTCGATCGGCGGAGCCGATCGCGTCGGGCCGGGTCCGGCCCTGGAGCGTGAGTCGACGTCGGGCGTCAAGCGCTCGCCGCCTCCTCGTCCTCAGCTTCGGGCCCGGTCCACCTCCTGCCGCCGGCGCGGCGCCGGCCCCGTCGAGCCGCGGACGATGAGCCGCGTCTCGAGCCGGAGCTGTTCGGGGGGTAGATCCCGTCGTGCGACGACGGTCAGGAGCACGCGCACCGCGCTCTCGCCCTTCTGGCGGATCGGCTGGTGCACCGTGGTCAGGGGGGGGTTCGTGTGCTGGCTGATGTCGATGTCGTCGAAGCCCACGACCGAGAGGTCCTCGGGCACGCGCAGCCCGAGCTCCCGCGCGGCACGCAGCACGCCGATCGCCATCGCGTCCGACATCGCGAGCACGCCGGTGGGCCGGAGGCCGTCCTCCCAGGCGCGTCGCAGGGCGGCGATGCCGCCCTCGATGCTGGCCGGCGCGACCACGACAGCGTTGTCGGGCAGCTCCAGACCACGCGCGGCGAGCGCCGCCACGTAACCGCGCATGCGCCGGGCGGTCACGCCATCCGGTTCCGAGTCGGCGCCGGGCGTCGGGGGCTCGACGCCCACCACCAGGATGTCCCGGTGGCCGAGGCCCAGCAGATGGTCCGCGGCGGCACGGGCGCCGCCCTCGTCGTTGACCTCGACGCCCGGCTGGTCCGGCAGGGCGCTCGAGTCCACCATCACCAGCGGCACGCCGGCGGCCCGGATCTGCTCAACCTCGGGATGGCTGGCCGCGAGACCCACGACGACCACGCCGTCCACCGTCGCCCTGCCCATCGCGCGGGCGAGCGAACCGTGGAGTGGCGAGATGAAGTGGAGGGCGTAACCCTCCTGTTCGGCTGCCAGGGCAACACCCTCGCTGAAGGCCCCGAAGAAGGGGTTCGAGAAGATCACGGACAGCGCCTGGGGCGTCAGCACGCCAAGGGTATGCGTGCTTCGCTGGGTGAGCATACGCGCAACGGGGTGCGGACGGTAGCCGAGCGAATCCGCAACACCACGGATGCGGATCGCCGTCTCCGGCGCCAGCCGATCCGGGCTGTTGAACGCGAACGAAACAGCCGTCTTCGACACGCCCGCCTCGCGGGCGACATCGGCGATGCGCGGCCGTCGCGGGTTGCGGTCCTCCAAGGTCTCCTCACTGCGGCCTGCCATCGGTCCGGCCGCTGTTCGCGCGGGTCGCGGAGCCGGTGGCTGCCCTGGTCAGGCAGCCCCGCGCCAGCGCGTCGCTGCGCGATCACCAAAACCGGTTTAGCAAACCGGTTTAGCGGAGGTTAGTTGGGCGCTCCGGAAGTGTCAAGGGGCTTGCGCCAAGGTTTCGGGAAAGGGGCGCCCGGCGATCCGCCGGCAGCCAGCCTGCGGGCCGTGGGCAGGGCAGCGAGCCAGCCCCGAGCAGGCCTCCGGCGCGGCGGCGGGCCTGGACCGGTGGCATCATCGGGTCATGCTCAGCCAGTTCCGCGCGATGCCCGGCGGCATCCGCATCTTCCTCGGCTATGCGCTCCTCGTGCTCGGGCTCATCGGCCTGTCGCTCCGGTGGGTGGTGGACCAGGCGATCAGCGCCCCGATCTCCCTGCCCGGCGTGGTGGTGATGGTGCTCCTCGCCTACACCATCTTCACCACGACGCTCGTCCTGCAGCGCAAGGAGGCGAGCCGCACCCTCGCCCTGGGCCTGTCGACCCTGACGCTCCCGGCCATCCCGCTGGCGCTGCTCGCCGCCCAGCCGGTCGCCGCCGTCATCATCGCGATCCTGGCCGCGCTGCTGTTCTTCGGTCTGACCCGCCCCGAGGTCCGCGCCTGGCTCAACGAGCCGTAACGCGCGGTCCCGGACGACCTGCTGCGCGCGCGCGGCCCGGAGCGATACCCTTCGCGGAGCATCGCGGCCCCTCGCGGTGCGGCGGCATCACGGAACACGCCCGATGCCGTTGGTCGCCTGCCCGGAGCACAGCCCGTGACCCCTCCCAGTCAGACGCCCCCGAACAAGGACGCCGGCTCGCGCCGCCACCAGAGCACCAGTCCCACCGGCAGCGAGCGTGCTGGCCGCCGCGAGTCCGCGGTCCGGCGACCCCCGGAGAAGACCACGCTCCAGCGCCTCCGCACGCCGATCCTGGCGCTGGTCGCGATCGCCGCGCTGGTCGGCATCGGCATGTACGCCCTCACCAGCGCGACGGCGCCCGCCTATGCCTGCACCACGATCGACACCATCGCGGCCGACGCTGGCGGGGAGCTTGGCCAGGTCCAGCCGGACCAGGGCAACGGTCACGTCCAGACGGGCGACAAGGTCACGTACCCGGTCTGCCCGCCTGCCTCGGGCAAGCACCTCAACCGGGTTGGCTTCGGGCCCCTGGAGCCCCAGGTCTACGGCCCGGACGACGAGAGCCTGCCCAACGGCTGGATCCACAACCTGGAGCATGGCGGGCTCGTGCTGCTCTACTCCTGCGACAGGGGCGCCTGCGACGACGCCGGAATCGCGGCCCTGACGACATTCGACGACGGCTTTCCCAGTAGCGCGGTCTGCAACCTGCCGCCCGGAACGGTTGGGCCGGTGGTGGCACGGTTCGAGGAGATGCCCGCCAGGTACGCGGCGCTCGTCTGGAACCGTGTCCTGTACCTCGACACGCTCGATGCCGCCAAGGTCTACGACTTCTACCTGCGCTACGGTGAGCGAGTGTCGGACGGCCGGTTCGTCGCCCCACCGGAGCCGCAGTGCGCCGTCCCCTCCGCGAGCCCGTCGGCCGGGGCGTCCGTGGAACCCAGCCCGGCCTCGAACTGACGGAGCGTCGATCCATGCGCCTCTACGCCTACTACGACCGCTTCGGCGACGAGCGGTTCGGCGTGCTCGTCAAGGGGCGCCTCCTGACGGGAGCGCAACTCGAGAAGCGGGGCCGGCTCGATCCCGCCATCGACACCCACCTGGGCATCGGCTTCCAGATCGGGTTCGAGGACGACTGGCTCGGTGAGCTGCGGCGGGCGACCAGGCGCGCGCTCAAGGCCGGCGCGCCGCTGCTGGATCTCGACGCCCGGCGTCCGGCCCCGGCGATGAACGAGATCCAGACCGGCAAGATCGTGTGCGTGGGCCTCAACTACGGGGATCACGCAAAGGAGGGGGGCCGGGCGACGCCCGACCGGCCCATGCTGTTCTCCAAGTTCACCAACGCCATCGTCGGCGACGGGGAGGCCGTGGTCCGTCCCGAAGGCACGCGTGCCCTGGACCTCGAGGTGGAGCTCGGCGTCGTGATCGGCCGGGCCGCTCGGCGGGTCACGCCCGAGCAGGCGCCCGACCACGTCGCGGGCTACGTCGTCGTCAACGACGTCAGCGCCCGGGACTGGCAGGGCAACCCGCAGGCCCTCCGCGAGGGCGAGAAGGGCGACGGCCAGTGGCTGCGCGCCAAGGGCAGCGACACGTTCCTGCCGATTGGTCCCGTCTTTGCCACCCCGGACGAGGTGGATCCCCGCGCGGGGCCTCGCGCTCCGCAGCTGGCGCATCCCGGGCGCCGACGGCGACGCGGCCGCGCCGGTGCTGATGCAGGACGGGAACACGGCCGACATGCTGTTCGATGTCCCTACCCTGGTGAGCTACATCTCGCGCCACATCACGCTGGAGCCCGGCGACCTGATCGCCACCGGCACGCCCGCGGGCGTCGGCGTGTTCCGCGACCCACCGGTCTTCCTCGAGCCCGGCGACCGCGTGCGGTGCGAGATCGAAGGCATCGGCATGGTGGAGAATCCGGTCGTCGACTGGACCGAGGACACCCGGCCGGAACCCTGGTGAGGGAGCTCGGCCGGGCGCCGGAACGAGGGAGCCGCGCATGCTCGCCCTGGTGAAGACCACTCCCGGCCCGGGACTCTCGCTGGAGCAGGTCCCGGACCCGGTCCCCGGCATCAACGATGTCCTGGTGCGGGTGCACAAGACGGGCATCTGCGGCACCGACCTGCACATCGAGTCGTGGGACCCGTGGGCGGCCAGGACCATCAGGCCGCCGCTCATCACGGGCCACGAGTTCGTCGGCGAGATCGTGGAGGTGGGGTCCAACGTCATGGACTTCCACCCCGGCGACATCGTGAGCGGCGAGGGCCATGTCACCTGCGGGCGTTGCCGTCACTGCATGGCCGGACGCCGTCACCTGTGCGCCAGCACCGTGGGTCTCGGCGTGGGCCGCGACGGGGCCTTCGCCCAGTACGTCGTGCTGCCGATGACCAACATCTGGCACCACTGGCCGGGGATCGACGAGGAGGTCGCCGCGATCTTCGATCCGTTCGGCAACGCGGTGCACACGGCCCTGGCCTTCCCGGTCCTGGGCGAGGACGTGCTCATCACGGGCGCCGGTCCGATCGGCCTGATGGCCACGGCGGTCGTGCGCCACGCGGGCGCCCGGTACGTCGTCGTCTCCGAGCCCAACCCGGTGCGCCGTGAGATCGCGATGCGCATGGGCGCCACCGTCGCCGTCGACCCGCGGGAGCGGGACCTCGCCGACGTACAGCGCGAGCTGGGCATGGTCGAGGGCTTCGACGTGGCCCTCGAGATGTCCGGCGCGTCCGCGGCGATCCGGAGCGCCATGGACAACATGGCCCACGGCGGGTCCATCGCGATCCTCGGGATCCCCACCGCGGACATCAGCCTGGACGTCAACGAGATCGTGTTCAAGCTGCTCACGATCCGGGGCATCTACGGCCGGGAGATGTACGAGACCTGGTACAAGATGACGGTGATGCTCCAGTCGGGCCTCGACATCGCGCCCGCGATCACCCATCGCTTCGGGTTCCGGGACCACGAGGCCGCGTTCGAGACCGCCCGGTCGGGCGACTCGGGCAAGGTGATCATGGACTGGACGGACCAGGGCTAGGGCGGAGGAGCAACCCATGGACACGGCATCGCGCCCCAACCCGCTCGCGTACCTGGACGACGAGCTCGCCGCCATGCGCGAGCGCCACCTGTACCGGCCGCTCCGGATCATGAGCAGCGCCCAGGGCCCCATCGTGTCCGTGGACGACCGGCGCGTCATCAGCCTCTCGTCCAACGACTACCTGGGGCTGTCGCACCACCCGCGCATGAAGCGGGCCGCCATCGCGGCCGTGGAGCAGTTCGGGGCGGGCTCCGGGGCCGTCCGGACCATCGCCGGGACGCTGACCCTCCACGAGGCCCTCGAGGCGGAGCTGGCGGTGTTCAAGCACACCGAGGCGGTCCTGACGTTCCAATCGGGCTTCACCGCCAACACCGGCGTCATCCCCACGATCACCGGCGAGACCGACCTCATCGTCTCCGACGAGCTGAACCACGCCAGCATCATCGACGGGATGCGGCTCTCGAAGGCACCGCGCAAGGTCTTCCGGCACGCGGACGTGGACTCGCTGCGCGAGGTCCTCGCCGAGGCGACCGAGCAGGGACGCGACGGCCACGGGACGCCGCACCGGCTGATCCTGGTCGTGACCGACGGCGTGTTCAGCATGGACGGGGACATCGCCCCGCTGCCCGGCATCGTCGAGGTGGCCGAGGCCTTCGGGGCGGCGGTCATGGTCGACGACGCCCACGCGTCGGGGGTGCTGGGCAGGGACGGCCGCGGGTCGGTCAGCCACTTCGGGCTCGAAGGACGTGTCGCGATCCAGGTCGGGACGCTGTCCAAGGCCGTCGGCGTGCTCGGCGGATACGTGGCGGGCTCGCAGGCCCTGCGCGACATCCTCGTCCAGCGGGCTCGGCCGTTCCTGTTCTCCACGAGCCATCCGCCGGCCGTCGCCGCCGCGTGCAGCGAGGCGATCCGGATCATGGTGGAGGAGCCGGAGCTCATCGCGCGGCTGTGGGCGAACACCCGCCGCTTCAAGGCGGAGCTGGGACGGCTGGGCTTCGACATCGGTCGCAGCGAGACGCCCATCACGCCCGTCATCCTGGGCGACAGCGAGACGACGATCCGCTTCTCCAACCGGCTGTTCGACGAGGGCGTGTTCGGGACATCCGTCGTGTTTCCCACGGTGCCCCTGGACCGGGCACGGATCCGGACGATCGTCACCGCCGCGCACACGGACGATCTCCTGGACCAGGCCTTGGCCGCCTTCGACCGGGTGGGTCGCGAGCTGGGCGTGATCTCCGGGTGAGCCGCGCGCACCCGGTGGGGTCGCCCGACCCGACCGACACCCGCCCGCGGGCCGACATCGAGCACGACGTCTTCCGGGCGGGCCTCGCCGCCGGCCTCGGTGACGCCCGACGACCTGCCGCTTGACTCGCACCTGCACACGGTCCGCTCGCCGGATGCGAACGCGATGCTCGAGGCCTACTGCGTCCTGGCAGCCGAGCGCGGGATCGCGGAGCTGGCCATCACCGACCACGTGGATTTCGATCCCACGATGCCGGCCTACGGGTTCGCGTCCTTCGCGGATCGAGAGCGGGATGTGCGCGAGGCGGCCGCCCGATGGGCGGACCGCGGGCTGGCAATCCGGTTCGGCGTGGAGATCACCTACGAGCGGGCGTTCGAGGAGGACATCCGCGGCTGGCTGCGGCGGCATCCCCACGACTACGTCATCGGCAGCGTCCACGTCAGCGCGGAGTCGCCGTACAAGGCATCCAACGTGGCGTCCTTCGCCGCTGGCCGGCCACTGGCGGACATCGTGGCGCCCTACTTCGACGAGGTCATCGGCGCGGCGCGATCCGGGCTGTTCGACACCATCGGCCACCTGGACTTCGTCAAGCGCTACCTCGTGCCGCACGTCATGCCGGCCCAGCTCGCCGCAGCCCCCGAGCTGTACGAGCCGGTCCTCGCGGCACTCGTCGACACCGGCACCGCCCTGGAGGTCAACGCGTCCGGCCTTCGACAGCTCCCGCGGGAGACCTACCCGTCCCCGGCGATCGTCGCGCGCTACCGCGAGCTGGGCGGCCGGCACGTGACCATCGGCAGCGACGCCCACCGAACGGAGTGGTTCGCCTACGGCCTGGCGGCGGCGTATGGTGCGGTCTCCGGCGCCGGATTCGAGGCGCTGGCGTTCCGGCGGGGGGGCTCGCGGATCGAGGTGCCCGTGCCATAGGTTGGATGACGTACGACGCGCGGGCCAACACGGGGGACCACGGATCGTTATGACCATCGACGACGGGGCGATCGAACGCCTCGTGGCGGCGGCGCAACAGGGTGACCCAGAAGCGTTCGGGGCCTTGTTTGACCACTACTACGGGCCGGTGTACCGCTACGTCGCGGCCCGCGTCGGCCGCCCGAGCGACGCGGAGGACCTGGCGCAGCTCGTCTTCGTCAAGGTCCTGGAGGCCCTGCCGCGCTACGAGTCGCGGGGCATCCCCTTCGGGGGCTGGCTCTTCCGGCTGGCCAGGAACGTCGTCATCGACCACACCAGGACCCGCCGCGACCACGCCACGCTCGACATCGTCGCCGAGCGTGCCGACCAGGACGACGGGCCCGACGAGCTGGCGGTCCTCCGCCAGGAGATGGACAGCGTCGCGCTGGCGCTGCGAAGGCTGACCCCGGAGCAGCGCGAGGCCATCGAGCTGCGGTTCTTCGCGGGGCTCTCCGCGAGGGAGGCGGCCGAGGTCATGGGCCGCCAGGAAGGGACCGTGCGCGGTCTCCAGTTCCGGGCCATCGCGGCGCTCCGGCGAGAGCTGGGGATTCGAAGACCCGGCGAACACCCTGCCGCGGGTCTCAGGAACGACCCGATGAACGAGGACGAGATGGCCACTGCCGAGCCGCTCGCGGGCGAAGAGCTCGAGCGGGCACTGGGGCGCTACGCGCGGGTCAGGCTGGATCCCAGCCAGGCCCAGCGGCGACGCGCCCGCTCGGCGGTGATGGAGGAAGCCTGGCGGCGCCGGATCGATCCCACCGGGAGTGTCGCCGCGGCCGCGGCGTACCCGCCCGTGAGGCGCGCCACGTTCGCAGGTTGGACGACGCGGCGTATCGCCGCGTCGCTGAGCGCGGCGGTCCTCGTGGGGCTGATGGCCGGTTCCTCGGTGTTCGCCGCTTCGCGGGCCGGTGGGCCCCTCTACGAATCGCGCCTCGCCCTCGAGTGCTGACGCTGCCGTCCGAGCCATCGGCGCGCGTCGACGCCGAGCTGGCCCTCGCGCAGGCCCGCCTCGCGGAGGCCGTGGAGGCTACGGGCCGTCACGACGACCGGGCCGCGATCGCCGCTCTCGACGCCTACGACGTCGCCATCGAGCGGCTGAAGACCGCGGGGGAGGCATCTGCCGCTCGGGCCCGCGAGGCCATCCAATTCCACCGCTCGGTCCTGCTGGAGGTCGCGGCAAACGCGCCGGCGGGTGCGGCTGCGGGCCTCGAGCGCGCCCTGCAGAACAGCAGCCGCGTCATCGAGTCCCTCGGGAGCGAAGGCGGCCCCGTAACGGGAACGGGAGTACGAATGGTGCCGGGAACGGGAACCCGGCGCAGCCCGCGACTGGAGGCCACGGCCAAGCTCGGCAGGACTCCGGACCATGGCGCGCCGGAAGCCACGGCCAAGCCCGGCAAGACCCCGGACCTCGACAGGCCGGAGGCAACGGCCAAGCCCGGCAAGACCCCGGACCCCGGCAGGCCATGAAGCAAGCCCGGCGAAGCCCGGCAAGACCCCGGACCCCGGCAAGCGGGCCGCCACGCCGGATCGCGGCGAGAAACCCGCGCCAAGCGACGCGCGACCCTAGCGGGCAAATCGAGCGGGCGCCCCAGCGGCGCGCTACCCTCCCCGTGATGACGGCCACCATGCAGTTGACGGTGCTTGGCGCCGGGCCCGCCTACACGGACCGTGAAGGCGCCTCGGGGGCCTGCTACCTGGTCTCCCACCGCACCACGACCGTCCTGCTGGACCTTGGCCAGGGATCGTTCCCGCGGATCTTCCCGCTGATCCGGCCCGAGGCCCTGGACGCGGTCGTGGTTAGCCACCTGCACCCGGACCACTTCATCGATCTCGTCCCGCTGCGTCACTACCTGCGCTACGAGTTCGAGCCTCCGCGGCGGGTCCGGGTGCTTGGCCCCACCGACCTGGGCGCGCGGCTGGACGCCCTGCACGCCTCGCCGGGCTTCGCCGCGGAGGCCCTGCAGCTCGAGACCCTGGGCGAGAGGCTCTCACCGCGTCGGGGAGCTGCTGGTGCAGGGCCGCCTCGTGACCCACACGGACGAGAGCTACGCCGTCCGCGTGTCACCGGCATCCGGTGATGGACCCGGGCTGGTCTACAGCGGCGATTGCGGGCGAGCGGAGGACATCGCCCCGCTCGTGCGTCCCGGCGACACGCTCCTGGCCGAGGTCTCGTTCGGCGCGGGACCGGTGCCGCGCGGGGTGGCGCACCTCGACGGACCGGCGCGTGGGGCGCCTTGCGAACGTCCACGCAGGCGGGGCGTGTCCTGCTGACCCATCTCCTGATGGGTCGCGACGCCGAGGCCGCCGTTGCCTCCTGCCTGGCCGAGTACACCGGGCCGGTCGAGATGGTCTGGCCCGGGTCCCGCCTGGAGGTGTAGGCCACAGGCCGCCGGCGGCGGCCCTCGCCGGACATGGTGCGACCGGGGTGCGGACGGATCCGCAACCCCGGTCGATGTCGGCCCTCGGGGACAGCGACGAGTGTTGTGGTGGGGCCTCACGGGCCCCGATGGCTAGCGGCGCGAGCGCCGGGTGGCCGGGGTGGCGAGCAGGGCGCCCAGGGCGAGGATGCCCAGGACCAGCATCGCCAGGCTCCAGCCGCTGCCGGTGGACGAGCTGCCGGTCGAGCCCGAGGCGTCCGTGGCCGGCGGGGTGATGTCCGGGGTGCCGGTGATCTCCTCGACCTCGCCGCTCGGGGTCGGGGTGGTCGGCGTCGCGGTCGGCGGGGTGGTCGGCGTCGCGGTCGGCGGGGTGGTCGGCGTCGCGGTCGGCGGGCGTGGTCGGCGGTCGCGGTCGGCGGGGTGGTCGGCGTCGCGGTGGTCGGGCGTCGCGGTGGTCGCGGTCGGGGTCGCGGTCGGGCGTCGGGGTCGGCGTCGGGGTCGGCGGTCGGGGTCGCGGTCGGGGTCGGCGTCGGGGTCGGGTCCTCAGGGGTCTCGCCCTTGCAGACGATGACGTGGCTGATACCCTTCGCCGCTCAGCGCACTGTACTTCACCCCGGCGGTCGGTCGACGGGTACTCGTCGTTGACGGTTCCAGCCTTGACAATGAGGGCCTCCCAGTGGTCGCCCGCACCACGACTGGTTGAACGTGTTGAGGACGTACGACTTCCACTTGCCGTCGACCTTGTCGGTGAAGTAGCCGTGTTCCGAGTTCTCGCCCGCTTCGTGCTTGAAGCACAGGCGACGGCGTTCGGGAACTGGTCCTCCCAGTTGTCCGGGTCGTTGGCGTCTGAGATCCATCGGAGAGCCGGCAGCAGCGGTGCCTGGCACGATCAGCGCGGTCACGCAGAGGGCGGTGGCAACCAGCCACCCGACTCCCTGCCTCTTGATAGCGAAGTGCTTCATGTCGTGGTCCCCGAGGTGCCGGATACCCGGCGAATGGATGCTCGAACAGGGATACCCCCGTTCGCCTGCCTGACTGGCGAGGTCTGTATCTTCGGGTACAGGTCCTGGGCAGTCCAGTACTCAGGGCTCCTCATCAGTGCCCTCAACCCCACTCAACCACAGCGGCGAGCCACGATTTCGGTGCCCATGGTCAACGCAGGTCCCAGGACGTCGGTACCCCCAGCCGCCATGGTCGCGGTGACTGGTGGCGCACGCAATGTCGGCGACGCGACACGCGTGCGCCGGACAGGCAGACGGGACGTCCTCAGGCTCGGCACGACGACTGCGTTCTTGGTGCAGGCGATGCTCTCGCCGATCGCGAGGGCTACCTTTGGCCCGGGAGGTACTGCGGCTGCCTGAACCGGATTGCTCGCCTCTCCCCGATCCGCCCGGTTCGCGGTGACGTTGTGCACTGCCTGGTCCCACAGCTTCCGGCAGAGGCTCTGGCGGTAGGATTGCGTCCGTCCCGCCCAGCCCGCCAGGAGGTCCCCGGTGACCATGCCCGTCGATCCCGTCGCCGCCCCCGCGGCCATCCGCGCCCGGGTTCGCGCCGCCGTGGAACGGGCCTGGGCGGACGCGGTGGCAGCCGGTCGCCTGCCGGCGCTCGAGGATCCGACGTCGGCACCGGCCATCGAGGTGGAGCGGCCCGCCAACGCCGCCTTCGGCGACTTCGCGACCAACCTCGCCATGAAGCTGGCCCGCCCGATGCGCCGGTCACCGCTGGACATCGCGGAGGCCCTGGCCGAGTCCCTCCGCGGCGAAGCGGGTGCGGGGCTGGTGGCCTCCGCGGAGGTCGCCCGGCCGGGCTTCGTCAACGTGCGGATCCTGGACGCGGCCTACGAGGAGCTGGTGAAGGGCGTCCTGGCCGCGCCGGCGGCGTGGGGCAGGATCCCGGCGGTCAATCCGCGCAGCGTCAACGTGGAGTTCGTCTCCGCCAACCCGACCGGCCCGCTCACCGTGGGCAACGCTCGTGGGGCGTTCGTCGGTGACCTGCTGTGCCGCGTCCTCGAGGCCGGCGGCCAGACCGTGGCCCGCGAGTACTACTTCAACGACTCCGGCACCCAGATCGACCACCTGGGCGCGTCCGTCGCGGCCGTGAAGCGCGGGGAGCCCGTGCCGGAGGACGGGTACCGGGGCGCCTACGTGGAGACGCTCGCGCGGGAGGTGCCGGACGACGTGTGGGCCGCCGCTGCGGCCGATGGGGCCGACGAGGCCGCCGTCCTGGGCGCCTGGGCGTCGACGCGGGTGCGCGGGATGATCGAGGCCAGCCTCTCCCGTCTCGGCGTCCACTTCGACGTCTGGAAGAGCGAGGCCTCGCTCCACGACGAGGGCTGGGTCGAGCGGGCGGTCGAGCGGCTCCGGGCCGCGGACCAGGTCTACGAGCAGGACGGCGCGGTCTGGTTCCGGTCGACCGCCTTCGGCGACGACAAGGACCGGGTCATCTACCGCTCGGACGGCCGGCCCACGTACTTCGCCGCGGACATCGGCTACGTGACCGAGAAGTTCAGCCGCGGCTTCGACCACCTCATCTACATCTGGGGCGTGGACCACCACGGCACCGTCGCCCGCAACAAGAACGCGGCCCAGGCGATGGGCTACGACCCGGACCACTACCAGGTGCTGCTGATCGGCTGGGTCCGGTTCGTGGTGGATGGCGTCGAGGTCTCGATGTCCAAGCGCGCGGGCACGTTCGTGACGCTGGACGACCTGCTGGATGCCGTGGGCACCGACGCCGCCCGCTGGTTCTTCGCGTCACGCGCCGCGCACGTGGAGATCGACTTCGACATCGAGCTCGCGAAGAAGCAGTCCGCCGAGAACCCGGTCTACTACGTGCAGTACGCGCATGCGCGGATCGCGTCGATCGTGCGCAAGGCGGCGGAGGCCGGCCTGGCGCCGGCGCCCGGCGTGGAGGGGCTCCTCGCCGGCGAGCCGGAGGCGGCGCTGGCGCGGGTGGTCTCACGGCTCCCGGAGGTGGTCGAGGACGCCGTCCTGGCCGAGGAGACGCAGGGCATCACGGCCTACGCGACGGAGCTGGCGACCCAGTTCCACGCGTTCTACCGGGACGCGCGGGTCGTGGACACCGACCAGCCGGAGCGGTCCGCCCAGCGGCTGGCGCTCGCGTTGGCCACGCAGACGACGCTGGCCAACGCCCTCGGCCTGCTGGGGATCTCCGCGCCCGACGCGATGTAGGGGTCCGGAGCCGGCCGCGAGGCGCGGCCCGGGTGTGGCGACTCGGGCCGGAGTCACCATGGGCTCCTTGCCCCTAAGGTGGACCCGGATTCCGTCAATTCCGGGCCTGACCGCTGTGTGCCGATCGCCCTGGTGACCCCCAGCGGAGTCAGATCAGGGCGGCGACTCCGAGCGGAGTCGCGGGCCGGGCAGCCGGTCCGCGCGACGGCGGTGCTGGATCCGCCCGCCGGATATCAGCGCCGGCTGATGTTCGGTCCCGCGGACCACCCGCCGGGCGCCGTTGCATCACCCGGGGGTGATGCTGGGCACGCGGAGCCGCGCCGGTGTCGTCGCAACATCAGGGGGGACCGATATCTGGCGGCGTCGCTGGGAACCCAGCCCTGCGTCAGGGCTCCGTGGCAGTCCCGTCCAGTCGGTGGACCTACCCGGCGAGACCCAGGGCGTTGGCGACGCGGCCCATCGTGTCGGGCGACTCCGCCGAAACGAGGACCACGCGGTTCTCGGCCGGGCGCAGGATCGTGGGCGAGCGGCCCAAGTCCCTTGAGCTTGTCCACCGTCGGCCCGAGCGCCGCCTCGAACTCCGCGGCGTCCTCCGTGGTGTCCCAGGCCGTGTCCATCACGACGGCCTTCGCGCCATCGGGTCCCTCGAGGAGGGCGACGCGGTCGCCGCCCCAGCCGGCCGCGGCGTCGTTCGTCGCTGAGGCACCACCGTCACGCAGGACGACCTCGAGGAGCACCTCGCCGAGCGTGTCCTCGAGCGAGACCTTCCACCCATCACCCAGACGCGTCGCCAGGTCCTTCGGGAAGGCGACCTCGACGGGCTTCTCGCGCGACGCGAACTTCTCCGGGTGGAGCACCTGCTCGGTGGAGTCGGGCGGGTTCGCGAACAGGCCGTCCACCGACTCGAAGCCGCCGTTCGTGAACGCGCCCAGCGCGAGCTGGATGCCGCTCGTGTACGGGAACAGCAGCGGATCCTTGAGGATCGCCGGCATCTTCGCGAGGATCGCCTCGGACGCCGGGTCCGTGCTGCCGGCGACCTTCACGAGCTCGGCCGGGGTCAGGAACTGCTGGGCCCACAGGCTCATGAGGAGCGTGGCGTCGCCCTCGACCACCGCCGCCCGGGCCATCGTGCGATCGCTCTGGTCGGTGTCCTCGCCCATCACCTTGCGCAGGTTGAACCGCTGGTCCTGCAGCGCGTGCGTGAACTCGTGGGCGTAGGTGATCTCCTCGACAGGGCCGATGGCGCCGTCCTTGGAGACCACGTACATCTGCTTGGTCTCGTCGTCGTACAGGCCCGCGACCTGGCTCGTCAGCAGCTCCAGGTAGAGCTGCTCGAGGGAGTCGTCCTGGGGCATCAGCCCGAGCTCCTTGTACAGGGTCTCGGTGCCCTTGACGAGCTCCTCGGGGTTGTCCTTGCGGAAGCCCTCGCGCAGGTAGGCGCACAGGCTGGGTGTGTCGAACACGCCGCGCGCGACCGGCGCCGTGGCGGTGATGCCGCGCAGATCCTGGACCTGACCCTCGACCTCCGCGTAGATGGCGGCATTGGGGTCGTTGGCCCCCGCCGTGGCGGCAGGCCCGCCGGTGACGGACTCGTCGCACACGGAGGCGATGGGCGAGGACGAAGGAGCCGCGCTGGGAGCGACCGTGGGAGGGGCGGTCGCGGGGGCTTCGGTGGGAGCCGCGGTTGCCGCCGACGTGGGGCCCGTGGTCGCGGGGGCAGTTGTGGGGGTGGAGGAGCCGCAGGCGGCCACGACCAGGATCGCGACCAGCGCGACCAGGCCACCCGTAAGGCGTTTCGAGGAGTTCATCGCGGGCGATTGTGCCATGGCATCCCGACGGAGCCTGCCGACCCGTGAGTTCCCTGTGCGAGATGTCCGTTTCTTAACCGTTCCGCGCGCCGGGCATGAATCCTCCCCGTCTATGGTTCGTCATGGAACACCCCTCAGGTTCCATCCTCCCTCCCTCGGGACCGGGGGCGCCGATTGGGCAGGCGTCTCCGGTCCTTCTCTTTGTCCCGCGCGATCAGGCGCCGCACGGGAGGGCGCCACGCTCCGGGCAACTCCGCGCCGCGCTCCGGGCGAACCGCGCCGCGCGGAGGCGAGGATCCCGGGCGAAGCGGCCTGTGCGAGAATCGGCGCATGGAGCTGACCTGGTACGGACGAACCTGCATCCGGCTGCGCGGCAAGGACGCCGTCGTGGTGAACGACCCCTACCCGGCGATCGTCGGGCCAACGGGCCGTGGCATCACCGGCGACGTCGTCACCTACAGCCACCCCGACGACGCGCCCCTCGCCAAGAAGGCCGTCAAGACCTCGCGGGACGGCGGGACCGCCATCCCGACCAGCCTGGAGCCCGCCTTCGTGCTCGACGGACCGGGTGAGTACGAGGTCCACGACGTCCTCGTCACCGGTGTGCGGACCTACCGGGACAACGCCAAGGGAGCGGAGCGCGGCCGGCAGACCGCGTTCATGACGGAGCTCGACGGGCTGCACACCATCCACCTGGGCGACATCGGCCACGAGCTGACGGAGGAGAAGCTCGGGGACATCGGACGCGTGGACATCGCGTGCGTGCCGATCGGCGGCGCCCTCACCGCGACCAGGGCGGCGGCGCTCATCGCCCAGCTGGACCCCAAGATCGTGGTCCCGATGCCCGTGTGCGAGGAAGAGGCGGACTGCGACGAGGCGATGAAGAGGTTCCTGCACGAGATGGGCGCAGAGCCCACCGTGCAGGCCGAAGCTGTCCGTGACCACGTCCAGCCTGCCGCCCGAGACGACGACGGTCCTCCTGGAGTCGCGCGGCAAGGCCTGACGCCGTGACGCCGGCGGGGTGGGAGGCGTTCTGGCGGTTCGTCCTGCCGTTCGCGGTCGCCGCGGTCCTCGCGGTCGCCGACTGGCTCGCGGTCTGGGCCGGGGGGACCGCGGGGCGGCGCATCGAGCGGGTCGCGAAGCCCGGCGTCCTGGTGGCGCTCATCGCGGCGGCCGCCCTCGTGACGCCGGTCACCCCGGAGGCGCGCGCCGCCCAGCCGTGGCTGGTCGCGGGGCTGGTCGCCTCCCTGGCGGGCGATGTCCTGCTCCTCCCGCCCGGGCGGTTCGTCCCCGGGCTCGGGGCCTTCCTGGTCGCCCATCTCGCCTACCTGGTCGCGTTCCTCCAGCTGCCGGGCGAGGAGGCGTGGCTCGTGGCCGGCGTGGCCGCGGCCCTGGTCGCGATGGCGACGGTGGGCCGGGTCCTCGTGCGAGCGGCGACGCGGTCAGGCCTGGGGCTGCCGGTCGGGGCGTACCTCGTCGCGATCTGTGCGATGGCGGTCGCGGCGACCCGGACCGGCGGCACGGCGGCAATCGCGGGTGCGTGGCTGTTCGTGGCGTCGGACGCGCTACTGGGCTGGGGGCGGCTGCGGGAACCGCGGCCCGGGTTGCCGCGGGGCGGTGGACGGGCGCAGCGCGTGGCGGTGCATGCCACCTACCACGTGGCGCAGGCGCTGATCGTGCTCGCGCTCGCGGGCTTCGGGGTCGCGGAGGCGGTGCAGGGCGGGGCCTGACCCCGGGGCGGTCCGGAGTGGCCACGACGCGCGGTCACAGCCGGAGGGTCAGGCGCGGCGGTAGATCACGCGGCCGCGCTTGATCACGACGTCGGCGAGATCCGCTCCCACCCAGTAGGGCAGCTGCTCCACCGTCGTCGCCCGCCAGATCACGAGATCCGCGGCCTTGTCGGGCTCGATGGACCCGACCTCGTCGGCCACGCCCACCGCGTGCGCCGCGTTGATCGTCACGGCCGCGAGGGCCTCGGCCGGTGAGAGCTTCATCGCCAGGCACGCGACGGTCATCACCAGGGGCAGCGACGGCGTCGGCGAGGTGCCCGGATTGAAGTCCGTGCCCAGGGCCACCGGGACCCCGGCGTCGATGAACCGGCGGGCCGGTGCCGCCTCGTCGGCCATGAGGAACCAGGTGGTGGCGGGGAGCAGGGTGGCGACCGTGGGATGTGGGCCGTCGGCCGCCGCAGAGAGCGCGGCGATCCCCTCGTCGGAGGGCGTGTGCAGGTGGTCCGCGGAGAGCGCGCCCAGCTCGGCGGCCAGCTCCGCCCCGCCGGAGGGAGCGAGCTCGTCGGCGTGCAGACGGATCGCCATCCCGTACCCGGCCGCGGCCTGGAGGATCCGCCGACTCTGATCCGCGCTGAACACGCCCTGCTCGCAGAACACGTCGCACGACCGGGCACGGCCCTGCGCCGCGACGCCCGGCAGCTGCTCCTCGATGACATGGCGCACGTACGCCTCGACACCGTCGGGCCGCGAGCGGTACTCGGACGGGACGGCGTGAGCGCCGAGGTAGGTCGGCACGACATCGACCGGCCCCTCGCGCCCCAGCTCGTGCGCGACCTCCAGCAGCCGCAGCTCGGTCTGGAGGTCCAGCCCATAGCCCGACTTCGCCTCGATGGTGGTCACGCCGTGGCGGCACATCTCGTCGAGCCAGCGGCGCCCGTGCTGGGCCAGCTCCTCGGCAGAGGCCGCGCGGGTCGCCGCCACCGTGGACAGGATCCCGCCACCCGCCGCCAGGATGTCGAGATAGCCGGCACCCTGCTGGCGCATGACCAGCTCGCCCTCCCGGCTGCCGGCGAACAGCAGGTGCGTGTGCGGATCCACGAGCCCCGGGGTGACCACGCCGCCGTCGGCATCGATGCGCACGAACCTCGCCAGCGGCCAGCCGTTCGCCTCCAGCCCCTGCTCCACGAGGTCCCGCGGTCCCACGCCGACCACCCGGCCCTCCCAGCACGCGACGACCGGTGCCGCCGGCGCGCCTGGACCGCCCACGAGCGCCGCGTCCAGCATCGCGATATCGCCCTGCGTCGGACCCCGGCGCAGACCGCCGGCCAGCGTGGCGATCTGCGAGGCACCGTGGATGAGCAGCCCCGCAGCATCGGCAGATGCCCGGCCGCCCTCGATCAGGCGGAGCGCCATCAGCGGTCCCGCCCCGTGTCGCGCGCCGCTGCCAGCCGCAGCTCCAGGGCCATCAGCGGCGAGAAGTCGCGCAGCCCGATGGCCGCCGCGGCCGCGCGCAGGCGCACCTCGACGGCGGCGTCGCGCGGCGCGCCGGCGTGATCGGCCACGTCCAGGAACGCGGCCAGCGGGGCCAGCCCGATCAACTCCGACTCGGCCAGCGCCACGCCGTCCTCGGCCGCCAGCTCCCCGACGGTCTCCCAGACCCGCCACAGCGGGGTCACTCCGAAGTCCAGCAGGTTCATCGAGACCTGGGCGCGGACCGGGTGGCCACGCTCGGGCTCCTCCACCCGGAAGCCGTTGCCCTGGAGCCTCGGCAGGCCGCCTCCCGACTCGCGGACGCGGCGGGCGATCCGCTTCGCGAGCTCCACGTCGTCCGAGTCGAGGTTGATGTTCCAGGCGATCAGGAAGGGCCTGGCCCCAACCGCCACGGCCCCGAACCGCGGATGCATCCGGGCGGGCCCGAAGTCCGGCTGGCGCCCGTTCTGGGCGATCTCGTCGCGGAGCCCCTCGTACTGGCCGCGGCGGACGTCGCTGAGCTTCACGCGGTCGGCGCGGGCGGCGGCGCGCGCGTAGAGGTAGACGGGGATCTCGTGCCGGCTCGCGATGCGGGCGCCGAATGCCCGGGCGAGGTCCACGCACGCGTCCATGGTGGTGTCGCCCAGGGGGACGAACGGGATCACGTCCACGGCGCCGATCCGCGGGTGCTCGCCCGTGTGCTCCTCCATGTCGATGTCGGCGATGGCCTGGTCGACGAGTCGCTCGAGGCCGGACGAGACGGCGTCATGCTCACCGGCGACGGTGAACACGGACCGGTTGTGGCTAGGGTCCGACGTCCGGTCGAGGAGGAACACGCCCGATACCGAGGTCAGGGCGTCGGCGAGGCGCTCGACGACATCGAGGCGACGACCTTCGGAGACGTTGGGCACGCTTTCGACGAGCACGTGGTCGATGCTACAGGCCGCGGAGGGCGCAGGAGGGACAGGCGCGCTGCACCCGGGGGCCATCCGCGGCGACCCGGCTCGCGAACCTGCCAGCGAACACCCCGTACCGCGAGACCCGAGGATGAACGACTCCGCCGCACTCCCCATCGTGACCATCACCCCCCGCGACAACGGCGGGTACCGCATCACCGGCCCCGTGGTGCTCCAGGACGCCGAGGGCGGCTCCTGGGTGCTGCCCGAGGGCAAGGCCGTGTTCCTGTGCCGTTGCGGGCTGTCCGCGAACAAGCCGTTCTGCGACAGCTCTCATGGGGACGCCGGGTTCGAGAGCGTCGTGCGAGCGCCCGCGCCCGAGGCCTGACGGGCCTCGCACCCGCCCGATCGCGTGCCGAGGCCAACCGCCGACGGCGTCCTCGACAAACCGGGACGCTAGACTCCCGGCCTGATGCCTGGCCCCAGCCGAAGCCTCCTCCGCCACCCCGACTTCCTCAAGCTGTGGACCGCGGAGACCGTCTCCGTCTTCGGGTCCGCGATCACGCAGCTCGCGCTCCCGCTGATCGCCGCGACCTACCTGCAGGTCACGCCGTTCGAGTTCGGGCTGCTCACGACCATCGAGTTCCTGCCGTTCATCCTGCTCAGCCTGCCGGCGGGCGTCTGGGTGGACCGGCTGCGGCGTCGCCCGATCCTGATCGTCGCCGACCTGGGTCGCGCGGTCGCGATCGCGTCCATCCCGGTCGCCTTCTACTTCGACGCCCTGACGATCTGGCAGCTGTACATCGTCGGCTTCGTCAACGGCTGCTTCACCGTGTTCTTCGACGTCGCCTACCAGAGCTACCTGCCGTCCGTGGTGGAGCGGGACCAGCTGGTCGACGGCAACTCCAAGCTGGAGATCACGCGGTCCGCCGCGCAGATCCTGGGGCCCGGGGCGGCAGGCCTGCTGATCGGTGTCCTGAAGGCGCCGTTCGCGATGGTGCTGGACTCGCTCTCCTATCTCTGGTCGGCCATCTTCGTGTTCTGGATCCGGCGGCCGGAGCCCCCGGTGGAGCCCCACGACGAGGCGGCCCACGGCCCGAAGCCGTCGATGCGCCAGGAGATCGCCGGCGGCCTCCGGTACGTAACCGGCCACCGCTGGCTGCGGTCGATCGCCGCCACCACGGGCATCTCCAACTTCTTCGGCAACGTCAGTCGGCGCGATCCTGATCCTGTACCTGACCCGACGAGCGGGACCTCGGCCCGGCGGCGATCGGCATCGCTTTCTCGATCGGGTCGCTGGGGTTCCTCTGGCGGCCTTCACGACGGGGGCAGCCACGGAGCGGCTGGGCGTGGGCCGGATGCTCGTGCTCACGGCGATCGGGTTCAGCCTCTCGGGCCTGCCCCTCGCGTTCGCGCCCGAGGCCTGGTCTGTCTGGGCCGCGCTGTGGCGGGCTTCATCGGCGGCTTCTTCGGCGTCGCCTGGAACATCAACCAGGTCTCGCTCCGCCAGGCGATCACGCCGCCGCGGATGCAGGGGAAGATGAACGCCACGATGCGGTTCATCGTCTGGGGCACCATGCCGATCGGAGCGATCCTGGGTGGGGCGCTGGGCAGCCTGATCGGCCTCTACCCGACGATCGTCATCGGGGCGATCGGAGGGCTGGTCGCATTCATCCCGGTGACCCTGTCGTCAGTGCGCCACATCGTCACGATGCCGGAGCCGGCGGAGGACGAGGGCGGCGTGGCGAGCGCACGGCGGGCGCGTAAGGGTCCGCCCCGACGCCGTTCGGTCGGTGTCGGCCAGTTGCGTCAGTTGGAGCGGGCAGCCCGGAGAGCGGCCTCCAGGCGGGCGGCACGTGCCTCGGCCTCGCGGACCCTGCGGACACAGCGGGCGCAGTCGCCGTCGAACTGATCCTCGCGCAGGAAGGCGAGCCTGGCGCGGTGCGCCTCCTCGAGCGCGGCCTTGAGCCGGAGCTCGTTCACCCGGGTGGCGATGGTCTTCCCGATGTCGATCACCGGCGCGTCCTCGTGGCGCGGATGGTGGATCCCGCGCGTCAAGGCGATCATCGCGAGGTCGCGCTCCGACGGCCATGACCCCATGGTCCCTCCCCCGATTCGGGGATACGGTCCGCGGCAACCCGTCGGTGTGGGCGGCGATCGCGCGGGACCTACCCGTCCAGCATCGGGATGCGGACGCCGCGCTCCCGGGCCACCTCGATCGCGTGCTCGTAGCCCGCGTCCACGTGGCGCACGACGCCCATGCCCGGGTCGCTGGTGAGCACCCGCTCCAGCTTGCGTGCCGCGAGCTCCGTGCCGTCGGCGACCACGACCATCCCCGCGTGCTGGCTGTACCCGATCCCGGTCCCGCCGCCGTGGTGGATCGACACCCACGTGGCACCGGCCGCCGTGTTGACGAGGGCGTTGAGCAGCGGCCAGTCGGCGACCGCATCGGAGCCGTCGGCCATCGCCTCGGTCTCACGGTTGGGCGACGCGACGGACCCCGAATCCAGGTGGTCCCGCCCGATCACGATCGGTGCCCTGACCTCGCCCGTCGCGACGAGCCGGTTGAACTCCAGGCCGGCCTTGGCCCGCTCCCCGTAGCCCAGCCAGCAGATTCGCGCCGGCAGCCCCTGGAACGGGACCTTGGCCTCGGCCAGCTCCAGCCAGCGCCGGAGCCCGCGATCGTGCGGGAACAGCTCCAGCAGTGCCCGATCCGTGCGCCGGATGTCCTCCGGATCCCCGGAGAGTGCGGCCCAGCGGAAGGGCCCGCGCCCTTCGCAGAACTGGGGCCGGATGAACGCGGGCACGAAGCCCGGGTAGTCGAACGCGTTCTCGACGCCCGCCTCCTGGGCCTGGGCGCGGAGGTTGTTGCCGTAGTCGAACACGACCGACCCGGCCTCCTGGAACGCGAGCATCGCCCGGACGTGGTCCGCCATCGAGCGCATCGAGCGCTGCATGTACACGTCCGGCTGGCTGACCCGGAGCACGTGCGCGTCGTGGAGCGAGATCTCACCAGGCACGTAGCCCGCCAGGGCGTCGTGCGCGGACGTCTGGTCCGTGACGACGTCGAACCGCTCCCCCGCCTTCGCCCACGCGGGCTCGATGTCCGCGGCGTTGCCCACCAGCGCGATCGACGTGGCCTCGCCGGCGGCCGCCGCCTGCCGGGCCATCGCCAGGGCCTCCTGCGGCGAGTGCGTGAGGTGGTCCACGTAGCCGATCTCGTGACGGCGCTGTGCGCGGTGCTCGTCCACCTCGATCGCGATGCAGACACCCTCGTTCATCGTCACCGACAGCGGCTGGGCGCCGCCCATCCCGCCGAGACCCGCCGTGAGGACGACGCGCCCGCGCAGCGTCCCGCCGAAGTGCTGGCGGGCCAGCTCCGCGAACGTCTCGTAGGTGCCCTGGAGGATGCCCTGCGTGCCGATGTAGATCCAGGACCCCGCGGTCATCTGGCCGTACATCATCAGGCCCCGCTTCTCGAGGTCCCGGAAGACGTCCCAGGTGGCCCACTTGCCCACGAGGTTGGAGTTGGCGATCAGGACCCGCGGCGCCCACTCGTTGGTGCGGAAGACCGCGACCGGCTTGCCCGACTGGACGAGGAGTGTCTCGTCGTCCTCGAGGCGGCGGAGCTCCCTGACGATCGCGTCGAAGGCCTCCCAGCTGCGGGCCGCCTTGCCGGTCCCGCCGTACACGACGAGGTTGTCCGGGTCCTCGGCCACCTCGGGATCGAGGTTGTTCATGAGCATCCGCAGGACGGCCTCCTGCTGCCAGCCCTTCGTGGACAGCGTGGTGCCGCGCGGGGCGCGGACGGGGCGCGGGCCGGAGGGCGAGGCGCCGGGTGTGTCGGTGCTCATGCGCGGGAGTCTACGTCGCACGCGGGCGCGTGACGGGCGGATTTCGCTAGGGCCGCAGACCCGCCATCAGGCGCTCCCCGTACCGTCCCTCGCCGACGGAGAACGCGGAGACGAGCAGACCCCGGCCCTCGAGCCACGCGTGGTACGTCCGCAGCCCACCGGCGCAGGTGCCGATGTAGACGGTCCGGCCGCCAAGCTGTGCCTCCGCGTTGCCGGCCACGCCCCCCGACTGGCCGCAGGCGCCCTCGTCGTACGAATCCCGCCAGTCCCGGAACCAGGCCTCGGACCAGGCCCCGGGCACGGGCTGGGCCACCATGGCCGACGACAGGTCGTTGCCGGCGACGACGACTCCGAACGCCGCAGCCTCCACGTTGGCCGCGAACGCCGGGTCGGCGATCGCGTCCGCGAACGCCTGCGACTCCAGGACCACGGGCTGGCCGGCCACCGACGCCGGGAGGACGGCGATCAGCGACGGGTCCTCGACGGCGACGTCGGGCGCGGAGGCGGATGGGGCCGCGGCGGCCGGCGCGTCGGTGGGCAGGCCGGGGCCGACCGACTCCGTCGGAGCGATCGTCGGCGGGGGGCCCTTCGCGGTCTCTCCGGGCGTTCCGCACGCCGCCGCGGCCAGGGCGACGACGACGACCAGCCCCGCTGCGCCCGCGACCCGCCTCACGCGAGCTCGCGCCGCATGACCGGGAAGCGCTCGTCCGGGGCTGCGACGGCGAAGCCCAGCCCCTGCCAGAACGCGGGCTCGGCGGCGCTGGTCGCGTTGGGCTTGGCGCCGACCTGGGGATACGTCTCGACCGCGGCGAACCCGCGTCCGGCCAGGTCATCGCAGACCGCCTCGACCAGCATCGCGGCCAGCCCGCGGTCGCGGGCGGCGGCGGTCGTGGCGATGCACGTGATCACCGCGGGCAGCGGTGCGGACGGCAGGCGCGGGTACAGGTCCCGGGTCCGGAGGGCTCGCGGGTACGCGGACAGTGGCCCGAACTGGGCGTACGCCGCGGGCTCGTCGTCCTCGAGCAGCACCTTGGCATACGAGCCGAAGACCGCCAGCCCGCGGGCCAGCAGCCGGAGCTTCGGCGGGGCATCGGCGGCCACTACCGGGCCCGTCTTCGGCTTCGGGGCGAACGGGTTCTCGGGTGCCTCGTCGTCCGAGGCCAGGAACGGGTTGTACGTCTCGCGCCGGGCCGGGGCGAAGGGGTTGAACGCCGGCTCGTCATCATCATCCCCGCCGAACGGGTTCCGTGGCCGGGACGGCTTCGGCGGCTCGGGCGCGGCCTGCGCCCCGAACCACGACGCGCGCGCGGCCTTCGAGCCGCGATCGGCGTCCTCCCAGTAGTCGCAGGAGCGGTGGTCGAACCCCGGGTCAGCGCACGGCGGCAGGAGGGCGAACGTGGGGTCGTCGGTCACGTCGACGATGCGGATGGCCATGATCGGGCCAGTCTAGCGGCCCATGACGCTCTATCGGCCCGTGTGTCGGCCCATGGTGCGGCGTGTGTGTCGGCCCGTGACGCGGCGGCTGAGGGTGACGCTCGGGAGCGAGGTTGGCCATGTCATCTGGCCAGGTACCGAAGCCTTGCGTCGTACGGTGCGTGCCAGCCACCGGACGCCGGCTTCAGGCCCCATGACCGGCGCGCCGCCTCCGTACAGGCACCCGAGACCCCGGCGAATACCGATGCCGTGCGTGTTCGGCCAGGTGCTGATGGCCGAGCACGCACCCCGCCGTTGCGTGGCCGCGAGACCGCCCCATGGCAGCACGCAGACACGCGCCTCATCGGTATCTGGCCACCTTGCCGTCGGGAGGCCGCGATACCACGCGCGTGGTCGGTAACTGGCCAGCGTGGGCCGCCTGGCTGGGCTGCCGCCACGCTGCGGCTCGCTCAGCCCGCGAGATCCGCCAGCGTGCCGTCGTGGACGAGCGCGAGCACCGCCGCGAGGTCGGGCCCGGGCTCGCGATCCTCGGCGAGGGCGTTCACCCGTTCCCGGACCCGGCGATGCGCTTCGGCGACGCCCACGCCGGGCGCCGGCGCCGCGGAACCCTCGGCGACCGATCCCATCAGCGCCAGCCGCAGGTCAAGCGCCTGGGCGGCACACAGCAGCTCGATGGCCAGGATCTGCTCGACGTGCCCCAGCACGATGCGGGCATGGCGGGCCGCGGCGGCCCCCATCGAGACGTGGTCCTCCTGGTTCGCCGACGTGGGGATCGAGTCCGCCGACGACGGGTGGGCGAGCACCTTGTTCTCGGACGCGAGGGCGGCGGCCGTGTACTGGACGATCATGAGCCCGCTGTTCCGCCCGGGGTCGGGCGTCAGGAAGGCCGGCAGGCCGCCATTCAGCCGCGGGTCCAGGAGCAGCGCCGTCCGCCGTTCCGAGATGGCGCCCAGCTCCGACAGCGCCAGCTTCGCGAAGTCGAGCGCCAGCGCGATCGGCTCGCCGTGGAAGTTGCCGCCGGAGATGACCAGGCCACCGCCCGTCGCGAGCGTGTCGGCAGGGGCCGCGCCCCCCTCGGGGAACACGAGCGGGTTGTCCGTCGCGGAGTTGAGCTCCACGTCCAGCACGCGCCGGAGGTGGTCCATGGCGTCGCGCACCGCTCCGTGGACCTGCGGCACGCAGCGCAGCGAGTACGGGTCCTGGACCTTGTGCGCGGACCCGTGGTGGGCGCCCTGGAGCCCGGAGTCCCGCAACAGGTGCCGCATCTGGCCCGCCACCGCCACCTGGCCCGGGTGCGGCCGCGCCAGCTGGTACGGCGCCGCGTAGGCGACCTCGGTACCCAGGAGCGCCTCGAGGGACATCGCCGCGGCCACGGACGCCGTGCGGATCAGCCGGTCGGCGTCCGCCAGGAGCAGGGCCCCGAGCGCAGACATCAGCTGCGTGCCGTTGAGGAGTGCCAGGCCCTCCTTCGGGCCGAGCGTGAGCGGCTCCAGGCCGGTCTCCCGAAGCGCGATCAGCGCCGGCAGCACCTGCCCGTTCAGCTCCACCTGCCCTCGCCCGATGAGGGGTAGCGCGAGGTGGGCGAGCGGCGCCAGGTCCCCCGACGCCCCCACGGACCCCTGCTCCGGCACCACGGGGTGGATGCCCAGCGCAAGGAACTCGCAGATCCGGTCCACCAGCAGCGGCCGGCAGCCGGAGTGGCCGAGTGCGAGCGTGTTCGCACGAAGGAGGAGCATCGCCCGCACCACCTCGCGCGGGAACGGGCGCCCGACGCCCGCCGCGTGCGAGGCGAGGAGGTTCTCCTGGAGGCGGGCCGCGTCGTCCGGGGGGATGGAGGTCGTGGCCAGGTCGCCGAAGCCGGTCGTGACCCCGTAGACGACTGCGCCCTGGGCGACGAGGCGCTCGATGACGTCGCGCGCCTCCTGCATCCGCTCGCGGGCATGGACGTCCAGCGCCGCACGGGCGCCGTGACGGGCGACCGCCTCGACGTCGGCGACGGACAGGTCGGCGCCGGTCAGGACGACGAGATCACGCTCGCGCGGGATGGGTGAGCGCTCTGGTACGAAATGGGCATCGGTCACGAGAGCGAGCATAGGCTAACCTTCCGCCCGTGTTCGACTTCATCAACGGCCCGGTCCGCGACCTGGTCACCTCCCTGTACGAAGCCGTGGGCTATCTCGGCGTGATCCTGTGGGTCGCGATCGAGAGCGTCGTGATCCCGATCCCGTCGGAGCTGGTGCTGCCCTTCGCCGGGTTCCTGGCGGCCGACCCCACGTCCATCGAGCCGCTGACCGGGGCCGCGTGGACCATCCCGCTGCTGGTCACAGCGGCGACGGTCGGATCGCTCCTCGGCGCGCTCGTCGCCTACGCCATCGGGTACTTCGGGGGCCGTCCGCTGCTCCTCCGCTGGGGTCGGATCCTCCGCTTCACCGAGGACGACCTGGTCCGCACCGAGCGGTTCTTCGATCGCTGGGGCGCGTGGGCCGCCTTCTTCGGGCGGATGGTGCCCGTCGTGCGGTCGCTCGTCTCGTTCGGCGCCGGCGTCGGCCGCATGCCCCTGGTGCCGTTCGCGGTGTTCACGGTCCTCGGCTCCATCCCGTGGAACCTGGCGCTCGTGCTCGCCGGCTACCTGCTGGGTGAGAACTGGGCGCAGTTCGAGCTCTGGATGGCCCAGTACGAGGTCCTCGCGCTCGCGGGCATCGCCCTCGTGGGCCTCGCCTGGATCTGGCTGCGCTTCGTCCGGCCGCGCCTCTCGGCGGCCGACTCGGAGAGCCAGCCGTGATCGCCTTCATCGACGAGATCGCCCTGCCCTTCCTGCAGTCGCTGTACGCAGCGGTCGGCTACGTCGGCGTGATGATCGCGATGGCGATCGAGTCCGCGATGATCCCGCTGCCGTCGGAGCTGATCCTGCCGCTGGGCGGGTTCATGGTCTCGGACGCCTCGCAGATCGAGCCGCTCACCGGGGGGGCGTGGAACTTCTGGATCGTGGTGATCGTGGCGACCATCGGCAACACGCTCGGGTCGCTGATCGCCTACGCCATCGGCGCCTGGGGCGGCCGGCCATTCCTGGAGCGCTACGGCAAGTACATGCTGATCCGGGAGCACGAGCTCGAGGCCGCGGACCACTTCTTCGCCCGCTACGGCTCGGCCACGGTGTTCATCGGCCGCCTGCTGCCCATCGTCAGGACGTTCATCTCGTTTCCGGCAGGCGTCGCCCGCATGAACCTCGGCAAGTTCATCATCTACTCGACGCTGGGCGCGCTGCTGTGGTCGATGCTGCTGGTCTGGGCCGGCCTCCAGCTGGGCGCCAACTGGGTGACGATCCGGGACATGCTCAAGCCGTTCGACATGGCGATCGCCGGCCTGGTCGTGGCGCTGTTCCTGGGCCTGCTGTGGTGGCGGCTGGGGATGCCGGGCTGGCCGAAGAAGGCCGCGCCGGCCGCCGAGACATCACCGGCCGCCGAGCCCGCCGTGGACCCCGAGCCGGGCGCGTAGCCCAGGGCGTCTAGCCCGGACCCGCCGCCCGGGATCCCTAGCCCCAGGGCAATTCGTTGGCCGCGCGCAGGTGTCCGAGGTCGTTGGCCACCAGCAGCTTCGCGTCCTCGGGGCCGTCGCCCGCCTCCCAGCGGAGCACCGTGAGGTTGGCCTGCGCCTGGACGAACCGCTTGCGGTAGTCACGCAGGTCCGTGCCCAGGGCCACGCACATGAGGACCCGGTTGGTGGAGCTGTGGGCCACGGCGAGCACGGCCCGCTCCCCGGGGGCGCCGCCCGGCCCGCCGACGGAGGTGGCCGCCCGGAACGAGGCCCGCGCATGCCATGCCTTGTGGTCGGCGATCAGGTCCTCGAGGAAGGCCCGGACCCGCAGCGCGACGTCGTTGCCGGACTCCCCGCCCGGGCACGCCAGCCGGTCGGGTGCCAGCTCCCACTCGCGCCGGGCCGCGCCATCGCGCTCCTCGATCTGCTCGTAGGTGAGACCCTCCCAGGCCCCGTAGTCCATCTCCTTGAGCCGCGGGTCCGTCTCCAGCGCCGGCGCCGCGGGCCAGGATCTCGGCCGTCTCCTGGGCCCGGAACAGCGGGCTGCTGATCCGCCGTTCGAAGCGCACACCCGCGAGCCGGCGGGCGAGGGCCTCGGCCTGGCGGCGCCCGGCGGCGGACAGGGAGATGTCGATGTGCTGGCCGAGATGCTGCTCGGGCTCCGAGCGATCCGTGAGGCCGTGGCGGGTGAGGACGAGGGTGAGCACGACGCAAGTCTAGGGGGTCCGAGTCGTGGGACAATGCCCACCGGAGGTACAAGCGAGACACCGATGAGCGGTCACGAGCCCACACCCGCCAATGACGCCGACGCGCCCGAGGCCGGCCATGCCGACGACCACGGCGGCGGTCATGGCGACCACCACGACGGCGGCACCCTCGGCCCGATCGCCTGGCGGATGTGGGGCGTGGGCATCCTGGGCGTCGTGGTTGCGCTGATCGTCGTGGCGGCCTTCGTGGTCGCGACGGACTTCGTCTTCCTGACCCCGGTCGCCTAGTCCGCAGCTTCCGGTATCGCCGGCCCAGCCTCGCCGATCTTGCCGGTCACCTCGACGGGCTCGGTCACCTTCGGCTCGTCGGTCACGTACGCCGAGCGCATCGGCCGGTCCCACCACGGCGCGGGCGCCATCGTGAGTCGCTCCAGACCGCGCAGGGCCGCGTCGTAGTTCACGCGCCAGCCGTTGAAGTCGCGCCATGCCTGGTCCCGGTCGGCCACCATCGGCACGCCGGCCTCCGCGAGGACGTTGAAGGCGTCGTCGAAGCGCGCACGGTCGATGCTCGTGGCATCGGTCGGCCTCGGCTCGGCGTCGTAGGGGATCCGGAAGTAGTCGCAGATGCGGCGGAGCGCCAGGTACCCGGACCGGATGACGAGGTCCGCCTGGACGTCCATCGGGATGGCCACCGCCGACCGCGCGAGGGCGGCCGCGTCCATGATCGCGCCGGCCGCGTTGACCCAGGACTGGCTCGGCTGCTGGCTCCGGTAGTAGACGAGGACCGGCAGGGAGCTGTGCGACTCCTCCACCTCGGCGAACCACTGCTCCCAGCGCTCCCACATCGGGTGCAGCGCGTCGAGCCCGTGGAGCCGGTGCATCCGCGTGAGCATGACGACCGGCGACGGCGGCGAGTCCGCTCGGACCTCAAGCATGCTCACCAGCAGCTCGCGGCGGGAGAAGGCGCCGTAGATCGTGGGCAGGTACGAGATGAGCAGGGCCACGAGCGCGAGACCCATCGCCGCCTCGACGAACGCGATGAAGTCCCCGCCCTGCACCGCGGGGCGGAAGAACCCGAGCGTGAGCAGCGACGATCCGGAGACCTCGAGGGCGTCGGCCACCGGGAGGCCAAGCGCCCAGTAGATGGCCGCGAAGCCGACGAGCAACAGCACCAGCCACCAGGCCGGGAGGAGCATCAGGGCGATGGGACCGTAGTAGGCCATGACCCGGTCGCGGGCCGCGTACGGTCGGGATGGCGGCGCCGCGAGGGTGAAGCCCCTGCGGATGACGCCGAACGCCATGCGCGTGAGCCGGTCGTCGACACCCCGCGGCACGACGAAGGTCCGCACGGCACTGAGCACCGTCCGCGCGATGAGGACGATGCCCGCCAGCGCGACGAGGGCCTGGATGATCACCGCGGGAGCATAGCGGGCCGGCCCGCCGGAACCAGCCCGACCGCGGGGATCTGCGCGGCTGCTATCAGCCGTGCGGGGGCCGTCAGCGCGAACGCGGCCACCGGAGCGGCGGCCGTCAGCCCGAGAACACCGCCGCCACCACCGGGAACGCGACCAGGGTGACGACCGTCGCCAGCGACAGCGTGTCCGCCACGTAGTCGCGCTCTGCCTCGTCCTCCGGGCGCGAGCCCATGTACAGCGGGATCACGAACGGCGGCGGCAGGATCGCCATCGTCATCACGGCCGCGGCGAACAGGGCGTCCAGCCCGAGCAGGCCCTGGACGACGATGACGGTGAATGCGCACCGCCAGGGTGACCCAGGCGGTGAGACGGATCGCCACCGTGCGCGCGGGCCGGCTCAGGGCCCCTCGCCCAAGACGGGTGCTGTACCCGATGACCACGGCGATCAGCGGGGTGGTGCAGGCGCCGAGCAGGGCGAGCGTCGCGAGCAGGGCCGACGTCAGCGTCGACGAGTCGAGGATCGCGCCCAGGCCCACGAGGTTCCCGACGACGCCGGCCAGGATCGCCACGATGACCGGCGTGCGGATGAAGGCGACGACGGTGTCGCGCACCCCGGGCATGACCCCCGTCGCCCGCCTCGTCAGCACCGTCGCGAGGACGAAGAAGACGAACAGGACCTGGCCAAGGTCCACGATCCCGAACCTGTACAACGCGTCCGGCCCGAACACGCCGCCGTAGATCGCGTAGCCCAGCATCCCTGCCTCGAACCCGGTCATCAGCGGCCCGGCGTACGGCGAGCGAACCCCCACCAGCCGCGCCAGCCCCGGACCTGCCAGCAGCATCAGGACACAGGCGGCGAAGACGAGCACCACGATCGGCAGGTAGCGGACGTCCAGGCTGACCCGCAGGAACGTCAGGAACAGCGCCGACGGCAGGGTGACCGCCAGCACGAACCGGCGGAGGTCCGCGACGGTGGACTCGGCGAAGAAGCCGCGCCGGCGCAGGAGGGCGCCGAGGCCGAACAGGAGCAGGACCGGGAGCACCCGGCTGACGGCGTCGATGATGGCCAAGGGGTACCTCGAGGGCCGGGAGCGATACCTCGCGGGCCGCGGCGGAGCCCGGAGCGGTCGTCCCTGCGCGGTCGACGCCTAGAACAGCCCGACCACGTTCCCGTCGGCGTCGATGTCGATCCGCTCACCGCCGGGGCGGCTGTTCAGGCCGGGCATCGTGCGCATGTCGCCGCAGATCGGGGTCACGAAGCCGGCACCGGCGCTGAGGCGAACCTCGCGGATCGGGAGCCGGTAGCCCGTGGGCCGGCCCAGGAGCTTGGCGTCATGGGACAGGCTGTACTGGGTCTTGGCCATGCACACGGGCAGGTGGCCGAAGCCCATGTCCTCGTAGAGCTTGAGGCTCTTCGCGGCGGCGGGCTGGTAGTCCACGCCGTCCGCGCCGTAGATCCGGGTGGCGATGGTCTCGATCTTGTCGCGCAGCGGCATGTCGTCGGGGTAGAGCAGGCGGAAGTCCGGGCTCCCCTCCTCGGCCGCGGCCCAGACCGCGCGGGCCAGGTCCTCGGCACCGGCGCCGCCGTCGGTGAAGTGGCGCGCGACCACGGCATCCCGGGCGCCGGCCTCGAGCGCGACCTCGCGCACGGCCGCGATCTCGTCGGCGGTGTCGGTCGGGAAGACGTTGATCGCCACGACCACCGGCACGCCGAACGCGCGCACGTTCTCGATCTGCTTGGCGAGGTTGACGCCGCCCCGCCGGACGCCCTCGGGGTTGTTCTCGAGCAGCGCCGGGTCGAGGGGCTTGCCCGCCACGACCCTGCCCACGCCGCCGTTCATCTTGAGCGCGCGGATCGTGGCCACGATCACCGCGGCATCGCAGGTGAGCCCGGACGCGCGGCACTTGATGTCGAAGAACTTCTCGGCGCCCATGTCGGCCCCGAAGCCCGCCTCGGTGACCAGGATGTCGCTGCCCGCGAGCGCCGCCCGGTCGGCGAGGATGCTGTTGTTGCCGTGGGCGATGTTGGCGAACGGGCCGCAGTGGACGAAGGCGGGGCCGCCCTCGAGGGTCTGCATCAGGTTGGGCTTGAGGGCGTCCTTGAGCAGGACCGCCATCGAGCCCGCGACCTTGAGATCCTCGGCGGTGATCGGGGTGCCGTCCTTGCGCGTCGCGAGGACGATCCGGCCGAGCCTGGCGCGGAGGTCCTTGAGGTCCGATGCGAGCGCGAGGATCGCCATGACCTCGGACGCGACCGTGATCACGAACTGGCCCTGGCGCGGGATAGCCGTTGTCCTTGCCGCCCAGCCCGACCACGATGTCGCGCAGGGCGCGGTCGCTGATGTCCATCACCCGCGGCCAGAGCACGTTGTTGGCGTCGATGCCGAGCTCGTTGCCGTGGTGGATGTGGTTGTCGATGAAGGCCGCGGCGAGGTTGTGCGCGGCGCCGATCGCGTGGACGTCGCCCGTGAGGTGGAGGTTGAAGTCCTCCATCGGGATGACCTGGGAGTAGCCGCCGCCCGCGGCGCCGCCCTTGATCCCGAACACGGGGCCAAGGCTGGGCTGGCGGAGGGCGACGGTCGCCTCCTTGCCGATCCGCTGGAGCCCCTGGGCGAGCCCGACCGTGGTCGTCGACTTGCCCTCGCCCAGCGGCGTGGGGCTGATGGCGGTCACCAGGACGTACTTGCCCCGGCCGTGCTCGCGCTCCTTGCGCTCGATGCCCTCGATCGTGATCTTGGCCTTGGTGTTGCCGTACAGCTCGATCTCGTCGTCGCGGAACCCGAGCTCGTGGGCGACATCCGCGATCGGGCGCGGGGTGACGGAGCGGGCGATCTCAAGATCGGACGGGAACGACATCTAGCGTGCCTCCGGCATGGCGACGGCGAGAGAATGGGCACCCAGGGGGACCAGGCCCTGGGCCTGGGCGCGGGCGGCTTGGACAAGGTGGGTCAGCAGGATCGCGTTGGTCAGCGGACCGACGCCACCGGGGACGGGCGTGATCGCCGCGGCGACGCGGCTGGCGGTCTCGAACTCCACGTCGCCCGACGAGCTTGCCGTCCACGACGTTGATGCCGACGTCCACGACGACCGCACCCGGCTTGAGCATGTCGCCGGTCACGAAGTTGGCGCGCCCGATGGCCACGATCACGATGTCCGCGCCGCGGATCACGTCGGCGAGGCCCTGGGTCTTGCTGTGGCAGACGGTGACCGTGGCGTTCTCGCGCAGGAGAAGGAGCGCCGCCGGCTTGCCGATGACGTTGGACCGGCCGACGACCACGGCATGCTTGCCGCTGATCTCGATGCCGCTGTGCTTGAGGATCTCGATGCTGGCGTGGGCGGTCGCCGGGAGGAACCCGTCATACCCCAGCGAGAGGAGCCCCGCGTTGAGCGGGTGGATCCCGTCGATGTCGCGGAGCGGGTCCAGGACGTCGATCACGGCCCGCAGGCCAATGCCAGGCGGCAGCGGCATCTGGGTGATGATCCCGGCCACGTGGGAGTCGGCCTGGAGCTCGCGCAGCGCGCCAGCGATGTCGGCTTCGTCGGCGTCCGCGGGCAGCTCGACCAGGCGGTCCTCGATCCCGACCAGGCGGCAGCCGTCGAGGATCTTGTGCAGGTAGACCGCCGACGGCGCGTCCTTGCCGACCACCACGACGGCGAGTGCCGGCGTGTAGCCGGACTCCAGCTTGAACGCCTCGACGTCGGCGGCCACCTGCTCGCGGATCGACGTGGCGATCGGGCCGCCGCGCAGGAGGCGCGGCCCGTCGTCGGCGGCGAAGGAGGTCATGCAGGATCGACGGGCAGCGGACCGCGTGACGCGCCCCCACGGACCTGCTCACGGGTCCGCGAGGCCAGCCGCTCGACGGCGTCCGCGATGCCCTCCGTCCGCTCGTAGAGCTCGCGGGCCCGGCGCTCGTCACCCAGGCTCGGCAGGTTGATGTACACGTTCGCGGCGGCGGAGCGGCAGGCCGCGACGGACATCAGCGCAGCGACCTCGAGGTCCGACGACGCGTTCTTGTTGCTGCGGCCGGCGAGCTCCTCCGCGAGCGCGACAACCTCCAGCGAGGCCTCGACGGTCCGCAGGGGAGAGAGCGTGGCCGCCAGCGCGGCCTCCTGGATCGCCGCGGTTCGGGCTGCCCGCTCCTCGTCCGTCTCGCGCGGCAGGCGCATCGCGGCGCCATACCCGGCGAATGCCTGTGCATCCTCGTCGGCCAGGGCGAGGAGGCGGTCCACCAGCTCCTGCGCCGCGGGGATCGCCCGGGCGTGCAACGCCGCGTGCTCCGCGTACTTCGGGCGCCCCATCGGAGAGGTTGGCGACCATCGCGACCAGGGCAGCCCCCAGGCTGCCGGCGATCGCTGCGGCGGCGCCGCCACCGGGGACGGGCTCGCCCGAGGCGAGCGCTTCGACGAACTGGGCGACCGTCAGGTCGCGAAACCGGCTGCTCGTATCCACCCGCCGATTGTAGGGACGCGGCGGTGTCCCCGGCAGGCCCATGGGCCCACCGGGCGCGGGACGTCCGTCCTCCCCGGCGGCGCTCGATTCCGGCGCCGCATCACCCGCCGGCTTGCTGATAGCGGCAGTGTGGCGAGCGACCTCCGGCCCTTGCGTGACGGTGTCGGTAGTGGGACCCTCCGGTCCCGGGGAGTCGATAGGGGGAGACATGCAGGGGGCGGGCATCGAGCCCGGCGCGCGATCCACGGCGGATGGCGGCCTGTTCGTGAGGGCACGCGGCGGCGATCTGGCGGCATTCGAGGCGATCGCGGTCGAGCGACTGCCCCGCCTGTACCGCATCGCCCACGCGATCCTCGGGGGCGATGCGGACGCCGCGGAGGCGACCTCCAGCACGCTCGTCGGCGCCTGGCACGAGCTCCAGCGCCTGGACGACCCGGCGCGGTTCGACGAGCTGGCTCGACCGGATCCTGATCAGCGAGTGCCGGATGGAGCTGGAGCGCGCCGGCCGCGGGGAGGTGCCGCCAGGGCCGTCCGCATCGCTCGCAGCACCGGACGAGCTGGATCGCGACGAGATCCTCCGCCTGCTGGACGGTGCGTTCGAATCGCTCGATGCCGTTGATCGCGCCGTGCTCGTCCTGCACGACCTGGAGGGCCGGTCGCCCGGGGCCATCGCCGACACCGTCCATCTGCCCCTCGGGACCGTCAAGTGGCGGCTCCACGAGGCGCACCTGGTCCTCCGGGCGGCGCTCGAGGTTCCCGCATGACATCGCCGGACCGGACCGACGAGCTGATCCGCGCGATGCTCGCGCTCAGGGCGGGCGGGCAACCGCCGGCCGACCTCGTCGGTCGCACGCTGCTGGCGCTCGCGGCGGCACCACGGCGCGAGGGTGCAAACCATCGGGCGGTCGCGCCTCGGGCCGGCCAGCGGCGCCGGCTGTGGCTCGCAGCCGGGCTCGTCGTTGCGATCCTGGCGCTCGTCGTCGCCGTGCTCGCAGCTGGACCGCTCATCGGGGCGCCGGCCGGCGGCAACGATCCCGGGATGGCGGCCGGGGTCACGGCGGTGCCATCGACCACGCCGGTCGCCTCGGTGGCCGCAGCGAGCCCGGAAGCGTCGGCGGCAACGCCTCCCTCCACGGGTGAGTCACCCGAACCCACCCTGGCGGTCGGGTCGCTCGCGGCGGTCACGATCGAGGGGGACAACCTGCGGGTCCGGAGCCTGCCTTCGACCGCTAGCGTCTCGAAGAAGTTCAAGCCGACCCTGCCGGCCGGGACCCGGATGCTGGTTGTCGGTGGGCCAGTGTCGGCTGATGGCATGGAGTGGTACGAGATCCAGACCGACAGCGAGCTGATCGACCTGTTCGGGTGGGTATCCACGGGCCAGGACGGCGAGGTCTGGCTGGCACCCCGAAGGCCCCGCTGCCCGGAGGACGTGGACGCCTCGGCCGTTGCGACGCTCACCCGCATCGACTTCCTCGCCTGCTACGGCCAGCACCCAGGTGGAGGTCAAGGCTCGACCAGCGGACCTCTGGGAGCGACGTGTCGAATCGGGCGGCTGCGGGTGGGTCCGGCGCACCGGCACCTGTGACGTCGACACCCGCTGGCTGCTCTTCCCGTCCACGTCGGTCACGCTCATCACGGACCGGGGCAACGAGCATCGAGTCGACCTCGCCATGCCCCCCGAGCTGGCTGCCAAGCTGCAGGAGGTTCCCCACCAGGCGACGCTCCTCTTGACGATCTCCATGGATGCGCCAGAGGCAGCCTCGTGCGAGGTTCACGACGCCGTCACCGGCGCGGAGCTGATCCCCGCCCACCGTGCGGTGACGGCATGCCGCCTGCAGTTCGTCGTCCAGCAGATCGCCTGGCGGGACGCGGCTGGATCAGGCGCCGGATAGCCGACCCATAGCCCGCGCGTCCATCAATGGCCCGCGGGGCGAGCGCGATCACGCCCGCCCCGCAGCCGACCCAGGGAGCCGCGGGAGAGGAGCCCCGACCCCCGTGTCTGATGGCGCCGTCAGGCGGCGGCGGGCATCCCGTCCAGGCCCTCGATCGTCCAGCGCCTGGATCGATGCTGGAACGTGAGAGCGAGACGGAGGCCTGGCGTGTCGACCTCGAACAGCGTGCGCGGCCCGGTGATGGCCGGGTAGGCACGAGCCTCGTCGCGGACCGAGACGAGACGGGTGACCTGGAGGCGGTCCTCGCCCCACCTGATCTCGCGAGGGATGCCGTTGACCCAATCGGTGCGGACCTGGACGGTGACCGGTGCGACGCGAACCATCGCCATGGTGGTGATCTCCTTCACTCGGCGGTTCGTCGTCAGCCGGGGGCACTCCGGATGCGAACGCTTGTTCGTTTCTGGCCTAACGCTAGACCGAACAGGTGTTCGATGTCAAGCGTCGTGAGCGAAGGATCGGCGATTGCTGTGACAGGTTGCGTGTCACCGGGCTCGGAGGGGCCCGAGCGACTCGCCTCGGGGTCAGATCGCAGGGTTCGGCGAGGAGCTGGGGCGCGATCCTGCACGAATTGGGGTCGAGCCCCTCGTGCCGGCCGGCCGTTTGACACGAGCACGAGTCAGCCTCTGCTCGTCTTGCGCGTGCGCCATCAAAACTCCTCTCCGGGCGCTGGGTCGATTACGGGCGCTGGGTCGACCCACTCCTCGTCGATGACGTCCCGCCCCGGGTCCCCCGCCGCGGCTCCTCCGTCCGACGTCGTCGCCCTGTTGGCGCCTCCGGCACGCCGAGCCGGCCCTCCACCGCGGAGTTGGGGTCGCGTTCGAAGACCGTCGGCACGCCGGCCCGGACGAGCCGCCCGCGGGTCACCGCCCGTTCGCCGTACTTGCGCCGGATCGAGTCCATCGCCTCCGCCGCCTGGTGCCGCTTCGGATCCTCGTCAGCCCCGAACAGCTCCAGCTGCTCGCGATCCCGGAAGTTGGACGCGGTCACGCCCACCAGCCGGATCCGCTGGCCATGGAGCTCGCGCCGCAGGAGCACCAGGGCGGCCTCGTAGATCGGCTCGGTGAGGTCGCCCGGAACCTCGAGCGTCACCTGGCGGGTGATCGTGGCGAATGACGAGTCACGCAGCTTGAGGGTGATCGTCGCCGCCTTGAGCCCCGCCGCGCGCAGCCGCCACGCCACGCCATCGGCCATGCCCAGCAACGTCCGCTCGATGACCTCCCGGTCCGCGGTGTCGTGCCCGAACGTGTGCTCGTGCCCGATCGACTTGGCCGGATCGCCAGTGGCCACGGGGTCGGCGTCGATCCCGTGCGCGCGCTCGACCAGCGCCGCACCGTGCTTCCCGAACCGCCGCTCCAGGGCGTCCGGCGGCAGCGCAGCGAGGTCGCCGATCGTCTGGACCCCGAACTCGCGCAGGACAGCGGCGGTCTTCTCGCCCACGCCCCACAGCCGGGAGATCGGCAGCGGCGCCAGGAACGCCGCCTCCTCCCCGGGCGGCACGACCACGAGCCCGTCCGGCTTGCGCAGGTCGGACCCGATCTTCGCGACGAGCTTCGTGGCCGCCACGCCCACCGAGGCAGTGAGCCCGACCTCGTCGTGGACCGTCCGCTTGATCACGCGGGCGATCGTCTCGCCGTCGCCGAACAGCGCCCGCGACGCGGTCACGTCGAGGAACGCCTCGTCGATGGAGATGGGCTGCACCTGTGGCGTGAACCGCCGGAGGATCGCCATGACCTCGCGGCTGGCCGCCTGGTACCTGCGCCCGTCCACCGGCAGGAACACGCCGTGCGGGCAGAGCCGGTACGCCGTCCGCAATGGCATCGCGGAGTGCACGCCGAAGCGCGCGGGCCTCGTAGCTCGCGGCCGAGACGACTCCCCGCTGCGTCGGATCGGAGCCGCCGACGATCACCGGCCTCCCGCGCAACTCCGGCCGGTCGCGCTGCTCCACCGCGGCGAAGAACGCGTCGAGGTCGACGTGGAGGATGGTCCGTGCACTCACGGGAGAATTCTGCGCCCCTCGCACCCACACCGGCGAGGACGCCGGTTGCTACGCTCTGCGAACGGTCAGCCGCTGCAGTCGAGGGAAGATGGCACACGGGACGGCGATCGAGGAACCGCGACACGGAGAGGGCGGACGCATGCGCGCCTACCTGGGCGGGACGTACGGCGCGCTCCTGGTCCAGCGCGCGGAGCGCCGCCCGGAGCTGTGGGGGTTTGTCCTCATGAGCGTCCTCGGGGCGGCCGTGTTCCTCCTGACCGCCGAGAGCGAGCCACAGGCCCTCGACTACTTCAGCCGTCTCGCCGATGCCTTCCTCCAAGGCCGCTACTGGCTCGATGAGGCACCGTCCTGGCTCAACGAGCTGATCCCGGCCGGCGACGGCCGCTGGTACGTCCCCTACCCGCCGATGCCAGCGATCCTGGCGCTCCCCTTCGTGGCCGTGTTCGGGCGCGAGTTCCCGGCCCAGACGTACAGCGCGCTCTACGGCGGCCTCGCCGTCGGCCTCGTCTACCTCGTCCTCGGACGGCTCGGCCTGGCGCTCCGGGTGCGCGATCGGCTGGCACTGACCGCCGTCTTCGCGTTCGGGACCTGCTTCTGGTTCATTGCGATCGGAGGCTCGGCCTGGTACTTCGCCCACGTGGCCGCCGTGCTGCTCCTGGCGGCGTCCGTGCTGTGCGCGCTCACGAAGCGGCCGGCGTGGGTGCGGGACTGCTGCTCGGGCTGGCGGCGCTGGCGCGCCTGCCGGTAGGCCTCGCGCTCCCGTTCGTGCTCGCGGCCCAGCTGGGCTTCCCGGGGCTCGCGGCGCTTCGCGCGGTTGACCGTGGAGCGCTCGTCCGAACCATCGTCGTGTTCGGGCTCGGGCTCGCTGGCCGGCCCTGAGGGGGCATCGTACCTCGCCTACGTCGCGTTCAACCTCGCCCGCTGGGGCACGATCCTCGACCAGTCGTACGTCGCCATCCCGGGCGTGCTCGAGGACCCCATCTACGCGAAGCACGGGATCCTCTCGCCCTGGTACATCCCGCGCAACGTGTTCGCGATCCTGTTCCGCAGCTGGAACTACGTGGACGACGCACCGTGGCTGCAGCCATCGTGGTGGGGGCCTCGGCATCTTCCTCACGACACCGCTCTACCTGTGGCTGCTCAAGGCACGCCCGCGGACGCCGATGGTGGCCTGGGCGCTGCTCGCGACCGCCATCGTGTCGATCCCGATCATCACCCACGGCAACGTCGGGATCACGCAGTTCGGCTACCGGTTCAGCCTGGACTTCCAGCTGCTGCTGTTCGTGATCCTCGCGACCGTCGTCGCCCGCGGCTGGACCAGGCTGATGGCCGCGGCGGCCGTCGCCTCGATCATCATCTGCGCCTACGCCGTGTGGGCGATCTCGATCGACTTCGGCGTTGGCGGTGACAGGAGGCCGCGTCCGGCTAAGGCGTCGAGGGCGACGCCCGGCCAGCGTACGCGGCGGACGGCATCGGGGCGCTGGGCGTCGGTCTGGTGCCCGGTCCGCGTACACGCTGCGCATGCTGGCGGACGTGGGCTTCTGGGACACGGCCGTGTTCCAAGGGGCCGCACCGGTCTGGGCCTAACGCATCCAACGGGCTACCCCACATACCTGCCGCTCGGCTGGCTGTGGACGCACTATGCGATGACGCGAACCCGGAAACACGATGAACCTGCTCGCCGCGGTCACGGGGGCGGGCGCAGTCGCGATGGCGATCTCTGGGCGCGGATCGTGCGGGAATGGCTGCCGCAGCGAGCTGCGGCGCTGGCCGGCGGCCTGAGCTCGCGATCTGGCGGACGGCGACCCGAGCAGACCCGCATCCGCTGCACGTGCTGATGGCCTGGCGATCATGCTGGTGCTCGCCTGACCGGCGCAGGGACTGGCGCCCCCTGGTCTGGCCGCCTGCTTCGGCCTGGCGATGGGCAACCACCTGCTGACAAGCATGTTGGCGCCCGGCATCGCGGTGTTCGTGTTCACCCGGCGGCCGGCCATACTGCGCCGGCCAGCGGTCGTGCTTGCCGCTGCCGGGTGCGTCGCGCTGGGACTCCTGGTCTACGCCTACGTCCCGACCCGCGCCGCCGCCAACCCGCCCATCCACCACGATTTCGCCCCCACGACGCCGGAGCTGATCCTGCGCTACGTCCTAGGTCAGGACTTCTCGGGCTCCATGGGCTTCCTCAGCGCCCGAGGGCCCGGGGCCACCGCCCGCGAGCTGCGCAGGTTCGCGGCGCAGTGGGCGAGTCGATGCCGCCCCGGTAGCGGCGCGAACAGGAACTGCGCCGCGGGCGCGATGGCTGATGAACAGGACCGTTGGCTGCGCGACCTCCTGGTCGAAGTCGCGCTTCACCGCTGTACAGGCCGGTCACGACCGCAACGTAGGCCGAGCGGACACGATCAACCCGGTGGCGATCATGGCATCCCTAGCGGCGCTCGGGGCGACGACCACTGAGCGCCTATCAGGCCCACGCAGGACGCGAGCCGGCGCAGTTCACGTCGAGCGCCTCGCCGGCACAACGTAGCGCGTACGGTCGCCGCCTTAGCGATGTACCGGCAGGCTCCCAGCGCTGCCAAACCCCCGCGAGCCGGAATTCGAACCCCGAGTCGCGCGAGCGGTGGGTCGTGGACACAGCCACGCCTCGAGACAACGCGGCGTCATCTCGAAGTGGAGCATGCCACACCGCTGTGGTACATGCAGGCCGTCGAAGGCGGCGGCCCGACATCACCGTCGACCGGTCCGGCATCCGAGGCGGCCGGCCGGATCGTCAGCGTGCCGGCCCAGCACGAACAGTGCGAGCAGCCCGAGACCGACGCGCATGAGCACGAAGAGCCAGAGCGCCTCGCCGAGACCCTCGGGCAGGTCAGGGAGCCGGAGGCGCCGCGACCTGCGCAGGTCCCGGGCTGCCGTCGGTGGTCATCGGGCGGGAGTGTAGCGCTCGCTGCTTGCCCGAAGCTCATGCGGGCGACCGCTCGAGCGCGACCGGAATCGACATCGCCCGAACCGAGCGGTCCGGGCGAGCGGGGGTGTGGGATGCGCGGGCACGCGGCCCGCGCGAGGTCAGCCCTTGGGCTCGACGACGATCGTGACCTCGGACGTCATGCCCGAGTAGACCTTGATCGCGACCTTGTACGTGCCGAGCGACTTGATCGGCTGATCGAGGTCGATCTTGTGCTTGTCAACCACGATGCCGCGCCGGCCGAGGGCCTCCGCGATGTCCTGGTTGTTGATGGAGCCGTAGAGCTTGCCGCCCTCGCCGACCTTCACGCCCATGGTCAGCGTCGTGCTGCTGATCCGGGTCGCGGCGATCTCCGCGTCGGCGCGCTCGCGCTGGCGCTTCTCCTCGCGGCTCGCGATGTCGTGCTGGTACGCGCGATAGGCGCCACCGGAAGCCGACACGGCGAGCTTCTGCGGGATGAGGAAGTTCTGGGCGTAACCGTCCGCAACCGTCTTCATCTCGCCGGCCTTGCCGAGCTTCGCGACGTCCTTCGTCAGGATCACCTTCACGCGTTCGAACCCTCCTAGTTGTTGATCCAGGATCGGACCTTCGGCCCGACCCCGCTGCTGCGCAGCGTCTCGCCGGCGAGCGCCAGCATGTCCGGCGCCCGGCGAATGATGCGCCTCAACACGCCCGGCGTGAAGCGCCGGATTCGCGCGACGTCGTCGCGGAACGCCCGCGGGTCGATGCCCAGCTCGCCGAGCTTCTCGTCCAGGACCTCCGCGGGGACCCCATCGAGGAACACGTCGACGGCCAGGACCACGACCACGAGGTCGTCCAGGCCACCGATGACCGGGAAGTCATCGGGGACCAGGTCCCGCCCGAGCACGAGGTACCCCAGGGCCCCGGCCAGGATCGCCTTCCGCCCGCCGGGCGTCCGGTCGTCACGGACCAGCTCCCAGATCAGGCGCCCGTACAACGGCGCACGGCTTGCCAGGGGCAGGAGCACGGCCAGGCCGAGCAGCCGCCGGAGGCCGATCCGCTGCTTGCGGCGACCCTCGACCGATGCCGTCCCGTCCTCGCGGCCCTTCCGCGATCCTCGAGCCACGTTGCTCCTCACGTCGATCCCGAGGTCCGCTCTCGGAACCCGGGGAGGGCGATGGTAGCACCGGCCCTTTCCTTGATCGTCCCGGGGTCCTGGCGCGGGGCACCTTGTGTCCCGTCCCACAGATCCATGAACGGTTCAGGCGCGAACCCGGCGAGCGTGGACCGGTGACAGGAACCCGGTTCCGGGGACCGACCTGTGCGGCGGAGAGCCCGATCCGATGCACCGGCGGATCACTGCCCCTTCCCCACTGGGTCGAAGGCCACGACGAGGCCCCACCCCGTGAGCGACCTGCGGATCGGGACCGCCTGGGTGCGTGCGCGGCACGCATGGATTCCGGTCTGTCACGCCACCAACCTGCACCCCGCGCACGCTGCGTGCGGTCTCCAAGCCAGTTGAGCCGCCCATTCACCGGATTCCGGTCGAAGTCTTGCCTGCCGTGCACGCAGACAGCATCGGCGGGCCGATTGCTTGCGTCTCGCGCGGCGCCGCACCGCCACGGACACGGTCTCGAAACCGGCTTGACATCGAACGTCCGTTCGGTATGATCACAGCAACCACAAGGAGACGCCCGTGACCCGTCACGACGCGGAACGCAAGCGGAAGATCATGGACGTGATCGCAGCGACGATCCGCGCGCGCGGCTATCCCCCGTCCGTGCGTGAGATCGCGAAGGCAGTCGGCCTCGCGTCCACGTCGGCGGTGCACCACCACCTCCAGGTCCTCGAGAAGGAGGGCTACCTGGAGCGGGGGGCGGCCCAGTCGCGGGCCATCCGCCTCACGCCCACGGCGGCGCTGATGCTGGGCCTGGGTCCGGAGCTCGTGCCCCAGTCGATGGCCAGCGAGGCTCACGCCCTGCCGATCATCGGGGAGATCGCGGCCGGCGGTCCCATCGAGGCCTACCAGGACGTGTCGGAGACGCTCGCCGTCCCGGACATCCTCGCGCCGGCCGGTGAGGCCTACGTGTTGCGCGTGCGTGGGGACTCGATGATCGAGGCCCACATCGCGGACGGGGACTTCGTCGTCATCCGCCAGCAGGACACCGCCCGGGACGGAGACATCGTCGTCGCCCAGGTGGAGGAGAACGCCGTCACGCTGAAGCGCTTCTTCCGCGAGAAGGACCGGATCCGCCTCCAGCCCGCCAATCCCAACTACCCGCCCCAGTTCTATCCGTCGGTGCGGATCCAGGGAAGGCTCATCGGGGTCATCCGGAGGCTGGACTGAGGGTTCGTCCACACGTCGTCCACAATCCGGGCAAGTCCGTGGACGACGCGGGGCATGCGTGCCCACCTTCGTGGATGCCGCACCGCGGCTGCCCGGCGACTATCTGATCCTCTCCCCGTCGCCCGGAGTTCGCGCGCGTCGTGATCGATCGCCTGCCCCCGCAATCCATCGAAGCCGAGCAGTCCGTTCTCGGGTCGATCCTCATCGACCGGGACGCGGTCATGGAGGTCGCCGACTTCCTCAAGCCGGAGGACTTCTACCGCCAGGCGCACGGCCGCATCTATGCCGTGATCATCGAGCTGTCCGAGCGGCGCGAGCCCGTGGACGTGGTGACGGTCGCGGAGGCGCTGGAGCGGACCGGTGATCTCGAGGCCATCGGCGGGCGAGCCTACCTCGGCACGCTATCGAACCAGACACCCACGGCGGTCCATGCCGCGCAGTACGCCCGGATCGTGGAGCGCAAGGCGATCCTGCGGAACCTGATCTCTGCCGCCGGCAAGATCGCCGGGATCGGGTACGAGGACCCGGCCGAGGCGCAGGAGGCCATCGACCGCGCCGAGTCGGAGCTGTTCGCCGTCAGCCAGCGCCGCGTCGCCGCCGGCTTCTCGCCGCTCAAGAGCCTCCTCCACGATGCCTACGACCGGCTGGACTACCTCCACGAGCACCGTGGCGAGCTGAGCGGCATCCGCACCGGCTTCGGAGACCTGGACACCCTCACGACCGGGCTCCAGAAGAGCGACCTCATCATCCTCGCGGCGCGTCCCTCCGTGGGCAAGACGAGCCTCGCGCTCAACATCGCCGAACACGCCGCCGCACGGGACAAGAAGAGCGTCGGCCTGTTCAGCCTCGAGATGAGCAAGGAGCAGCTCGTGCTGCGCCTGCTGTCATCGGTCGCGAACATCGACTCGCAGCGGCTGCGCACGGGCTTCCTCGATGAGCTGGACTTCACGCGCATCGCACCCGCGATGAACACCCTGTCCGAGGCGCCGATCTACATCGACGACACGCCCAACATCACCACGATGGAGCTGCGCACCAAGGCCCGGCGGCTCCAGGCGGAGACCGGCCTGGACCTCGTGATCGTGGACTACCTCCAGCTGATGCAGTCGTCCACCACGACCCGGGATGCAAACCGGGTCCAGGAGGTCGCGGAGATCTCGCGCGGGCTCAAGGCGCTCGCGCGCGAGCTCAAGGTTCCCGTTCTCGCCCTCAGCCAGCTGTCGCGGCAGCCCGAGATGCGCGAGTCCAAGGAGCCGCGGCTCTCGGACCTGCGCGAATCCGGGTCCATCGAGCAGGACGCGGACCTCGTGATGTTCCTGTGGCGGGAGAAGGAACGCGGGTCGGACGACCAGGTCACGGACGGCGAGGTCATCAAGCTCAAGCTGGCCAAGCACCGCAACGGCCCCACCGGCGAGATCGACCTGTGGTTCAAGAAGGCGCAGACGCGCTTCGTCAACTACGCCGGAGACCGGTTCGCGGACGTCGGGTGACGCCCGCAGCCGCGCCTACTCCGTATCGTCGGGCAGCAGCGGCCGGATGACGAGCGAGTAGATCTTCCCGTCGGGCGCACGCAGGTACACGCCCGAGAGGATCCCGTTCTCGAAGCCGGGCACGCCCACGGCCGCAGCCTCCTCGGGCGTCAGCGTGCGCGTTCCCATCCGGAGGGCGTTGGGGTCGGCAGGGAACGTGAAATCGGACGGCTGGATGTCCACCCAGGGCCACTCCCGGACCTGGACGCCTTCGATGCCCTGCTGCTCGAAGATCACGCCGCGGTAGGCCGGCGCGAGGTACTGCTCGCTGGGCAGCGTGCCTCCCTGGTCGAAGTCCCGCAGGCGTTCGCCGAGCGTGGCCAGCTGCTCCAGGACGACCGTGTCCGGCCCCGGCTGGCTCTCCATGCCCAGGCCCACGACGGACACGGTCTTGCTGTCATTCGCGGCATTGATCGTGAACACGGCCGTCGGCACGTCCGCGATCATGGGGTTCTGGTAGTCCGTCTTGGCGACCGCGAGGCCGCCGTCGGTGAGCGCGTACTCGAGCAGCTCCTGGACCTCGTCCTCGCTGAGCAGCGCGGTCCGCAGCGGCGGCCCGACGAAGACGTTGTCGTCGCGGGGAGGCACCTCGGCCGTCGTCTGCTGGAACACGACCCGCCCATCGCCGTAGAGCGTGAAGTACGGGAGACGCCCGGCCTGGAACTCGGGCGGCGTGAAGCCGCCGACGTCCTCGTACCGGAGGACGATCTCGTCCGCCCCGGTGGGATGAGCGATCGCGCCGACGGTGGGGCTCGGCGCGGTGGAGGGGGCCTCGGGCGACGGTGAAGCTGCTACCGACGGCGCCGAGGCGCCTCCGGATGAGCAGGCGGCGACTCCGATTGCGGCGACGAGGACGGCAGTGGGGAGGGCAAGGCGGTTCGACATGTGGCCCTCGACGCCGCCGATGTGCTTCGGGTTCCACGCAACCTCGGCCCGTACCAAGGCACCGAGACCCCAGGCGACGGCCCGGGGGACTTGACGCCCCGGAGTATGGTCCGCGCAAAGCCACCGGCCCCCGGTGCTCCGGCGCGAGTGATCTGCCCCAGCGACGCCCGCGCAGGTCGCCCTGGTCTGCCGGCTACCGGGGACAGGGGAGGTCGAGACCGGTGTTCCAGGATCGCACCTTGACGTGCCGCGACTGTGGGGAGTCGTTCGTCTTCTCGTCGGGCGAGCAGGAGTTCTTCGCCACCAAGGGGCTGGTCAACGATCCCCAGCGCTGTCCCACCTGCCGGGCCGCGGCGAAACGGGCACGTGACACCGGCGCGCCGGCTGGCAGCCGCGAGTACCACGCGGCCGTGTGCACCAGCTGCGGCGGTCAGGCCGTGGTCCCCTTCCAGCCGCGCAACGATCGTCCGATCTACTGCTCGACGTGCTTCGAGCGGATCCGCGCCGAGGAGGCCTCCGCCTCGGTCTGAGGGCAGGATCGCGCGCCCCGTGGCCTATGCTGGGTCACCTTCATCGGCAGGAGGAGCGAAGTGGGCGTGATCATCGTTCGCGAGATGGTCGGGACGAGCCCGAATTCATGGAGTGATGCGGCTCGCCAGGCAGTTGCCACCGCGTCCAAGACCGTTCGGAACATCCGGACCATCGAGGTCGTGAAGTCGACGGCGCGCATCGAGCACGGCGAGATCGTCGAGTACCAGGTGCAGCTCAAGATCGGGTTCGAGTACGAGGGCTGACCCCCTGACCGTCGACGGCTCCGCAGCCGGCCGACGTCGCTGGTTCCACGGATTCCGACTGCTCCACGTAAGTGCGCGGTGAGCGACGCCCGGCACCATGCCGGGCATGCTCTCGTCCACCCGGCGACCCGATCGTCACCGCAACCCGACTCCCGTCGACCCCGCGGGTCCCGGCACCAGCGTGCCGAAACGCCCCTCCGGGACGCCCGATCCTGCCGTAACGTCTGCCGCCAGCAGTGGCACGGCATCGGAGCCCAGGGCTCGTCCGGCGCCGCCGTCGAGGGGTGCGGGCAACGGGCATGGGCTGGTGGCTGTCGGGCCGGGGTTGGCCGGTTCCATGCTGCTCGGCGGGGGGTTCCCGATGAACCCGCTTCCCGTGCAGCCGGCGAAGATCCATTGCCCGCCGCGGCGGGACGACACCCTGTCCCGGGAGCGGCTCAACACGTGGCTGGACAGGGCCGCCTCCGCGCGTCTCGGGTTGATCGTCGCCGAGGCCGGCTTCGGCAAGACGACCCTGCTGGCGGACTGGGCCGGCCTCACCCGGCGTCACACGGCGTGGTATCGCCTGGAGCCTGACGATCGCGACTGGCTCACGTTCATCCGGCACCTGGTGGCGGGTGGGCGCGAGCTGGACCCTGACTTCGCCCCCGACACCTTCCGGATGCTGCTCTCGCTCGGCCCCGGGGGGCCGACCCCGAAGGACCTCGCGGTCAGCATCGCCCGCGAGACGGCCGAGTTCGGCATCGCGAGCTCGCGCGGACTGACGCTCATCCTGGACGACTACCACGTCGTCGACGGCTGCACGGAGACCGAGCCCATCGTGCGCGCCCTGCTCGACAGGACGGCGCCCGGGTTCTCGGTGATCATCGCCACCCGGTCCAAGCCGACACTGCCGATGGGGCGGATCCGGGCGCGGGGTGGCGTGACGAGCATCGCCGGCGCAGACCTCTGCTTCGATGTCGATGAGACCACGCGGCTCTTCCGGGATGCCTACCACCACCCCCTGGAAGCGGAAGTCGTCACCGACCTCCATGACCGGACCGATGGCTGGGCCGCGCTGCTCACGCTTGTCCGGACCAGCCTCGAGGAGCAGGACGATCCACGGACACTCGTGGAGCATCTCGATCCGTCGCGCGGAGACCTCCACGACTTCCTCGCAGAGGAGGTTCTCGCCAATCTGCCGGCTGAGCTCCAGCACTTCCTGACACGCGTCTCCATCCTCACGGCAGTCGACGTGGAGATGGCGATGCTCGTCGACGAGCGATCGGCCGATGCGGTCGCCGCCTCGATCCGCGAGGCTGACCGCCTGGGCCTCCTGTCACGCCCGGACCGCGAGTCACCGCACCGCTTCCACCCGCTGGTCCGCGACTTCCTAGTGGCGCGCCTCACGGCCGAGATCGGCGAGGCGGCGGTAAGGGAACTCCATCGCGCCGTTGGCGCACGAGTAGCCACGCGCAATTGGCATGCCTCCGCCTGGCACTACCTCATGGCACAAGACGCACTGGAGTGCGCTCGTGCTGTCGATTCCGCCGTCGACGAGATCATCGCAGCGGGTCGCTTCGACGACGTGAAGGCGTTCCTCGTCGGCGAGGCCGGAGATCCCAGCCGACCGACTGCTCTTGTGCTGAGGTCGAAGATTGAACTTGCGCGCGGCGACTACGAGCGAGCAGCGACCTTGGCGCACGCCGCAGCAGAGCGGGCTCGGGGGACAGCGTTCTCCGGCTTGGCCTTGGTCAACCTCGCGTCAATCCTGGGCGCAGGGGGACCAGTCGAGGAGGCCGTGGCGGCCGCGAGGCTGGCCCTCGACGGCGACCTCAGTCTAGGCCAGAGATACGTTGCACAGGCGAGTCTCGCGCTCTGGGAGGCCAGCGAGGAAGGGAACCTGCTGGAGATCGCCGACGGTCTTCGGGAGCTCGCTACACAGCAGGAGCGTGATGGTCGGAGCCGCTATGCCGGTATCTCACGCCTCAATCTTGCGGGGATTCTGCTCTGGCTTGGCGAGGCCTCCGAAGCCGTACGCGAAGCCACGACTGCAGAATCTGCGCTGGGAGGCCGAGCCAGCGCTTCCTTGGAGCGCGTCTCAGCCACATCGATCAGGGCCGTCGCCTTGGCCCAGCAGGGGCGGTTGCCCAAGGCGCTGGATGTCATTGCCACGGCGAGCGACAGCCCGTCCTTCATGACAAGGGACGAGCTTGCAGTTGAGTTGGCTCGGATCTCCGTCGAGTTCGGCGATGCTGAGGTCGCCGATGCCTCACTTCGTCAGTGCGATCCGGAGCGACTGCCGGGCGGGTACCGAGGCTACTACTACCTGATGGCTGGCCTATTAGCGGTGAGGCGCGGCGACCATACCGCCGCCGAGGCGTTGCTCCTGCAACTGGCAACGGCTCGCTGTGTGGACGCCGCGGGCAAGTTGCGCGTCCAGTTACTGAGGGCGCGCGCGTCTATCGCGATGGAGAGGCCGGAAGCTGAGCAGCAATCCCTCGAAGCGGCCCGGATCGCGTCCGTCCAGCACTCTCGGCCTGGCAGTTACATGGCGAACTTGCTCGTGCGGCTATCGACGCACCGTCGCATCGATGAATGGATTTCGCAGGGTACGGCGTCCGACGCATACACCTGGTCACTCCTTGCCGAGGAGATCGCTGCCAACCTTGACCAACTAGGGCCGGCTGCGCTAGCACGAGTTCGTGACGAGGCAGCATTGCGGCCCCAGCGGTGGTGCTCCGCACTTCGCCTTCAGGTAGTACGTGGAACAGGTGCCTCAAGCGCAGCCGCGGCGCTCCTCGCGGACATAGGGTCGGCCGATGATGCCGCCATGCTGAGGACAGCTGCGGCGTCGAGGAAGATGCTCCGACCCTCTGCGCTGGCGATAACGCAGCGACTGGCGCAGCCGGTGTTTGTGTCTGACCTCGGTATGGTCGAAGTGCAGATTGGGGCCTCCACGCTCCCCCGAGGGCTGCGACGGAAGGTCCTCGCACTTCTCTGCTTTCTGTCGTCCCGTCCGCGGATGGCTGCCACTCGGGATGAAGCGCTGGATGCTCTGTGGCCGGATCTGAGCCCCGACGCCGGCGGCAACTCGCTCCATCAAGCGGTCTACTACCTCAGGCGAATCTTCGAGCCCGACTTCCGCGAGGGCATGAGCGCTGGGTACATCCAGGTAGATGGAGAAGTCGTGAGTCTCCATCCGACGCTCGTTGACACCGCGAGTCGCGCGTGCTGGCGGCTCCTCCGACAGGGCAGCCTTCATGAAGTGGCGGCGGTGGAGCGCCTTCTAGGGCTCTACGCAGACAGATATGCACTCGATTTCGCCTACGAGGAATGGTCTGCCCACTACCGCGAGAACCTCCATGCCGCAGTGCTGGCGGCGGTGGAAGCCGCTCAGGTAAGGGCCAGGATGATCGGGGACCTCGATAGGGCAATTCGGCTGGGCCACGACGCCCTGACGCTCGACCCGCAGGCAGACGCGATCGAGCTTGAGCTGGTGAGGGCGTACAAGGCAAGTGATCGTCGGGCGGCCGCGGCCGAGCAGTATGCGCACTACGCAGCCTCGATGCGCAGGGAACTCGCCACTGAGCCGCCTTCTTTCGATGACGTCTAGGCGACCGCATTGAGACGGCGCCTGAGCATGGCGACTGAGTCACGCTGGGTGGATAGGTAGGGTTGCGTATTGACCGGTGCGGTCACCGGTACCTATAGTCCGCCTCGCACTAGTACTTCCGTACCGTGCATCAAGGAAACGCTCGGACGCGCTGATGCCCCCACCTGAAATGGGCACTTAGGGTGGGGGTGGAGCGAGTAGTGCAACCGACCGACTTTCGAGTCAGGTCGGTTTTCGTGTTCTAAGGACACGGAGGCCGCAAGGAGGAACGAGCGTGGCACCGGACAAGGCCTTCAAGGGCTGGTAGGGAAGGGACGCGGAGGATCGACCGATGAAGGATCGCCTCATGCGAGCTCCTGGCTGTTCTCGGCGCAGTCGCCGCTGTGGCGCTGGCTGGGGGAGCGTCGCTGAAGGGCTTCTAGCTCGGCCTCACCTCAGTACTCAAGTCCTGTTCACCTGAATAGCGAGAACGGGCTAGAGTCCCGGTACATCATCGGGGACTGAGGACTGATGTCGAGAGACCTGAAGCTCTACATCATTGGGGTCGTGGCAATGGGCGCAGTTGCGCTCGTGGCCACGACTCTTCTGATTCCCCTGGGCGACGACCTGCCGCTCGCCCCGAGTCTCTTGGGCGAACAGGCCGCACTAATCGCCGGGCTTGGCCTTCTGGGTTGTGGTCGACACTGTTCGCCTCGGCCCTTCCGATGCAGGATGCCGCGCGGCGCCAGTTCGCGTCTCAGCCTCGACCCTGATGGCGGCGACGATGCTGGGCGGGCCGGCTGCCGGTGCGTGGGTCGGCGCTAATCGGCACCACTGAAATGCGGGAGCTCCGTGGCTCGAGATCCCTTGGTACGGCACGCTCGCGAACCGAGGCGGAGTCGTCATGCCGGCCGTCGTTGCAGGACTTGTGTATGGGGACTGTTCGGCGTGCCGGGGCGAGCAACTGCAGGATCCCAGTCGCATTCGTGGCCGCGATCGATCGGCGGTGGCGTCTTTCTGGTGCTCAATGCTGGCCTCTACGGCGGTCTCTGGTCTGCTCTACGAACGGGCCAGAGTGCCCGGGCGGGATCATCCGGGCGAGGCGCGTCGGTGTGGCGGCCAGCATCCTCAGCCTTGCCCCCATCGGGTGGCTCATGGCGCAGATCTACGTGATCGCTGCGTGGGCCAGCCTGCTGTTCGCGCTCCCGCTCTACATGACGCGGCTCGCGTACCAGAACTACACCGAGATGCGCGAGATGTTCACCCAGACCATCGGCGCGCTCGCGGCGGCGGTGGACAAGCGGGATCCCTACACCGCGAAGCACTCGCAGCGGGTCAAGGACATCGCAGGCAGCATCGGGCGGGTGATGCGGGTGAGCGAGGCGGACCTCGAGGCCCTGGAGTGGGGCGGGCTCCTCCACGACGTCGGCAAGATCGGCGTGCCGGACTCCGTCCTCCTCAAGCAGGATCGCCTGACCAAGGAAGAGCGGACGATGATGAACTCGCACCCGGTCCTGGGCTGGCAGATCATCAAGGAGGTGGAGCGCCTGTCGCGCGAGCTGCCGATCATCCGCCACCACCACGAGTGGTACAACGGGTCGGGCTATCCGGACCGCCTGATCGGTGATGAGATCCCGCTGCTGGCCCGGGTGCTGCACGTGGCGGACTCGTTCGAGGCGATGACCGCCGCCCGGCCCTACCGGATGACGCCGCTGACCCCGGAGCAGGCGATCGCGGAGCTGCGCAAGTTCGCCGGCATCCAGTTCGACCCCAAGGTCGTCGACGCATTCGTCCAGACGCACTGGGTCGAGGGCGTGGCCGATCCGGGCCGGACGACCCAGCCGCGACCCATCCCGACGATCGGCCAGCACGCCAACCGCAACGCGAGATCGGCAACCACGACATCGACCGATCCAGCCGTGACGGACACCGGCGCGACACCGCCGGCGGGGCCTGCCGCCGCCCCGGCCCAACCGCACTGAGCACGCGGGCCCTCGCGGGCTCCACAATCGCGAGATGCTGATCGTCGGTATCGCACTCGGGCTCGCGCTCGGCCTGCTGCTGGGCGGCCGGCTCGAGAACCTGGCGAACATCCGGCTCCGCTTCCTGCCCCTCCTGTTCGTCGCGGTCATCTTCCGGTTCGCCGTGGAGGCGGCGCTCAACTTCGGCCTGCCGGTGGCAGAGGCGCTGCGGATGCCGCTGCTCGCCCTCGCGTACGGCCTGCTGCTGTTCGTCCTCTGGAAGAACCGCTGGTACCCGGGCCTCGCGCTCGCGATGGTCGGGATCGCCGCGAACGGGCTCGCGATCCTGGCCAACGGCGGCCGGATGCCGGTCTGGCTGCCGGCGTACGAGATCTCGGGGATCCAGGGCCCGATCAATTCGGTCCTCCACTTCGAGCTCGCAGCCGAACTAGGCCCGGAGTTCCTGCTCAACCTCGGCCCGCTCGCCGACATCATCCCGATCCCGTTCTGGCCGGTGCAGAACGTGGCGTCGCTCGGCGACCTGTTCCTGACCGCGGGCCTGGCCTTCTTCCTGTTCGCGACGATCCTCCGCACACCGGAGGACGTCCAGCGCGTGATCGAGGGAGCGCGCACGGGGCGCTACGAGGGGCTGGCCGGGACGCTGCGCCTGCCCGGCACGACGCCGGCGGTCGATGAGGACGGGATCGCCATCCGGCCTGGCACCGGCCTCACCCCATCACTGGACGAGGCGCTCGCGCTCGAACGGCCGATGATGATGGGCGCGAGCGGCATGGGCCTCGCCTCGCCTGCGCTCGCCCCGCTGCCGCCCGCAGAGGCCGAGTCGCGCACGGCCGCGCTGGCGCTCCGGGGTCTCCGTGCCGCCGAGACGATCCGCGAACGGACGATGGCCCCCAGCGTCGTCATCGCGATCCCGGTCCCCGCGCGTCCTTCCTGGCTGGAGCGCGCCCGCCAGCACCCATACGTGCGCCTCGCGCTCAACCCGTCCTTCTCGGCCCTGTGGGCCGGCCAGATCATCAGCCTGTTCGGCGACCGGGTGAACCAGATCGCCCTGGCCGCCTTCGTCTACGAGGTCACCGACTCGCCGCTGGCGGTCGCCCTGACCTTCTTCGTGGGCATGGTGCCGAACCTCATCCTGTCCCCGATCGCCGGCGCCTACGTCGACCGCTGGGACCAGAAGCAGGTCCTGGTGGTGTCGGACATCCTGCGGGCCGCCGCGGTGATGCTGGTGCCCGTGGCGGTCCTGTACAACGTCTGGCTCGCCTACCCGCTCGTGTTCGTGATCACCACGATCTCGATCTTCTTCCGCCCCGCCCGCCAGGCCATCCTGCCGCGGATCGTCCCCGAGGAGGACCTGCTGCCCGCGAACTCCGCGATGTGGGTGGGCGAGACGCTGGCGGACGTCATCATCTACCCGATCGCCGGCCTGTTCGTGGTGTTCCTCCAGTCGTCGCTCGCGCTCGCCTTCTGGTTCGACGCGGTGACCTACCTCGCCTCGGCAGCCCTGCTGGCGACGATGGTCGTGCCGCCGCTGGTCCGCCGGACGTCGCGCAGCGACGCGGCCGATGTCGACGAGGCGGCGCCCGGATCCGACGAGACGGCGACCGAGGCACGGCCCAGGATGGTCGACGACCTCAAGGCCGGCTGGGCGTTCCTCCGCCACGAGACGGTCCTGCTCGCGAACACCCTGCAGGGGACGGCCGGGCAGTTCTCGCTGGGCGTCCTCACGGTTGCAAGCCTCATCCTCGCCAGGGAGATCACCCCGGGCACGGGCGACGCCTACCGCGGCACCTACGCCTTCATGGAGACGGCGATCGGCGTTGGGAGCCTCGTCGGCGGGTTCATGCTCGGGGCGGTCGCCGGCAGTGCCCCGAAGGGCAAGATCATCATCGGGGCCTACATCGCCTTCGGCCTGGGCGCCATGGCGGTGGGTCTGGTCGACAGCATCCCGCTCGTGCTGGGGCTGTTCTTCGGGATGGGCGTGGCCAACATGGCGTTCGTGATCCCGAGCCAGACGCTGTTCCAGGAGCGCACGCCACCGGAGCTGATGGGGCGCGTCGTGAGCCTCCGCTTCGCGCTGGTGTTCGGCGGGATGAGCCTGGCCATGGCGCTGGCCGGCGTGGCGATGACGGTGGTCGACGCTGGAGCGGTGATCTTCGCGGCCGGGATCGTGTCCGTCATCGCCGGCGTGGCAGGACTGTTCGTGCGTGCCGTCCGGGACGCCTGACGGCCGAGCCGGCCCGGATGGCGGTACGCTCGGTACACTGACGGCCGCGTGAGGCGATACCCACGAGGTGCGCCCGCGGAGAGGAGATCAACACCCGGATGACCGACCAGGAGCGCGACCCGGAGGCCGACGGCCCCGAGGCCGCGGCGGAGACCGAGGCCGCGGCCGACGCCGACGCCCCGACTGACGCTGTCGAGACCCAGCCCGAGCCCGAGCCCGGCCGAGCCGGCCGAGCCCGAGCCGGAGCCCGTGCCCGCGGCCGAGCCCGAGCCGGAGCCCGAGCCCGAGCCGGAGCCCGAGCCCGAGCCGGAGCCGGAGCCGGAGCTCGACGACGATCTCGGGGACCTCACGGGCGCCGAGCTCATGGCGCTCGACGAGGCCGACGACGCTTCCGCAGCTGCCGCAGCCGCCGGTGCGGGTGCAGCCGCCGGTGCCGGGCGCGGCCACGGCCGGCACGACGGGCGGCAAGAAGGCCAAGGGAACGCCACCCGGGCAGAAGGCAGCGGCTCCGACCGCCGCCGATGACGCCGTGCACGTCACGGACCGTGCCTCGGCGTACTTCGTCATCGCCATCGTGGCCGTGTTCGCTGCCATCCTGCTGTACGCCCTGCTCTTCGGGAACAACGGGCTGGTGAGCGGCGTCACTGGCGACACCGAAGCCGGCCGCGACGCCCATCGTCACGCTCGCGCCGACCGTCGAACCCTCTGCAGCCCCGTCGGAGGAGCCCTCCGCCGCGGCGAGCGCGGCGCCCAGCGAGGCCCCCTCGGCGGCTCCAAGCGAGGCCCCCGCGAGCGCGGCTCCCAGCGAGGCCCCGTCGGCCGCGCCGGAATCCCCGAGCCCCGCCGCGAGCTGACGCCGGCGGCGATGGACGAGTCCCGGGCACGCACGAGCGACGCCCGGGCCCGGATGGTCGCCGCACAGCTTCGCGGCCGCGACATCAGGGACGCACGCGTGCTCGCCGCCATGGCGGCCGTGCCGCGCGAGGCCTTCGTGCGGGCCTCGGACCGGGACTACGCCTACGAGGACCACCCCCTGCCCATCGGCGCTGGGCAGACCATCAGCCAGCCCTACATCGTCGCGCGCATGACCGAGCTGCTCGCGGTAGGCCCCGGGGACCGCGTGCTGGACGTCGGCACCGGATCCGGCTACCAGGCCGCGATCCTGGCGGAGCTGGGCTGCCGGGTGACCTCCATCGAGCGCGAGCCCCAGCTGGCCGCCGAAGCCTCCGAGCGCCTCGCCCGCCTGGGCTACGCCGACCGGGTGACCGTGACCGCCGGCGACGGCAGCCTGGGCATGCCCGACGGCGCCCCGTGGGACGGGATCCTCGTCGCGGCGGCGGCACCCCGCATCCCGGACGCGCTCCGGAACCAGCTGGGTGAGGGGCGTCGCCTGGTCATCCCCGTCGGCTCCCGGCGGGAGCAGCTGCTGCTCATCGTGGAGCGCCACGGCAGCGAGTGGACGGAGCGCTCGGACGGGGCGTGCGTCTTCGTCCCACTGATCGGCGCGGAGGGCTGGAGCGAGTGACGAGCGGCCCTGCTCGTCATGGCGTCGCCCTGACGTCAGGGCCCCAGAGCCCGGCTGGAACCACGGCGATCCCATCGCGCCTGCGATACGCCTCGCGCCCGGTCGTCACGATGACGGCCTCCATTCGATCCGCCCCGATCTTGTCGCGAAGCCAGACGAGGTGACGCACATCGGCGTCGTCAACGACGGCCGCCAGCTTGATCTCGATCGCGACGAGTCGTCGGTCGGCTCCTTCGACGATGAGATCGACCTCGTGGTCACCACCGAAGTCACGGTAGTGGAAGACGTCGGCTTCGGCCGCCTGGGCGAAGACGCGGACATCGAGCGTGACCTGGCTCTCGAACAGGGCTCCCAACAGGGTTCCGTGACGGCCATTGAGCGACCAGGTGCATCCCCACGCAACAACGCATCGATCGTCACGCGCCTGAGGCGCGCGGCTGAGGGCTGGATCGGCCAACTGGTGCTTGGGCGCAAGGCTGAGCCGTGCCATGTCCTACCGACCTGGACGCCACCCGGGAACCGGCTCGACGAGCCACAGGCTCTCGAGGATGTCCGCGTACCGTGCGGCGGTCGGTTTGGTTGGCTGGTCAGACCGACCTCCGCTCGCAGCCTCCCGGATCTTGGCCATCGAAGTGGTCGGGAGACAGCCGCGGCGTACGCCTCCATCCAGCGTCGCACGCCGGCGTGCTGACCGGCAGGTCGGCGTCGGCAAGATCGTCGATCACACGTGCCAGGTATCCGTCCAGCTGCGGCACGGGCCGACCGCGCAGGCAGTCAAGCAGCTCCGGCAGACCCGAGGCAAGCATCTGGAGGGCGTATTGCTCCAGGGCAACGCCGGTCGTGCCGGCTATCTGCCTGGCATCGCCGCGCAGCAACGCCGCCAGGCTGACGGAGGGCGACGCCACGCCGCGTTCCATGAGGGTCATGGGTCGCATGCGGAGGGACACGATCCGCCGGCCCCGGTGTGCGTCGTTGCGGCTCGCGGGAGATGCTGAGCCGGTCAGGAGGAACTGGCCCGGCGATCCGCATCGGCGACTCAACGGCACGCCGAACCAGGTCCCAGCGACGCAAGGCACCCGCTGCCACTCGTCGATGAGGACCGGCCGCGGAGAGCTCACGAGACGCTGCCGGATCGCCTTCGACAGATCGCCCTTGTTCCGGCGTCGTCCAGGCGGAACACGGTCCGCGCCCTCGCGCTCGCCGTTTCGGTCTTGCCGACGGCGCGCGAGCAGATCTCCAGCGCGGCACCCGTTATCCTGCTTACCATCCATCGGCTGCCTGGGACCGCAGGGTCAGCCGGTCGACCTGCCCGGCTATACTCCGCTGGCCATGACCCATGTCTTCGTTGCCCCCCACCCGGACGACGTCGCGCTCTCGTGCGGCGGGCTCATCGCCAGCCTCCGCGAGCTCGGCCAGAACGTCACGATCCTGACGCTGTTCTCCGGCACCGGGGACGCGGACCGGCTGACGCCCTACCAGCGCGAGGCGCTGGGGTTCGGCAACAAGACGGTCTGGCCGGTCACCGAGGCCTTCAACCGCGCCCACCTCGAGGCCGACTACCCGGAGGACTCCTCCGCGGCCCCCTGGCAGGCGACGAAGGCTGGCCTCGATGCCACGCAGGGCGACGCCGACGCCGCCGCCAAGCGCTTCTGGCAGCGCTCCTCCTGGTACCGCCGGGCGCACATCCACAACGAGTCGCTCGCGGGCCAGCCCCTCGCCGACGACGTCCAGACGCAGGGCGCGGTCCTGACCACGGAGCTCACGGACGCGGCCGCTGCCGGCGAGACCATGGCCCAGCGCCGCCTCGAGGACGAGCGGTTCGCGGCCTTCGCCGAGGTCTCGGTCGTCTGGCTGGACCTCCCGGACGCCGTGTTCCGCGGCTACGAGGGCGACGACCAGCTCCTGGGCACGCCCCGCGCCGACGATCCCCCGCCGGTGGACATCCTGCGCCGCGAGATCGCCCGCCTGGAGCCCTCGCGCCTCTACCTGCCGATGGGCATCGGCGGCCACGTGGACCACCAGCTCGCCCGCGACGCCGGCCTCGCGCTCCTCGCCGACGCCCGCACGTGGGTGATGCCGGGGCCCGACTACTCGAACAGGATCGTGCTCTACGAGGACTTCCCCTACGCGTGGTGGGAGGACTTCGGCCGCCTGGAGGACATGCCCGCGGGCTCCTTCGACGCCCTCCCGGCCGGCATCTCGCTCAACGCGGAGTTCGCGGACATCAGCGACCAGCTGGAGCGCAAGATCCGCGCGATCGCGCTGTACGAGAGCCAGATCGAGCGCCTGTTCGACGGAACCAAGGCGATGGGCGACGCGGTGCGCGGCTACGCGGCCCGGACCGGCGACATCGGCAAGGTGCCCGGCGGCCTGGCGGAGCGCTACTGGGTCACGACGCCTGCCTGACGGGATGACCGCCTGGGCGCCACGCGACCCGGCGCGGACGACGGCCCGATGATCGTCGGCCGCCGCAGTTCGTCCATCCTCGCGATCCTGCTCGCCATCGCCATCCCCGTCCTGTTCGCGCTGGGCATCGGCGTCCGGATGTGGGTCTGGCCGGCCCGCGGGCTGGCCGGCGACGTGGACCAGTTCGTCCTGTGGGTCCACGGGATCGCGGTGAACGGGTGGGCCAACGCCTACGACCAGAACCTGTCCTTCCCCGCCGTCATGGCCTGGGTCTGGGGCGCGCTCGCCTGGCTGGAGCCGGCATTCCGGACCGTGACCGATGCCTCAGACCCCGCGATCTCCGCCCTGATGAAGCTGCCGGCGAGCATCGCGGACCTGGGCATCGCCGTCGCCGTGGGCTGGTGGTTCCGCGACAAGCCGTGGGCCGCCGTGGCGGCGATGGGGGCCGTGCTGCTGTGGCCGGCGACCTGGTACGTCTCCGCGTGGTGGGGCCAGTACGAGTCCATCTACGTCCTGCCGGCGGTCCTCGCGGTCCTGGCGGCGCGCGGGGGCCGGCCGAGCCTGGTCGCCGCGCTGGTGGCGCTGAGCCTGATGACCAAGCCGCAGGCGCTGCCGTTGATCGTGCCGTTCGCGGCCTGGTTCCTGGCGACCCAGGGGTCGCGGGGGTCGATCAAGGGCGCGCTCGTGGGCCTGCTGGTGTGCGTGCTCGTCTGGCTGCCGTTCATCCCGGCGGGTGGACCCGTGAACTACCTGGGCAACGTCGCCGAGTACCAGGACGGCATCTTCAACGTGCTCTCGCTGCGGGCGTGGAACCCGTGGTGGGTGGTCCAGGAGCTGGCCGCCGGCGGTGACTTCGTGCTCGATTCCACGGCGGTCCTGGGGCCGGTCACGTTCCGGCAGATCGGGTTCGTGATGGCCGGGTTGCTGGCGCTGGTCGTCTTCGCCGGCGTGTACCGGCGCCCGAGCCCGCAGGGCCTGGCGCTGGGCCTGGCGGCGATCACGCTGGTGGCCTTCGTGAGCCTGACCACGATGCACGAGCGCTACGCGTACCCGGCGTTCGTGTTCCTGCTGATGGCGGCCAACTCGCGGGTGCTCCTGGTGGCGTGGGCTGCCTTCGCGATCGCGTTCGCGGCAAACCTGGTCTGGGCGGCGCCGGCCCCGGAGCTGTCGCTCCCCGACCTGGGGGCGGCGACCCTGCTGGGCTGGGGTGATCACGCTGGTCGCGGTGATCGCGCTGCTGTGGACCGGGCGGTCCGAGCCACACGCCTACGACGACGTGGGGCAGCCGCTGCACAGCCTGTGGCCGACGACGCGGTGACGGAGCGTCAGGCTGGGGCGGGTCCTGGGCTACGGCCTGGCCGTCCTGTTCCTCGGCGCTGTGGGTATGGCAGTACGTGTCTGCGCCGCCGGGCGCGATCGAGCGACTCGCGGGCCTCGACTATCGCAACTACGCGGAGGCCACCAGACCTGCCTGGACGGCGGGACCTGGTACCTCGACCGGCAGCTGCACGGGCCATACATCGTGATGCCGGGCGACATCCGTATCCGCCGGTCTGGCTCGTGCTGTTCGTCCCCGCCACGCTGGCCCCATGGCCGCTGTGGTGGATTCTGCCGGCCGTGATGGTCGGATGGGCGCTCTACAAGCTGCGGCCGTCGCCGCTCGGGTGGGCCACCATGGCGGCGTTCCTCGCCTGGCCGCCCACCGCCGTTCACCTGCTGACCGGAAACCCGACGATCTGGCTCGTCGCGGCGCTGGCCATGGGCACCCTGTACCGGTGGCCGTCGGCCTTCCTGCTCACCAAGGTGACCATCGCTCCGCTGGGGCTGTGGGGGATCCGCGATCGGCGCTGGTGGGTGACCGTGGCTGGCATCGTGGCAGCCTCGCTTCTCTTCCTGCCGATGTGGCCGACGTACGTCCAGGTGCTGCTCGACGCGAAACATCCGGCCGGCGTCTTCTACAGCGCCCAGGACATTCCGCTGCTGATGATCCCGCTGGTGGCCTGGGCCACCACCACACGGCGCGGGCGAGCTCGGCCGCCTCAGACGCGTCGATCCACGAAGGGCGCGCGACTGTCTAGTCGCTCATCGGCTAAACTGCACCACGATCAGAAGCAAGATCATGACGAGCGGGATCGCGTAGTAGTTGACGAAGGCGATGCGATTGAACAGGAAGGCAACGAGCAGCAATCCCGCGGTACCTGCCAGCCAGGGGCGTTTTTACTCGTCGTGAATTTGCGACTGTCCACCAACCGAACCCGAGGGCGACGGCGAGGAGAGATGGGGGCGTCATCCCAGCCGGAACCATGCAACGAGCAGATTAGGGAATACTTCGGCTGCGCTGCCACCTGACCAAAATCTTTTTGCAAACTCAGCCGATGCCAAAGACCGAAGGGCACAGTGCAGACACCCGCAACCAGCAGGGCGACAACCAGCGTGACGCGACCCTTGGACGAACCGAGAGAGGAACGGCAGGACACCGACGGCGAACTTTGGTCCCACGCTAGCCCTGAGCAAGATGCAGCCGCCAGATCGTCGAGGTGCAGGCCAAGAAAAGCAGCGCAAACGCACCGATAGCCAGGAAGCCGGTCAGGATCGGCTCAGGAAAGCCCTGCCAAGTCACTAGTAGCCGCCTGACGACCATGCCCAAAGCGAACACCGGCCGCTAGCAGCCATAGGGCCTCGGGATCCCCAGACGACGCGCGGCATAGAAGATGATCCCGCGATATCGTTAGCGCATCCCCGACCACGACAGCCCATCGCGCTATCGCCGATCAGGCTCCCAAGCATCGCCATGACCGCGGCGGCTACCGGCAGGTAATGGGTAGCCAGCATGGTAGATGCGGGTCATGTAGGGGCTTGTCCGACCCAGCAGGGCATCAGCAGCCGCCTCCTGGATGAGGGGCACGTCAAACGGCATCGAGATTGTCGACGAGCACGATTACCGCGCGGAAGACCATGCCAAGGCCGATGACGAACGAGAAGGGCCCATGTCAGGCCTCGATCGGTCCCCGCCCAGAACGGAAAAACCGGACTGTCCCTGCGAGGAGCGCCCGACCGCACCAACGGCCAAGCGCCTGGAGTAGCGCGGGCGGGGGCGGCTCCTCAGCCCGGAATGGGATCACCGCGCGAAGCGCCGCGTGAGCGCCGACCAGGCAAGCTCGGCCAGACACTGACTCCCGCAGCCCGAGCGACGACCTGCACCCAGAAACGACCCGAGGCCAAGCACAAGGAGGACCGACGATGCTGCATTTGCTCCGTAGACCGCGAGATACGTGGACGACTCCAACGCATCAATCCACCCCAAGACACCAACAGCCAGAAGCTAGCGCCATCCTACATAATATATGGCTTGTCGGTCGTCAACAGAGGTCCACGCTGCTATCGCCCCCGGTGCCTTGGTCAACAGACGACGAGGCGCACCTCCTGCCCGGACCAAGACGGGGCGCGGCCACCTCATCACTCACCTGGTTCGCCGCCCGACCTTCCCCGCATCGCCACCCAGTACCAGTGCAGGTAGAAGGGCAGCCACTTGCGGAGCTTGAAGTTGCTCTGGCCTGCCGTGCGGTCGCGCCAGGTGGTGGGCACCTCGGCGACGCGGCGGCCGGCGAGGGTGGCCTTGACGGTAGCTCCAGCGCCAGCTCGAAGCCGGCCGGGCTCTCGATGGGGGTGGCATCCAGGAGGCGCCGCGAGTAGAGCTTGAAGTTGTTCGTGGGGTCGTGGGTGGCCACGCCGCCGAACCAGTGGAGCGAGAGGCCGGCAGTCCGGCTCATGAGCCGCTTGAGCAACGGCCCGCCCACCTGGTGCCCGCCCTTCATGTAGCGCGAGGCGGCCACGACGTCCGCGCCGTCGCGGGCGAGCGCCACCATCGGGTCCACGACGTGCGGCTCGTCCGAACCATCGGCCATGGAGATCAGCACGTAGTCGCCGCGCGACGCCGCGATCCCGGCCTTCATGGCGTTGAGCACGCCGCGGCCCAGGCCGTTGCGCAGGCCCAGGATGGCGGGGATCTCCACGTGAAGCCGCTCGATGACGGGGACGGTCGGGTCTTCGTCAAAGTCGTAGACGACGAGGATCTCGTGGTCGGCCGTGATCCCGGCATTCAGCGCACGCAGGACCGGGTCGACCGCCTCGCCCTCCTTGAACACGGGCACGACGACCGACAGCTCCGGGGTCCCGACCTCCCGGGTGCCGCTCACAGCCGGCCGGCCTCCACCTCGGCCTCGATCCACGGGATGACCTCGTCCAGCATCTCGTCGAGGGTCGTCGTGGCCTCGAAGCCCAGGACGTCGCGGGCCTTGCGCACGTCGGGGACGCGCTGCTGGACGTCGTAGTCGAAGGGCGGGTCGCGTGACGTAGCGGAAGGGCCGGCCGTCGCCGTGGATCTTGGTCCAGATCGTCCTCGGCGAGCTCCAGCACGGTCGTGGACGCCGCCGTGGAGAGGTTGAAGTCCTCGTTGACGCCGCCGGCGGGCTCCATCGCGTCGCGGATGCCGCGGGCGAGGTCGCCGCCGTAGGTGTAGTGGCGGACCTGGCTGCCCTCGCCCAGGATGTGGAGCGGGTCCTGGCCCTTGAGGACCTTCTGCACGAGGTCGGGCACCACGTGGCTCATGCGCGAGCTTCACGTTGCCGCTCATGACGTCCGTGTCGCGCAGGGCCCGCCGCTCGCCGATGCCCACGCAGTTGAACGGGCGCAGGATCGTGTACGGGCAGCCCGTACTGCTCCCAGGCGCCGCTGCGCGAAGTACTCCGACCGCCAGCTTCTGGAAGCCGTACGTCGAGATCGGCGGCGGGCGACGTGCGCTCGGCGCCCTCCGGGCGTCGGGAAGACGGTCGTGCTCTCGAAGACCATCGAGCACGACAGGACGATGATCCTCTTCAGCCGCCCGGCCTTGTGCGCCGCGATGGCCGCGTCGAAGGTCGAGGCGAGGATCCGCTCGTTCTCGGCGAGCAGGTCGTAGGCGAACTCGTGGAAGTAGCTGATCCCGCCGATCATCGCGGCCGCGGCGACGCACGTGGTCGACGTCGGCAGCCAGCTCCGTCAGCAGCCGCGACGTCCTTGGCGTCGCCCTCAACGAAGCGGTAGCGCGGGATGGTCGTCGTAGGACTTGGCGACCGCGGCCGTACTTGGAGAAGTTGTCGACGCCGACCACCTCGTGGCCGGCCGCGAGCAGCTCCTCGACGAGATAGCCGCCGATAAAGCCGGCGGAGCCGGTGACCAGGACCTTCATGACTGGAGCCGGATCCCTCCGCCGGTGGCGTCCAGATGTCGACGACCTCGCGACCGGTGAGGTCGAGGACCGATAGGCCGCTGTGCGGCGCGCCGATGACCAGGATCTCGCTGCGCTCCAGGACCTCGTCCAGCGGCGACCAGGCGCGCATCGTCCACGTAGGGATCGGTGCACAGCACTTCGCGCCCGCCCACTCCAGGAGCTTGCGGAGCTTGAAGCTGAGCGAGGCGCGGATGTCGTCCGATTCCGCCTTGAACGCCATGCCCAGGACGCCCACTGTCCTCCCGCGCAGGCTGCCGTGCCCGCTCCAGCGCCGACACGATTAGGCCGGCATGCCCTCGTTGATCTGCATGGCCGCCTGGCCCAGCGGGAAGTGGTCGCGTGAACGCCGCCAGCTGCATCGTGTCCTTGAACAGGCAGGGCCGGCCGCGAAGCCGGGCCCGGCAGGTCCGCTGCGCGCGGGTAGTCCTCGCGGATCCGTGCAGGACGTTCGTGTAGTCCACGCCAGCCTGGTCCACGATGGCGAAGAACTGGTTCGCGACGGCGAACTTCATTAGCGCCAGGTGTTGGTGAACAGCTCGGCGAGCTCCGCTTCCTTCGCTTGTCGTGCGGATCGTGTTCACCTGGGGTGGTGGAACAACGCTTCCGCACGGTCCCCGCGAATCGGATCGTCCGCGCCGATGATCTGGGGCAGCGACCGCAGCTCCTCGAGGGCGTGCCCCTCGGCGATCCTCTCCGGGCAAAGGCGACGTCCACCTTGAACCCGCGGTCCTCGAAGGCGGCGCCGTGTACTCCGTGGTGCCCGGGACCGCCGGACCTTCGAAGGACGATCAGCGCACCGTCCGCGACGTGCGGTGCGATCTGGTCGACCGCGCGCTCGAAGACACGCATGGACGGCCCGGAACTCGTCCACGGGGGTGCCGATCACCAGGACCACGGCGTCCGCCCGGGCGATCATCGCGGCGGAGATGTCCATCTCCAGTCGGCCGGTGGCGAGGACCCGCGGCAGCAGCTCGTCCGCGCCGTTCTCCAGGAACGGCATCTGCCCGCCGGCGATGCGCTCCAGGGCGGCGCCGTCGATGTCGAAGATGCCCACCCGCAGGCCGGACTGGACGAGGGAGAGGCTCAGCGGCAGGCCCACGTGGCCGGCGCCCCCGAGGACCACCACATCGAGCGGGCCGGATGCTTCGGCCGAGAGGCCACTGGCGACCGTGTCTGTCATGCGGTGCACCTTAGCAACACCGGCTGCGCCTGGCGGCCTCCCGAAGGTACCAGCGGCAGCGCGCTGTTCGGTCACGGGGCCCGGACGAGGATCGTCCCGTCCGCGTCTTCCCAGGCACGATCCATGGGCCGGACAGCATCGCCTCCCCGGCCGGAACGACCACCACGTCCGCCGCCCAGCGGTCCAGCACCTCGCCGGCCCCGGGACCCTGGAGCGCCGCGTGGTCCGCCCAGACGTCGGCCGGGAACAGCTCGAACCGGGAGTCGATGAAGTACGCCTGCTCCGGAGCCGCCCACTCGAACCAGGAGCCCCAGGTCTGTGGCACGACGACGCGGCACCGGCGCCGGCCAGCTCGGCTACCTTCGCCGCCAGTCCGCTCGGGGCGTAGGAGAGCAGGCCCGTCCGGCCGGTCAGCGGGTCCGTCGGCCGCCACCACGGCAACGCGGCCACGACGGCGAGACCCAGCACGGCGGCGATGAGCCCGTCACCGCGCTCGGCGCGCGCGGCGCGACCGTGCGCTCGGTCGCGAGCACGCCCGCGAGCACGAAGACCATCACGAGCGCCCACCACGCCACGCCCCGGACCGCCCACGCGCCCATGAGGGCCATGGCGGCGACCAGCACCCAGTCCGGCCACCTGACAGGTCACGCCGGCGGAGCATCAGCGCCACGGTGACGACGACCGAGGGGTAGAAGAGCACCCCGGGCATGGCGAACGGCAGGGTCCGCTGCCACTCGCTGACCTGGCCGGCGATGGCGGGTTGACGCCGATCTCGACCGCGTAAACCCACGCTCCCGCGAGGTAAGGGTTGACGAGGGTCGCGAGCGTGCCCGCGACGAGGATCCACAGCGAGACGCGCGCGGGCCGGTTCGCCGCAATGTCGCTGAGCCACGCGTAAGCGAGCGGCAGGGCCCAGCAGAGCTGCCGGCACGTTCGCCCATAGCAGCACGACCACCGGTGCCAACAGGTAAGCCGCGGCGTCGGGCTCGAACGGCGATCAGCCACAGCAGGACGGCGAACAGGAAGATCCGAACAGCTGCGGCCGGAGCGCGAGCGCCGGGGCGGCAGGGCAAACGGGGCCAGCGCGAGGATCGCGGCCGTCCGTGGGCTTGCCCCTCGCTCCCGGGCTATCGCGACCAGAAGGCCCGTCGTGAAGGCCACCAGCCCGGCACGCAGCACGGCCAGCAGCTCCCACCCGCCGACGGCATAGCCCGCCGCGAGCTTGACCTGGGCCAGCCACTCTCGTCCACCCACGGCGTGCCCCACACCGTCAACGTCCAGGGGCCCCAACGGGGAGCGCCCGCGCGGCCAGGGTCTCGTCCCCTGCGCGCACCTGGTAGGCGAGATCGACGGCCGGCAGGGGGAACGGCGGCGCGGGGGGAGCCGGGAGGGCGATCGCGATCCAGATCCAGAGC
>CAVOWV010000002.1:0-142883 GCA_963700245.1 uncultured Chloroflexia bacterium
CGACAATCGCATCTTCATCAGCGGCTTTCTCACGAATGCGGTCGTGGCCGTGCTGCTGACGTTCATCGGCGACCGGCTGGGCCTCGACCTCTACCTGGTCGCACTCATCAACTTCGGGTTCCGGATCTTCAACAACGTCGCGCTGATCAGGCGCCACTTCATCTAGACGGCAGAGCGAGGGACGATAGAGCGGTGGAACGGGAAGCGGTGCTGGTCGGCATCGACGTCGGCACGTCCAAGGTCTGCGCGCTCATCGGCGAGGTCGGCCGTGATGGGCGCCTGACCATCATGGGTCACGGGACGGTGCCCACGACGGGCCTGCGCAAGGGCGTCGTCGTCAACATCGACCAGTCCGTCCGGTCGATCGCGGACGCGGTCGAGCGCGCCGAGCGGCTGTCCGGCTGGAAGATCGACCGCGCCTTCGTGGGCGTCGGCGGCCAGCACGTCGAGAGCCTCAACTCCACGGGCCAGGTGGCCGTCACCGCGCACCACCGCGAGGTCACCCGAGAGGACATCAGCCGCGCGATCGAGGTTGCGCGGGCCGTGTCCATCCCCAGCAACCGCGACGTGCTCCACGTCGAGCGCCGGGGCTTCACGGTTGACGGCCAGGAGGGTGTCAAGGACCCGCTGGGCATGAGCGCCCTGCGCCTCGAGGTGGAGACGCACATCGTCACCGCGTCCGCGACCGCGGTCCAGAACCTCACCAAGTGCGTCCAGCTCGCCGGGGTGAAGATCGACGAGCTCGTCGTCAACGGCCTCGCCTCGGCGGAGGCGGTCGTGACGGACACGGAGAAGGAGCTGGGCGTCGCGGTGGCCGACATCGGCGCGGCGACGATCGACCTCACGCTGTTCGCGGACGGCTCGCCGTTCCACACGGCGGTCCTGCCGGTCGGCGGCAACAACGTGACCAACGACGTGGCCATCGGGGTCAAGACGACGCTCCAGGTGGCCGAGGAGCTCAAGGTCCGCCACGGGACGTGCGACCTGCGCGCCATCGAGGACGAGGAGATCAGCGTCTCCGTCCTGGGCGAGGAGGCGGGACGAACGGTCAGCCGCGTGGAGCTGTGCCAGGTCATCGAGTCCCGGATGCGCGAGACCTTCGAGCTGCTCCGTGGCGAGATGGCCCGCAGCGGGCACGGCATGCTCCCGGCCGGGATCATCCTGACCGGCGGCGCGTCCCTGCTTGCCGGAACCGCGGAGCTGGGTCGCGAGGTCCTCCAGATGCCGGTCCGGGTCACGGGACCGGCCGGGATCAGCGGCCTCGTCGACACGATCCAGGACCCCTCCTACTCGACGGCCGTGGGCCTGCTCCGGTGGGGCGCCATGCAGATCGCGGCGGGCGACCCGCTCCACTACGAGTCCGCACCGGGCGGCGGTGGCCTGAGCCGGATCCGCCGCGCGTTCCGCTCGGTCTTCCCCTGATCCGTGCGCTCGCTCGAGCTCGAGGTCAGGACCGGCAGCGCTCGCGGGTTCACCGACCTCACGCCCGCGTGTGCCCGGTTTGCCGCCGACGCGTCCGAGGGCGGTGACGGGCTGCTCCACGTGTTCATTCCGCATGCGACGGCCGGGGTCGTCGTGATGGAGCTCGGAGCCGGCTCGGAGGGCGACGCCGTGGCGGCCCTGGACCGTCTGCTGCCCCGCGACGACCGCTGGCGCCACCGCCACGGCTCGCCCGGGCACGGGGCCGACCACGTGCTGCCCCTGCTCGTGTCGCCCTCGCTGAGCGTGCCGGTGATCGGGGGCACGCTGACCCTCGGGACGTGGCAGTCCATCACGCTGCTGGATCCCAACGAGGACAACGCCACCCGCCGGGTCCGCCTGAGCTTCCTCGCGGGGTAGCCTCCGGCTCGCGGCCGAGTCGGTGCGGCGGGCGAATCTCGACGAACCGATCCGGACGCAACGCGGGTATACTCCACAATCCCACGCGACCTTCGGCGCCGCCGGGCGTGATCGGCTCGCCGGAAATGGTCCACCACCGCCAGACGCCTACCAGCGCCAAACGCCAACTTTTCGGGAGAGCGCCGATGCCGCTGCGATCCGACTCCGAGAACTTCGCCCTCATCCGCGTCATCGGCGTGGGCGGCGGCGGCAGCAACGCCGTCAACCGGATGATCCGCGCCGAGATGATGGGCGTGGAGTTCATCGCCTGCAACACGGACGCGCAGGCGCTCCTGCAGTCGGATGCGCCCCACAAGATCCGCATCGGCGACAAGATCACCCGCGGCCTCGGTGCCGGCGGCGACGCCACCATCGGCGCCCGCGCGGCCGAGGAGGATCGCGACAAGATCGCGGACGCCCTCGCGGATTCCGACATGGTGTTCATCACCGCCGGCCTCGGCGGCGGCACGGGCTCGGGTGCCGCCCCGGTGGTCGCGGAGATCGCCAAGGAGCAAGGCGCGCTGACGATCGGCGTCGTGACCAAGCCGTTCAGCTTCGAGGGTGCCCGGCGCAAGCTGATCGCCGAGAAGGCCGCCGAGGAGCTCAAGGCCAAGGTCGACACCCTGATCACCATCCCCAACGACCGGCTGCGGGATGTCGTCCAGAAGAACACGTCCATCGTGGACGCGTTCCGGGTGGTCGACGACGTGCTCCGCCAGGGCGTCGCGGGCATCAGCGACATCATCACCGTGCCGGGGCTCATCAACCTCGACTTCGCGGACGTGCGCACGATCATGAAGGACGCGGGCTCGGCGCTCATGGGCATCGGCCGCGCCGCGGGCGAGAACCGGGCCCTCGAGGCGGCCCGCCAGGCCGTCGCGAGCCCGCTGCTCGAGATCAACATCTCCGGCGCGCAGGGCATCCTGTTCAACATCACGGGCTCCAGCAACCTCACCCTGTGGGAGGTCACGGAGGCCGCGGAGGAGATCCGGGCAGCCGCCGATCCCGAGGCGAACATCATCTTCGGCACGAGCTTCAACGAGCGCCTGGGCGAGGAGGTGATGATCACCGTCATCGCCACCGGGTTCGACGCCCGGCGCAGCAAGGACACGAGTCGCGCCGCGGCCACCGAGCGCTCCGGCAGCGCGTATGGGGTCCGCCAGGCACCCGCCGCGCAGTCGGCATCGGCCACGCCGCCTGCCCGCGACTTCCTCGACGAGCTCGAGCGCCAGCGCACCGAGATCGACCCCGACGTGCCGCGCATCCGCGACGACCAGGTCGCGGTCCCGGCCGCGCGTTCCGTGGGCGAGGCGCCGGCGCGCAAGACCGCGTCCTACGACGCCGACGACCTCGAGATCCCGAGCTTCCTCCGCCGCCGCTGATCGACGGGCTCGCACGGCGGGCCAGGAGCACGGATGACCGCTGAGCGCCTCGATCCCGCAGAGGTCGAGGCGTTCCGGCATGCCCGCGACGAGGTCCTCGACCGGATCGGCGCGGCGGCGGCCCGCGCAGGGTCGGACGCGAACCTCGTGACGCTGGTCGCGGTGTCCAAGACCGCGCCGGCGGACCGCATCCGGGCGGCCGTCGCCGCGGGCTTCCGGGTGCTGGGCGAGAACCGGGTCCAGGAGGCGGCCGCGAAGATCCCGGTGGTCGACGGCGCCGCGTGGCACCTGATCGGTCCACTCCAGGCGAACAAGGCACGCCGGGCGGTCGAGCTGTTCGACATGATCGAATCCGTGCATACCCTCGAGCTGGCCCAGCGGCTCGCCACCGTCGCGGCGGAGGTTCGCCCGGGCCGGGCCGTCCCGGTCCTGCTCCAGGTCAACGTGGACCGGGACCCGGCGAAGGCGGGGTTCGACCCGGACACCGTGGAGGCGGCGCTCGAGGGCCTCGATGGTCTCGCCGCGCTCGACTTCCGCGGCCTCATGACGATCGGCCGGTTCCCGGCCACCCCCACGGAGGCCCGGGCGACGTTCGTGGCCTTGCGCGTCCTGGGTGAGCGGCTGCGCGCCCGCTGGCCGCGCCTTGGCTCCGAGCTGTCCATGGGCATGTCGGACGACTACGAGATCGCGGTCGAGGAGGGGGCGACGATCGTCCGCGTGGGTCGGGCGATCTTCGGCGAGCGACCGGTGGCCACGGGGGGCGGCTTGCCATTCGGGCTCCTGACTAGCCATTCGGGCTCCCGGCGGTTCGTTGCTAGACTCCACCCATGGGCTTCTTCGGGGTCTTCGTCGGCGTGCTCCTGTTCCTGCTGTGGATCCTCGTGCTCGGCAGGGTGCTGCTGAGCTGGGTCGATCCGGCCGGATCCAACCAGGTCTCGCGGTTCCTGATCCAGGCCACGGAGCCGTTGCTCGCGCCGATCCGCCGGGTGCTGCCATCCTCGGGCATGTTCGACTTCGCGCCCCTGCTCGTCCTGCTCGTCCTGGGCGCCCTCTGGCGCGCATTCCTCTGAGCCCCACCGCAACGCGTTTCGGGGTGCGCCTGACGCCACGCGGCGGCACCGACCGGGTGGATGGCGTGCTCGACGGCGTGCTGCGAGCCCGGGTGGCGGCGCCACCGGTCGATGGGGCGGCGAACGAGGCCCTCCTGCGGCTCCTCGCAGGGGAGCTGCGCGTCCCGCGGCGCGACGTCAGGCTCGTGGCTGGTGCCGGAGGCCGGACGAAGACCGTCGTGGTGGACGGGCTGGGTCCGGAGCGAGTCCTGGAGCGCTGGCCCGGACTGCGCATCTGACCGCCGCTCCGGAGCCTCCTCGCGACCCGCGACCTCGCGACCCGCGACCCCGCGCCCGGCGCGAACCCGGACGCGGACCTGACGCCCCGCGCATGGCTCGAACCGCGCTAGAATGCGACTCCCTTCGGGGATCGGGGCGATTAGCTCAGTTGGTTAGAGCGCACGGTTCACATCCGTGAGGTCACTGGTTCGAGTCCAGTATCGCCCACCACCCGCGACCCTCCAGGCGGAGCCCACGGCTCCGCTTTCTTCATCCCGGAGCCCCGTGACCCAGCAATCCGCCGCCACAACCACCGAGGCGCCTCCGCCGGGCCGGGATGTCGTCCTCACCGGCTTCGCGGCGTTCTTCCTGCTGGGCTGGACCGTTCTCCTCGTCCCGTCGCTCATCCGCGAGGTCCAGCGAACGTTCGACCAATCGGACGGGGGCATGGGCTTCGCCTACTTCGTCAATGCCGTCGTATACGTGACGGGCACCATCTCGGTGGGTGTTCTCGCCGGCCGGCTCCCACGCCGGCTGCTGCTGGCGGCGGGGCCCGGACTGATCACATTGGGCCTGCTGCTCATCGCCGCCGCGGGGGACTGGCCGCTGTTCCTGCTGGGGTTCCTTGTGATGGGCATGGGGGCGGGCATCATCGATGCCGGCGTCAACGCCCTGTTCATGGACCTGTACGCGGGCCATGCGGCGATGCTCAACCGCCTCCACCTGTTCTTCGCCCTCGGAGCCCTGACCGTGCCGCTGGTGGTGGGGCTGAGCGTGAGCTGGGGAGCGCCATGGCAGGCCGTCGCGATCGCCTCCGCGGTTGCCGCCGCTCCGCTCGCCGTGCTCCTGGGTACCCGCCGGCTCCCGCCCACGCATCCGCCGACCGACCCGGCGACCGCCGCGCCGGAGCGTGGCGCGCGAGGCCCGGGCGACCGCCGGCGGGTGCCGCTCCCCTTGGTCGTCCTGGCGATCGCGATCGGGTGTTACGTCGCGATGGAGCTGGGCGTTTCCAGCTGGCTCGTCCGCTACCTCGACGAGGTGTCCCTCGAGGTCGCCACGCTGGCCCTCTCGCTGTTCTGGGCGTCGCTCGCGCTGGGCCGGCTCGTGTCGTCGTTCATCGTGGACCGCATGGGGGCCGTGGCCTTCGCGACCACCTGGTCGGCGGCCTGCGGCGTCGCCATCCTCGCGGCGATCAACGTGCCGTCAGTGCCGCTCTCGATCCTGTCTTTCGCCATCGCCGGGTTCGCGGCGGGGCCGGTGTACCCGATGATCATGGCGATCGGCGGCTCGCTCTATCCGGGCCGGGCGAGCATGGTCAGCAGCGTCCTCGCGTCGGCCGCCATCGTGGGATCGATCCTGTATCCGCCGCTCATGGGCGTGGTGTCCGAGGCCGCCGGCCTGTGGTTCTCGATGCTGGGCGCGGCCCTGTTCGCGTTCGCGGCGGCGGGGTGCATCTGGGTCGCGGCGAGGCTGGGCGGCACGCGTGATACCAGGGAGGCCGTCCCGGCCCAGTCCTAGCGGTTGTGCTCGGCAAGGAGCGCGACGAGCTCGCGCTCGAATGCCGGGATGTCCTCCACGACGCGGCCCCAGACCAGGTTGCCGTCACGGAAGGCAGGCTCGTCCACCCAGCGGCCACCCGCGTTGACCAGATCGTCGCGGATCCCGAGCGAGCCCGTCACCGGGTGGTCGCGGCCGATGATCCCAGCCGAGATCGCGATCAGCCCGCCGTGGCAGATGATCCCGACCGGCTTGCCCGCGTCATGCACGGCGCGCACCAGTCCGGTCACCTCGGGGTAGCGGCGCAGCTTGTCCGGCATCCAGCCGCCGGGAATGACGACGCCATCCACCGCGGCCGCGTCCAGGTCCTTCACGAGCGTCCCCGCCGTGACGGCAAGCCCGTTCTTGCCCGGCACCGTCGCCAGGGAGACCCCGGCGGAGACGACCTCGGCGCCGGCCTCGCGGAGCCGCATCACGGTCACCCAGTACTCCAGGTCCTCGACACCCTCGCCCACGAACACCACGACGCGCATGCCGTCCAGGGGCCTCGCACCATCCATCACTTCGCCACCCATCGCTGCCCTCGCCTCGGTCGTTCGGCCCGATCGTCGGCCTGTCGGTGGAAGTGTGCCCCCGTTCGTCGCGAGCGGCGTCACAGGCGCGCGAATCCGGTCGTCCCAGCACCGAACGAGCCCACCTCGTTGCGCGGCTTCTCCTCCCCGCGCAGCGAGGCACCGTCAGCGTGAGGCCTCCCGACTCCTTCGGGGGGCCTCACGACGTTCCCGTTCCGGCATCTATTGGCAGCCGGCTATTGGCAGCCGGCGCGCGAGCCGCCGCAGGACCGCCGGCCTCAGCCCGCCGCGAGCCGCCGCAGGACCGCCGGCAGGATGCCGCCCTGGCGCAGGTACTCGACCTCGATCGGACCGTCCAGGCGCGCGATGGCCTCGAAGGTCCGCTCGGAGCCGTCCGCGTCGGACCGGGCGTGGATCGTCACCACCTGGCGCGGCGCCAGCTCGGCCATGCCGGCGATCGTGAACGACTCGCGCCCGGACAGCCCCAGCGACGCGACGCTCTCACCCGGGAGGAACTGGAGCGGCAGCACGCCCATGCCCACCAGGTTGGAGCGGTGGATCCGCTCGTAGCTCTCGGCGATCACGGCCCGGATGCCCAGGAGCGTGGTGCCCTTGGCCGCCCAGTCGCGCGAGGACCCGGACCCGTACTCCTTGCCTGCGAGGAGCACCAGCGGCACGCCCTCGTCGCGATAGCGCATCGCCGCGTCGTAGATGAAGGCCTGCTCGCCGTCGGGCAGGTGGAGCGTGTACGGCCCCTCCTTGCCCTCGACGAGGCGGTTGCGCAGCCGGATGTTGCCGAACGTGCCGCGCATCATCACCTCGTGGTGGCCGCGCCGGGCCCCGTACGAGTTGAAGTCCACCGGCGAGACGCCGTTGGCCTGGAGCCACTGGCCCGCGGGCGACCAGGCGGCGATCGACCCGGCGGGGCTGATGTGATCGGTGGTGACCGAGTCGCCCAGGACCGCGAGCGCGCGGGCACCGACGATGTCGGTCACGGGCGCAGGCTCGGCGGTCAGGCCCGTGAAGAAGGGCGGGTTGGCGATGTACGTGGACGACGCCTCCCACTCGTACCGGTCTCCGGCGGGGATGGCGATCGAGCGCCACTGCTCGTCGCCCTCGAAGACCGTGCCGTAGGTCTCGCGGAACAGCTCCGGGTCGATGGACGCTGCCATGACGGTCCGGACCTCCTCGGGGCTCGGCCAGATGTCGGCGAGCATGACCGGGGACCCGTCCGTGGCCGTGCCCAGCGGCTCCGTGGTGAGGTCGATGTCCATGCGCCCGGCCAGCGCATACGCGACGACCAGCGGCGGCGAGGCGAGGTACGCGGCCCGGACGAGCGGGTGCACGCGCCCCTCGAAGTTGCGGTTGCCCGACAGGACGGCCGCGACGACCAGCTCGTCGGCCTCGATGGCCCGGGCGACGGGCTCGTCGAGCGGTCCGCTGTTGCCGATGCAGGTCGTGCAGCCGTAGCCGGCCAGGGCGAACCCGAGGTCCGCCAGCGGGGCCATCAGGCCGGCTCGCTCGAGGTAGCCGGTGACGGCACGGGATCCGGGAGCCAGCGAGGTCTTGGCGACCGGCGAGCTCCGCAGGCCCTTCGCGACCGCGTTGCGGGCGAGGAGCCCGGCACCCACCATGACGGCCGGGTTGGAGGTGTTGGTGCAGGAGGTGATCGCTGCGATCGTCACCGACCCGTGCCCGATCTCCGCGGTCGCGCCACCGGCCTCCACGGCCTTGGGCGCCACGCCAACGGTATGCGGGTAGGCGGTCCGGAAGTTGTCCGGCACCCCACCCAGGGCGACCCGGTCCTGCGGGCGGCGCGGGCCCGCGAGGCTCGGCTCCACGGTGCCGAGATCGAGCTCGAGGTGGGCGTCGAACTCCGGGCCGTCGCCGGGCTCGCGCCACAGGCCCTGCTCCTTGGCGTAGCGCTCGACGAGATCCACGCGCTCGGCCGGACGACCGGTCAGGCGCAGGTAGGCGAGCGTCTCGTCGTCGATGGGGAACAGCGTCGTGGTCGCCCCGAACTCGGGGCTCATGTTGGAGATCGTCGCGCGGTCCGCGAGCGAGAGGCCGGCCAGGCCGTCGCCCGCGAACTCCACGAAGGAGCCGACGACCCCGAACCTGCGCAGCATCTCGGTGATCACGAGCACGAGATCGGTCGCGGTCGCGGTCCTCGGGAGCTCGCCGTGGAGCCGCACGCCGACGATCCGCGGCATCGGCTGGTAGAGGGGCTGGCCCAGGAGGACCGCCTCGGCCTCGATGCCGCCGACGCCGTAGCCCAGCACGCCGAGCCCGTTGATCATCGTGGTGTGGGAGTCCGTCCCCACGAGCGTGTCGGGGAAGGCGACGCGGCCGCCTGCGTCCTCGCGGTCCGTGACGACCGAGGCCAGGAACTCGAGGTTGACCTGGTGGATGATGCCGGTGCCCGGCGGCACGACCCGCAGGTCGCGGAACGCCGTCTGCGCCCAGCGCAGGAGCTGGTAGCGCTCGCCGTTGCGCTCGTACTCGCGCCCGACGTTGAAGGCGAAGGCGCCGCTGCCGCCCCAGGCGTCGATCTGCACGGAGTGGTCGATGACGAGGTCCGCCGGGACGAGGGGGTTCACGCGCGCGGGATCGCCGCCGAGGGATGCCATCGCGTCGCGCATCGCCGCGAGGTCCACGACCGCGGGCACGCCGGTGAAGTCCTGGAGGACGACCCGGCTGGGCATGAACGGCACCTCGGCCTCGCCGCCTGCCCCGGGGCTCCAGGCCGCGAGTGCCGCCACGTCCTCCTCGCGGACGATGCCGCCGCCGGCGTGGCGGAGCGCGTTCTCGAGCAGGATCTTGAGGGTGACCGGGGCGCGGCCCGGGTCGACGCCGATGGCGAGGCCACTGCCTGCGAGCGCCGAGAGCCGGTACAGGTCGGGGAGGCCGGGCCCGAGCGAGGCCTCGCGAACCGAATGCGTTGGGCGTGGTCATGCGCTGATCTCCGCTGGTGGGGACCGGGCGATGAGGGTGCGCCCTCGAACCGCTCGCTACACTCGACGCATGGAAGTGTATCGCGCGCACCGGGGCGCCGGAGAAGGTCGCGGCCGATGAGGGCCTGGGACATGGGCGACGAGATCCTGGCAGCCCGGGCGGAGCGTCGCGCCGAAGAGGATGCGGAGCTGGTCCGGGAGCTCGAGGAGCAGGGGATCGACCTGGACCCCGTGGGACCCGGCAGTCATCGCCACGGCGACCTCGAGCACGCCAGCGACCACCAGCATCCCCACGCCCACTCGGGTCCCGGCGAGCGACCGGTGGTGGGCATCGTGGGGGCCGGCGCGGTCGGCCTCGCCCTGGGGATCGCGCTGGACCGCGCGGGCTGGCCCGTCGGGGCCGTCGCGTCGCGCGACCCCGATCGGCGCGAGCGCTTCCGCGCCCACGTCGGCTCCGCGCGCGGGTTCGCCGAGGCGGCGGCCCTCGTGGACGACGTGGAGCTCGTGATCCTCGCCGTCCCGGACGACGTCGTGACGCCGCTCGCGGCAACCCTGCGTCTCTACGCGGGCCAGGCCATCGTTCACACGAGCGGCCTGCTGGGGGCCGAGGTGCTGTTCCCGGCCCTCGCCGCGGGCTCGCAGGCCGGCGCGTTCCACCCGCTGGTCGCCTTCGCCGACCTCGACCGGGCGCTCGAGGCCCTGCACGGGGCCACGATCGCGATCGAGGGTGACGAGGACCTGGCGGCCCATCTCGCCGACATGGCGGAGGCGATCGGTGGCACGCCCGTCCGCCTGGCCCCGGGCTCCAAGGCCGCCTATCACGCGGCCGCCGTGCTCTCCGCCGGTGGGGTGACGGCGCTGCTCGACACGATCCGCGAGGTCGCGGCCGCCGTGGGCCTGGACGAGGAGGGAGCGCTCCGGATCTACCTGCCGCTCGTCGAGCAGACGATCGCGAACGCCCGGACCATGGGCATCGCGCCAGCCCTGACCGGTCCGGCAACCAGGGGCGACGCCGGGACGATCGATGCCCACCTCGCGGCGCTGGCGGTCGATGCCCCGGATGCACTGCCCGTCTACCGGGCGCTCCTCGCCCGATCCGTGTCCATCGCGGAACAGCGGGGCGCCCTGTCACCGGAAGCGTCCGGACGCCTCCACACCGCACTTGCAGGCGACCGGTGACGGGGTACGATGCGGGCATGCAGCACAGCACCGTGGCGCGCTACGCGGCGTGGCCTGCGAGGTATGTCCACCCCACCACCCGGGCCCGTGAGCGGCGGCTCGGCCTCCACTCGGGACCCGTCTACGTGGCGGCTCCTGGCCGCCGGACCGTGCTGCGCCGGCCGGACGTCGGGCCGCTGACCGCGCTGCGCGCCCCGTGGCGGGCGCTGGTCGTGGCGCCGCCCCGTCCCGCCGCCAGCGGCCGACCGCGCCCCGCGTCCGCGATGTCCTGGACGACCTCGGACCGGGGCGGCGGAGCGCGCCGTCCATCGCTGGCGCCGGCGTGGCGCGCCTGAAGCAGGCCACCGCCACCTCTGCAGGTGGGATCGTCATCCGGTTCGCGGGGGAGGCCGCCCAGCTGGTCGTCGGTAAGCGCCAGCGCGCCCGCGACGAGGTGACCTGGACGCTGCCCAAGGGCACCCCCATCCCGCGTGAGACCCGTGAGGAGACCGCCCTGCGCGAGGTGCGCGAGGAGACCGGCCTCGAGGTCCGCATCGTCCGCCCGTTCGACGACATCGCCTACTCGTTCGTCCAGGGCCGGACACGCATCGCCAAGACCGTGCACTACTTCCTGATGGTCCCGACCGGTGGGGATCTCGAGCGCCACGATCACGAGTTCGCCGAGGTCCGCTGGATCGGGTTCGACGAGGCCGCGTCGCTGCTCACGTTCGAGACGGAGCGAGCGCTGGTGGCCCGGGCCGCCGCGGCCGCGACGGATGGCTCCTTTCCCGGGCGCGGCGGAGCGAGAGGGATCAGCGACATGACCGAGATCACGACGCCGGAGCCCATGCCCACGCCGCTGCTGGACCGCCACGAGGCCCTCGGCGCGAAGATCGTGGAGTTCGCCGGCTGGCTGATGCCGATCTCCTACGCCGGGATCCTCGAGGAGCACCGGGCCGTCCGCTCGGCGGCCGGCCTGTTCGACCTGTCCCATATGGGCGAGCTGGTCGTGGAGGGGCCCGAGGCCGGCATCGCCCTCGCGGCGGCGCTCGTGACCGACCCGCCGTCGCTGGCCGTGGGCAGGGCGCACTACTCGATGATCTGCGCGCCGGACGGCGGGATCCTCGACGACCTCATCGTCTACCGCCTCGCCCCCGAGCGGTTCATGGTCGTCGCAAACGCATCGAACTCCCGGACGGTGTCGGACGCCCTTGCGGAGCGCCTGGACGGCTTCGGCGCCGTGCTGGACGACCGGAGCCTGGCGACGGGTCTCGTGGCGATCCAGGGGCCGCGCTCGCTGGAGATCCTGCAGCCCCTGGCCGCCGTGGACCTCGCCTCGATCCGCTATTACGGGATCGCCGAGGGCATCGTGGCGGGGATCCCGGCCCAGGTCGCCCGGACCGGCTACACCGGCGAGGACGGCTTCGAGCTGTTCCTCGATGTCGAGCGGGCAGGGGAGGCATGGGACGCGGTCCTCGAAGCCGGGCGTCCGCTCGGCCTGGTGCCGGTCGGCCTGGGCGCCCGCGACACCCTGCGCCTCGAGGCCGGCATGCCGCTGTACGGCAACGAGCTGGACCGGGCCACGACACCGTACGAGGCGGGCCTGGACCGCGTCGTCAAGCTGGCCAAGTCCGGCGACTTCACGGGTCGCGCCGCCCTCGAGACACGCGCCACCGAGGGCATCCGGCGCCGCCTTGTCGGGCTCGTCCTGCGGGGTCGCGGGATCGCCCGCCACGGGTACCCGGTCCTCGATGCCGACGGGGTCACGGGCGTCGTCACCTCGGGGACGATGTCGCCCACCCTCGGTGTGGCGATCGCCATGGCGTACGTCGCACCGACGCATGCCCAACCCGGTACGATGCTCGATGTCGAGATCCGCGGTGCACGCGTCGCGGCCGAGGTGGTGCCACTCCCGTTCTACAAGCGGCCCGCCTGACGTCCGGCGAGCGCCCGGTCCCGCGACGCAAGATCGAAGTCCGAACCGCGCCCACGCCGGAGACGCCGGTCAGGCGCCATCACGGAGGTACCGCCCGAATGGTCCCCGGCGACCTGCGCTACACCAAGGAGCACGAGTGGGTCCGCGTCGACGGCGACGAGGCCGTCGTGGGCATCACCCAGTTCGCGGCCGACCAGCTGGGCGACATCGTGTTCGTCGAGCTGCCCGCGGCCGGCAAGGCCCTGGAGCGGCACGCGACATTCGGCGTCGTGGAGTCGGTCAAGGCCGTCAGCGACCTGTTCGCCCCGGTCGCGGGCGAGGTCACGGCGGCCAACGACGCGCTGGGCGGCTCGCCCGAGCTCGTCAACAGCGACCCGTACGGTGAGGGCTGGATGCTGCGCATCAGCCTCGCCGACCCGGCGCAGGTCGAGGAGCTCCTCGACGCGGCCGCCTACGAGCAGCTCGTCACCGAGGCCTGACCCATGCCGTACGGCCCGCACGCGGCCGACGATCGGGCACGGATGCTCGAGGCGATCGGCATCGATTCGGTCGACGCCCTGTTCGAGGACATCCCCGCGGGTCTGCGGGCCGGGCCGCTGGCCCTGGACGAGCCCGAGCCGGAGCTCCTGCTCACCTCCCGGCTGCAGGCGATGGCGGCCCGCAACCGCGTGGACCTCGCCTCGTTCCTCGGTGCGGGCGCATACCGCCACTGGACGCCGGCCGTCGTGGACCAGATGCTGCTCCGCGGCGAGTGGTACACGGCCTACACGCCGTACCAGCCCGAGGTCTCCCAGGGGACGCTGCAGAGCATCTACGAGTACCAGTCGCTCCTGGCCGAGCTCACCGGGCTCGACGTCGTCTCCGCCTCGCACTACGACGGCGGGGCCGCGACGGCCGAGGCGGCGCTGATGACCTGCCGCGCGACGAAGCGCGAGCGGATCCTCGTCTCGAGGGCGGTCCATCCGCACTACCGGGCGACGCTGGAGACGTACGCGGAGGGCGCGGGCCTGGCCGTCGACGAGGTCCCGATCCTCTCCTCGGGGCCCCTGGCGGGCACCACGGACCTCGCGGCACTCGAGCGCCTCCTGGCCGATCCCGGTCGTCCCGTCGCCGGCGTCGTCGCGGCCCAGCCCAACGTCCTGGGCCTCCTGGAGGACATGCCCGAGGTCGGACGCCTCGCGCACGCCGCGGGCGCCCTGTTCGTGGCGGCCATCGAGCCCGTCTCGCTCGCCGTCCTCGCGCCGCCCGCCGAGTACGGCGCCGACATCGCCGCCGGCGAGGGCCAGCCGCTGGGCATCCCGCTCGGCTACGGCGGCCCCTATCTGGGGATCGTCGCCTGCACGGATCCGCTGATCCGCCAGATCCCGGGCCGTCTCGTGGGCATGACGGCGGACCTCGACGGGAAGCGCGCGTTCGTGATGACGATGCGCGCCCGCGAGCAGGACATCCGCCGCGAGAAGGCGGCGTCCAACATCTGCACCAACCAGGCACTGCTCGCGCTCGCGGCGTCCATCTACCTGTCCACGATCGGCCCGCACGGGCTGCGGGACGTGGCGGCCACCGGCGCGGCGCGCGCCGCGGAGCTGGTCACGGCCCTCGCGGCCGCCGGGGCCCCGCGCCTCCACGAGGCGCCGTACCTCAACGAGCTTGTCGTCCGCGTCCCCGGCGCGCGGGCCGTCCACGCCCGGCTCCTCGAGCGGGGCATCCTGGCCGGCATCCCGACCGCGGACCTGCTGCCCGACGAGCCGTCGCTCGCCGACGGCCTGCTGGTGTGCGCCACGGAGGTCACCACGAGCGACGAGATCGCGCGGTTCGCGGCGGCCCTGGCCGCCGAGCTCGCCGTCGCGGACGCGGGAGGTGCGGCGTGAGCGTCGTGGGCGAGCGGCTCCAGCAGACCATCTTCGAGCGCAGCGCCCCCGGTCGCGGGGGCGGCAAGATCCCGCATCCGCCGGCAGGTGCCCTCGACCGCATCCCGGTCGCCGCGCGGCGCGCCACCCCGGCGGCGCTGCCCGAGCTCGCCGAGCCCGAGGTGACCCGTCACTTCGTCAACCTGTCCCAGCTCAACTACTCCGTGGACACGGGGTTCTACCCGCTGGGCTCGTGCACCATGAAGTACAACCCCAAGCTCAACGAGTGGGCGGCGCGCCTGCCGGGCTTCGCGAACCTGCACCCGCTGGCGCCCGACGCGACCGCCCAGGGCACGCTCCAGCTCCTCTGGGAGCTCGAGGGGATGCTCGCCGAGATCAGCGGCATGGACGCGGTCACGCTCCAGCCGGCGGCGGGCGCCCACGGCGAGCTCACCGGGATCCTGATGATCCGCGCCTACCATCGCTCGCGCGGCGACGTGGCCCGCGACGAGGTCCTCGTCCCGGACTCGTCCCACGGCACCAACCCGGCCACGGCGACCATGGCCGGCTTCCGCACGATCACGATCCCGTCAGCACCAGACGGCGGCGTGGACATCGACGCCTTCAAGGCGGCGCTAGGCCCGAAGACGGCCGCGATCATGATCACCAACCCGTCGACGCTGGGGCTGTTCGAGCGGCGCGTGGGAGAGCTGCTCGAGGCAACGCACGCGGCCGGCGCCCTCGCCTACATGGACGGCGCCAACCTCAACGCGATCATGGGCCGGTTCCGGCCGGGCGAGGCCGGCTTCGACGTGATGCACTTCAACGTGCACAAGACGTTCTCCACGCCCCATGGCGGCGGCGGACCCGGCGCGGGTCCCGTCGGCGTCCGCTCGGTCCTGGAGCCCTTCCTGCCGGCGCCGCGCGTGATCCGGGAGCCCGATGGCACGTTCCGCCTCGAGCGAGACGGGGGAGCGCCCCACCTCCATCGGCCGCGTGCGCTCGTTCTTCGGCAGCACGGGGGTCCTCGTGCGCGCCTACGCCTACATCCGTGCCCACGGCGGCTCGGGTCTGCGCGAGGTCTCCGACGACGCCGTCCTGGCCGCCAACTACCTGAAGACCCGCCTCCGCGGCACCTACCAGGTCCCGTTCGACCGGCCGTGCAAGCACGAGTTCGTGGCGTCCGCCGCGGACATCAAGCACCGGACCGGCGTCCGGACCCTCGACATCGCCAAGCGCCTCATCGACAAGGGCTACCACCCGCCGACGATCTACTTCCCGCTCACCGTCGAGGAGGCGATGCTGATCGAGCCGACGGAGACCGAGTCGCTGGAGACGCTGGACGCCTTCGCGGATGCGCTGATCGAGATCGCGCACGAGGCGGACTCGGACCCGGAGCTGGTGCTCTCGGCGCCCCATGCCGCCCCGGTGAAGCGCCTCGACGAGGCCACCGCGGCGCGCCAGCCGAACCTTCGCTGGCGGGGGATGACCGGCGCCCAGACGCCCTGCCCGGATTGACGCGACCGCCGCCGGTGAACCCCGGACGCCGCAAGGCGGTACTGTGGGTAGAGGGGAGCCCCGACGCGCACGGAGTGCCCACGATCAACGACGACCGCAGCAACCAGGACCGCCGCCCCGCACCCGACGCCGACCTCATCCGCCGGATGGCCGAGCTGGACGACGTGGACGCGTTCGCCGTGCTCTTCGAGCGCCACCGCGTGTCCGTCTACCGGGCTGCGCTGGCGCTGACGGGCGATCCCGGAGCCTCCGAGGAGGTGGTCCAGGACACGTTCGGGCGCGCGTACATCCACCGAAGGCGGCTCCGCACCGACGTCTCGCCGTTGCCCTGGCTGCACAAGGTTGCGCTCAACCTGTGCTACTCGCGGCTCGCCCGACGACGTTTGCGCAGCGAGCCCGTCACGGATCTCGTCGCGGAGCGGATGGCCGACGTGACGGCTGGACCGGCCGCCAACGCCGAGTGGTCGGAGCTGCGGGTCATCGTGCGCGAGGGGATCGCCGGCCTGTCAGAGAAGCATCGAGCGGTGGTCGTCCTGTACTACCTGGAGGGCCGCTCGCTCCAGGAGACTGCCGACGTGCTCGGCCTTCCCCTGGGCACGGTCAAGAGCCGCATCCACCATGCGCTGCGTGACCTCCGGTTCCGGCTCAGCTCGGACCTGCGGTTCGGCGGGGCGTGGGGCGACGTGTCGGACGACGCGCCCGTGGTGGACGGCGCGGAGGCGAACCCGTGATCGCGACGGACATGGCCTGCCGCCGCCACCGGCCGGTGCTCGTGGACCTCGTGGACCACGGGGAGCGGGGACCGGCGACGCCGGCGGCCCTGGACCACCTCGCCACCTGCCGCCCGTGCGAGCACGAGCTGACGGAGCTGGCCCTCACCATCGCCGCGCTCCGACGCGCCGGAGCCGCCTACCGCCGGCTGCCGATCGCGGCGGCCTCGTCGCAGGCGGCCAGTCTCTGTCATCGCGAGCGTGACCCAGCGCCCGGCACCGCCCCGCCGCTCCGGCCACCGGTCACTCCACCTCGGTGGCCTCGTCACCAGCGCCGGGATCGCCGCGCTGCTCGTCGCCCCCCATGTCGGGCTCATGCCCGGTCGCGCAAATCACGAGATGGCGCCGGCCAGGCCGGCCGCCATGTCCACCTGGCAGCAGGTCGAGCACCGGCTCGCCAGCAGCCCCGACATCCCCCCCGTGGCGGTGGTCATCCTGCCGCCCCGGTATCCGGAGGGCCGCACGCGGCCCTGGAAGGAGGTGCCTTCAGGCGACGCAACCGTGCGCGAGCTCGAGCCGTCGTGAGCCGGTGGGACCGTCTTGGCCCACAGCCACCGTCGCGGATTTGACACTCGTCACCGCGGTAAGCGATCTTTGCCCGAACGCAGCCCGAATGGCCGCAGTCTGTGCGCGCCTGCGCACCGCCCGACCTGACCCGGACCCCAGTCCGCGAGCAGGCCGCGCACCGGACCATCGTGGATGCTAGGGAGCAGTGGTTCAACACCCCACGCAACTTGGAGGAGCCTTGATGCGCAAACTGGTAGGCCTGCTCGCAACCGCGGCCATCGTGGTCGCAGCTTGCGGCGGCACCAGCACGACCCCGGCGCCGGCCACGGCCGCGCCCACCGCAGCACCGGCAACCGAAGCCCCGGCCAGCGCGCCCGCTTCGGAGGCGCCCGCTTCGGAGGCGCCGGCGGAAGCCCCCGACCTGTTCGGGACGGTCTACAACCCTGAGCCCGGGACGCCCGGCGGCACGATGATCATCGGCGACTGGCAGGAAGCCACCCAGTTCAACCCGTACTACTACACCCAGGTCACCGAGGCCAACGTCGCCGCGACCACCTGGCACAGCCTCCTGACCATCAGCCACGACTTCAAGTACATCCCGCAGCTCGCCGCCGAGCCGATCCCGACGACCGTCAACGGCGGCGTCACCGTCGGCCAGAACGGCGACGCGATGACCGTCACCTGGAAGCTCCGCGACGGCCTCAAGTGGTCCGATGGCGAGCCCCTCACCTGCGACGACTACAAGTACGCGTGGGAGTGGGTCCTCGACAAGGACAACACCGCCATCCGGGCCGGCTGGGAGAACATCAAGGACTTCGAGTGCGCGTCCGACACGGACATGATCTGGCACTTCGACGCCATCTATTCCGAAGGTACCTGACGCTCGCCGTCGCGCCGCTCCCGCGCCACTACCTCAAGGACATCCCGATCGCGGACCAGGTCAAGGGCGAGGGCTTCGGCGTCGAGGACATCGCGAAGGTCCCCGTCTCCGGTCCGTTCAAGTTCGAGTCCGTCACGCCCGCGGCTGAGCTGCGCCTCGTGAAGAACCCGAACTTCACGAACTCGCGCACCGGCGCGCCAGGCCAACCTCGACCACGATCATCTTCAAGTGGTACGGCGATCCCGACGCCATGATCGCGGGCTTCCGGGCCGGCGAGATCGACGTCGCCTTCGACCTGGCCGACAGCGACATCCCGAAGGTCCAGGATCTCGGTGAGCAGGTCGCGGCCATCCCGGCCCTCCTGTACGAGTTCCTGCGCCCGAACTGGTCGCCCAAGGCAGACTTCGACGAGTCCATCAAGAACGGCGCCTGCTCGCGCAACGCGGCGGTCCAGGGCCGTGGCGACGGCTGCCCGACGTCCGACCCGGCGATCCGCCAGGCCATCGCATTCGCCATCGACAAGAACGAGATCAATACCCGTCTCCTCGGCGGCAACGCCCAGGTCGCGAACACCAACATCAGCCCGGCGGCGTGGTTCTACGCCGACCAGGAGCCGGCCGTCTACGACCCCGAGAAGGCCAAGCAGATCCTGGCCGACGGCGGCTGGGCCGACAGCAACGGCGACGGCTATCGTCGAGAAGGACGGCGTCACCGCCAAGATCGAGCTGTGCACCACGACTCGCCAGGTGCGCCAGGACACCCTCGCCCTGGTCAGCGCGTGGCTGAAGGCCGTCGGCATCGACAGCATCATCAACCCCGTGGCGGCGATCGGACATCTTCGCCGACTACAACGAGGCGACGCTCGACACCCCGTGCGCCCTCTCGACCAGCAACTTCGACCTCGCCGAGCATGCGTTCAGCAGCTCGATCGACCCGCTGGGCAACTACTTCAGCTACCACAGCAGCCAGTTCCATCCCGACGGCGCCAACGACGCCCGGGTGAACGACCCGGACATCGACACGGCGCTTGACACGGTCAAGAACAACGTCGACTTCGCGGTCATCAAGGACGCGATGGCGACCTTCCAGGAGGTCTACGTCGACAAGACCGTCGAGATCCCGCTCTACTACCGCAAGAACGTGGAGCTCGCCGGCCCCCGGCTCGGCAACTACTTCGCGAACGGCACCCAGGCCGGCTCGACCTGGAACTCCGAGGACTGGTTCGCCAAGAGCTAGCCTCGCAGCAGCCTCGCCAACGATCGACGGGGCGCCCGGAACCCGGGCGCCCCGTCGCACTGCCCGGCACCGATCACGCCGTCGGTGTACCTTCCGCGCAACCTCCCGGGCGGCCCTCCGAGGCCCACCTTGTCCACCATCACGCAAGACCCAGGGCTGAGGCCGAACGTCGATGACCAAATTCGTGATCCGACGCTTGCTCCAGGCGATCCCGGTCCTGTTCGGGATCACGGTCGTCGTCTACGGAATCCTGCTCGCGGCTCCCGGTGGGCCGGAGGCGAAGTTCGCGAACAACCCGCGGATCACCCAGGAGCAGAAGGACAAGTTCATCAAGGCCTGGGGCCTCGACCAGCCCATCCCGGTCCAGTACTGCCGCTGGATGGGCTTCTGCAACCCCGAGACCGAGGGCACCGTGTTCGGCTCCCTGCCGACGCCCGCCGCCCTGATCGGCCCGACGGGTCTGCCCAACTTCCTGCCGGACGCCCTGAGCGGCGCGACCAACGGCGTGCTCCACGGCGACTTCGGGTACTCCATCAACTCGGGCGAGAAGGTCGAGGACCGGATCGTCCGGGCCGCCCTCCCGACCTTCATCCTCGCGGGCGTGGCGCTGGTCGTCTGGCTGACCTTCGCCATCGTCATGGGCGTGTACTCGGCCATCTACCGGTACACCAAGTTCGACAACGCGACAACGGTGTTCAGCTACGTGGGCTTCGCGATGCCCACCTTCTGGCTGGGCATCATGCTGATCTTCATCTTCAGCGGGCCGGGGTTGAACATCCTGCCGGCGGGTGGCATGACCGAGACGCGCCTGTCGCCCCCGTTCGGCTCCGATTCCTACTGGGAGTACTTCGGCGAGAACCCGATCCAGGCGCTGGGTGACATCGGCAAGCACCTGATCCTGCCGGTGATCACGCTGGTCGTGGTCAACATCGCCGGCGACACCCGGTTCGTCCGGGCCTCGATGCTGGAGTCGCTGGGCCAGGACTACGTGCGCACGGCGAGGGCGAAGGGACTGTCGTCCCGGTCCATCAACTTCAAGCACGCCCTGCGACCCGCGCTGCTGCCGGTCATCACCAACATCGGCCTCGAGATCCCGTTCCTGTTCACGGGCGCGATCGTCACCGAGACGATCTTCTCCTGGCCCGGGATCGGCAAGCTCACCATCGACGCGACGCGCACCTTCGACTACCCGATCCTGATGGGGGTGCTCCTGGTGACGTCGGTCCTGGTGGTGCTCGCGAACCTGCTGGCCGACATCGCGTACGGGGTCATCGATCCCCGCATCAAGTACTGAGGGCGTCCATGTCGAAGCCAATCGGGCAACAAGGCCTGGGGCCGGTCGCCGACGGAATGCTCGCGACGGCCGACCTGGCCGAGCACGAGCCGGTGATCGTGGACCCGGACCCGACGCAGGCCGAGGACTACGAGGTCGGCCTCAAGTCCCTCAACCAGTGGCAGCTGGCCTGGCGGAAGTTCCGCAAGCACCGGCTGGCCCTGATCGGCCTCGCGGTGCTCGCCGTCCTGCTCGTCGGGGCGGTCATCGGCCCCATCCTGATGCCGTTCAGCTTCACGGACATCCCCCAGCCGGACGAGATCGTCCAGGCGGGGCGTCCGCCCAGCCTCGCGCATCCGATGGGCGAGACCGGCGGGCTTCAGCGTGACGTGTTCCTGCTGGTCGTCAACGGCGCGCGCACCTCGCTCCTGATCGGCTTCTCCGCGATGGCGATCGGGGTGTTCATCGGCACGATCGTGGGCGCCATCGCCGGCTTCGCCGGCGGGATCGTCGACAACGGCCTGATGCGCCTGGTCGACGTCATGCTGAGCCTTCCGACGCTGTTCGTGATCCTCGTCGCCAGCAAGTTCCTCGGCAACGGCACGGTCACGGTGGTCATCGTGATCTTCGGGCTCTTCTCCTGGATGGGCGTGAGCCGCCTCGTGCGCAGCCTCTTCCTGTCCATCCGCGAGCGGGAGTTCGTGGAGGCGGCCCAGGCCGTCGGCGTGACCGACCGGCGGATCATCTTCCGGCACATCCTGCCCAACGCCTTCAGCCCGATCGTGGTGGCGGCGTCACTGATCGTGGCCTCGGTCATCATCTCCGAGGCGTTCGTGAGCTTCCTCGGGTTCGGTGTCGACCCGACCTCGCCGACGTGGGGCAACATCCTGTCCGGCGGCCTCCAGTTCCTGGCCCTCGGCAACTGGTGGTGGCCCTTCTTCCCGGGCCTCGCGATCATCATCACGGTGCTCGCGGTGAACTTCGTCGGCGACGGGCTGCGGGACGCCTTCGACCCGAGGTCGCGGGCATGACCGAGACATCGACGCTGCGCCCCGGCCTCGGGGCGCCTCCTCCCGAGGACGTCCTGCTCGACGTCCGGCACCTCAAGACGTACTTCAAGGTCATGGACGGCGTCGTGCCGGCCGTGGACGACATCAGCTTCTCCCTGGCGCGGGGCTCGACCCTCGGGATCGTGGGCGAGTCGGGCTCCGGCAAGAGCGTCACGGCCCTCACGATCATGCGCCTGCTGGACATCCCGCCGGCCGAGATCGGCCTCGGGAGCGAGGTCTGGTTCGACGGCCGCGAGATCCTGTCGCTGCCCGAGGGCGAGATGCGCAAGATCCGCGGCAACGACATGGCCATGATCTTCCAGGAGCCGCTCACGAGCCTGAACCCCGTGTTCACCGTCGGGGACCAGATCGCGGAGCAGGTCGAGCTCCACATGAACGTCAATGCCAAGGAGTCCCGCGACCGCGCGATCGAGATGCTCCGCCTGGTGGGCATCCCGAGCCCGGAACGACGCGCCAAGCAGTATCCGCACGAGCTCTCGGGCGGCATGCGCCAGCGCGTGATGATCGGCATGGCGCTCTCGTGCGATCCCAAGCTGCTGATCGCGGACGAGCCCTCGACGGCGCTGGACGTGACCGTGCAGGCCCAGATCCTGGAGCTGCTGCGCGCGATCCAGGAGCGGACGGGCGCCGCGCTGATCCTCATCACGCACGACCTCGGCGTCGTGGCGGAGATGGTGGACGACGTCGTCGTGATGTACGCCGGCCAGATCGTCGAGCAGGGGACCGTCGAGCAGGTGCTCATCGAGCCACGCATGCCCTACACCATGGGCCTGATCGAGTCGATCCCGGGTGTCGAGAAGCGGGGAGGCCGGCTGTCGGCGATCGCGGGCGTCGTCCCCTCGCCGTTCCACCTGCCGCCCAACTGCCGCTTCGAGCCTCGCTGCCCGTATGGCGTGGGAGATCTGCCGCAGCGTGCCGCCGGAGCTCTACGACGCGGGCGAGATGGGGCGCCGCTCCCGCTGCCACCTGCACCTTGCCGGGTCCGCGGAGCGTCGCGATCGCGCCATCGCCCAGCACGACGAGAACCTGCGCGTCGGCCGCCGGCTGACGGGCGCCCCCGACAGGATGGGCGAACGCATGACCACGACCGCGGCGGCGCCGATCGCCGAACCGAAGGTCCGCCGCCGGCTTCGCCGCCGGCCACCGGCCTCCATCCGCAACGGGCGTGCGCTGCTCGTCTCCGTCGCCGGCTACGGCTTCATGGTGCTGTTCACCGCGATCCTGGGGATGTTCATCGGCATCAAGGGCGTGTCGGGCGTGCTCCCGCTCATCGCCGTCGTCACGATCCCGCTCGGCCTCGTCTGCATCGCGATCAGCCGGCTGACGAAGACGCGCCAGCTCTGGTCGCTGGCGCTGGCCGTGGCGTGGGGCGGGCTCCTGTCCGTGGTCCTCGGCTACCTGATCGCCACGATGGGTGACCGCCAGTCCGACCCGGACACCGCCTTCTTCCTCCAGCTGTTCCTGACCTCGCCGTTCGTGCTTGCCGTCGCGTCGGTGTGGCACTTCCTGCGCGGCGCCAGGTGGTTCAACGGCGAGCACGAGAGCCGGCTGCGGCCCGAGGAATCCGGCGCCCGCCCGATCACCGACCCGCTGACGGTGGTCCCCGAGACCGCACCGGCCGCGCACGTCGAGTTCGCGATCCCGGTGGCGATCGAAGCCGCCGCGCCGGACGGCGCCATCGGGACGACGGTCGCCGTGCCCGCTCCCGCACCGACGGAGGCCACGGCGCCCGTCGCGCCGCTGCTCACGGTCCAGGGCCTCAAGAAGCACTTCCCGATCTACGGCGGGATCATGCGCAAGCAGATCGGCACCGTGTACGCCGTGGACGGCGTGGACTTCGAGATCATGCCGGGTGAGACGTTCGCGCTGGTCGGCGAGTCCGGCTGCGGCAAGACCACGCTCGGGCGCACCATCATCCAGCTCACCCAGCCCACCGCCGGCCGGGTCGTGTTCGACGGCTACGAGTTCGAGGACGTCGACCCCGAGGACATGCGGCCGCTGCGCCGCCGGATGCAGATCATCTTCCAGGACCCGTTCGGCTCGCTCAACCCCCGGATGCCCGTGTCGGACATCATCGGCGAGGGTCTGCTGGCGCAGGGGATGACGGACCGCACGGCCCGCGACAAGCGCGTCGAGGACGCGCTCGAGCTCGTCGGCCTGCGCCGCGAGTACACGCGCCGCTATCCGCACGAGTTCTCCGGCGGCCAGCGCCAGCGGATCGGCGTCGCCCGCGCGCTCGCACTGGGACCGGACTTCATCGTCGCGGACGAGCCCGTGTCGGCGCTGGACGTGTCGATCCAGAGCCAGGTCCTCAACCTGCTGCTCGACCTCAAGCGCGACCTCAAGCTGACCTACCTGTTCATCAGCCACAACCTGTCGGTCGTCCAGTACTTCTCGGATCGCGTCGGCGTCATGTACCTCGGCAGGCTCGTGGAGGTGGGCAGCGTGGAGCAGCTCTACGCGAACCCGCGGCATCCGTACACGGTCGCCCTCCTGTCCGCCATCCCGTCGCCCGACCCGCGTGCAGCGCAAGAAGCGGCTCGTGCTCACGGGCGACGTGCCGTCGCCTGCGGCGCCGCCTTCGGGCTGCCGGTTCCACACCCGCTGCTGGTTGCGGGAACGCCTCGGCAACCCCGAGAACTGCGTCACCGAGGAGCCGCAGCTCCGCGAGTTCGGCGAGCAGGGCCACCAGGTGTCGTGCCATCACGCCGAGGCCATCAGCCAGGCCACCGTGGCCCAGGCCGCCGCGGAGACGCCGGCCGTCGTCGCGGCGGTCGCCGAGGGCGAGTGACCAGGCGGCCAAGGTCGTTCGTCTTGTCGGGCGCGTTGCCGGCGGGCGCGGGCCTGCTCCTTCTCGCCGTCATGGTCGCGGCGTGCGGGACACCCGCTGGCACGGCTTCGCCTTCCGCGGTCACGCCGTCGGTCGCGCCCTCGGACGACACGGCCGCGGCGACCCTTGGTCCGAAGGCCACGCCCTGGCCCGGCACCGTGGTCGAGGCCGTGCTGTTCCTCGGCAAGGCCGACCTCGAGATCAAGGAAGCAGGGGCCGACCTCGGAGCCGCCGCGGCCTCCCAGGACCTCAAGGCGATGTGGGGCGCCGCCGACGGGCTGGCGACCCTGCTGGAGCGCCTGCAGACCCTGGTGCCGCGCATCGCCGACTACCCGGATGACCGCCAGTCGCCGCCAAGGCCTATAAGGCCGCGTTCCCGGACATGCTCGCCGGCGCGACGCTCCTCCGCGACTCGATCACCGATGGCGACAGCCCAGGTATGGTCGAGGGCAGCCGCCAGCTTGCCGCGGGCCTCGAGAAGTACGCCGAGGCCCGCCGCCTGATCGGTCCCGCTGTTCGACGAGGCGATCCTGATGCAGCGGATCTGGTCAAGTAGGGGACCAAGGCCAGACCTCGGCGGCCGGCCGTCAGCGCGCCGCCAGCGGGCCGTCAGGGCGCGGGCGTCAGCGCGCCGTCGCCGGCACGGGCCCACCGAACAGCTCGTCCCAGGCCGCGAAGGCTCCTGCCGGATACGCAGCGCGCAGCGCGCTTCCCGCGTCCGCCTGCGCCCGAATCGACTCCACCACGTCGCCGGCGTCCACCCGGGCGCCGTCGCTGTAGGCGAGGTCCTCCCGGAGGCGGCAGGTCCAGGTCCGTGCGCCGGGCGATGGCGTGCACCGGCTCGCGAGGGCCGGACGGGCCTCGAGCGTCGCTCCGTCGAACGCGTACAGGCCGGGCGTCACGAGCGCGCACAGGCGGAGTGCCGCGGGCGACGCGTCCACCGCGCACCAGGCGCCGGCGGGCTCGGCCTCGCCCATCACGACGAGCTGTCGCCGGTCGCCGGGCACGAATGCGCCGACCGGGTCCGCGCCCAGCGGCGACACCGCGACGCCCTCCACGTCCGCCCGGTAGGCGACCGTGGACCCGGCGTGGGCGAGCGGCACGATCGCCGCCGTGGACCGGATCGCGTCGTTGGCGGCGGCGAAGGCCGCCTCGCGGGCAGCGGCGGTCGTCTCCTGGGCGGCATCGTCGAGCGCCTCGCGGACGCCCTTGGCGCGTTCGGCGGCCGTGCCCGTGGCGGTGGCGCCGAACAGCGGCTCGAGGAACCCGGAAGGGTCCGCCAGCGAGGAGCGCACGCCGCCGAGGTACAGGCCCCCCAGGGTTCCCTCCGCCACGGCGGCCACGAGCTCGTCCGAGGGCATCACGTCGACCTCCACGCCGACGCCGACGCTCGCCGCCAGCTGGTCCCGGACGGCGGCGGCCGTCGCGGCCGGGTCGGGCAGGCCCGGCACCGGCGCATCGGGCACGTGGAGGACGAGGGGCACCTTCGTGTCGAACTTCGCGGCGTCCAGCGCGGCCGACGCGGCGGGCCCGTTGAACTCGTACCAGGGCGTGCCCGCGCAGCCCGCCGGGACCACGCAGGGCGTCGTGTGGGTCGCGGGGGCGGAGCCCGGCGGGAACGCGTCGCGTGCGATGGCCGTCCGGTCCAGGGCCTGCGCGAACGCCCGCCGTACGCCCGTCTGGGAGAGGCTCTTCCCGGTCCCGAACCCGAGATACGCGGTCTCGAGGCCGGGGCGGGGGAGCACCACGAGCTCCGGCAGCGTGGCCATGTCCGCGGCATCGGCGGCTGCCGGGGCGTCGATCCCGTCGACCGCCGCCTCGCGCAACGCCGCGGATCGCTCTGCCGGGGAGGCCGTCCAGCGCAGCACGATCACGGGCGGAGGCGGTGACGTTGGCACGGTGGATGCGGATGGGGCCGCCGGCGCGACGGATCCGGTGGGCGACGCGTCCGGCGACACGAGCGGGACGGGGGAGGTCGACGGGCTCGCTGCTCCGCCGGCGGCAGGCGGCACGATCCGCGCGAGCCGCAGGTTCCCGTCCTCGGACCACGTCGTGACCCGGAACCCGCCGGCACCGGCGACGCCGCGCACCGCGACCGGGTCGCCGGCCACCGCGTCCACGGCCACCGCGTCCACGATCCCCAGGCTCGGGTGCGCAAGCCGGGACGGGAACGCGCCGTCCGGAGAGCAGAGCGTGAACCGCACCGTCCGAGGCCCGACGGCCTCCACGCGGCCAAGCAGGCCGTCGTAGCCATCGATCGCGCAGGCGCTTCCGCGCGCCGGCCAGGCGGTGGGGGCGAAGGGCCGCTCCGTGGGCCGCGCCGTCATCGACGGCCCGGTGGCGTCGGGTGTCGGCGAGGGCACGGTCGTTGGACCCGGATCGCTGCCGCAGGCACCCGAGGCGAGCGCGACGAGGAGGATGGCCGGCAGCCACCGGCGCGTCGAGGTCATGTGGGCTGGCGGCTCCGGGTCTCGGGGCGAAGGGTGAGCGCGAGTGGCGTCCGACGGGCGCCTGCGGGACCGATGCGCGGCCTCGTGGAGAGCCTACACCGCGGCACGGACGCGAGGCGGCACCCATGCCGCAACCGACCGGCACGCGAACCTTGTCTGGCGTACTTCCGTAGGGTGGGTATCATGCAGCGGCAGATGGCGGAGTCGCGGCGCCGGGCCGCCCGCCTGACGATCTTCGGACGTCCGACCCGGCTGGAGGAGGAGCACACATGTCCCGTGTTCGAATCGGGGCTCTGATCGCGACGGCGGCCATCGTGGTCGCAGCCTGCGGCGGAACCACTGCGACGACCGCACCCGCAAGCGAGGCGCCCCCGGCGAGCGTCGAGCCCGGCGCAACCGCCGCACCCGCGACCGAGGCGCCGCCCGCAGCCGGCGAGCCGAAGGACGGCGGCACCCTCGTCGTCGCCATCCCCGGCGACATCAAGCGCACCGACCCGGCGCTCATCGACGACAGCAACACCTCCTACGTGATGCAGAGCGTCATGGAGGGCCTCGTCCGGCTCAAGCCCGGCACCACCGGCGAGCTCGATCCGGGCCTCGCCACCTCCTGGGAGCTCTCTCCCGACGGCCTGACCTACACGTTCAAGCTCCGCGAGGGCGTGAAGTTCCACGACGGGACCCCCGTCGACGCCGAGGCGGTCAAGTACAACTACGACCGCTGGCTGAACTTCCCCAGCGAGCTCCAGGACTACAGCTACTACGCGGGCGCCGTCTTCGGCGGCTACGGCGACACGTCCAACATCGCGTCGACCGCGGCCCCGGATCCGGGCACCTTCACCATCACGCTGAAGAGCCCCGTGTCCAGCTTCCTGCTCTCGCAGACGCTGACGCCGTTCGTGATCAGCAGCCCGACGGCCCTCAAGGCCGGCGGCGCCGACAACACGGTCACGGACGTCACCCAGATCTCCTACGCCCAGGGCGGCGCAGGCTCGATGGTCGGCACCGGCCCGTTCAAGTTCGACAGCTGGACCGTCGGTGACAACGTCAAGATCGTCAAGAACCCCGACTACTGGGACGCCGAGAACGCGGCGCACCTCGACGAGGTCGTGTTCAAGCCGGTCGCGGAGGAGTCGCAGCGCCTGAACGGCCTGTCCACGGGCGAGCTCGATCTCGTCCAGACGGTCGCCCCGATCGACATCGCTACGATCGCGGCCGACCCGGAGCTCCAGGTCATCGACCGCGGCGAGTCCTGCAACCTGTTCCACTTCGCGATGAACCAGACCCACAAGCTGGTCTCGAACCCGAAGATCCGCGAGGCGATCGCCTACGCGATCAACAAGCAGGCGCTGATCGACGCGTTCTACGCGGGCCAGGGCGTGGTGGCCGACAACTGGATGCCGCCCGGCACCCAGTACTACAAGGCCCAGAACCTGCCCACCTACGATCCCGAGAAGGCCAAGGCGCTCATCGCCGAGTCCGGCGAGACGGACCTGACCCTCGAGTTCTGGTACCCGTCCGACGTCACCCGGCCGTACATGCCCGATCCGAAGGGCATCTTCGAGGCCATCAGCCGCGACCTCGAGGCCGTCGGCTTCGTCATCAAGCCGAACACCGCCACCTGGAACCCGGACTACCTCGACGCCGAGTTCGCCGGCAACTACCCGGCCTGGCTGATCGGCTGGACCTGCGACTGGGCCGGCCCGGACAACTTCCTCCGGACCGCGTTCTTCAACTACGTCGATGGCAAGCCGTCCACCGAGTTCGCCTACCAGAACGACGAGCTCGACAAGACGATGACCGACGCCCTCGCCGCGACGGACGAGGCAACCGCCAAGCAGCTGTGGGAGAAGGCCCAGGATCTCATCCGGGCCGACATCCCCACCGTCCCGCTCGTCAGCTCGACCCCGCCGGGCGCCGCCCGCGCCGACGTCAAGGGCTTCGTGGGCAGCGGTGCCCTCAACGAGTACCTCAACTCGGTCTGGCTGGACCGCTAGCCCTGGTGCCGTGACGCCCGGCTCCCGGGCGTCACCCGAACCGACCCACCAGGCGCCCCCGGGGACCACGGTCCCCGGGGGCGCCCTCCCACAAACCCCGATCCAGGCGGACGAGCGTGCTGAAGTACACGATCCGACGGCTGCTTGCGGCGATCCCGGTCCTGTTCGGCCTGTCCATCATCCTGTTCGCGTTCGTGCACTTCCTGCCCGGCGATCCGTGCCGCTCCATCCTCGGGCAGCACGCCACGGTGGAGTCGTGCAACCGCCTGCGCGAGAACCTGGGCCTCGACGATCCGCTGATCGTCCAGTACCTGGACTACATGTCGCGGCTGCTCCGCTTCGACTTCGGCGCCTCGATCATCAACAACAAGCCGTTCCTGACCGAGTTCGCGGTCCGGTTCCCGGCCACGATCGAGCTCACCGTCGCGGCGATGATCTTCGCGGTCGGCGTCGGGATCCCGCTCGGCCGGCTGGCCGCCCGCCACGCCCACACCTGGATCGACGGCGGGGTGACCGTGATCTCGCTGCTCGGGATCAGCATCCCGGTCTTCGTCCTCGCCCTGACGCTCGTCTACGTCTTCGCGGTCCAGTTGGGCTGGCTGCCTTCGCAGGGCCGTCTCAATCCCCGCGCCAGCCTCAGGGACGTGACCGGGTTCGTCCTGATCGACGCCATCCTGGCCGGCGACTGGGCGCTGTTCATCGACGGCATCAGGCACCTGATCCTGCCGGCCATCGCCCTGGGCTCCATCCCGATGGCGATCATCGCCCGGATCACCCGCGCCTCCGTGCTCGACGTCAACCACGAGGACTACGTCCGCACGGCACGGGCCAAGGGACTCAAGGAGAAGCGGGTCGACTCGCGCCACATCATGCGCAACGCATGGCTGCCGGTGGTCACGGTGATCGGCCTCTCGGTCGGCGGCCTGCTCGCGGGCGCGGTGCTCACGGAGACGGTGTTCGCGTGGCCCGGCGTCGGACGGTATGTCGTTGACGCGATCGGCAACCGCGACTACTTCATCATCCAGTCCTCGATCATGATCTTCGCCGTGATCTTCCTGATCGTGAACCTGATCGTGGACCTGAGCTACGCCTACCTCAACCCGAGGATCCGGTACTCATGAGCGGAGGACGCCCCCTGTGACCGCTCCCGCCATCACTCCCGGCACCGTGGTCCCTGTCGCCGAGCGCCGCGTCAGCCGCGGGCTCTGGTCCGACGCCGGCCGGAGGCTGCTCCGCAACGGGCCGGCCATGTTCGGCGTGGTGTGCATCGCGATCTTCGTGGGGGCCGCCCTGTTCGCGCCGCTGATCGCGCCCTACGGCCCGCTGGAGGGCACGCTCGCCAACCGGCTCCAGCCGCCGTCGCCGGAGCACATCATGGGCACCGACCTCCAGGGCCGCGACCAGTTCAGCCGCATCCTGTACGGGGCCCAGATCAGCCTCCAGGTCGGCGTCATCGCGGTCCTCATGGCCCTCGCCATGGGCACGGTCATCGGGGCCCTGGCGGGCGGGTTCGGCGGCAAGGTGGATGCGGTCCTGATGCGGTCGACCGACGTGTTCCTGTCGATCCCCGGGATCCTGCTCGCCATCGGCATCATCGCCTGGCTGGACCGGGGCATGTGGCAGCTGATGCTGGCCATCGCCGTGACATACGCCCCGATCTTCGCCCGGCTCCTCCGCGGGTCGCTGCTCGCCCTCCGCGAGTCGGACTACGTGATCGCGGCCCGCTCGGTCGGCGCACCATCCGGCCGGGTCCTCGGGCGGCACATGATGCCCAACGCCCTGACGCCCCTCATCGTCCAGGCGACGCTGGTCCTCGCCACGGCGATCATCGACATCGCGGGCCTGGGCTTCCTGGGCCTCGGCCCGGCCGATCCCCGCACGCCGGAGTGGGGCACGATGCTCACCGACGCCCGGCGGTTCCTGGCCACGGCGCCCTGGCTGGTGTTCTTCCCGGGTGCCGCGATCGTGATCAGTGCCGTGGGCTTCAACCTGCTCGGCGACGGGCTGCGGGAGTCGCTCGACCCGAGGATGAAGCGATGACGGTCGTCACCGCCCTGCCGCCCGATGCACAGGCCGAGTCGATCCTCGATGTCCGTGACCTGCTCGTCCGCTTCCGGACCCACGACGGGACGATCTATGCGGTCAACGGCGTCAGCTTCGAGCTGGCCCGCGGGGAACGCCTGGGCCTCGTCGGCGAGTCGGGCTGCGGCAAGAGCGTCACCAACCTCGCGATCATCCGCCTGCTGCCCAAGCCGGCCGGACGGATCGAGGGCGGGCAGGTGCTGTTCGACGGCCAGGACCTCGTGAAGCTCGACGAGTCCGAGATCCGGGAGATCCGCGGGCGCGACATCGCGATGATCTTCCAGGACCCGATGACCAGCCTGAACCCCGTCCTGACCGTCGAGGAGCAGATGGTCGAGACGATCCAGGCCCACAAGAAGATCGACAAGGCGGGTGCCCGCGCGCGCGCCATCGAGCTCCTGGGCATGGTGGGCATCCCGCAGGCGCAGGAGCGCCTCCGGAGCTTCCCGCACCAGTTCTCGGGTGGCATGCGCCAGCGTGTCATGGTCGCGATGGCGCTGGCCCTCGAGCCCAAGCTGATGATCGCGGACGAGCCCACGACGGCGCTGGACGTGACCATCCAGGCCCAGGTCCTGGAGCTGATCAGCCGGCTGACCACGGAGACCGGCACGTCGCTGATCCTGATCACGCACGACCTCGGCGTCGTGGCCGGCATGACCGACCGCATCAACGTCATGTACGCGGGCTTCATCGTCGAGACGGCCACGACCGGCGACCTGTTCGAGCGGCCGTCCCACCCCTACACGGTCGGCCTGCTCCACTCGATGCCCCGCCTCGATGCGCAGGAGGGCGAGCCGCTGATCCCGATCGAGGGTCGGCCCCCCGACATGCGCCGCGAGCCCCGCGGCTGTCCGTTCGCGCCCCGCTGCGCCTGGCGCGTCGAGCGCTGCTGGAACGACAACCCGACGCTCGAGGCGGTCACCGCCGGGCACCGCGATCGTCACGACCGGCCCGGCGGCAACGCACCGGATCGCCTGCTACAACCCGCCGCTGCCCGATGAGGCGGAGCTCGGCCAGCCCACGCGGGAGGGTCATGTGCCCGCGCCCGCACCCGAGGGCGAGATCGACGAGCTGGCTTCGGCGTCGATCGTCGTCGCGGGTGGCGTCGCGTGACGGCCCAGCCCGTGCCGGGAGCGGTCCCGGCCGTCCCGGCCGATGTCGCCGCCGCGGTGCCGCTCCTCGAGGTGCGGGATCTCAAGGTCTTCTTCCCGATCACGCAGGGCCTGCTGTTCGAGCGACACGTGGGCGATGTCCGGGCGGTCGACGGGGTGTCGTTCAAGCTCAAGCGTGGCGAGACGATGGGTCTCGTCGGCGAGTCCGGCTGCGGCAAGAGCACGACCGGGCGGGCCATCGTCCGGCTCTACAAGCCCACGGCCGGCTCGATCCTGTTCGACGGCCAGGACATCAGCGGGGTCGACGGCAAGGCCCTCCGGCAGCTCCGCAAGCGGTTCCAGATGATCTTCCAGGACCCGTATGCCTCGCTCAATCCGCGGATGACGGCCGGGGCGACGATCGGCGAGCCGCTGGACGTCCACAACGTGGGCACGAAGGACGAGCGACGGGAGCGGGTCCGGGACCTGCTGTCCACCGTGGGCATGAACCCGGACTACGGCGACCGCTACCCGCACGAGTTCTCCGGCGGCCAGCGGCAGCGGATCGGGGTGGCCCGGGCGCTCGCCCTGGACCCGGACCTGATCGTGGCCGACGAGCCGATCTCCGCCCTGGACGTCTCGATCCAGGCCCAGGTCATCAACCTGCTCGAGCGTCTCCAGGAGCGCCTCGGCCTGACCTACCTGTTCATCGCCCACGACCTCTCGGTGGTGCGCCACATCAGCGACCGGATCGCGGTGATGTACCTGGGACGGATCGTCGAGCTGGCGCCGTCCCGGGAGCTGAACACCCGGCCGCTGCACCCGTACTCCGTGGCACTGCTGTCCGCGGTGCCGATCCCGGACCCCAAGGTCGAGCGCCGCCGGCGGCGCATCATCCTGCGGGGCGATGTCCCGTCGCCCGTGAACCCGCCGTCGGGGTGTCACTTCCACACCCGCTGCTGGCTGCGCGAGCGGCTGGGCAATCCCGAGATCTGCTCGGCGGAGATCCCGGTCCTGCGCGAGCTCTCGACCGGGCACGAGGTGGCCTGCCACTTCGCCGAGGAGGTCGACGGGTCCCGCGAGCAGCTCCAGTCCACCGGGCGAGGCGGCGCCGCCACGGCCGCTCCGGCGGGCGGCGAGGAGGCCGCGGCGCACGTGCCGGTGTCCGTGCCGGCCGCGACGGCGCCGGGCGACGGCCACGAGAGCGAGCCCCTCCCGGCGATGACCGCCGTGGTGGACGATCCGCTCATCCGGGGCGACGCGCCCGTGTACGAGATCCCGGTCGTCGCCGACCCGGGGATGACGCTCGACATGCCGGTCGGCGACGACGACGGGCGACCCGCCGCACATCCCCGGCCTGGCTTAGACTCAGGGGCGTGCAGCCGCTCCGGATCGCCCTCGCCCAGGTCGCGCCGCGCCTCGGGGACCTCGAGGCCAACCTGGCGCGCCATCTCGAGCTGATCGAGGAAGGCGCGCGACGCCGGGGCCGGGCTCGTCGTGTTCCCTGAGCTGGGCCTCACCGGGTACCTGCTCCAGGACCTGGCGGCCGAGGTGGCGATGCGCCTCGACGACCCGCGGCTGGCCTCGCTGGCCGGCGCGACGCGCGGGCTCTCGGCCGTGGTGTCGTTCGTCGAGGAGTCCGCCGACCACCGGCTGTTCATCGCCGCCGCGCTGCTGGAGGACGGCGAGCTCCGCCACGTCCACCGCAAGGTCCACCTGCCGACCTACGGCATGTTCGACGAGCGGCGGTTCTTCGCCCAGGGCGCCATGATCCGGGCGGTGCCGTCCCGGCTGGGCGTGGGCCTGGGCCTGGCGATCTGCGAGGACTTCTGGCACCTCTCGACGCCCCAGCTGCTCGCCCTCGACGGCGCGCAGATCCTGGTCAACGTCTCGTCGTCGCCGGGGCGGGACCTCGCGCGCACGAACGAGGTGGGCCTCGGCACCGCGGGCTCGTGGCGGGGGCTGATGCGCACCTATGCGCAGCTCACCACCTCGTTCGTGGTGTTCTGCAACCGCGTGGGCGTGGACGAGAGCCTCTCGTTCTGGGGCGGCTCGGAGGTCATCGGGCCCACGGGCGCGCAGGTCTTCGGCGCGCCGATGTTCGACGAGGGCCTGTTCACCGTGGACGTGGACCTGGCCGACGTGCGGCGCGAGCGGATCTCGCTCCCGCTCCTGCGCGACGAGCGCCCGGAGCTCGTGGCGCGGGAGTTCCGCCGGCTGGTCGCCGAGCGGGCGGGACTGGCCGTCGACGGGACCGCGGAGGCGGGTTCCGCGCCCGGGTTCGACGTGGCGGTGGACCCGTGAGCGAGGTCGAGGAGGGCGCCGGGACGCCGCTGTTCACCCTGCCCGAGGAGCTGGCGATCGATACCGACGTCGCCCGCCGGGTCATCGCCGCGTTCATCCGGGGCCAGCTCAAGCAGGCCGGGTTCGAGAACGCGGTCCTGGGGCTGTCGGGCGGGATCGACTCGGCGCTCGTCGCGTACCTCGTCGCCGAGGCGATCGGGCCTGAGCGGCTCCTGTGCGTGATGATGCCCTACCGGACCTCGTCGCCGGCCTCGCGTGGCGACGCGGAGGCGGTCGTCGCGGACCTCGGCTGTGCCTCGGAGCTGGTCGAGATCACCGGGATGGTGGACGGGTACTTCGGGCGCGACGGGGAGCCCGGCGAGGGCGGGCCGGACGCGCTCGAGGCCGCACCGCTCCGGCGCGGCAACTTCATGGCCCGGATGCGGATGGCGGTCCTGTACGACCGATCCGTCACCTGGCGTGGCCTCGTGGTCGGGACAGGCAACAAGACCGAGTCGCTGATCGGCTACACGACGCTGTTCGGCGACTCGGCCTGCGCGTTCAACCCCATCGGCGACCTGTACAAGAGCCAGGTCCGCCAGATCTCGGCCGCGATCGGCGTCCCCGAGGCGATCATCCGCAAGGCCCCGTCCGCGGACCTGTGGCCCGGCCAGACCGACGAGACCGAGGCCGGCTTCTCCTACCCGGAGCTGGACCGCCTCCTGTTCTGGCGGATCGACAAGCGCCGGTCCGTGGACGAGGTCGTCGCGCTGGGCTTCGAGCGCACGCTGGTGGAGCGGGTGGACCGGATGGTGGCCGGCTCGGAGTTCAAGCGCCAGGTCCCGCCGGTCGCGAAGCTCGGTCCGCGCACCGCCGGCGTGGACTACCTGTATCCGCGGCGCCGCCCGGGCTCGGCGGCCCGGTCCTGACCGTGGGCGGGTCCCCGGGATCGGGCGACGTCGCCGAGGCGACCGGGGGGATCCTCTACGTCGTCTCCACGCCCATCGGCAACCTGGGCGACGTCACGATGCGGGCGCTCGAGGTGCTGCGGTCCGTCCCGCTGATCGCCGCCGAGGACACGCGGATCACCCGCCGGCTCCTGGACCGCTACGAGATCGCCACGCGAACCACCAGCTACCACGCCCGGAGCGCGCCGGCGAAGGAGCGTGACCTGCTGGCCCACCTCGGGGCCGGCGCGGACCTGGCGCTGGTGACGGACGCCGGGACGCCGGTCGTGTCCGATCCGGGCGAGGGGCTGGTCGCCGCCTGGGCCGCTACCGGCGGACGGGTGGTGCCGATGCCGGGGGCATCGGCCGTGCTCGCCGCCGTGGCTGCGGCGGGGCTTGCGGGACCGCGCTGGTCCTTCGAAGGCTTCCTGCCTCGCAGCGGGCGCGAGCGGCGGGAGCGCCTGGCCGGGATCGGCGCCGACGAGCGTGGCAGCGTCCTGTTCGAGGCGCCCGGCCGGACCGCGGCCACGCTGCGGGATCTTGCGGAGGCCTGCGGCCCGGATCGTCCCGGCGCCGTGTGCCGGGAGCTGACCAAGCTGCACGAGACGGTGGTGCGGGGGCCGCTCGGTGAGCTCGCGGAACGGGCGCGGGACGGGACGATCCCCGCGCGCGGCGAGGTCGTGATCGTCGTTGGCTGGGCCGCCGGTGGGGGATCGCGGTCGAGCAGGACCCGGCACCAGGCGCGTAGGTCCCGGGCCTGGGGCGCAGGAGGCGCACGACGCCGTCGTGGCCGCGGCTCGCGCGGCGGTCGAGCGGCTCGTCGAGTCCGGGGTTGCCCGCGGGGAGGCCGCACGGCGCGTGAGCGCCGAGACGGGAGTGCCCCGACGGCAGCTGTACGCCGCAGGCGACGCGCAGCATGCCCACGGCGGCCGCGGAGACGGCCCGACCCCGTAGGTCATGGCGGTGGGCGCCGCGCCCCTCGCACCGCGCTCCCGACACCCCCATGCGCTGGCAGCCTGGGGCTCGACTGCGAGGTGACCGGCGACGGCGGGGAGGGGGGACCGCGCCGCCGCCGGTGCGAGGGAGGAGGGGACGTCAGGCCGCGACGGCCTCCTCGAGGAGCTCGTCCTCCTCCTCGTCTTCGTCGTCGCCCGCGTGGGCGGAGAAGCCGCCGTCGTCCGCAATGGGCTCGCCGGCGTCCGGCTCGATCCCGGCGGCGACCGCCTGGGCCTCCAGCGCCTGGGCCGCCGTCTCGGCGCGATAGTCCTTGCGGTTGCGGCCCGAGAGCATCTCCACGCTGGCGGCGACGATCTCAGTCTTCCAGTGGCGCTTGCCCTGGTCGTCGTCCCAGGTCCGGGTCTGCAGGCGGCCCTCGAGGGCGACCTGCTGGCCCTTGCCGAGGTAGCGGCCACACGTCTCGGCGAGACGGCCCCAGGTCACGATGGTGTGGAACTCCGGCTTCTCCTTCCCGCCGACGTACTCGTGGGAGGCCACGGAGAACTGGGCCACCGACTTCCCGCCGGCGGTGGTGCGGAGCTCGGGGTCGCGGGTGAGGCGACCGGTGAGGAGGACCCTGTTCATCGCGCTGCGTGTCTCCTTTCGACCGGTCCGCGCGCACCGTCGGGGGCGCGCTGGTCTGCGGCCGGTCCTGCGTGCGGCGGGCATCGTTGTCCGGCGGGCGGGGTTGGTGCCGGCCCCTTCGATCGGGGCTATGGCGGGCCGACGGGTCGGCGGGGCCGGCTGGTTCGACGGGAACCGAACCCTAGTGGGGGCCGCTTCCCGCAGGCTTACGTGTGGCTCACCGGCGACTTGCCTGACAGCCGTCGCCGGCGTACCGTGCCGGAGTGACTCGCGGTGGAGTCAACCGGGAGCGGAGGCGTGAAGGGGTGCGAGGCCGGAATCGCCTCGATCGAGCCGCCAGTCCTTCGTGGAAACTGCCGAGACTGACTCCGTGGCGGGCCGCAGCCGCGGAGACGGCGGGCGACCGAACCGTAGGTCGCTGCGGCCCGGCTGACGCCGCGGTGCCCGGGTCGCCGCCCCGGTTCGACCCGGATGGACGCCACATGGCGACCGCTCGCGCGAGCCAGCGCACCCGATCCGCAACCCGGAAGACCGTGTGCCTGCCCGTGGCCGTCGCGTATACTCGCCCGGTCCTCGAGGCCTGCGCCAGCCGGCCCCGCGATGGAGGGAATGACCATTGCTCGAGGGAGGCGCGGCGTCCGCCCCGTGAGACGGTCTCGCACCTTCATCCACCCGGTCCGCCGCAATCCCGGCGGGCACACGCGGGAGACGTCTATCCCTGGCCCCGGCATGAGCCGGGGTCGATCTGTGTCTGGAGGCGTGCGATGCCCGCGACCGTGATCGTCGGCCTCCAGTGGGGGGACGAGGGCAAGGGGAAGACCACCGACTTCCTCGCCGAGCACACGGCGGTGGTGGTCCGCTACCAGGGCGGCGACAACGCGGGTCACACGGTGGTCGTCGGCGACGAGGTGTTGAAGCTCCAGCTCTGCCCGTCGGGCGTGCTCTACCCGCACATCACATCGGTGATCGGCAACGGCGTGGTGGTCAACCCGGCCACGCTGATCCGCGAGCTGGACATGCTGGCCGCGCGTGGCGTGGATGTGTCCAAGGTCCGCGTCAGCCGCAGCGCGCACGTGATCATGCCGTACCACGTCGCCCTCGACAAAGGCAACGAGAGCCGCCTGGCGGACGCCAAGGTGGGCACGACCGGCCGCGGCATCGGGCCCACCTACGGCGACCGCGCCTGGCGCCTGGGCCTCCGGATGGAGGACCTGGTCGACGAGCCCGTCCTCCGCGAGCGAATCACGAGGGCCCTCGTCGACAAGAACCTGCTGCTCGCCGCCATGGGCGTCGAGCCCTTCGAGGTCGAGCCGCTCGTCGCCCAGTGCCTCGCGTGGGGCGAGCGCCTCGGCCCGCACCTCGACGACTCCACCTGGCTCGTCCAGGACGCGCTCCGGCGCGGCGACCACGTCCTCCTCGAGGGAGCCCAGGGCACGCTGCTCGACCTCGACCACGGCTCCTACCCCTACGTCACCTCCTCCAACCCCGTCGCCGGCGGTGCCTGCACCGGTGGCGGCATCGGCCCGCTCCAGGTCGACGAGGTGATCGGCGTCATGAAGGCCTACGCCACCCGCGTGGGGTCCGGACCCTTCCCGACCGAGCTGTTCGACGAGACCGGCCGCGGGATCGCGGAGCGCGGCCGCGAGTTCGGGACCGTGACCGGGCGTGCCCGCCGCGTCGGCTGGTTCGACACCGTTCCGCTGCGCTATGCCGTCGCCGTCAACTCCAACAGCGCGATCGTCCTCAACAAGCTGGACATCCTGTCCGGCATCGAGACGATCAAGCTGTGCGTGGCGTACGAGATCGACGGCAGGCGCGTCGAGACGTGGCCCTCGTCCGGATCCGCGCTCTCGCGGGCCGTCCCGATCTACGAGGACTTCGAGGGCTGGGAGGAGCCGATCCACGACGTGCGCTCGCTCGCCGGACTGCCCGAGAACGCCCGGCGGTACGTGTCGGCGCTCGAGGAGCATGCCGGGGTGCCGATCGTGTTCGTCTCCGTCGGGCCGGAGCGCACCCAGACCATCGAACGGGCCTGGCGGCCGATGCGGCACCGCCCCGCGACGCCGGTCTGAGCCGGCGAGCCAGCGTGACGACCGCCGTGCCCGCCCGCATCCTGGTCCTCGGAGGTGGTGGTCGCGAGCATGCGCTCGCGTGGAAGCTGGCCCGTGAGCCAGGCGTCGAAGCGGTGGTCGTGGCGCCCGGGAGCGCCGGGATCGCGCAGGAGCCGGGCGTGCGCTGTGTCCCCGTGGATCCGCTGGACCCCGCGGCCGTCGTGGCCCTGGCTCGGGCCGAGGGAGCGGACCTCGTCGTCGTGGGACCCGAGGCGCCGCTGGGCGCCGGGGTCGCGGATGCGCTGACCGCGGCCGGGATCGCGGTCTTCGGCCCGGCACGTGCCGCGGCGCGGATGGAGACGTCCAAGGCGTTCTGCCACCAGGTCGCGGAGGCGGCAGGGGTGCGCGTGGCCCGGGCGAGGGCCTTCGCGGGTGGCGACGAGGTGCGGGCCATGGCGTTCGTCCGGGAGCTCGCCGCGGACGGGGCGCTCGCCGTGCTCAAGGCCGACGGTCTGGCCGCGGGCAAGGGTGTCGTCGTCACCGACTCTCTCGAGCAGGCCCTTGCGCTCGTCCCGTCGTTCCTGGCCGGCCGCCCGGCAGGGGAACCGGCCCTGGTGATCGAGGAACGGCTCGCGGGTCCCGAGGCCAGCGTCATCGCCATCTGCGACGGAACCCGCGCCGTCGCGCTGCCCGCCGCCCGCGACCACAAGCGCCTGGCTGACGACGACCAGGGGCCGAACACCGGCGGCATGGGTGCCTATTCGCCCCTGCCGGACCTCGACGACGCCGCGGTCGACGAGGTGCTCCGGACCGTCCACCTGCCGATCCTCGCCGAGCTCGTCCGTCGCGGCACCCCGTTCCGCGGCTTCCTGTACGCGGGCCTGATGCTCACGGACGCCGGCCCGGTGCTGCTGGAGACCAACGTCCGCCTCGGCGACCCCGAGGCCCAGGCGATCCTGCCCCGCCTCGCCGGTGATCTCACGCCGGTGCTCGCCGCCGCCGCCGCGGGTGCGCTGCCCGAGGACCTCGGGTCACGCCTGCCGGTGCGCGACGATGCCGCCGTCACGATCGTGCTGGCGGCCGAGGGCTACCCGGGAGACCCGCGTCGCGGCGACGCCATCTCGGGGATCGACGACGCGCTCGCCCGGGGTGCGCTCGTGTTCCACGCCGGCACCGCGGCCGGGCAGCGACCAGGGAGTGGTTTCGCGACCAACGGCGGGCGCGTGCTGGCCGTGTCGGCGACAGGGCCGGATGTCGCGACCGCCCGCGTCGCTGCAGAGCGAGCCGCCGACGCCATCGCCTGGTCCGGGATGCACCGCCGTCGCGACATTGCCGCCACCCTGCCGGACCGCCCCGCCGTCCTCTCGCCGGTGCCGCCGACCCGTGTCCCGGAGCCGGCCCGATGATCCGCCGCTACACCCTCGCCGAGATGGGCGCGTTGTGGTCCGAACAGGCGCGGTTCGAGCGGATGCTCGAGGTCGAGATCGCCGTCTGCCGGGCACAGGTCCGCCGCGGCCACGTCCCCGCGAGCGCCCTCGAGGCGATCGAGGCCCTGGCCCGCGTGGACGTCGACCGCATCGCCGAGATCGAGCAGACGACCGACCACGACGTGATCGCCTTCGTCAGCCAGGTCGCCGAGACGGTCGGTCCGGACGGGCGCTTCCTCCACCTCGGGCTGACCAGCAGCGACGTCGTGGACACGGCGCTCGCCCTCCAGCTCCGCGCCGCCGGGGAGCGGCTCCTCGCCGGCGCCGACCGGCTGACGACCGCCCTGATCGTCCGGGCCCGCGCAGAGGCCGGGACCGTGATGATGGGTCGCACCCACTCGGTCCACGCGGAGCCCACCACCTTCGGCCTCAAGTGCGCCGGCTGGGCGTTCGAGGTGGCGCGCGGACGTGAGCGCCTGGCGACCGCGACCGCGGAGATCGCCACCGGCAAGATCAGCGGCCCGGTCGGCACGTACAGCCACCTCGCGCCGGACCTCGAGGCCGAGGTGCTCGCGGATCTCGGCCTGCGCGTGGACCCGGTCAGCACCCAGATCGTCCAGCGTGACCGGCACGCGGCGCTCCTGGCCGCCATCGCGATCCTGGGCGGGACCCTCGAGCGCCTCGCCACGGAGGTCCGCAACCTCCAGCACACCGAGATCGCCGAGGTCATGGAGCCCTTCAGGAGCGGCCAGAAGGGCAGCTCCGCGATGCCCCACAAGCGCAACCCGATCCTGTCCGAGCGGATCGCGGGCCTGGCGCGTCTCCTCCGGGGGTACGCCCAGACCGCCTTCGAGAACCAGCCGCTGTGGCACGAGCGCGACATCAGCCACAGCTCCGCCGAGCGCGTGATCCTCCCCGACGCCACGATCCTGCTCGACTACATGCTCGCCAAGGTGACCGGCCTCGTGGAGGGCCTCGTCGTCCGGCCCGAGCGCATGCGCGAGAACATCGAGCGCGGGTACGGGCTGCACGCGTCCTCCCGCGTGCTGCTGGCCCTGGTCGAGACGGCCGGCCTGAGCCGCGAGGAGGCGTACGCCATCGTCCAGCGCAACGCCCTGCGCGCGGCGGACGAGCGGGTCCCACTCAAGGGCCTCCTGGCGACCGACCCCGCCGTCGCGGCCCGGCTGCCGCTGGCGGACCTCGACGCCTGCTTCGACGACACCGTGGGCCTGCGACACGTGCCCGAGGTCATCGCGCGGCTCGACAGGCTGGAGCTGGAGGTGGCCGGCCGTGCCGCTCGCTGACGCCTTCGTCCGATCCGGCAAGGTCCGCGACCTGTACCGCGTGGGCGAGGACCGGCTGCTGCTCGTCGCCTCGGACCGGCTGTCCGCCTTCGACGTCGTCCTGCCCACGCCGATCCCCGACAAGGGCCGCATCCTGACCGGGCTCTCGCGGTTCTGGTTCGCGCAGACGACCGACATCGTCGCCAACCACCTCGTCTCGACCGATCCGGCGGACCTGCCGGCCGAGGTCACCGGGGACGATCCTGCCGTGCTCGCGGACCTGCGCGGCCGGATGATGCTGGGCCGACGCGCCGAAGTGCTGCCCGGTGGAGTGCGTGGTGCGCGGCTACCTGTCGGGCTCCGGCTGGAAGGAGTACCAGGCCACGCGGGCCGTGTCCGGGATCGGCTTCCCCGAGGGGCTGCGCGAGAGCGAGCGCCTCCCGTCCCCGGTCTTCACGCCCGCCTGGAAGGCGCCCGCCGGGCAGCACGACGAGAACATCCCGTTCCACCGGATGCGGGAGCTCATCGGCGACGAGCTGGCGGACCGGGTGCGGTCGATCTCGCTCGAGCTCTACGCACGCGGATCGGCGCAGTGCGAGCGCCTCGGGATCATCCTGGCCGATACCAAGTTCGAGTTCGGGGTGACGGCGGAGGGTCGAGCTGCTGCTGATCGACGAGGTCATGACGCCGGACTCCTCGCGCTTCTGGGACGCCTCGGCATACGAGCCCGGACGCGCCCAGGCGAGCTACGACAAGCAGTTCGTCCGCGACTGGCTGCTGCGGCAGCCATGGGACCTGACCGATCCCGGGCCCGAGCTCCCGGACGACGTGGTGGCCGGCACCCGCGCCCGATACGTCGAGGCCTTCGAACAAATCACCGGGGCGAGCTTCGCCCGCTACCTCATGGAGGACGTCATCGCCCGATGAGCGAGCTTGCCCGCACCTGGCGCTTCGCCGTCAACGTCACCCCCAAGCCCGGCATCCTGGACCCCCAGGGCAAGGCCGTGGAGCGCAGCCTCCCGCACCTCGGGATCGCCGGCGTCACCGGCGTCCGCGTCGGGCGCCGCGTGGAGATGAGCGTCGCCGCCGAGGGCGAGGCCGAGGCCCGTGCGATCGTCGACCGGCTGGCCGCCGACCTGCTCTCGAACCCGCTGATGGAGCGCTTCGAGGTGGAGGCGCTGGGCGAGGCCGAGGCCCCGGCCGTGGCCGGGCTGGGCGGATGAGCGTCCGGGTCGGCATCGTCCTGTTCCCGGGCTCCAACCGGGACATCGACGCGGTCAATGCCCTGCGGGTCGCCGGCGCCGAGCCCGAGATCCTGTGGCACGAGTCGGTGGACCTCGCGGGCGTGGCGGGCATCCTCATCCCCGGCGGCTTCGCCTACGGTGACTACCTGCGGGCCGGCGTCATCGCCCGGTTCAGCCCGGTCATGCGCGCCGTCGCCGACTTCGCCGAGCGTGGCGGCCCCGTCCTCGGGATCTGCAACGGCTTCCAGGTCCTCGCCGAGGCGCGCCTGGTTCCCGGCGCGCTCCTGCGCAACCGCGGCCTGCGCTTCGTCTGCAGGCAGGTCACGCTGCTCCCGGAGCACCTCGACACGCCGTTCACGCGCGAGATCGGGGAGCGGCGGCCGCTCCGGATGCCGGTGGCCCACGGCGAGGGGTGCTACTTCGCGGACGAGGTGACCCTGGACGAGCTGGAACGCGACGGCGGCGTCCTGTGGCGGTACGCCAACCCGGACGGCTCCATCGCCGGCCCCGACGACCCCGGCAACCCCAACGGCTCCCTGCGGGGGATCGCGGGCGTGCGCAACGCCGCGGGCAACGTCGCCGGCCTGATGCCGCACCCGGAGACGGCGGTGGAGGCGATCCTGGGCAGCGACGATGGCCTGGGGATCATCCGCTCGCTGGTGGTGAGCGCGGCGGAGTGGCAGCGGACGGGCCGCATCACGGGCACGCGACCGGCTCTCCGCGCCGCCGTCGCGGGAGGCCCGGCGTGACCGCGGAGCCCGTGGCGCTCCACCGCGCGCTGGGGCTCACCGACGTCGAGCTCGAGGCCATCCACGAGAAGCTGGGCCGCGAGGCGAACGGCCTCGAGCTGGCGATGTTCAGCGTCATGTGGAGCGAGCACTGCTCGTACAAGAGCTCCCGCCCGCTGTTGAAGACCCTGCCCACCAAGGGCGAGGACGTCGTGGCCGGCATCGGGGAGCAGGCCGGCGTGATCGCGATCGGCGACGGACTCGCCGTCGCGTTCAAGATCGAGAGCCACAACCACCCGTCCGCCGTGGAGCCCTACCAGGGCGCGGCGACCGGCGTCGGCGGCATCCTGCGCGACATCTTCGCGATGGGCGCGCGCCCGATCGCGGTGCTCGACGCGCTGCGCTTCGGCGATCCATCGGACGCCCGGACGCGCCACCTGGTCGATGGGGTCGTGCGCGGCGTGGGCGGTTACGGCAACTGCGTCGGCGTGCCCACGGTGGGCGGCGAGCTCGTCTTCGACCCCTCCTACCAGGGCAACCCGCTGGTCAACGTGATGGCCATCGGGCTGCTCGAGGACGGGATGCTCACCCATGCCTCGGCCGATGGCCCCGGCAACCTCGTCGTCCTGTATGGCAGCGCCACGGGCCGCGACGGCATCGGCGGGGCGTCGGTCCTCGCCTCCGCGACGTTCGGCGAGCAGGATCCCTCCAAGCGCCCGTCCGTCCAGGTCGGCGACCCGTTCGCGGAGAAGCTGCTGATCGAGGCGACCCTCGAGCTGATCGCGAAGGGGCTCGTCGTCAGCATCCAGGACCTGGGTGCGGCGGGCATCACCTGTGCCACGTGCGAGACCGCGGACCGGGGCGGCACCGGGATCCTGGTGGACCTGGACGCGATCCCGCGCCGCGAGCCCGGCCTGGAGCCGTTCGAGGTCATGATCTCCGAGTCCCAGGAGCGGATGGTCGCGATCGTCGAGCCGCACCGCTGGGAGGCGGTGAGGGCGGTCTGCGAGCGCTGGGACCTGCCGGTGGCGATCATCGGCCGGGTCACCGAGGAGCCGGACATCGTCGATCCTGACCGGTCCCGACGGGACGCGGTGCGCTCGATGCGGACGGCACGCCGGTGGACGGCGCCGTGGAGCTGGCCCGCATGCCGGCCCGCGCCCTGGCGTCGGAGGCGATCGTGTTCGACCGCGAGTCGCGTGCCCCAACGCGCCGCCGGGCGGCACCGGCCCCCGGTGCTCCGGCGGATCCCGTGGACATGCTGCCGCTGCGCGGCCAGGACCCGGGTGCCGTGCTCCTCGCCCTCCTCGGCTCGCCGAACCTCTCGTCGCGCCACCCGGTCTTCGAGCAGTACGACTCCAACGTCCAGTCCAACACCGTGGCGGCGCCGGGTCGCGGCGCCGCCGTGCTGCGGATCAAGGGCACGACCAAGGCCCTCGTCGCCACCACCGACGGCAACGCCCCGGTCGGCGCCCTGGACCCGTGGCTGGGCGCCGCGCTGTCGGTCGCCGAGGCCGCCCGCAACGTGTCCATCACCGGGGCGCGCCCCCTCGGCGTCACGAACTGCCTCAACTACGGCGACCCCACTCGGCCCGAGGCGTTCTGGCAGCTCGCCGAGGGCGTCCGTGGCCTCGCGGACGCGTGCACCGCCCTCGGCCTGCCCGTGACCGGCGGCAACGTCTCGCTCTACAACGAGGCGCCCGGCTCGGCGATCGCGCCCACGCCCGAGATCGGCATCGTGGGGCTGCTGGCCGATGTCTCGACGCTCGTGGGGCCGGCGTTCCGCGGTGACGACAACGCCGTCCTGCTGGTCGGTGAGCCGGCCCCCGGGCTCGCCGGCTCCGAGTACGCGCGCCTGGCCGGGGCCGCCGTGGAGGACGGCCCGCCGCCGCTGGACCTCGACCGGGAGCGGAGCCTCCAGGTCTTCATCCGCGAGGCCATCGCCCGCGGTCTCGTCGAGAGCTGCCAGGACGTGTCGGGCGGCGGGTTCGCCGTGGCCGTCGCGGAGATGTGCATCTGGGGTGACCGGGGGGCGCGCCTGCGGCTCCCGGTCGGGGACTCGCCTGCGGTCGCGCTGTTCGGCGAGAGTCCGTCGCGGCTCGTCTGCGAGGTGCTCCCGGCGCGGGTACCGGCGTTCGAGCTGCTCGCGCGTGAGCATGGCCTCCCCGTGCACGCCCTCGGCACGACCGGCGGCGACCGCCTCGGGGTGGATCTCGCGGGCGAGGGCGCCACCGGAGCCGCGGAGGAGCGGGGGAGCCGGATCGCCGACGCCGTGGACGTCGCCCTGGCGGACCTGCGTCACGCGTGGACGCAGGGCCTCCCGCGTGCGCTCGGCTGGGAGGGCGCCGGGGCCGACGATCACGTCGCCGAGGCCGCGCTCCCCGGAGCCGAGGTCGCCTCCTGATGTGCGGCGTCGTCGGGGTCGTCCTGCCAAGCCGGGGTCACGAGGCGGCGGCCGTGGCCGCGACGGCGCTGTTCGCCCTCCAGCACCGGGGCCAGGAGTCGGCGGGCGTCGGGGTCTCCGACGGGACCCACCTGATGATCTACAAGGACCTGGGCATGGTCGGCCAGGTCCTCGACGAGCGACGGATCCCGTCGCTCGCGGGCGACCTCGCGGTGGCGCACTGCCGGTATTCGACCACGGGCTCGACGGTCTGGGAGAACGCCCAGCCCACGCTGCGCCTGGGGCCGCGTCGGGCGCTCGCCATCGGGCACAACGGGAACCTGGTCAACACCCGCGAGCTGCTGGAGCAGCTGCCCGGGGGGCGCGGCCGTCTCCCCGCCAGCACCGACACGGAGCTCCTGACCGCGCTCCTCGCCGATGAGCCGGCCGAGGACACGGTGGATGCCCTGCGGCGCGTGCTGCCCCGGGTGCGCGGCGCCTTCAGCCTCGTCGTGCTCGACGAGCAGCGCGTCATCGGCGTCCGGGACCCGCACGGGTTCCGGCCGCTCGTGCTCGGCCGGCTCCCGCTCCCCGGCGGCGATGCCCCGGGTCTGTGGGCCGACGACACGGGTGGCTGGATCCTCGCCTCGGAGACCGCTGCCCTCGACATCGTGAGCGCCGAGTTCGTGCGCGACGTGGAGCCCGGCGAGATCGTGATCCTGGAGCCCGGCCGTGAGCCGGTCTCGGTCCGCTACGCGGAGGCGACGCCGGCCCTGTGCGTCTTCGAGCTCATCTACTTCGCCCGTCCGGACTCCTACATGGAGGGCCGCAACCTGTACGAGGCGCGGCGCCGCATGGGGATGCAGCTCGCGTCGGAGCACCCGGCGGCCGCGGACCTCGTGATGCCCGTGCCGGACACAGGAGCCCCGTCGGCGGCCGGGTTCGCCGAGGCGTCGGGCATCCCGTACCGCGAGGGCATGGTCCGCAACCGCTACAGCGGCCGGACGTTCATCCAGCCCTCGCAGGCGATGCGCCAGCGCGGCGTCAACGTCAAGCTCTCGCCGCTGCGCGAGGTCGTCCGGGACAAGCGCCTGATCGTGGTGGACGACTCCATCGTCCGCGGCACCACCACCAAGCAGATCGTCGGGCTGCTGCGCCGGGCGGGCGCGAAGGAGGTCCATCTCCGGATCAGCGCCCCGCCCATCTACCACCCGTGCTTCTACGGCATCGACACGGCGATCGAGACCGAGCTGATCGCCGGCAGCCACACGGTGGACGAGATCCGCGACTTCGTCGCGGCGGACTCGCTCGGCTACCTGTCGATCGCGGGGGTGCTGGCGGCCCTGGACCTGCCCTACGACCGGTTCTGCTTCGCCTGCTTCGACGGCAACTACCCGGAGCCCGTCCCCTACGACACCGCCGAGCGCAAGCTCGTGCTCGAGACGCCCGCAGCCGGGGTTGCCGGGTGACGGGCCCCGGAGGCACCCGATCAGCGAGCCGAGGCGCCCGGTGACCGACCCGCGGGCGGCCTACGCGCGGGCCGGGGTGGACGTGGCCGCCGGTGAGCGGGCGGTCGAGCTCATGCGCGCCTCCGTGGCCTCCACGCGCCGCCCCGAGGTCCTCGGCGGCCTGGGCGGGTTCGGATCCGCGGTCGCGATCCCGGCGGGCTACCGGGAGCCGGTGATCGTCTCGTCCACCGACGGGGTGGGGACGAAGACCGCCATCGCGGCGGCGATGGGCCGGCTGGACACGATCGGGATCGACCTCGTGGCCATGTGCGCCGACGACGTGGCCTGCACGGGCGCCGAGCCGCTCGCGTTCCTGGACTACATCGCGATCGGGCGGCTGGACCCGGAGCGCGTCGCCGCCCTGGTCTCGGGGATCGCCGAGGGCTGCCGCCAGGCCGGCGCCGCGCTCACCGGTGGCGAGACGGCCGAGCACCCGGGGCTCATGGAGCCCGACGAGTTCGACCTGGCCGGGTTCTGCATCGGGGTGGGGGAGCGGGGCCGGCTCCTCGACGGGACCGCGGCGCGGCCCGGCGACGCGATCGTGGGCCTCGCCTCGTCCGGGCTCCACGCCAACGGCTACTCGCTGGTACGGGCGCTGGTCGCCGAGCACGGGCTGGCGCTGGACGAGCCCTACGTCGGGGTCGTGCGGCGGATCCTTGGCGACGCCGCGGCCGCGGGCGTGGAGCCGGAGCTGGCCGGGCTCACCCTGGGCGACGTCCTGCTGACGCCCACGAGGATCTATGCCAGGGACCTCCTCGGGATCCGGGCGGACCTCGAGGCGGGCGGCCACGAGGTCCGCGGCATGGCCCACGTCACGGGCGGCGGCCTGCCCGGCAACGTGCCGCGGGCGCTCCCGGAGCACCTCGGGGCACGCCTCGATCCCTCCACGTGGCCGATGCCGTCGATCATGGGCGTGCTGGGTGCGCTGGCCGGGATCGCGGACCCGGAGCTCCGCGCGACGTTCAACGGCGGGCTGGGCATGGTCGTCGTCGTGCCGGCGGCGGCCGCCGCGGCGACCGTGGCCCTCGCCCGCGCCCGGGCGGATCCCGGCGTGGGTCGTGGGCGAGGTGGTGGACGCGGCGACGATCGGTGGCAGGTACCTGGAGGAGGAGAGCGCACGGTGAGCGGACGGATCGCGGTCGGGGTCTCCGGGACGGGGTCGAACCTGCGGGCGCTGGTGGCGGCGGCGCAGCGCGGCGTGCTGGGCGGCGACGTCGTCCTCGTGTTCGCGGACCGGGCGTGCCCCGGGCTTGACTGGGCGGCGGAGCAGGGCATCGACACGGTCCTCGTGCCGGGTGGGGACGACGCGATCCTGGCGGAGACCCTCGCGGCGGTCGAGCCGGACGTGGTCGTCCTGGCCGGGTACCTGCGGCTGGTCGGGCCGGCGGTGCTCGCGGCGTTCGGCGGGCGGATCCTCAACGTGCACCCGTCGCTCCTCCCGTCGTTCCCGGGCCTGCACGGCGCTCGGGATGCGCTCGCGGCGGGCGTCGCCGTGACCGGCGTGACCGTGCACCTCGTGGACGCGACGCTCGACGGCGGACCCATCGTCGCCCAGGAGGCGGTGCCGGTCCTCCCCGGCGACACCGAGGACACCCTCCTCGCGCGCATCCACCCGGTCGAGCACCGGCTGCTGCCGGTGGCCGTGGCGGCGCTCCTTGCGGGCGCGCTCCGCGTCGACGATGGCGCGCGCCGGGCCGTGCTCGACACCGCGGCGGCCGACGCACGGATGCCGGTCCCGCGGCGCGCCCTCCTGTCCGTCTCCGACAAGGCTGGTCTCGCGGACCTGGGCCGCGGGCTGGTGGCGCGCGGCTGGGAGCTGGTGAGCACCGGTGGCACCGCGCGCGCCCTGCGCGAGGCCGGCCTCCCGGTCACGGACGTCGCCGCCGTCACCGGCTTCCCCGAGATGCTCGACGGGCGGATCAAGACGCTCCACCCGCGGGTCCACGGCGGCCTCCTGGCCGACCGCCGCCGCGCCGACCACCGCGAGGCGCTCCTCGCCGCCGGCATCGCCCCCTTCGACCTCGTCGTCGTGAACCTCTACCCGTTCACGGCGGCCGCCCGCAAGCCCGGGCTGTCCTTCGACGAGCTCGTCGAGGAGATCGACATCGGCGGGCCGTCGATGGTGCGCGCGGCGGCGAAGAACCACGCCAGCGTGGCGATCGTGACCTCGCCCGCGCGCTACGAGGCTGTCCTCGCGGCCCTCGACGAGCACGGCTCGATCCCGCTGGGCCTGCGTTCGGCCCTGGCCGTGGAGGCGTTCCGCCACACCGCCGCCTATGACGCGCGGATCGCCGCCGAGCTGCCGGCCCGCATGGCCGCCGCTGGCGTGGACCTCCCCGCGGAGCCCGGCCTGCCGGGCTCGGACGACCCGTACCCGCCGGTCCTCACGATCTCGATGGAGAAGGTGGACACCCTCCGCTACGGCGAGAACCCCCACCAGCCTGCGGCACGATACCGGCGGACGGACCGTGAGCCGCGCCCGGGGGAGGGACCGTTCGCGAGCGGGGAGCCGCCGCTCCAGGGCAAGGCGCTGTCCTACAACAACGTGCTCGACGCGTCGGCCGCCGCCTCCCTCGCCCGCCTCATGCGCGGCCCGGCCATCGTCATCTGCAAGCACACGAACCCGTGCGGCGCCGCGGAGCGCCCGACGCTGCTCGAGGCATGGGCGGCCGCCCTGGCCGGCGACCCGGTCTCCGCGTTCGGGGGCGTCGTCGCGGTCACCGGGACCGTGGACCGGCCGCTGGCCGAGCGGCTCGTCTCGATCTTCCTCGAGGTCGTCGTTGCGCCGGCGTACGACGGGGATGCCCTGGAGGTGCTGGCGACCAAGCCCAACCTGCGGCTCGTGGTGGACGCGTCGCTGGGAACCGCGACGGTCGAACGCCACCGCCGACCCGCTCGGCTCCTTCCGCACGGCAGGAGGCGGCGTCCTCGTCACCTCGCCCGACACCCTCCCCGACGATCCGGCCGCCTGGACGTGCACGACGGCACGCCAGCCAACCGAGGCCGAGCTCCGGGACATGGACCTCGCCTGGCGTCTCTGCCGGGGGGTCGTCTCGAACGCGATCCTGCTCGTCCGTGACGGGATGCTCGTGGGTCTCGGCTCCGGCCAGGTGAGCCGCGTCGATGCCTGTCGCGGCGCGGTGGACAAGGCACGCCAGTTCCAGGGCGAGGCGGGGGCGACCGGCGCCGTTGCCGCGTCCGATGCGTTCTTCCCGTTCGCGGACGGTCCGAAGGTGCTGCTCGACGCGGGCGTGACCGCCATCGTCCAGCCCGGCGGCTCCATGCGTGACGGGGAGGTGCTCGAGCTGGTGAACGGCGCGGGGGCCACGATGCTGGTGACCGGCACCCGGCACTTCCGCCACTGACGGCGACGCCGGGCTGTGCACACGGTCGACGAGGCGCTGCTGGCCGACGCGCGCCGGGTCCTTGCCGGCCATGCGGGCCTGCGCTTCGTGCTCGGCGGCGCCGGGACCGGCAAGAGCAGCGTGTGCGCCGCGCTGGCCGCCCGCCACGGCCTCGAGATCCTGGACATGGACGCCCGCCTGTACGGCAGCTGGCACGGCCGGTTCGATCCGGCCCGCCACCCCGCGAACCACGCCTGGTCGACCGCCGCCGACCCGCTCGCGTGGCAGGTGGCCATGGAGCCCGGGGCGTTCCTCGCCTTCCACGAGGCGGCCACGGCAGAGGCGCTCGACCTCCTGGCCGACGAGCTGCGCGGGGCCGATCCAGCCCGACTGCTGGTCGTCGACGGCGGCTTCGGCAGCGTCGCCGTCGTGGCACGGGTCGTGCCGGCGTCGTCCATCGTCTGCCTTGCGCTCCCGCCGGACCTCATCCTCACCGTGTGGACCGGTGACGAGGAGCGGCGGGGCTTCCTGGACGTCGTCGCGGGCATTCCGGATGTCCACGACCCGGTCGGTCGCTTCCTTGCGCTCGACGCGGCGATGTCGGCGCGGATGGTGGCCGATGCGCACGCGGCCGGCGTGGCCGTGATCGAGCGACAGGGCGACGAGCCGGTCGGCCTGACGGCCGCACGCGTGGCGGAGATGCTGGGCCTGGCCTGACCGGCGACACGTCATGCCGGCCCGGACGCTCAGCCCTGGGCGCGCTCGTTCCGCGCGGCCTTGACGGCGATCTGCTCGATGCGCGACGCGCGGGTCTCGGGGCGGACGGCCATGGCCACCCAGGAGAGCATCAGCTTCCGCGCCGAGGGCGGAAACGCCGCGAAGCGCTCGGCAGCCGGCGGGTGTGCGTCGAGCGCGGCAGCCAGGTCCGGCGGCACCTCGAGGCGCTCCGGCCCGTCGAGCACGGTCCACGACCCGTCGGCCTTGGCGCGCTCGATCGCCGCGAGACCGGCGGGCTGCATCCGGCCCGACGCGATCAGGCGCTCCACGCGCGCCTTGTTGGTGGCGGCCCACACGCTCCGGGGGCGCCGCTGCGAGAAGTAGAGCTTGCCCCGGTCCTCGTCCACCGTCCCCGCGGTGCCGTCGACCCAGCCGAAGCAGAGCGCCTCCTCGATGCACGCCTCGTAGTCGAGGGCCTGGCGGCCGCTCCGGGCGCGCCACGTCACGAGCCAGACGCCGCGGACGGCCGCATGGTTGGCCTCCAGCCAGGCACGCCAGGCCGCGCGGTCCTCCGGCTGGACGAGGGGAGCGTCGTCGAGGGCGGACATGCGGGTGAGTCTACGGCGCCCGCCCCGGGACTCATGGCAGCGCCGAGGGCGCCGCACGGCACTGGACGTCGGATGCGGAGCCGCGCCAGCGTGCGTGCGTGCGTCGTCGATCACTCGTGGCCGGCATCGGGGTCCTGGCGGTCGTGCTCGCCGGCGGGTATCTCGCGGCCTCCGCCGTGGCGTGGGCCGACACCACGGCCGTCGACTCCGGCGTGCGTGGAGGACCGTCCCGGGCAGACACCCGAGAACTTCGTCGCCAGCTGGAGGCTGGACGACGGGCCGACGGTGGACGCGGAGCCCTACCGCTTCAGGGCCGAGGAGGTCGCGTTCGAGAGCCTCACGCCGGGCCTCAGCCTGCGCGCGTTCTGGGCGCCGCCGGCGGAGGACGATGGCCCGGTCGTGATCGTGGTCCACGGTCGCGGATCGTGCCGGCGGGACGCCGTCTCGCTGCTCCCGGCGGGCATGCTGGTCCGCCACGGGTTCGGCGTCCTGGTGATGGACCTGCGTGACCACGGCGACTCGGATCGCGAGGACGGCCAGTGGGCCGGCGGGATCGACGAGTGGCAGGACGTGCTGGGCGCGTGGCAGTGGCTGCGGGCCAGGGGCCACGCGGCGGAGACCATCGGCCTGTACGGCGGCTCGATGGGAGCCGGCTCGGTCGCCTTCGCGATGGGCAACGAGCCCGCGGTCGCGGCCGGGTTCCTCGACAGCCCCTACGCCGACATCCTGTCGTCGTCCACCGCGTACGCCGTGGCCCACGACCGGCCCGCATGGATCGTGCCCGGGGCGCTCTTCGTCGGCGGCCTGATCTCCGGCGACAACCTGCTCGGCGACAGCCCGGCTCGCATCTTCCGCGAGGAGCTGGCCGGGCGACCCGTGTTCATCGTGCACGGCGACTCCGACGACACCATCTCGGTGGACCAGGGCATTGCCCTGGCGAAGGCGGCGTCCGAAGGCGGCAGCCCCGTGGAGCCCTGGATCCTGCCGGGGGTCGAGCACGTCCAGGCCGCCTTCGTCGAGCCCGAGACCTACGAGCAGCGGCTGACGGACTTCTTCGCGGGGGCGCTCGGCGGCGGCTGAGGTCCTCCCGGTGCCGGTGACCCCGGCGAGGCCGTGGCCGCCGGCGCCCGCGGCCGCGATCCGCGCTGCTACCATCGCCGGGCCATGTCCGACCGCCAGCGCTTCTACCTCACGACCGCCATCGCCTACGCGAACAACGCGCCGGGCCTCCACACCGTGTACGAGGTCATCGGTGCGGACGTCGTCGCCCGCTGGCACCGGATGCAGGGCCACGAGACGCGGTTCCTGACCGGCACCGACGAGCACAGCGTCAACATCGCCCAGTCCGCCGAGGCGGCGGGCATGACGCCGCGCGAGTTCGTGGACGACAAGGTGGGGCTGTTCACGGCGGCCGAGGATGCGCTGCTGATCAGCCCGGACCGGTTCATCCGGACCACGGACCCGGACCACTACCGCTCCGCCCAGGAGATGGTCCGCCGCGCCTACGACAACGGCGACATCTACCTCGGCAGCTACGACGGCTGGTACTGCCCGTCCGAGGGCTTCAAGGCCCCGTCGGACCTGCACGAGACCGCGACCGGGATGCAGTGCCCCAACCACCCGGGCGTGCCGCTCCAGTGGCTCAGCGAGCGCAACTGGTTCTTCCGCCTGTCGGCCTACCAGGAGCGCCTCCTCGCGCACTACGAGGCGAACCCGGACTTCGTCCAGCCGGACTACCGGCGCAACGAGATGCTGGGCTTCATCCGCCAGGGCCTCGAGGACTTCTCGATCAGCCGCGCCGGGGCCACCTGGGGCATCCCGTTCCCGATCCGCGAGGACGGCACCAGCTCGCAGCTCCCGGACGGCTCCTGGGATCCCGCCGCCGGCACGATCTACGTCTGGTACGACGCGCTGATCAACTACATCACCGGCGCCGGCTTCCCCGACGACCTGGCGTCGTTCCACCGCTGGTGGCCGGCCGACCTGCACGTCATCGGCAAGGACATCGCCCGCTTCCACACCATCTACTGGCCGGCGATGCTGTGGTCCGCCGGGATCGACGCACCCGAACACGTCTGGGTGCACGGCTGGCTCCTGGTCCAGGGCGGCGAGCGCATGAGCAAGAGCCGCGGCAACTTCCTGGACCCCCACGACGTGGTGGCGGCGTTCGGCGCCGACGGCGCCCGCTACGTCACGCTGCGCGAGGTCGCCTTCGACCGCGACACCGAGGTCTCCTGGGACTCGTTCGTACGGCGCTACAACGCGGACCTTGCCAACGACTTCGGCAACCTCGTCAACCGCACGATCTCGATGGTCAACCGCTACCTGGGCGGCGAGCGCCCGGCGCCGCGCCCGGAGGGCGAGTCGCCGCTGGCGGAGGGCTGGCTGGACACGCTCCGGCTGTATCGCGAGAAGCTGGACGGCTACCTGCTCCACGACGCGCTCGCGGAGCTGTGGGAGTTCGTCGGCGGAGCGAACAAGACGGTCGATGCGGAGCAGCCCTGGACGCTGGCGAAGCAGGCGAAGGCCGGCGACGAGGCGGCGGCCGCCCGGCTGCGCGCGGTCCTCGGCGATCTCGTCGAGACGTGCCGCCTCGTGGGGACGGCCGTGGCACCGTTCATGCCCTCGATGGCGCCCCGGATCCTCGAGCAGCTCGGTCATGGCTGGGCGTACGGGCCGGACGGCAACGGCGGCCCCGACGTGCTCGCGCTGCTCGCCTGGGGTGGCGCGCCGGAGGCCGGCCGCGTGACCGAGACGCCCTCGCCGCTGTTCCCGCGCCTGGACGTCGAGGCCGCCCAGGACGGCGACGCGTCGTGATCGATCGCTCCTTCATCGACGCCAACGTCGAGGCGACCGCCGCGCTCGGCGACCTGATCGCCTCGCTGTCGCCCGCGGACCTCGCGGCGGACCTGGGGGACGGCTGGACCGTCTCCATGGCCCTCGCCCACCTCGCGTTCTGGGACAGCTGGCACCTGGCCCGCTGGGAGCACGCGGCCGCCACCGGCGATATCGCCCCGCCGCCGGTCGGCGACGAGATCTCCGCCCGCAACAACGACGCCCTCGTCGAGACCTGGCGGGCGCTCGACCCCGAGCGGGCCGCGGCCCTGGCGCTCGATGCGGCGGCACGGATCGACACCTACGTCGCCGGCCTGTCCGACGCGGCGATCGAGGCCGCCCTCGCGGCGGGCAGCCCCAACTGGTTCGCTCGCCGGCCGCACCGCGACGATCACATCGGACACATCCGCCGCGTCCTCGACCGGGCGTAGGCCCGCCGGCCCCCGGAGACCGATCCTCTCGTGCGCCTCGTCGACTCCCACGGGCATCTCAACGCCGATCGATTCGACGATGACCTCGACCCGGTCCTCGACGCCGCGCGGGCCGCGGGCGTGGAGCGGATCCTGGTCCCGGGCTGGAACGTGCGTTCCAGCGGACGCGCGCTGGAGGTGGTCGCCTCTCGCCCGTGGCTCGATGCCGCCGTGGGCATCCACCCCCACGACGCCGCGAAGGTGGACGAGGCCGGCTGGGCGCTGATCGAGGCCTGGGCGCAGGATGATCGCGTCGTGGCGATCGGCGAGACCGGGCTCGACGCGGACCGCATGTTCTCGCCCTGGGACGCGCAGCTGGAGAACCTGCGCCGGAACCTCGCTCTCGCCCTCGCGACCGGCAAGCCGGCCATCCTCCATTGCCGTTCGAAGGCGGGGGAGCGGGACGCCCAGGACGCGCTGGTGGCCGAGCTGCGGGCCGCAGGGTTCGACGGCGCGCCCGCCCGTGCCGCCTTCGCCGGCCGCCCGCCGGCCGTCGTGCACAGCTTCTCGGGGCCGGTGGACTACGCGCGGGAGATGCTGGCGATGGGCCTGTCGATCGCGTTCGGCGGGCTCGTCTTCCGGCGCGGCGAGGAGGCGTCGGCAGACGTCGTTCCGCTGGTGCCGGCCGAGCGACTGCTGGTCGAGACGGACGCGCCGTTCCTCTCGCCGCCGGGCGCACCGCGCGGTCGCAACGAGCCCGAGTTCGTGGCGATCACGGCCCGTTGGGTCGCGGAGCGTCGCGGGGTGGGGGAGCCGGAGCTGGGTGATCGCCTCGTTGCGGCCTACGACACGACGTTTCCCAGGTCGCTGCAGCGCTGAAGGGGCTAGACTCCCGGCGAGCGAGTCGAGACCACACCGTGTCTTCGCCGCGATCGGGGACGGCATCGGCCCCGCCACTGAGGAGGCAGCCATGACACTGGGACCGCTCGAGTACACCGTCATCGGGTTCGAGGGCAACAACTTCGACGGCTCGATCGCCGATGAGCTCAGCAGGGTCATCGACTCGGGCGTCATCTCGGTCGTTGACCTCGTCTTCGTGGGCAAGGGAAACGACGGGAACCTGCGCATCGTGGAGCTCGACAACAAGGAGGACCCGCGCTTCGCAGGGTTTGCCCCGATGCTCCAGGGCCTGACCGGCCTCCTCACCGAGGAGGACATCGAGGAGATCGGCGCGGACAGCTCGAGCCGAACACGTCGGCCCTCGTCATCATGTTCGAGCATCGCTGGGCGGTGCGGCTCAAGGAGGCGATCGGCAACGCCGGCGGCTTCCTCGTCGCGCGCGAGACCATCCGGCCGGAGTCGCTGGAGCTGCTCAACGCGGAGCTCGAGGCCGGACAGCTGTCCGCGTAGCCAGGCCACGTACAGAAGCGACACGATCTGAAAGGAACGAAACCAATGCGACGACGACGAGGCCCCAGCGTCCTGATGACGGCGGCCGTTGTGGGCACCGCCGCCCACGTCGGTGCTTCCAGCGCCAACAAGAAGGCTGCAGCGCAGGCCAACGAGCAGGCGCAATCGCAGGCGCTCGCCGACCAGCAGGCGCAGATCGACGCCCTCGCGGCCCAGCAGGCCGCGGCGGCAGCCCCGTTGCGGCCCCGGCTCCCGCAGCCCCCGCCGCTCCCGCAGCCCCGGCCGTCGACCCGGTCACGGCCCAGCTCCAGAACCTCGCCAGCCTGCACTCGCAGGGCATCCTGAGCGACGAGGAGTACGCGGCCGCGAAGGCCAAGGCGCTCGGCATCTAGCCACGCCCGGGCCTGTCGCCACAGGCCCTCACGACGAGACCCCGGTGGTGCCAACACCGGGGTCGTTCGTTGTCCCGCGCCAACCCCCGCAGGTCCCGTCCCCGGCACCGGCTCGATGGCCGGGGCCGGTTGACAACCCCGCCCCGGGTCCGGTACTTTGTTGGCACTCTCAACCGGAGAGTGCCAAACGAAGCGGGAACACGATCTCGCAGGGCCCGGCCGGGACGTTCACCAAGCGCCCCCCGGCGCGGCACCAGCCCCGGATCGTGACCGAGGGCCGCGGCACTCGAAGCCACACAACCAGGTCGCCGGCGGCCGTGCCCGGCCGCCACAGGAGGAAGAACCTTGGCCAGCGCCTCTTCGACGAAGCTCCGCCCGCTGGGCGATCGCGTCGTCATCAAGCCCACGCCCCGTGAGGAGATGACGAAGTCGGGCATCGTCCTGCCGGATACCGCGAAGGAGAAGCCCCAGGAGGGCGAGATCCTGTCCGTCGGTCCCGGCAAGGTCCTCGACGACGGCTCCCGCAGCGCGATGGACGTCGCCGTCGGCCAGAAGGTCCTGTACGCCAAGTACGCCGGGACCGAGTTCAAGGTCGACAGCGAGGACCTGCTCATCGTCAGCGAGAAGGACATCCTCGCGATCGTCGAGGACTGACGCCCGGGGCGCCGGAACCCGGCGCCGTGAGCGCACCCAACACGCACACCCCACATCCCGGAGGGATCACGACTTGGCCAAGCAGCTCATCTTCGACGAGACCGCTCGTCGCTCGCTCAAGCGGGGCATCGACCGCCTCGCCGACGCGGTCCGCGTGACGATCGGCCCCAAGGGCCGCAACGTCGTCCTGGACAAGAAGTTCGGCGCCCCGACGATCACCAACGACGGCGTCACGATCGCTCGCGACATCGAGCTCGAGGACCCGTTCGAGAACATGGGCGCGCAGCTCCTCAAGGAGGTCGCGACCAAGACCGACGACATCGCCGGCGACGGCACCACCACCGCCGTGGTCCTGGGCCAGGCGATGGTCGCCGAGGGCCTGCGGGTCGTCACCGCCGGCGCCAACCCGATGGTCGTCAAGCGCGGCATCGAGACCGCCGTCACGGCGATCGTGGACGAGATCAAGCGCACCGCCCGCCCCGTCGAGACCCGCGAGCAGATCGCTGCCGTCGCGGCCATCTCCGCGGCGGATCCCGAGGTCGGCGAGATCATCGCCGAGGTGATGGACAAGGTCGGCAAGGACGGCGTCATCACCGTGGAGGAGGGCCAGTCCCTCGGCCTCGAGAAGGAATACACCGAGGGCATGCAGTTCGACCGGGGCTACATCTCGGCGTACTTCGTGACCAACCCGGACCGGATGGAGACCGTCCTCGAGAACCCGGTCATCCTCATCACCGACAAGAAGATCAGCGCCGTCCCGGACCTCCTGCCGGGCCTCGAGAAGGCCGTCCAGCAGGGCCGGCCGATGCTGATCATCGCGGAGGACATCGACGGCGAGGCCCTGGCCACGCTGGTCGTGAACAAGCTCCGTGGCACCGTCTCCGTCCTGGCCGTCAAGGCCCCGGGCTTCGGCGATCGCCGCAAGGAGATGCTCCGCGACATCGCGATCCTGACCGGCGGCACGGTGATCTCCGAGGAGATCGGCCGCAAGCTGGACTCCGTCGCGTTCGAGGACCTGGGCCAGGCCCGCCGCGTCGTCGCCACCAAGGACGACACGACGATCATCGACGGCGAGGGCTCTGCCGAGCAGATCAAGGCGCGCATGACGCAGATCAAGGCGCAGATCGAGGACACCACCTCGGACTACGACCGCGAGAAGCTCCAGGAGCGCCTCGCCAAGCTGGCCGGCGGCGTCGCCGTCATCAAGGTCGGCGCGGCCACCGAGGTCGAGCTCAAGGAGAAGAAGCACCGCATCGAGGATGCGCTCTCGACGACCCGCGCGGCCGTCGAGGAGGGCCTCGTCGCCGGCGGCGGCACCACGCTGCTGCAGGCCATCCCGGCGCTCGACAAGATCCACCTCGAGGGTGACGAGCAGGTCGGCGTGGACATCGTCCGCAAGGCCCTCGAGGCCCCGGCGCGCCAGATCGCCGACAACGCCGGCATGTCCGGCGAGGTCGTCGTGAACGCGGTCCGCGACCTGCCGATCGGCCATGGCTACGACGCGCTCAAGGGCGAGTACGGCGACATGTTCGAGAAGGGCATCGTCGACGCGGCCAAGGTCACGCGCTCCGCGCTCCAGAACGCAGCCTCCATCGCCGCGATGGTCCTGACGACGGAGACGCTGATCACCGACCTCCCGGAGAAGGAGAAGGCCGGCGCCGGTGGCGGCCACGAGCACGGCGGGGGGATGGACTTCTAGTCCGAACCTCGCGCAACCCGCGACAACCACGGCCCCCGGAGGCATCGCCTCCGGGGGCCGTTTCGTGTCCGGCGTGGGGGTCCGCACGCGAGGCCTCCATCGCGACTCCCTGCCGGGTCAGACCCCCCGGCGACTCCCCACTGGGTCGCGGACGGGTCCTGACGCGCCCCGGAGTCATCCAAGGCATGTTGTCGAGGAACTGACCACCGATCCCGCAGGATTCGGTCCCGAGCCGTGCTCCGGGGCCCGCCAATCGACTCCCAGCGGAGTCGTGGGCTCGCACTGGTGCGAGGCCGTAGACTCAGTCCGCGAAGCCATCTCGACAGGAGGGGAACGGGGGATGAACAGGGTCACGATCCGGCGTTTCGACGTCGTGCGCACCGCGAACGTCGTTGCCGTGCTGTACGCGGTCGCCGTGATCGTCGTGGTGCTCGTGTTCTTCGTGCCGTTCATGCTCATCGCGGGTCTCGCCGGCATCGGCTCGTCGGGCTCGGAGATGGGCGGCGCGATCGGGGCAGGAATCGTCGGGGGCCTGTTGTTCGCCGTGATCGGCATCGTGTTCTACGGCGTGGTCGGCTGGGTCATGGCCGCGATCGTGTGCGCGCTCTACAACTTCGTCGCCGGGCGGATCGGGGGCATCCGCGTGGTGGTCGACGTGGAGGGTCCCTATCCGGGTGGACCGGCCTACGGTGGCCCCGGCTACCCGGCTGGCTACGGCGTGCCTGCGGTCGGGACGCCCACGTGGCCTGCACCCGGCAGCCCGGGCGGTCAGGGTGGCCCGACGGCGCCGCCTACGGCGCCTCCAGCGGCTCCGCCCCCGGGGTGGGGCCAGCCGGGCGGCTGACCCGCAACACCGTTTGACCGGCGACCCCCGGAGGGGCGAGCCTGTAGCCCGACCGGTAGATCGCCCGTGGGGCGGTTCCGGGCAAGCGCCGGAGGGGAGCGTTGGCGAACAGGGGTCCGCTGCTGGGCGTCGCCGTGCTGGTCGCGGTGCTGGGCGTCCTGATCGTCGTCGGCGGGGTGGTGGGCGTGGGACCGCTGGCCTCGACGACGCCCGCGGACCAGGTCAAGGATCCCAGGGAGATGATCGCCCGCAGCCTGCAGACCGTCCTGGACGCGAACGCGGTCCACCTCGATGCGACGGTCAGCGGCACGATCCCGGGGACCCTCGTGGCCTCCCCGGAGGAGCGCGTGGTGCTCGACGGGACGACGGTGCAGGTCGACCTCCGGCCCAGGGACGCCAGGACAGGGGCGTCCGTTGACAGTCCGGCCCTGGGCCTTGCCCTGGAGACCGTCACCGTCTGGGACGGCGCCTGGTATCGAACGCCGCCGGACGGCCCGTGGTCCAGGGCCTCGCTCGGCAGCGCGGCCGCCGCCGCGGGTGTCGACGCCAACCCGCTCACGCTGGTCGACCGGGTGCGCGCGTGGCTCGCCGATTCGGGCATGGATCCCACGGTCACCGACGTTGCGTGCGCCGGCGAGTCCGGCACCTGCCGCCACATCGTCCTCGACGCGGGGACGGACCCGGCCGGGCTCCTGGGCGCGCTGCTCCCCGACGAGAGCGAGTCGGCCCTGCCCGAGGTGACCACCACGATCACGCTCGACGCGGACACCGGGACCCTGCGCCCCGTCCATCTCGAGCTCGACATGCGCAGCGAGGACGGCACCGTGGACCTCCAGGTCGCGCTGGACGCGAGCCGGTGGGACGATCCCGGCATCGTCATCGAGGAGCCGCCGTCGGGGTCCTGACCCCCGGCGCACCCTAGAATGGGGCGGTGAGTCCCACCCCTGCTGGCGAGCCCGCGAAGCGTCGCCGAACACGACGCGAGGAGCCCGACGGCCAGGGCACGCTGCTGGAGCTCGGCGACGACGCTGCGGCACCCGATGACCCTTCGGCTGAGCCGTCCACCCCGCCGGAAGAGCCCGAGTGGATGCGCGATGTCCCCGCAGCCCCGGACCTCGCGGCCGGACCCGCGCTCTCGCCCGAGGACGTCGCCGCCGCCATCGCGGCCCGTCGCGCGGCCCGAGCCGCGGAGATCACCGACCGCCTCAACCCCGAGCAGGCCCGCGCCGTCACGACCACCGACGGACCGCTGCTGATCCTCGCCGGCGCCGGGTCGGGGAAGACCCGTGTGATCGCCCACCGGATCGCCTACCTGATCGGCGTGAAGGCGGTCCAGCCCCGGCGGATCCTCGCCGTGACGTTCACGAACCGTGCCGCCGGCGAGCTGCGGGAGCGGATCCACGCCCTGGTGGGGGAGACCGGCAAGGACGTCGAGGCCGGCACCTTCCACGCGCTGTGCGCCCGCGTGCTGCGGCGCGACGGCGAGGCCATCGGGCTGGACCGGCGGTTCGTCATCTACGACACGGACGACCAGCAGCAGCTGATGAAGCGGATCCTCGCCGAGCAGGACCTGCCCGCCACGGGTGAGTTCCGGCCCGCGGCGATCCTGGGCGCGATCAGCCGGGCCAAGAACGACATGCTCGACGCGGACTTCCTGGCCCAGAACGCCGTCAACCACCGCGAGCGGGTCATCGCGAGGCTCGCCGCGCGCTACGAGGAGCGCCTGCGCGAGGTGGGCGGGCTGGACTTCGACGACCTCCTGCTCAAGGCCGTGGACCTGTTCGAGCAGGCGCCCGAGGTGCTGGAGAAGTACCAGGGGCGCTGGCTCTACCTCCACGTGGACGAGTACCAGGACACGAACCGGCCGCAGTACCTGTGGGTCCGGGCGCTCGCCGCCGCCCACCGCAACCTGTGCGTCGTGGGCGACGACGACCAGTCGATCTACGGCTGGCGCGGCGCCAACGTCCAGAACATCCTCGACTTCGAGCGCGACTACCCCGATGCGACGGTCGTCAAGCTGGAGCAGAACTACCGCTCCACGCAGCTCATCCTCGACGTCGCCCATGCCGTGGTCTCGCGCAACGAGCGTCGCACGGACAAGAAGCTCTGGACCCAGAACCAGGGCGGGGTCCCGATCCAGCGGTTCGAGGCCTTCAACGAGGAGGAGGAGGCCGAGTGGATCGCCCGCCAGGTCGAGGGGCTGGTGGGGGCGACCGGGAAGGGCGGCTGGCTCACGCGGCGCGCGGACGACGACGAGTCCACGCGCTTCCGGCCCAAGGACCTCGCCGTCATGTACCGCATGAACTCCCAGTCCCGGGCCATCGAGGAGGCGTTCCTGCGCTACGGGATCCGCTACCAGCTCGTGGGCGGGACGCGGTTCTACCAGCGGCGCGAGGTCAAGGACGCGCTGGCCTACCTGCGGGTGCTCCGCTCGGACACGGACGCGGTCTCCTACGAGCGGGTCATCAACGTCCCGGCGCGCGCCATCGGCGACAAGAGCGTCGAGGCGCTCCGGCGCTACGCGGACCGGCACGACAACTCGATGTTCGCGGCAATCGAGGCCGCGGGCAAGGGCGAGGTCGAGGGCCTCACGCCGCGGGCGAGGACGGCCATCGGCGAGTTCTACGCGCTGATCGCCCGACTGCGGCGCCGGATCGGGGTGCTGCCGCTGCCGGAGCTGCTCGACGAGGTCCTGGAGGCGTCGGGCTACCGGGCGATGCTGGCCGACGGCTCCGAGGAGGGCGAGGACCGCTGGGCGAACCTGCTCGAGCTCCGCGCCGTGACCACGCGCTACGACGACCTCTCGCCGGAGGATGCGCTGGACCGGCTGCTGGAGGAGACGGCCCTGGTCGCGGACCAGGACTCCTACGAGGGCGAGAAGGACGCCGTGACGCTGATCACCCTCCACGCGGCCAAGGGCCTGGAGTTCCCGGTCGTGTTCATCGGGGGCCTGGAGGAAGGGGTCTTCCCGCACAACCGGGCCCTGGACGACGAGCGAGAGCTGGAGGAGGAGCGGCGGCTCGCGTACGTGGGCATCACGCGGGCGAAGCGGCGGCTGTTCCTGAGCCACGCCTGGCGGCGCGCGACCTGGGGCGGCGGCGGCATGAGCATTCCCAGCCGGTTCCTGATGGAGATCCCGGCGGAGCTGATGGTCGGGCCGCAGCTGCGCGGCGGCGGGGGCCTCGGCGCGGACCTGGACCCGGACGTCGTGTTCCGGGAGCGTGGGTCGCGGCTCGGGGCGGGGATCCGGGCGGGCGGCGGGGCGTACCGGCAGGGGAGTGGCCGGCCCGGGGCCCCGGCGCCTGGGGAGCCCTTCCGGCCATCGCGGGACCTGGGCGCGAGGCGAGACGCCTTCGCGGCGGGGGCGCCGTCGGGGTCGCTGGGGCGGCTGGGGGGCGGCATCGGCTCCGAGCCGGGCGACGGCGGGATCCCGGCCTGGGACGACGAGTCTGACGTGCCCGACGGCGTCGGCGGGCTCCGAGGCGGCCTGGGCCCCAGGGAGCGCGGCGTCATCCCGCCACGTCCCATCGTCCCGGGCGAACGCCGCTACCGGGACGGCGACCGGGTGCGCCACGCGCGCTGGGGCGATGGGATCGTGATCACGTCCAAGCTGACCCGCGACGACGAGGAGGTCCAGGTCGCGTTCAGGGACGTCCAGGTGGGCCGCAAGACGATGCTGGCCTCGCTCGCGAACCTGGAGCTGATCGGCTAGCTCGGGGCTTGCGGTCGCGCCGCCGCCTCAGCGCGTCGCGCCGCCGGTCACGAGGAGGTCGGCGATCTCCGCCTGGCCCTTCGCCCGGGCATGGGCGAGCGGCGTGACCCCCTCGCGGTCCGCGAGCTCCGGGTCCGCGCCGTGCTCGAGCAGCAGCCCGACGATCTCCTGGTGGGCCGCGCCGCCGTCGGCGAGGATGATCGCCTCGAGCAGCCCGGTCCAGCCCAGGTTGTTGACGTGGTCCACGTCGACGTCGCTCTCCTCGAGGAGGTAGCGCACGACCTCGACGTGCCCGCGCTCGCAGGCGGGGATGAGCGCGATCCCGCCATAGCGGTTGGTGATCGCCGGGTCGGCGCCGGCCTCGTTGACGAGGCGCAGGATGTCGAGGAGACCCTCGGCGCCGGCGTAGAGGAACGGGTTGTCGAGCCGGTTGTCACGGATGTCGATGTCGGCCCCCGCCTCGACGAGCGCCCGAACCGCCGCCGTCTGCCGGGCGACCGTCGCCACGAGGACCGGCGTCCGCCCATCGTCGTCCCGCCCGTCGATGGGGAGTCCCTCCGCGAGCAGGGCCGTGATGAGGGCAAGGTCGCCTGCGGCTGCCGCGCGGTGGAGTCGAAGGTCGGTCATGGTGTCTCCCGGGCTGGACGGGTCGGAGGCGGGCGCGGCACAGGCGCCCGCGACGAGCAGCAGGACGAGTGCGAGCGCCCGCACCGTCAGATCAATTGTGCGACGTGGTCCGGATAGTGCTTCGACGAGTCCTCGATCACGGTCTCGGCCAGCGTGCCGTCCAGCCACGGCTGCGGGTTCTCGGCGAACAGCTCCTCGTCCGTGGCGCCCTCGACGGCGGCGACCAGGCGCGCGAATGCCTCGGCCTCGCCGCGCCGGACGTCATCGGGGGTGCGGTCCCGGTTCTCGGCGAGGATCCGCTCGTTCCAGGCGTCGGGATCCCAGGGCTCGTCGTCGCCCGGGTACGGGTCAATCCCGGAGCGGGCGCCCTCGATCACCGCCGCGGAGTGGTTGCTCCACCACTCGATGTGGGCGAGGACGTCCTTGCGCGTCCAGCCGTCCATGCCGGGCGCCGGCCCCAGCAGCGCGTCGTCGTCCATCTCGGCGGCGGCCGTCTCGATGAAGGCGTGGGTCGCGCGGATCTCGCGGAGCAGCGTTTCCTTGTCCATGGCGCGCATGGTCACCGACCCGGGGCCTATCCTGCAACCCATGCCCGACGACCTCCGGCCCAGCCTCGCCTATCCGCCGTCCGACGCGCCCGCGATCGACCTGCGCGGCGTGGTCAGCGTGCACGACTTCGAGGCTCCGGCCCGAGAGCGCCTCCACCCGGCAGCCTGGGCCTACTACGAGGGCGGCGCGTGGGACGGGCACACGCTCCGGGCGAACGCCAGCGCGTGGGACAGGTTCCGGCTGCGCCCCCGCGTCCTCGTGGACGTGTCGCAGGTCACCCTCGAGACCACGATCCTGGGGCGTCCGGCATCGATGCCCATCGGCGTCGCGCCGGCAGCGCTCCACGGCCTTGCGCATCCGGACGGCGAGCTCGCCACGGCGCGTGCGGCGGCGGGAGCCGGCGCCATCAACGTCGTGTCCACCGTCGCGTCGAGGTCCATCGAGGAGATCGCCGCCGCAGCCCCGGACGCGCGCCGCTGGTTCCAGCTCTACGTCCAGCGCGACTGGGAGGTCACCCGCAGCCTCGTGGAGCGGGCGGCCGCCGCCGGCTACGAGGCGCTCGTGCTCACCGTGGACGCGCCCGTCCTGGGCTACCGCGACGACATCCTCCGGCGCACCTTCGATCCGGGCGAGGATGCCTACGCGAACCTGCCCAAGCGCGACGCGTGGCGCCACGGCGGCGAGCTGGACGAGATCCTGGACATGCGCGGCGTGCCGCTGACCTGGGACACGCTCGACGAGATCCGCTCCTGGGCGCCGCTGCCGCTGGTCCTCAAGGGGATCCTCACGGCCGAGGACGCCCGCCTGGCGGTCGATCACGGTGCCGACGCCGTCTGGGTGAGCAACCACGGCGGCCGCCAGCTGGATCGGTCCCCGGCAGGCATCGAGGTGCTGGAGGAGGTCGTCGACGCCGTGGAGGGCCGGTCGGAGGTCTATCTCGACGGCGGGATCCGGCGCGGGCCCGACGTCCTCGTCGCGCTCGCCCTCGGCGCGAACGCGGTCTTCACCGCGCGGCCGTTCCTGTATGCCCTGGCCTGTGCCGGCGAGGCGGGTGTGGCGCATGCCCTGCGGATCTACCGGGACGAGCTGGACCGGGCGCTCGCGATCGCCGGCGTCGCCCGTCCTTCCGCCCTGCACCGGGACCACGTGCGGGTCGTATCCTCGGACCGATGACCGAGTCGCTCCCCGTCGATCCCGCTCTGGTCCAGGAGGCCGCCTCGCTCGACGAGGCCGCCGCCCGCGCTCGCCACGCGGAGCTCGTCGAGCAGGTCCGGCGCGCCAACCGCCGCTACTACGAGGACGACGCGCCCGAGCTCAGCGACGCCGAGTACGACGCGCTGTTCCGGGAGCTGGTCGCCCTCGAGGCGGCGTTCCCCGCGCTCATCACCCCGGACTCGCCGACGCAGCGCGTGGGTGGAGCCCCGGCCGGCGGCCGCTTCCCGGAGGTCCGCCACGGGCACCCCATGCTCAGCCTCTCGAACGCATTCAGCCACGACGAGCTGCGCGCGTTCGACGCCCGCGTCCGCAAGGGCCTGGGGCTGCCGGCGGCACCGGAGCCGGCGGAAGGCCTGACCTACGTGGCGGAGCTCAAGATCGACGGCCTCGCCGTCTCGCTGCGCTACGAGAAGGGCCGCTTCGCGCTGGGTGCCACGCGTGGCGACGGGACCACCGGCGAGGACGTGACCCCCAACCTGCGCACGATCCGGGCCATCCCTGACCGCCTGTCCGAACCCGCCACCCTGGAGGCCCGCGGCGAGGTCTTCATGCCCAAGGCGGAGTTCGCACGGATCAACGCCGAGCGCGAGGAGCAGGGGCTGGCTCTCTACGCCAACCCGCGCAACAGCGGCGCCGGGAGCCTGCGCCAGAAGGATTCGTCGGTCACCGCTGGCCGCCAACTCTCGACGTGGCTCTACCAGCTCCTGGAAGAGGCGCCGCCCGTTCAGGAGGGCCTCTTTGGCGAGCCCGCGCCGCCTTCACCCGGTGACGCCGCGGCCGTCGACAGCCAGTCGGCGGCCCTCGCCCGCCTCGAGGCCCTGGGCTTCCCGGTGAACCCGGATCGCGAGGCCGGCCTCGACATCGAGGGCGTCATCGCCTTCACGGAGCGCTGGCGGGAGGCTCGCCACGACCTCCCGTACGAGACCGATGGCGTCGTGGTCAAGGTGGACCGCTTCGACCAGCAGGCGCGCCTCGGGATGGTGAGCCGCGCGCCGCGCTGGGCGATCGCGTTCAAGTTCCCGCCGGAGCAGGTGGAGACCCTGGTCGAGGACATCGTCGCCTACGTCGGCAGGACCGGGACCCTCACGCCCGTCGCGCACCTGCGGCCCGCGAAGGTGGCGGGATCGACGGTCGCCCGGGCGACCCTCCACAACCTGGACGAGGTCCGGCGCAAGGACATCCGGATCGGGGACACGGTCGTGCTCCAGAAGGCGGGCGACGTGATCCCCGAGGTCGTCCGCCCCATCCTGGAGCGACGCCCGCCCGAGGCCCGCGAGTACCAGGTGCCCGATGCCTGCCCCGTGTGCGCCACGCCCGTGATCCAGGACGAGGGCGCCGTCCGCCACTACTGCCCGAACCCGGTCTGCCCGGCGCGGCTGGCGCAGGCCTACGCGCACTTCGTGGGCCGCGGCGGCATGGACATCGAGGGCGCCGGCTGGGCGGTCCTGAGCCAGCTCCTGGAGCGGGGGATGATCCACCGTCGGGCGGACTTCTTCGCCCTCACCGTGGAGCAGCTGGAAGGCCTGGAGCGCTTCGCGCGGAAGAGCGCGGAGAACCTGTACGCGTCGATCCAGCGGGCGCGCGTCGGGCGGCCATTCGCAAAGGTGCTCAACAGCCTCGGGATCCCGCAGGTCGGCGAGTCCACGGCCGTGGACCTCGCCCGGTTCCTCGCCGCGCGAACCCGCCCGGACGGGTTTCCGCCGCCCGCCCCGGATGGCGTGCCGGACCCCTGGTTCGCGGCCGTGGAGGCGGACCTCCGGCGGATCTCGACGGAGGATCCCGAGGCGCTGCAGGAGGTGAGCGGCATCGGGCCGTCAGTCTCCGCGGCGATGCAGGCCTGGTTCGAGGACGCCGCCACGCGAGACGTCCTGCGCGAGCTCGTCGAGGCCGGCGTGGTGCCGGAGCGGCCGGTCGTGCGTGATCTGGCGGAGGGCGTCGCGGACGGACCGCTCGCCGGCAAGACCGTCGTGGTCAGCGGCACCATCGAGGGGTTCAGCCGCGAGGAGGCCGAGGACGCCGTGCGCGCCGCCGGCGGCAAGCCCTCGGGCTCGGTATCCAAGAAGACGGACTACCTGGTTGCAGGCCCGGGGGCCGGATCGAAGCTGCAGAAGGCGACCGATCTCGGCGTGCCCGTGCTGGACGCGGAGGCATTCAGGCGCCTCCTCGCCGGGGAGCTCCCGGCAGCAGGAACGGACGAGGAGGGCACGTGAACGACGCCGAGGCCCAGCTGGCCGGCCGTCTCGCGATCGACCTGGAACGCATGCTGGGCACGGGCATCCTGATCGAGGACCTCGAGATCCAGGGAGAGGGTCCGGTCACGATCAGCGTCGCCTGCCTGGTGGATGGGCGATCGCGCGAGATCCATGCCGAGGGCGAATCCGCCATCGACGCGATGTCGAACGTGATCCGTCTCGCCGCCGAATTGCGGCTCGAAGGGGCGTTCTGGCAGATGGTGGGGCCGGGCTGACGGAGAGCGGCCGGCCGTGCGTCAGCGGCCCTGGAAGACGTAGTCCAGCATCCCCTGCGCGTCCAGCCCGTCCAGCCCGAGCGTCGTCGCCGTGCGCGCCGACATCCGCAGGTCCTCGCCCAGGAGCGTGCAGGCGAGGTCGACAAACAGGTCGATCACGGGTGTCGGCACGCCCAGCTCGCGGCCGATCGATGCGATCGGAACCAGTCCGTAGGGGATGTCCTCGGTCAAGTAGCGGGTCCGAAGCGAGTCGGGCGCCCGGATGTCCCGGTGGACCCAGCTCAGCTGGTTGAGCTCGTACACGGTGGCGCCCGTCAGGCCATACAGGCGTCGGTCCCACTCGATGGCCTCGACGGCCGGCAGGCCGAGCGCATCGACGACGGCGAGCCGGTCGGCGTCGAGCGCTTCGATCGCCCTCGCAACCGATGGGCTGATTCCGTCCGCGTAGAACCGGAAGTCGCCGCCGGTGGTCTCGACCCAGCCGGCGTTGAGGAGCAGGGGCACCGGGTGCGCCATCGCGTTCGGGTTGTTGAGGCTGGTTTCCAGGACGTGGGCGGCCGGGGTCAGCATCCCCGGGAAGATGGGTTCGAGGGCCGCCATTGCCCGCGGGGTCTCGCGAGCGGGGAACGCCGCCACCGGCAGGTTCCGCTTGATGCCGGCGACGTGCACGTGGTCGGGGGCGGCCTTGCGGCAGGCGTAGGGGAGGGACAGGGTCTCCGCGACGACGACGTCGTCCGCAGCGCCAGCCGCGCGCAACGCCGCCGAGAACGCCAGTGCGCCGCCGGTGGCGCCGGGCGTGAGGGCGATCACCTGGCCACGGGTCACGTACGGCGCGACCTCGCGTGCGAACGGCTCTTGCGCGAAGGCGGGGACGGCCACCACGAGCACGTCCGCGTCACGCACGGCCGCCCCGACGTCCGTGGTCAGGAGCGGGGCGGGCACCGTCGTGTCGCCCAGCACTCCGGAGAGCCGGATGGCGCCTGCCTGCTCGATCGGGGCCAGGACGGATGCGAACGCGGGCAGGTCGCAGAGGGTTGCGCGGATCCCTCGCAGACCGAGGTGGGCGACCGTGGCACAGCCACCGTTGCCGGCCCCCAGGACCGAGACCCGAACCTCCATTGGCCCCTCCCAGCACCCGGCGCCGATGCGTGAGTCTCACCCGGTGCCTGCGCGGACGTCAAGAACGGCGCGGCCGGATCACCGGGCCGCTGTCGGGCACGGCAACTTGCCTGGGGTCGCTCTTGCCTTCAGAGGCTGACCTCGGCACCCCGAATCGGGCCGAATGGCCTACGGCTCGGCGTTGTGGCGCCCCCGTAAACGTGCCATAGTGCCCCCGTCCGCGCCGGTGGACGTGCCCCGGCAGCCTGATCGCTCGTGCGTCCGTCCCGCGCAGGGGTTCTCGGGTCTCGTGACGAGGAGGACGAATGCACATGCGGAAGAGCCTACGGCTGATCGCGCTCGCGTCGACGGCCGCGCTGCTGGTGGCGGCCTGCGGGTCCGCTGCTACGCCAACCAGGCCCCGGCCACGGAGGCACCGCGGCCACCGAGGCCCCCGCCACGGAAGCACCGGCGACCGAAGCGCCGGCCAGCGAAGGCCCGGCCGCGCCGGATCGAGGGCCTGCTGGGCAAGGTCCTTAAGGCTGGCAAGATTCAGATCTCGACCGATCCGCAGTACAAGCCGTTCTCGTTCGTCGACGACGACCAGAAGTTCGAGGGCTTCGACATCAGACGGCCGAGGAATCGCAAAGCGGCTGGGCGAGATGTACGACAAGCGGCTCGAGATCGAGTGGAGACGCCGGACTGGAACCTCATCACGGCCGGCTAGTGGGGCGGGCGCTGGGACTTCAGCGATCGGTTCGATGACGATCACCACGCCCCGTGAGAAGGTCCTCGACTTCAGCAACCCGTACTACTACACGTCGGCCCCGATCGCGGCCTCGAAGGATCCACGGTCACCACGCTCGAAGGGCTTGCGGGCAAGACCATCTGCGTGGGCGCGGCCACCACCTACTAGCAGTGGCTGCGGGTGAGCTCGAGATCATCGACCCGAACGCCAAGCCGCCGGCCGGCGCCGAGGTCACGCCCCTCGCGACGGACCGGCTGTGTGCTGGCACAGGAGGCCGGCCGCAGGACTTCGAGGGCTCGCTGCGCTCGTCAACGACATCGAGATTGGGTCAAGGACGGCCTGCCGGTCGTTGCGTGGAAGCGACCCGGTGTTCGCCGAGCCGCTCGGTGTCCTTCGCCCTCGACAGGAGCGGTCCGCCGACCGGCGGACATGGTCCGCGCTCAACGCGATCCTGGCCGAGATGAAGGCCGACGGGACGCTGTCCAAGCTGTCCACCGAATACCTGAGCCGCGACGTCACGGCCAAGCCGTAACGCCTTCGGCGAGCTCGGGCCCCGGGTCTCCCCCGGGGCCCGCTGCCATCCAATCCGAGCAGCAGGAGAGGGCATGACGGGAGCGGGAGCGGCCGCTCGATCCGCCCAGAACGTGCCCGACCTCGGGCATTGATCCTCGCCTCCGACCAGCAGCGAGCGAAGCGGTTGCGGCTGGCCTTCGTCCTGACTTGGATCGTGATCGGCGGTGCCGTCGCGTCCCTCGTCGTGGCCGGGATCGACGATGCACTCATCACCGAGTGCGCCATCTACATCATGGGCGGCGGGATCGGCATCACGATCCTGATCTCGTTCTGCTCGATCGTTCTGGCGATCATGTTCGCGATCGTCGGCGCGCTCGGGCGCCTGTGCCCGAACTCGGTCCTGAACGCGTTCGCGACGCTGTACGTGTCGCTGGTGCGCGGCACGCCGCTACTCGTCCAGATCCTGTTCATCTATCTCGCCCTGCCCCAGATCTTCCCGGTCGTGAACGACTTCCCCAAGGAGGTCCTGGGCATCTTCGCTCTGTCGTTCAACTACGGCGCCTACATGACCGAGACGTTCCGGGCCGGCATCCAGGCCGTGCCACGCGGCCAGACGGAAGCCGCACAGGCGCTCGGGATGCCGGGGCGGACGCGCATGCGCCGGATCATCCTGCCCCAGGCGGTCCGGATCATCACCCCTGCCATCGGCAACGAGTTCATCTCGATGATCAAGGACTCCTCGCTGGTGTTGGTCATCGGTGTCCAGGAGATCCTGTGGCGGGCCCAGCGCGTCGGCCAGTCGAACTTCAGGGGCCTCGAGACGCTGATGGTCGCGGCGGCCATCTACTGGGGCCTGACCATCGTGCTGTCCATCGTCCAGGACCGCCTGGAGAAGCGGATGGCCGAGAGCGACCGGAGGATCTGAGGTGACCAGCATGAGCAGCACCCCGGCCCCGGATCCGTTCGCCAAGGTCTACGACCCGTACGCGAAGCCCGGCGCGCTCACGCCCGCCGGTGCGGAGCCCATCGTGCGCGCCCTCGGCGTGCACAAGTACTTCGGGAGCAACCACGTCCTGCGCGGGGCGACCATCGAGGTGTACCCGCGCGAGACGGTCTGCCTGATCGGCCGCTCGGGCTCCGGCAAGAGCACACTCCTGCGTTGCATCAACTTCCTCGAGGAGCCCACGATGGGCGCGATCGAGGTGGACGGGCTGCGGCTCGAGGCCCAGCCGCTGAACTCGCGCGACCGCGGCCACCGCGAGAAGATCCGCCAGATGCGGCTGCGCGCCCAGATGGTGTTCCAGGAGTTCAACCTCTTCCCGCACCTCAAGGTCATCGACAACCTGATCGAGGGCCCCGTCCGCGTGAAGGGCCAGTCGAAGGACCAGGCCATCGCGATCGCGGAGAAGTACCTCGACAAGGTGGGTCTCGCCGACAAGCGCGACGAGTACCCGGCACGCCTGTCGGGCGGCCAGAAGCAGCGAGTGGCGATCGCCCGGGCACTGACCATGGAGCCCAAGGTGCTGTTGTTCGACGAGCCGACGTCCGCCCTTGACCCGACGCTCGTCGGCGAGGTCCTCAACGTCATGGAGGAGCTGGCCCACGAGGGTGCGACGATGATCGTGGTCACCCACGAGATGGCGTTCGCCCGCGAGGCCGCCGACCGGGTGTACTTCATCGAGGAAGGCATCTTCCTCGAGGTCGGACCGCCCGAGCAGGTCATCGAGAACCCGAGGGATCCCCGGACCAGGGACTTCCTGGCCCGGACGCTCGGGGCCGCGCATGTCCACGAGGGTGGTGCCGTGCACGTCCCCGACGAGGGGGTGCATCTCCACGCGGACGAGGGAGCCGCCCACGGGCACGAGCACGACGCGCGACGACCGTCCGCTCTCGGGGCACTCCGACATGGGGCACATCGAGGGGCGCGAACACATCTAGCGATCGGGCGCGCGGGCGGGGCGACGCCCTGCCCCGGTCCGGGCTCGGTCCTGGCCGGGCCCTGCATGGGATCCCGGGTCCGGTCTGGCCTGCGCGCCCGGCTATCATCGCGCCATGCCCGAGCTCACCCGATCCGACGTCGAGCACGTCGCCCATCTCGCCCGCCTCGGCCTGACCGGGGCGGAGCTCGACGTGCTCGAGGGCGAGCTCAACCACATCCTCGACCAGTACGCGACGCTCGCCGAGCTGGACACGGAGGCGATCCCGCCGACGGCGCAGGTCATCGAGCTGGAGAACATCCTGCGCGAGGACGCGGCGAGGCCATCCATGCCCGTCGAGGACGTCCTGGCGAACGCGCCCGACCGCCGCGGGCGACGCCTTCGTCGTGCCGGCCATCCTGGGCGGCGACTGAGCCCGCCGTGACCGATCCCACGACCCTGACCGCCCGCGAGCTGGCGGGCCTGCTCCGTGCCGGCGAGGCCACCTCGCGCGAGATCACGGCCGCGCACCTGGCCCGCGCCCGCGTGACGGACCGCGGTCTCCACGCCTGGCTGACGATCGACGACGACCGCGCGATGGGCGAGGCCGAGGCCGCCGATGCCCGCCTGGCCGCGGCACGCGCCGAGGGGCCGGCGGCCGTGGACGCGCTCCACCCGCTCCTCGGGGTCCCGGTCGCGCTCAAGGACCTCGTGTCGGTCCGTGGCGGCCAGTGCACGGCCGGCTCGAGGATCCTGGAGGGCTATCGGGCCCCCTTCGACGCCCACGTCACCGAGCGCCTGCGCCACGCCGGCGCCGTGATCCTGGGCAAGACCAACATGGACGAGTTCGCGATGGGCTCCTCCACGGAGCACTCCGCGTACGGGCCCACCGCCAACCCCTGGGACCTCGGCCGGGTCCCGGGAGGATCCTCGGGCGGCTCCGCGGCGGCCGTGGCGGCCTTCCAGGTGCCGCTCGCCATCGGGACCGACACCGGCGGGTCCATCCGCCAGCCGGCGGCGATGACCGGGACCGTGGGCCTCAAGCCGACGTATGGCCGCGTGAGCCGGTACGGGATCGTTGCGTTCGCGAGCTCGCTGGACCAGGTCGGGCCGATCGGGCGCGATGCGCGGGACGCGGCGGTGCTGCTCCATGCCATCTCGGGCCGCGACGAGCGCGACGCGACCAGCGCGCCGGTCCCGGTCCCGGATGACCTGCTCCGCCTGCCCGGCTCGGACGATGAGGCCGCCTCCTGGCTGCGTGGCAGGCGGTTCGGGCTGCCCCGTGAGTACTTCATCCCCGGCATGGAGCCCGGCGTCGAGTCCCGGATCCGCGAGGCCGTCGCCGCGCTCGAGGCGGCCGGTGCCACGGTGGAGGAGGTCAGCCTCCCGCACACGGACTACGGCCTGGCCGCCTACTACATCGTCGCCCCGGCCGAGGCGTCGTCCAACCTCGCCCGCTACGACGGGGTCCGCTTCGGGTACAGCGTCCGCGGCGGCGGCGACTACATCGGGAACTACCTCGCGACTCGCGGGGCGGGCTTCGGGGCCGAGGTCAAGCGCCGGATCATGCTGGGCACGTACGCGCTGTCGGCCGGGTACTACGACGCGTTCTACCTCAAGGCCCAGAAGGTCCGGACGCTGATCAAGCGCGACTTCGACCGGCTGTGGGAGGCGGGCTTCGACGCCCTCGTGGCCCCGACGTCTCCCTACGTCGCGTGGCCGTTCGGGGCCCGGCTTGCAGACCCGGTCCAGATGTACCTGGCGGACGTCTGCACGCTGCCCGTGAACATGGCCGGCCTGCCTGGCATCTCCGTCCCGTGCGGCCTGTCCGAGGGCCTCCCGGTGGGCCTCCAGCTCATCGGCCCAGCCTGGTCCGAAGCCGGAGCTCCTCCATGCCGCGCGGGCCTACGAGGGCGTCACGGTCGGCGCACCATGGCGGTCCGCCCGGCCGCGTGACCTGGATGCGCTACGGGATCCGTCCATTTCGACGCCGGCCGAGCGGGTGAGCGCCGGGGCTTGAGACCCCGAACCGGGCCTGTGCGCCCGCATCTCGCGACCCTCGGCCCTCCCCGAACGGCGCGTCGTGGGGCATCGTGAGCGGAGGAGGTGTCATCGCGTGTTCAAGAAGCTCATCGTCGCCGCCATCGCGGCCGTCGCCGCCATCGCCGCCGTCGGCACCTGGAAGTGCACCCGCTGGTGGCGGACCTGGGGCGTGCGCCCGATCGACTCGACCATCCCGTTGCCAGGTGACGACCTGATCGAAGGCGCGCAGGTGACCGACACCCGGGGGATCACCATCGCCGCGCCACCGGAGGCCGTGTGGCCGTGGCTCGTCCAGATGGGCTACGGGCGGGCCGGCTGGTACAGCTACGACAAGCTGGACATGAAGGGCGCCTCCGCGGACGCGATCATGCCCGAGCTGCAAGGCCTGGCCGTGGGCGACACCGTCCCGACCGATCCCTCGGGTGGCTTCGAGGTCAAGGTGCTGGACGCCGGCAAGGCGATGGTGCTGTACGTGGACACGGCCATGATCGCCGCCCGGTCGACGACCGCCGGCGAGGCAGCGGAGGCGACGCCGGCCGGGTTGGCCGCGTCGGGCAAGTTCCTGGAGACGGCCACGCCGCCCGAGTTCAAGGCGTCTTGGGCCTTCGTCCTCCATCCGGAGCGCGACGGCAGTACGCGCCTTCTCGAGCGGACCCGATTCTGGGTGGCCGAGAGCAAGGGTGCGCCCAAGGCCCTGGCGCCGCTCCTCGGGTTCGGCGTGTTCGTGATGCTGCAGCGCCAGATGCTGGGGATCCGCCAGCGCGCGGAGCGCAACCCCGTGCCGCCCGTGATCGCCCCCGCGGATGCGCCGGCCGACGCCTCCGAGGAGGCCCTGGCGCCCGCCTGACGCGAGCCGGGACGGATACCGATGCCGTAAGGTTGGGGATCATGACGACCGATGCCACCAGCGCCCGCCCGCCGCTGTCAGAGCGGGCCCTGTCCCAGCGTGTCCGCGCGGTGCCGCCGTCGGGCATCCGTCGCTTCTTCGACATCATCGCGACGATGGACGACGTCATCAGCCTCGGGGTGGGGGAGCCGGACTTCGACACCCCCCGGGAGATCGTCGAGGCCGGCGTCGAGAGCCTGCGCGAGGGCCGGACGCACTACACGTCCAACTTCGGCACCATCGAGCTCCGACGGGCACTCGCGGAGCACCTGCAGCGCCGCTACGGCGTGACCTACGACCCGGCGACCGAGATCCTGATCACCGTCGGGGCCTCGGAGGCCGTGGACCTCGCGCTGCGGGCGACCTGCGACCCGGGCGACGAGGTCATCCTCCACGAGCCGTCGTACGTGGCCTACGTCCCGGCGATCGTCTTCGCCGGCGGCACGGTCGTCCCGGTGGCGACCACATTCGACGACGACTTCGCGCTGGACCCGGCGGCGGTCGAGGCCGCGGTCACCCCGCGCACCAAGGCGCTGTTCCTGGGGTACCCGGCGAACCCCACCGGCGCCGTCCTCGACGACGACGTGCAGGACGCGCTGGCCCGCATCGCCCTCGACCACGACCTGCTCGTCTACAGCGACGAGATCTACGACCGCCTCGCGTACGGGACGTACCGCCACCGCGCGTTCAGCTCCCTGCCCGGCATGTGGGAGCGGACGATCCTGATGGGCGGCTTCTCCAAGGCCTACGCCATGACCGGCTGGCGCGTGGGCTGGGTGTGCGCCCCGGCGCCGATCCTGGAGGGCATCGTCAAGGTCCACCAGTACGGGATCATGTCCGCACCGACGGTCGCCCAGGACGCGGCCCTGGTCGCGCTCCGGGACGGCGATGCCGCCGTCGAGGCCATGGTCGCGGAGTACGACCGCCGCCGACGCCTGCTCGTCGACGGCCTCAACAGGCTCGGCCTGCCGACCTTCGAGCCCCGCGGCGCGTTCTACGCCTTCCCGGACATCACCTCCACCGGCCTGACCTCGGACGAGTTCACGGAGCAGCTGCTGCGCGAGGAGCGGGTCGCGGCCGTGCCGGGGAACGCGTTCGGTCCCTCGGGCGAGGGTCACGTGCGCATGTGCTACGCGACCTCGTACGAGAAGCTCGAGGAGGCGCTGGAGCGGCTGGCCCGTTTCGTGGAGCGCCACCGCTACTAGGTCCGGCAGCGGCCGCCAACCGGCACGCCGACGCCTCCGGCCGAGGTGACCTTCGACCCTACCCGGGCGGGTCATGCATGCGCGCAACGTTCGCTGTCGAAGGGTGGGCCCCACCCACGGGGCGTGCCCGGTCGTCATGGAGGTGCGCAGTGACCAAAGTGCTCGTCGTGCACCACGACATCGACCTTGCCGACCAGGAGGTCGAGTCCCTGCGGCGGTACGGCTACGTCGTGGAGCAGTGCAGCGGTCCCACGGCGAACACCTGCCCTGTCCTCAACGGGGGCACCTGTGAGATGGCGGCCCGCTCTGACGTGATGGTGTACGACGCCTGGGCCAGTGGTGACGCCGATGGCTCCACGGAGCTCATCGCGGACCTGCGCAGGGTCCACCCGGACGTGCCGATCGTGCTCACGTTCCCCGGGGTCGGGCTGTCGGGCTTCGACGACGAGCCGACCCACGGCGTCGTGACACTGGAGGGGCAGCCCACCGGCGCCCGTCTGCACGACGCGATCCAGCAGGCGATCCAGGCCCTGCACCCACCCGCCAAGTAGGCGCGCCACCTCCGGCTGGGCGCGGTCCGCACCACGCAGCGGTGCCCCGTTGCGCTCGCCGCCGGTGGGCAGGTCGTCCGGCGACCCGCGTGTGCGACACTCTCACGCCATGACGGGTCTCGTGCTGGTCTCGGCGGGGGTGTTCCTTGCGTTCTGGGGCGCCTGGCGTGGATACGGCGCCGCCCGTGCCGCCCTCGCCCCTCTCGTGCGGGAGGGAGACCCCACGAGATCGCTCGTCGACGCGACCCGCCCGGTCCATGCGCGCGTCCGGGTGCGGCTGGCGGCGCGCAACGTCGTCGCCGCGGTCGTCTGGCTGGGGATCGCCATGTACGGCATGTACCTCGCGACCGTGGGGACGGAGGCGTGGGCGTGACCGCGACGGCCGACCGCGCCGGAGTGCTGGAGCGCTACGAGCCGGTCATCGGCATCGAGATCCACTGCCAGCTCCGGACCGCGTCCAAGATGTTCTGCGGCTGCTCGAACGCCTATGCGGACGCGGCCCCCAACACCCACGTCTGCCCGGTCTGCCTCGCGCTGCCAGGGTCGCTCCCGGTCGTGAACCGGCGCGCCGTGGAGCTGGTGATCGCCACGGGCATCGCGATCGACGCCACGATCCCCGAGCGGACCCAGTGGGAGCGCAAGAACTACTTCTACCCGGACCTGCCGAAGGGCTACCAGATCAGCCAGTACGCGATCCCGCTGGCGGCCCGGGGCCGGCTGGCGATCGAGACCTCGGCCGGGCCGTTCAGCGTGCCGATCACCCGGGCGCACCTCGAGGAGGACACGGCCAAGCTGATCCACGAGGACGCCGCGGACGGGGCCGACGGCCGGGCATCCCTGGTGGATTTCAACCGGTCCGGCGCCCCGCTCATGGAGATCGTGACCGAGCCCGACATCCGGACGGCCGAGCAGGCCCGTCGGTACGCGGAGGAGCTCCAGATGCTGCTGCGGGCCATCGGGGCCAGCGACGCGGACATGGAGCGCGGCCAGATGCGGGTCGAGGCGAACGTCTCGCTCCGGCCGCGCGGGACCGATGCGTTCGGGACGCGGGTCGAGGTCAAGAACATGAACTCGTTCCGCGCCGTGGAGCGGGCGATCGGGTACGAGATCGAGCGCCAGGGTGCAGCCCTCGACGCCGGCGAGCCGCTGCACATGGAGACCCGCGGCTGGGACGACGCCCGCCAGGCCACGTACCGGATGCGCGCCAAGGAGACGTCCGAGGACTACCGCTACTTCCCGGACCCGGACCTGCCGCCGCTCCACGTCGAGCCGGCCTGGATCGACCGGGTGCGCGCGGCCCTCCCCGAGCTCCCGGCCAGCCGCCGGGCGCGCTACGAGGCGCTGGGCATCACGCCCTATGACGCCGCGGTGCTGGTTGCCGACCCTGGCATGACCGGCGCCTTCGAGGCCATCTCCGCCGCCGGGCCGTCGGTGCCGGCCCGGGAGGTGTCCAACTTCGTCTCGGGCATCCACGCGCGGGTCGCGAAGGCGTCCGGGTACAACGCGAGCGGCACCGCCGGCGCCTCCACGCCCGCGGGGATCGCGGTCCTGCTGGACGCCATCGCGCGCGGCACCGTCTCGCGCCAGGTCGGCCGCGACCTCCTGGAGCGACACCTCGCGGATGGCATCCCGCCCGAGGCAGCTGCTCGCGGGCGCCGGGCCTGGACCCATCTCGGACGATGCCTCGCTCCTGGCGCATGTCGATGCCGTGATCGCGGCCAACCCGAAGGCGGTCGCCGACTACCGCGCCGGGAAGCCCGTCGCCGGCTTCTTCGTCGGCCAGGTCATGAAGGCAACCGGCGGGGCGGCGGACGCCTCCCGGGTCACCACGCTCGTCCGCGAGCGCCTCGACGCAGGAGACTGACGGTGGGAATCCTGGGCATCGCGTTGGTCGTCGTTGGAGTCGCCTTGATCGTCGTCGGCGTCTTGCGGGCACGCGAGCCGTACCGGCGCTACATGGCCCTCAAGGAGCAGGACGCCAACGTCGCGCGCTACGAGGCGTGGCGCGGCGGCGCTCGCCCGGACAGCAAGACCGACGCGTCGGTGGCGATGCAGGTGCTGCGCCGCCAGGCGCAGATCGGCGGCGCCATCGTCCTCGCCGGGTTCGCGCTGGTGATCGTGGGGTTCCTGATCCGGTAGCGACCTGGCCGCGGAACTTGCCCCGGCTGCCTCAGGCGGGCCTGGCCGCCGCCTCGTCCGCCGCCCGGAGGGCCTCGACAGCCGCCGGTCCGTACGCCTCGTCAGGCAGGGGGCGCCGCCAGGCGGTGGCCGCCGCGCCCGCCACCTTGCCCGCCTCGACCGCGGCGAGCACGTCGGGGGAGCGGCGCCACGCTGCCAGGAACGCGGCCACGAACGCGTCGCCGCAGCCGACCGTGGTCCCGAGGACCGTGACCGGCAGGACGGGAACGAACCGGTCCTCGCCGCCCGGTCGCCCGTCGAACACCTGCACGCCGCGCGAGCCCAGCGTCACGACCACGAGCCGGCCCAGGTCGTGGGCCACGTCCCTGAGCCCCGTCACGACCGGGTCGTCGAGCGCGCCGGGCCAGCCCACGAAACCGATGTCGACGGCTCGCATCGTCCCCGCGAACCGCTCCACGGTGTAGTGGCGGAAGCCCAGGAAGTCGGCGGTGACCTCGGGGCCTCCGATGAGCCCGGCAGCGTGCAGCCGGTCCAGCTCGCGGATCGCGCCCTCCACGAGCACCAGGTGGATGCGCCGGGCGCCGGCGATCAGGGCCTCCTCCTCGGGCGTCGATCGGTACGTCGCCCAGACCCCCTCCACGAAGTTGTCCATGTGGGGCTGCAGGTCCGGCTGGATGGCGATGTCGATGGATGCCGACGGGCCGCGACCCACGATCGAACCCGGCGAGTGCGCGATCCCGTGGCGCTCCAGGAAGTCCAGGAAGACCTCGGGCCGGTCGTCGCCGACGCGCGTCAGGAGGTGCCACGGATCCGGCTCATGGCGGAGGTGCCAGGCCATGTTGAGGACACCGCCGCCGGGCAGGACGAGGTCGCGTCCGAGGTAGATGTCGAGGCTCGCGGCACCCAGGAGCAGGGACGAAGGGGCCGGTGCCGGACCGCCGGTCACGCGGGCCGCCTCACAGCCCGGCCAGGGGATCCGGCCTCGCGTCGCCGAGCGCGAGGAACCGGTCATAGCGGACCTCGACCACCTTGCTGGTCTGCCAGAACGCCTCGACGGAGAGGTGTCCGCAGCCCTCGGCGTGGTACCACTCCGTCCGACCGGGGATCGTCGTGATCAGGGTCGGATCGTGGACCGGGACCACGGCCGGGTTGAGCACGTAGCCCGGTGAGGTTGGCTCCCGGATCTGCAGCAGCGAGCCACCCCGGAACCCGCGCGCGCGGGGCACCCGGTGGACGACGCCGGTACCCAGGTCGGCCAGGTCCGCCTCGCCGGCCGCCGTCTCGGTGACGCCGGGCCACGCGGGATCGTCCACCAGCTCGGCGATCACGCGCCGGACGGAGATGTCCTGGTAGTGGTTCTGCACCGTGTGCGGCTGGTGGTAGTCGGTGTCGTACACGTTCTCGACCCGGTCGTCGTAGACGTTGCCGCAGGTCTCCACGAGGAACCGCACGAGCGCCGGTCGGTCTCGAAGGAACCGCCGGTAGGCCTCCTCGTACTCGTGGATGGCGACGTCGAACGAGACGACACGTCCTCGTACGACATGGGCGAGCCGCCAGCCGTCTGCCCCGAACCGATCGTCCATGAGGGCCTTCCACCGGTGCTTGGCATCGCCCGCGAACCCGGGCAGCCCGACCGGGATCCAGGTCTCGGCGAGCGCGGCGGCGGAGGAGGCGTCCAGCGTGGTCCACCAGTCGGATCGGTCCATGCGCGAAGGGTACGACCCCGGCGGGTCGTCGCGCGGCCGCCCGCCACCCTAGACTTGGCCCTCGGACCTGCGGACACGGACAACGGACCAGCAGGCGCGGACAGGACGAGGACGGCATGCGCGAACGGACGGACGGGACGGGTTTCGCCACGCGGGCGATCCACGCAGGCGAGCGGCCGGATCCCACAACCCATGCCCACAACACGCCGATCTTCGCCACGGCAACCTTCGCCTTCGATACCGCCGCCGAGAAGGAGGAGGCGGTCGACCGGGCGCTCGAGTGGGATCCGACGTCGTACTTCTACTCGCGGACCGGCAACCCCACGAACCGGGCGCTCGAGGAGAAGGTCGCGTCGCTCGAGGGCGCGGAGGACTGCGTCGTGTCCGCGTCGGGCATGGCCGCCGTCTCGAGCACCTTGTTCGCACACCTCGACGCCGGCGATCACATCGTGGTCGGCGACGAGCTGTTCGCGATCACCCGGGTCCTGTGGGAGGACGACCTGCCGCGGCGCGGCATCGCGGTGTCGACGGCCGACATGTGCGATCTCGCCGCCGTGGAGGCCGCGATCCGGCCCGAGACGAGGGTCCTGCTCATGGAGACGTCGACGAACCCGCGCCTCCGCATGCCGGACCTGCCGGCGCTCGCGGCGCTGGCGCACCGCCACGGCCTCCTGGTCGTCGCCGACAACACGTTCCTCGGCCCGGCGCTGTTCCGGCCCCTGGAGCACGGCGCCGACCTCGTCCTCCACGCCGCCACGAAGTACCTGTCCGGTCACGGCGACGCGGTCAGCGGCGTGGTCTCGGGCCCCAAGGCGCTCCTGGATCCGATCCGCAAGCAGGTGGACACGTTCGGCCAGGCCGCCAGCCCGTTCTCCTCGTTCCTCGTGCTGCGCGGCGTCCGGACGCTGCCGCTCCGTTCGGAGAAGGGCTCCGCGAACGCCGCCGCGCTGGCGGCATTCCTGGAGGCGCACGAGAAGGTCGAGTGGGTCCGCTACCCCGGGCTCGCCTCGCACCCGGACCACGAGGTGGCGACCCGGCTCCTGGGCGACCGGTACGGGGCGATGGTCACCTTCAAGCCCCGGGGTGGGGTGGAGGCCATGGCGGCCTTCACGGACCACCTCGCGCTGTGTGACATCGCGGTCAGCCTGGGGGACGTGTTCACGCTCGTCTACCCGCGCCCGAAGGACGGCGGGATCGTGCGCGTCTCGGTCGGCTGCGAGGACGTCGACGATCTCGTCGAGGACTTCGGCCTGGGCCTGTCGTTCGTGGAGTAGGCTCCCGGACCCTCACTGATCCGCGACGAGCTCGTAGCGGACGTACTCGTCCTCGCCCTTCTGCACGTAGATCACGCTCGCGCACGCGTCGCCTGCCGCCGCATCCGCGCCACAGACCCCTGCGGGACAGACCCCCGGGCCGGCCTCGGTCACCACGACGGGATCGCGGTCGTCGCGGGCGAAGACCTCCTCCGCCGTCAGCCTGGTCACGTCCTGGCCGCGATCCCAGGTGCGGTCGCAGACGGTGAGCTGGCGGGGCAGGCTCGCGGGGTCCTGGCCCATGCGGCCGATCTCGCCGAGGGCCGGCAGGAAGACCCCGAAGGTGACGACGAACGCGATCACCGCCGCCCCGCCGAGCAGCGCGATCCCGATCCAGCTGAACCGCGTCGGGGCGCGCAGCGGCGGAGATGGCGGGGGCGACGATGCGCCCGGGCGACAGGGCGCCGTCCTCGGTACCGGGCATCAGCCCCGGCCGAGCGCGGCCGCCGCCGCCATCGCCGCTCCGATCGTGAGGTCCACGCGCCGGGTCACCTCGTCCTCCGGCGGCCGGAACCACGTCTCGTTGCCGCCGGTGCGTGCCTCCTGCACGACGGACTCGTCAACGATGATGTCGGACACCGTCAGGATCGAGCCGGCGCGCACCGGGCGTCCCTTGGCGCGCTCGCGCATCGCGATGAGGTAGACGGCCGCCGTCTCCATCTCGACGCACAGGTAGCCGCGCCGGCCCCAGCGCGCCACGCCGTCCGGGTGCGGGTCGTAGAAGACGTCACTGGTCACGACCGGACCCACGTGGGTGACCAGGCCGTTGGCGCGCGAGGCAGCGACCAGCGCCTCGACCACGTCGAAGTCGGCGGTCGGCGCCGTGGGCTCCCCGCCGCCCAGGACCGATGCCATGCCCGCGGACCCGACCGCGGACAGGGCGACGATGGCGTCGCCGATGCCGAGCCCGCCGTACCCGCCCGTGGTTCCGACGCGGATGAACGTCGTGACGCCAAGGTTGAGCAGCTCCTCCATGACGATCGAGGTCGTGGGCGCACCCATCATCGTGGTCTGGACGGACACCGGGACGCCGTCCACCGTGCCGGTGTAGCCGAGCAGGCCGCGGTGCTGGGAGACCAGCCGGGACGCGTCCAGGCCGCCGTCGAAGCGGGCGGCGATGCGCGTGGCGCGGTTGGGATCGCCCGGCAGCAGGACGACGGGGGCGTAGTCGCCGGGTTCGGCATGGAGATGGATCTGGGGCATCGGGTCCTCCGGACGCGGCGGCGTGGCGAGGTGGGGGCGGCCGCGATCAGGACCAGTATGTGACGTGCAGCGGCGATCCGGGGGCGACCGCGGCGAGGGCGTCACGGGCCGCCGCTTCGTGGCCGACCTGGGCCGCGCGCGGGATGGCCAGCCAGGCGGCGCCGATGTCCTCGAGCTCGTGCCCCGCGGCCAGCAGTCCCACGAAGGCGTCCTGGACGGGGCCGATGGTCGGGTTGAACGCCACGCTCTCGAGCACGGCGCCCGTGACCACGCCTCCGCCCGCCAGCCGCAGGGCCACCGCGGCCGGCGTGGCGCTGTACGGCGCGTGGGACCGGCGTCCGGCTGCGAGGAGCGCGTCGGCGACGTCGGGCGGCAGGGTGGTGTCCGCGAGCGCGAGATCCGGCCAGGCGATGCCCCCGGCTACCGCGCCGGTCATGCCCAGGTCGTCCGGCGCGAACGGCCAAGGATAGACGTCCGCGAGGCGCAGGTCGTGGCCGGCCGGATCGATGAGCCGGAGGCCGCGCCAGCCTCCGGACCCGTGGGCCCCGCCACCGGACCCGTGGGCCCCATCCATCTCCGCCAGGACCTGGCGGCAGTGGGCGCACGGGCGGGCCTGCGCGAGTGCGAGCGTGGCCACGAGCTCGCCCCGGGCCCGTGCGAGCAGCGTCACCGAGCCTTCGCCGTGCACGGTCTGCCAGATCGAGGCTCCCGGCAGCTCGAGGTTCCCGCCGAGCACCAGGTCACCGCTGCGGGCCGCGAGGCCCACGGCCCCGACGCGGTACCCGGACACCGGCGGTCGCGCGAGGGCGCGGGCCGTCTCGATCGCCAGCAGCATGGCCTCCTCCACGCCCTCGAGGCCGAGGTTGTCGACAAGCTCGGCGGTCACGGCCGCGGGGATGACCGCCCGGGGATGCGCCGTGTCCACGCCGCCAGCCGAACGGGCCGCCGCGAGCCGCTCCTGGAATGCGCCGCCGAGGCTCGCCACGATCCCGGCTCGCCGTGCGGCGATGGCCGGATCGGGCGGGAACGGCGAGTCGGTCACGCGTTCCCCACCAGGCGCCGGTGCTCGATCGCGATGCACCGGTCCATGACCACGGACAGCCCTGCCTCGTGGGCGATCCGGCCCGCCTCGGCGCTCGCGATACCCAGCTGCAGCCAGAGGCAGCGGGCCCCGACCTCGACCGCCTCGCGTGCGTGGGCCGCGCATGCCTCGGGCCTCCGGAACACGTCCACGATGTCCACGCGCCCCGTCTCACGCACCGCATCCGCAAGCGTCGGGAAGCAGCGGAGCCCCTCGATCTCCTCGACGCCGGGGCTCACGGGCACGACGTCGTAACCAGCTCGGCGCAGCGTCCGCATCACGCCGAACGCCGGCCGCCCCGGGTCTGCTGACGCCCCGATGACGGCGATCCGGGGCCGTGAGCGCAGCAGCTCCCGGACGCCGGCGTCATCGAGCAGGGGCACCGGCGACCGGCCCTCCTGCACGGCGATGAGCGTCGCGATCCAGTCCTGCTCGGCGTCCTGGCCCACCGTCCCGAACCTCCCTGCTCGGCCTGTCCGCACGGATCGCCGGAATCATGCCGAGCCGACCGACGGATAGTTGCGTTCCCGCGCTACAGTAGCGCTGGCCCGGTCCCATGCCGAGGGAATCCGGGATCGCAGGAGGAGTACCACGTTGCAGGTTTCTCGCAGGCTGATCGCGCTCGGCGCGGCGTCGGCCATCCTCATCGCGGCATGCGGCGGTTCCGCAGCCACCACCGCCCCGGCGGCCACCGAGGCCCCGGCAGCCACTGAAGCCCCCGCGGCCACCGAGGCCCCGGCGGAGTCCATGGCCCCCGAGTCCAAGGCCCCCGCGGCCACCGACTACAAGGCGTGCGTCGCGTTCGACAGCGGCGGCCTTGGCGACAAGGGCTTCAACGATCTCGCCAAGAAGGGTCTCGATGAGGCCGCTGCGGCGGGCTTCCAGACCGCGTACAGCGAGGCCAAGGGCCTGGCTGACTTCGCACCCAACATCCAGCGCCTGATCGACGAGGGCTGCCAGACGATCATCACGGTCGGGTTCACCCAGTCCGACGCCACGATCGCCGCGACCCTCGCCAACCCGGACGTCAACTTCGGCCAGGTCGACGCGACCTGGAACGAGGCCGGGGCCGACTTCGAGATGGGCACGGCGGACGACATGCCGTTCCCGCCCAACTTCACCGGCCTGGACTTCCAGATCGATGAGGCCGCGACGCTCGCCGGCTACCTCTCGGCCGCTGTCAGCAAGACCGGCAAGATCGGGACGTACGGCGGCGCGCAGTTCCCCGGCGTGACGCGCTTCATGGACGGCATGTATGCCGGCATCAAGATCTACAACGAGAAGAAGGGCACCGACGTCAAGCTTCTCGGGTGGGATGCCGCGGCCCAGACCGGCACCTTCGTCGGCGGGACCAACCCGTGGGGCGACCCGGCCAAGGGCGAGCAGCTCGCGAAGCAGTTCATCGACCAGGGCGCGGACATCGTCCACCCGGTCGCCGGAGCGACCGGCAACGGAACCATCAAGGCGATGCTCGCGGCCGGCAAGTGGGCCATCGGCGTCGACACCGACCAGGCGCTGTCCCTTCCCGAGTACAGCAAGGCGATCCTGACCTCCGCCGAGAAGGTCATCGACGTCGCGGTGCTCGAGCAGATCAAGAAGAACGCCGGCGGCGACACGGGTGGTGAGAACTTCATCGGCACCCTCGCCAACAAGGGCGTCCGCATCTCCCCGTACCACGACCTCGCGTCGATGGTTTCGCCGGAGCTCCAGGCAGAGATCGACCAGCTCGCAGGCGGACATCGCCTCGGGCACGGTCAAGGTGTCCGACTACCTCAAGTAGGCGAACCACCTCACCGAGCAACCTCTCTTCCCGCCCGCCCTCGGTCCCCGAGGGCGGGCGGGCTGTAGTACGAGGGATGGAAGCCGTCGATGCGCCTCGAGCTGAAGGACATCACCAAGCGCTTCCCGGGCGTGCTCGCCAACGACGGGATCTCCATCTCCGCTGACCGCGGAGAGGTCCTCGGCCTGCTGGGCGAGAACGGTGCCGGCAAGAGCACCCTGATGAACATCCTGTCGGGCCTCTACAAGCCCGACTCGGGCGAGATCCTGATCGACGGGACGCCTCGGGCCTTCACGGACCCGCGGCAGGCGATCGACGCCGGTATCGGCATGGTCCACCAGCACTTCCAGCTGGTCCCCGTGTTCGACGTCGTCGAGGCGGTCGCGCTGGGTGCCGAGAGCGTCAGCGGTCCGGTCGGAACGTTCGATCGCAAGACGGCACGCGCTCGCGTCGTCGAGCTGAGCCAGCAGTACAACCTCAACGTCAACCCGGACGCCAAGATCGAGGACCTCCCCGTCGGTGTGCGCCAGCGGGTTGAGATCCTCAAGGCGCTCTACCGCAAGAGCGACATCCTCGTGCTCGACGAGCCGTCCGCCGTCCTGACGCCCCTGGAGACGGAGGAGCTGTTCGGGATCATCCGCGGCCTGGCCGCTGCCGGCACCACCGTCATCTTCATCACCCACAAGCTCAACGAGGTGCTGGAGGTCGCGGACCGGATCACGGTGCTCCGCCGCGGACGCGTCGCCGGCACGGTCGAGCCCAAGGACGCGACCCGCGAGATCCTCGCGAACCTCATGGTCGGCCGGGACGTGGAGCTCAAGGTCGTCAAGGGCCCGGCGACGCCCGGCGACGTGATGCTCACGATCACGGACCTCCATGTGCGTGACGACCGCGAGCACATGGCCGTCAAGGGCGTGAGCCTCGATGTCCGGGCGGGGGAGATCGTCGCCCTCGCCGGCGTCCAGGGCAACGGCCAGACCGAGCTCGTGGAGGCGATCGTGGGCCTCCGGTCAGCGGACTCGGGCGAGATCGTGATCGACGGTCACACCACCACCTCGGCGTCGCCGCGACACGTCTCGGACCTCGGCGTGGCGCACGTGCCGGAGGACCGGATGCGCGACGGCCTCATCGGCGCCATGACGGTGTCCGAGAACTTCATCCTCGACACCTACCACCGCGAGCCGTACAGCAAGCGCGGCAGCCTCAACGCCAAGGCCATCGCCGAGGGCGCCGAGCTGGCCGTCAAGGACTACGACGTCCGGACGCCGTCGATCGAGACCTATGCCGGGTCGCTGTCGGGTGGCAACCAGCAGAAGGTCGTCGTCGCCCGCGAGTTCAGCCGGCCGGTCAAGCTGGTGGTCGCCGCGCAGCCCACCCGCGGTCTCGACGTCGGGTCCATCGAGTACATCCACAAGCGGATGGTGGAGCAGCGCGACGCGGGCGCCGCCGTCCTCATCGTCAGCACCGAGCTGGACGAGGTGCTGGCGGTCGGAGACCGGGTGGCCATCATGCTGGGAGGCAAGATCGTGGGCATCCTGGAGGGCCCGGACGCCACCTACGAGAAGGTGGGCATGCTCATGGGCGGGGCCGGCGAATGACGCGCATCGGCAGCGCCCTCAGGCCCGCGCTCATCCCGATCCTCGCGGTCCTCACCGCGTTCATCGTCGGCTCGATCTTCATCCTGATCACCGACTTCGAGAACCTCGCGAAGCTGGGCACCGATCCGGCGGGTGCGCTCGGGGGCGCGGTCGGGACCATCGGCAATGCCTACTACGCGATGCTCGTCGGAGCGCTTGGCGACCCGGCCCGCATCGCGGCGGCCCTGGCAGACCCGACGCCGAAGGCGCTGGCCTCCGCTGTCCGGCCCATCACGGAGTCGCTGGTCTCCGCCACCCCGCTCATCTTCTGCGGCCTGGCGGTCGCGATCTCCTTCCGGAGCGGCGTGTTCAACATCGGCGTCGAGGGCCAGTTCGTCCTCGGCGCGTTCGGGGCCGCCGCGGCGGCGATCGCGGTCAAGGACACCCTGCCGGCGCCACTCATCCTCCTTGTCGGGGTGCTCTTCGGCGTCCTGACCGGCGCCCTCTGGGGCTTCATCCCGGGCCTGCTGAAGGCCAAGACGGGTGCCCACGAGGTCATCACCACGATCATGCTGAACTACGTGGCCGCCGAGATCATCGTGTTCGGGTTGCGCTCGGAGTTCCTGCGCCAGGAGGGCAGCGGCCAGCCGATCTCGAAGAACCTTGCCGCGTTCGTCCGCGTGCCGCAGATCCTCGAGCTGCCCGCCATCCGCCTCCACTGGGGCTTCGTGGTCGCGCTCGTGATGGCCGTGGTCGTCTCGTGGCTCCTGTTCAAGACCACCAAGGGCTATGAGCTCCGCGCGGCGGGCTTCAATCTCCACGCGGCGCGCTACGCGGGCATGAGCGCGTCCGGCTCGATCATCCTCGCGATGAGCCTGTCGGGTGCGCTGGCGGGCCTGGGCGGCGCGATGGAGGTGATGGGGACCGTGTCCCAGATGTCCGGCAACATCAGCTCGGGCTACGGCTTCAATGCCATCGCGCTCGCGCTGCTGGCCGGCAACCGGCCGGCCGGCATCGTGGCGGCCGCCCTGTTGTTCGGCGCCCTGCGTACAGGCGGGGCCTTGATGCAGGTCAAGACGGGCATCCCACTGGACCTGCTGTTCTTCATCCAGGCGCTGGTCATCATGTTCGTGGCGGCCCCCGGGCTCGTCAGGGTCCTGTACCGCTTTGACCGCACCCGCATGCCGGGTGGCGACAAGACCGCGACGGAAGGGGGTGCGGCATGACCGCGGCCAGCCCGACCCTCGACAAGTCGACCATCGAGGTCAGCGCTGCCGAACGGAAGGCCCTTCGCGCTGCCCGTCTTCGAGGCGCATCGCTGGCCGTCCTCGGGCTGTTCGCCCTCCAGCTGTCCATCAACTCGCTCGACACGCCCGCCGTCTTCACCTTCTGGATCGACAAGCAGGGCGGATCCGCCGCGACGATCTCGACGACCGTCGGGCTGCTGTGGATCATCACGGGCCTGGTGACCGGGCTCACGGGCATCGTGCAGCTCGTCCGGGGTCCGTCGTTCGCGTGGCGGCGGATGCTCCTGGTGATCCTGCCGCTGTGGATCGTCGCCGCCGTCGCGACCCTCCTGGTCGACAAGCCGGCGAACATGACGGGCGTCCTCGCCGGGACGCTCACCCTCGCGGCACCGATCTCGCTGGGCGCGTTCGCGGGCATCATCTCCGAGCGCAGCGGCATGTCCAACATCGCGATCGAGGGCAAGTTCCTCATCGGCGCCTGCGTGGCGTCCGTGGCGGCGAGCACGGCGATGCTCGTGGGTGGCGAGGGCGCGAACCCGACCGTCGCCGTGCTGATCGGGATCGTCTCGGCGGCCATCGCCGGGGCGCTCGTGAGCCTGCTGCTCGCCTGGCTCGGCATCCGCTGGAAGGTCGACCAGATCATCGCCGGCATCGTCGTCAACATCGGCGCCCTCGGGATCACCAACTTCCTCTACCTGCGCGTGCTCCAGAGCAACACCCAGTTCAACACGCCGCCGACGGTCGAGTCCATCAAGTTCCCGGTGCTCTCGGAGCTGCCGGTGGTCGGGCCCATCCTGTTCTCGAGCGGCCCGTACCTGTACTTCACCCTGATCGTCATGGTTGCCTTCGCCTACATGCTGTACCGCACCCGGTGGGGCCTGCGGCTGCGCGCCTCCGGCGAGAAGCCGTCCGCGGCCGGGACCGTGGGCATCGACGTGATCAAGATCCGGTACCGGGCGATGCTCATCGCCGGGCTCCTGGCCGGCATCGCCGGCTCGTCGCTGAGCCTCGCGTCGGCAGGCAGCTTCCAGATGAACATGAGCGCGGGACGTGGCTTCATCGCCCTCGCGGCGGTCATCTTCGGTGCCTGGAACCCGATCTACGCCTTCGGGGCGGCCATGGTGTTCGGCTTCGCGGACTCGACGCAGGCGCTGCTGTCGATCCTCGGCGTGGACGTTCCGCCACAGCTGCTCAACAGCCTCCCGTACATCACGACGATCATCGTCGTGGCCGGTGTCGTGGGTCGCGTTCGCGGACCGGCGGCGGCTGGCCAGCCGTACGACCAGGGCTAGCTGCCGCGTGAGCGCCGGCCACAACGTTGAGGAGTGGGGACCGGTTCACGCCATCCCCACCTACCACCGGGCCGGGGCAGGGGAGCGGGCGGCGCCCTTCGGGACCGCCGACCGTCCGATCCCGCTGATCATCGACAGCGACCCGGGACTGGACGACGCGCTGGCGATCGGCCTCGCCGCGGCGAGCCCCGAGATCCGGCTGCTCGCCGTGACCACCGTCGGTGGCAACGCCGACGTCACCCGCTGCACGGAGAACGCGCTGCGGCTCCTTCACGCCTTTGGCCGCGACGACGTGCCCGTGGCCGAGGGCGCCGCGGGCGCGCTGCTGGGTTCCGTGGTGCGCGCCACGGAGGTCCACGGCGAGAGCGGCATCGGGACCACGGTCCTGCCCCCGGCTCCGACGGCCGCCCGGCCCGAGGGCGCGGTGGCGCTCATGGCCGGCCTCATCGCCGGCAGTCCCGAGCCCGTGGCCATCGCGCCGATCGGGCCGCTCACCAACATCGCGCTGCTGCTGCGCCTGTATCCGCAACTCGCGCCGAGGATCTCCCACCTGTGCCTGATGGGCGGTTCGATCGGGGAAGGGAACACCACGGCCTCGGCCGAGTTCAACATCATCGCGGACCCCGAGGCGGCGGACGTCGTCTTCCGTTCCGGCGTTCCGATCACGATGATCGGCCTGGACGTGACCCACCAGGCGCTGCTGGACCGGGCGGCGGCCGCGGCGCTCCGGGCGCTGGGGACGCACTCCGGGCGCATCGCCGCCGACCTCACGGACTACGCCCTGGACCGGAACCTCGAGTGGTCCGGTGCCACCACCACCGCGATCCATGACGCCGTGGCGGTCGCGCACCTGATGGTCCCGGATCTCGTCGCGGTCGCGCGCTACCACGTGGCCGTGGACACGACCCATGGACCCGCACGCGGCCGCACGGTCTGCGATGGGCTCCCGTACCGGCTCCGCCGCGACGGGCGGGCGCCGAACGCGGACGTCGGCATCGTCATCGACCGCGAGCGGTTCACCCGCCTGCTCATCGACGCGTTCGCGAGGCTCCCATGACCGACACACCCGCCCGGATCCCCGTCATCGTCGACTGTGACCCGGGGCACGACGACGCCCTGGCCATCACCCTGGCCCTCGCCCGCCCGGAACTGGACGTCCTGGGGATCACGACGATCGGCGGCAACTCCACGCTCGCCAACACGACCCGTAACGCGCTGCGGGTGCTGGCGCTCCTCGGCCGGACGGACGTGCCGGTCGCCGCAGGACCCGATCAGCCGCTCGTGCGGCCGCTCGAGACGGCGCCCCAGGTCCACGGCGTGAGCGGTCTCGACGGGGCGGACCTCCCGGAGCCGGCGTCTGAACCGCGCCCCGAGGGTGCCCTCGAGTTCCTGCGCGCGACGCTCGCCGCCGCACCAGCGCCGGTGACGCTGATCCCCGTCGGGCCGCTGACGAACATCGGGCTGCTCCTGCGCACCTACCCGGCCAGCGCCGAGAAGATCGCGGGGATCAGCCTGATGGGTGGGGCGATGGGTGCCGGCAACTGGACGCCCGCGGCGGAGTTCAACATCTGGGTGGACCCGGAGGCGGCCCGGATCGTGTTCCGCAGCGGCCTCCCGATCACGATGCACGGCCTGGACGTGACCCACAAGGCGCTGATGGGCCTGCCCGAGGCGGACCGGCTCGACGCCGTCGGCACGCGGGTGGGCCACGTGTTCGCGGACCTGCTGCGGTTCTTCACGAGGTTCCACGTCGAGAAGTACGGCACCGACCAGACGCCGATCCACGACGCCGTGGCCGTGGCGCATGTCGCGCTGCCCGGTCTCGTGACCACGCGCCGGTACCACGTCGACGTGGAGACCACCGGCGACCTCACGAGGGGCCGGACCGTCGTGGACGACCGCGGCCAGCCAGGCGAGCCACCGAACGTGGATGTCGCGCTGGACATCGACCGGGCCGCGTTCGCGGACCTGGTGATCGAGGCGGTCGCCAGCTACCGCTGAGTCGTCCGATCGACTGCACCTCGACGGGGCCAGGCCCGCTCGACAGAGCCTGGCCGCCCGTGAGCGGGAAGGGGCGGACTGGGCGGTGGAGAATGGCTATTGACAGTAGCCATGATGGCGACGTATCGTAGCCATCAACGAGCCTGGTACCCCGCACTGGAGCGCCCCATGACCACGACGACTGCCACCACCCTGCATTCGCCGACGCCCGGCGCCGTCACCGGCACACCACGCAGGTGGCTGCGGGTCGAAGGGCTGGCGGCGCTCGTGGCGGGAGCGGCGATCTACCTCGCCGCCGGCGGGCCATGGCTCCTGCTGGTGCCGTTCGTGCTGGCGGTCGACCTGTCGATGGTCGGATACCTCGCCGGCCCCCGGACCGGGGCGCTCGTCTACAACCTCGCGCACAACCAGGCCACGGGCCTGCTCGTCCTGGGCGCAGGCGCCGTGTCGGGCATCTCGCCGCTCGTGCTCGCCGGGGCGGTGCTCGTGGGGCACACCGGGATGGACCGCCTGGCCGGGTATGGCCTCAAGTACCCGACGTCGTTCGGCGATACCCACCTGGGACGGATCGGTCGATGAGCCCGACCCCGGCCCGGACGTCCCGTGCGCAGATCATCGCCGCCGCACGGACGCTCCTCGAGGAGGAGGGGCTGGATGCCGTGACGATGGCGACGGTCGCCGCTCGCGTCGGGGTGCGGCCGCCGTCCCTCTACAAGCACGTGCGGGACCGGGCCGAGCTGCTCGACGCGGTCGCAGCCGATGCCGCCAGCGAGCTGGGACGCGTGCTCGCCAGCGCCGCGGATGCCGAGTCGGATCCAGGATCGCGGGTCGCCGCCCTCGCCCATGCGTACCGGGCGTTCGCCCATCGGGCACCACGCGCCGCATCGATCCTGTTCACCGATCTGGGCCCGGGCACGGGGGCGCCGCTGGAGGTCGCGGCGGAGGCCGCCAGACCCGTCGTCGAGGCCGCCGCGGCGCTGGTGGGACCTGGCGATGCCCTCCCGGCCGCGCGCGTCCTGACGTCGTTCGCGTACGGCTTCACGAGCATGGAGGCTGCGGGCGCCTTCCGCCTCGGCGGCAGCGTGGACGACGCGTTCAGCCTCGGCGTGGAGACGCTGGTCGCCGGGCTGCGTGCGGCCGGGCAAGGCGGACCCAGGGCGCGTTGACCGCCCTCACGGCGTCAGCCAGACCCGGTACTCGGTGACGTTGATCGGCGAGCCGTCCTTCGCCGAGGGCTCGAAGACCCGCAGCGTGCCGTACTGGGCCTTCGCGAGGTCGTAGCCGACCTTGGTTGCGAACGTGCCCCAGCAGCCGGTCCCGCAGGAGGCGGTGACCGGCTCGTCGGCCAGGACCCGGCCGGTGCCGTCGAGGACCTGGACCCGGAACTGCGCCTCGAACACGTTGGCGATGCCGCTGACCGCTGCGGGGTTGCCCGCGCTGGCGCCCCAGGCCGGGCGGTCCACGAAGATCGCGGGCAGGACGTCGCGGTAGTCCGCGCGGTCGACCGGGCCGTCCAGGACAACGCCCTCGGAGCTGAACGTGGTCACCGGCTTGCCGGCGATCTCGAACAGGACCCCGTCGACCGTCGGGAACTGGGTGAGGGTGTAGACGACCTGGGCGAGGCGCGCCTGCACCGAGTACGACCCACCGCCGCTCTCGAACTCCCTGGACAGGTCCACGGTGGCGATCCCGTCGGTGATGGTCACGCCCAGGAGTCGCGTCCCGTCCGGGATCGCGGTGAACATCGCGGGCCGGCTCGCCACCTCGGCGCCCTTCGGGCCCGCGAGCAATGCCGTCATGGCGGCGGTTGCGACGGCCCTGGTCTCCGGGACCTCGCGCAGGACGGGGACGAGGCCCTCGTTGCCGGTGAACGATCCCAGGACGAAGTAGGCGCGCACGACGGTCGTGGCGGCGGGGGATGGGCTCGGGGTCGGCCGTGGGGTGGGTGATGCCACGGCGGATGGAGCCGGCGCCGATGGCGTCGCCGAGGATCCGCTCGGCGTCTCACCCGGCGTGGGCGACGGGGCGGCCGTGGGCGACGGTGCAGGCGACGGGGACGGCGTCTCGGGCGCCACGTCGGTCGGCAGCGGGCCATCCGAGGAAACGGGCGACGCGACGGGGGCCGCGGGCGTTCCGAGGGGCCCGGAGGCGGGCGAGCATGCCGCGCCGGCGAGCGCGACGGCCACCAGCAGCGCGACCATGGCGGTGGTTCGGGTGACGGTGCTCACGGTCCTGGCCTCGGTGCGGGTTCAGGAAGCGTCGCCAGCATCGACCCGATCCATGTCAGGCGCATCTCCCGGAGGTAACGATCCGGTCACGGGGAGCGTCAGCGCGAAGACCATCCCGCCGCCGGGGCGGGCACGGGCGCGCAGCGAGCCGCCGAGGAGGGCCGCGTGCTCCGCCGCGATCGCGAGGCCCAGGCCGGAGCTTCCGGCCGCCCGCGACGGGTCCGCCTTGTAGAAGCGCTCGAAGAGGTGGGGGATGGCATCGCCCGGAATCCCGGGACCCCGGTCGGCCACGACGATCACCGCGCCGTCGCGGGTCGCCTGGAGCGCGACCTCCACCGGAGCGCCCGGGGCATGATCCCGCGCGTTGTCCAGGAGGTTGCCCAGGATCCGGTCCAGGCGCCGCGGGTCCGAGTCCACCACCAGCGGCGTCGGCGGGAGCGAGACGACGGCCTCGGGCAGGCGCGCCGCCACGGCGCCGGTCACCACGCGGCCGAGGTCGACCGGCTCCGCTGGCGAGCAGCTCCGCACCGGCGTCGAACCGGGAGATCTCCATGAGGTCGTCCACGAGCGTCCGCATGCGGCGCACGTCGCCGACCAGGAGCTCCGCCGGACGGCGGGCCTCCGGCGGCATGCTGCCCAGGTCCTGCTCGAGCATCGAGGCTTCCGCGACGAGCGCCGTGAGCGGCGTCCGCAGCTCGTGGGCGACGTCGGCCACGAACTCCCGGTTCTGCTGCTGCGAGGTCTCGAGGCGCGCGATCGTCGCCTCGAGCGAGTCCGCCATCCGGTTGAACTCGATGGCCCACCGGCCCACCTCGTCGCGCCCCCGCTGCGGGACCCGGGCGGAGAGGTCGCCAGCGGCGATGCGCCGTGCCGCGCGCCCGGCCTCGGCCACGGGCCGGAGGAGCCAGCGCGCGATGACCCAGGCGACCAGCAGCGCGATGCCGATCGCCACCGCCCCACCCGCCAGCAGCCCAGCCCGGAGCTGGGCGAGGGCGGCTTCGACGGGGTCCGCTGGGAACACGAAGAACAGGTCCGGGGGTCCGCCCTGGCGACCGCCGACCACCAGGACCGGTTCGCCGGCCAGGTCCTGCCACGCGAAGCCCAGCTCTCCGCCGCTCACGATGGTCCGCAGCCCGGGCGACACCGCCGCAAGCGACCCCGTGAGCGCAGGCGGCTCATACGGCGAGCCATCGCCGAAGTCGGCCAGCACCCGGCCGGAGCCCCGCAGCGCGAAGGCCGTCGGGAGTCCACTCGCCTCGAACGTGCGGGCGTCCGTCGGGCGCGGGTCCGCGCCCGGGAGCAGCACGGACAGGTTGTAGTCCACCTGCTGGCGCGCGTCGGCGATCAGCCGGGCTCGCAGCGAGGCATCGACGAACGCGTACACCCCGAGGCCGATCGCGGCCACGGTGACCGCCACGAGCGCCACCAGGGTGAGCGCGATCCGGGTGCGGATGCCGATGGCCACGGGGTCGTGCCTACCCGGCCGATCGGGGGGCCTTGTAGCCCGCGCCGCGCACCGTGAGAACCAGCTGCGGGCTCGCCGGGTCGGCCTCCACCTTGGTCCGGAGCCGGCCCACGGCCACGTCCACCAGGCGTGAGTCGCCGAGGTAGTCGTAGCCCCAGACCCGGTCAAGCAGGACGTCGCGGGTCAGCACCTGGCCCGGGTGGCGGGCCAGCTCGACCAGGAGGTCGAACTCGGTGCGGGTGAGCAGGATCTCAGCGCCCTCGCGTTCCACCGTGCGCCCGGCCGTGTCGATCCGGAGCGGACCCACGTGGAGGACCGTGACCTCGCCCTGCCCGGGCTCCTCGCGATGCCGGCGGAGCGCGGCCCGGACGCGCGCGACGAGCTCCGGCATCTCGAAGGGCTTGCGCACGTAGTCGTCCGCGCCCGCCTCCAGCCCCACGACGACGTCGATCGTGTCCGCCCGCGCCGTGAGCATGACGATGGGCGTCATGGACTCGCGGCGGATCGCACGGCAGACCTCGAGGCCGTCGAGGCGGGGGAGCATGACGTCGAGCAGGACCAGGTCGGGTGACCGTCGGCACGCCATCGGGCCAGCGCCTCCTCGCCGTCGGCGGCCGTCGTCACCGTGAAGCCCGCCCCGGTCAGCCCCAGCGCGACCACCTCGCGGATCGACGGGTCGTCCTCGACGAGCAGGATGCGGGCGTCCACGGCGGTCACGCGGCCTCAGTGGCCGCGCTGCTCCCGCGCCAGCTCGTGCAGGCGCTCGTCGCTGATGCCGAAGTGGTGGGCGATCTCGTGGTGCACCGTCTCGTGCACCTTCGCCCGGACGCCCTCCCTCGTTCGCGACGCGCGCAGGCAGGGCCCCTTGTAGATCGTGATCCGCGAGGGCGTCGTCGCGTGGTCCGCGCCGAGCGCGGAGCGCGGCACGCCCTGGTAGAGCCCGTACATGCCCGGGATGCCGAGACGGTCGAGCTCGGCCTGGCTGGGCCACTCCTCGATGAGGATCGCGACAGAACCGAGCCGGTCGCGAAACGCCGTCGGCAGCGCCTCGATCGCCTCGAAGACCCAGTCCTCGAACGTCTCGTCGTCGATCGGCTCGTCGTCCTTCGACGCGTCAGTCGGCTCGTTCACGTCCGCAGCGTAGCCCCGGGACCGTCGTCGTGCCCAGTGGCGCCGGGCGGCGCGGCAAGGACCGGTGCGGGGCGGCTCCCAGTCTAGAAGCGCGGCTCCGGGATCAGTCCGGCGCCGTCGAACAGCATGCGGCCCAGGAGAGGTTGGGCGAGGTGGACCGGCACGAAGGTGCCCGTCAGGTAGCTGCCGACGGTCGGCAGCGGGCCGTCGCCTGCGACGGAGCATCCCGGTCCCGAGGCGTCGAAGGAGCCGGCCATGCGGATCGTGATGAACACCGCCACCGGTGTGTAGGTCACGACCGGGGTCGACAGCCACGACGTGCCGTCCGGGGCGCAGGCCGGCCGCTCCACTTCGATGGGAACCACCATCCCGGAGTCCGTCTCGGCCCCCGGATAGCCGAAGGCCGACCGCCAATGGAGCGACCGCTCCGACGGGAGGGGCGCGACGAGCAGCCGGGCCACCACGAGGACGACCCCGACCGTGCTGACCACGATCGCGACGCGGGCGAGACGGTGGCCTCCCGCCCGTGGAGCGCTCTGCGACGAGCTCATTCCTGGTCAACCCCTGTCGAAGGCGCCGCAGGCGGGGTGAGCCCGCAGTCGGGCGTGGTGCACAGTTCCAGCCCCAGCTGGTCAAGTCCCTCCGCCAGGGGCGTGAACCCGAGCGAGCCACCGAAGCTGCGACTCGTGACGCCGGCCGGGATCCCTCGCACGAGGACCGCACCGCCCGAGTCTCCGGTGCCCGCCTGGATGGTCGCGGCGATCATGCACGGGAAGTAGTCGCCGTCCTCCGGGTAGAGGTTCTCGCCCTTCTCGGCGACCGTCCCGCTGCGGTACGTGTTGCGGCCGTCGATCTCGACCAGGTCGCCGATCGCGATGTCGGCGCAGGCGAGCGGCCGCGTGCCGGGCGGGATGACCCGGTAGCCGGCCGTGCCCAGGTCCACGACGTTGAGGTGCCCCCACGGGATGCGGTCCGGGGCGACCACCAGGTAGTTCAGGTCGGACGATGCGCACCTGTGCCCCGGATACGGGCACGAGGCATCCCGGGCGGCCGGGCCGAAGACGCCGCGCACCGTGGTGCCGTCCGCGTCGTAGGCCACCGTGCCCTCGGTGGTGCAGTGGCCCGTGGAGGTGAGCACGATCGTGTCCCCGAGCCGGGCGTAGAAGCCGCCGGCGCACGCCCCCCACAGCTGCTGGCCGGCGAGCACGGGCGGGTCGTACACTGCTGTCGTGCGCCGCGGCTGCAGGGCCGTGCTGATCACCCAGTAGACGCCGATGCCGAGCAGCAGGCCCACCAGGGCGACGATGAGGAGACGGCGGAGGCGGCGCAGAGCCCGGGCATCGTTCCTCGCCAAGCGCGTCACTGACATCCTCGTTCAGGGGCCGGTTCCTTGACCTGGCCACGCGACCGGATCATCGGTGGCGGCAACGAGGCTGTCACCCCCCAGATGGTCCGGTGCCTCCGGGGAGGAACGGCCACTCAGCCGGCCGCGACGACCGGTCGGGCTCGCTCCAGCAGCTCGTCGAGGAGCTCGCCTTCACCGTCGTCGGCGATGAGGTGACCGGATTTCGTCGACACGATCAGCCGTGCATCGGGCAGCCGGCCGACCAGTCGCCGCGCGGCCGAGAAGGGACAGTTGCGATCGGCGTCACCGTGCCGCCAGGTGACGCTGGTCGTCACCGCTTCGAGCTCGATGTCGTGCCAGTCGCCGTTGATCGCGAGAGCCTCGTCGAGCCAGCCGTCGACACCGGGTGCGAGCGCCTCGCAGATGCCCCGCGTGAAGGCAGCCTGCCAGGCCGGGTCGGCCATGATCTCCTGGTCCGCGGCCGGGGCGGTCTCCATGATCTCCCCGAGGCCGGCGATCGGATCGGCAAGGATCGACGTACGTGCCTCATCGAGCAGGGCGCGCAATGCCTCCGCCTCGCCCGACCGCGCGAGCGCGTCGGCGGCGGCCACCATGGCGACCTGCTGGCCCACCTCCTCGTCGGTGAGCGGCGCGGCGCCGTCGCCGATCGCACAGGCCTGGACGCGGTCGGGATGGCGCGCTGCGAACGCCAGGACGTGGGGTGCGCCGCCGCTCCCGCCGTACACCGGGACGCTGTCGATGCCGAGGTCGTCGAGGATCGCGGCGAGGTCATCTGCGTGCTCGAGGAAGCCACGGCCCGGCAGTCGCGTCGAGACGCCGAAACCGGGACGCTCGACGGTGATCACACGCAGTCCGCGTTGCACCCATGGTGCCTGGTCGATCCGCAGCGAGAGGCGTGACCCCGGCGTGCCCGGCAGGCGAAGCACGGCCCGGCCCTCGAGGAACCCGCACTCGGTCCAGGCGACGGTCCTGCCGTCGGGGCGAACGAGCCTGCCTTCACGCACGTCAATCATGCTCGCACAGTCAGGGACCGGAGGTGGTCCTCAAGCGGCCTCCGTGCGACCGGCCGGACACCCCGACTCGGGCGACGGTCCGACTGGCCGGTGACGCTGGCCCCGACTGACACGCGTTGGTGACCATCGGCCCCTGTCGGGGGCCCGCAGATCGGGCTGACGGGTCGCCGTGCTGTTGCGCCCTGGAATTCGCCGCCCCGTGACATTGGCCCTCGTCGTGCTGCTCGCGGGCTGTGGCTCCGTCGAAGCGCCGACCGGGGCGTCGGTGGCGGCGGCCGAGACGGCCGTCGCGGCGATGCGCAAGGCCGGGGTCGACGTCCGGTTCGATGTCCTCGAGCACCACGACCACGACGTGTGGAGCGACACCTACGCCGACCCGGCGTTCTACGAGTGGCTCCTTTCGAGCTGACGCTGGGCGCCAGCGAGCTCCTTGGCGGGACGGCCGGAAGCGTCCCGCCGGGCTACCATGGACGTCCCGTGACCATCGCCCCGAACGACTTCGTCCACCTCCACACCCACTCGGAGTTCAGCCTGCTCGACGGGCTGGGGCGGATCACCGACCTCGTCGACACGTCGGTCAAGCACGGCTTCGACAGCCTCGCCATCACCGACCACGGCGCGCTCTACGGGTCGGTGGCGTTCTACCAGGCGGCCACCAAGGCGGGCATCAAGCCCATCATCGGCGTGGAGACCTACGTCGCCCGGCGGTCGATGACGGACAAGGAGGGCAAGGCCGACAGCCAGCCCTTCCACCTCGTGCTCCTGGCGACCGACATGACCGGCTACCAGAACCTGTGCCGGCTGGTCACCGACGCCCACATCGACGGCTACTACTACAAGCCCCGCATCGACCGGGAGCACCTGGCCAGGTACAGCCAGGGCCTGGTCGGCATGTCCGCATGCCTCGGCGGGGAGATCCCCAAGGCCCTCGAGGTGGACGACTGGGAGCTGGCCCGCAAGCTCGCGGGCGAGTACGGGGACATCCTGGGCAAGGACCGGTTCTTCCTGGAGCTGCAGGACCACGGGATCCCGGAGCAGAAGCGGCTCAACGAGCAGCTCCTCCGGCTCGCCCCGGAGACCGGCCTGCCGCTGATCGTCACCAACGACCTGCACTACGTGCACCAGGCGCAGCACGAGGCGCACGACGTCCTGCTGTGCGTGGGCACCGGGAGCAACCTCGACACGCAGAACCGGATGCGCTTCGAGGGCACGGACTTCTACCTCAAGACCGCGGCCGAGATGTACCGCCTCTTCCCGGACCAGCGCGAGGCGCTGCTCAACACCCGGCGCGTCGCCGAGATGGTGGACCTCAAGCTGCCCCTGGGCGAGCTGCGGATCCCGCATTTCCCGGTGCCCGACGGCGAGACCGTCGAGAGCTGGCTGCGCAAGGAGTGCGAGGCCGGCCTCGTCCGCCGCTACGGCGCGATCACCCCCGAGCTCCAGGCGCGCCTCGACTACGAGCTGGGCGTGATCCTCTCGATGGGCTACGCGGGCTACTTCCTGATCGTGGCCGACTTCGTCCGCTTCGCCCGGGAGCAGGGGATCGCGACGACCTGCCGGGGGTCCGCGCCCGGCTCCATCGTCACCTACACCCTGGGGATCACGCCGGTGGACCCGCTCCACTACGGGCTCCCCTTCGAGCGCTTCCTCAACCCGGACCGCGTGACGATGCCCGACATCGACGTGGACTTCGAGGACGAGCGCCGGGACGAGGTCATCAACTACGTCAGCCGCAAGTACGGCACGGACCATGTCGCCCAGATCATCACCTTCGGCACGATGCTCGCCCGCGCGGCGATCCGCGACGTGGGCCGGGTGATGGGCATGGGCTACGGGGACGTGGACCGGATCGCCAAGGCGGTGCCCAACCAGCTGGGCATCAGGCTCTCGGAGGCGCTGGAGCTCAGCCCGCAGCTCAAGGAGATGCACGACGGCGACCCCCAGATCGGCAAGCTGATCGGGTTCGCGCAGCAGCTCGAGGGGGTCGCCCGCAACGCGTCCACCCACGCGGCCGGCGTGGTCATCTCGCGGGAACCGCTGACCGAGCTCATGCCGCTCCAGAAGGCGACCAACTCCGACGCCCTGATGACCCAGTACGAGATGCACGGCATCGAGGCGCTGGGCCTGCTCAAGTTCGACTTCCTGGGCCTGTCCAACCTCACGATCCTGCGCAAGGCCGTGGACCTGATCCGCGACCACCGCGGGGTGGAGGTGGACCTGGACAACATCCCGCTCGACGACCCGAAGACGTTCGAGCTGCTGGCCTCGGGCGAGACGACGGGCGTGTTCCAGCTCGAGTCCGCGGGCATGCGCCGCTACGTCCGGGAGCTGCAGCCGACGTCGGTCTTCGACCTGGCGGCCATGGTGGCGCTCTACCGCCCCGGGCCGATGGACAACATCCCGGCCTACATCCGGCGCAAGCACGGCCAGGAGCCGGTCGTCTACCTCCACCCGCTCCTCGAGCCGTTCCTCGAGAGGACGTACGGGATCTTCGTCTACCAGGAGGACATCATGGCCGCGGCCATGGCCCTGGGCGGGTTCTCGCGGGCCCGAGGCGGACATGCTGGGCTACGCGATCCGCAAGAAGAAGTCGTCGGTGCTGCGCTCGATGAAGGAGACGTTCGTCGAGCGGGCGGCCGAGCGGGGCGTTCCCGCGCGGACGATCGACGCGGTGTTCAAGGCCTTCGAGCCGTTCGAGCGCTACGGCTTCAACAAGGCCCACGCCACCTGCTACGGGCTGATCGCCTACCAGACGGCCTACCTCAAGGCCAACTACACCGTCGACTACATGACGTCGGTGCTATCCGCGTTCCGCGACAACGCCGAGAAGGTGGCGGCCGCCATCGCGGAGTGCCGGCGCCTGGGCATCGACGTGCGCACGCCCGACGTCCACCGGTCACACCTCGGCTTCACGGTCGAGGACGACGCCATCCGGTTCGGGCTGCTCGCGGTCAAGAACGTGGGCGAGGGCGCGATCGAGTCGATCATCAAGGCCCGCGAGGAGGGCGGCGAGTTCCGCTCGCTGACGGACTTCTGCACTCGCGTGGACCTGCGCCTGGCCAATCGCAAGGTGCTGGAGTCGCTGGCCAAGGTCGGCGCGCTCAACTGCTTCGGGCACCCGGCGCAGATCCTGCTCGGCCTCGACGATGCGCTCGCCGCCGGCCAGGCCGCCCAGCGCGACCGGATCAGCGGCCAGACCTCGCTGTTCGACATCGGCGGCGACGAGGCGGCCACCCTCGAGCGACCGCTGCCGTCCACGCCCGAGACCCCGGTGCGCGAGCGACTCCGCTGGGAGAAGGAGCTCCTGGGGCTGTACCTCTCCGACCACCCGATGGGCGAGGTGGCCGAGCGGGTGGGCAACTACGTGACGGCCTACAGCGGCGACCTGCGGGACGAGTCGCTCGACGGCCAGCGCGTGGTCCTGGGCGGCATCGTCACCGGGGTCCGGTCCGTGATGACCAAGGCGCGGGCCACGATGGCGGTCGTCACCCTGGAGGACCTGCAGGGGACCCTGGAGGTCGTGGTGTTCCCCAAGACCTACGAGACGACGATGGGGACATGGCGCGACGGCGCGATCCTGCTGGTGGCCGGTCGCGTGGACCACCGAGGTGAGGAGGCGTCGCTGCTGGCCGACTCCGTCTGGGACTGGGACGCCGCCGAGGAGCGCGGCCCTGAGGCGTTCGCGCGCGAGGTGGGGTCGCTGGACAAGCGGGCCCGGCGCGGCGCCGGCGGGGGCTCGGGCGGGGGTGGAAACGGCAACGGCCGGCCGAACGGCGGGTCTCCCGCGAACGGCGGCTATCCGGGGACGGCAACAGCCGCACCGGCCACGCCCGTCCCGACCTACTCGGAGCCCCCGGACCTCGTGACTGCCACGGGCGCCGGCGGTGCCGAGATCGGGGAGGAGCCCCCGCTGCCCGAGGAGGCTGGGGCGCGGGTCGTCGCCGACGCCCAGGCCCCGTCGCGCCCGGTGGAGGCGGCGCCCGGGGCGGTGCTCAACGTCCGCTTCGCGCGCGGCGCCGGGACGGACCGCGTCGTGTCGGCGATGCACGCCCTCAAGTCCGTGCTCCGCGAGCGACCGGGGGCGACGCGCGTGGTCGTGCACGTGCCGGCACCGGGTGGGGACGCGCTCCCGATGGAGCTGCGCGGCGTCGCCTACGACGCGGAGCTGATCTCCGAGGTGCGCCGCCGCGCGGGCGACGACGTGATCGATCTCCGCCTGGCGTGAGCGGGGTCGCGCAGGGTCAGGCCTGGGTTGCGTCTCCGGCCTGGGCGACCTCGCGCGCAGCGCGGACCCCGGAGATCTGGTCGTAGAACTCGGTGCGGATCGCGTTGAGGTCCGGGCGCTCAACGTCCAGCTCCTCGGCCATCCGGTTCGCCAGCCAGGATTCGGTGGCGTCGATCTCGTCGTCGGCGGACATGACCAGGAAGCAGCAGCGGATGAGGCGCTGGCGCTCCTCCATCGTGGAGATCGCCTTGAACTCCCGCGTGACCAGGTAGTCCTCGGTGGCCCCGAAGTCGCCCGAGAGCGTCGCGGCCAGGTCGACCACCATCGGGGCGGTCGCGGGCTCGAGTCCGCCGGCCTCCGCGATCTTGAGGATCGGCCGCCCGCTCGGCGTCGCTCATCCCTCCGGTGGCGTTCGCGGCACGGCCGAGCAGGTAGGCGAACGCCGCCACGTACCGCGCGCGAGCCGGGGGCATGGCCGAGAGCGCAGCCGCCAGGATCTTGACACTGTCGGTCTCGCCGGCCCCCAGCGCTGGCAGGGGAGCGTCCGGGGCGGCGGGCGCGCTTTCCGGCGCGGGCGTGTCCATGTTGAAGATGTTGCGGAAGAGGCTCATCGGGGCTCCGGAGGGTGGGCGAGGGGATCGGGCTGCTCGGCGTGTCGGGGGAGTCTACCGAAGGTTGCGTCGCGCGGCCTCGATGGGCCCGCGGGATGGGGTTGCGACCGGCCTCGCTCCCCGCCGGACCGCAACGAGAGTCAGGGCAGGACCTCCAGGACGGCCATCGGACCCGGGGTCTCGGGCTGACGGGTGAGGAGCGCGTACTTCCCCGGGCTCAGGGTCACCTTGTGGACGTTCCCGTATGGCTCGCCAGTCCCGAAGCAGCAGGTGAAGCTCATGCCCTGGCTGTCGCCGCGTGCAAGCCGGGCCAGGTCGGCGTCGCTCATGGGGCCGGGCGTCTCCCCTTCCGTCGCCATCCGCTGGACCCAGGACACCGCTGCCCCGGGCGTATCGACCACGAAGTAGATGTCGCCGGCGCGCGCCGTGGCTGGTTCCAGGCGTACCTCGGAGCCTGTGACGACAAGGTGTACCTGCTGGGCTCCAGGTGGGATGGACGTCGGGCCGGCGCAACCCGCGAGGGCGCCCGCCAGCAGGCCCAGGGAGATGACCATCGTCTTGGACGGTCGCATCATGCCGCCTCCGAGCTGACGCCGGTCCGGTTCGGCCCCTCGGGGGTCCGTGCGTCGAACCTTCCCTTCGATCACGGAGAGCATGAGCAGGTCCATCACCGCCACCTAGCGCCACAGGTCACCAAGCGACACCGCCAGCCGCCCGATGCGCGTCTCGCGGCGACACGGGCAAGGGTCAAGAGCCAGGATTGCTCAGGGACGCTGGGCCGTCAGTCCCCGAGGCTTGCCCGGAAGAACTCGACGATCCGTCGCTCGTACTCGTCCGGCGTGGCGAACGCGGACTGGAGATGGAGCGCCCGGGGGACGAGCCAGGGCTCGTAGCCTGGGACGAACGTCGCGTGCGCGGCGGCGAGATCCCTCGCGTGGTGCTCGTCAAGGTCGCCGTCGGCGAGCCCGTGGACGATAGCAAGCGGCCGTGCCCCGATCTTCCCGACCTCGTCCACCGGGCGGCGCGCGAGCAGATCGTCGTTCGCGATGATCTTGGCCCAGGCAATCACACCCGGACGGAGCCAAGTCGGCTTGCCGTCCCTCGCGATGCGCTCGTCGAACAGGACCCCGAGGTCGGCGAATCCGCTGTCCGCCCAGGTGGCCGCGATGGCCGGCTCCTCGCCCATCGCGGCGATGGCCGACGATGCCCCGAGCAATTCGCCCATCAGCCCGATCCGGCTCGCCTGGAGCCCCTGCGCCGACTGGAGCCAGTCCCACGCCCCGAGGACGTCGAGGTACTCCTCCGAGCCCCAGCCCGACCGGCCGTCCTCGACGTCGGAGTCGCCCTGGTCGCGCAGGTCCATCATCAGGACGGAGAAGCCGTTATGGGCGAGCATCCCGGCCGGCAGCAGGACGACCGGGTCGTGGCGGCAGCTGTTCCGGCCATGGACGACGATGACTGCCGGCGCGCCGGCCTCCTTGGCCGGGACCCACCAGGCCCGGATCGTCAGCCGCGGCTGGCGCGCGTCGCGGCTCGGGAAGCTGACCTCCTGGTAGCCCGGCATGGCATACGGACTCGTGGCGAAGCCGCCCTTCGTGAACTCAGGGGCGATGCCCTCCGTGCCGAAGCTCGCCGGCGTGTAGTCGTCCGGGAACCTGTTGTCGCAGTGGGGGATGGCAGCCGTCATCACGTCGTAGCCGTAGTAGCTCACGCCGGCATACCCGGCGACGCCGAGTGCCAGGACGACCCCCAGCCCCACCGCGATCCATCGACGTCGTGCGCGCATCGCACGCTCCCTGTGGTGCCTTCTGGGCCTCTCCGTCACTCAGGCGCCTTGGCCTCCGGGGCCTTGGCGACCCACCCAACCAACAGGAGAACGGCGAGGGCGATCGCCGCCATGGCGATGACACGGGCGAGCCAGGTATTGCCACCGCCAGCCAGGTCTTGCCAGGCGAACATCCCGGCGCCCACGATCCACAGGAGTGCGAGTGCCCTGGCACCGCGCCACCCGCGCCATAGCAGCCAGGCACATCCCAGCGTGGCCAGGACCACGGCCGCGAGCATGGAGCCGGCGATCATCAACGTCATGGTGGCATCACCGGCGAGGTGTTCGTTCGTGGAGCCCAGGTTGGACACGGCAGGTGCGAGCCCCACTACCGTGAAGCCGAGCAGGAAGAGACCCGTGACGGCCAGCAAAGCTGCGGCTGCCTTCTCCCATCGCCTGCGGGTCTTCATCTCGTCGCCTCCAGCCTCCGGGACGTCGATGCCTCCCAGGAATGAGTCAACACGAGAACCCGGGTTGGCTCCGATATCGGCTCAGCGGTCCCGACCACGTGTCCGGGTCTGGCTCTCCCGCCAAGGATCAACGGGGCCGGGGCGATTCCCAGAGGCGGACGGCCCCCTCGCCCGCTGGCCCTGCCGATAGGTCGGACGGGGTGCGGAGCCTGGGGTCTGGTGATCCTGGCGCCGGTCCCTCTCGCGGCGCTCACCTGGACGCTCCCAACTCCGTTCGCTAGAACGGTTCGCCGGCAAGCCCGCCCAACCACGCCGCCCCGATGAACCAGAGCACCGCGATCACGGGCAAGGAGAGCGCGAACAGAACGATCCACCGCACGGGCGCCGCGAGCCGGTACCCGATGCCGATGAGGTAGATGCCCAGGGGGGCGAGCAGCCACTCCAACGTGGAGCCGAACTGGAGGGTCTGCACGAAGAACCCGTTCGGTTCCGGGCTGATGACGCCCTGATCCCACAGCCACGCGACGAGGATCTGGGCGGCTGGCGCGCCGATCGCCACGAGGGTCCCCAGCGCGATCATGCTCAGCCAGGGCCGCCGCGGGTTCACCCCTGCCTCCGGGTTCGACATCCTCGCCACCGCCCTCGCCACGCGCGCCTTGGCGCACCTTCCCGCGGGTGGGTCCGCGTGTGCCTTGATGACGCCCGTAGGGCCGATGCGTTGCTGGCCCGGCCGCCCACCTGCCCCGCCGATCGGTCAGGTGCGGTGCGGGGCCGGGCGCGTTGGGATCGCGGCGCCAGTCGCCGTTGTGGCGCTTGCGCGTGCCCCGGTTGCCATCCGTTGACCCTGCACCCGTCCAGGCGCTGGTCAGGAGCAGGGTGCCCTCAGTAGCCGATGGTCCCGTTCCAGACCCACTTGGCAGGCCAGGCGGGGTCCTCGAACCCCTGGAACACGATCTCGATGACCATCGTGCCGCCGCCGACGGCATCCTTGAAGCGTCCGGTGCCACCGACGACCTTGAACTTGAGGCTGCCCTGGTACACGGTGACACCCTCTCCGGGGAACGGAGCCGATCCGTTGTAGGTGATCCAGACCTCATCGCCGCTCGCGGAAGTCAACGTCATCGTGCCCGGGCCGAAGTCGTCGCCCAGCGGCGTGCAGTGCAGGGCCGTCATCCGCGTCTTCCCGAGGTGGGTGGACGTTCCGATCGCCGACGACTCGGTCCTCAGCCCGCCGTAGTTCGGGCAGACCGTCACCGGGACCTCGTTGAAGGCGACTTCGCCGGCCACCGAGCCCTTGAAGGGTCGAGACCCCGGACCGGCGGTGACCGGCACGGCGATCGCCATGATCAACAGAGCGGATCCCACGAGGGCGAGCACTGCGCGGGTGCGGTGGCGTGCGATCGCGTTCCTCCTCCTGGGACGCATGTCATGGCGGGCCGGTCTCGCCAGTGGCTCGGCGCGGTCCCGGCGGCACGAGGTATGCATGCCGGGTCCCTCCGTCCAGCGATCACGACGGGACGACTAGTCGCGAGACGAACATGGCCCGCAGCTGTGACAGCCCCCCGATCGCGCGGTGGCCCTGCCGATCGGTCAGGCACGGTGCGGTGCCGCGGGTGTGGTCTTGAGTGTGGTGCCGGCCCCGCCCAACGCTTGCTCCCGTCATCTGGGACGTCCAACGTGTGATCACGGTGGCAGGCGACCCCACTCACCGGTCTCGCTTCCTTCCCGATGGCCAGCGCCGCAGGACGACGCCATTGAGAACCAGGATCGCTGCCGCTGCGGTCAGCCATGCGTTGCGGCGAGAGTGTTGGCCCGGGCGATCGTCAGCGGCGCTCTTGGCCCCGCCCCGGGGCGCGGGCCTCGAAGGCGGCGAACCCTCCGTCGGCGAGACGTCGACGATCCCCGGGCACCCGGTTAGCCCTCCGGCGATCCATCGGCTAAGACGTCTTGCACGCATCGCGAACCACCTCCCGGGGCGCATCTCGACGGTCCGTGTCGCCGGTTGCGCACTGCTCGACCAGCCGCCGGTCCCCATCGCGGAAGTCACTCACTCCTGAACACCTCGTTGCCGCTGCGGCCATCGGCTGAGAAGGAGCCAGAGGACCAGCACCGAGTAGCCGACGGTGGCGAAGAACCCGACGACTTCCAGCGGGCTGCTCGACCGCGGTACCTGGTCCACGAGTCGGAGGACCTCAAGCGCCAAGCCGAGGGTTGTGAGGCCCACGGCAAGGACCCTGCCCCAGGCCTGCACACGGAAGACGCCAACCGCAGCGGCCAGCGTCGCGATGCCCAACGCCTGAGCGACGAGCGGGACTGGGACGGCGCTGAAGGGCGGGAGGGGCACGATCCCCGCGTACAGGATCGCCCCAAGGCCATTCCAGACGAGGAGGGCCGCAGCAAGGGTCTGCGGCCACTTTCGACCCGTCGATCCCATCGTCGCCATCTCCATGCGTCAACGCCTGTCCTTATGACGCGGGACCGCCCGGCCTGTTGCGGATTGGGTGATGGCCCCAGAGCCACCATCGTCATAAGCCGCATGTAAGTGGCGGTCGCTACGGTGCTGCGTGCCGTGGCTCCCAAGGGGGGAAGCGGCGCCGCGACGCTCCCGGCGGCTGCAGGCCGTCGCGGAGCGTCGCTGTCTTCCGGGGACGGCAGCGACACCCGCTGCCGTCCCCGAGATGCCGGCAACGTCGCGGTGGAGCCCGCTGGGCCAGGTTGGGCGGACAAGCCCTGGCGGTTCTTGGGCCACGAGGCCGTGCGCCGCTCGAACGGATCTCGTCCACGCTGAGACACATGGGCGCCCGCAATGCGTCTCAATACCATGGCTACCGTGGTCGCTGGTCGGGCGCTCGGCGTGGACACGAGGAAGACCACGATCTGCGCCCTGTGCCGCCGGCGGATCGACTGGAGTGGCGCCGATCACCATCGCGCCCCGGGTTCGGTTGAGGACGGCGTCGTCATGTGCCGCGACTGCTCCTACCGTGTCGAGCATGGCGAGGCGGCATGAGGTTGCCTCAGCCGCGCAGCAGCCGCCACTAGGCCGAATGAAGCCATCAGGACGCCCGAAGGCGCGGCGGTCGTGGAAGGTCCCCGGTTGCCCACTGGCCCCGCCGATCGGCCGTGAGCTAACCCGTGTGCTGTCCATGCAGCGGCCGACGGTGGCGTGTCGTCAGTCGGGGCTCGATGGGCCGTGACGCCGTGGACGACGTCCCCGCCGTCCGCTCGGAGTACCTGGGGTCTCTGGCAGGCGAGGAGCATCCGTGGCCTGCGGCCGGTCGCCGCGCTTGAAGGTCGCCACGACCGACGGCCCGCTTGGCTCAAGGCCAGGGAGCTCGATGAACAAGGCAAGCCAGGCAAACGACTCCGGCGTTCCGGCTCGCTCCTCGAGCTCGACCAGCACATAGCCGCAGTCAGCGAGTCGGTGCCGGTCCGATCGGACCTCGGCTCGTCCCCAGCTGGTGTCGGGATACTCGCGCACCACCGTGTCGGCGCGGCCGTAGTCGGTGGCTGCCGTCAGCTCCTCGTCGAGTGGTGGCCCGGCCAAGGCCGGAGCACCCGCCCACACGCGTCTGCGCACCAACGCCCGGGCACCGGCGGCGGCGGCGATGGGGATCTCGAAGATCGCGAAGAGACCGAGCGCGATCAGGATCACGTCTGTCTGGGACCAACCGAAGTCGCCGCCTGCGACGGAGATGATCACGAAACTGGCGACGATCGGGAGCGGAAGGGTCAGGGTGGCGATGACACCCCCGGGCGAACGTCGAGGACGGACCACGAGCGCGGCCAGCGCGCCACCGATCGCCATGATCGCAACAAGCAGGGGCAGGCCGGCGTCGCCGGCCATCAGGGGGAAGACCGCCACAAAGGCACTCAGGAAGATGATCGCCACCCCTGCGAGCCACCTTGCCCAGGCGGGGGCATCCGGGTGGGCCTTCGATCGGCGCGTCCGCTCCGATGCCACAGGTGCCTCCGGCCAAGGATCCCGATCGGGTGAGTCTTGCCGGCTGTTCAACGTGGTCCGGGCCCCATGCATCTGAACCGTGCGTCCCAGCGTCCCGATCGGGTCACAGGATCGACGGAACATGATCGCCTCGCCAGAGCCTGACGGCCCTTGGTCGCCCGCTGGCCCTGCCGATCGATCAGGTGCGGGCGCCTTCGTAACGCCCAGGCCATCAATGGCGTCTTATCCGCACGTCGCCTCGAAAGGCGACCTGGAGGATCTGACCGTGAGTGCTGCCTCGGATGTCCCGGCGTCACCTGCTCACCTGTCCATCCGGCGCGTGGGCGAGCCCGTGCTGTTCGCGCTTGCGGCAATCGGCGTGTATTGGGTCTTGCCCTTTGCGTTTTGGGCTCTCCCCATCGTCGCAGAAGGCTCCATCGACTCGAACGTCTTCTGGTTGGTCCTGTCGGTGTTGACGACCATCGGCGCAGGGCTGGTCTTCTTTGCGGCGGGCTGGCGAAGGAGCCTGATCGACGTCCTGGCCTTGTCCGCCGGCGTGGGGCTTGTGTACGTGTTGACCTACGGTCCCGTCCTGGCCAACCGACCTTCGTAACCCCCAAGCGACGGCGGCGTTACCTGATGAGCGAGGTTGCTCGGGAACGTCGCTATCCTGGGCGACAATCCCGGCACCCCCAGGTTGCCCGCTGGCCCTGCCGATCGGTCAGGACCGGAGCGGCGGCTAGCCGCTAGGTCAGGTCAATTAGGTCTCCCCGTAGTCGAGTGCGCCAGGCGTCAGCCGCAGACCATGCACACCGTCCGTGACCCGGACCTTCGTCCACTGCTCCCACTGCGTCCGCCAGGGCGCCGTCGAGTCGGCAGGACATGACTCGGACGGAGGCTGGGCGGCGAGTTCGACCTCGATGGCGGCGAGGCCGTCCTCCCCGCCAACGACTGTTGAGGTCGATCTGGCCGAACCATGACCTTCCTCTAGGAAGGCCGGTGCGCAGCCGAGTTCGCCGCAGGGCGGGGGCTCCGTCCCGCAGATCCACTTGACGACATAGTCCCCGGTGGCCGCTAGCTCGATAGTCTCGCCGGGCTTGAGGCCGGTCACCGTGATCGGGAGCCGGAGCGAGCCGTCCATCGGCCCCGCCACGTCGCTGGCATCCCCAGTCATGTTGACCCCCGCCCGCCCCACCGATGGCCAGCCGGGCTGGGAGGCTTCGCGGCGTGGCTCTGCCTCGCCGTGGGCGTCGTCGCTTGGTCGGTCGTCCTGCCCAGACCAGCGATCCGGCCCGCCGCGCCCCGGGCGGCGCCCGCTTCCGAGCCGCCCGCCGGTCACGAGCCCACGGCGCCGCCTGCCGTCCAGCTGCCACCCCTTGCCTGAGGAGCGGCCCTCGCTGAGGCAATGAAGGTATCGCCCAGCACGACGATGGGCCCCCGGTCGCCCGCTGGCCCTGCCTCGAGGCCAGGCGCGGTGCGGAGCGGGGGTTGGGGGCACCCCGCCCTCACGTACGCGGCCTGGTCGTACGGGCTGTGCCGGAGAGGTGCAGGGCTGCAACACGGCAGGGTGCCGGTACGGCCATCGCGTGCGTCCGGCACCTGGAGGGGACCCAGCCATGTCGAGACCGCGAGCTGCGCTCATCGCTCTCATCGCCCTGACCGTCGCAGCGTGCAGCGCGGGACCGGCCACGCAGCCGACCGCCATCGACAAGATCACGATGCCGCCCGTCACGGCAGCCCCGACGGTGACACACGTCGTCGCGACCCCAACGGCCGCGGTGACACCGGTGCCGATCGCCGAGCCGCCAAGCCCGATCTCCCAGCCGACGCCCAAGCCCACGGCGCGTCCAACGCCGACGCCGCGATCCACGCCAGGCCCCTTCAGGGACGGCATGATGGGTTCCGTCCTGTCGGACACCTTGCGCGTCCGCTCGAAGCCTGGCATCAGCGACGACTCGATCAAGTACGAGCCGCTGCTGAAGAAGGGGACGCATTCGACTACATCGACGGCCCGGGTGCCGCGTCGGGCTACCAGTGGTACCTGGTGGACCTCGGCCGCCATGGCGACTCGCCGCTGCGCGACGGCGTGACCCGGGGCTGGGAAGCCGCCGCCGAGGGCTACTCTCGTCAATAGCCAGCGGCGGGCAAGTCTCCGACAGTGGTAGCGAAGGTGGGATTCGAACCCACACGAGGTTGCCCTCAGCGGTGTTTGAGACCGCCGCGTCTGCCATTCCGCCACTTCGCCTGGCCGGGCCATCGTAGCGGAGCGGGAACCACGGCCGCGGGCCCGGCGTCCTTCCGGCGATGCCCAGCCCAACCGCACCCCGATGCTAGACTCGCCGCGCCTCACCATCGCCGCCAGGAGGGTCGCGCCCGTCGTGCAGGACGCCCGGCAGTCGGAGGCCGTCGAGGATCCGATCCAGCGCCGTGACCTGATCCTGCTGGAGCGGGCTCGAGACGGCAGCCTCGACGCCTTCAACGACCTCGTCGAGTGCTACCAGGACCACCTGTTCGCGCTCGTCGCGCGCATGGTTCCGGACCGGGACCAGGCGGGCGACGCGGTGCAGGAGGCGTTCTTCTCCGCGTACCGCAACATGCGCTCCTTCCGCGGCGGCAGCGTCCGCTCATGGTTGAGCCGCATCGCCATCAACGCGGCGATGGACCAGCAGCGGCTCAAGAAGCGTCGCCCGTCGCAGCCGTACCCCGAGTTCGAGGACGAGAGCTGGCAGCCCCCGGCCGGCGACGACGCCGACCCCGTCCGAACGGCGATGCAGGGCGAGCGCGCGCGCGTGCTCAACGCCGCGCTGGCGGTCGATCACGCCGGACCAGCGTCAGGCCATCGTCCTGTTCGACGTCGAGGGCTACGACTACGCCGAGATCGCCGAGCTGACCGGGGTGTCGCTGGGGACGGTGAAGTCGAGGATCCACCGCGGGCGCCTGGCCCTGCGCGACCGTCTCGAGGGCAGCATCGGGCTGTTCCGGGGGGAGGGCGACTGATGCCGCACCTCCCGCCCAGCCACGCCGACCACGATCCGCTCGCGATCGCCGCCTATGCCGCGGGCGATGCGACCGGCTCCGAGCTCGACGACGCGCTCGCCCTGGTCGCCGCCTGCGCCGACTGCGCGGCCCTCCACCACGACCTGCGGGCCATCGCCTCGGCCCTGCCCGGCCTTCCGGCCCCGGCCCGCAGCCGCGACTTCCGCCTGACCCGCGGGCAGGCCGCCTCGCTCCGGCCCGCCGGCTGGCGGCGGCTGCTCGCCCCGTTCGCGGGTCCGAAGTTCGCGTTCGCGGGTCCCGTGGGTGCCGGTCTCGCCACCCTGGGCATCGCAGGCATCCTCGTCGCGGGATCGTTCGGCGTCCCCCTCGCCGCGACAGCGCCCACCGATGGCGGTGCGGCGGCGGCGAGCGATGCGGTCGCGGTGGAGCGCGCGAACGCGAGCGGTGGTGCCGAGCTGTTCGCGGCGGAATCGCCAGCTGCTGTTGCGTTGCCCGCCGCGGAGGCGCCGGCGAGCGTGCCCGGCCCCGCCGTGGAGGCTCCCGTCGCCGGGGCACCCGCGGGCGCTGCGCCCGGGGGCGATGCCCAGGGCGAGGTGGCGATCACCCGAGGCCGGTCCCGGCCCGACCGGCGACGCCGAGGTCGACAAGACGGTGTCAGGCGCGGCCCTGGAGACGGAGCCTGTGCCGGTCGTCCCGATGCTCTCCGCCGTCGCGCTGCTGATTGGCGTCACGCTCGTGGCGCTGCGGTACGCCGGCCGACGCGCCGCGTCACAGGCCTGACCGAGCCGATCCCGGCCCGACGGAACCGCATCGGACCCACCGTCGTCTGGAGGGGGAGATGCCGCACCTCCCGCCCAGCCACGCCGACCACGATCCGCTCGCGATCGCCGCCTATGCCGCGGGCGATGCGACCGGCTCCGAGCTCGACGACGCGCTCGCCCTGGTCGCCGCCTGCGCCGACTGCGCGGCCCTCCACCACGACCTGCGGGCCATCGCCTCGGCCCTGCCCGGCCTTCCGGCCCCGGCCCGCAGCCGCGACTTCCGCCTGACCCGCGGGCAGGCCGCCTCGCTCCGGCCCGCCGGCTGGCGGCGGCTGCTCGCCCCGTTCGCGGGTCCGAAGTTCGCGTTCGCGGGTCCCGTCGGTGCCGGTCTCGCCACCCTGGGCATCGCAGGCATCCTCGTCGCGGGATCGTTCGGCGTCCCCCTCGCCGCGACGGCGCCCACCGACGGCGGTGCGGCGGCGGCGAGCGATGCGGTCGCGGTGGAGATGGCGCCCCAGATGGCACCCGGGAGCGCGGCTGCGGCCTCGATGGCACCGGCCGATCTGAGAGCCCCATACGACGCCGTTCCGGGTCCCGACGCCAGCCCCGTTCGCAGCCGCGGGCGGCGACATCGCCGGCGAGGCCCCGTCCGGTGACCCCAAGATGACCGTGACGGGTTCCGAGGAGAACGCAGCCGCCGCGTCTCCGGCCGAGGCCTCTCGGGTCTCAGCGGCCGACGCGGGGGTCTCGCCGCCATCCGTCAACAGCAACACCCTCGCGCCTCTGGCGCCGCTTGCGGCGCTCCTGCTCATCGTGGGCATGGTGCTGGGGGGCCTGCGCCTCGTCGCCCGTCGCGTAGCCTGACGCACGGGCGCCGCGGCCAGATCGCCCGCGGCCGCACCCGAGGCCTCATCAGTCGCGAAGTGGCAGTCGCACCCGGAAGGTGGCGCCCACTCCCCGGCACGCCGTCGCTCTCGGCCGTGACCGATCCGCCATGTGCCTCGGCGAGGTCGCGGACGATCGCCAACCCAAGGCCGGACCCGCCTGAGTCCGCGTGCCGCTGGTACCGGTCGAACACCCGCGGAAGGTCGTCCGGTGGGATCCCATCGCCGGTGTCGCGGACGGTCAGGATCGCGTCGTCATCCACGGCCCGCACGTCGATCTCGACGCGCCCGCCGGGGGGTGTATGCCGCAGCGCGTTTGCGACGAGGTTGGTGACGATCTCGCGGTAGCGCACAGGGTCCAGGCTCGTCACCAGGCGTTCGTCACCGGTCACCGCGACGGCGACCCCCTTCGCGGCCGCGACCGTCCCCTGGACGGCAACGGCCTCGCGCGTCAGGCCGGCGAGGTCCGCCGGCTCGCGGTGGAGCGTGAGCGCGCCGACGTCCGCGAGCGACAGCGTCCGCAGGTCATCGAGCAGGCGTCCCATGACGGCCGTCTCGGCGAGGAGCGGGGCGACGTGGTCCTCGTCGTAGGGGTGCACGCCGTCGAGCATCGCTTCGAGGCCACCCTGGACGACGGTGATCGGGGTCCGCAGCTCGTGGGTCACGTCGGCCAGCATCGCGCGCCGCTCGTCACGGGACCGGTCCAGGCGCTCCGCCATCGTGTTGAACGAAGCCGCGAGGCCCCGGACGGGTCGCGGTCCGCGGACCCGAACCCGCACACCGGGCTCGCCGTCGGCGAGGCGGTCGGTGGCGTTGGCGATCTCGCCGAGCGGGCGGACGGCCGACCCGAAGACGCGGATCCCCGCCAGGACCGCCAGCACCAGCACGACGAGCACGGCGACAGCCGTGACGGCCGACGGCGTCGCCGACGGGGCGAGGAAGCCGAGCAGCGAGGCCGCAACCCATGTCGCGAGCGCCGAGACGAGGCCCACCACCAGGACGAGCCCCAGGACCATGCAGCCGATCATCCCGGCGCCGCCGGCCGGCCCGGGGCCCCTGCCGTGGCGCCTGCGGCCATCCCATCGGGATGGGCCACCCCAACGTTCGCGCTGGTCGTTCACGCGTCGGGCTCGACCAGGGCGTAGCCGACGCCGTGCACCGTGCGGACGTAGCGGGCCGCCGTCTCGTCGGGCTCCAGCTTCCGGCGCAGGTTGCGGATGTGGCCGTCGATGGCTCGCTCATAGGTCTCGAGGCTGAACCCGTGCACGGCATCGAGCAGCTGGGACCGGGTCCAGACGCGGCCCGGCTCTCGGGCGAGCGTGGCGAGAAGCTCGAACTCGGTCGGTGTCAGGGTGACCGCGCGGCCGGCGACGGTGACCCGGCGACGGACGAGATCGAGCACGAGGTCACCCGTCTCGATGCGCTCGTCTGCGAGGGGGACGGCATCGGCCCGGCGCAGGACCGCCCGGACACGGGCGACGAGCTCGCGCGGGCTGAACGGCTTGACCACGTAGTCGTCGGCGCCGAGCTCAAGGCCGGCGACGCGGTCCGTCTCGTCGCCGCGTGCGGACAGGATGAGGATCGGCACGCGCGAGTCGCGGCGGACGGCGCGGATGACGTCGAGGCCATCGACCCGCGGCAGGCCCAGGTCCAGGACGAGGGCGTCCGGCCGTCGTGCGCGGACGAGCGCCAGGGCGGCCGCACCGTCGCCCGCCGCGATGACGGCGAACCCGGCGTGCTCGAGATAGTCCCGGACGATGCCCGCGATCTGCGGCTCGTCCTCGACCACGAGGATGGTGCGCATGAGGCTCCGGAGACGGGTTGAACGCCGGGCGAGGATACCCGCCCGGCGTTGGGGTGCGTGGTCAGCCGGCCGCGGGGCGGTCGGTGGGGGTTGGCGTCGCCGGGGTGGCGCCCGTGGTCCCGGCCGCAGCGGACTCCTCCTCGTGCAGGCGGCGGTGGGCGTCGACCACCCACTGGCGCCGCGGATCGCCGTCCTCGAACGGCCCGTGCCCGCCCCAGCGGCCGGGGCCACCCATCGGGCCGTGGGCCCAGGCTCGCCGCCGGCCGCCGATGGCGAACAGCAGGAACCCGATGAAGAACAGGAAGAACAGGAAGCCGAGGCCGGGGATCCCGCCCCCGAGGTAGACGGCCCCACCGGCGGCGCCGATGTTGGACGCGATGCCCGCCTGGAAGCCGATGGCTCCCGCGACGAGGGCGACGACGCCGGTGAACAGGACTCCGATCAGTCCGCGCATGTCAGGATCTCCGATGTGGTGCGGCCCGGCGGTTCCGGGCAGTGGGCTTGTTTGACAGGCGCCACGATCGCAAGCGGATGTGCAGAAGATGTGCGCATGCGATCGCGGTTTCGCGGGGAGGGAGAGGCTCGATGTCGACGGTGGAGTCGTGGGGCGGGACTGGTGTTCTGGTCGTCGAGCCCGAGTGGTGGCGTGATCGGCGGGCGCGAGGCCCGCGACCTCATGGCCGAAGCGTTCGGCGATGGCGCGACGATGGTGGCGATCCCGGCGGGTCAGCTCGATCCCGCCTTCTTCGACCTGCGCAGCGGCTTCGCGGGGGACATCCTCCAGGTCTCGGTGAACTACCGCATGCGCTTGGCGATCGTGGGTGACCTGCCGGAGCCCGCCGCCTCGTCCGAACGCGTTCGCGGCACTCGTGCGCGAGTCCAACGCCGGGACACAGCACTGGTTCGTGGCGTCACTGGATGCGCTGCGGGAGCGGCTCGGAGGCGGTTGAAGGCGCTGAGTCGCACCCCGAGGGTGATGACCGCCGGGCGGCCCATTTGCAGATCGCGATCGATGGACCGGCCGCCCAGGGAGTCAATCGCGACCTGGAGGGTCACTCGGTCACTGAGATGACTCGCGGCGCGGACAGGATGGGGATCACGACCGCGGGATGGGCCGCCCAGCGGCCCGCAGGACCCGACGGCCCAGGACCGTCGGCCCGCAGGACCGGGCGTCCCGCAGGACGAGGCCGGCTCGCGAACGCGGCAGATCACGACAGGTCCCGACACCTGCCCGGCTACACTTGCGGCATCCCAACCCGCACGCTCGGAGCCGATGGAACGCCTCCTGCTGCTCGACGGCAACGGGCTCATCTACCGCGGCTACTACGCGCTGATCGACCAGCCGCTGACCACCTCGAAGGGCGAGCTGGTCACGGCGGTGTTCGGCTTCACGAACATCGTGCTGCGCGCGATCGCGGACGTGCACCCCGACCGCATCGCGGTCGCCTTCGACCTGGGCAAGCCGACCTTCCGCCACGAGCGATACGCGGAGTACAAGGCCACCCGGACGCGGATGCCGGACGACATGCGGGACCAGATCCCGAAGGTCCGCGACGTGGTGAAGGCCCTGGGCATCCCGGTCTACGAGCGGGAGGGCTTCGAGGCCGACGACGTGATCGCGACGCTCACGGGCCAGGCCGAGGCCGCCGACCTCGAGGTGACGATCCTCACGGGCGACCTGGACATGCTCCAGCTGGTCACCGAGCGCACGAGGCTGATGGTCAGCCTTCGCGGCGGGGTCGCCAACACGGTTGCCTACGACCTCGCGAAGATCGACGAGCGCTGGGGCCTGCGGCCGGACCAGATGCTGGACTACAAGTCGCTCAAGGGCGATCCCACGGACAACATTCCGGGCATCCCCGGGGTGGGCGAGAAGACGGCGTCGAAGCTGATCGCCACGTGGGGGTCGCTCGACACGCTCTACGAGCACATCGACGAGGTGGTGCCCGAGAAGCTGCGGCCGCTCCTGGCCGACCATCGCGAGACGGTCTTCGAGAGCCGCGAGCTCATGCGCCTCGTCCGGGACGTGGACGTCGTGCTGGACCCGGAGCGCGGCCGTGGTGGGGGAGTACGACCGCGAGGCCGTCGTCCGCCTCTTCCGCGAGTTCGAGTTCCGGACGCTCATCGACCGGCTCCCGCCCCTCGTCGGCGAGCGGCCCGAGGACGCGGTCGGCGCGATGCGCGACCTGCGCGACGCCGGGTTCCCGGCGGCCCAGGGGCGAGGCGGCGGGCGTGCGGCTGCGCCGGGTGGTGGCTCGGGCCGTGGTCACGCACCGGTCGATGATGGGTCGCTCCAGCTCTCGATGGACTTCGACGTCGTGTCGGGAGGCGGTTCCGGCGCCCCGGCCCACGCGATCGCCGAGACATCGCCGGCGGTAGAGGCTCGCGCGGAGGCATTGGCCCAGGCATCGGGTGACGTGCCCGGGGCGCTGGCAGCCGCGATCGTGGATCCCGGTCGCATCGAGACCGCCGACGAGGCGCGGGTGGCGACCCTGGAGCCGTGGCTGCGGGAGCAGGATGCCGTGGGCGTCGCCCTCGTGGTCGACGATCCGCGGCCGCTCGCCGGCACCCCGCTGGCCCTCGCCGTGGCCGGGGCGGACGGGCGGGTCGTGGCGGCGGAGGGACCCGCGGCGGCCGATGCGTTGCGGCATCTCCTCGAACGGCTGGGGACGCCGCTCGTGGGTCACGACGTCAAGCCGCTGCTCACCGCGCGCTTCGCCGAGGATCCGGGCGCGACCCCGCATCCGGTGGCGTTCGACACCCAGGTCGCAGCCTACCTCGTGAACGCCGCCCTGCGCGCCCAGAAGATCGCGGACGTGGTCGCCGAGCGCGTGGACCTGGTGCTGCCGCCGATGGCCGCGGGGCTGACGCCGGGCGCCGCGGCCGGCCTCGAGGCCCTGTCGGTCCTCGCCGTCCGTCCCTCGCTGGAGCAGTCGCTTCGCGACGAGGGCGTGGACCGCCTGTTCGCCGAGATCGAGCTGCCGCTGATCCCGATCCTCGCCCGCATGGAGGCGGCCGGGATCGCGCTGGACCAGGACGCGCTGTCTGCCCTCGAGCGCGAGTTCGCGACCGAGATCGCGCGTCTCGAGGCCGAGATCTACGCCGTCGTCGGCCACCAGTTCACCATCGGCAGCCCGAAGCAGCTGGGCGAGCTGCTGTTCGTGGAGCTGGGCCTGCCCAAGGGCCGCAAGACCAAGACCGGGTACTCGACGGACGCGACAGTCCTCGAGGAGCTGCGGGGCGTCCACCCGGTCGTGGAGCTGGTGCTGGACTGGCGGACCTACACGAAGCTGCGCTCGACGTACGTGGAGGCGCTGCCGAACCTGATCGGGCCCGACGGACGGCTCCACACGCTGTTCCACCAGGCCGTCGCAGCCACCGGTCGCCTGTCCTCGTCCGACCCGAACCTCCAGAACATCCCGATCCGGACGCCGCTCGGCCGCCGGATCCGGCACGCGTTCGTGGCCGGGTCGCCGGACACCACGCTGGTCGCGGCGGACTACAGCCAGATCGAGCTGCGGATCCTCGCCCACGTGTCGGGCGACGAGCACCTCCGTGAGGCGTTCGCGCGCGAGGCCGACATCCACCGCGAGACGGCAGCACGCGTGCTTCACAAGGCGCCCGAGGACGTGACCGGCGATGAGCGGTCGATGGCCAAGATGGTCAACTTCGGGCTGGCCTACGGCATGAGTGACTTCGGGCTGTCAAGCCGGGCGGGCATCTCCCAGGCGGACGCCCGCGAGTTCATCACCGGCTACTTCGCCGCGTACAGCGGGATCAGCCGCTACATGCTCCACATCCGCGAGACGGCGGCGGAGCAGGGCTACGTGGCCACGCTGCTGGGCCGCAAGCGCCAGATCCCGGAGCTCACCTCGTCGAACCGGGCGCTCAAGGCCGCCGGCGAGCGGATGGCGATCAACATGCCGATCCAGGGCACGGCCGCCGACATCGTCAAGATCGCGATGATCCGGACGGACCGGGCGCTGCGCGAGGGCGGCTTCCGGGCCCGTGTGCTGCTCTCGGTGCACGACGAGCTGCTGCTCGAGGCGCCGCGGGACGAGGTGGAGCGCCTGGTGCCGATCCTGCGCGAGGCGATGGAGGGCGCGCTGCCGCTGTCGGTGCCGCTGACCGTCGATGCCAAGGTGGGCGACTCCTGGGAGGGCATGACGCCGGTCTCGCGCCGTGACGCTGTCCTCGCCGAGGCCGACGAGGTGCCGGAGGCCTAGCGGGTCGGCCTCCGCGGAGGCATCGCGGGCCCGGCCCGGGTTCTCGGCCCCCGGCTTCCGGCCTGCGCCGGGCGGACGGCTTCCGGCCTGAGCCCGGCGGACGTTTCCGGCTGAGCCCGGCGGAATCACCACCGGTGCTAATCCCCGCCCGGAATGCGCGTGGAGCCGCCAGTCGGGCCAGTTGTGGCGCCCTTCATCACGACCCGTGATGAACACGGCCGCAATCGTGTGTCGGAGCGTCTCGACGGCCGGAATCGGCTCGCAATAGCACCGCTGGTGATGAGACTGGCCGCTGGCGGCTGTGACGGCGACGCCCGGCCACCGTGACCACCAGTCCGCTGTCGGCTGGCCGGTCAGCCCGGGATTGGGATGCGTTCCCGCCGCAGCGACCCGCCCGTCAACGCCGGCGCGGCCGCTACGATCGCGAAGCCCGCGACCAGCGGGATCGCCAGGGCGGCGGCCAGGCCCCAGGCGTCGGCTGCTGCCCCCACCATGGCCGGCGCGAAGATGAGTCCGATGCGGACGAGCCAGGCCACCAGTGCGACGCCGTGCCCCGCGGGGATCCCGGGCCGCGATCCCGCCGCGCCGATCATCACGGGGAACATCGGCGAGGAACCCAGGCCCACCGCTCCGAACCCGACGAAGGCGAGCGCGGGCGAGGCCAGGGGTGCCGCGACGATCGCCAGGACCAGCCCCGTCGACGCGATGACCGCCCCGCCGCGGACGACAGTCGTGCTGCCCCAGCGGTCGACCCATCGGTCGTTGGTGAGGCGCCCCAGGACCATCGCACCCATGTAGACCACGAACGCCGACGCGGCGATGCCCGCGGGCTGCCCGAGGACCTCGGCAAGGTAGACGGCGCTCCAGGTCGCCGCGGAACCCTGGATGGTCACGCACAGGATTCCCAGCAGGGCGATCGGGACCAGGACCCGCAGCAGGCGCGGGACGCTGCGGAGGTGGATGGTCTCGTCGCCGGCCGTGTCGTGGGGCGCGTCCGCGATGCTTGCGGGGAGCAGGGAGCGGCTCGCAACCAGCACGATGATGACGGTGACGCCCGCCGCCGCGGCGAGACTGATCGAGACCGGCACGCCGGCCCCCGCCGCGACCGCACCCACGGCCGCAGCCGCCAGGCTCCCGACACTCCACATCCCGTGGAAGCCCTGCAGGATCGACCGTCCGTACTGCCGCTGCAGGCCGACGCCATGCGAGTTCATCGACGCGTCCATCGTCGCATCGAACATGCCGAGCACCAGCATCGCCAGCGCCAGGGTGAGCCACGAGGTCGCAAGGCCCACCGTCACCAGCGTCGCTCCCGCGAGCACGCCCGCGACGGTCGCGACGCGGCCGCTCCCGAACCGCGCGATCAGGAGGCCCACGAGGCCGCCTGCGATCAGGCCGCCCACCGGCATCGCGGCCACGGCCGCCCCCAGCTCCCCGTTCGAGAGTCCGAGGTTGTCCTTGATGGACGGGAGGCGGGGCAGGATCGACGCGGACATCACGCCGTTCGCGACGAACAGTGCGCTCACGGCGACCCGGGCTGCGCGGGCGCGGGCCGGCGTGATGGCGGGCACGAACGTGGGTGCGACCGAGGGCGCGACGGCGGGTGTCATGGGCTCCGTTATGGTGCCTGAGGCCACACCCGCGGCGCGGGCGGAGGCGCATCGACCGCGAACGTGTCCTATCGTCTCCGGCGATGCCTGAGCTACCCGAGGTCGAGACCGTCGCCCGTGACCTCCGGCGCCACCTGCTGCCCGATGGTGGCGGACCCGGACCGGAGATCGCCGGCGCACGCGTCGCGTGGGCGAGGACCCTCCGTGACGAGGACCCCGCGGGGTTCATCGCCGGGGTGACCGGACGACGCATCGAGGGCGTGGGGCGGCGCGGCAAGAACGTGCTCATCGACCTGGACGGGGGCGCCTTCCTGACCGTCCACCTCAAGATGACCGGGCAGCTGTTCGTCGTGCCGGCGGGCGTGCCGGTGGACCCGTACGAGCGCGCAGCCCTGGTGCTCGACGACGGCCGGGAGATCCGGTTCCGGGACGTGCGCAAGTTCGGCCGGATCGGGCTGTACGCAGCGGACGACGAACCCTTCGACGACCTGGGACCCGAGCCGCTCGATCCGCGCTTCACGCTGCGCGCCTGGCGAACACGGCTGCGAGGGTCGGCGCGCCCGCCTCAAGCCGCTCCTGGTCGACCAGTCGTTTGTCGTGGGCATCGGGAACATCTATGCCGACGAGGCGCTGTGGCGCTCGCGGCTGCACCCGCTCCGGTCCGCCGCCTCGCTGCGCCCGGGGGACGAGCGCGCGCTCTACCGCAACGTGCTGGAGATCCTGGGCGAGGCGGTCGAGCGCCGAGGCAGCTCCATCGACGACTACACCGCGCCCGATGGCGATGGCGAGATGCAGGAGCGTCTCGACGTCTACCAGCGCACGGGGCAGCCGTGCCCGCGCTGTGGGCGCCCGATCCGGCGGATCGTGATCGGGATCCGGGCGACGCACTTCTGCTCGTTCTGCCAGCGACTCCCGGCCGCGGAGCGCCCGGCAGCGGCGAAGCTGCTCGCGACGATGACCCCGCGCCCCGGGCGGGCCGCGTCAGGACGACGGGGCCGCCGGTGGGTTGAGCTCGACGGCGAGGGGTCGCTCGGGAGGACGGCCGACGAGGCTGCCGTGGCTCGTGAACGGGCATCGCGGACGAAGGCGGCAGCGGCGGCACGACGGGCCGCGGCGAGGACCGGCGCCGGGGGTGTGCCGTGAGCCTGGTCCGCCTCGAGGGCGTCGTCCGCGAGATCGGCACCTTCGTCATCCTCGACCACGTCGACGCGGCGATCGCCGTCGGCGAGCGCGTGGGTCTCGTCGGTCCCAACGGCGCCGGGAAGACGACGCTCCTCCGGATCGTGTCCGGGCGCGACGAGGCCGACCGGGGGACCGTCACGCGCCGCCGCCACCTGTCGCTCGGGCTGCTCAGCCAGGAGGCGCACTTCGACGAGGCGTTCATGGCCGCCCCAGACCTGCGCGCCGCGGTCCGGCACGGTGCCGCACACCTCGAGAAGATGGCCGCGGAGCTGGAGCACCTGGAGCACGGCGGCCATGCCGGCGGCAACCGGTATGCGGACCTCCAGCACCGGTTCGAGGTCCTGGGCGGCTACACCCTCGACCAGCGGGTGGACGAGGCGCTCTCGGGCCTCGGCTTCGCCCGCGACGAGTGGCTGCGCCCGCCGACGGCCCTCTCGGGCGGTCAGCAGACCCGTGCCGCCCTCGCGCGCCTGGTGGTGGCGAACCCGGACCTGCTGCTGCTCGACGAGCCCACGAACCACCTCGACATCAACGCGATCGAGTGGCTGGAGGAGCACCTCCGGCGGCGCTCCGGGGCGCTGCTCGTCGCATCACACGACCGTGCCTTCCTGGACGCGACGGTGACCCGCGTCTGGGAGCTGCGTGACCGCCGTCTCACCGTGTTCCGCGGCGACTACTCCTCGTACCACCGCCAGCGCGTGGAACGTGACCTGCGGGCCGAGAAGGACGCCGAGTCCCAGTCGGACGCCATGGAGCGCGAGGCGGAGCTGGTCCAGCGCTACCGGAGCCAGCGCAAGCACACCAAGATGCACGAGCACGAGGCCCGCCTCGAGAAGCTCAAGGCCGACCGGATCGAGGCGCCGCGCAAGTCCTCCCGCACGCTGCGGCTCCACGGGCACTCGATCGCGGGCGGTCCGGTCCGGTCCGGCGAGCTGGTCGTGCGGATGGACGACATCGCCGTGGGCTACCTCCCGGGTCGCGGGGCCCTCAACCCGGACGGCTCCGAGGCGCCTGAGCCCGTGACGGTCGCCAGGGCACCGTTCCTGGCCGCCCAGCGCGGCGAGCGGATCGGCATCGTCGGCCCCAACGGCGCCGGCAAGACGACGCTGCTGCGGACGATCGCGGGAGACCTGCCGCCGCTCGATGGGACGATCGTCTTCGGACACCAGGTCCAGCCGGGCTATCTCGCCCAGCTCCGCGACGCGGCGATCCCCGGGGCCACCGTGCTGGACGCGATCCTGGAGGCCATCCCGGTCACGCCCGGCGAGGCCCGGGGGTACCTGGCGCGGTTCCTGTTCCGCGGTGACGACGTGTTCAAGGAGGTCCGGGCGCTCTCGGGCGGTGAGCGATCTCGCCTCGAGCTCGCGCTGCTCGGGATCCTGCCGGCGAACCTGCTGCTCCTCGACGAGCCGACGAACCACCTGGACATCGCCGCCCGCGAGGCGATCGAGGCCTTCTTCGCGGAGACGCCCGGGACGCTGCTGGTCGTGTCGCACGATCGCCGCCTCCTGGAGACGATCTGCGAGCGGCTGTGGGTGGTCGACGAGGCCATGGCGGTGCCGTTCGACGGTGGCTACCGGGCCTGGCGCCAGGCGGTGGCGGACGGCTGGACGGTGGCCGCCGAGGCGGCACGGCGCCAGAACCGGCTCCGGCCGGGTACGCCCGGGTCGCTCGGCACGCGTCCGGCGGCTACGCATACCCAGGCTCCCGCCGGCCGCAAGGGTGGCGCGATTGCCCCCGCGCCGGACTCCGGCAAGCCGGCTCCGCAATCGACCGCTACGGCCGACCGCCGCAAAGGGCGCCCGAAGCTGTCCAAGGAGGCCTACCGACGTCGCCGCGAGGCCCTCGACGCGGAGCTGGCGCGCCTGGGCCTGCGCAAGAGCCAGCTGGAGCTGGCGATCGGGACGCCGTCGGTCGCCGCCAACTTCGTGGAGATGCGCCGCGTGACGAGCGAGCTGGCAGACGTCGACCGGGCGCTCGGTGACGCGGAGGATGCATGGCTGGAGCTCGAGGAGGTGGCCCCGTGACGGCCGCGCGTACCGTCCGGATCGGCATCACCGGACCCATCGGCTGCGGCAAGTCGCAGGTCGGTCGCTGGCTGGCGGAGCGCGGGGCGCGGGTCGTCGATGCCGACCACGTCGCGCGCGAAGTCACGGCACCCGGGACGCCGGTCCACGCCGCGATCCTGCGCCGGTTCGGGGCAGCGGTGACCGCCCCGGACGGCACCCTGGACCGGGCGGCCCTCGGCCGCATCGTGTTCGCGGATCCGGCCGAACTGCGAGACCTCGAGGCGCTCGTGCACCCGGCGGTCCGGCCCCGGATCCTCGAGCTGATCGCGGAGGCGGAGGCAGAGACGCCGCCTGCCGTGGTGATCGAGGCGATCAAGCTCGTCGAAGGCGGGCTCGCGGACCTGTGCGACGAGGTGTGGCTCGTGACCTGCGATCCCTCGGCGCAGCGCGAGCGGCTCCTGGCGCGTGGGACGCCCGCCCCCGAGGCCGACCAGCGGATCGCCGCGCAGGCGGAGATGTCGGAACGGCTCCGACCGTCCGCGACCCGCGTGCTTGACACGTCGGGCGGAGCGGGGGAGACCCGGGCAGCGGTGGATGCGGCGTTTCGCGCCGCGCTGGCCGCCGCCGGCTGATCAACCGCGACGAGGCCGGCGAAGGATCGGCCGCAACCGGCTGAGCGGGTGCCGCCGTGGCTGACCACGTCGTTCGCGATCGACCGCGACCAGACCGGCGAGCGGCCCATTCGTCGCTGAGGATCTGTGGCCGGTGGCGTCCGCCGGACATACCGGCTGCAGGACACATGGAGCCGGGCCAACGGTCCGCCTCAGCGGACGAACCGTCGGCCACGGGCGACAGATGGGCCGCGAGGCGGCCACGGGCACAACGGCCGCGGGGACAACGGCCGGGCCGCGGGGACAATGGCCAGACCGCATGGCAGCGGCCGGCACGCGACCTCCTGCCGCCGCCTGGCCCGGGTCGCTAGGCGGCGAGCCAGCAGTCGCAGCCCGAACGCGAACCTGCGGCGATCTGCACGCGCGTGTCGGGCGCCGTGCTGTGCAGGAGGCCGCCCGGCCGGGCGGGCGGGCCCGGCCGGGCGGTTGGGATGCGCGCCGGGTCAGCGACGCGCGGCGGTTGGCGCCTCGACGGAGATCTCCTGGCGGCCGGCCACGGCGGCATCCGAGGTCTGTCCCTGCCCGCCGGGCGACACGGGCGGCTCCGACAGGATCAGCCTCCCGGCGGCGGGGAGGACGACGGGGCCGGCGGCGCGGTGGGCGACGGCGGCGGGGTGAGGGCCGGGATCGGAGGGTTCGACGGGATCGGCCCGCTCAAGGAGGGGTAGACCTCGGGGATCGGCAGGCCGTAGCGCTCGATGATGCGATTTGTCGTGGCGCCGAGCTGCGACACGTCGAGGATGCGCGTGTCCTGGTCGGGCCGCAAGGCGAGGCTGAACTGCGCCGCGCCGTCGGCCTGCATGTGGCTGATCTCCTCGGCCACCACCAGCGGGACCTTGAGGACGTAGAAGGTGCCGGTCTTGGCCAGGACCAGAAGGCCTTGATATGTGACCTTGGTGGATCGGTCGGAGTAGAAATCGCCCAGCGAGTTCACGACCGGAGCCTCGCTGGCACCTGGCGCCGGGGGGGCCTCCGCGACACCGACGGTCGCAGTGACGAATACGTCCACGCTCATTCCGGCTCCGATGGCGCCACCGACCGCCCGGTCGTCCGAGACGGTGATCGAGACCGCGCGCCAGGCCTCCGAGTCGGGTTGGACGGTTTCGTCTGGGCGGAGGATCGCGAACCCGAGGCCGACGGTGCCGGACGCGAGGAGGTTGGCGGTCAGCAGCTGCCCCTTGGGAACGTCCACGGCGAGGAGACGGCCCACGAGCTGCGATGGGTCCGTGACGACCTGACCCGCGTTGGTTGCATCGAGGGGGATGTCCTTGCGCAGTTCGAGGTCCGCGCCGACGATCGCCTTGCGGGCAAGGATCGGCTGGGCCGCGACGTATCCCTCGATGGTCTTGAGGCCGCTCTGCCCAGCCTGCTGCTGGGCATTGTTGATCAGGAGGAAGGCGGCGGCGCCCGCGACGAGGGCGAGGACTACGCCCAGGAGCACGATCCATCGCCCCCTTCTCGACGGATCCTTGTACTCCATCTCCATCGCGAGCTCTCCCGGAGGCGTCGGCCGAGGCCGATCGAAGTCTGTGCCGCGCCCGCTCCGGCTGGTTCGTGGGCGCCGTCCGTGCCGCCTGACCGCGACAGGTCGTGAGGGCACGAGCAAGGGCGTGCCGCTATGCACGGTGCCCGGCCGCGCCACCCGCGACGACTCCCCGTTGGTACCAGTGACCCCCGCACGACCGGCGGATCCGCATGAGAACACGTGTTCTCTATTGCCCGCGCCGTGGTAGGATCGAGCCGTGCCCGACTTCCGCCTGGTTGCGCCGTTCGAGCCCACAGGAGACCAGCCGCAGGCGATCGATCGCCTCGTGGATGGGCTGTCGCGTGGCCTCCGCCACCAGACCCTCCTGGGCGTCACGGGCTCCGGCAAGACCTTCACGATGGCCGAGACCATCGTCCGGCACAACAAGCCCACGCTGGTCCTCGCCCACAACAAGACCCTCGCCGCCCAGCTGTACAGCGAGTTCCGCGAGTTCTTCCCGGACAACGCGGTCGAGTACTTCGTCAGCTACTTCGACTACTACCAGCCGGAGGCCTACCTGCCCCGGTCGGACACCTACATCGAGAAGGACAGCAGCCGGAACGAGGAGATCGACCGGCTCCGCCACGCGGCGACCCACGCGCTGTTCGAGCGGCGGGACGTGATCATCGTCGCGTCTGTCTCGTGCATCTACGGCCTGGGTGCCCCGGTGGACTACGGGGCCACGATCCTGCGGCTGAAGGTCGGCGGCCAGTACCGGCGGGACGCGGTCCTGCGCCACCTCGTGGACCTCCAGTACCAGCGCAACGACGCGGCCCTCTCCCGCGCCCGGTTCCGGGTCCGTGGCGACACCCTCGAGATCGGCCCGGCCAGCTCCGAGATCGTCGTCCGGGTCGAGTTCTTCGGTGACGAGGTGGAGCGGATCACGGAGCTGGACCCGCTCACCGGGGAGCTCCTGGCGGAGCGCAAGGAGCTCAACGTCTTCCCCGCCACGCATTTCGTGACGCCCAAGGACAAGCTTGGCCAGGCGGTTGCCGACATCGAGGCGGAGATGGAGCTGCGGGTCGGCCAGATGGAGGCGGAAGGCCGGGCGCTCGAGGCGGCCCGGCTCCGCCAGCGGACCACCTTCGACCTGGAGATGCTCAGGGAGCTGGGCTACTGCTCCGGCGTCGAGAACTACAGCCGGCACCTCAGCCAGCGCGAGCCCGGCAGCCGCCCATGGACGCTGCTGGACTACTTCCCGCCGGACTGGCTGCTCATCGTCGACGAGTCGCACATGACGATCCCCCAGGTCGTCGGCATGTACAAGAACGACCGCACCCGCAAGGAGATCCTGGTCGACTTCGGCTTCCGTCTCCCGTCCGCGCTGGACAACCGCCCGCTGACGTTCGAGGAGTTCGAGGTCCACGTCAACCAGGCGCTCTACGTGTCGGCCACGCCCGGCCCCTACGAGCACGAGAAGAGCCAGCAGACGGTCGAGCAGCTGATCCGGCCCACCGGCATCGTCGACCCACCCATCACCGTCCGGCCCACCGAGGGCCAGATCGACGACCTCCTCGAGGAGATCCGGGCCAGGGTCGAGCGCGGCGAGCGCGCCCTGGTGACCACCCTGACCAAGAAGATGGCCGAGGACCTCGCGGACTACCTCAAGGAGCTGGGCATCAAGGTCCAGTACCTCCACAGCGAGGTGGACACCCTCGAGCGCGTCGCGATCCTGCGCGACCTCCGCCTGGGCGTGTACGACGTCCTGGTGGGCATCAACCTCCTGCGCGAGGGTCTCGACCTGCCCGAGGTGACCCTGATGGCGATCCTCGACGCGGACAAGGAGGGGTTCCTGCGCAGCGCCTGGTCGTTGATCCAGATGATCGGACGCGCCGCTCGCAACACCGGCGGCGAGGTCGTGATGTACGCGGACCGCGTGACGGAGTCGATGCGGGTCGCCATCGACGAGACGGACCGCCGCCGCGCCGTCCAGGAGCAGTACAACCTCCAGCACGGCATCGAGCCAACCACGATCATCAAGGGCATCCACGACATCAACGACCGGCTGCGTGCGGTGGCCGAGAACACGGTGATGTACACCTCGGAACGCCGGGACCAGCAGCTGGCCGCGGCGGACAAGGCCGAGGTGGAGCGCCTGGTCGCCCGCATGGAGGCCGAGATGAAGGCCGCCGCCAAGCAGCTGGAGTTCGAGCGGGCGGCCGCCATCCGGGACGAGATCCAGCAGATCCGGCTGCGGGTCCTGGAGCAGGACGCGTCCGTGGTCGTGGCCCGGGCGGCGGAGCGAGCCGCCAAGGACGCCCAGCTGCCCGCGAAGGAGCGCGCGGCGGCCCACCGGCCGGGCGGCAAGGGTGGCCGGGGCGGGCACGACCACGAGGACGCCTTCGAGGTCACGGAGGTCACCGTGCTCCAGGCCGGCGAAGAGCCGGCGCTGGGCGGGGAGGGGACCACGGGAACGGCGAACGAGCTGTTCCCCGGGATCCGCGACGAGCACGAGGACGACGACGGCGGCTGGCAGGCGCGCTGGCTTGACCGGCCGACGTGGGACCGCACGGTCACCCCGAACATCCGCAAGCGCACCGGACAGCGGCCGGGTCGACGCACGCGAGGCTACTGAGGCCGACGAAACGGTGTCCGCGGGCCCCGAGGAGCCCGGTTCGCTCCCCGGGGGTAGCCTGTGTCCATGAGCACGCACTTCGGGCCGTCCCGTCGCCGCCGACTCGCCGGGGTGGTCGCCACCATCTCGTTCGCTCTCGCCGTTGCCGCGTGCGCTCCTGCTGCACCGGCGGAAGGTCCCGGCGCCGTGGTCACCGACGCCCTCGCCAAGGTCGCCGCCAAGGACATCGAGGGTCTCCGCCCGCTGGCCTGTGCCGGCCAGGAGGACCGCATCCGGGACCAGCTGGGCCTGCCGGGCGGCGTCGGCGGCGAGCTGCTGCCCGGTCTCGACACGCAGGCGCTGCTGGACGCTGTCCAGCTCGGCGTCGGGGACGTCAAGGCGGGCGAGGCCATCATCGAGGGCGATGTCGCCGAGGTCCCGGTGACGGGCACCATCAAGGTGACGTTCGACGCAGCCGCGATGCGCCCGATCCTGCGCCAGGTCCTGGATCAGCAGGGCACGACGATGACCGACGAGCAGCTCGACGCCCTGCTCAAGACGCTCGAGTCCTTCGGGCAGGACGTGCCGGTGGACCAGATCGTGCGCCTGGTCCGCGAGGATGGGGCCTGGAAGATCTGCCAGGACACGATCGAGTTGCCCGCCGCGTCCTGAGGGCCGACACAGACGCCGAGATCTCATGAACGGCTGTTCTATTTGACCCGAACCCGGTAGACTCCACGCGTGCCCCAGGATCGAATCGTCGTGCGCGGCGCGCGCGAGCACAACCTCAAGGACGTCAGCGTCACGTTCCCGCGTGACCGCCTGGTCGTGATCACCGGATTGTCCGGGCAGCGGCAAGTCCAGCCTCGCCTTCGACACCATCTACGCCGAGGGCCAGCGCCGCTACGTGGAGAGCCTGTCCGCGTATGCCCGCCAGTTCCTGGGCCAGATGGAGAAGCCGGACGTCGACCAGATCGACGGGCTCTCGCCGGCCATCTCCATCGACCAGAAGGGCGCGAGCAAGAACCCGCGGTCGACGGTCGGCACGGTCACCGAGATCTACGACTACCTCCGCCTGCTGTTCGCGCGCATCGGGCACCCGCACTGCCCCAACTGCGGGCGCGAGATCGAGCGCCAGACGGTCAGCCAGATCGTGGACCAGGTGCTGGCCCAGCCGGAAGGGACGCGCCTGCTCGTGCTCGGCCCGCTGGTCAAGGATCGCAAGACCGAGGGCGATCGCGTCTTCGAGGGCGCCCGCAAGCAGGGCTTCGTCCGTGTTCGCGTGGACGGCGTCCAGTACGACCTGGCCGAGGCTCCGACGCTCGACAAGTACAAGCGCCACACGATCGAGGTCGTCGTGGACCGGTTCATCGTGCGCCGCGCGGAGGCACCGGAGGACTGGGCGCGGGATGCGTCCGGCCGCCCCGTGGACCCGGAGACCGGGAGGGCCGTCCCGGACCCGGACACCTCGCGCCTCGCCGACTCCGTGGAGACCGCCCTCCGACTGGGCGAGGGCGTGGTCGTGATCGCGCCCGTGCCGCGTGACGGCGAACCCGCCCAGTTCGAGGAGCGCCGCTACAGCGAGCGCTACTCCTGCCCCTACGACGGCACCACGATCGACGAGCTGGAGCCCCGCTCCTTCTCGTTCAACTCGCCCCACGGGGCATGCCCGACCTGCACCGGTCTCGGCACCCAGCTGGTCATCGACCCGGACCTCGTGCTCCCGGACAAGAGCCGCAGCATCAAGGCCGGGGCCCTGGTCCCGTGGAACAAGATGCCCACCGAGATCTCGTGGCGGATGAAGATCACCGAGGCGGTCTTCGCGTCCCGGGGCTGGCGGATCGACGTGCCGGTGGCGGACCTGCCACCCGAGGCGGTCCAGTTCCTGCTCTATGCGCCCAAGGACGAGAAGGTCGTCGTCAGGTACCGCCACGAGCGGGGCGAGAACAGCTATGTCGCCACGTTCGAAGGGGTGGTGACCAACCTGGAGCGCCGGTTCAAGGAGACGGAGTCGGAGTACATCCGGACCGAGCTCGAGAAGTTCATGGTCCAGAAGCCATGCCCGACCTGCGGCGGCCGGCGCCTCCGCCCGGAGGTCCTGGCGGTGACCGTGGACGGCCGCAGCATCTCCGAGGTGGCCGCCCTGTCCGTCACCGATGCGCTCGACTGGGCGGCGGAGCTGGCGGACCGGGTGACCGAGCGGGAACGGACCATCGCCCGCCAGGTGCTCAAGGAGATCGTGGCCCGGCTGGGGTTCCTCGTGGACGTCGGGCTTGACTACCTGACCCTGGACCGGGCGAGCGTCAGCCTGTCGGGGGGCGAGGCCCAGCGGATCCGGCTGGCGACCCAGATCGGGACGACGCTCATGGGTGTCCTGTACATCCTGGACGAGCCCTCGATCGGGCTCCACCAGCGGGACAACGCCAAGCTCATCGCGACCCTGACCCGGCTGCGGGACCTGGGCAACACAGTGCTCGTGGTCGAGCACGACGAGGAGACGATCCGGACGGCGGACTGGGTGATCGACATCGGTCCCGGGGCGGGCGAGCACGGCGGGGAGATCATCGCCAATGGGCCGCTGGAGGTGGTCCTCGCGGAGCCGCGGTCCATCACCGGCGCCTTCCTGCGCGGCGAGCGCGCCGTGCCGGTCCCGGAGCAGCGAAGACCCGGCAACGGCAAGCACCTGGCGGTCCGTGGCGCGCGCGAGCACAACCTCCGCGACGTGGACGTCCAGTTCCCGCTCGGGACGTTCATCGCGGTGACCGGCGTGTCCGGGTCGGGCAAGAGCACACTCGTGGACGAGGTGCTGTACCGGGCGCTGGCCCGGGACCTGACCGGTTCCCGGCTGCCCGTTGGCGCCCACGATGCCGTCGAGGGCGTCGAGCACATCGACAAGATCATCGAGATCGACCAGAGCCCGATCGGGCGGACGCCGCGGTCGAACCCGGCCACCTACGTGGGCCTGTTCGGGCCGATCCGGGAGCTGTTCGCGGGCACGCCCGAGGCGCGGTTGCGCGGCTACATGCCCGGGCGCTTCAGCTTCAACGTCAAGGGCGGCCGCTGCGAGAACTGCAAGGGCGACGGGATCATCAAGATCGAGATGCAGTTCCTGCCCGACGTCTACGTCCCGTGCGAGGTCTGCAAGAGCAAGCGCTACGGCCGCGAGGCACTCGAGATCCACTACAAGGGACGGACCATCGCGGACGTCCTGGAGATGACCGTCGAGGAGGCGCTGGAGTTCTTCGGCGCGGTGCCCAACGTGCGCAACAAGCTCCAGACCCTGTTCGACGTGGGCCTGGGCTACGTGCACCTCGGCCAGCCCGCGACCACGCTCTCGGGCGGCGAGGCCCAGCGCGTGAAGCTGGCCACGGAGCTGTCCCGGCGGGCCACCGGCAAGACGCTCTACCTGCTGGACGAGCCGACCACGGGCCTCCATTTCGCGGACGTGGACAAGCTGCTCCATGTGCTCCACCGGCTGGTCGACAACGGGAACACGGTGCTGGTCATCGAGCACAACCTGGACGTGATCAAGACCGCGGACTGGGTCGTGGACCTGGGCCCGGAGGGCGGCCGCCGGGGCGGGCTCGTCATCGGCGAGGGGACGCCCGAGGCGATCGCGGCGACCGCGGGGTCTGCCACCGGCGAGTACCTGGCGCGCGTGCTGCGTGGCGAGCCGCTGGTACCCCTGAGCGACGTGACCTTCGCGGACGAGGCGGGCCGGCCCGGTCCGGGGTTCACCGCTGCCCCGCTGCCGCCTGCGCAGACGCCGCCGGCACGCAAGCGGGTCGCGGCGACGAGGTCCGCGGGCGAGCGCCGCACGGACGCCTGAGGGCACGGCTACCATCCCATCCATGCCCGAGATCGACTTCGCCTTCCTCGCAGATGCGGCCGAGACCCAGCCCGGCCACAAGTTCAACGTGCTCGGCGGCGGCATCACCCGGATCGGCGGGCGCACGTTCCCGCTCCGCCATCCCCACCTCGCGCTCGTCGTCGGGCTGGTGATCACCTCGCCTGAGACGGAGCGCGAGCACGAGCTGCGGATCGTGCTCCTGGACCCCGACGGCGCCGAAGTCGCCAGCGCGACCGGCAGCCTCATGGCGCACGGCCAGCCGGATGCACGCGACGCGATCCTCACCTTCAGCATCGACCTCTGGAACCTGACGTTCCCGACCCCCGGCGACTACTCGTTCCGGATCCTCGTCAACGGGTCGGAGCGCAAGCGCCTGGGCCTGGTGCTGGTGCGCCCGCCGGCGTCGGAATCCGGACCGGACGGCGCCGCAGGGTCGTGACGGCCGGGCGCGACAACCCGAGGACACGCCGCGGACCCGCCCGCCACGAGCGACCGGCGATCGACGAGGCGGCCCTGGTGGCGGCCCGTGCAGGGGACCGACTCGTTGCGGCCGTCCGGGAGACCGGCAGCGCCCGCTGGACCGCGTACCTGGAGCCCATCCCGGACCACCTGCGCGACGACGACATCGCCGACCTGCGCCGCAGCGCCCTGCGCGCCCGATCCGCCTACGGGCCGAAGGATTCCGTGAGGGATGTCGTGCCCCGGGAGGTCACCGAGCCATTCCTGGACGCGATCGACCGCCTGCTCAAGGAGCTCGCGCGACGCGACCTGGCCGGCTGAGGCTCAGTAGACCCAGGGGATCATCCGCTTGGTGCGGGTGGCGTAGGCCTGGTACGCCGGGTAGTGCTCCCGCAGCCAGGCCTCCTCGCGTCCTGACTTGAGCCGGAAGAACGCGAGCAGGATCGCGGCCCCGGCGAGCGCGAGCGGTGATCCCACCACGAGTGCGTAGCCCGCGGCCCCGAGCACGATCCCGCCGTAGATCGGGTGTCGGACCAGGCGGTAGCTGCCCGTGTCCACCAGCTCCGCCCCGTCGCGCGGGTGGGGGAGCGGCGTCAGGGCGTCACGCAGGTCCAGCAGGCCCCACGCCGCGAGGACGAGCCCTGCGACGAGGAGCGCGAGGCCGGCAGCCCGGGCAGCCGCAGAGAACGGCCCCGCGTAGGTGGGTCCGGCAGCGCCGGCCAGGACGACGAGCCCGAGCAGCAGGAACTGGATCACCACCCAGCCCTCGCCGCGGGGACCCAGTGCAGGAAGCCGGCTCATCGCGCGAGTCTACGGTCAGGCGGCCCGGACACGGATCGAGGGCGCCAGCTCCTCGGGATCGAAGGCCTCGCGCAGGAACGGCGAGGGCGCCTCGGGATCGTAGAGCAGCGTGAGCGAGCGGCGGGCCCGCGTCCACGCCACGTACGCGAGGCGCCGCTCCTCCTCGAGGGCCCGCTCGGGCTCCGTGGCGTCGCCGACGGCGCGGCGCCCCGGAAATCCGTCGGTGAGGACCAGCACGTGGTCCCACTCCAGGCCCTTGGTGCCGTGGGCGGTCGCGAGGGTCAGCGCCGCGTCGTCGCGACGCAGATCCGCGAGGCGGGCGCGTCGCTCTTCCACGGCCTCCCGGAGCGCGGCGATCGAGGGGTGGGCGGCCGCCCAACCCAGCAGCGCCGTCACGAGGTCTCCCTCGGTCGCCTCGTCCGCGTCATCGGGTGGCGCCACCGCCTCTTCTGCACGCAGCGCGGCCCGGAGCCGGCCGAGGGCGGGGAGGGGACTGGGGTCGGGCGACCGGGCGGGGACGGTCCCGGTCCCGGCCTCGGCGCGGTCGAGCAGTCCTTCGAGGCGGGGGTCCTCGATGGCGAGCGGGAGATCGGGCGCGCGGAACGGGACCCCGAGATCGAGCGCTGCGACCACGGCGACCAGCAGCTCGCGGTTGGTCCTGGCGAGCACCGCGCGGGTCGTCCCGTCCGCCGGCCAGGACGCCATCGCCCGCCGGACACGGACGACATCGTCGGCCGCATCGGGGGCGAGGACGAGGCGTCCGCCGAGCTTCGAGCCCGCAAGGATCCGCTTTGCGAACCGCTCGCGGTTGTGCTCGACGAGCCTCACGGCGCGGGCCACGACCGGTGGCGGGCAGCGAGTAGTTGGTCTCGAGGTCCACCCGCCGCAGGCCCGGCAGCGAGGCGGCCAGCCCGAGGACCCGCCGCACGTCCGTGAAGACCGTGGTTTACCATACACGTAGCCCCGCGCAAGGGGTCAGCGGGGAAACCCCGGCGGATGTGGTGGGCTCAGGCCACGAAGGCGAGGGGCACGGGGTTCCGTCGCTGCCCTCGGTGGTCTGGCGTGGGCTACCGGGGGCAGTGCAGCGTGCCCTATCATCGTCTGCGTGGACGCGGACCACCTGTTTCTGGCAACGCTCGACGACCTAGCAGCCCGTGCCACGCGGAGGCCGGGAGCACCTACGACGTCCTGCAGATCGCCGGACTGCTGCGCAAGCTCCTGCTCGACGGCGCCCCACTCATCGACGCGGTGAACCGCACGAGGCGCGTGAAGTACCAATTCCGTGCTAACGATCGGCAGCCGCCAGCCGATCCAGCCTCGTCATGTGGTCAATCCAAGACGGACTCGACCCTGACACCGCAGCGCCTCTGCTCAACAACAACACGCGTGACCTGAGGCGCGATCAGCTTCTCGCAGTGACCATCATCGTCGTCCGAGGTGAACACCTTTCCGTGGCCGATGTGGTTCGGTACCTCGCGCACGTCGCGGGCGCAGTTCACCTCGGCACGCCGACGACGGCAAAGGAGATCGCGTTAGCCTCCGTAGCAGCCTCGTTCGAAATCGGCGGGTACACCCCCGAGGTCCGATCACTCCTGTCCGTTGCGCGCGTCGTGACGAAGGGCCTCCAACCACTAGTGAAGTTCCCCGGTGAAGATGAGACTGGTTCAGGCGGCCAGGATCGCGTCGAGTAGATCGGCCACGCCAGCCAGGGACGGGACGCTGCCGAAGCCGCGGTCGGTGAAGGGTGTGCCGTCGAACCTCTCGGCCGGTGTCTGCCAGTCGAGCTCGCCGTGGAGGCGGTGGTAGTTGTAGTAGCCGGCGTAGCCCGTGACGGCCGCCTCGGCCGCGGCGAGATCGGCGAGCTGCTGGCGGTCGAGGACCTCCGCCTGGAGCGTGTGCCAGAACGCCTCGATCTTGCCGTTCGTCCAGGGCGTGTCGATCTGGGTCCGGATGTGGCGGATCGCGAGCTCGGCAAGGCTGCGCTGGAACCGGCTGAGCATCGTGCGGGTGATCGCGACGAACGGCGTCCCGTTGTCGGTCATGAGCTCGTGCGGCACCCCGCACAGCTCGATCGCCTCCTCGAGCAGCGCGAGGATCGCCGCGGCCTCCTTGGTCGGGACGGCCCGGATCCCGAGCAGGAACCGGCTGTGGTCGTCGACCAGGGCGACGAAGTGACAGGTTCGGGCCAGGCCGGTCGCCCCGACGAAGAAGAACGGGCCCTTGAGGTCGATGTGCCAGAGCTCGTTGACGGCGGCCCGCTCGTAGCGCGGTCCCGGCGTCCGGACGTAGCTCGGACGGTGCGTCCCATGGCGGGCGAGGACGCGATCGACCTGGCCGTGGGTGAGCGGCCACACTGCGCGCCGCCGGAACTCGGCGGCGATCCGTCCGCTGTTCCAGTAGGTCAGCAGGCGGACGGTGAGGATGAGCCGCTCGAGCGTCGGCGGCAGGTCGCTCCGCCGGCCCACGCGAGGTCGATCGCGGAGCCCCCCGAGGCCAGCCTGCTCAAAGCGGGTCCGCCAGCGGAACAGGCTCGCCCGGCTGCACCCGGTCTCGGCGCAGATCGCGGTGATCGGCTCACCGTCCGCCCAGCGCCGGAGCGCGGCCCGGCGGCGTCGGACGATTGCCGCGACCCCCGGGACCAGGGCCGGGTCCGGTGGCCGACCGCCCTGTGTCGCCACGAACAGGAAGTCCGGGCCCTCCTGGTAGTGGTTCCGGCGCGGCAGGCGCCGCGGGTTCGCATACGACCGAGACCTGACCTCCGGCATCCGTGCCCTCCTCGAGGGGCACGCTACCCAGTCTCATCTTCACCGGGGAACTTCACTTAGGGACGCCGTCGAGAAGGGGTAGCCTCTCCGGCTCGGATGCCATCACCGAACGCTGACTTACGTCCCTGCCCGGCGCCCTGGCATGGCCCTTAGCGCCGCTAAGGCTGTCCAGGCTGCGTGAGCCACCCGTGGGCCGCGTGCAAGGGCAGCCCCGCCGCCAGGAGCGCACCACGGCCTGCCGCGTGGTCCTGGTGATGCTCCGAAGTCAGCGGCAAGTGGGTAGGCTTCGCAGCGATGAACCCGGCCGAGTTCGCAGCGAAGTGGAGCGGCAGCACGCGCAACGAGCGCGCCGCAGCCCAGGAGCACTTCATCGACCTGTGCCGGATGCTCGGCGTCCCACGCCCAACGAAGCCGACCCGACCGGCGAGTGGTACGCCTTCGAGAAGGGCGCCGGCAAGGCCGGCGGCGGGGACGGGCTTCGCCGACGTCTGGAAGCGCCGCCACTTCGCCTGGGAGTACAAGGGCAAGCGCAAGGACCTCGAGCGTCGCGTACACCAGCTGCTGAGCTACCGCGACGCGCTGGAGAACCCGCCGATTCTGGTGGTCTGCGACCTCGACCGCTTCGAGGTCCGCACCAACTTCACCAACACGCCGACGAGGCTGTACGAGTTCGACCTGGACGGAGCTCGCGACAGACCCCGCCGAGCCGCTGCGCATCCTCCATGCGCTGATGAACGACCCCGAGGAGCTGCGCCCGCGCGAGGCCGCCGATGAGCTGACCGCCGAAGGCGGCGGCGCGGTTCGCCGAGCTCGCCGATGTCGCTGCGCGCCCGAGGCGAGGACTCGCAGCGCGTCGCGCACTTCCTCGACAAGGTCCTGTTCTGCCTCTACGCGGAGGACGCGGGCGTGCTCCCGAAAGGGCTGCTCTCGCGTCTCGCGGACGCCACCAAGGCGGACCCGAGGCTTCGCCGCCCAACTGGCCGGCCTGTTCGAGACGATGGCCGACGGGCGGCGGCTACTTCGGTGTTGACCGGATCGAGTGGTTCAACGGCGGCCTGTTCGCCGACGCCGACGTGCTCATCCTCACCCGCGAGGAGATCGCAGCGCTGCTGACGGCCGGTCGGCTCGACTGGAGCCTGGTCGAGCCGGCGATCTTCGGGACTCTGTTCGAGCGCGGCCTGGACCCCGGCAAGCGGACACAGCTCGGCGCCCACTACACGGACCGCGCGTCCATCGAGCGACTCGTGGAGCCCGTCGTCATGGAGCCATTCCGCCGGGAGTCGCCGCGTCGAGCGCAGGTGAGCCGAGCTGCTGGCGCCAGGCAGGCCCGGTGCGCGGGCGAAGGCGCTAGCGCGTCCACCACGCCTTCCTCGCACGCCTGCGCTCCGTGCGCGTGCTCGACCCCGCCTGCGGCTCGGGCAACTTCCTCTACGTCGCGCTGCGGAAGCTCAAGGACCTCGAGAACGACGCCATCGCTTGGGGCTCGGAGCGTTCGCCATCCCATGGAGTTCCCCCAGGTCGGCCCCGAGGCGGTCCTCGGCATCGAGATCAACCCCTACGCCGCGGAGCTGGCCCGGGTGATCGATCTGGATCGGCGAGATCCAATGGCTGCTCGGACCACGGCTTCGCGTACCGGCGCGACCCGGTCCTGCGGCCGCTCGACAACATCGAGACGCGCGACGCGCTCCTGGACCTCTCCGACCCGTCCCACCCGTCGAGGCGACTGGCCAGAGGCCGAGTTCATCGTGGGGAACCCGCCGTTCCTGGGTGGTAATCTCCTTCTGCGCAGGACCTTGGCGACGAGTACCGGAGACCCTCTTCAGGATCTTCGGAAGGCGGGTTCCCGACGCGTCGGACTATGTCTGCTATTGGTTCGAGAAGGCGCGGGCGCACGATCGCAGCCGGCAAGACCTAACGCGCGGGACTCCTGGCGACGCAGGGATCCGCGGCGGGTCGAGCCGGAAGATCCTCGAGAGCATCAAGGAATCTGGCGGGATCTTCCTCGCGCTGGACCGACGAGCCTGGATCCTCGAGGCGCCAACGTCCACATCAGCTTCGTCGGATTCGATGACGGCTCGGAGAAGTCCAAGACCCTCGACGGCCTGCCGGTCATGGCCGTCAACGCGAACCTCACCGCGGGGCTCGACCTCACGCGGGCGCTCGCCAGCTCAGCGAGAACGTGACATCGCCTTCTACGGCGACGTCAAGGGCGGCCCCTTCGACATCGACGCCGCGACCGCGGCCCGATGCTCGCGCGCCCGAATCCGGACGGCAAGCCGAACCCCGAGGTCGTTCGCCCGTGGATCAACGCCCTCGACATCACGCGCCGGCCGCGGGACATGTGGATCATCGACTTCGGCGTCGACATGCCGATGGAAGAGGCGGCCCTCTACGAGGGCCCGTTCGAGTACGCAGGTGGATCGTCAAGCCGGTGCGCGATGAGACGTGGCGCGCCTCCTACCGGGAGCCCTGGTGGCTCCATGCGGAGCCCATCCCCGGGATGCGGCGGGCGCTCGACGGGCTGAACCGCTACATCGTGACCCCGTCGACCGCGAAGCACAGGCTGTTCGCGTGGGTGGACAGCGAGGTACTCGCCGACCACGCGCTCGTGGTGTTCGCGCGGGACGACGACTACGCGTTCGGCATTCTCCAATCCCGCGTCCATGAGCTCTGGGGCGAGGCCTGGGTACGCAGTTGCGCGAGGTCGAGTCCGGCTTTCGGTACACGCCTACGACCTGCTTCGAGACATTCGCATTCCCCGAGCCGACCGAGGTGCAGCGCGAGGAGATCGGCGAGACTGCTCGGCGGCTGGTGATGCTGCGGAACGGTTGGCTGAACCCGACCGTTGGCGACCTTGGTGAGCTGGCTCGCCGCACCCTCACGGCGCTCTACAACGAGCGCCCGACCTGGCTGCGCAACGCCCACGAGGCACTCGACGCTGCGGTCCTTGACGCCTACGGGTTGCCTGTCGATGCCGGAGATGATCAGGTCCTCGCCATGCTGCTCGACCTGAACCTGTCGCGGGCTGTCAGCTCGTCCGCGGCCCCTGGAGCAGCACAGGTAAGTGGCGCGTAAGCGGCCCAGCCCATCCTGCGGTAGCC
>CAVOWV010000003.1:0-118214 GCA_963700245.1 uncultured Chloroflexia bacterium
GCACGTCAGGCCGCAGGGTATAGACAGCCCGGTGCGTGCGCGCCACGCCCTGTATCTCAGTTCTATCCCTCGACAGATGGGACACGCGCCCGCGTACGCGAGGATTGACCGAGGTCGGTCCGTCCGAATCCGCCGACCGTGGAGTGAAGGTGCCATTCATGTCCCGGGTCACGTCCCTGACCTCGATGTCAGACCAGCAGCTGAACCGCTGGATCAAGCGGATCGCGCTGCTGTTCTTCGTTGTCCTCATCGCGTTCGTCGCGTTCTACGCCGTCGACCGGTTCCGCGGCCAGCCCGGCCCCGATCGTCGACCAGCAGCTCGCCACCCTCGAGGAGGCGGTCCGGGCCGATCCGGCCGACACGACCTCCCGCGGCCAACTGGCGGACCTGTACTTCGCCAAGGCCCGATACGAGGACGCGGTCGCGCAGTACACCGTGCTGATCGACGCGAAGCAAGGAGGTCTAGCTGGCCAGCCTCGGACGCGCCAGGCGTACCAGAAGATGAGCCAGTACGACCGGCCATCCCGCGACTACGAGAAGGTCGTCGAGATCGGCATCACCGGCGAGATGGCCGAACATCGACCCGTCGCTGGCGGCCGCTTACTACGGCCTCGGCACCATCGCGCTGGCGCAGGACCGACCGCGGAAGCGATCGAGCCGCTGAAGAAGGCGCTCGCGATCCAGCGCACGGACGCGCGACGCGCTCTTGCGCTCGCGACCGCCTACCTGGCGACGGACCAGGCCCGAGCTGGCGATCGAGCCGCTCAACCTCGCGGTCGCCCTGGTGCCCGTCGGCTGGGCGGAGCCCTACACGGCGCTCGAGACCGCCTACACGAAGACCGGCGATCCCGACCGCGCGGCGTGGGCGGCGGCGATGGCCGCGTTCGCCGCCGGCGACCATCGCCACGGCCGAGACGCGGCTCCTGGCCATCGCGGACGGCGAGCCTGACCCTCGAGGCCAGCGTCGGCCTCGGCCTGGTGAACGAGTCGAAGGGTGACACAGCGGCAGCCGCCGACTGGTACCGCAAGGCGCTCGCCATCGATCCCGAGAACGCGTCGGCCAAGCTCGGCCTCGCGCGCGTGACCGCGCCGGCGGCCTCGCCCGTCGCGTCGCCGGCCGCGTCGCCGGCCGAAGGCAGCAACTGATGACCGAGTCCCCCGGCGCCGACCCGGCTGTCATCCCCCCGCCCGAGGCGGCCTCGCCGGGCGACATGGCGTCCGGCCGACGAGCCCATCGAGGAGGAGGACGAGCGCCGGCGGCGCAAGCTCCTGCTCCTGCTCCTGCTCCTGCTCGGATTCGCCATCCTCCTCGGCCTGGCGATCTGGTACCTGCTGTTCCGCCAGCCCATCCCCCTCCCGACGATCCCGGGCGAGACGGTCATGCCGACCTACACGACATCGATCTACGGCGCGAACCGCCCAATGGGCGTCGCGGCCAGCCCGGATGGCAGCCGGATCTACATCGGGGAGACGCAGGGCGACCGGACGGCGCGCGTGTTCGACGCCGCCGGCACCCAGCTCGGGCTCATGCACCCCCGCTGTCGACGGGGACCGACGCACGTCCCGGTCTACCTCGCCTACAACCCGCTCACGAACGAGGTCTACGTCTCGGACCGCCCCACCGGCTCCATCTACATCTACGACCCCAACGGCACCTACCAGCGGACATTCGATCCCGGCGCCGGCCCAGAAGGGCTGGCAGCCGCTGGGCATGACGTTCGACGCGGCCGGCAACCTCTATGTCACCGACGTGGCCTCGAACCCCCAGCGGGTGCTCGTCTTCGACCCGCCGGTGCCCTCATCCGCACGATCGGCACGACGGCCGGGTTCAACTTCCCGAACGGGGTCGCCGTCGACGCGGCGGGCAACGTGTACGTCACGGACGGCAACAACGGCCGCCTCGTGGTGTTCGACGCGACCGACACGGTGATCGCCCAGGTCGGCCGAGGCGTCGGCGAGGGCAACCTGGGGCTGCCCCGCGGGGTCGCCATCGACGCGCAGCGGCCGGGTGTACGTCGGCGATGCCACGGGCCAGGGCGTGTTCGTCTACGCGAACCGCCGATGCCCGGCGAGACAGAGCCTCGCGTTCCTCGGCTTCTTCGGGGGCGAGGGCGCGTCCAACGGAACATTCCAATTCCCCAACGGCGTCGCGGTCGATGCCCGGGGTCGGGTCTACGTGGCCGACTCCGGCAACGACCGAGTCCAGGTGTGGAGCTACTGAGAACCAGCAGCAGAGGAGGTGAGCCCGAGGAGTGTCCGCCGCCGACATGGGCGGCCCCAAGTCAATTCCCCGCATTGAGTGAGAAAGGAGGTGAGGACAACTTGAGAAGGCTGATGCTGCTCATCGCAGCAGGCTAGCCTCTGGCTGTTCCTTGCCGCAGTTCCCGCCCTGGCGGACGGTGGACCCCACGTCGCATCGGTCGAACTCCGGCGTCAGCTCGCTGACGGCGGACAGCTGCGCCGGCTGCCATCGGGCCCACACCGCACAGGGCGCCATGCTCCTCAAGGTCCCCGAGGAGGAGCTCTGCCTGTCGTGCCATGGTGATGCCGTCGCCGGTGCCACCACGGACGTCATGTCGGGCATCCAGTACGCCCTCGGGACCAATGGCCTCCGCAACGATGCCGCCGTCCTCGGCGCGCTCCGTGGCGGCGGCTTCGACCAGGCCCGGATCGGAGATCCGTTCCGGTATGGCGCCATCGCCAACGTGGCAACACCGGCGCCTTCAGCCGGAACTCAAAGGTCGAGGTCGCGCGACCGGCGCCGAACGTCACGTCGGCCCACCTCGCGATGACCGACAACGGGCTGACCCAGCCCGGCGTCGCCTGGGGCAACGGGGCCAACGGCTCCGGCGCCGGCCCGGCCGCTGACGCATCGGCTGCGCGTCCTGCCACAACCCGCATGGGAACGGCGCGTACCGCATCCTGAACCCGGTCCCCGCGGGGACCGGCATCAACGCCGCGTGGACCGTCAACGTCGTCGACTACGGCGTCGTCGCCGCGAACACGTATCGCACCGCCGGCAGCCACTGGTCCTCCTCATCGGTGACATGGTCACCATCGCGGGCAACGGCCTGGCCGGCGCCAACGTGACCGGCGCGGTGCGACGCTCCCGGACGGGCCTGACACGAACGCCACCGCGGACAGCAACCTGTTCACCCTCGACCGGGCGTGACCGCCGCTGGCTACGGGCACCGCGGCACCGTCACCCGCAACGGCGGCGTCAAGGTCAACGACGCGGCCGGCTCCGCCGGCCAACGACGCCCGCAACTACACCGTCATCCAGACCGCGGCGACGACGCCCGACGCTGCTCGCCAGCCAGGCGGCGGCCGTTCACGACCACCGCGGGCGACTACTTCCACGACCAGGTGCCGTGGACGCCGACTGACCGGCACTGCCAGGATGCCCCGAACGGCGATCACCGAGCGGCTCCGTTGCGGCGGCGAACCTACGTTCCGCCTTCAACGACCAGATCACGGGTGGTGCGCTTCGTGCCACACGCGGTACTTCGGCGTACCAGCAGCCGACCAGCCCGGCCGACGGCACCGTCGGGCCCGCCTACGACACCCGCGCCCCGGCGACAGCATCTTCACCTACCAGCACCGCACGCGCGGTGCCAGCGGCGCGCTGCACCACCTGTCACGTTCCCACGGCTCCAACGCCGTGATGGACGGCGCCTCAGCTCGACCTTCACGTACCCTGATGGGGCGCGACATCGGCGAGCAGCCGGCTTCTCAAGGTCGGCAACCGCGGAACCTGCCAGCTCTGCCACGATCCGACGGGCACCGTCGTGGCCGGCGACCAGTTCCCGCCCGCGCCGTACCTGTCCCACCACTCCGTAGCATAGCGGATCCTGGCGGCCGCCCTGCCGGCGGCCGCCAAGGGCCGAGTCAACCGCAGATGCGCACCATCACGGACGAGACCCGCCAATGCGCCCCAGGAGCGATGCGATGATCCAGCTTGCCGCCAGAGTCCGCCGTGTTCGGTCGGCGTGCGTCGGCACGCTGTTCCTGATCGCCTGGCTGTTCCTTGCCGCAGTTCCCGCCCTGGCGGACGGTGGACCCCACGTCGCATCGGTGAACTCCGGCGTCAGCTCGCTGACGGCCGACAGCTGTGCCGGCTGCCATCGGGCCCACACCGCACAGGGCGCCATGCTCCTCAAGGTCCCCGAGGAGGAGCTCTGCCTGTCGTGCCATGGTGATGCCGTCGCTGGTGCCACCACGGACGTCATGTCGGGCATCCAGTACGCCCTCGGGACCGATGGCCTCCGCAACGATGCCGCCGTCCTCGGCGCGCTCCGTGGCGGCGGCTTCGACCAGGCCCGGATCGCGAGCGGAACGCCGGCCCGCGTGTTCCAGTCCGGCTCGCCACTCAGCGTCTGGGCCAAGGTCGGCGTCGGCGCCGCGGCGGACGTGACCTCCGCGCACCTCAACCTGGTCGAGAACGGCCTGGCCGCGCCCGGCAGTGGCGTGGGGCAACGGCGGCAATCGGCACCGGTGCCGGCCCGACCGTCTCCATCGGCTGCGCGTCCTGCCACAACCCGCACGGCAACGGGCAGTACCGCATCCTCAACCCGATCCCCGCCCCCGCCGCCACGACCGCCGGGACATTCGTGCCGGTTGCCGCGCCCGGCGCGACGGTCAGCGGACGCGGCCCTGCCCGCCGCTGACGACGCACGCAACTACACCGTGATCCAGGCCAGGGGGCTCGGCGCGTCGCTACCTGCTCTACGCGAGACCAGGTGACCGCGGCGGTTCCGCAACACGGCCGGCGACTACTGGCACGTACGCGTGCCGTGGAACAGCTCCACCGGCAGTGCCGACGCCCCAACGGGCTCCCGGCCGGCTTCAACGCCAGATGGACAACTGGTGCACGGCGTGCCACACGCGGTACCACGGCGAACGCATCGCGACCCGATCGATCCCACCGGCGAAGCGTCTTCCGGTTCCAGCACCAGACGACGCGGCCGGACCACCTGCACCACGTGCCATGTCTCGCACGGGTCCAACGCACGGATGGACGGGCCCGTTCTCCGTCGCCATGCCGTTCCCCGACGGGACCTCGGTGAGCTACGACATCGGCGGGGCCACCGGCGACAGCCGGCTGCTGAAGGTGGACGACCGGGGCACCTGCCAGCTCTGCCACGACCCGACGGACACCGTCACTGTCGGGCACCTACACGGGCCCGATCCCCGGTACCGGCGTCCCCTGATCCTCCGGGAGCCCCTACCGAGGCCTGACGGCAGACCCGTCGCCCCCTGTATCGCCCGATACAGGGGCCCTCGGTTCTCTCTCCCCCGATCGGCCCGCCGGGCCCTGACCATTTGTGCGTCCCGGGGGGTGGGCGGACGAGGAATGCCTCGGCATACTTCATCCAGGTGTCAGGCCGCGGTCCCCCGCGGCTGATCGATGAGGGCAGTTATGAACCGGCCATTGAAGCGACGAGCGGGGCCCCTTCTCGGGGCGTTCCTTGTCGTGGCCGGCGCAATCGCCGCATTGACTCCTGTCGTCCCGGGCGCGCTGGCCCTCGACGCGACCCCGGAGCCCTCGTCTGCTTCATCTGCCGACCCGGCCCAGGCGGCCTCTTCTGCCCCGTCGGCCGAGCCGTCCGCCGCCCCGACCCAGGCGCCTCCTCTGGCTCCGTCGGCCGAGCCCTCGGTCCCGGCGCCTCCCTCGCCCCATCGGCCGAACCCTCCGTGGCCCCGCCGGCCGCTCCTCGGCCCCCGGCAGCCGAGCCTCATCGGCCCCTCGCCGCACCGTCCGCAGATCCGTCGGCCGACCCCTCGGCCTCTCCCTCCGTCGCCCCGTCCGCTGCCCCGTCGGCCGACCCCTCGGCCTCTCCCTCCGTCGCCCCGACCGCCACGCCTCCGTCGGTCGGGCTGCGGACCACGCATGCCTGGATCGACACCCTCGACACGAACGGCAAGGTCGTCGCGACCGGCCCGCTCGACGAGCTGGTCGGTGGGCTCGACCGGCTCGGCACCTACCGCGTGTGGTTCCAGGTGGTCAACGGGACCGACATCGGCATCGACATCGGGCCCGTGCTGGAGGTCGCCGCGTGGCGTCTCCGGAACGGACTTCGCGGCAGTCGCTGCGCCCGGACTTCGTCAGGGGTGAGCCGTTCTTCGTCGACGTCCGACGACGGCCGCGAGGACCGGCCCCGGACGACCGCGCTCGCGGTCGGCGACCTCCGCATGACGTCCAGCCTGGACCCCTCCGCGATCGCCGTGGAGGGCATCGTCAGCACCGGGATGAACCCCGCAGGGCGGCTCGACCTCCCGGCCCACTCCTTCACCGAGGTCGGCTTCACCGTCCACGTCTCCATCGACGCGGCGTGGGACTCCGGCCACGCCTTCCGGTTCACGGATGGCGGCGTCGCCTTGTCTGCGGGCGTCAGCGCGACGGCACGCATCGGCGGCGCGGGACCATCCGGCCTGTCGCCGGGCCAGCGCAATGGCCAGGACGTCGGCGATCCGGTGCCGCTCTACCCGTTGGTCTTCGCGCCCAAGTCACCGGCATCGGCGCGCAACGCGATGGCCTTCGCCCTCGAGCCGCTCGCCGGCCAGCCGGGTCCTCCGTACGCCAACCCGCACTTCGACCTGAGCCTTGCCAGCGACACCTGCGCCGCCTGCCATGCCACCCACACGGCGGAGCGCGCGTACCTGGGCACGGAGCCTGCGCCCGTCTCCAACGTCTGCTTCACCTGCCATGACGGCAGCGGCGCCCTGACCAACGTCAAGGCGGAGTACACGGACCCGAACGTGCCGGCCAACGACCCGGCGACATCCACCTGGTACTCGCACCCGGCGCTGGCCACGACCGCGCACACCATCGATCGCGAGGACGAGTTCTCCGGCCGATCGAACCGGCACGCCGAGTGCGCCGACTGCCACCAGCCGCACCTGTCGGACTCGACCCTGGGCGTGCAGACGACGGGCGGCTGGACGGCCTCCGGGGCGATCAAGGGAGCCTCCGGCGTAGCCGTCACCAACAGCGCGACGGCCGGCGCGGCGCCCACCTACAGCTGGCAGCCCACGTCGGTGCTCGAGTACCAGCTCTGCCTCAAGTGCCACTCCGGGTTCACGCAGCTCGACGAGCGGCGCCCGCGACAAGGGCATCGAGTTCAACCCGGCCAACGGCTCCTACCACCCGGTCGAGGCGAAGGGCACCAACGCCACGCCCAAGATGCTGGTGAGCCTCAACGGTTCGTCGCCCTACAAGCTGTGGAACTTCGCCCTCGAGGGCACGGTCCGCTGCACCCACTGCCACGGCAATCCGAGGACGCGCGAACCCGGCACACCGGCCGCGAACGCGAGGCAGGCGCCCCACACGAGCAAGTACGAGGGCGTGCTGATCGCCAACTACCGGCGAACGCTGAAGCCCAGGGACCAGGAGTACGCAGCCGCCGACTTCGCCCTCTGCTACCTGTGCCACGGCGAGGCCGGGATCACTGGCACCAACAGCGCAACGAACTTCTCGTTCCACGAGAAGCACGTCCGTGGGATCTCGGGAGAGGGAAACGCCATCTGCAGCGAGTGCCACTACCAGACCCACTCCACCGCCATTCGGCCCGACCGCACAGACCGGGTCCACGAGTCGACTGGTGGTCTTCGGACCGAGCGTGACCCCACAGGACGGCGTGATCAGCTGGACCTCGACTGGTGTGGGCGCCGGAACCTGTACGCTCCGGTGCCACGGCGAGGGTCACGAGGGCGAGGGCTACTGATCCGCGGCGCCCAATGGCGGCCCCTGTATCGACCGGTACAGGGGCTTCGCGATTCCTCCCCCCTCTGGCCCTGCCCGGTCCCGGCCGAAATGTGCGCCCCGACGGATGGGCTCGCGGGGTGCTCTCCCCGGACAATCCCCTCAGGTGTCAGGCCGCGACCCCTGCGGCCACGAATGAGGGATCCAACATGGTTCGCCACCCTGCGCGCGGCCGACGCTGCGCGCGTCCCCGGGGAGGGCTCGGATGAGCGCCCCGATGCTCCGGCCGACGGGGCAGGCGGCCGCCGAGATGGAGCTGCTGGCCCAGCTCGGTCTCCCGGCGAGCGCCTCCCCCGAGGACGTCGACCAGCTCCACCAGGCCGTGAGCGACTACCTCTCCAGTGCGCCCCCCGAGATCCGTGGCTGGGCTCGTGCCCAAGTCGCGGCGCTGGATGCGGCGTACATCACCCTGACCGACCCGGCTGGACTCGAGGGCTCGGCCCTCAGGAGCCCGGCGAGTCCGCCCGTCGCACTCGAGGAGCCGGCGACACCTCCGGCTCCTCGGGGCCCCGACTCGGAGGCCACCTCGGTGGCCTCCGAGGAGGCGGTTCCGGCGGACGCTGACGTGCTCTCCGGTGAGAGCGAGATCGAGGACCTCGCGGCTCTCTACGCGATGGTGACCCCGAGCGCCCACGACGACATGAAGCCGGGCGCGAAGCAGCCAAAGCCCACCGCGGCCCCACGGGCGGCGCAGCCGGCGGTCGCCGCGACAGCACCCGCGGGCCCCAACATCTGGAAGCGGATCACGCTTGGGCGGCGCGGCCGTCATCGCGATCGTCGGCCGTGGCGTTTGGCGCCAACGCGATCGTGAACCCTGCGCCGTCGAGCGGAACCCCGGCTGCAAGCCAGGTCGCCGCGGCCACCAGCGGCGCCCCGGCCATCGATGAGGCCAAGGTGGCGGACCTGATGTCCAAGGTCCAGGCGGACCCGAAGGACGTGGCGACCCTCATGGCCCTGGCCGACGAGTTCTACGCCGGCGGCCAGTTCGAGACCTCCGCCACGTGGCTGGACAAGCTCCTGGCGATCGATCCCGAGCACATCCAGGGCCTCCTCGCCCGCGGTGCCGTGTACTTCAACCTCAACGACCTGCGCCAACGCCGAGTCGACCTGGAAGAAGGTCGCCGTCCTCGAGCCCGACAACGTCGAGGTCCACTACGACCTGGGCTTCCTCTACCTGAACCAGCCGCGAACCCAGACTGGGCCGGCGTCCAGGCGGAGTGGAACAAGGTCGATCGAGCTCGACCCGAGCTCCCAGCTGGCCCAGACGGTGCAGGTCGCACCTCGAGTCAGTTGGCAGGGCATCCATGGTGCCCGGGCGGCTCGCCGGGCCAGCGCGGCCCCGGCGCGCCTCCCCGGCGGCATCCAGCGCCCCCTCGGCTGCCCCGGCCGCCTCCCCGGCCCCGAGCGCCGTACCGTGATCGAGCTCGGCAGCGCCCTCGGCATCGGGATCGCCTTCATCGGCGGCCTCGTGTCGTTCGCGTCCCCCTGCTGCCTGCCACTCGTGCCGGCCTACATCTCGTACATGGTGGGCGCGACCGGTGAGGGCACCACCGGTCGCCGCCCCGCCTTCTTCCACGGCCTCGCGTTCGTCGCCGGGTTCTCGCTGGTGTTCGTGGCCTTCTTCGCGCTGATCGGCGCGCTGGGAGCCTTCATCGACCGCCGGATCATGAACATGGTCGGCGGCGCGCTGCTGGTCTTCATGGGCCTCCAGGTCGCAGGCGTGATCAACGTCCGGGCCCTGTGGCGGGACACCCGCTCGATGCCCACGATGGGCGGCGGGCTGGTGATGGTCGGCGGCAACGGCGGCAACGGCGGAACCGGCGGCGGCTCTCCACGCTCGGCCAGGACACGCCGGGCTACCCGCGCTCCTTCCTGTTCGGCCTGGCGTTCGCCGCGGGCTGGAGCCCGTGCATCGGCCCGATCCTCGGCGGGATCCTGGGCCTGGCCGCCGCGAGCGCGAGCGTCGCCACCGGCACGGTCCTGCTGGTCGCCTACGCGGCCGGCCTCGCGATCCCGTTCCTCGCGATGGCGCTGGGCGCCTCGTGGGTGTCCCAGCGGCTGACCTGGGTCGGCCGCCACCACCACGCCGTCTCGATGGTCACGGGCGCGCTGCTCGTGATCCTGGGCGTGCTGATGCTCACCAACACACTCGGACGGCTGGCCGCGCTCGGCACGCCGTTCGGGCTCTGAGGAGGTCGCCTGACATGACCCACGAGGTCAACAGCCGCCCGCTCCCCCCGACGGCCGGTCCGGCCCCGGCTGCGGCGGCCGGCCCCTCGGCGATGGACCGCGTCGACGGCGCGCTGGAGGGGCTCTGGCACCTCCTGTCGTCGATGCGCGTCGCCATCGTCATCATGCTGGGGATCGCGATCCTCGGCGTCATCGGCTCGCTGCTGATGCAGATGCCGGCAGAGGCGATCGCGGATCCGGCGCGCCGGAGCGTGTGGCTGGACGGCGTCCGGCCCCGCTACGGTGGCTGGACGGACGTCTTCAACAGCCTCCAGCTGTTCGAGGTGTTCAGCTCCATCCTGTTCCGGATCCTGGTGGCGGCCCTGACGATCAGCCTGATCGCCTGCTCCATCCACCGGATCCCGGGCGTGATCCGCACCGCGCGCAACCCGCGCATCGACGTGGGGCCGGCGTTCTTCGAGCACGCTCCCCAGCACGAGGCCATCGTGGCCCGGCGCTCCGCCGCCGAGACCCTGGGCATCGTGGAAGGCGTGTTCAGGGGGCGTCGCTACCGCGTCCTCTCGACCGACGACGGCACCGTCCACCTCTACGCGGACCGCTTCCGCTGGGCGCCCGTCTCGGGCATCGTCGGCCACCTCTCGCTGGTGCTCATCATGCTCGGCGCGATCGTCGGCGGGATGTACGGCTACCGGAACCCGCAGTTCATGGTCTCCGAGGGCGAGACCCTGCCGGTCGCCGCCCAGGCCGGCCTCGCCCTCCAGGTGCTCGACTTCACCGACAAGTACGACCCGACCACCGGCCAGCCGATCGACTACGCGAGCGAGGTCGTGCTCCTCAAGGACGGCCAGGAGGTGAAGCGCCAGACCGTCCGGGTCAACGACCCGCTCCGCTACGACGGCCTGACGTTCTACCAGGCGTTCTTCGGCGCCTCCACCGCCATGACCGTCAAGGACAAGGACGGGAACGTCGTCCTGCAGTCGGCGGGCGTGCCGCTCGCCTACGAGACGGAGGAGGGTCGCAAGTTCGGGATCTTCGCCATCCCCGGCACGGGCTACAACGCCGAGATCAGCGGGACGCGCGGGGGCACGGACCCCGAGATCAAGCCCGGCCAGGTCGGGATCGGCATCTACGCCAGCGGGCAGAACACCTTCGCGGACTCCAAGGTGATCGACCAGGGCAAGCCGACGCAGGTCGGCGACCTGACCGTGACCTTCGAGCGCGAGGGCCAGTTCACCGGCCTCAACGTCGCGCGCGATCCGGGCGTCCCCCTGATCTGGATCGGCTCGTTCCTCCTGCTCGCCGGCTTCGTGGTCCGCTTCATGGTTCCGCACAAGCGCATCTGGGCTCGGATCGTGAGCCGCCCGAACGGCGGCACCGTCGTGAGCCTGGCGACCCTGACCCACAAGGACGTCACCGCCGGCTCCGACTTCGAGAACCTCGTCACCGACATCCGCACGGCGCTCCAGGCGCCGGCGCAGGCCTGAGGGAGGCATACCGCCATGGCAAAGCTTTCCGAGTACATGTTCGTCGCGTCGATCTTCATGACGGGCCTCGCGCTCGTCCTCTACCTGGCCTACGCGATATCCGGCCTGCGGGCGGCCCGCATGCAGACCGCGGGCGGCCCCGGCACGAGCGCCACGGTCGGGATGGTCTCCGGCCCGCGGACGGCCGCGATCGGACGCTATGCGACGCTGCTCACGTGGCTTGCGACCGTGACCCTGCTGGTGAGCCTCGTCTTCCGGGCGATCGTCACCGGCCACGGGCCGTTCGCCAACATGTACGAGTTCTCGATGGCCTTCGCCTTCGGCATCCTCGTGACCTACCTGTACTTCGAGCACAAGTACCACCAGCGCATCCTGGCGCTCATCGCCCTGCCGGTCGCACTGGGCATGCTGCTCTACGCCGCCACCATCCCGGCGGACATCGAGCCGCTCGTCCCGGCCCTCCAGAACAACCTCCTGCTGACCGTCCACGTCGCCACCGCCATCGTGGCCTACGGCTCGTTCGCGATCGCGTTCGCCGCGTCGTACCTCTTCCTGCTCCAGACCGGGTCGGCGCTGACCATCGTGTCGGCCACGGTCGCAGGGGCGATCGCGGCAGTCGTTGGAGCCGTGACCGGCGAAGCGTCCAACGCCTTCGTCTATGGAATGGTGGTGACCGTCGCCGTCCTGCTGATCATGGCGACCGTGACCTGGTTCACCAATCGGGGGGCGCTCACCTCCGGCCCCGCCGACGGAGCCGGCGGCGGGCGCTGGGGCCTGCCGAAGCCGATGGTGCTCGACGAGATCGGGTACCGCGCCGTGGTCGTCGGCTTCCCGTTCCTCACCCTGACGATCATCCTCGGCGCCGTGTGGGCCGAGACGGCCTGGGGCACCTACTGGAGCTGGGACCCCAAGGAGACCGCGTCGCTGGTGACCTGGCTGATCTACGGCGCCTACCTCCACGCCCGCGTGATGCGCGGCTGGCGCGGCAACCGGGCGGCCTGGCTGCTCGTGATCGGGTTCCTGGCCACGCTGCTCACCTACTTCGGCAACCTCATCTTCGGCGGCCTCCACAGCTACTCCGGCCTCGGCTGACCCGAGCGGAACGAAGGGAACGATCCGCATGAACGCAGCGAACGCCGCCACCGGGTCCACCGGTCGCCTGGCCGGCCGGCTGCAGACGATCGTGGTGATCGCCGTGGTTGCGGTCATCGTCGGCGTCCTGGCCTGGTCGGCCAGCGGCGCCGGAATGTCCGACGGCGTCACGAAGATCGAGCTCCCGGCAGGTGCGGCGGCCAACGCTCCCAAGGTGGGCGCCGTCCCGCCGGACTTCTCCGGCGTCACCGCCGACGGCACGCCGATCTCGCTCTCGGACTACGCGGGCAAGCCGGTGTGGCTCACGTTCGGTGCCTCGTGGTGCCCGGACTGCCGGGTGGAGGCACCCGACATCGAGGCCGCATACCAGGCGAACAAGGACAAGGGTCTCGCGGTCGTGGGCGTGTTCATCAGCGAGAGCGCCGATGACATCGCCGGCTACGCGGAACGGGCCGGTCTCAGCTTCCCCATCACGGTCGACCAGCAGGAGGCGATCGCCGCCGCCTACCGGACGATGGGCGTCCCCACCCACTTCTTCATCGGCCCCGACGGGAAGGTCCGCGAGGTCCGGATCGGCGCACTGTCCAAGGACGACATGGCCCGCTCCATCGCAGCGATCATGAACTGAGGGTTCCTTGAGCGACCCCGACAGCGACGGCGTTCAACCGGCCGACCTGGCACCGGCCGTTGAGCCTGACGCCGCCCCGGAGGGCACGGGTCCCGAGGAGACGGTCGAGGACGCCGAGGCGGTCCCGGCTCCCCGCCGTCGCCATCCGTTCTACCTGCGCGGCCGGCGCCCGCGCCTGCCGCGGTCGCGAGGGGGCCTGTTCGCGCTGCTCCTGGTCCTGGCGGCCGGCGGCAGCGTCATCGCGTTCACCGGCGTCACGATGATCCAGTGGACCGAGACCGCCGACTTCTGCGGCCGGTGCCACACGATGGACCCGGAGCTCGGGGCCTACCACCTGGGCTCCCACCGGGACGTGTCGTGCGGCGAGTGCCACGTGGAGCCCGGGATCGCCGGCTGGGTCAAGGCCAAGCTCGCCGGCACGCGCCAGCTGGTGGGCGTCGTGACCGGCAACTACCCCACCCCCATCCATCCGCCCGACCACGCCGCGCTGCCCAAGACGGCAGACACCTGCCAGAAGTGCCACTCGCTCAACGACCGGGAGTTCGCGGACCTGCGCACACGGACGCAGTTCAAGGAGGACGAGAAGAACTCGCGCGAGTTCGTGGGCCTCAACATCCGGCCCGGCGGCGGCGACGTGTTCGACGTCAACCGCAGCGTCCACTGGCACGTCCTGTCCGAGTTCAGCTACCTCTCGCCGGACGTCAACTCCGCGGTCATCGACTACGCGACCGCCACGCGCGACGACGGCACGGTCGTGGAGTACATCGCGCGCAACAAGATCAAGCACGTCGGAGAACGTCCGGCCGGACATCGATGCCCTCAAGGCCGCCGACCGGAACGTCACCCTCAACTGCTACGACTGCCACAACCGGGTGGGCCACGACATCCAGAACCCGCGCCCGAACCTGGACTACCAGCTGTCCAAGGGCGTCGTCGACCCGTCGCTCCCCTACATCAAGCGCGAGGGGATGCGGATCCTGTGGTCCGGGTTCCCGGACGACGAGACGGCGCACGCCGAGATCGACAAGCTGGGTGACTTCTACAAGCTCAACTACCCGGACGTCTATGCCACCAAGGGCGCCCAGATCGAGGCGGCCAAGGACGAGCTCAAGGTGCCTCTACGACCTCACCACGACGCCCGCGATGAAGGTCACGGCCGCCACCTACCCGAACCACATGGGCCACGAGGACTGGCCGGGCTGCTTCCGCTGCCACGACGGCGCCCACTACAAGGTGGTGAACGACGTCGCCACCAACGAGACCATCCCGTCTACCTGCAACACCTGCCACACGTTCCCCCAGATCGGACCGGCCGTGGCCAGCCTCCCGCTGGGCGAGCCCCCGAGCACGCACACGGACGACTCGCTGTGGGTGTTCAACCACAAGAGCGTCGCGACGTCCCTGGACCCGGGTGGGCAGACGTGCGTCGAGTGCCACGCCCGCGACTACTGCGTGAACTGCCACTCGACGGGCGCCGTGAGCATCGACCACGACACGATGGCCACCAACCACGCGGCCGTCATCCGGGAGCAGGGAAGACCAGTCCTGCGCGTACTGCCACCAGCCCGCGCACTGCGCGCGCTGCCACGCCGAGCCGGTGCTGCCGGTGACGTCGCCGTTCTCGGAGCCGACGGAAGAGGGGAAGGCGCGAGGAGCCGCCGGCCGGCCTCAACTGGCCGCTGTTCCCGAGAACCTGATCGCACCTGGGCGTCGCGGCGCGTTGGCCGCCGCGCAAACCGGATCCGTGCTGCCGCCCTACGCCCCCCCGGTCGCGATCCGCTCCGGCCGCGCGTAGACGTTGAAGCCGTCGCCGCGGAGGAAGCCCACCAGGGTCACGCCCAGCCGCTCCGCGGCCTCCACGGCGAGGTCGCTCGGGGCGGAGATGGCGGCGAGCAGCGGGATGCCCGCGACGGCCGCCTTCTGGACGAGCTCGAAGCTGGCCCGGCCCGAGACCAGCAGCACCCGGTCGTTGAGCGGCAGCTCGCCGGCCAGCAGCCGGCTCCCGACCAGCTTGTCCAGGGCGTTGTGCCGGCCGATGTCCTCGCGCAGCGCGACGAGCGTCCCGTCGGAGGTGAACAGCCCCGACGCGTGGAGGCCGCCGGTGGCACCGAAGACGGCCTGGCCGTCACGGAGGCGCGCCGGCAGCGCGAGCAGCGTCGCCGGGTCCACGACCGGTCCGTCCGGGATGGGCGCGCAGCGGACCTCCACCTGGTCCAGCGAGGCCTTGCCGCAGATGCCGCAGGACGCCGTGGCCACGAAGTTGCGGCTCGCGATGCCTGCCGGGTCCAGGGGTCGGGCCAGGCGGACCACGACGTCGTCGTCGGGGCGGGCGTGAGTCCCCGGATCCGCGACCTCGATGGAGACGATGTCCCCGCGGCCGTCGATCAGGCCCTCCGTCAGCAGGAACCCGGCCGCGAGCTCCGCCTCGTGACCCGGGGTGCGCATGGTGACCGCGATGTCGATGGGGTCCTGGCCGGGGCCGCAGGCGCGGATCGCCATGGGCTCCTCGCCGGCCAGCCGGTCGTCGCGCGTCTCGGCCACGCCGGCGCGCCACGCCGTCACGCGGACGCGGGCGGCCTGGCGCTCGATGGACGGACGCTCCGCGGACTCCGCGGCCGCCGCGGTCGCCGTGTCCTCGGTCACGCGGTCGACTCCCGGTCCAGGTAGACGGCCGTCCCCGTCGGCCGCAGGCAGTGGGTCATCGACATCGCCTGGAGGTAGCCGCCCGCGTTGAGCACCGCGACGACCTCGCCCTCCTCGACCTCCCCGAACGGGTAGTCCTCCGCGAACAGGTCGCCGGCCTCGTTGATGTGGCCCGCGATCGTGACGGTCCGGGTGCGCTCCCGCAGGGGGTCGCGGACGGTGAGGATCTCCTGCGCGTACTTGTAGATGAAGTAGGCGCAGTTGACGTTCCAGCCGATGTCGAGCCCGACGAAGGTCGTGCCGCCCCGGCGCTCGACGCTGACGACCTCACCCAGGAGCAGGCCCGCGTCCTTGACGACGAGATCGCCGGGCTCGAAGGCGGCCGTGACGCCGTACGGGCCCAGGTGTCGCGCGACGACCTGCGCGTAGGCGTCGAGGTCCACCGGTCGCTCGCCGTCCCGTGCGACACGCCCCAACCGCCGCCCACGTTGACCTCGCGGATGGGGAAGCCCTCGGCGAGCAGGCGATCGAGGAACGGGGTCGCCCGCTCGAGCGCCGTCTCGAAGCCGTCCAGCTGGTCGCCCAGCCAGCCGGACCCGGCGTGGAAGTGCAGCGTGTCCACCACGAGCCCGTGGCGCCGGACGGCGGCGATCGCGTCGTCCAGGCGATCCTCGGTGACCCCGAACTTCGTGGGCCGCTCGCCTGCGTACGAGAGGTGCTCCGTGTAGCCGGCCCCGGCCCCCTGGTTGATGCGGAGGCCGATGGTGCGGCCCGGGGCCCGGCGTCCCAGCCGCTCGACCTGGCTGACGCCGTCGAGGTTGATCCGGATCGGCCGGGCGAGGAGCACGTCCAGGTCCCGCTCGGAGACGTTGGTGCCCGTGTGGCTGATCTCCTCGGGCTCCCAGCCGTTCGCGAGGGCGTGGGTCACCTCGCCCGGCGAGCAGGCGTCGATCCCCACGCTGTCGCGCGTCCCCGGCGCGCCCATCGCGCGCAGGACGGCGAGGATCCGCGGGTCCGGGGAGGCCTTGAGCGCGAACCGGGTCACGTACGGGACGCCGGCGCGGGTGAGGGCTTCCTGGAGCGCGCGCATGTTCTCGCGCGGCCGGGCGAGGTCGTAGACGAAGAGGGGCGTCCCGTGCTCGCGGGCAAGCGCCTCGAGGTCCGCGCCGTTGAGGGACAGGCGGCCGTCGACCACGTCGAAGCCGGGGCGGCGCCACCAGGTGGGGGCTGCGGTTGTCGCGCTGGGCGGCTCGGGGGTGCTCACCGGATGGGCCGCGCTCAGCTGCGCTGCCGCGTCGAGGGCGGGCGGGCCGCGATCAGCGCCCTGCGGGTGATCGGGTCTGCGAACGGGTCCGGGCCCTCGGCCACCGGCGTCCCCACGGCCCGCAGGAGCCGCTCCGTGATCGTGGCGATCTCGTCCACGGCCGCCGCGAACGCCTCGGCGTTGCGGGCGGAGGGCGTTCTGAAGCCGCTGATCTTGCGCACGTACTGGAGGGCGGCGGCCTGCGCCTCCCCGGTGGTCGCGGGGCCGGCCTCCTCGGGCCGACGGAGCTGGCGGATGCTTCGGCACATGCCGCGCAGGGTACTGCGCGCGGCCCGGTGCGGCGAGTGGCCGCGCAGCGGGGACACTCTGCCGCAGAGCGGACCGACGTCGCTGGCGGCCGACGCCCGGGCCGCGCGGGCGGACGACGTGCTCCCAGCCACCGTCTCCGGCTCGCACCGGGCTCACAGGGCGGCCCGAGCTGATCGTCGGCTGGGCGAGGCGCATGGGCCGCCCGGCGGCCACGAGCTCGGCCTCGCTCGGGCCGCCAGCTGCTCGCTCGGAGTGAACAGGCCACCGTCCGTGGGTCCGGGGCGGCGCAGGTCGAGGCGCCGCGAGGCCCCGGATCGCCCCTCAGTCGTTGCCGGCACCGGCGAGCGCGCCCCGCAGCAGCATGCGCTGCAGGATCACGAACACGATCACGACCGGCAGCGCCATGAGCAGGGCGTAGGCCGCGGTCAGGCCCCAGTTGGCGGTGTAGAACCCGGTCGTCTCCATCGCGAGCACCATCGCCAGGGTCGCGTTGCGCTCGGACTCGATGAACATCCACGCCAGGGCGAACTCCGAGTAGGCGAGCAGGAAGGCCACCAGGGCCGCCACGAGGATCGACGGCGTCGCGAGCGGCAGGGTGATCTTCCGGTAGGCGAGGAACCGGGACGCCCCGTCCACGAAGGCGGCCTCCTCCAGGTCCGCGGGCACGGCCCGGAACGCCGCACGCATCAGCCACACGGCGAGCGGCAAGGAGAACGCGGCATAGAGGATCGCGAGCGCGAGCGTGGAGTCCTTGAGCCCGAAGGCATCGATCGCGGGCACGCTGCGCTCCAGCGTGATGAACATGACGTAGAGCGGCAGCGCCAGGGCGATTGCGGGCAGGAAGGCGCCCAGCAGCACGACCACCAGGCCGCCCTGGTTGCCGGGGAAGCGCAGCCGGGCGAAGGCGTACGCCATCGTCGCCCCGAAGACCACGGACACGAGCGCCGCCGACCCGGCCACGACGAGGCTGTTCCACAGCAGCCCGATGAAGCCCATCTCCACGAACTCGGCCCGCAGCGCCTCGGCAAACCGGTCCAGCGAGAACTCCACCGGCAGCAGGTGGAAGCCGTCCGGATAGCCAGTCAGCGTTCCGTCCGTCGCCATGGTCGCCATGACCCAGATCGGCGCGATCACGAACAGGCCGACCAGGACGAGGATCCCCTGGCGGAGGAGCTGGCCGCGGAGCGAAAGGCTGCGCATCTCGGACCTCAGACGAACGCCACGCGCTCGGCGCGGGAGCGCCAGCGCAGGAACCAGGCGACGACGATGGCGAGCGCGACGACGGTCACGACGTTCACGGCGGCGCTCACCGAGTAGAGGAAGGGTTCGAATCGGATCAGTGAGTAGCTCCAGGTGGCCACGGTGTAGGTGTTGTCGTTGGGCGACAGGATCCAGAACAGGTAGAACTGGTTGAAGGTGGCGATCGCGCGGACGATGAACGCGGCGCTGAGCAGCGGCAGGAGGAGGGGCAGCGTCACGCTCCGGAACCGCCGCCAGCGATCCGCGCCGTCCAGCTCCGCCGCCTCCGTGACCGAGCGGGGGATCGTGCGCAGGCCGGCCGTGGCGACCAGCATCCAGAGCGGCCAGCCCATCCAGGTGGCCGCGAGCAGGAGCACGGCCAGCGAGACCTCCGGGGATTCCTGGTATGGGAAGTCGGCGCCCAGGAGCTGGGCGACCAGGCCCTGCTGGGGATGGAAGATGTCCTGCCAGGCGATGGCCCCCACGACCTCGGGGATCGCCCAAGGGAGGATGAACAGGGTCCTCCATGCGGAGGTGAAGCGCATCCCCGGCCGCTCCATCACCAGTGCCACGGCGATGCCGAAGGCCGCCTGGAGCCCGACCGCGAGGACCATCCACAGGACCGAGAAGGCGACGAACACGGCAGTCCCGTGGATTGAAGCCCCCGAGCCAGACGCCCTGCTGGATGCTGCTCAGCAGGTCCGCGCCGACGAAGTTGACCTCCTTGGACCGCGTGCCGAGCATCGAACGCGGTCGCCGGGACCTGGCCGGTGAGCCCGCCGACGGACTCCCGCATGACGCCGCCGTTGAGGCCGTCCTTGAGCGAGCTGAGCTGCATGTCGGTGGTCGAGAGCAGCCCCTCGTAGGCCAGCGGCACGATACCGAGGAGCAGGAGGGCGATGATCCCGGGGGCCAGCCAGGGCAGCGCCGCGCGCAGGTCGCGCAGCGGGCGGCCGCGCGTGCGGGCCTGTTCGCCGGTCGGCGCCGGGGCCTGGGCAGCGTCACGGCGGATCGCGGCACGGAGCCGGACCCATGCGGGCCGCAGCAGGCTCTCCGTCCCGAGGCCCGCGGCGAGGCAGAGCGGGGCGGACAGCACCAGGATGTACTGCGGCCACTTGGACGGCCACGCGAGCAGGAACACGAACGCCAGGAGAAGCCACAGCGCGTACACCCGCTGCTCGCCCCAGAGGCGGCGGAGGCCCGTCACGGCGAGCGCGGTGATCAGCGACGTCGACCGCGACGACGAACGTGCCTCGGCTCCTGCCAGCCCGCCGGCACCGAGCCCATGAGCCACACGAGCGGCTGCCAGATGGGCCAGCCGGTCTCCTGGACGGCGTCGGTGCCCACGTAGCCACCGTGGTAGGTGATCGACGAGATGAGGCGGCCGACGGGATCCGGCCACAGGTACGGGTTGGCGACCAGGAACGCCCCGGCACCCAGGGCGAGGAACGCGAGGATCGGCACGAGGCCGCGGAGCCGTGGACCCGCGTCCTCCTCGGTCGAACGCACCCGCAGCGCCCAGTCCACGGCGATGGCGAGTCCGGCCACGCCGTACAGGTACTTGCCGGCACAGGCGAGCCCGAACGCGATCGCGGCCGCAGCAAGCCAGGCCGCCCTGCGGCGTCCCACCACCCCGGGCCGCCACGCCCGCGTCGAGAGCAGCACGGCGAGCAGGGCGAAGAACGCCGGGACCGCCTCGAGCATCACCTGGGAGGAGTACTTGATGCTCCAGGTGTGGAGCGCCAGCCACAGCCCTCCGAGCGGCGACACGAGCGCCAGCAGGAACGCGGTCAGTGCGCCGAACACCGCCCCGGCCGTGCGCGCGACGGTGAGGTGTGGCTCGGGCAGGTCGTTGTTGGGCCCGGCGGTGATCGGGACGTCCGGGATCTCCGGGGCGGGCGCCAGCGGCGCGATCGCAAGTCCCGTGACGATCTTGGATAGCGGCGGATGCTCGGGCCGGTAGTTCTCGCGCAGGAACACGCCGGGATCGCCGGCCTGGAGACCCGTCGCGTACAGCTGCCCGGCGCGGAGGTAGTCGTCCTCGTCGAAGTCCGGGTAGAGCTCGCCGACGGCGAGCATCCGGGTGCCGAGCGCCAGGAGCAGCACGGCGGCCGCAGCCGCCAGCAGGGCGAGGCGGCGGAGGTCCGGCCTGGCGAGGTGCATCGCCTGAGTCTGGAGCCGGTGTCAATGCCCTTGGGCGGGCCTTCAGACAGGTACGGGAATCGGCGCCGCACCCAGGGCGACGGGCTCCCAGCGCCAGCCATCGCCGCCCGGCACGATCCTCCCCAGGCACGGGAACGGGTCGAAGTGGAAGGCGTGGATCAAGCCTCCGTTGCGGACGGCCCGCTCGCACGGGTCCGCCTGGGCCCGGCGCAGTGCCGACGTTGACTCGTGGCGGTCAGCGGGACGGTGATGCTGGGCCACAGCCTCCGGGCGGCGCCACGAGCGCGGGCCTCATTGTCACTGCGGGATCGGTGCCGGAACTCGCGGGGCCGCGGCGCCGTTGAGCGGCACGACGACGCCCATGGGGGCCTGGTTGCCGAGCCCGAGGACGAACTCGCCGGCCGCGTAGAGGGGCTCGACGCGGGTCATGGTCTGCTGCATCGGCCAGGCGATCCCGGGCGGCTGGGCCAGGCCGGGCCCAAGGCGGAACTCGCCGCGCATCGGCACCAGGTCGGGCGGCAGCGCGACGGCGATGCCGATCGGAGCCAGGTTCCCGGGGCCGAGGAGGAACTCACCGGGGGCGGCGAGGCCGGCATGCCCGGGGGTGTACGCGATCGGTGCCGCCGACTGCGTACCGGGTCGCGAGACCGGCACCGCGACGGCGACGGCCGCGACGACGGCGACGGCGATGACGCCAACGGCGAGGGCTGCCCGGCGTGGCACGTGCGGGACGTGGGCCTGGCGCTGCGGTGTGGTGAGCTGACCTGCGGTCATCGTGGTGCTCCCTTCTGCTCCGGGTTCGTGGATCTCCGGTGGGGGCGTCCAGATCGGGATCAGGAGGGGCCGGCGACGACCGGCGCCTCCCGGGTCAGATCCCCTGGTCGTCTGCAGCGCGACTCGCCCTGGCGGCTGGTCCTGCCCGCGGGGAATCCCATCGCGACTGCTTCCCGGCGCCACCGTGACCATCTCGCGCCCTCTCCGAGGGGAGCGCCCTGCTCCCCTCGTCGCACCGGCCCATCGTCCGTCCGCGGGAGCATGCGCACAGCCCAGCGAACGACATGTCTGGTGTCCGCGAGGGAACGCCGCGAATGTCGCGCAGGGGACAATCCGACGCAGGCTCCGGGGCCTGCTCGCCCCTCAGGTCGCCCGGCAACGGCTGCCGGTGACCGGGCGGGTCAGGCCGGGATCGGCTCTGCCTCCGGAACCTCGCCGGCTCCCTCGTCCTTGCCCTCGTCCGGCTTGCCGTCGCCGTCAACGGGCACCGGCTCGTGGTCCGGACCCTTGTGCACCTGCGTCTTGGGCAGCAGCAGGCTGAACAGCACGCCGAGCAGCACAAACGCGGTCGCCACGAAGCCCGCGAGCTTCGTGGCGTCCACGAAGGCAGCCTCGATGCCGGGCACGAGCGGCGCGTACTTGGGGTCCTCCTTGAAGACCACCAGCGCCTGGCCCGCGGAGCCCTCCATCGCCTGGGCGATCCCGTCCACGGCCGCCGGCGGCAGTCCGGGAACCTCGGACAGGTTCCTGTGCACGCCGTTGCCCAGCGACACGAACAGCACGGTGCCCAGGATCGCGATGCCCAGCGCGGAGCCCACCTGGCGCACGGTCGAGTTCGCGCCGGACGCCAGCCCGGACCGTTCGGCCGGGATGTCCGACAGCACGATGGACGTCAGCTGGGCCGTGGCGAACCCGACGCCGATGCCGTACACGAACAGCGGGATCGCGAGCTGGAGGCCCGTGACGTCCACCGAGATGAGCAGCGACGTGACGATGATGCCGATCGCCTCGAGCGACATTCCGAGCGTGACCGCCCTCCTCGATCCCCAGCGTTGCGCGACGCGGGCGGCCGTCGGGGCCGCCACGAACGCGCCCATGGCCAGTGACACGAACACGACGCCGGTCTCGAACGCGGAGTAGCCGACGACGGCCTGGAGGAACAGCGGCAGGGCGAACAGGAGGCCGAACTCGCCAAGTGAGACGATGGTGCCCGCGAGGTTGCCATACCGGAACCCCTTGTAGCGCCACAGCTCCACGTCGAACAGGAAGAACTTGCCGGCCCGGGAGCGCCTTCCCTCGACGACGAAGAACAGGACCAGGGCCACGAGTCCGAACCCGAGCGCGACGGGGATGATCGAGATGTTCTCGAACGGCCAGGTCCAGCCGAACAGCGTGAACGGCTCGGTCGGCGCCCACCAGCCGTAGGTCCGGCCCTCGATCAGGCCGAAGACGAACGCGCCGAGTCCCAGCGTGATCAGCAGGAAACCCGCGGGGTCGAGGCCCGCCCTGGCGTTCTCGTCCTTCAATTCCTTGATGTAGTGCAGTGTGCCGAAGAACGCGACGGCGGCAATCGGGATGTTGATGAAGAAGGCCCAGCGCCACGTCAGGTAGGTGGTGAGCCAGCCGCCGATGAGCGGGCCGATCGCCGCCATACCGCCGATCGTGGCCCCCCAGATCCCGAACGCGATCGCCCGGTCCCGGCCCCGGAAGTTGGTGTTGAGGATCGACTGGGTCGAGGGCAGGATCATCGCCCCGCCCACGCCCTGCAAGATGCGCGCCACGATCAGGAGCTCACCCGACGGGGCCGCGCCCGCGAGCACGGAGGCGACGCCGAACACGACCAGGCCGGTGAGGTACATCGCCCGGCGACCGCGCAGGTCGCCCACCCGCCCCAGCGTGACCAGCAGCGCCGCAAAGACCAGCGCGTAGACCGTGTTGATCCATGCGGCAGTGGTGGAGTCGATCTTGAGGTCGGCGATGATCGAAGGGACCGCGACGTTCACGATCGTCGTGTCGATGATGATCATCGACACGCCCAGGCTGAGCATGGCCAGGCCCAGCCAGCGGCCGCGGCCCTCCTCGGAGATGGCAGCGCCGCCGGCGCTCGCGGGATCGGTCACGGGTATGGTGCTCCCCTCGTCAGGCTCGGATCCGACGTGGCGCGGGACGGGCACCGCCTGCCATTCGCGGGTGACGGTGGGTCGGATGGCCCGAGTGTTGCACGGGTCGGCGCGGCGTGACTGGTCGTGTCGGGCCAGGGCGGCGCGAGGGCAGCCGGGTCAGGATCGGCGGAAGGGCGGGCCGGGTCAGGGTCGGCGATTCGGGGCCCCGGCCAGCTCCAGGACGAGGTCCGCGAGCTCGGCGGGCGTCACGGTCGTCGGTCGCCAGCTCGGCGGCGGACACGGAGCGGAACAGCCGGCCGCGATCCGCCGCCTGGCGTTCCAGGAACGTCTCGGGATCGGCGCCGTATCGCGGGCGGTGCACCTGGTCGTCGAACCGGGCGGCGCCCGTCGCCGGTGTCGCCGTGAGCAAGATCACCAGGGCCGATGACGCTCGAAGGGCGTCCCGGCACTCGGGGTCGTCGATGGTGGAGGCCGCGGCGCAGACGACGGAGGGCTCCGGATCGGCCAGCGCGTCGCGGAGGTGGGCCGCCTCCAGGTCATGGATCGCCCGGGTTCCCAGGGCATCGCGGATCTCGCGGACCGTGCGGCCCTCCCGGGCGGCGATGTCCGCGTCGGAGTCGCGGAGCGGCCAGCCCAGGCGCCCGCGACCAGCGTCCCGACCGTCGTCTTCCCGCTGCCCATGAGACCCACGAGGACGATGTGCTGCATGGTGCCAGTCTGGCAGCCGGTATCGGACGTCGCGGACCGCGGCCGGTGCCCGCGGCCCACGCACACCGACCAGCGCGGCGTATCCTCCGGCGATGGACCGCTGGACGACGATCATCGAGCCCTTCCGCATCCACGCCGTCGAGCCCATCCGGCTCACCACGGAGGCCGAGCGGGAGCAGGCCCTCGAGGCCGCAGGCTGGAACCTGTTCAACCTGCACGCGGACGACGTGCTCATCGACTTCCTCACGGACTCCGGCACGGGCGCGATGAGCCGCGACCAGTGGGCATCGATCCAGCGCGGCGACGAGAGCTACGCCGGCAGCCCCAGCTGGTTCGTGTTCCTCGAGGCCGTGCAGGAGCTGTTCCCGTTCAAGCACGTGATCCCCACCCACCAGGGGCGCGCCGCCGAGAAGATCCTGTTCACGGCGATCGGCGGGCCGGGCAGGGTCATCCCCAACAACACGCACTTCGACACGACCCGCGCCAACGTCGAGTTCACGGGTGCGGAGGCCGTGGACCTGGTGATCCCCGAAGGACGCCAGCCGTCGCTGATCCACCCGTTCAAGGGGAACATGGACATCGCGGCCCTGGAGCGGCTGCTCGAGGAGCGCAGCGACGCGGTACCCGTCGTGGTGATGACGATCACCAACAACTCCGGCGGCGGCCAGCCCGTGAGCCTGGAGAACCTGCGCGCGGTCCGCGAGGTCTGTGACCGCTTCGGCAAGCCGCTGTTCCTCGACGGCTGCCGGTTCGCGGAGAATGCGTGGTTCATCAAGACCCGCGAGCCCGGCCAGGAGCATCGCCCCATCGTGGACATCGTCCGCGAGATCGGCGGCCTCGTGGACGGCATGACGATGTCGGCCAAGAAGGACGGCATGGCCAACATCGGCGGATGGCTGGCCCTCAACGACGACGCCCTGGCGGAGAGCTGCCGCAACCTGCTGATCCTCACCGAGGGGTTCCCCACCTACGGCGGACTGGCAGGGCGCGACCTCGAGGCCATCGCCCAGGGCCTCAAGGAGGTCGTGAGCGAGGACTACCTGCGCTACCGGATCACCTCCACGGCATACCTGGGCGAGGCGCTGGTCGCGGCCGGCATCCCCTGCGTGCAGCCGTTCGGCGGCCACGCGGTCTACATCGATGCGCGGGCGATGCTGCCCCACATCCCGCCGCTCCAGTACCCGGGCCAGGCCCTGGCCGTGGAGCTGTACCGCGCCGGCGGGATCCGTGGCTGCGAGATCGGGACGGTGATGTTCGGCAGGCACCCGGACGGGACCGAGACCGAGGGCCCGATGGACCTGGTTCGCCTCGCGATCCCGCGCCGGACGTACACCCAGAGCCACGTCGACTACGTGATCGAGGTGGCCAGGGACGTGGTGGCGCGCGCCGCGAGCCTGCGCGGCTACCGGATCGTGAAGGAGCCGGCCCAGCTGCGGCACTTCACGGCGACCTTCGCGCCGCTGGGCTGAGGGACGGAGGCACCCCCGTGCAGATCCTCGTCATCGACGGCCCGAACCTCAACCTCGTCGGGACCCGCGAGCCGTCCATCTACGGGTCCGAGACGCTGGACCAGATCCACGACCGCGTGCGCGTCCGTGCCAGGGAGCTCGGCGTCCCGGTGGCCTTCTTCCAGTCGAACCACGAGGGCCGGATCATCGACCGGATCCACGAGCGCAACTTCGACGGCGCGCTCGTCAACGCGGGCGGCCTGACGCACACGAGCGTCGCGCTGCGGGATGCGCTGCTGGGCGTCGCGCGGCCGTTCGTGGAGGTCCACCTCACTGACCCGTCGACGCGCGAGCCGTTCCGGCGCGTCAACCTCCTCCACGACATCGCCGTGTCGAGCGTCGTCGGCCTGGGGCCGCGTGGGTACGTCCTGGGGCTGGAGGCGATCGTGGACCACCTCCGGCGCCACGCCGGCTGAGGAGCCCGCCATGCCCGAGGGCCGCGAACGCGATCGATACGCGCGCGCCTCGCTGCGGGAGCAGGCCGGCGACCTGGTCGCGAGCGCCCGGCGTCACCCGGGGTTTGTCCTCGTCATGGTCCTGGTCCTTGGAGGCGGCGTGCTGCTGACCCTGTGGACCCCCACCGCCGTCAAGGTTGGCGACCTGCAGGCGGGCGACTGCCTGTACATCCACGCCGCCGACGCAGACACTGACACCCCCACCGGGCGGCCTGCCGGGAGCGCGGGAGGGGCGATGTCGGCCCTCTACGCCCAGGGGGCCGAGAAGGCTCCTTGCGACGGGTCGCACAGCCACGAGGTCCTGCTGCAGACGGACTTCTGCCGATCCCGCCGGGACGGCGTACCCGGGCCAGGGCGCGCTGCGTCGAGCGGAACCAGGCAGCCTGCGAGGCGGCGTTCACGGAGTACGTGGGGCGCCCGTCGGAGGGCTCCTCGCTGGAGCTGATCGTCGCGGTCCCGCCCGAGTCATCGTGGACGGACGGCGTGCGTGCGGCACCATGCCTGGTCGGCGATCCGAATGGGCAATTCCTGCTCAGCCAGGCGAAGGGCAGCGGGCGGTGAGCCAGGCCCCAGGCTCGCTTCCGGCACGAGACGAGGAGTCACGATGACAGAGACGAAGCGCATCGACCTGCGCGGGATGCCCATGGACCCGCGCCACGCGCTGCTGTTCGGCACGCTGTTCGGACTCCGGCCCGGCGAGTCGATGGAGGTCACCAACGACCACGACCCGTCCGGCCTGTCCCATCGGCTGGCAGAGGAGCATCCCGGCCGGTTCGCCTGGACGTGGCTGGAGCAGGGTCCCGTGGACTGGCGGTTCCGCGTCGACTGCATCGGGGAGGCGGCGCCAGCCTAGCCGCGCCACCGGTGTCCTTGCCGCGCCACCGGTGTCCTAGCCGCCCCGCCGGCCCCCAAAGCGCCACTGGATGGATCCGGTGTAGCAGTGGTCGAGGTAGTCGCACAGGGCGCGTGACATGTCCCACGTGCGCCCGGCCACGTACGGCCCGCGATCGATGACCGGCACCGTGACCTGGCGGCCGTTGGCCGGGTTGCGGAACGTCACGAGCGTCCCGCAGGGCAGGCTCCGGTGCGCGACGCCCATGATCGTGCGCGTGTAGCGCTGGCCGCAGGCCGTCCCGTTGCCGAAGAAGCCCGGGCCGTACCAGCTGATGTCCGGGTCGAAGCGCCAGTAGTTCTTCTTCACAACCCCGACCCGAGGTGCAGGCTGGGCAATGGTCGGGCGGGTGGCGGGTGCGTCGCCAGACCCTGGATCCGGGAACGACGCTGCCAGTTCCGGAAACGCCGCGACCGGTTCCGAACGTGCGGCGGCTGGCCCCAGCCCTGCGGCGGAGTCGAGCGCGAGATCGGTCGGTTGAATCGACGTCGCCGTTGAACCGACGGGCAGAGCGATGGTCACGGCCGTCAACGTGGCCGAGTCGATCGTCCGGGCGGAGCTCGGTGGGCGCGAGCCCGCGGGTCCAGGTACGGCGACCAGGGCGGCCGCGGCCATGAGTGCCGCGAACGCGACGATGAGCCTGGTTCGCACGATGCCCCTGCAGCCTACCTGCCACTGTCAAATCCGAACCGCGCCGTGGGACGCCGCCGCGGTCCGGGCGGCTAGTGCCGGGGCGGGACGAGTCGGGCGCGTGACTCCGGCGGGGGTCAGCAGGGGCATGTGCACGAGGAGCTGGGGGCCGATTCCTGCCGGATCCACTGTCACCTCTGCACCAGACCGCCCGGTCCGACTCCAGGGCGAGTCGGGGCTGGCATGTGACTCCGCTGTGGGTCGAATCCCGGAGGACGGCCCAGCGAGACAGTGACTGGGGCGCGACGCGGAGGCATGGGGCGGTAGGCTGCGGCCATGACCGACCGCCGCCCCGCCCAGGAGCCCGACGCCGAACGGACGGTGGCGGTGGACGCGCCGCTCGATCTGCGCCGGACGCTGGGGATCCACCAGCGCGGGAGCGGGCGACCCCGACCTTGCGCTTCGAGGTCTCGGGCAGCGCCTGGCGCGCCAGCCGGACGCCGGACGGGCCGGTGACGCTGCTCGTCGAGCTCCGGAAGGGCATGGTGAGAGCGCGCGCGTGGGGTCCCGGTGCGACGTGGTCGCTCGAACGCCTGGAGGCGCTCCTCGGCCTCGACGACGACCCCGGCGCCCTCGTCCCGCAGCACGCCGCGGTCGCGGCAGCGGTGCGGCGCGCACCCGGCCTGCGGATCGGACGGTCCGTCGCCGTGATCGAAGCACTGGTACCGGCGATCCTCGAGCAGAAGGTGACCGGCGCGGAGGCCGGTCGCACCTACCGAGGGCTCATCGCGAGGTACGGCGAGCCGGCGCCCGGTGGCTTCGGGCTGCGGCTCCAGCCGGACCCCGGATCCTCGCGGCGTTGCCCTACCACGCGTTCCACCCGCTGGGGCTGGAGCGACGGCGAGCGGAACTGGTCCGGGCCGTGTGCCGGGAGGCGGCGCGGCTGGAGCGCCTGGGCGAGGCGGCTGCCGGTCCCGGAGCGGAGGAGCCGGCACGGGTCGCCGTCGTACGCCGCGCTGCGGGCCTTCCCGGGGATCGGGCCGTGGACGGCGGCGGAGGTGGGGATCCGGGCATTCGGCGATCCCGACGCCGTGAGCGTCGGCGACTTCCACGTCCCGAACATGGTGGCCTGGGCACTCGCGGGCGAGCCGCGCGGCACCGACGAGCGGATGCTGGAGCTGCTCGAGCCGTATCGCGGCCAGCGCGGCCGGGTCATCCGCCTCCTGGAGCTGGCGGGCACGAAGGCGCCGCGGTACGGGCCGAGGCTCGCACCGCGGCGGATCGCGGACCTCTAGCGGGCGGCCCGACGCCGGGCCGCCGCGACCTGCCCGTCAGCCCGCGGGCGTCTCCTCGCGCATCTCCCACGGCGACCCGTACTCGACCAGCAGGTCCAGGAACGGCTTGGGCTCGAAGGCCTCCGGCCCCAGGACACCGGTGCCGGACCACGTGCCGCGGGCCAGCAGCTCGAACGCGACGATGGGGTTGATGGCCGTCTGCCAGACCACGGCCTGCGAGCCGTACTCCTTCCAGGTCCAGTCGCTGTCCACCACGTGGTAGAGGTAGACCTGTCGCGGCCGGCCGTCCTTGCCCGTCCCCGTGACCCAGAGACCGGCGCAGGTCTGCCCGTGCATCCGGTCGCCGAGGCCCGCCGGGTCGGGCAGGCAGGCGGCCACCACGTCGCGCGGCGAGACCTGCACACCCTTCACGGTGACGGGATCGGTCTTGTCCAGGCCCAGCTTGTGCAGGACCTGGAGCACGTTGATGAACTCGTTGCCCAGCCCGTACTTGAAGGTCGCCCGCTTGACCTTGACCCAGCGCGGGATGAGCAGCACCTCCTCGTGTTCCACGTGGACGCACTCGACGGGACCGATGCCGCCGGGGAAGTCGAAGACCTCCGGCTCGGAGAACGGCGGCAGGGTGAACCAGCCCCGGTCCGCCTCCCACACGACGGGCGGGTTGAGGCACTCCTCGATCGTGGTCCAGATCGAGAAGCCGGGGGCGAAGTCGTAGCCGTCCACGACGAGGTTGGCGCCATCGCGGACGCCGGCCTCGTCGATCTCGCTGAACAGCTCGTCCTGGGCGTAGCGGGCGAAGATATCCGAGAGACCGGGCTCGACGCCCATTCCCACGAACGCCAGCCTGCCGGCGGCCTCCCAGTGGGAGGCCATCTCGAACTGGCGGTCGCCGAGCTTCTCGCCCGTCAGCTCGAACGGCTTGTCCGGGTGCGGGCGGGACAGCGACATGGCCATGTCCATGTAGTCCACGCCCGCCTCGTAGCAGGCGTCGAAGATGGGCATGACGAAGCGCGGGTCCACCGCGTTGAGGACGTGGGTGATGCCGTGCTCACGGATGAGCGCGACGATCGACGCCACGTCCGACGCGTCCACCCGGGCGCCGCTGAAGCGCGGATCGCCGGCGACCTGCGCGAGCGCGTGCTCGACGCGGGCGGGGTCGTAGTCCGCCACCACGATGTGCTCGAAGAAGTCGCGCCGGGCCGCGATGGCCACGGCGGCGGTGCCGACGCCGCCGGCGCCGACGATGAGGATGCGCATGCGCTTGAACACCTCTGTCCCCCGGGTTTCTCCGTTGCTGTCCGGCACCGTATGGCTCAGGCGGCGACCTCCGGCTCGGGCTGGAAGACCTCACGCTTGCGCTGGAAGAACTCCGGCGCCTTCAGCCGCCAGGCCACCAGCAGGATGACGCCCAGGATCCCGAGCAGGATCGAGAGCGCCAAGCGGGACGCCGATGCCGAACAGGTTGGCGCAGGTGGTCACATCCTCGGCATCGGTGCACGTGTAGGAGCTCAGCGGGCTCATGAGGTCGATGACCGACTGCCAGAACGCCCAGGTGAGGACCACCGCGCCGAACAGGGGCAGGAGCCCCATCCCGACGAAGTCCTTGACGCTGCGGAACAGGACCTTCCGGTAGTAGATCACCGAGGCGTAGCCCGGTGATGCCGTAGTAGAACGCGATCATCAGGCCCAGCGCGGTCAGCGCGTCCCAGTAGACGTTCTCCGAGATGAGCTTGAGCCCGATGTACCAGAGGACGGCCAGGATGCCCGTCCAGATCGTGGCATTCGCGGGCGTCAGGTAGCGCGGGTGGACCTGGGCCCAGTACTTCGGGGCCGCACCCTTCGCGCCCATGGACAGGGCGGTGCGCGCGCACGGCAGGATCGTCGTCTGCGTGGACGCCGCGGCGGACGTCAGGACGGCGAGGATCAGCAGCACGTTGAGTGGCTCGCCCAGGATCTCGGCGCCCAGGCTCGCGAGGATGTCGCTCTCGCCCTGCTCGGCCAGGTACTCGGCCCCGTGGATCGCCTGTGCCGCGATCGTCACGAGGAGATAGGTCCCCACGAGGATGAGCACGGAGTAGATGGTCGCCCGGCCCGGCTGCTCGGTGGGGTTGCCGCTCTCCTCGTTCACCGAGGCGGTGGTGTCCCAGCCCCAGTAGATGAACAGGGTGACGAGCAAGGCGGCGGCGAAGGCGCTGCTGTCCCAGCCACCGTCCTCGCCCACGATCGACAGGGGGTTGAGCCACTCGAGCGTCGGCATCACCGACCCCTCGAGGCCGCCGAAGACCTTGACCAGCGCGACGACCGCGAAGATGGCGAGCGTGACCAGCTCGACGGTGAGCAGGACGGCCTGCGATCGTGCCGACAGCTCGATGCCGCGCCAGCAGATCCACGTCATCGCGGCGACGAACAGGACGCCGAGGGCGACGACCCCGAGGTCAAACGTGACCTCGCCCACCTGGATCGGGATCACCGGGTCCGCGAAGACGTCGATCCCGAACAGGCTGAACGTGTACTGCGCCGCCACCTCGGCGAGGCTGGCGATGACGATGACCTGGGCGACGATCATCACCCAGCCGGTGAACCAGCCCAGGTGTGGGCCAACGGCCGTGGTGACCCAGGTGAAGCTGGTGCCGCAGTCCGGGTCGGCGCGGTTCATGTAGTAGTAGGCCATCGCGATGCAGAACATCGGGATGAACGCCACCCACATGATCGAGGGCGACGCGAGCCCGACGGCGGCCGCCACGAGGCCCAGCGAGACCGCGAGGCTGTAGGCCGGAGCCGTCGACGCGACGCCGATGACGACGTTCTCCGCCATCCCCAGGGCGCCGGTCTTGAGGCCCTTGCTGCCTGGCGATCCTTCGCCGGTCAGCTCCTCGGACACCACGGGGCTGGATACCGTGCTCGCCATCCCTCACCCTCCTCACCCAATCGACTTGCGGGCCAAGCTGAACTGCGGGGCCAAGTTGAACCTGCGGGCGATCGGACCACCTTGCCGGGGCAGAGCGCAAGGGCCGGTGGGCATGGGCCGTATTCCGTCGCGGCACATGCAACGGCCGCCGGCAGCATGGCCGGCGGCCGCAGGGCGCGCGAGGGGCGGCAGAGGCGCCTGGCAGGGCCTGTGGAGCGTGCGACCCGTGAGGCGCTACGGCCGGTAGAAGTCGGTCACGAGGCGGGTATGGCCGTTGGCCTTCCACACGCCGATGCCGACGTACTTGAACCGGGCGTTCTTGATGTTGCTCCAGTGGCCGCCATTGGTCGACCTTCTCGGCCTGGAAGGCGCGGTGGCTGGCCAGCACGGACTTGTAGGCGCTCGTCAGGTCCCAGCAGCCGATGTTCTCGCCCCACGAGGTCCCCCGGTAGCCCGCGGCCCGAAGTCGCGCGCTGGGATCACCGTGACGGCAGGCGCCGGCGGTCGCGATCTTCTTCGCCCAGGAGCGCGCGACCGTCGAGAGCCCGGCGGTGCGCTTGAGCGGCGCGACGTACTTGGAGTAGGCGCCGCTGCCGTACCCCTTGCAGCTGCCGTCCTTGAGCACCCAGCCGCCGGTGCGGGTGCAGTTGAGGAGGCGGAGGTAGTAGGTCTCGACGGCGTACCACGGGGGCGTGGCGGCGGAGACCGCGGGAGGGGCGGCGGCCGACGTGCCGAAGGCGAACAGGGAGGCGAACAGGCTCGCCGCGAGCACGATGGAGAGCCTTGAGCTGAGGGACGCCCGCTGGGCGCCGTGAGAGTGCAATCGCAAGGCCGGATCCTCACTGCCTGACGAGGCCGGGACGACCGGCGTCGACGATCGGGGCCGCCCTGCCGACCGGCGATGGCGGAGGCATGAGCGACTGGGTTGCCCCAAGGCTACCCAACGTCGCGAGATCCCGCCCTCCCCCAAACGGGCTAGTCTCCCTCCAGGACAGGTGCTGGTCAGGGGCACGGGCGCACCGCCGGGCTGGCGCGAGAACCGCGGTGGCTTGGCCGCCCTGCGCGAGAGACCTCGGTCACATGACGTCGGCGACCGACAGCTGCCCCTCGCACGGGCGGCCAGACGATGCGCAGTCGCACGCGCGGCGGATCGCGGTACAGTCGCCCGGCGATGACCACATCTCAGCGCCCCGCGCGCCGCCGGCACGACCTCGTCCGCCCGCGAGGCCCGTCTCGCCCGCCTGCCCGCGCTCCTTGGCGAGCGGATCCTCGTGCTGGACGGCGCCATGGGCACGCTGCTCCAGCGCCATGCCTTCACGGAGGCTGACTTTCGCGGCGTCCGATTCGCCGATCACGACCGCGACGTCCGCGGGGACAACGACCTCCTGTGCCTCACCCAGCCCGACGCGGTACGAGAGGTCCATCGCGCCTACCTCGCGGCGGGCGCCGACATCATCAGCACCAACTCCTTCACGGCGACCCGGATCGCGCAGGCCGACTACAACCTGGGGCACCTCGCCCGCGAGATCAACGAGGCGGCAGCCCGCCTGGCCCGCGAGGCCGCCGACGAATCGGAGGCCCGGGACGGCCGGCCCCGGTATGTCGCCGGCGCCCTCGGCCCCACCAACCGCACGGCGTCGCTCAGCCCCGACGTCAACGACCCGGCGGCGCGCAACGTCTCCTTCGAGGAGCTGGCCGAGGCATACCGGGAGGCCGCCGAGGGCCAGATCGAGGGCGGCGCCGACCTCCTGCTCCTGGAGACGATCTTCGACACGCTCAACGCCAAGGCCGCGATCTTCGCGATCCACGGGCTGTTCGAGGACCTGGGGTTCCGTCTCCCACTGGTGATCTCCGGGACGATCGTGGACGCCTCGGGCCGCACGCTGTCCGGGCAGACCCTGGAGGCGTTCTGGACGAGCATCCGGCACGCGGACCCGCTCCTCGTTGGGCTCAACTGTGCCCTCGGCCCCAGGCAGCTCCGGGAGCATGTCGAAGAGCTGTCGCGCCTGGCGGACGTCGCGCTCTCCGCCTACCCCAACGCCGGCCTCCCCAACGAGCTCGGCGGGTACGACGAGACCCCGGACGAGATGGCCGCCGCGCTCGGCGAGTGGGCGCGGGCCGGCCTGCTCAACGTCGCGGGCTCCTGCTGCGGCTCCACGCCGGAGCACACCGCCGCCATCGCCGCGGCCGTCGCGGGGATCGCGCCACGCGCCATCCCCGCGCGTGGCACGGCCACCCACCTGGCCGGCCTGGAGCCGCTCGCCATCCCGATGCCCGGCGGCGCCTTCGTCAACGTCGGCGAGCGGACCAACGTCACCGGCTCGCGCAAGTTCGCGCGGCTGATGGCCGGTGCCGTGGGCGAGGACCGTGCGGGCGAGGACGAGGCCGTGGCGATCGCCCGGGACCAGGTCGTGAACGGCGCCGTGATGATCGACGTCAACATGGACGAGGCGATGCTCGACGGCGTGGCCGCCATGACCCGGTTCCTGCGCCGGCTCGCCGCGGAACCCGACATCGCCGCCGTGCCGGTGATGGTGGACAGCTCCAAGTGGTCCGTGCTCGAGGCAGGCCTGCGCCAGCTCCAGGGTCGCGGCGTCGTCAACTCGATCAGCCTCAAGGAGGGCGAGGAGGAGTTCCTGCGCCAGGCGCGGCTGTGCCGGCGGTACGGCGCGGCGGCCGTGGTGATGGCCTTCGACGAGCATGGCCAGGCCGACTCGGTGGAGCGCCGGATCGAGGTCCTCACGCGCGCCCACGGGCTGCTGACGGAGCAGGCGGGCTTCACCAACGCCGACATCATCCTCGACCCGAACATCTTCGCGATCGCGACCGGCATCGAGGAGCACGCGGATTACGCGGTCGCCTTCTTCGAGGCCACCCGGCGCCTCAAGGCGGCGCTGCCCGGCGTGCGGGTCAGCGGCGGCGTGTCCAACGTCTCGTTCGCGTTCCGCGGCAACGACCGCGTGCGCGAGGCGATCCACGCCGTCTTCCTGTACCACGCGATCCGGGCCGGCCTGGACATGGCCATCGTCAACGCCGGCGTGATCCCGCAGTACGACGACATCGACCCCGAGCTCCTCGAGCGCGTCGAGGATGTCGTCCTGAACCGGCGCCCGGACGCCACGGACCGGCTGCTCGAGATCGCACCGCGCTACGCGGGCGGCGCGGCCGTGACCCGGACCGGCGACGACCTCTCGTGGCGCGAGCTGCCGGTCAACGAGCGCCTGACCCACGCGCTGGTCGAGGGCCTCGACGCGTACATCGCGGAGGACACCGAGGAGGCCCGGCTGCAGGCGGCGCGGCCGCTGGACGTGATCGAGGGGCCGCTGATGGCCGGCATGAACGTGGTCGGCGACCGGTTCGGGGCCGGGCGGATGTTCCTGCCCCAGGTGGTCAAGAGCGCCCGCGTGATGAAGAAGGCCGTGGCGGTACTGATCCCGTACCTGGAGGCGGAGCGGTCGGCGGCCGGGAGCGGGCGGCAGCGGGCCGGCACGATCGTGATGGCCACGGTCAAGGGCGACGTCCACGACATCGGCAAGAACATCGTGGGGGTCGTCCTCGGCTGCAACGACTACGAGGTGATCGACCTCGGGGTCATGGTGCCGGCCTCCCGGATCCTGGAGACGGCGCGCGAGGTCGGCGCGGACCTCATCGGGCTGTCCGGGTTGATCACGCCGTCGCTGGACGAGATGGTCCACATCGCCGCGACGATGGAGCGCGAGGGGATGACGACGCCGTTGCTGATCGGCGGCGCGACGACGTCCCGCGTCCACACGGCGGTCAGGATCGCGCCGGGCTACTCGCACCCGGTGATCCACGTGGCCGACGCGTCCCGCGCCGTCGGCGTGGCGGGCGCGCTGCTGGATCCCGATCGGCGCGAGGCGTTCGCGGCCGGCGTGCGCGACGAGTACGAGGACGTGCGGCGCGACCGCGAGGGGCGGGCCGGTCGTGAGCGGCGCCTGTCCCTGGAGGCGGCACGGGCCAACCGGCCGCCGGTGGACTGGTCGATGGAGCCGCCCCGGCCATCCTTCCTCGGCGTGCGGGCGTTCGAGCGCTACCCGCTGCCCGAGCTCGTGGACCGGATCGACTGGGGGCCGTTCTTCGCGACCTGGGAGCTGAAGGGGGCCTTCCCGGCCATCCTCGCCGACCCGGTCGTGGGTCCGCACGCGCGCGAGCTCTACGACGATGCGCGGCGGCTGCTGACGAGGATCGTGGACGAGGGGCTGCTCGAGGCACGCGCCGTCGTCGGCTTCTGGCCCGCCAACGCCACCCCCGACGACGACATCGTGCTGTGGGCGGACGAGGAGCGGACCGCGGAGCTTGCCCGGATCCACGGGCTTCGCCAGCAGATGGCGAAGGCGGACGGACGGCCGAACCTGTGCGTGGCCGACTACGTGGGCCCGCCGGGCATCCCGGACTTCATCGGCGCCTTCGCGGTCACCGCGGGCCATGGGGTCGATGCGCTGGTGCGCGAGTTCGAGGCCGCCCACGACGACTACAGCGCGATCATGGTCAAGGCCCTCGCGGATCGTCTCGCCGAGGCATTCGCCGAGCGCCTCCACGAGCGGGTGCGGCGCGAGCTCTGGGGCTACGCGCCGGACGAGGCGCTCTCCAACGAGGACCTCGTCGCCGAGCGATACCAGGGCATCCGGCCGGCGCCCGGCTACCCGGCGACGCCGGACCACCTCGCCAAGCGGGTGCTGTTCTCCGTGCTGGGGGCCGAAGAACGCGCGGGGATGCACCTGACCGAGTCGATGGCCATGATCCCGGCTGCTTCCGTGTCCGGGCTGTACCTGTGGCATCCCGAGGCGCGCTACTTCGGCGTGGGGCGGATGGGCGCGGACCAGCTCGAGGATTACGCCCGGCGCGCAGGGATGCCGGTGGACGAGGCCGCGCGCTGGCTGGGACCCAACCTGGGGGACGACGCGCGAGGTTGAGGGAGGTCCCCGCGGTTCCTGCGCGACGCGGCGGTCCCTGCGCGACCCCGCCACGAGTCGCCGGGCGGTCCTGATCCCGTCGCGAGTCACCAGGCGGTCCTGACACGCCCGGGAGTCGAAGCGGACACCCTGCTGCTGAGGTCACCCCCGATTCCGGCAGAATCTCCGCCCAGGTCCTCGGCCGGGCTCCCCAATCGACCCCAGGGCGAGTCAACAGGGGCACCGAACCTGGCCGACGACTCGCGGGGCTGAAGCGCCCGACCGGGCCACGGCTGGAAACCGGATCCGGCCGAGAGGCGTATCCTCCGGCGACCGATGGCTGCGTTCCCCCTCCCCCATCGCACCGTCCGCCTCGTGGCCGCGCTCGCGGTCGCGCTGACCCTGCTGCCCGTGCCCGGTGCGTTCGCGCGCGAGCCCGGCACCGGGGACCAGCCCGGTGCATCCGACAGCCGGCCAGACGCCGCGAAGCCGTTCCGGCTCAACCTCGCCCAGCGCTCGGACTATGTCGCCCAGGCCAACTTCGTCCAGTGCGTGGGGGCGAGCGTCCAGATGATGCTCAACATCATCGAGCCCGGCGCTGACCGCACGCGTCGGACGCAGCGCGAGCTCCAGGAGCTGGCGCGATCGTGGAGCGGCACGCGACCTGACGGGCGCGTGCGCCAGGGAGCCGGCGTCTCAGGCTGGGCCGCCGCGCTGAGGATCAGCCGGGCAGGTGCGTACCGGGTCGTGGGGGCGGACACCCTGGACGGCGCGATGCGCATTGCCGCCACCGCGATCCGCGAATACGGCAAGCCCGTGGGCCTGCTCGTCTGGCAGGGCCGGCACGCGTGGGTGATGAGCGGGTTCGAGGCGACGGGCGATCCCGTGGACGGCAGCTTCAGGGTCACCCGGGCCTACATCCTGGATCCGCTCTACCCGCACGGCTCGCGCGAGTGGGGACGCAGCCCGAAGCCCGGGACGGCGATCCCCGTCTCCCAGGTGGGCGAGCAGTTCGTGCGGCGGCGCAGCCTCGTCAGCGGCAGCCCCTGGAACCGCCTCCCCGGCATGGCGCGCCTCGCCGGCAAGTACGTGCTCGTGGTGCCGGCTGGCCCGATCCGCCCGGGCATCGACTGAGGGCCGGCCCGATCGACCGAGGGATGGCCGCGCCGACGTGCACGGCCGCGCTGGTACAGTGGCCGCGGGTCCGCCTCCTCCTCCAGAACCCGGACGCGACCCATGATCGGAGCCCCTCAATGAAGACGACCCGCGCGCTCGCCGAGCTCGGCCAGAGCCTCTGGCTGGACAACATCACCCGGCCGCTGCTCGACAGCGGGACGCTGGCCCGCTACATCGACGAGCTGGATGTGACCGGGCTGACCTCCAACCCGACGATCTACGACCGCGCCATCGGCGGCACCGATGCCTACGACGCAGAGATCGCCGACGCGGCACGAGCGGGCAAGTCGGGCGAGGACACGTTCTTCGAGGTGGCGCTCTCCGACCTTCGGCGCGCCGCAGACCTGTTCCGTCCCGTCCACGACCGCACGGACGGCGTCGACGGCTTCGTGAGCCTCGAGGTGTCCCCGCTCCTCGCGTATGACGCCGATGCCACCGTCGCCCAGGCGAGGCGACTTCACGGGCAGGGCGACCGGCCCAACCTGTTCATCAAGATCCCGGGCACGCCCGAGGGTCTGCCGGCCGTCGAGGAGGCGATCGCCGCCGGGGTGCCGGTCAACGTCACGCTGCTGTTCAGCCCGGCCCAGTACCTGGCCTGCGCAGAGGCCTACACCCGCGGCATCGAGCGCCGCGTCGAGGCCGGCCTGCCCGCGTACGTGGCCTCGGTTGCCTCGCTGTTCATCAGCCGCTGGGATCCGGCCACGGCGAAGCAGCTTCCGGACGACATGCAGAACGAGCTTGGCCTCGCGATCGGCCGGCAGTCCTACACCGAGTACGTCGAGTTCTTCGCCTCCGAGCGCTGGCAGCGGCTCCGCGCCGCCGGAGCGCGCCCGCAGCGCCTGCTGTTCGCCAGCACCGGGACCAAGGACCCATCGCTGCCCCCGACGCTCTACATCACCGGGCTCGCCGCGCCGGACACCGTCAACACGATGCCCGAGGAGACACTCCTGGCTACCGGCTCGAGCGAGGAAGCCGTCACGGGCCTGGACGCGGAGGCACCCGACCAGCTGGCCCGCTTCGCCGCCGCTGGCCTGGACATCGACGCCGTCGCGGAGGACCTCCAGCGCAAGGGCGCCGAGTCCTTCGTGGGCTCGTGGACCTCGCTGCTCGACCGGATCGCCGCCAAGGTGGCAGTCGGTCGGGTAGGGTCGACGCCTCTTGCGGGGGCGGCAGGCAGGCGTAGGATGCGCCGATGGTGCGACTCGCCGACGGCATCGACGTCGAGGGCCCGGTGCAAGCCGAGGTCTTCGTGGTCTGGCTACACGACGGCCGGCCCGAGCTGACCGGTCCCTGCGGCGCCGCGCCGTGGCTGATCGAGCTCGGGGCCGAGGACCATCCGGTGGAGACCGTGACCCGCGTGGTGCGTGATGTCGTGGGTGATCCGATGCTCGTTCACTCGACCTCGTGGCGCCGCGAGCGCACCGCCGTCGTCCTGAGCTTCGTCGTCATCATCGATGCATCGCTGGCCGGGGGCATGGAGAGCGTCGCCCTCGACCGCAGCGATCTTGCCCGCGGCGGGGCAACGGCGGCTCCCCGCGAGATCGCGTTCACCCAGGTCGTGGAGCACGGGCTGCGTCATATGGCCTGGCTGGCCAAGGACGACCCTGTCGTTGCGCAGGAGCTGCCCGAACCCTGGCTGCGTGCCCTTGCCGGGTACACGCCGGAGCCATTCCGGAACCTCGGCTGATGGAGAGGGCCGCGGCGAGGGAGATCCGCGACGCTGAGCTCGCCGGGCCATCGTCCGGATCCACGCCGCCAACCTCGGCGTGTACGGGGTCCGCAAGGTGTGGGCGGCCCCCTGCGCGAGGGCGTCGTCGCGGGCCGCGACCGGGTCGCCCGGCTCATGCGGGAGCAGGGGCTCGAGGGCGTCCGCCGGGGACGCCGCACCACGACCACCCGGCCCGCCCGCACGGTCACGGCCGGCGACCTCGTCGACCGGCAGTTCACGGCACCCGCGCCCGACCGGCTCTGGGTCGCCGACATCACCTACGTCCCGCTCGCCACGGGCGGGTTCTGCTACACGGCGCTCGTCACCGACGTGTACGCCCGCGGGATCGTGGGCTGGAAGGTCGCGGGCTCGCTCGTGGCCGGCCTCGCCCTCGACGCGCTCGACATGGCCATCGCCGCCCGGGGCCGTCGGCTGCCGGGCCTGTCCACCACTCCGACCGCGGCAAGTAAACACCGATGACTGACGAGATCCTGACCGTGCGCTGCGCCTGTGGCTGGGAGACCAGCGGCACGGAGGCCGAGATCGTGCCCGCGACCGTTGCCCACGGCCGCCAGCTGCACAACATGGAGGCGACCCGCGAGCAGGTCCTCGCGATGGCGTCGATCCCGCCTGCAGACGGCGAGACGGCCGACGCGGTCGAGAAGCCGGTCGCGTAGACGCGCCGTGGGGGTTCCGAAGCCGACCGCCGCGGACCTCGAGCGGTTCCGCGCCACCGTGCCCACCGACCCGCGCGTCGAGGTCAAGCCGATGTTCGGCAACCTGGGCGCCTTCGTGAACGGCAACATGTTCATGGGCCTGTTCGGCTCGGACATCGGCGTCAAGCTGGCGCCGGACGAGGCGGCCGCGCTCCGCTCGATCGATGGCGCCGGACCCTTCGGACCCGCTGGGCGACCGATGGGCGGCTACGTGACGCTGCCGCCGGCACTGGTCGGCACGCCCGATGGCGACCGGTGGGCCGCGGCGGCGCTGGCCCACGTCGGGGCGATGCCCCCGAAGGCGCCCAGGAGGTAGTCCAGTCGGCCAGCGTTCGGGCGCGATGGTCGCCACGAATCGGGTCGTCGTGCCGGTGCCGGCGCGCGCGAGATGGGTCCGTGTCACGCCCGAACTGAGCACGGAGTTGCGTTCCTGCAGGAATCGCGTATAGTCCCGCGACGCCCCATCGTAGGGCGCAACAGCCCAGCGCGGCCGACTCGATCCACCACCTCCCGGTTTCCGCAGAGGCCAGATCGCGGACACCGTCGCCACTACAGGAGTGGATCGCATCCATGAACGTCGACAAGACGCTGACGTGCAGCGACTGCAACCAGTCGTTCTCGTTCACTGCCAGCGAGCAGGATTTCTACACCGAGCGCGGCTTCACGGAGCCCCGCCGCTGCCCCAGCTGCCGCGCCGCCCGCAAGGCGCAGCGTGGTGATTCCGGCGGCGGCAGCTACAGCAGCGGCGGGGGCTACAGCTCCGGCGGCAGCGGTGGCTACGGCGCCCCTCGCGGCCCGCGCGAGATGTTCAGCGCCACCTGCTCGGCGTGCGGCCAGGAGACCGAGGTCCCCTTCCGCCCCACGTCCGGCAAGCCCGTCTACTGCAGCGCCTGCTTCGCCCAGCGCCGCGCCTAGCCCATGACCGAAGTCCGTCGTCCCGGCAACGGGCTCCCCTCGCGGCGCCCATCTCCTGAGCCCGATCCCCGCAAGCACGTCATCGCCGAGTACCGGCATTCTGCGCAGCAGGTGACATGCGTCTGCGGTTGGGTGGGCAGCTCGGAGTCGCCGGACGGACGGACCTCGGACTGGAGCCGTCACGTGACGGCGGGGCGCAACGGCCAGGGCTGATCGCCCGGGTCGAGTGCCCAATCGTCAATCAGCGGCATGCGGCCGCCGGCACCGCCGGCGGCCGTTTCGATTCCGCGTCGGTGCAGCTCTCGCCGGAGTCTTCGGCCCTCGCCGACACGCCCCGGTGGCGGCGGCCGGTGGCTGCTACCCCCGGGTGGCGACTCACCCGGGAGTCGAAACCGGGACCGGCACGAGGAGCTGGGGCGCGATCCGGTCGATTCCGTGGTCAAGCTCCGTGTGGAGGACCACCGGATGACTCCTGGCGGAGTCAGCGTCGGGAGTCGGCGTCGGGAGTCGGCGCCCGGTGGCGGGCGCCTGGGGACCTCGGCATACCCGCGGGCACCCGTCCTCCCGCATCTGGGACGGTCAGTTCCCGCCGGTGAGCTGCTCCACGGCGGCACGCAGCTGCGCGTCGGTCGAGGCCGCCAGCTCCGCAGCGGTCATGTCGCGCAGGGTCTCGGGAAGGATCGGCTGCGCATCCTCGGCAAGCTCCACCTTGATGCTCGGCTCAAGGCCCTCGAGCCAGATCTCGTGCCCGCCACGGGTCAGCCAGCGCTCCGTCCCGATCCGCATGGACGAGCCGTCCGAGAGGTCGAAGCGGCCAAGCACGGTGCCCGTGCCGAACGTCTTCTCACCCACGATCTTGCCCCGACCCGAGTCCAGGATGGCGCCCGAGACGATCTCGGCCGAGCTGGCCGTGTTGCCGTCGGCCAGCACCACGACCGGCATGTCGGTCCAGAGGCCGCCCTCCTGGACCTTGGCGTCCTTCTGCTTCCCGCTGCGGTCGAAGGCCTGGTACACGATTCCGTCGCCCACGAACTGGCTGGCGACGCCCACCGCCTCGCTGACGTAGCCGCCCGGGTTGGAGCGAAGGTCGAACACGATGCCGGTCGCACCCTTCTCCTTGGCCTCGCCGATGGCCTCCTTGAGCGCATCGGTCGCTCCGGTGGCGAACTGTTCCAGGCGGATCATCGCGATCGTGGTTTCCGGCACCATGGCCCAGCTGATCAGCGGCAGGTCGAACTTGCGCCGGGTGATCGTGACGTCGAAGTCCGCCGTGCCCTCGCGTCCGATGGTCACGACCACCTGCTCGCCCTCGGGGCCGCGGACGCGCGAGACGGTCTCGTCGACGGTCTCGCCCTCGGTGCTCTTGCCGTTGACGGCCTTGATGTGGTCGCCGCGCTTGAGGCCCGCCTCGTCGGCCGGCGTCCCGGGGAAGACGGTGCCGATCGTGATGTTGCCCGCGTCGTCCTCGCTGACCTGGACGCCGATGCCGACGAACGAGCCCGACAGGGACTGGTCGGCGGCCTTGGCCTCCTCGGCGGTCATGAACGAGGTGTGGCCCTCGTCGCCCACGGCCTCCGTGAGGCCCCGGATGGCGCCATACGAGAGCTCCTGGTCGTCGAGCGACTTGGGATCGACGTAGTTGTCCTGGATCGTCCGCCACGCCTCGTCGACGAGCTTCATGCCCGCGGCGGGGCTCGCGGCGGGACCGGCGCTCACGGCGGGCGTCGTCGGCGTGCCGAGGATCCCGGAGCGCTCCGAGAACACGCCGCCCGCGAACATCACGACGGCAAGGACGGGGGCCAGCACCAGCACCAGCGCACCCGGGACGCGGCCGCCGCCATAGCCGCCGGACGGCTTGGGGCGCACGGGCGCGGGCGGCGGGGCCACGGGCTGGGGGTCGACCGCCCAGGCGGCCGATGGATCGGGGTTCAGGTTGGGGTCGGTCATTCGTCTCGTGGTCGTGGGGACATCTGCCGAGGCATGGTCGGCGGTAGCCAGTGTGACGGGTCCACCTTCAGAGCGGGTGGATGCCCGATGAAGTTGCCTTATGCATTGACGGTTCGCAGAGGCAGCATCGACGGATGCGGGGGTCCTGTCTACCGGCCCTCGCGCATCAGCCGCCGGGCCGCGCGGGTGGCCCGGACGAAATGCCGCAGGTGTGCCACGGGTTTCACGTGGCTGGGCTCGCCCGCGTAGATGGTGGAGATCGGCACCCACGCCAGGGTCCAGCCGCTGCGCAGGCAGACGGCGATCATCTCGACCTCGAACTCGAAGCCGGTCTCCGCGCTGTCCAGGGTGGCGGCCATGAGACGCCGGCCGAGGAGCCGGTACCCGGACTGGTTGTCCGGCACGTGCTGCCCCACCGCCCACGAGAACGCAGCCGTGCCAACGGTGTTCGACAGCCGCCGGACCGCCGGCATCCGGGCGAAGTCGCGCCTCCCGATGATGAGCTCGGGCCGCGGCCCCGACGCCCCCGGCGCCCCGAACGCCGCGACGAAGCGTGGGATCTCGTCCGGGTCGTGCTGGCCGTCCGCGTCCAGCGTCAGGACGGCGTCCCAACCCTCCTCGAGCGCGAGCCGGAACCCCGCCCGGAGCGCGGCGCCCTTGCCCTGGTTGGGGACCTGGCGGATCACCCGTGCGCCTGCGGCCTCCGCCACGGCAGCCGTATCGTCGGTCGAGCCGTCGTCGACCACGAGGACCGGCAGGTGGCGGCTCGTGGCCTCGACCACCTGCCCGATGCGTGGTCCCTCCTCGTAACCCGGGACGAGCGCGAGGATCCGCGGCGCGCTCGAGCCCTCGTCCATGGTCACGGCACGGGCAGCGAGGGGAGCGCCGAGGCGGGCGCGCCCGAGGTGTCGAACGAGAGGCTCTTCACGATGCCTGCGGATCGCGCGATGAGATCCTCGACCTGGTCGCCGTCGAACGCGTCGAGGTCGACCACGACCGTGCCGCCGCCGGGAAGGTCGAGCAGGAACAGCCTGAGCCGCTCGTTGCCCACCACGACCCAGTGATCGATGGCCGGGCTGTTGAACAGGGGCACGGACGGGATGCCGTTGGCGAAGGGGCAGGCCTGCGTCCAGCCGGCCTTCAGGCCCACGTCGAGCTGGATGCCGCTCAGGCCGCCGACGGTCGTCATCGTCGGGGCGCTCACCACGAGGCCGGGCCGCCCCTGGATCCAGGCCGCCAGCTCGGCGGCGCTCCCGCCGACGCCCGGCTCGGGAGCGGCCGGACACGAGGCGTCCTGCGATGCGGCCTTCGGGTCGCGGAACAGGTGGACGCCGATGGCGTCGTTCTCGACCGGCCGGAGGTTCGCGTAGAGGTTCGTGTCCGTGGCCAGCACCCAGCCCTCCGGGACCGTGAAGGTCACGGGCGGCTGGAACCCGGCCGTGGTGTACGTGCCGCCGGCCAGCGCCGTGAGCGGCGGCTGGGTCGGGGGCAGCGCCGATTGGGCCGGCGGCAGCGAGGCGCCGCCGCACGCGGCGACGACCAGGAGCAGGACGAACGCGCTGAGGCCGCGGATCACGCTGGCTGACCTCCGGGGAGCGATGGGGAGGACGGGAACGGAAGAGCGCCCATTGTCACCCGTCGGCGGCGATCGCGAGCGCCTGGCCCATCGCGCCCACCTGGGAAGGGCTCACGCGGCAGCAGCCGCCGATCAGCAGGGCCCCGGCGGCTCGCCAGCGGACTGCGGCGTCGCCATCGACACGTCCGGCCGAGGTCCCCGTCCAGCGCCGGGCGGTCGCGTCCCAGCCCTCGCCGCTGTTGGGGTAGACGGCGATGGGCAGCGACGACACCGATCGGATCCGGGCGATGAGCTCCTCGACATGCTCCGGGGCGGTGCAGTTGATGCCGGTCGCGACCACGCCGGGCGCGTCGCTGATGGCGAGGACCGCCTCCTCGATGGGTGCCCCGCCGCGCAGGTGGCCCCCGTCACCACAGGAGAAGCTGATCCAGGCGGCGGTACCGGGAAGCTCGCCCAGGAGCACCGCCACGGCCCGCGCCTCCTCGATCTCCGGGATGGTCTCGACGGCGAGGACGTCCGCGCCGGTCGCCGCGAGGACCCGGAAGCGATCGCGGTGGAAGTCGGCCAGCTCCTCCACCGTCCGCCCGTAGCGGCCGCGATACTCCGAGCCGTCGGCGAGCATGGCGCCGTACGGCCCGATGGACGCGGCGACGAACAGCGGCTCGGGCACTCCCTCGTCGAGCGCGATGGACCGCGCCCGCTCGGCCAGCTCCACGGACCGGCGGAGGAGGTCCGCGGCGGCCTCGTGGTCCAGGCCGCGAGCGGCGAACCCCTCGAACGTGGCCTGGTAGGAGGCCGTCGTCGCCACCTGGGCGCCGGCCCGATAGAACGCCAGGTGCGCGTCGACGATCTCGTCCGGCGCCTCGACCAGCAGGCGGGCGGACCAGAGGCGGTCGGAGAGGTCGGCGCCCTGCGCCTCCAGCTGGGTGGCGAGCCCTCCGTCAAGGACGAGGCCGCGGCCGTCCCGGAGCGCCTCGCGGAAGTGGTGCGAATCCATGCGTCGCATGGTGCCACGACCGGCGCGGACCCGGGCGGGCCGGATACCCTCCGGAGGTCACCAGGGTGGAATGGAGGTTCACGTGCGCTACCGGCGGATGCCGATCGAGGAGGAGTCGCCCGAGCAGCTGGGCTACGGGCGGATCCGGCGGAACCTGGCGGAGAGCTCCGTCTCGGACGCAGCGCTCTCGGACGTGGGCCCCGACCTGGGCATGGAGCTGGGCGGCCTCGTCCTCCAGTACGGCGACCACCTGGGCCTGCCGGAGCTGCGCGAGACGATCGCTGCGGACGCCCCGGGTGCGGTCGCAGACGACGTCATCGTCACCCCGGGTGCGGTCGCGGCCCTGTTCATCATCCACACCTCGCTCCTGGAGCCCGGTGACCACATCGTCGTCGCGCGGCCCAACTACGCGACCAACGTGGAGACGCCGCGCGCCATCGGGGCGGACGTCACGTACCTGGACCTGACCTTCGAGAACGGCTGGGGCGTGGACCCGGCACGGATCGCCGCGCTGATGACGCCGCGCACGAAGCTCGTCAGCCTCACGACGCCCCACAACCCGACCGGCACGACCCTGGACGAGGGCACGCTCCGCGAGGTCATCGCCCTCGTGGAGGCCCGCGGCGCCCGCCTGCTCCTCGACGAGACGTACCGCGAGATGACCTTCGCCGAGCCGCTGCCGGTGGCGGCCTCGTTGAGCCCGTCGGTGATCTCGGTCAGCAGCCTGTCCAAGACGTACGGGCTGCCCGGGATCCGCATCGGCTGGCTGGTGACCCGCGACCGGGACCTCCGCGACCGGTTCCTCGCGGCCAAGGAGCAGATCCTGATCAGCGGGTCGCTCGTGGACGAGACGATCGCCCTCCACGCGCTCCGCCGGCGGCCTGCCTGGCTGCCGCAGATCCGCGCCCGGATCGACGAGGCGTTCTCCATGACGGCGCGCTGGCTGGACGGCCACGACCGGCTCGAGTGGGTTCCGCCTCGAGGTGGGGTCGTGGGCTTCCCGCGAATCCGCCCGGGCGTTCCGGTGGATCCCGACGCCTTCTACCGGGTCCTCTTCGAGGACCACGGCACGATCCTGGGGCCGGGCCACTGGTTCGAGCAGCCGCGCTCGTACTTCCGCCTGGGCTACGGCTGGCCGACGCTGACCGAGCTGCGCGAGGGGCTGGACGCGATCGACGCGGCGCTCGAGGCGACGGCGACGGGCTGAGCCCTCGGACGGGCTGAGCCCTCGGACGGAGCGCCGCCCTACGAGCCCCAGGACGAAGGTGTAGGTGCCGACGAGCGCGTCCCCATCCTGGGTGACCACGAGATCCAGGGACGGGTCGTAGATCCCGTCCTCGCCGTTGGCCGTGCTGCCCGGGAAGTAGACCTGGGTCGTGAGGGTCGCCCCACCGGGCGGCGTCACCTTGACGTGGATGTGCTCCGTGCGGCCGGGGTACTCGCCGGGCACGACCGTCCCGATCGTGAACCGGCCGGCCGCGTCGGTGGTCACCCAGCCGCGCAACGAGAAGCCGGCGTTGTCGTAGGCCCCCGTCGCATCGGCCTGCCAGGTCTCGACCTTCGCGTTCGCGACCGGCGCGCACGACGTGTCCACCACGTACCCGGTGAGGGTCAGGCGCGTGCCCGGCATGCTGTCGGCTGCGAGGTTCGCGGACTCCGGCGCGCCGGGCATGTAGTACGGACCCTCGGTCTGCGCGATGGTCGGGGCGGCCGGAGCGCTGCAATCGAGGGCGGCGTCGGCGGTCGAGGCCGTGGCGACCGCTGTCGGGGCCGGCGCCGACGAGGGATCGGCGATCGAGGTCGCTGGCGCGGATGCCGCAGCGGTCACAGCGGGTGCGTCGGCGACAACCGGGCTGCCTGCCGCCGGGGCAGACGAGCCACAGGCGGCGGTGATCAGCGCGAGGCCGAGGGCGAGCGTGACGAGGAGGGGGCGGGACGTCGACATGATGGTGCTTGATCTCCGATGGGACGCTGGGACCACGTGCTCACCGGATCATCGCGCCGGAGTCTTCGGCTTGGCTGAGATGCGCGTCCGGCGACGCCATCAGCTGAACAGCGAGGCATACGCGTTGATCGCGGGCTGTCCGCCGAGATGCGCGTAGAGCACGTTCGAATCGCTGGCGATCTCGCCGCGGGCGACCAGGTCGACCAGCCCGGCCATGGACTTCCCCTCGTAGACCGGGTCCGTGATCATGCCCTCCAGGCGCGCCGCCAGGCGCATGGCCTCCAGCGTTGCGGCGTCCGGGATGCCGTACACGCCCGCGTGGTAGCGGTCGTCGAGGATGATCTCGTCCTCGCGGAGATCCCGCCCGAGGCCGATGGCGGCGGCCGTGCGCCGCGCGATCCGCGCCACCTGGTCGCGGGTCTCGACCGGCGTCGCGGACCCGTCGATGCCGATGACGCGCCGTGGCCGCCCGCCGGCATCCTCGAGGACTGCGAAACCGGCGATCATCCCGGCCTGCGTGGAACCGGTCACGGAGCAGACGATGATCGTGTCGAAGAAGACGCCCAGCTCGCGCTCCTGCTCGGCCACCTCGTACGCCCAGCCCGCGAAGCCGTGCCCGCCCAGCGGATGGTCCGACGCACCGGCCGGGATCGCGTACGGCTTGCCGCCCGCGGCCTCGACGTCCGCGAGGGCCTGCTCCCAGCTCTCCTTGAAGCCGATGCCGAAGCCGGCGGGGTGCAGGCGGACGTCGGCGCCCATGAGCCGCGACATGAGGATGTTGCCGACCCGGTCGTAGGTGACGTCCGGCCACTCCACCCAGTGCTCCTGGACCAGCACGCACCCCAGGCCGGCGTGCGCGGCGACGGCCGCGACCTGCCGGGTGTGGTTGGACTGCACGCCGCCGATGGAGACCAGCGTGTCGCAGCCCTGGGCGAGCGCGTCCGCCAGCAGGTACTCCAGCTTGCGGACCTTGTTGCCACCGAATGCCAGGCCCGAGTTGCAGTCCTCGCGCTTGGCCCACACGGTGGCGCCACCGAGGTGCGTCGTCAGGCGGTCGAGACGCTGGATGGGCGACGGGCCGAAGAGAAGCGGCTCGCGGGGGAAGTCGGAGAGGGACACGGGGCTGGCTCCGGGCTGCAGTGATGGCCGGCTCGCCGGGGGCTGGCCCGGCTCGCGCAAGGATCGCACGCATGCCCCGGCGCCTGACAGGCGACGTGTGATCCGGTGGCGAGCACCGACCGACCGGCGCCACCACCGAGCGGCGCGACCGTGGCGACACAGGACGGCGAGTCTCCGCAGGAGACCGGGAGTCGTCGACTCCCCGGCGACGGGCACGGCAGGCCGACGCCGCGCGCAGGCGCTCGGGCGGGGCACGACGTCGGGCGCCGCCCGGGCGAGCGGGCTGTCCCGGGCGGCGCCGACGAGATGGCCTAGTTGGACGTGATGGTCACGTCCGTGGCCGTGACGGTCCCCGAGCCGGGTGCAGAAGCCCCGTCAGGGGCGGCGCTCGCGTCTGGGGCGCGCGCTGGCGCCCGGACGGCGCATCCCACCGAACCCGGTGACCGATACCGACACTTCCGTCCCCGCAGTCACGTCCGCCGCGGTGGCGGGCGACTGGGCGTGGTAGGTGGACCCGGACACGTCGACGGTGGTCTCGGTGCCGTCGGCGGTCGTGAGCACGAGCGTCGACCCGTCCAGGCTCTTGACGGTGCCGGTGATGGTCATCGTCCGGTCGCCGAAGCCGCCGCGGTCCGCGCCGGCCGGCATGCGTGCCGGGATCGAAGCTCCCGCCCGGCCCAAGACCCGCCCGGCCCGAAGCCGCTCGTGACGCCGCTCGCCGCGGATGCCGGGGCGGTCGCCCGCCCGATGGCGAACGTGACGCCGCCGACGGCGATGAGGACCGCCACCAGCAGCAGCGCGTTCGTGAGGCCGCCGCTCTTCGCCTTCGGCTTGACGACGGGCACGGGCGTCGTCGCCGCAACGGGGTCGGTGCCCTCCGGCGCGGCCCAGGTCGTGTTCGGATCGGTCATCGATGCGTTCTCCTTACTCGAAGCGCAGCGCGGCGATGGGGTTGAGGCGGGCCGCCTGCCGCGCGGGCCACACGCCGAACACGACGCCGACGACCAGGCTGAACACGGTCGCGACGACGATGGTGACGGGGTTGAAGGTGAAGTCCCAGCCGGCGATCGCGGCGATGACGGCGGAGGCGATCAGGCCCACGACGACGCCGATCAGGCCGCCCAGCAGCGACAGGACCAGGGCCTCGACGAGGAACTGCAGGAGGATGTCCCGGTTCCGCGCCCCGATCGCCTTGCGGATGCCGATCTCGCGGGTCCGCTCCCGCACCGAGACCAGCATGATGTTCATGATCCCGATGCCGCCCACGATGAGCGAGATGGAGGCGACGCCGGCGAGCAGCACCGTCAGCAGCGTGTAGACGGAGGTCGCCGTCGACAGCAGCTGGGTCTGGTCCGCCACGCTGAAGTCGTTGGACGCATCGGCGCCGATCTCGTGCCGGTCCTGGAGCAGGGCCGTGATCTCGCTCTTGACGGTGCTCATCTGGTCCGCGTTGGCCACCGACACGCCGATGGAGCGGACGCCCGACGACGACGAGCCCGTGAAGTAGCGCTTGAGGGTCGTGACGGGGATGAGCACCTGGTCATCCGCGCTGGTGCTGGTCGTGGTGCCCTTGGCCTGGAGGATCCCGACGACCTCGAACGGGATCCCGCCGATGGTGATCTCGGAGCCGACCGCATCCGCGCCCAGCTCCAGGTCGTCGGCCGTGGTGGAGGCCAGCACCGCGACGCGCAGCCCCTGCTCCACGGCGGTGTCGGTGAGGAAGCTGCCCTGCCAGAGCTCGTAGGCGCGGACCGTCGGGTAGTCCTCGGTCGTGCCCAGGATCGTGGTCGTCGTGTTGAGGTCGCCCGCGACGACGAACTGCGACGTGGAGAGCTCCGGCGAGATCGCGGCGACGCCCGTGACGGCAGAGACGGCTTCCGCATCCTCGAGGGTGAGGGTCGTCGCGGAGCCGGCGGCCCCGCGCGCACCGCCGGAGAACGTCGCCCCGGCGTTGATGGTCAGGAGGTTCGTCCCGAGGCTGGTGATCCGGTCGGTGATGCCCGACGAGGCGCCCTGGCCGACGGCCACGAGGGCGACAACGGACGCCACGCCGATGATGATCCCCAGCATCGTGAGCGCAGACCGGACGCGGCTCGTGCCGAGGCGCGAGATGGCCAGCCGGACGAGCTCGATGACGCTCACGCCGCGATCCTTCCGTCCCGCACGTGGACCTGGCGGGTCGCCCGGACCGCGACGTCGGAGTCGTGGGTGATCAGCACGATCGTGGCGCCCGCGTCGTTGAGGTCGTGGAAGAGCTGGAGCACCTCCTCGCCCGTGTGCGAGTCCAGGTTGCCCGTGGGCTCGTCGGCCAGGATCAGGCGCGGGTTGGTCACGAGCGCCCGGGCGATGGCGACGCGCTGCTGCTGCCCGCCCGAGAGCTCGGACGGCTCGTGGTCCAGGCGGTCGCCCATCCCCAGCCGCTCCAGGGCGGCCTGCGCGCGCGCGAGCCGCTCCTTCTTGGGCACGCCCTGGTAGAGCAGCGGGGCCGCCACGTTCTCCAGGGCGCTGGTCCGCGGCAGGAGGTTGTAGTTCTGGAAGACGAAGCCGATCATCCGGCTCCGGACCTCCGCCAGCCCGTCGTCGTCGAGCTCCTCGACGGGAACGCCGTCGAGGATGTACTGCCCGGACGTAGGCCGGTCCAGGCAGCCCAGGATGTTCATGAGGGTGGACTTGCCGGATCCCGACGGGCCGATGATGGCGACGAACTCACCCTCCGCGACCTGCAGGCTGGCGCCCTCGAGCGCATGGACCTGGACTCGTCCAAGGTCGTACGTCCGGGTGGCCTCGGTGAGGTCGATGATCATGCCCGCTCATGGCTGCCCCGGGAAGCCGCCGGCCGGCGGCTGGAACCCGCCGCCGCCGTCGAGGCCGCGGAAGCTCGCGATCGGTCGTGGTGGTGGAGCTCGAGGTCGAGGTCCGGTCCGCGGAGCTGCCGGTCACGACCGCCTCGCCCTCGGCGAGGCCGCCGGTGATCTGCGCGTAGTCCGAGGCGATGAGGCCGACGTCGACGCTTCGCGCCTCGACGGTGCCGTCGCTGTTGAGCACCCGTACCGTGTAGCTCCCGGCCGTCCCCGACAGGGCGATGGCGGGCACCGCGAGGGCGTCGTCCGCCTCCGCGATGACGATCGTGATCTCGGCGGACATGCCGGGCAGTGGCGCGGCGCTCGTCGGGGTCGGCGAGGCCGCGGCGGACGCCACGGCTGGGGCGTCCGATCCGGTCGCCGCCGTCGTGCCCGTCGACTCGTCGAGGGTCACGACCACGCTGTAGCTGACGACGGTCGAGCTGCCCGAGGTGGACGCCACGGGACTCACGGAGGTGACCGTTCCGACCGCCGTGTCCCCGGTGGCGCTGATGGCGACGGTGGCCTTCTGGCCCACGGCCAGGTCGAGGATGTCGTCCTCGGTCACGCTGACGGCGAGCGCCATGCGGGTGGACTGGAGCTGGATGGCCGTCCCGGTGCTCTCCTGGCCCACAACGGCATTCACGACGGTGATGCGGCCGTCGATGGGGGCCTTGATCGTGGCCATCGCCAGCGCGGCCTCCGCGTCTGCCAGCGCCTGCTCGGCCTCGGCGATCGCGACGTCGTCGGCGATGATGGTCGCGTCGTCGGCGGAGGTCGTCGCGGTCTTGTAGCCGCGGTTCGCGCTCGTCAGCGACTGCTTCGCGCTGGTGACCTGGTTGGCGGCCTGGCGGTTGCCCGCCGCGGCCTGGAGCTTCGTCGAGGCCAGGTTCTGCTCGGCCGCGGTGATGGCCTTCTTGTCCTGGTCCAGCGTCTGCTGGGGCGCGCCCGACGCCTTGTCGGACTTGTACTGCGCCTTCGCGTCGGTGACGGCCTGCCTCGCCTGCTTGAGCTTGAGGTTGTTCTGCGCCACGGTGCTGGAATACGAGGACCGGGCATTCGACAGCTGGGTCTTGGCGGAGGTCACCTGGTCCTTGGCCTGCGCCCGCGACGTCGCGGTGCCACCGGCGGTATCGGTCTTCTTCTGCGCCTTCGCGGCGGCGAGGTTGGCCTCCGCCTGGCGCACGGCCAGCTCGGCGCTCGTGTCGTCGGCGACGGCCAGCACGTCGCCGGCCTTCACCAGGTCGCCGACCGCGACGTTCACGGCGGTGACCGGCCACGTCACGACGACCGATGCGCCCCCGTCCCCGTGTTCGAGGAAGCCGCGGCGTCGCGCCGGTAGCCGCCGCGGAGGCCGACGACGTCGATGACGAGGTCGCGGACGGTGCCGTCGGTGGCGGTCGGCGTCTCGCCGAAGGCGAGGTCGTAGACCGTGGCGGCGGCGAGGCTCCCGCTTGCGGCGGCGGTCTGCTGGACGTTGGTCAGGGCGGCCTGCGCGGTGCGGTAGGTGACCGCCTCGCCCTGGCTGCCGCCGACCCCGAGGACGGTGATCGCGACGGCGCCTGCGCCGACGGCGATCAGCCCGACGGCCGCGATGGCCTTGAGGTTCATGGGTGCGCCTCTCCGGGTGGGCTCGGCGCCCGCCGGCGCGGAGGACCGGAGGAACCGGAGCAGGTGACTGCTGCTGTCCGGCTCGGATGGTGCGCGGCGATCTTCCCTTGAGAACGTCGGGCGCGCGTTCACGGACCGTGGAGGCCGTCGGGCCGTCCGACCCTCCGCTCTCCCACGGCCGCTGGTCGGTGCTGGGCTTCTCCCAGAGGTGGACGCCGCCCTCCTCCGCGTGCCGGTCGATCTCGGCCAGCTCGTCGGGCGAGAAGTCGAGCTTGGCGAGGAGCCCCAGGTTCTCGCGAACCTGCTCGGGGGAGCTCGCCCCGATGAGGGTGGTGGTCACGCGGGGGTCTCGCAGGACCCAGGCGTAGGCCATCTGGGCGAGGCTCTGGCCACGGCCCTTCGCGATCTCGTTGAGCGCGCGGACGCGGGCGAGGTTCTCCTCGGACAGGGCCTCGCGGGGGAACGAGTCGCCGCCGGGCCGGTTGACACGGGCGTTGGCCGGGATACCGTCCAGGTACTTGTCGGTGAGGAGGCCCTGGGCGAGCGCCGTGTACGCGATCATCCCGGCGCCCACCTCTTCCAGCGCGTCGAGCAGCTCGGGCTCCACCCAGCGGTTGAACAGGTTGTACGCGGGCTGGTGGATGAGCAGGGGAACGCCCTCGGCGGCGAGCAGCGCGGCGGCCTCGCGGGTCTTGGCGGCCGAGTAGGAGCTGATGCCCACGTACAGGGCCTTGCCCGCCCGGACCGCGTGGGCGAGGGCGCCCATCGTCTCGGCGAGCGGCGTGTCGAGGTCGAACCGGTGGGAGTAGAAGATGTCGACATAGTCGACGCCGATCCGGGTCAGGCTCTGGTCGAGGCTCGCGAGCACGTACTTGCGCGAGCCGCCGCCCTGACCGTAGGGGCCCGGCCACATGTCCCAGCCGGCCTTGCTGCTGATGATCAGCTCGTCGCGGTGGGCGGCGAGGTCCTCGCGCAGGATCCTCCCGAAGTTGATCTCCGCGCTGCCGTAGGGCGGGCCGTAGTTGTTGGCGAGGTCCATGTGGGTGATGCCCGCGTCGAACGCGGTGCGCACGATGGCCTTCTGCGTCTCCATCGGGGTCGTGTCGCCGAAGTTGTGCCACAGCCCCAGCGAGAGGACCGGCAGCTGCAGGCCGCTCCGTCCGCAGGCGCGGTAGACCATGGAGTCGTAGCGGTCTGGCGCGGGCTGGTAGGTCACGGTGTCTCCACGGGTGCGAACGAAGGGGCGGACGCAGGATCGATGCGCAGACAACGGTAGCGAACGCGCGCCGGCGGCGGATAATGCCTGCGCTGGCCGGCCTCGTCGCCGAGACACGGTGGCCCCAGCGCACGAGGAGTGGTCGATGGCCCGGGTGAAGCGAGTCGGGATCCTGACCGCGGGCGGCGACAGCCCCGGCCTCAACGCGGCCATCCGCGGGTTCGGCAAGGCGGCCATCGGGCACCACGGGATGCGCCTCGTGGGCTTCCGCGACGGCTTCCGCGGCCTCGCCGAGGACCGCACGGTCCGGCTGGACGCGCCGGGCCCTGTCCGGGATCCTCACCGTCGGCGGCACGATCCTCGGGACCAGCCGCGACAAGCCCCACCGGATGCCGATGGACGGCGTGGTCATGGACATGACCGAGCAGATCGTCAAGACGTACCAGCGACACCAGCTGGATGCCCTCGTGTGCATCGGTGGCAACGGGACGGCCAAGAACAGCCTCCGGCTGGTCAAGGCAGGGCTCAACATCGTGATGCTGCCCAAGACCATCGACAACGACGTGGTGGAGACCGACGCGACCATCGGGTTCGCGACGTCGCTGACGATCGCCACGGAGGCCATCGACCGCCTCCACAGCACGGCCCACAGCCACCACCGGATCATCCTGGCCGAGGTCATGGGCCACCGGGCCGGCTGGCTGACGCTGGCGGCGGGCATCGCCGGCGGAGCGGACGTGATCCTGATCCCCGAGATCCCCTACCGCATCGAGAGCGTGGTCAACGCCATCAAGCGGCGCACGGCCTCGGGCACCAACTTCTCGATCATCGCCGTGGCCGAGGGCGCCCAGGACGTCGAGACCAACCGGCGCTACCTGGGCATGGTCGCGCGGCGCAAGGCCACAACATCCGGGAGCCCCGAGCGGGCCATAGCGGACGCGGAGCTGGCGGCGTTCGACGCGGACCACACGGGTCATTCGCTGCGGCTCGCGCGCCAGCTGGAGGCGCTCACGGGCCTCGAGTCCCGCGTCTCGATCCTGGGCTATGTCCAGCGCGGTGGGACGCCCTCGCCGATCGATCGCGTCCTGGCCGCGCGCCTGGGCAACGCCGGGGCGGATCTCGTGGCCGGGGGGACATTCGGGGTGATGGTCGCGGCCGAGGGCGAGGGGACGCGCACGGTTCCCCTGGAGCTGGTCGGCGGGCGCCTCAAGACGGTGCCGCTGGACCACTCGCTGGTCGCGACCGCCCGCAACGTCGGGACCTGCCTGGGCGACTGAGCGCGACGGGAGAGCTCGGGCGACTGAGCGCGGCGCGGGAGCCTGGGCGGCGCGGAGCCTGGGCGGCGCGGAGCCCGGCCGGGGCGTCGGTCGGCAGTCCTGAGGGAGCCAGTCCGACCCTCCTCGAATCACCGGTGGTGCTATCCGCGGCGATGTCGGTGCCGTCCCGCGGTTGCGACGCCCTCAGGCACCTGGTTCTGGCCGGATCCCGCGGTTCTCATCACGGGCCGTGATGGGCGACGCGATATGGTCTCGTGCCATGCCGATGCCGGCCCGGAAAGGCGCCGGATAGCACCAGCGGTGATGCGACGGCCTCGAGACGGCCGCCGAGGACGAGACGATGCGTCAGGCAGGTGCCCGGACTCAGAACGCCCCGCCGGCCCCGCCGCTCTCGCTCACCGTCCCGTCACCGGCCTCGACCAGCAGCGGCTCGCCGCGCTCGGCACGGAGCCGGTTCGCGTATTCGAGGCTGCCCTTGGCGCCCGGCTCCACCTCGGAGCGTGCCGGGACCACGCGGTTGTTGTAGTCGCGATGGGCGACGGGTCCAAGGACGCAGGTGCCGTCCTCGAGCGCCTTCATGATCGCCCTGGCCAGGTCGCTCTGGACCTTCCAGCCCTCGCCGTTGTCGATGAGGTGCTGCAGGAAGGCAACAGGGTAGTTGTCGAGGCCGTCCTGCACGTTCTCGGGGTTGATCTCGGTCACGGAGGAACCTCTCGTCCGGCGGCTGGGATGGGGTGGGACGCCTCAGGCGGTGATTGTACGGGCCTGCGGGTGCCGGATCAGGCCCCGGTCGAGCGCCCGGCCGTCAGGATCACCGGGCCTCCCCATTCGTCGCGCAGGATGCTGTGCATGGCGGTGTCGCGCCACGCCCCGCGCGTGAAGAACGAGCGGCGGATGAGGCCCTCGAACGAGAACCCGACCTTCTCGAGCACCCGTCGCGAAGCCGCGTTGGCCGGGTGGGTCTCCGCCTGGATCCGCCCGATGTCCTTGTGCAGGAACAGGTAGTCCACCAGCAGCTGCACGGCCTCGGTGCCGTACCCGCGACCGCGGGCCCCGGGCTCCAGCACGTACCCGATCCAGCAACCGCCGCCGCACTTGCCGTGGGCCAGGAACCCGATCGGCGTCCCGCTCTTGTGCTGCGCGATGTACCAGCGCTCGTCGGCGTCGGTCTCGAACTCCTTCTCCATCTGCGCCAGCGACATCTGGTCGAAGTTCTCGAATTCGCCGTTCACGGCCTCGTCACCGGTCCAGGCGGCGAGCTGGGGCAGGTCCGTGCGCTCGGCGCGCCGGAGATCAATGTGCGGTCCGTGCAGCACCCGTGGATCCTCGTGCAGTGTGGGCCCAGCGTGGCGCGGAGGTCCGTCGGCGGGTGGTGCCGAACGGCCCCGTGGAGTGACCCCGGCCGGCCTGCGCCGGGCCACCGCGCCGGATCACGCGCCAGATCCCGCAGCCCGATCGGGGCTTTGGTGGGTCACGCGCGCACCGTCCGGGCACGCGGGTCGCGGGACTACGATCCCGTCATGACTCCCGAGACCCTGCTGCTGCTCTACGCCGCGGGCGTCGCTGGCGGGGATCGTCAGCGTGCTGGTCAGCCTCGCGTCGATCATCTCCTACCCGGCGCTGCTCGCCGCTGGCCTGCCCCCGGTAGCCGCGAACGTCACCAACACCGTCGCCCTCGTGCTCACCGGCGTCGGCGCGGCCATCGGCTCCCAACGTGAACTGGCGGGTCTCCGCCCGATGGTCCTGCGCCTGGCCGTGGCGGCGGTCGCGGGCGGGTTCACGGGTGCCGTCCTGCTGCTGGTCCTCCCGGAGCGCGTCTTCGAGCTTGTCGTCCCGGTCCTGATCGCCGGGGCGTCGCTCCTGCTCCTCGCCCAGCCACGCCTGCGGAACCGTCCGACACTGCGGCCCCGCGGCCTGCGGCCGGGCCCCATCGCAGCGTTCACGGCCACGTCGGTCTATCTCGGGTACTTCGGGGCAGCCGGCGGCATCCTGTCGCTCGCGGCGCTGTCCACGATCATCGACCGCCCCTACCACGACGTGAACGCCGCCAAGAACACCCTCGCCGCGTTCGCCAACGGGGCCGCCGCGGTCGTGTTCGTGCTCATGGGCCCGGTCCAGTGGGCCTACGTGGTGCCGCTGGCGCTTGGGATGTTCACGGGCGGACTGGTGGGCCCGACGATCGCCCGCAGAGTGCCTGCACCGGCACTGCGGCTCGCGGTGGCCGCCTGCGGGCTGACGGTCGCCGCCGTGCTCGCCTGGGGGACGTACCGGTAGGGGGCACGGACCGGGAGCCCGGTCCAGCTGGGAGTCTGGCCGGGCCGGGAGCCTGGCGGGCGGGTCCGTGCCTCAGGCCAGGGGAGCGACCTCGTCGCCCAGCGCAACCCGGCCCGGCGTCTCCACCTCCGCGTACATCCCGAACGGGACGCCCCGCGGGCTGGCCATCAGCGGCCGGTAGGCGCTGATCGCCTTGAGCGTGTCGAAGTCCTTCGTGCCGGTCTCGGGGTCGCGGGTGGTGGCGACGCAGCGCGGAACCGGCCCCAGGACACGGACCACGGCCGTCCCGACGCGCACCGCGGAGCCCGACCAGCCGTCCTCCTCGTACGGCGCACAGCCGTCCAGCTCCAGGTTCATGCGGAACCGGCCGGGGGCAAGCTCCGGCCGGCCGTGGCGAACGCCGAGATCCGCCACGGATGCCAGCGAGACCAGGGTCAGGCGGTTGACGTCGGGGCCATCGCCGTCCGCATCGGCGCGAACCAGGCGCAGCGGACGCCCGACGTAGCCGGAGATCGCGTCCGCGGCCGGTCCCTCCACGAATCTGCCGGGGACGGGTCGCCCGTAGAAGTCCGTGACGTGGGCGGCGCCGAGAGAACCGGGGCCCGCCTCGACCCTGGTCCCGCCCGGGATCTCCAGGACCAGCGTCTCCGTTGCGGCGTCGTACGCGGCGCCGACCCGCATCAGCGGCCCGAAGTCGCCGCAGCTGAACAGCTCCCCGCGCTCGTTCACGAGGTGGAACCGCCGATTGCCGGGAATGCCCAGCGGCGTGAGCTCCACGGAGGCCGGGTTCAACAGCCGCGTGCCCTTGAGGGGCGTGACGCAGATCCGCGCGACCGTCGCCATCAGCGGAGCCCCGGTGACATCAGGTGAGGCGCCGCGCCATCAGGATCGACGTGTCCAGCCGGTGGACCGCGGCGAACCCGAGGTGCTCGTAGAACGCGATGGCGTTGGCGTTGTCCGCGGCGACGTCGAGGTACACGCCCGGGACGCCTCGAGCCCGGAGGGAGGCCAGCTGGCGCTCGACCAGGATGCGACCGAGCCCGAGCCCGCGGGTCCGCTCCAGGAGGTCGATGTGGAGGTGCGCCGGGTAGTCGCGGAGCACGGCCTCTGGGGAATGGGCCGGGGCATGGATGAGGCCCACCAGCTCGCCGTCCGGGGTGGCGTCGGCGGGGAGCGGGTACTGCGCGCGGAGCGTCGGCCACCAATGGGCTTCGCACCATGCCTCGAAGGCCCGCGTGTCGGCGACGGCGAGGCAGTAGCCGGCGATGCCGTCACTGTCCGCCACGACCAGCGCGAAGTCGGGCGCATCCGACGATGTACGGCCCGACGATACACGTGGCCCAGGAGATCCGGGTTCCGGAACAGGGCGCTGCCGTCCCGGCCCGAGTCGCCGGTGAGCAGGCAGACCCGGTAGGCGCCCGGGAGATCCATGGCGAGAGCGGGCCGAATGATTGGCACGACGCCACAGTAGCGGGTGGGGCTAGTGGTCTACAACGCAGCTAGACCATCGGGTCATGACTGGTCTAGCGACTGACACGAGTGGTGAACCTTATGACGCACAGAAGTCCACCGCACAGCTTCTCGAGTGGATCACGCCCATGGGACGGTGCGTTTCAGAAAGTGGTCTATCACAACCTTGCCATCGGGGGCTGCCCGCCGTAGACTCCGGCGGTGGTCGAGTTGGACGAATCGCCGCGCCATGCGCTCAGGGCACGGATGCGGGAGCTCATCGCGGGCTCCCGTCCGGGTGACCGCCTGCCCAGCGAGCGCGAGCTCTCCGCCCGGTGGGGGGTCGCACGCATGACCGTCCGCCACGCGATGGACACGCTCGTCGCGGAGGGTCTCGTGGTGCGCCGGCAGGGCTCCGGCACGTACGTGGCGGCCCAGCCCATGGTCCGCTTCCTCGGGCTGACCTCCTTCACGCAGGACATGCGCGACCGGGGACTGGTTCCCGCGAGCCGCCTGCTGGCGTTCGGGGTCGACCCGGCCGACGCGATGCTCGCCGCCCGGCTGCAGGTCCCACCCGGTGAGCGGACCGTCTCGTTCACGCGTCTCCGCCTCGGCAGCGGCGAGCCCATGGCCGTCGAGACCGTCTGGATCCCGGCGATGCTGGTTCCCGGCCTGGGGCCCAGGGACCTCGACGGGTCGCTCTACGAGCTCCTCGGACGCCGGTACCGGATCGCCACGCGCGCGGCCAGCGTGACGATCGAACCCGTCCTCCCGGAACCGCACACCCGCGCGCTGCTGGCGATCGCGGACGACCAGGCATGCCTCCGGTTGCGGATGATCGATTCGGACGCGCGTGGGCGGGTGGTGATGGTCGCCGACTGCATCTACCGCGGCGACCGGTACCAGCTCAGCGCGGACATCGCGGGCGCCGGGCTGTCCTCGATGCAGGCCCTGAGGGCCGGCTGATGCGCGTGCTGGGCGTGGACGGCGGGCAGTCCGGGATCCGGCTGCGCCACTCCGCGGGGGACCGCGTGACCGAGGTCGAGGGCGTGAGCCGCGGCGAGGGCGATGTGGTCGCCGCCGTCGCGGACGCCGTCGCCCATGGCTGGCGCCGGGGCGGCTACGGCGCCGTGGACCGCGTGGTCCTGGGCCTGACGACCGCGCCGTCGGACCCCGGCGAGGCGGACCGCCTGGCGACGATGGTGGGGGCGGCAACGGGCGCGCCCGAAGTCTGGGTGGCCGACGACGCGGTCACATCCCACGCCGGCGCGCTGTCGATGGAACCGGGCGTCAGCGTCGTGGCCGGTACCGGCGTCGCGTGCCTGGCGCTACCACGGGAGCGTGAGCCGAAGATCATCGGTGGTCACGGGTTCCTCCTGGGTGATGAGGGCGGCGGCTTCTGGATCGGGAGCCGCGGGCTCAACGCCGTGCTGCGGGCCGCCGACGGCCGGGGCAAGCCAACGGCGCTGACCGGCGCGGCGATCGATCGATTCGGATCCCTGGCGGACCTCCACGTGAGGCTTCACGATGCCGACCGGCCCGTGGACGCCATCGGCCGCTTCGCACCCGACGTTCTCGAGGTGTCCGCTGCCGGCGACCCGGTCGCCAGCGGCATCGCCGACGATGCGGCGCAGGAGCTCGTGCTGCTGATCGCGGCGGGGATCGCCCACGTCCACGGGCCGCACGGGGACACCACGGAGGACGTCGCCACGGCGCTGGGCGGTCGCCTGCTCGCCCCGGATGCGCCGCTCCGCCTGCGCCTCGAGGACGCCCTGGGCCGTGCCCGCCTCCCCGTCGTCGCCCGCACCGCGGACGGATCCGCGCTGGACGGCGCGCTGCTGATCGGGCTCTCCGCACAGCCGCCCTATGCCGCCCTCCTCCATCGATGGCATCGAGGTACCGGATGACCGCCGACGCTTCCCCCGGCATGCGCTACCTGGTCGAGGCGGGCCGCCTCGTCGACCGGCTCCTCGTGGACGAGTGGCCCCGGATCCGGGCCGGCGCGGAGCTGATGGCCGACACCCTCGCCCGCGGCGGGGTGATCCACGCCTTCGGCACCGGCCACTCGCACATGCTGGCCGAGGAGCTGTTCTACCGTGCCGGCGGCCTGGTCCGCGTGGAGCCCATCCTGTTCGAGGGGCTCATGCTCCACGCGGGTGCCCGCCTGTCCACCGCCCTGGAGCGGCTGCCGGGGCTGGGCGAGGCGATCCTCGACGAGCACCCCATGGCCGAGGGCGATGTGCTCGTTGTCGCGTCCAACTCGGGCGGCAACGTGGTCGGCTCGGACCTCGCGCAGCGTGCGCGCGATCGCGGCGTGCGCGTGATCGCGATCGAGAGCGTGGCCCACGCGACCTCCAAGGCGCGCCGCCACAAGGACGTGCCCCTGCTGGACGCCATCGCCGACGTCGTCGTGGACAACGGCGGCTGCGTCGGCGATGCGACCGTGGCCATCGACGGGTTCGCGACGCGGGTCGCCCCGACCTCCACCGTGACCGGTGCCGCGATCCTCAACGCGATGGTCGCCGAGGCCGTGGGCATCCTCGTGGAGCGAGGCACGCCGCCGGAGGTCTACACCAGCGCCAACCTGGACGGCGGCGATGCCGCGAACGCCAGGTTCGGCCGGCCGGAGGACCACGCGTGAGCGGCGCAGCGGCTTCCCCGTTCGCCCTGCGGGGTGTGATCGAAGGGTTCTACGGCAACCCCTACACGCAGGAGCAGCGCCTGGAGCTCGTGGACTTCCTCGCGGCCCACGGGATGAACACGTTCGTCTACGGCCCCAAGGACGACCCGCTGGTGCGCGCGCGCTGGCGCGACCCGTATGACGGCGGGGCGCTGCATCGCCTGGCGGAGCTGGTGGACCGCTGCCGCGCTCGCGACGTGCAGCTGATGTACTGCGTCTCGCCCGGCCTCTCGATGCGCTACTCCGACCCAGACGACATGGACGCGCTCGTGGCCAAGCTGGCGTCGGTTGCCGACCTCGGCGTGGATGCGTTCGGCCTGCTCCTCGACGACATCCCGATGGAGCTGCAGCACGCCGAGGATCGGGTGGCCTTCGCCGGACCTGGTCGAAGCCCACGCGGACGTCATCCGGACCCTCGCGAGCAGGCTGGGCCCCGATCGGCATCTCGCCGTCTGCCCGACGGTGTACTGGGGCCGCGGCGACGAGACGTTCATCGCCCGGCTGGGTGCCGCGATCCCGGGTGACGTGGACCTGTTCTGGACGGGACGGGCGATCTGCTCGCCGACCCTCGACCTGGACGACGCACGCCGGTTCGAGTTGGCGACCGGCCGCGCCGCCGCTCTACTGGGACAACTACCCCGTCAACGACGTCGCCATGACGTTCGAGCTGCACATCGGGCCCTACCTGGGCCGGGACCCCCGCCTGGCCGAGGCCTCGCGCGGGATCATCGCCAACCCCATGGAGCTGTTCGAGGCGTCGAAGATCCCGCTGGCCACGATCGCGGACTACCTCCGCGACCCCGCCGCGTACGACGCGGAGGCATGCTGGGCCGCCGCCATCCGCGACGTCGCCGGCCAGGCCGACGCCGGGGCCTTCGCCCTGTTCGCGGACAACGTGCGCTCGTCCTGCCTGAGCGCGGGCGACGCGCCGGTCGTGGGCACCGCCCTGGAGGCCTTCGCGTTCCGCCTGGACCGGGGCGAGGGCCGGGCCGCGGCCGCCGATCTGGCAGCGCTCGCGGACCGGCTGGTCGCCGCCGCGCATCACCTGCTTCACGGGCCCGTGGAGAACACGGCCCTCGTGGACGACTGCCGCCCCTGGATCGAGGCATTCGAGCTCGGGGCACAGGCCATCCGCCGGATCGCGGACCTGGCGGCCGAGGACCGCCTGGCCACCGAGGCCCGGACGGAGCTCATCCCCTACCTGGCGCGGCTGCGTCGGGCACGCGTCCGCGTGTTCGGCGACGCGCTGGACATGACCCTCGCGGATCTCACGGGTACCCACGTCAGACCCGGTCGTATGCTCGAGCTCGAACGAGGAGGAGACAGCGCATGAACAACAGCAAGCGGCTGATCGCGCTCGCCACGGTGGCGGTGCTGGCGATCGCAGGCTGCGGAGGCAGCAGCACGCCGGAGAACGACCACGTCCTGCGCATCGCCATGGGCTCGCCCGGCGAGGCGCAGATCCGTGTCTGGGACGATGTTGCCAAGCAGTACATGGCCGCCCATCCCGAGACCAAGGTGGAGATCAACTACCAGCAGGACGACCTGTACGAGACGATCGGCCTCCCGGGGCTGCTCAATGGCAAGAACCCCCCGGACATCTACTTCGAATGGACCGGTGCCCGCCTCGAGCAGCGCGTCAAGGACGGCTTCGCGGCCGACATCACGGAGCAGTTCAAGACCGGCCCGCTGGCGGGCATCTGGGACGACGCCGTCCTGGGGCCGTACACGCTGGACGGCAAGACCCGCATGGTCCCCTACGCCGCCGACGTGACCAACGTGCTCTGGTACAACAAGCAGCTCTTCGCCGACAACGGCATCACGCCCCCGGCGACGTGGGAGGAGCTCCTCGCCACCTGTGACGCGCTCAATGCCAAGGGCATCATCCCGATCGCGTCCGGCAACAAGGACCTGTGGGCCGCCGGCAACTGGCTCGCCCACCAGACGTCCCGGGTCGTGGGCGAGGACGCCTACGCGACCGTCCTGGGCGGCACCGGCAAGTTCTCCACGCCCGAGTGGGAGAAGGCCTTCGGCTACATCAAGGAGCTGGCCGACCACAAGTGCGTCAACGAGTCCGCCAACGCGATCGACGACAACGCGGGCGCCCAGCTGTTCTTCCAGGGCAAGGCCGCCATGCATGCCATCGGATCGTGGCTCGTGTCCTGGGCCATCGACGAGGCCCCCGACCTCGACTTCGACTACGTCAACATCCCGCCCATGCCGGACGGCAAGGGCGACGCGGGCAGCGTCATCGGCGTCGCCACCGGCTACATCATCAACGACAAGAGCCCGAAGCAGAAGGAGGCCGCCGAGTTCATGGCCCTCCTCAACAGCCCCGAGAACGTCCAGGCCTTCATCGAGGCCGAGGTGACCCCGCTCGCCAAGTCGGCATCCTCGGGAGCCGAGGTCGACGCGCGCACCACGGAGCTGAACAAGATGCTCAACGAGGCATCGGCGATCGTGCTGCCGCCGGACACCGGCTATGACCTCAAGATGGCCGACGCCTTCTACCAGGGCATGGCCGCGGTGCTGGGCGGACAGGCCACACCGGCCGAGGCCCTCGCCGAGATCGACCGCAAGCTCGGCCGCTAGGAACCAGCGAGCCGGTCGTGCGTCTCCCCGACCGCGACCGGCTCGTCACCATCGCGTCCGCGTGACCTGCACATGAAGCCCACCCGCGCCATCAGCCCGTACCTGTTCCTCGCCCCGGCGCTGGCCGTCTTCGGCCTTGCCGTGCTGCTGCCCATGGTCCTGACCATCGGCTACAGCTTCACGGAGTGGAACGGGTTCGGGCCGATGACCTTCGTGGGCCTCGACAACTACGCGACGGCCGTCGGCGACCCCACGTTCCGCGACTCGTTCATCCACGTCGTCCTGTACATCCTGGCCACCCTGTTCCTCGAGGTCCTGGTGGGCCTGGGGCTCGCGGGCCTCGTGCACATGCGGCCAGGGCGCCTCTGGTTCCGGGTCGCGATCTTCACGCCGGTCATGCTGCCGATGGTGGTGGTGGCCGTCCTGTGGTCGTTCGTCTACAACCCGGACTTCGGGCTGGTGAACGCGGGGCTGGCGGCGGTCGGCCTCGAGGAGCTCCAGCGGGTCTGGCTGGGCGACACCTCGACGGCGCTGCTGGCGGTGAGCCTGGTCTCGGGCTGGGTCTTCGCCGGCTTCTACATGATGATCTTCTACGCCGCGTTCCGGCAGATCCCGTCCGAGGCCGTGGAGGCCGCCCGGCTGGACGGCGCCGGTGAGTGGGCCCTGTTCTCCCGGATCAAGGTGCCGATGATCCGCAGCGTCGTCTGGGTCACCGTGCTGCTGTGCGTGACCGGCGGCTTCCAGGGCTTCGACCTGTTCTTCGTGCTCACCAACGGCGGGCCGTACGGGGCGACGGAGATTCCCACGACGTACCTCGTGAAGACCGTGTTCCGGAACGGCGACGTGGGCTACGGCTCCGCGATGGCGGTGATCCTGACCGCGATCGTGCTGGGCGTGGGCCTGGTGTATGCGCGGCTCCAGGCCCGCGGCCGCCGGGTGGATCCGGCGTGAGCGCGGGCGTGCGCACCGGCCACGACACCCCGAGCCGGGTGCCAGGCCTCCTGGTGTCGGCGGCACTGGGCCTGCTGGCGCTGTTCTTCTTCTTCCCGCTGATCTGGATGATCCTGTCCAGCTTCAAGACGAACGCGTCCATCTTCTCGACCCCGTTCGCGCCACCCACCAGCATCGACTTCGCCCGCTGGTCGGAGGCCTGGGAGGTGGGCAACATCGGCCAGTACGCGATCAACAGCACCATCACCACGCTGGTGTCCGTGACGGCGATCCTGCTGCTCGGCGCCAGCGCAGCCTTCGCATTCAGCCGCTACCGGTTCCGCGGTCGCGGCCTGTTCATGGCCCTGTTCGCCTTGGGGCTCCTGCTCCCGCTGCAGTCGTACTTCATCGCCCAGTCCACCCTGTTCACCCAGCTGAGCATCACGGACACGCGCCTGGCGCTGATCATCCCGTACACGGCGATGGGCCTGCCGCTCGCGGTGTACCTGCTCAAGGTCTACCTCGATGCGCTGCCGGAGGAGCTGTTCGACGCGGCCCGCATCGACGGAGCAGGCGACTGGCGCGTCTTCCGCGAGCTGGCGCTGCCGCTGCTCCGCCCGGGTCTCGCCACCGTGGCGATCTTCTCCGCCCTGTCGTCCTGGAACGAGTTCCTGCTCGCGCTGCTGTACATCCAGGACGATGTGCTCAAGACGATCCCCACGGGCCTGCTGGCATTCTCGACCCGCTACGTGACGGACTACTCGCTGCTGTTCGCGGCGCTGTCCATCGTCACGATCCCGATGATCGTGATCTACGTGGTGTTCAACCGGCAGATCGTCGAGGGCATCACGGCCGGCAGCGTCAAGTAGCGGGCGGGCCGGGGCTGGGCTCGACAGGTCGTCACCCAGCATCGTTCCGAGCCCGTGGCTACCGGGGCGCGTGACCCGAGTGCAGGAACGGACGGTGCACCAGCCGCTGCCACGCCGTCGTCAGGCCATGAGCGACCGCCGACCCAGGCGATCGAGGGCTCGCGCCGTGCGGGCCAGGCGGCGGGTCCCCCGTCGGTGACCTGCGTGCGCTGTCGGCGAGTGCCACTCGCGCAGCCTCGCGACCGAGGTCGGCCTGTCGCTCTTGCGCCAGCTGACCCAGGATGAAGTCGTTCATTGCCCACCACCGAGGCCGCTCGCGGCCCACCTGCGAACCCTGACGAGGCCATGGTGGCTGGTCGCGACGAACCCGTCGTCCCGCGTCTTCGCTATTCCCTCCGATGGTGTCCGGCATCGATACGCCGGGTCGGCATCGGGATCGCCACTGCGTAACCCACCTTCCCTATCGACAGGCCCCTTGGGTCTATCCGAGCGGTATCCGCCGCGGGCATGATCGACGCGATGAGTCGCCGTCAGGTGAGCCCGACCCTGGTCGGCCGCGACCGGGAGCTCGAGGCCGCAAAGGTGGACCTCACGCGGGCCGCCGAGGGTCGCGTGGCGATCACACTCGTGGGGGGCGAGGCGGGGATCGGCAAGACACGGCTTGCCGAGGCCGTCCTGGAGTCCGCCCGGTCGCTCGGCTTCACGACGATGCGCGGGGCGTGCGTGCCGATCGCGGGACCGAGCCTGCCATATGGACCGATTGCCGAGGCCTTCCGTGGCGCCAGGCCGGGCCTGGAACCGTCGGCGTGGTCCGACGCAGTCGGTGAGGATGGGCAGGTCCTGGCACGGATCTCGAACGCCCTCGGCTCCGGATCTCCTCCCGACGGCGTCGTGGTGGCCGGCCGGGACCTTGGCACCCGAGCCGCCCTGTTCGAGGCTGTGCTCGGGTTCTGCCGGCGCCTGGCGACGCCGGCACCGGTGCTGCTGGTCCTTGAGGACCTCCAGTGGGCCGATACCGCGTCCCTTGACCTGATTGCCTACCTGACCTGCTCACTCCGTGCGACTCCGTTCGCGCTGCTGCTGACGTTCAGATCCGACGACCTGCCCGCGCACCAAGCGCTCCTGGCGCGACTGGCGGAGCTCGAGCGGCTCATGGATGTCGACCGCATCGAACTTGCACCGCTCCGGAGGGACGAGACCGCGCAGCTCGTCGCCGCGATCCGCGACTCGGCCGTCACGCCCGCGGCGAGCGATGCAATCCACGTCAGGTCGGGCGGCAACCCGTTCTTCATCGAAGAGCTCCTCCTCGCCGAAGCCGATCCCGGACCGAACGTGCAGTTCGCGCCAAGCCTGTGGGACATCCTCCAGGAGAGGATCGGCGAGATGCCCACGGAAGCCCGGGCGGTGCTGGGCGCCATCGCCGTGGCTGGCCCCCACTTCGGAGACTGGCTCGTCGAGGCCGTCGCAGGCCTGCCCGAGCGGGCGCTCGTGGCTGGCCTGCACGCGGGACTCGATGCCGGTCTGCTGCTGGTCTCGCACGACGGCCAGGCCGACCGATACGCGTTCCGCCATCCGCTCATCGGGGAGGTCGTGTACGAGGGGCTCCTGGCGACCGAGCGCCGTCGAATGCACGAGGCGTGCGCGCAGGCGCTGGGCGATCGCTTTGGCGGTACCGGACCCTCCGTGGCTGCACACTGGTCCGAGCTGGCGCGCCACTGGCAGGCTGCAGGCGACCTCGAGCGAGCATTCGGAGCCGCCACTCGTGCTGGCGCGGAGGCAGAGCTCGCGTTTGCCTTCGGAATCGCGCTGGCCCGCTACGAGCAGGCGCTGAGTCTGTGGGACTCGGTCGATGACCCGTCCCTCCTGGCCGGGTTCGACCACCTTGCCCTTCTGCGTCGCACCGGGTGGGCCGCGCACCTCGCGGGCAACCTCGAGCGAGCCGCGATCCTCGCGCGCCAGGCCGTAGCGGAGGCTGACCAAGCCGGAGACGGCCGCGCGGCAGCCGTCACCAGGGCGGAGCTCGGGTACGCGCTCTGGATGGCCGGTGAGCCCGACGAGGCCGAGTTGACCTTCCGTGCGGCCGTCGCAATGATGCCGCCCGAGCCGGCTTCGGCCGAAGGTGCGCGGGTGCTCGCCGGGCTCGCGCAGGTCCTCATGAACACGGGCCGCCTGCGCCAGTCTCTGGCGCTGTGCGACCAGGCAATCGAGCTCGCCCTGGCGGTTGGGGACCGGGCGGTGAGGGACACGCAAGCAACACACGAGGCGTCGACCTCGGTTGGCTTGGCAGATGTGGTGAGGCCGTGGCCTCGTTCGATCATGCACTGACGATCGCGGTTGCCGACAAGGACGCCGACGAGGTGGGGCGCATCTACACGAACCTCAGCGAGGTGCTCATCATCTGCGATCGCGGCAGCCGCGCGCGCGAGGTCATCGACGAAGGGCTGCGCGTCTGTGAGCAGATGGGCTCAGCCCGCACCCAGGGCCTGGGCCCTCGCATCCATGCTGCGCTCGCGGAGTACGAGCTTGGCCGTTGGGATCGGGCTGCCGCCTGGGCGCGAGAAGCCCGCCTCGACCTCGGGTCATCCAACGACGAGCTGTACCTCCTGACTCGCGTCGTCGAGCTGACCGTCGCGCGCGGCGGCTGGACGGAGGCCGACGATCAGCTCCGCAGGATCGCCGAGCTCCTTGCCCGGTACCCCGTGGAGCTGCAGTACACCGGCCCCTATGCCACGGCACGCGTCGAGCTCGCGCTGTGGCGACGAGATCCACGCGCCGCGCTCGACGCCATCGATGCCGGCATGACCAGTCTCGAGCGCACCGATGACAGGCTGTTCCGGGTCCGCCTGCTGAGACTCGGCTATGCGGGCGGCGGCCGACCTGGCCGAGATGAGGCCGAAGCGGAACGGCCGGAAGCCCGACATGGAGGCGATCCGCATCGCTGAGACGCTGCGCGGCCGGGTCGCGCCGCAGCTCGACGCGATGTCGACCATGGACGGCGGGTTCCTGCTGACGATGCGCGCCGAGGTGGCCCTGGCCGCGGCTGAGGAGACGCGGCTCAGCGGCATGCCCACGCCCTCGAGCTGGCGGGAGGCCGCGGACCTGTGGCAGGCCCGGGAACGCCCCTACCTCGTCGGCTACGCCCGGTGGCGTGAGGCGGAGGCATCACTTCGTCTGCGGAACAGGCGCACGGCGGGAGTGGCGCTGGCCGCCGCCGCGGCCATTGCGGTTGATCTGGGGGCGGAGCCACTCCGGGTGGCCATCCAACGCACGGCCAGGCGCGCGCGCCTGTCGCTCCAGCCGTCAGCCGTGGACGCGGAGGAGCCCGCGGCGCGGGTTGATCGCACCCATGCGAGCGGCGTTGGTGCGGACCTGACGGTCCGCGAGCTCGAGGTGCTGGGTCTGGTCGCCCGGGGCCTGACCGACCGCCAGATCGCGGAGGCGCTGTTCGTGAGCAGGAACACGGTCGGCGTGCACGTCTCGCGGATCCTCGGCAAGCTCGGAGTCTCCACACGCACGGAAGCTGCCTCTGTGGCCTACAGGACTGGCCTCGTCCAACCCTAGAGAGCCGCCGGGTCACCGGGTCACGATCCCGATGATCGTGATCTACGTGGTGTTCAACCCCCAGATCGTCGAGGGCATCACGGCCGGCAGCGTCAAGTAGCGGGCGAGCCGGGGCTGGGCTTCGCCCGCGGGCGCTTGAACGCGGCGGCCACGTGCGGCCGGGTCAGGTAGAAGAACACCGTGAAGGACACGACCATGCCCATGACCCCGTAGCTGGCGACCGCGCCAAGGCCCTGCGTCGCGAGCCCGATGAGCATCGAAACCACGTTGATCCCCTCGATGATGAGGGTCGCGAACCAGGCCCACCGCCGGCGCTTCAGGAGACCGACGGCCAACCCGATGCTCACCGAGGCAATCAGCAGGGCGATCACGATCGCCGCGGTCGCCAGCGCGTTGACATCCGCCGAAACGATCTCGAGGACGAGGATGGCTCCGGCGACCAGGATCGCCGGCACGCTGGCGAGCACGAGCAGCGCTGCGACCCACTTGATGCCCTTGGGCTCCGGGAGGTGGCGGTCCTCGACCACTGGCGAGTCCCCAGCCCCGGATCCCGGACCCACGCCGAGCCCGTCCGCCCAGCGGACGAGCTGGCGGTAGACCGCCGGGGCACCGACGATGGGCTCGTGGGTGAACTCGAGCTCCGTCGGGGCCAGCAGGAACGGCCGGGTCTGCGGACCGCCGAAGCCGCCGTGGGATCCGACCAGCTCCTCGAACGCGGCGACCTCCTCCAGCTCCGCGTCGTAGCTGGAGTTGATCAGCAGGTCGCCCACGTTGCTGAACCCGTCCAGCCGCCGCAGGTGGTCCGCGGCGTTCGGACCGAAGAGCGCCAGCGGGTCCACGCCCTCCACCCGGTCGTCGTCGAGATAGCGGGCGCCGGCCGGACCCAGCGCCACGGCACCAAGGGCCTCGGACCTGGCGAGGATGAAGCCGATGCCGGGATGCGCAGCCAGGCCGGTGAGCAGTCCGGGGTACGTCTCCTCGAGCCGCTCGAGGCTCGCCCGGCCCTCGAGCCCGGTGAAGTAGGCGTTGGCCAGGTTGCCGCTGGCGAGGACCATGACGGTCGCATCGGCAGGCGCCGGTGCCTTGGCGGCCTACTTCGCGCCGATGTCGACCGCGCCGTCCACCGTGCGGCTCTCGAACACGGATGACGCCACCTTGCCGGCGACGCCCGGGCGCGACCGGATCTCGGACAGGAGGGCGTTCACGGGCCCCCAGCCCTCGCCCTGCTCCGCCGGGTCCGTCGATGCGCTCGTCACGGTGCCGGCCCCCATGAGGCCCTCGATGACCTCGGCGAGCGTCGCGCCGTAACGGTCCTTGAACGTCGCCCCCTGGCTCTGGCCGTGATCGGACACGACGACGATCCGGTAGTCGCGCGGCGCCGATGCGGCCGCCCTCTGGAGCGAGCCCAGGACCCGGTCCACGCCCGCCAGCGAGCGCAGGGTCTCGAGCCGCTCGGGACCGGCGTGGTGGGCGAGCTCGTCGTAGTCCACCATGTCCACGTAGACGATCGGCGTCCCGCGCCGCATCGCGTCCATGACGAACGTGACGTTGAGGTCGCGCAGGACCACGTTGCTGACCGCCCGCAGCACGGCGAACGTCGCGCCCCGGTGCACGCGCGGCTGGATGTCGCTGGCCACCTGGCGACGGGCCTCCAGCCGCTCCTTGACGACCTCGGTGATCGTCAGGACCACGGTCCGGATGAACGCAGCCGGATCCACGAAGTAGAGCGAGAACGCGCTGACGTCGGCCGCGCTCTCCGGCCCCATGCGGCTCATCGTGAACAGCGTCCTCGTCGCGTCGCCGCTGAACAGGTTGCCCACGCTGGTCCCGCCCGCCGCCAGCAGGCCGCGACCGTCCGAGGCCCGGCGCTCGATCTCGGTTGCGTCGGCCGGGCGGTTCGAGACCAGCAGGCGCCCGGTCTCCTTCTCGAACCAGCGGAAGGCCGGGATGTTGTCGTTGTTCCCGTGGAGGATCCCGGCCTGGCTGGCCGAGGTCTGCGACGGCGGCACGCACTCCCACTCCACCAGGCGGTACTGCCCGGAGCGGACCCAGTTGGCCATCCTCGGCGTGATCCCCACCCGGATCGCGTTGCGCAGGATCGGCGCGGCGAGGCCGTCGATCTGGACCACGATCAGACCCGAGCCGCCGGCCACCCGCTCCGACTCGCGGTAGGTCAGGCGGCGCGCAAGCTCGGCGTAGAACGTGTCGTCCTGGTCAGAGGCCAGGATCACGGAGATGAGCGTGGTGAAGATCGTGATCAGCACGGCGCCCACGACGGCCGCACCGAACGACTCGATCTCGAGACCGGGCACCAGCGGGGCGGCGATCACCAGCATGATCGCGTTGATGACGAGCGATACGAGGCCCATCGTCAGCACGGACAGGGGCAGGGTCAGCAGCACCAGGATGGGCCGGACGAGGGCGTTCAGCAGACCGACGACCACGGCCCCCAGGAGCGCCGCGAGCGGATCCGTGACCACGAACCCCGGCACCAGCTGCCCCACCAGGTAGAGCGCCAGGGCCTGGAGCACCCAGGCAAGGAGCAGGCGCCGGCGTCCGCCCGACCTGAGGCGCTGCCGGGCCACGCTCAGCGACGTGGACCACGTGTCGCGCAGGGGCTCGTACAGGCTCATGGGCGGCGCGCGGGCAGGGCGGCGGGCATGGGGTCCTCTCGCGGGGTGACGGTCCGCAGGATCATCGCGGAGGGCCGGTCATTCCCGCAAGGCGCGCTTGCGCCTCGCGCGCCGCGACCCACGTCCGTCATCGTCGCGTCACCGGCAGGCAGATACCGTTCGGCGATGCTCGCCACCATCTTGTTCGCTGCGCTCGCCGGTCTTCTGACCGTCCTGAGCCCGTGCGTGCTCCCGGTCGTCCCCCTGCTCGTGGGAGCCGCAGCCGATCCCGGCGGCGCTGCGGACCGCGGCGGACGGCGCGTCGCCGGCCTGGTCCTGGGCTTTGGCGCGGCCTTCATCGCGGCGACCATCCTGCTCGCCTCCACGCTTGCCGCCGCTGGCGTCACGACCAGCCAGCTCCGGGTGGCGAGCGCGCTGCTGCTGGTGGCGTTCGGGGCCACGCTCGCCGTCCCGGCGCTGGGCCGGCGGGTCGAGCGCTGGGCAAGCCGTGTGACCACCCCACGCGCGGCGGCGATCCGTCCAGGATCCGGGGAATTCGGGAGCGGGATCATGCTGGGGGTCGCCGTCGGTCTCATCTGGTCGCCGTGCGTCGGGCCGATCATGGCCAGCGTCATCGCCACCGCCGTCAGCGTCGGGCCGACGCCGGAAGCCGTCACGATCTCGCTCGCCTATGTCGTCGGGGCCTCCGTGCCGCTCGCGGCGATCGCGCTCGGGGGCCGGCGGGCGGCGCGACGGCTGGGATCGGCCGAGCGGCGCTCCGGGCTGGTGCGCGCTTTCGGTGCGCTCACGGTGGCCGCGGGCCTGCTGGTCGTGACCGGGCTGGACGTGCCACTCCAGGCACGGCTGGCATCGCTGCTCCCGTCCGGCTGGACGGCCGCGATGGCGGCCGTGGGACCGGTGGCGAGCACCGGAGCCGAGGCGTCCACCCCGGCGGTCAGTCCCGGGGCGGCGTCGGCACCGCTCCGCAACATCGACGGCCAACCCCTGCCACCGCAGTTGGCGGAGACGCTTCCGGCGAGGGTCGCCCTCCAGGACCTCGGACCCGCGCCGGAGCTGGCGGGCATCACGGACTGGATCAACAGCGACCCGCTGACGGTCAAGTCGCTCCGGGGGAAGGTCGTGCTGGTCCACTTCTGGACGTTCGGCTGCTCCAACTGCGTCAACGTCCAGCCCTACGTGAAGGCCTGGCACGAGCGATACGCCGACGCGGGCCTGGTCGTCGTGGGCGTCCACACGCCGGAGTTCGCCTACGAGCGCGATGTCGCCAACGTCCGCGAAGCGGTCAGCCGCGCCGGGGTCCGGTTCCCGGTCGCGCTCGACCCTCGATTCGCGACCTGGAAAGCGTTCCAGAATGGCGCCTGGCCAGCGTTCCACTTCATCGATCGCGAGGGCAGGCTCCGCTACGCGAGCGGCGGCGAGGGCAGCTACGACGTCCGCGAGCAGGTCATCAGGGAGCTGCTGGCCGGCGGCTGAGCACACGGCGGCTGGGCACACGGCCGCTGGCGCTCGGCGGCACACCGCATCGGGTAGCGTGGTTCCCCCATGCAGCGCAAGTGGCTGATCCTGTCGGCGGTCTCGCTGGGCTCGCTGATGTCGACGCTCGACGGCAGCATCGTCAACATCGCGCTGCCCGCGATCCAGCAGGACTTCGGGATCGACCTGACCACCGTCGAGTGGGTCGTGGTCGCCTACCTGCTCGTCCTGGGCAGCCTGCTGCTCCCCGTCGGCCGCCTCGGCGAGGTCCAGACGTTCAAGCGCGTCTACCTCGCGGGCTTCGCGATCTTCACCCTTGCCAGCGTCCTGTGCGGGGCGGCCCCCAGCGCGGGAGCCCTGGTCGCCTTCCGGCTGGTCCAGGCGGTCGGGGCGGCCATGATCATGGCGATGGGCCCGGCGATCATCACCCGCACGTTCCCCGCCGGCGAGCGAGGGCGCGCCCTGGGGCTCAACGGCATGAGCGTCTCGCTGGGCCTCACCCTGGGCCCGGTGCTCGGCGGCATCCTCACCCAGGCGGCGTCATGGCGGGCGATCTTCCTGATCAACGTGCCGATCGGGATCCTGGCCATCGTGTGGGCGGCCCGCGTGCTGCCCGCCGAGACGCCGGGCGCGGGCAAGACCTTCGACCTGCGGGGAGCGGCGCTGTCCGGGGGCGCGCTGTTCGCCCTGCTCCTCGCCCTGAGCGAGGGCCAGGCCTGGGGCTGGACGAGCCCCGCGACGCTGGGCCTGGTGGTCGTGTCCATCGTCCTCGGCGCGGCGTTCGTGATGGCCGAACGGGCGTCCGCTCAGCCGCTGATCGACCTTGCGCTGTTCCGCATCCGGCCGTTCACGGCCGGGCTGGCCAGCGTCGTCGTCGCGTTCTGCGGGATCTTCACGGCGACGTTCCTGCTGCCGTTCCTGCTGATCCAGGGTGCAGGGTACTCACCGGTGGAGACAGGGTTGCTGCTGATGTCGGTCCCGCTCTCGATGGCGCTGGTCGCGCCGCTCAGCGGGGCCGCGTCCGACCGGTGGGGGCCGAGCATCCCGGCGACCGGCGGGATGGTCCTGATCGTGCTGGGGCTGCTGAGCCTGACCTGGCTGCCGGCCGACTTCGCCCCGCCGGACCTCGTCTGGCGGCTCGTGCTGCTCGGTGTCGGCAACGGCATGTTCATGAGCCCCAACAGCAGCGCCGTGCTGGGATCCGTGCCCGGTGGGCGCGTCGGCACCGCGTCGGGCGTCCTGGCGCAGATGCGCGTGACGGGCCAGGCGCTCGGGATCGCGCTGTCGGCGGCGGTCGTCGCGACGCGGCTCCCCGTCTACCTCGCCGGCACGGGCGGCACGCCATCGGCCGCACAGCAGAGCGCCGCCCTGACCGCCGCGATCGGGGACGCCTTCGTCGTGGCGGCAGCCGTGTGCGCCATCGGCATCGTGACCAGCCTCATCCGCGGTGGCGGGCGCCGGACCACTCGGGAGCCGGCCGGAGCCGCCACCCTTCCCAGCACCTGAGCGGCCGGCGCCGGTCGGAACCAGCGCCGCGGCTCAGACCTCCAGCTGCAAGCCCAGGACCGGGCGTTCAGAGCTGCTTGTAGCGCGGCCCCTCCCCGCCCTCCGGCGGGATCCACTTGATGACGTCCTCGGGGCACTTCACCGTGCAGGTCATGCAGTGCAGGCAGTTGGAGGGCGAGAGCACCACCTCCGACCCGCTCCAGCGGTAGACCTGGCCCGGGCAGAAGTGCGTGCACGAGTTGGCGTAGTCCGCCTCGCACGACACGCACTTGCTCGGATCCGTGATGGTGATGTGCGACGGCTCGTCCTCGCGGTGGAGCGTGCCGGTGAGGGCGACGAAGGTCGCCCCGTCCATGCGCCCGGGGTCTGGCCGGTTCAGGCGGGCGCCCTTCTTCGTGGCGTCGCCGTCCCGGTGGATCCCGATCTGCTTGGGGACGTACGACTGCACCAGCGACAGCGGCGTCCCCACGAACAGGCCGTACTTGAACACCTGGCGGTAGTTCCGGGCGTGCTGGAAGTCGTCGAGCATCCCGCTCGCCTCCAGCCGGTCGCGGTACCCGTCCAGCGAGCCCGCCGTGCCGTCGGTGCCCAGCGCCTCCAGGGCCGTGTCCGCGGCGGCCATGCCGGAGCGGATCGCGTAGTGGATGCCCTTGATCTTCTCCATGTTGACGAAGCCGGCGCCGTCGCCGGTGACCATCGCGCCGGGGGCCGACAACGCGCCCTGGGCGTACAGACCGCCCTCCGGGATCGTCTTGGCACCGGTCGCCACCGTCGTGCCGCCCTTGAGCAGACGGCTGATGAACGGGTGGGCGCGGAACGTCTCGAACTCGCGCTGCGGGTTGAGGTCGCCGTACTTGTAGTCGAGGCCCAGGATCAGCCCGACCGCCACGGTCTTCTCGCCCATCGAGTACATGAAGCCGCCGCCGAAGACGCTGGGCGGCATCGGGTAGCCCAGGGTGTGCATCACGCGGTTGTTGCCGAACGGGCTGGCCTCGGGGAACTGGACGATGGCCTTCATGCCCAGCGAGTAGACCTGCGGGTTCACGCCACCGCCGAAGCGCTCCGTGAACTCCCGCGAGATGACGCCGTGGGTGCCGTCCGCGAGGATCGTGATCGGGGCGCGGATCTCCTCCGGGGCAAGGTGGTTGCCCTTCGGCGCGCCATCGTGGGCCAGTCCCACCTCCGCGAGGCGGACGCCCTTCACGGCGCCGTCCTCGATGATCAGGGTCCGGACGGTGTACCCGTGGTAGACCTCGACGCCGGCGGCCTCGGCCTGCTCGGCCAGGAACGCGGTCAGGCGCGAGATCGAGATGATGTAGTCGCCGACGTGGTGCATCCGCGACGGGACCACCAGGGGCGGGATCCGGTTGGCCGCCTTCGCCCGCAGGAAGTACATGTCGTCCCGCTCCACGGGCACGAGGCCGGTGACGAACGGGTTGCGCAGGTCCTTCCAGCCCGGGACAAGGTCGTCCAGGCAGGCGGCCTCGAAGGCGGCGCCCGACAGGGCGTGGTTGCCGGCGGCCGGGGCCTTGTCGATGACGGCGACGGAGAGCTCGCGGCCGGCGGCCGTCGCGCCCTGCTTCGCCCTGAGCGCCGCGGAGAGGCCGGCCGGGCCGGCGCCGACGACGAGGATGTCGATGCCGTCCATGACTACGCCTCCTTGGCCGCGCTGACGAGCTGCGGAACGACCGTCTCGAGATCGCCGACGACGCCGAAGTCCGCGTAGTTGAAGATCCGCGCCCGCGGATCCTTGTTGATCGCGACCACCGTGTCCGACATCTGCATCCCGGAGATGTGCTGGACGGCGCCCGAGATGCCCACGGCGACGTACAGCTTGGGGGCGACGGTCTGGCCGGTCTGGCCGACCTGGTAGTCGTGGGTGGTGAAGCCGTCCTCGACCGCGTGGCGCGAGGCGGCGACCTTGGCGCCGTCGCCGAGCAGGTGCTCGAGGCCCTCTGCGAGCGGCTGGAGGAGGCCGTCGAACTCGGCCTTGTTGCGGATGCCGTGGCCGCCCGCGACGATGATCTTGGCGTCGCGGATGCTGACCTTGGACACGAACGATTCGACGGGGGTGATCTTCACGCCGTCGGCGCTGTCCCCCAGGTCCGGCACGACCCGGACCACCTCGCCCGTGCGCGCCTCGTCCCGGGGCGGAACCTTGAACACGCCGGGCCGGACCGTCGCCATCTGCGTGGGCGAGTCCTTGGTCATGATCGTGGCCATGATGTTGCCGCCCAGGGCGGGCCGGGTCTGCTTGAGGATCCCGACCAGGTCCTGGCCGCCCTTGGCGTAGTCGCCGATCTCCAGCTTGGTGCAGTCGGCGGTCAGCCCGGAGTCGCACGCGTACGCGACGCGCGGGGCCAGCTCGCGGCCCATCGGCGTGGCTCCGAACAGCATCACCTGCGGCCGGTGCTCGCGGACCAGGCCGGCGATCGCGGTCTTGTAGGGCAGGGGCGAGAACGATGCCAGCTGGGGGTGCTCGATCGCGTACACGACGTCCGCGCCGTGCGCGATCAGCTCGGCCGGCAGGTCGCCCGCGTCCGCGCAGGGAAGGACGGCAGCCACCTTCTCGCCGAGGAACGCGGCCAGCTCGTGGGTCTTGCCCAGCAGCTCCAGCGAGACGGTCTTGATGCCGTCGCCCTCGCGCTCCGCGAGGATCCAGAACCCGCCGCGGTAGGTTGGCTCGCGGCCCTCGAGCGCGTAGGCCCCCTCCTCGTGGACCGCGGGGCCGCCGGACGCCAGGCGGTACTTGGCCTGCAGCTTGCGGAGCAGGTCGGCCGGGTCGTTGACCATCTCGCAGGTCTTGGCCCGGTCCTCGGACGGGGAGAAGATCCGGTAGACCGTCGTGCGCGAGCCCTTGATGCCCACCTTGTCCGGGGCGGCGTCCACGTCGGCCGCGCTCCAGGTGTGGATCACGGCGTCGCGCGCGGCACGGGCGCTGTGGAAGCCCCGGTAGAGCGTGTCCGTGCAGGCGGTCACCGTGACCAGGGCGGGGAAGCTCGTGGGGGTCACGTCCTCCGTGCCCTCCGCGCCGATCCGCCGGAACGTCAGCTCGGGCTCCGTGTGCACGTCCTGGCAGTACGCGACCTGGACGATGCCCAGGTCCTCCGCCAGCTGGGGCGGCACCTGCGCGGTGTCGCCGTCCACGGACTGCATGCCGGTCACGATCAGGTAGTCGCGGCTCCCGCCGAGGAGGTCACGCTCGATGCGCCGCACCGCCTGGGCCAGCGAGTAGGCCGTGGCGACCGTGTCGGCACCGCCCATGACCCGGTCCGTGAGGAGGACCGCCTCGCCCGGCGCGCGCGAGATGCAGTCGGCGAGGACCTCCCGGGCCTGTGGCGGCCCCATCGTGAGGTAGATCGTTTTCGCGTCGGGGTCCCCCGCCGTGATCCGCCGTGCGAACGAGAGGGCGTGGAGGTCCAGGGGGTTGAGGATGCTGTCGAGGAGCCCGCGACGCAGCGTGCCCTTCTCGCGATCCCAGGCGTCTTCGGGGATGTTGCTCACATCCGGGACCTGCTTCACGAGGACGATGCAGTGCATGACCACCTACCGGAATGCGCGCTTGGGGGCCGATCCGCGGCCAGCCCAGCCGAGGGAATGGAGGTTCTACGGCCTGCCAGCGCACCTCGTGGCGCTGCCTGCGCACCAGACGGGGCCGGCCGTCTTCCGACGCCGGCTCCCGATGGGACGTTCGGCAGCACCTGGGCCGAGGCCCGACGGTATCCGCACCCTTGAGGATAGGAAGGCCGATGCGCGCTGCCGGGAGCCATTGGTCCCACGTTTCCGGCCTCCCGGTCGCCCCGTGATGTGACTCGCCACGGGACGACCGGGCTCCCCGGCACGCTTGGATCGCGCGGTCAGGGGATCCGGTTGAACCAGAAGGCGGCCAGCCCGGCACCGCCGAGGACGAGCAGCAGGGCCGCGGCGGCGAACCACTGGGTGACCTCCTGCTCCTGCATCGTGACGCCGACGCGGGAACCCAGGCTCTCGTAGATCGCCGCCAGGTCCTCCGAGGTGGGGGCCTCGAAGAAGCGGCCACCGGTCATGTCGGCGATCTGGCCCAGGGTCTCGGTGTCAGGCGGGACGGGGAGCGTCTCGGTCCCACCCATGCCGTTCGGGACCTCCACGGTCCCGTCCTCGGTGCCGAGCGCAATCGTGTACACGGGGACACCCCGGGTCACGGCATCGGCTGCGGCATCGAGAGGCTCGAGCGCGCCGGTGGAGTTCTCGCCGTCGCTGAGCAGCACGGTCGCGACCAGCGGCGGTTCCGCGGCCGTCCCGTCCGGGGACGCCGATGGTGACGGGGCAGGCTCCCCGGGGTCGCCGGGCATGGGTGAAGCTGGGGCGATGGCCGGTGCGCCCACGACGCCGGTCGCCAGGTCCGCAGCCTCGAGCGACAGGGCGAGCGCGTCGCCCAGCGCCGTGCCGCCATCGGCCCGCAGCGCGTCGAGCGCCGCCTGGACCTGCGCCCGGTCCGTGGTGGGCGGCATGACCAGGCGCGCCTCCGTGGAGAAGGCCACCAGGGCCACGCGGAACCCCTCGGGCAGGTTCGCGATGAAGTCGGATGCCGCGGCCTTGGCGGCCGTCAGGCGGTCCGGCGAGACGTCGGTGGCGAGCATCGAGCGGGAGGTGTCCATGGTCAGCACCACCGTCGCCTCCTCGCGGGGGACGGGCACGACCAGCGACGGGCGGGCGAGCGCGATCCCGAGGACGGCGATCGCGGCCAGGTAGAACGCGGTGGGCACGTGGCGTCGCCACGAGGGCCGGCGGGGCACCAGGTTCTCGAGCAGGGCGACGTTGGTGAACCGGACGACGTAGCGGTTCCGGCGGCGCTGGAGCAGCAGATAGGCGACCAGCGCGATCGGGACCAGCAGCAGGGCGAGCAGGAGCTCGGGGGAGGCGAAGGTCAGGCTGCCGGCGTTCATGCCACCGACCCCCCGGCCCGGAGCTGGACCGCGAGCGAGCGGAGCCACTCGCCGGATGTCGAGAGGACGATGTGCCGGGCGCCCAGGCGCCGCAGCTCGGTGGCCAGCGAGGCACGCTCGGCGGCCGCGGCCTCCGCGAACCGGTGGCGCAGGCGACGGGACGAGGTGTCGACGCGGACCTCGCGGCCCGTCTCGGCATCGACCAGCGTCAGGTCGCCGACGTCGGGCAGCTCGTCCTCGCGGGGATCGCGGATCTCGACGGCAAGGAGCCCATGGCGCGCCGCGACCGGCGCAAGCCGCGGGAGCCAGTCGCGCGGTCCGCGGAAATCGGACACGAGCGCCACGAGCCCGCCGCGCGCCCCGGTCCCGGCGAGGAACCGCAGGGCGGCGACGGGCGAGGGATCGACCGCGTCGCCCGGACCGTCCACGTCGGAGGCGGCGGCGCCCAGCACGGCGAGGAGTCCGGCGCGTCCGCCCCGCGGCGGGACACGACGCGTCTCGGCGGCGCCGAACGTGAGGACGCCGAGGCGGTTGCCGCGCTGCGTGGACAGGTGGCCCAGGGCCAGCGCGACCCCCTCGGCCACGTCGGCCTTGCGCCGGTCCGCGGTGCCGAAGGCCATGGACGGCGACTCGTCGATCACGAGCCAGGTGGTGAGCGAGCGCTCGGGCACGTGCACGCGCACGTGGGGGACCATCATGCGGGCCGTCACGTTCCAGTCGATCCGGCGCACGTCGTCGCCGGGCTCGTAGGGGCGGACCTGGGCCAGCTCGGTTCCGCCGCCCAGCTCGTGGGCGCGGAACTCGCCGGGGACCAGGCCCCGGATCCGCCGCCCGATCGTGATGTCGAGGGCGCGCAGCAGTGCCTCGGGCGTGGGGCCCGGGCCTGGGCGCGCCGGCGTGCGCGTCGCGGTGAGCGGGGTCGGCCGGGGCGCGGTGGGCGGGGTCGGTGCGATCCCGATCACGCCGACCGCTCCTCCGCGGTGATGAGCCGCGGGGCCGGGACCGCCGGCAGGATCGAATCGAGCATCCGGTCCGGCGTGACGCCCTCGGCGAGCGCCGTGAAGCTGGGCACGATGCGGTGGCGGAGCACGTCGCGCGCAAGCTCGGCGACGTCCTGCGGGATGACGTAGCGGCGGCCCCGGATCAGGGCGAGGGCACGCGCGGCATGGATCAGGCTGATCGAGCCGCGGGGGCTGGCGCCGAACCCGATGTACTGGGCGAGGGCGGCCTGGCCGTAGCGGGCAGGCTCACGGGTGGCACCCACGATCGCGACCGCGTAGGCGACGATCGCCGGGTCCACGTAGACGCCCGGGGTCGCGGCCTGGAGCTGGGCCAGACCGGCGGCGTCGAGGACGGGCCGGACCTCGGCGGCCGGGCGCAGCGAGCGCTCGACGACCGTGGCTTCCTCGGCGGGCGTGGGGTAGCCGACCACGACCTTCATCAGGAACCGGTCCACCTGCGCCTCGGGCAGCGGGTAGGTGCCCTCGGACTCGATGGGGTTCTGGGTGGCCATCACGAGGAACGGGCTCGGGACCCGGTGGCTCTCCTGGCCGATCGTGACCTGGCGCTCCTGCATGACCTCGAGCAGGGCGGACTGGACCTTGGCCGGGGCGCGGTTGATCTCGTCGGCGAGGAGGAAGTTGCAGAACACCGGACCGAGCTCGGTGTCGAACGTGCCGGAGTCCGGGCGGTAGATCCGCGTCCCGACGAGGTCGCCGGGGACGAGGTCCGGGGTGAACTGGATGCGTCGGAACGAGGCGTCCAGGGCGTCCGCCAGCGTCCGGATCGTCAGGGTCTTGGCCAGGCCCGGCACGCCCTCGAGCAGGAGGTGCCCGCCGGCGAGGAGCGCGACCAGGACGCGCTCGAGCATCTGGTCCTGGCCCACGATCACGCGGCGGATCTCGAACAGGACCGCCTCGGCGGTGGCGCGGGGATCGGGAAGCGGGTCGATCGTCGCGACGGGCGCGCTCGACCCACGGGTGAAGTCGGTCATGAGACCTCCTGCGCCCGTGGGCCCGGGCTGGTCGTGTCATTTCGGGAACCGCGCAGCACCCTCCGGCGGCGCGGTCGAACTCTCATGCTGCCGAGCCTTTCTGAGAGTTCCCTGAGAGCGGGCGTGGTCGCCCAGCAGGACAGCCGATGCACCACCGGGTCCGATCTGGGGCGCCGATTCGTCGACCTCCTCCGCCGACTCACCACCGAGTCAGATCGCCATACCTGGCGCGGAGCTCAGGCCCGATCCGTGCGATTCCGATCCTCACCTCTGCGGGCCGGGTCGCCTGGTGACTCCCAGGCGAGTCGCCGCCCGGGTAGTGGGCGCGATGTGCCTCTCAGGCGAGTCCCGCCCGCTACAGGTGCCGCAGGCCCTCGAGCGCCTCGGGCGGGAACGTCGCGTCCGTGTTCCCGATCGACAGGCAGCGGAACGTCGACTCGGCGGCGTCCTCGAGCTGGAGCGCCCGCCGGTAGGCCATCGCGATCGTGTCGCCCAGGGTGGAGCAGCCGTGGTTGCCCATGATGATCGCGTCGCAGTCCCGGGCGGCCGCGGCGGCGGTGTCGGCCAGCTCGTCGGTGCCGTTGTGGGCGAAGGGGACGCGCACGACGCGGCGCAGGTAGTAGGCGTGGTCGAGCGTGATCAACCGGACCTCGTGGCCGCACGCGTCCAGGACCACCGCCGCCTGGGGGTGGAGGTGGATCACGCAGGTGACGTCCGGCCTGACCTCGTACGTCCGCGCGTGGAGCTTCCACTCGGTCGATGGCGTGGGATGGCCGGCGAGGACGGTCCCGTCCATCGCGAGGACGGAGAAGTCCCCGGGGCCCAGGCGATCGAACCAGGTGCCGGCTGCCGTGACCGCGAACGACTCGCCGCCGGCGAGCCGGGCGGACAGGTTGCCGGCCGAGGCCAGGACCAGGCCCCGTCGCGCGGCGTCGCGGCCGACCTCGATGAGCTCGTCGATGAGAGGCGCGAGGGGATCGGCCATGCGGCGGAGCGCTCCTTTGGGATAGCGAGGAGGAACCTCCTGAGCGTACCGCTCAGGAGCCACCCGGGGTGATCGACCCGAGCGCCAGGAACGAGAAGATCAGCACGTCCTGGACGAAGTGGATGAACCAGGCCCAGGCAAGGCCCCGCGTCTCGAGCATGGACTTCGCCAGGATCCAGCCCAGGAACCACGCCAGCGCCACGCCGATGAGGCCGTACGGGATCCCGTAGAAGTGGGCGATCCCGAAGTACGCGGCGACCATCCACAGCGCCTGGCGGGGGCCGATCGGCCCGACGAGCACCGAGAGCAGGGATGCCTTGTAGGACACCTCCTCGTTGAACGCGTTGAGCGCTGCCGCCAGCAGGATCACCGGGAGCAGCGGCAGCACCCGGACCACGAGATCGACCGACGGCTGCCCGGACAGGACGAGGAAGGCGAGCGTCCCCAGGCTGATGGCGATCGTCAGGTTCCGCCCGAGCGCGTTCCACCGGTCGCCCGGCTTCACGCCCATCCAGCCGATCGGCCCGGCGGGCGCGGAGGTGTCGCCCTTCGCGAGGTAGAAGGCGTGGCGGTCCCGGTGGATCGCGAACAGCACAGCCACCACCACCAGCGTGACGACCAGGTTCAGCGCCAGCTCCGCGAGCATGAAGACGCCGAACGAGGGGTCACGCGTCAGCGCACGGACCGCCGGCAGGCTGCCCAGCTGCGTGAACACGAGCCACTGCGCCCCGACCAGGGCCAGCAGGACGACGAGGAATGGACGCAGCGGGCGCCACGAGGCGACCACCGAGGTCACCACCAGGCCCACGACGATCACCGCGCAGGCGATCGGGCCCCGCTCGTCCCAGCCCATCGTGGAACCCAGGAGCTCCCTCGAGACGATGACCGGCAGCAGCGATGCTGCGAGCAGGATCGTCCACGCGACCAGGGTGAGGCCGGTGGCGGGCCGGGGGGTGCTGGACATGGTCCGCAGATCGTCGCCGGAACGGGAGGATCCCGGCGGGGGCAAGCGGCCGTGGTTTCGCGGGTCCAACGGCTCGCTCGGGGGCATGAGCGGCGCCATCGCCCGAACCTGCTGCTGGCCGGATCGGCCCGAAACGAGTACCGTGGGTTCGTTGCCGCCTCTTGTGGCGATGCTCCGCGTGGTCGACCCCTGCTTCTCGAACGGGCCGTGCGTCTGCATTCGGGTTCGGGAAGTGGAAAGGATCTGCCCATGACCACGGGTACGATCAAGAAGGTCGTCGCCGATCGCGGCTTCGGCTTCATCACTGCCGAGGACGGGAAGGACTACTTCTTCCACCGCGGCGCGCTGATGGCTCCGCTCGACTTCGACCGCCTGGTCGGTGGCGAGCGGGTCTCCTTCGAGATCGAGGCGAGCCCCAAGGGCCCGCGCGCGATCCAGGTGACCGAGGCCTGACCTCGCTCGGGCCGGCCGGCCCTCGTGGCCGGCCGGCCCATCGATCCCGGCCGGCCCATCGATCGGAGCTACGCGATCCCCACCACGGCCTTCGTCGCGACCTACATGCCGCACCCGTGCAGCGTCGCCACGTTCACGTATGACCTCGCCACCGCCGCGTTCCCCCGCCAGATCGTGGCCATCCACCCGCCCTCCGGACCGGACGTGTATCCGGCGGAGGTGCGCCACAAGATCCGCCGGGACGCCGAGGATGAGTACGGGTTCATCGCGGACGCCATGAACGACTCCGGGGTGGACGTGGTCTCGCTCCAGTACCAGCCCGGGATCTTCGGCGGCGCCGACGGCTCGTACGTCCTGTCGCTGGTGGACGCACTCCGACTCCCGCTCGTGACCACCCTCCACGCCGTTCCGCGCCACCCCACGCCGGAGCAGCACCGGATCACCACGAGCCTCGTGCGGACCAGCGATGCCACCGTCGTGCTGTCGGCCACCGCGGCCGGCGTGCTGGCACGTGCCTACGGCGTGGACCCGAAGCTGATCGAGGTCGTCCCGCACGGCGTGCCGAACCTGCCGCTCGTCGACCCCGACACCATCAAGCCCAGGCTGGGCCTCGAGGGCCGGCGCGTGATCCTGAGCTTCGGGCTCCTGCGCCCCGAGAAGGGCTACGAGGCGGTGATCGCGGCCATGCCCGCCATCGTCGCGGCCGATCCGTCGGCGCTCTACGTGATCCTCGGCGCTACCCATGCGGACGGCCTGGCAGACGGCGACGACGCCTACCGCGAGCGGGTGGTCGCGCAGGTCGCGCGCCTCGGGCTCACCGGCCACGTCCGGTTCGAGAACCGGTTCATGGGGCGCGTGGAGCTCGCCAATTGGGTGGAGGCCGCCGACGTGTTCGTGGCGCCCTACCTCGACCTCGACCGGGTGTCATCGGGCACCCTCTCCTTCGCCATGGGGGCCGGCAAGGCGGTCGTCGCGACGTCGTTCGCCTACGCCCGCGAGCGCCTCACGCGGGGCCGCGGCGTCCTCGTGGCTCCCGGGTCATCCGAGGTGCTGGGCGAGGCCATCCTGCGGCTGCTGGGCGACCGCAAGCTGCGGGATGCCATCGGCAAGCGCGCCTACGCCGACACCCGCGACGTGGTCTGGTCGGCCATCGGGGCGGACTACGGCCGCATCTTCACCCGGGTCGCGCGTCCGTCCGTCCGTCCCCCTGCGCCCGTCCGGAGGCTCGCGCCGATCGGTCGCTGAGCGGGGGTCGACTGGCGCCCGAAGCCGGCGCCCGACGCGACACGGGCCGCAGTCTCAGCGCTCGCCGCGCCCAGACAGTCGCGTCACGGGGACCAGGAGGCCCGGATCGGGCCGTCGTCCGGCATCCGTGCCGGTCCCGGCCTCCCGCCCGTCTGGCCCGTCGTCTTCCGGGCGGTCGTCCTCCGTGGCGCGACGCCCCCCGACCGGTGGCGTCCACGCGCGGAACCCGCTGACCATCGTGGGCGCCACCGTGGAGCCGATCCCGGCCGCGACGGTGTCCATCAGCCGCCCCAGGATCGCGAAGATCGTGAACGCCGCGACCAGGAAGGCGGTCGCGAGCGCAAAGCCGAAGACATCCATGCCGGGCCTCGCCTGCGAGTCCCCCGCATCGTGCGGCCGACGGGACGCACCGACAAGAGGCATCGGTCGCTCGTCGGTGGTCCAGTCACACCCCGTCCGGGGGCTCGCCCCGATCGCCCGCTGGGCAGCCGCCGGGCCCTCGTCAGCCGGCGGCCGGACGCGTCACGGGGCCGGCGCCGCCCTGGCCACCACCGGCGTCGGGGTGGGCGAGACAGACCGCGCGCGGCACCCGGAATGTCCCCTTCTCGTAGTCGCGGACGCCGAGCTCGACACCCACGATGCCACGCGTCCCGCACTCGCCGCAGCGGGCGACGATGACGCCGTACTCGCGTGACAGCTGGCCGCGGCACCAGGGGCAGCGGCCGCCGGTCGCCGCGTCGTCGTCCGGCAGGGCGGAGCAGCTGCGGCACACGAGCTGGCCGCGGCGAGGGGCTTCGGACTGGGCCTCGGAGATCGTCATGATGCGAGGTTGCCCGATCGGATCTGCGCCGGACAGGGCCGCGCGGCCCTTCCCGCACCAAGAGCAACGGCCGATCGGTGCACCCCGGCTATCCTTCGGTCCTCGAGGTCGCAGGCGGGCTCCGCCTGGCACCGCCACTGGAGGAACCCGTGTTCTCGTTCCTGCGCCGATTCGGCACGCCCGAGGTCGATCTCGCCGAGCTCGACGCCCTGCTCAAGGACGGATCCGTCCGGATCCTGGACGTCCGCGAGGACTCCGAGTACCGCAGCGGGCACCTGCCGGGCGCCATCAGCATCCCGGTCAAGCGGCTCCCCGAGCGGGTGGGCAAGCTCAAGCGCGACAAGCGGTACGCGGTGATCTGCGCATCCGGCAGCCGGAGCCGAGGGGCAACCAACTTCCTGCTCGACCAGGGGTTCGAGGGCACGGTGTCCGTCCGCGGCGGGACCGGTGCCTGGGCGCGCAGCGGCCGGCCGATCGTCCGCTGATCCCACCTTCGAGACGGCCCGCCCCCTCGGGGTAGGGCATGAGCGTCGCCGTCGATGGCCAGTCTGGCAGCGAGCCGAGGGCGAAACCCGAAGGATCGAGCTTCTAGCCCCCTCGCTACAGTCGAAGCCGACCGTCCCAGGCGACCTGCCGGAGGTCCACCACCACGGCAGCCTCGCCGGCGATCGGTTCGCCGGATCCAACGCGCACGATGCAGGCCACGCCAGCGGCGCGTGCCGCCGCCATGCCCAGGGCCGTGTCCTCGAAGACGGCGGCTCGCGGCGCAGCGACCCCAAGCTGGCTGAGCGCCGTTGCGTAGCCCTCCCCGTGCGGCTTCCCGTGAGCGACGTCGTCCGCGGTGACCACCACTCGGGGAATGGGCAGGCGTGCGGCACTCATTCGTGCCTCCAACAACGGCCGACTTGCGGACGTCACGATCCCCCACCGGTCCGCGGGTAGGCTGGAGAGGAGCTCCAGCGCGCCCGGGATCATCCTGACGCTGCCAGCGTCCGCGATCTCGATCTCCTCGATGTATGCACAACCCTCGGGAACGAGGTCGGCAGGCAGCCAGGCGGCAACCGTGTCGGGGGACGTGTGTCCGTTCGAGGCATCGAGGACCGCGGCCCCGTCCAGCCCGAACCGCTTCGCCCAGCGCCCCCACGATCGGTCGACGCTGGCGGCTGAGTCGACCAGGACGCCGTCGCAATCGAAGATGATCGCGTCGACCCTGGCAAATGGGCTCGCGCTGGAGCGGTCGGACTCGTCAGCCACCGCCGCCTCAGCCAAACGGACGCGGGACCGGGTCAAGGCGCGCGAGCACCCTGGATGAGCCCCGGTGATCGATCAGCTGCCACTGCAGCAAGGTTGACGGGCAGACCCACTCCGTCTCGTTGGCCGCAAGCCGCGCGATCGGGCGCAGGTGGTGGTTGAGGAAGGATCCGATCGCCGGCTCCCGAACGCGGCTGTGCCTCTGGCAGCCGCATCGACCAGCCAGCTGACGATCCCGCGGGTCGGGATGCTGCCGAGCCGGGGGCGTCTCTGAAGGCCCCGGCCCCGGTCTAGAACGTCGAGACCACATCGATGACCCTGCCCTCGAGCGCCGACTGCTGTGCCGCCAGCATCACTTCTAGGACGTGCCGTGCGTGACGACCGCTCGCGACAGGCTGAACGCCGTCTCGAATGCAGTCGGCCAGGTGCTCGATGAGCGACCCGCGTTGCAGCTCGGCGAACCGGTCGGATCCGACAGGAAAGATCTCGTAGGTCTGCGGGCTGATCCAGCCTGCCAGGCCTGGTGCCGCGTCCAGCCGGTAGACCTCGACGGGTGGCGCTTCCGACGTCGTCGCGGTTGACGAGCAGCGTTCCCTCGAGCCCGAACACCTCCATGCGAGGACTCCTGGACGCCACGACGTTGAAGGTCCCGTCGACCACCGCGAAGGTCGAGTCGCCGAAGTCGATGAGGATCAGGTTGTTGTCGGGCGCTGACACCGGAATGGTCATCCCGTCGAATGGGCCACCTCGGACCGGTCGCTCGGGGACAGTGATCCCCGACAGTGCCGAGACACGCCGGGCCGGACCCAGCACGCCGGTAACCTGCGTGAGGCCATAGACCGCCAGGTCCAGGAGCGCACCGACGCCTTGCTGGTAGAACTGCGATGGATCGACCGGCCACGAGAGCGCGGCTGCTCCGGCGTGGGAGGACTGCACGCGCGCAAACGCGACCTTGCCGAGGGCGCCGCGGGCGACGAGGTCGCGCGCTCGCACCCACTCGGACGCGAGCATGTCGGCGGGTGCCGCAACGATGTACAGGTTCCGGCGATCCGCCAGGTCGAGGAGCTCGTCCGCCTCGGACAGCGTGCTGGTGATGGGCTTCTCGGTGACGAGGTGGCGCCCAGCCTCGAGAATCCGTTTCGAGGCTGTGAAGTGCGCCGGACCGGGCAGCAGGTTGACCACGGCGTCCAGGTCCAGCGCCAGCAGGTCGTCCAGCGACTCGACCGCCCGGCCGATCTCGTGGGCCTCGGCGACAGAGCGCGCCAGATCGATCCGGAGATCCGCGATGGCGGCCAGCTCGACCCGGTCCCGGATCTTGCCCAAGTGGGGCAGGTAGCCGTAGCCGATGGTCGCGATCATGCCGGCGCCCAGGACACCCACCCGCAGGCGGGACACGGCAGCGGGCTGGACCGAGGGCATGTCAGGGGTCACGACCCGCCTCCGGCGACGACCGGCGTGGCCTGTGCCCGGTCAGCCGCGGAGCGGTTGCGGCGGTAGTTCGCGTAGTGGACCGCGCCGATCGCCTGGGCGAACTGGGCGACCGTGTAGACCTCGCTGTCGCGCAGCTGGCGCATGAGGTCCGTGTTCGCCATCTCGTCGTCAGCCACCTCGAGAACGAGGGCGGGTGCGATGGCTCGCGCACCTTCGACCATGAGGTCGAAACAGGCCCTTCGCTTGACCAGCCGGCCGAACAGGATCCGCGTGTCGACGGCCGGGTCCAGGAGCCACTTGGACTCCAGCCATGCGACGGCCATGAACTCCCCGATCTCCCGGAAGATCCGGTCGACCGCAGGGTGGCCACCCTGCTCCGCCGCCGACATCAGGAACTCCAGCAGAGGCTTGCGCATGTCCCGGGGCTCGGTCGGGACGAACACGCCGCCACCGGAGAGGGTGAGCAGACCGCGATCGACGATCTCGGCGAACAGCGTCGGGTCCTGGTCGGGCAGGTACTTGGCCGCCAGCCTGAAGACGCCGCTCTGGCTCGTGTACTTCTGGAGGGTGCCGGCGAGGCGCGTGTTGAAGTTGTTGACGCTCCGGACGTCGTCGGGGGCGTACTGGCGCTCGGGGTAGCTGCCGAGGTCGATGATGCAGTTGTAGATCTCCAACGGGATGTCCGGGATCGTGCCGGTCTCCGTGACCCACCCGGTGCCCAGCTCTGTCCCGAGGGTGTGCGCGAAGACGCCGGCGGCGATCGCCGCCGGGTCGATCACGCCCAGCTCCACGGCGGCCGTGAAGGCCGCCATCGGCCCGTCGTTGACCATCCCGACCACCCCATCGGGCTTCACGAAGACCCGGAGCGCTTCGTCCAGGCCCGAGAGTCGTCGGAACTCGCCTTCGTAGGCCGTCCCGAGGTGGTCGCGCATGCCTCGCGTCTTGTAGACCTCGCCGCCCACGATCTTGTCGCGGACCACCACGTCCGGGAAGCAGACACCAATGGCATCGAGCGCGAACGGCGTGGTCAGCAGCGCCTCACCCGCGAGCACCGAAGCCCTGATGGTCGACAAGGAGGCCCCGTGGACGAACGCCGGGGCGAGCGCCTCGGCCAGGCCGTCGGTGTCGCCGGCGCCGGTGGCTCGCGCACCCTCCAGCCGCATCAGGCGGACGAGCAGCAGGATCGGGTCGATGATCTGGTCGATCTGCGTGAAGGCAGCCGGGAACCAGTCGTACTCCACGAAGCGCTCGACCCGCCCGCCCACGGCCAGGCAGAGCTTGATGTCGGTGCCCCCGATGTCCATGCCGCAGATGGCGGTGCCGTCCATGCCACTGGTGGCCAGCGCGCACAACCCCTCGATCCGGGTCGACGACGTGGCCCCGACAGACGCGCCTGAGGGTGCGTGGGCGAGGACCCTGAACTGGCCGCGCGACAGCGTGCCGGGAGCCGAGATCGCCTCGTCCATGCGCTCCGAGACGTTGACCGCACGGCCGTAGCCGGGCCGCCCGAACCGGGTCGCCGCGATACCGAAGGCTCGCTCGAACGCCGCGACGAGGACAGCCCCTTCCCCGTCGTCGCCATCCGCCCTGAGCGAGAGGCCGCGCCCGCCAAGGGTGGAGATGATGTTGTACAGGCCCGCCAGCACGTACTCGGTGGTCATGGCCCGCTCTTCGTCCGCGAGCAGGGCGAATCTGGGCAGTCGGAAGGTGAAGACCGGACCGTCCTCGTCGAAGCCGTCCAGCGCGGCGGTCAGGACGAACGACTCGGAGGGCGGCAGCGCGGCGAACCGCTCCCGCACCGAACTGATGTACACCGGTCGGCCCGCAGTGGCGGTGTCGACCAGATCCCGGATGGCCTGGCTCATCGAGAAGCTCCGTAGGGCCGCCGGGGCAACCTCACCGTACGGCAAGGCCCCGATCGGCAAACAGGGAACGAAACGCGTGCATCTCGGCTGGGGAGTACGAGGTCGTGACGTCGGCGAACTCGTGGGGCATGCCCATGCGCCGGTACTTCGCGGTCGCGAGGGGGTTGAAGTTGATGAGCTCGACCGGCAGGGCAGGGTCGATCTCGGCGACGAGGTCAGCGATCGCACCCAGGTTCTCGGGCGTGGCCGTGTAGCCGGGCACGAGCGGCACGCGCACGAGGATCCGTCCGGTTCCGTGGAGGGCTGCCGCCAATCGCCGGAGGTTGTCGACGATGAGCTCGTTCGACACCCCGGTTGCGACCCTGTGCGCCGCGGGGTCCGCGACCTTCACATCCACGATGAACAGGTCGATCACGGGCAGGAGCGGCTCGATCGAGGCCCAGGGTGCGTGGAACGAGGACTCGAGCGTGGTGGGCTGGCCACGCTCCTTCAGCGCCGCCGCCGTCTCGCGAACGAACTCGGCCTGGGCAAGCGGCTCCCCGCCAGAGAACGTCACGCCGCCGCCAGACACCTCGTGAAAGATCTGGTCACGGCCCACCTCGTCCACGACCTCGGCCGTCGTGATGTCCCGGCCGTCCAGTGCGAGCGCGTTGCGCGGGCACACGTCGACGCAGTCACCGCACCGGGTGCAGGCCGCGTGATTGATGTCGACGCCCGCTGGCGTCAACGTGATCGCCTTGGTGGGGCAGACCTCCTGGCAATGGCCGGAATGGCCGCACAGGTTCTCGAAGTGCCACAGCGAGATGCTGTGGTCGAGTCCTTCCGGGTTCTGGCACCACCTGCAGCGAAGGGGGCAGCCCTTCAGGAAGACGGTGGTGCGGATCCCCGGCCCGTCATGGACGGAGAATCGCTGGAGATCGAAGACCCGACCCGTGGTCACGAGTCTTCGTAGCTGGTCCGGGCAATGATCTCGTTCTGGAGATCCTCGGCGAGCTCGGTAAAGTAGGCGGTGTAGCCGGCGACGCGGATCGTCAGGTTGCGGTACTTGTCCGGGTCCTTCTGCGCGGCGATCAGGTCCTCCCGCGTCACCACGTTGAACTGCACGTGGTTGATGCGCAGCTTCACGAAGCCCCGCAGCATCGAGGAGAACGCCGCGGCGCCTTCCTCGGACTTGAACAGGCGCGGCAGGAACTTCATGTTCAGCAGCGTCCCGTTGCTACCCAGGTAGGAGTCCACGCGCGCCACCGACGACAGCAGCGCGGTCGGCCCGCGGTGATCGCGGCCGTAGACCGCGGACATGCCGCCATCGGCGAGCGGCGCCTTGGCGAGGCGCCCGTCGGGCGTGGCGCCCACGTTGGCGCCCATCGGGACGTGTGCGCTCACCGTGTAGAGACCCGTGTGGTACCTGCCGCCCCGGTAGTTGGTGCGCCCCTCGAACTTGGCGGCGAAGTAGTGGACCCACTTGTTGCCGATCTCGTCGACCCACTCGATGTCGTTGCCGTACTTGGGCGCCTTGTTGATGAGGATGTGCTGCAGCTCCTCGTCCTGCGCGAAGTTGCCCTGGAGCGCGGCGACCAGGCGGGCCTTGTCGACCGTTCCCTCGTCGAACACGAGCTTCTTCACCGCCGCGAGGCTGTCGGCGACGTTGGCCACCTGGATGACCTGGATGCCGGACAGGTTGTAGTGCGCGCCGCCGCGGGTCACGTCGAGGCCACGGTCAAGGCAGTCGTCGATGACGGACGAGAGGAGCGCCGACGGGAGCAGCCGCTGGTGGATCTCCTCCACTCTCTCGCACGCCGAGATCATCTTCTCGAAGAAGTAGTCGATCTGGACGGCGAAGGCCCGCTCGAGATCCTCGTAGGTCGCGAAGTCCGTCAGGTACCCGGTCTGCGGACCGAGCTGCGCGCCCGTGATGAGGCACTTGCCATCGTTCATGGCGAGCTCGAGCGCCTTGACCATGTTGAACATCGCCGCGTCGGACCACCCGAGGTTGTTGCCGTGGGTGGTGAGCTCGACGCAGCCGACGATCGCGTAGTTGACGGCGTCGGCCGGCGCGATGCCCTGCGCCTCGAGGGCCGGGATGATGGACTCGTCGTTGAAAACCTGGGGCATGCCGGATCCCATGCCGATCACCCGGGTGCACTCGTCGAGGAGCGTGTCCGGCGTGTTCTCGTGGAGGCGCGCGGACAGGTTGGGCTGCGGCAGGAGGATGTGGGCCTGGGCCTCGAGGAACAGGTACGAGAGGTCGTTCGACTCGTCCCGGCCTGCCTGATCCCGGCCGCCGAGGGCGACGTTGAAGCCGATCGGGAAACCCGCGAAGAACGACGCGCTGTGCGAATTCCGCAGGTAGACGATCTGGTTGAACTTGAGCCAGAGCGCCTCGATGAGCTCGAGGGCACCTGCCCGGTCCAGCCGGCCGGCGTCGACGTCCGCGCGGTAGTAGGGATAGAGGTACTGGTCTGCGCGGCCCGGTGAGAACGACGAGGCGTTGCTCTCCATGTGGAGCAGCGTGAACAGGAACCAGAGTGACTGGATCGCCTCGTGGAAGGTCTCGGCACCGCCGATGCTCAGCTTGGCGCAGATCCGGGCGACCTCGCGGAGGTTGGCGGCCCGCTCGGGTGTCTCGGCTGTAGTGGACATCTCGGTCGCGAGGGCGGCATACCGGCGCATGAAGTCCATCGACGCATCGAGGACGATGAGCACGGAGTCGTAGAACTCGCGCTGGCCGGGTCCCGCGGACAAGGCCAGCGCGGCCGCCTCGGCTCGGATGCCGGCCGGACCTAGGCGGATCCACTTGGCGGTGTCGGGACAGATGTGACCCTGGGCGTGATCCTTCTGGTTGATCTTGACCACGCGGGCGATGGCGTCGAGGAGGGGGCCGTCCTCGGCCCGGAGGGTGTCCTCGAGGGTCCTTCCCTGCCAGTACGGGAGGATCCGGTCGCGGAAGGTGGCAGCGTCCTCCGGGTGGACGTTGAACTTGTCCTGGGGCCGTGTCGCCATCGTGTCGAGCTCGCGGTCGATCCAGCTGATCCCGGCCTCCGGGAAGACGACGCCGCCGCGAACCCCGGTGGTGCGGTTGCCGACGATGAGCTCGTCCGGGTCGATGTGGATGGCGAGCCGGCGCATCGCCTCGGCAAGGGACAGCGCCCGCTTGACCGCAGCGCTCGCGCCATCGTGGGCCTGGTAGACGTCGGTGATGATCAGTGCCTGCTCGATCGACAGGTACCGCGGCTCGTCGAGCATCCGCTCCTTGAGCGCGCGGATGCGCGGAGTGGGTTCGCTCTGTGCCGGCGCGGCGACGAGCTCGGTGGCGGGCGGTTCGACCAGGGTCATCGGTATCTCCTCGAGTGACCACACGGTACCCACCGCCCGCGTGTGCCGGAACCCACTTCGATTGCCGGATGGTGGAGGGAAGTGACGACCACCTGGTGTCGAGGTCGCGCCCTGTCACCCCGGCTGACGGCGGGGCGACCTCGACGGTCAGTCGGCGACATTGGCCCGCCGATACGCGGACGGTGACATACCCGCGAGATCCTTGAAGACGCGAGCGAAGTACTTGGAGTCGTCGAACCCGACGCGCTCGGCGACGGCATCGACCGTGAGGGCGCGGTCCGCGAGCAGCAGCTTCGCCTTGTCGATGCGCACCACGTTGCGATAGTGCATCGGCGTCAACTGCATCTTCTTCTTGAACAGCCGGAACAGGTAGCTCGGACTGACCGACACCGTTGCCGCGAGATCGTCGATGTCGAAGTCCTGGTCGTAGTTCTCGTGGATGTAGCCGAGGCAGCGCTCCACGATCGAGCTCGCTTCCCGGCTGGGTCCCGTGAAGTGCTGGCGCACCTGGAGGAAGACTGCCCGGAGATAGCTGGAGATCAGCTCCGCCGCGTACGGACGATTCGCGGTGAACTCCGCGTAGATCATCTCGAACAGCTCGCGGAGGGTGCCCCGTTCATCCATGAGCGTGATCGCATGGTCGAAGGCGGGCGTCGGTCCGGTATCCACCCAGAAGCAGATGATCTCCTGCCGGCGACCGAGCTCCAGGTGCTCGGCGTGCAGGAGGCCCGGCGGGTAGATGACGACGTCGAAGCCGAAGACGTTGACCGTCTCCGACCCCGCGTCGATGTTGGCCTTGCCCTCGAGGAAGAAGATCAGCTCGAAGTAGGGATGCGAGTGCGCGTCGAAGTTCCAGATCCGGCTCTTCTCGTCGAACCGCTCGCAGAACTGGAGGGTCGCGTGATCGATCGGTACCTGTTCCAGGAACCTGCAGACAGCTTCTCGGTCCATGCGCTCGCCCGTCCTGCGGCCGATTCGACGTGTCGTCGTTCGATCAGTCCGTGATCGATACCCGGCGCCCGGATTCTGCCGCCTCGCGGACCGCCAGGGCGACCTGGACCGCACGCAGGCCTTCGAGGCCGGTTGCAGTTGGTGTGCCTTCGCCACGCAGGGCGGCCGCGAACGACTCCACGTTGATCTCGTACAGGTCGCGCCGGTCCTCGGACTCCACCTCCCGCTCCCCGCCCGAATCGCGGAGCAGGATGGTGCCGACGGGATCCTGGACCATGGCGGCCCTGGCTTCGATGCTGCCGTCCGACCCCAGGACCTGCAGCCCGGTTGGCGAGTGCGCGATCGTGAAGGCATCGTGCGTCTGGACGAGCGTGCCGTCCGCGTAGCGAAGGGTCGCCATGAGCGCGTCCTCCGCGGCGGCGCCCCACGGGCCCTGGTTGGCGGCGAGCGCGACGACGTCGGCGGGAAGGGCACCCAGCAGCGGGTTGAGGACCGCGGCGTCGTGGCAGGTGATGTCCATGGCCACACCGCCTCCCGCACGGCTCCCCAGGCGCCAGCCGCTCTGGAGTCGTGCGGGCAGCATGACCGCGTGGAAGACGCGGACCGCGAGGATGCGTCCGACCGCGCCGTCGGCGACGAGGTGCCGGATCGTGCGGTGGAGCCCCGAGCCGGGCAGGTGGTGGTTGGTCGCCAGGGTCACGCCGGCGCGCTCGCACGCCGCGAGCATCGCCCGTCCATCGTCGACCGAGAGCGCGAGCGGCTTCTCGCACAGGACGTGCTTGCCCGCCGCCGCGGCCGCCTCCGTATGGGAGCAGTGCAGCTCGTTGATCGTGCTGATGTAGACGGCGTCAACGTCGTCGCGCGCGAGCACGTCCTCGATGGAGCCGGCGACGGGGATCCCGTTCCGTTCCGCATAGACGGCGGCCCACTCCGGCGTCGGATCGCCAACCGCCGTGACTTCGTGGCCGAGCTTGCGCATTGCCGGGATCATCCGGGTCGCGGCGACATCACTCGCGCCGATCAGTCCCCAGCGGAGGGTTGCTGACATGCTGGATCTCCTCGTGGCGCGTGCGGCTAGACGACCTTGCCTGCGCGCATGATGGCTGCGCCCTTCTCGCCGACCATGATCGACGGGGCCTGGGTGTTGCCGCTGATGAGGGTGGGCATGATCGAAGCGTCGATGACCCGCAGCCCGCCCACCCCGTGGACCCGGAGCTGCGTGTCGACAACCGCCATCGGGTCCGAACCCATCTTGCAGGAGCCGACCGGGTGGTAGTCGGTCTTGGACCACTGCTTGATGTACTCGCGCACACCCTGGTCGGTCTTGACCCCGGCTCCGGGCATCCGCTCGCGCTTGATGAGCGGCCTGAAGGCGGGAGCGTTGAGGATCTCCCGGCCCCGGTGGAAGCCCTCGATCGAGATGTCCCAGTCGTACGGGTCCTTGAGGAACGCCGGATCGATGGCCGGCTCGACGCCCGGATCCGACGAGCGCAGGGTCACCGAGCCGATGCTCTTCGGGCGCAGGTTGCAGGTGTTGATCGTCACGCCGTGGCCCTTGATCCGCATCCGGCCGTGATCCACCACGTAGGCGGGCAGGCAGTGGATCTGGATGTCCGGTGAGCGGACGTCGCTGCTCGAGCGCAGGAACGCTCCCGCCTCCGCAACGCACGCGGTGACAGGGCCCGTCTTGTAGAGCAGGTACTGGATGCCGTGCCGGGCAGCCTTGTCCCACCGGTCCTCGCCGTTGTAGCTCACGGGCGCGGTCTCGGCCGTCAGGTAGACGTCCATGTGGTCCTGGAAGTTCTTGCCGACGCCCGGCAGATCGTGGACGACGTCGATGCCCAAGGGCCGCAGCTCAGCCGCCGGCCCGATGCCGGAGAGGAGTAGCAATCGAGGCGAGTTCACGGCGCCCCCGGAGAGGACCACCTCGCCGCCCGTCTCGACACGCACCTCGACCGGCTTGTCCTTCTGCAGGTACTGGACACCGACGGCCTTGCCGCCCTCCACCAGCACCCTGGTGGCGGTTGCGTGGGTGGCGATGGTGAGGTTGCGGCGCTTCCGATTCGGACGCAGGAACGCCGTCGCGGAACTCTCGCGCCGGACGTTGCGCTGGGTGACGTCGTAGTAGCCAACGCCGTCCTGCTCCGCCCCGTTGAAGTCGTGGGAGAACGGGACACCCAGGCTCTGCACGGCTCGGACGAAGCCCTTCGTGAGCGGGTTGTGGCCGACCTGCTCGGTCACGTTGAGGGGGCCGCCGGTGCCGTGGTACTCGTTGACGAGGCGCTCGTTGTTCTCCGACCTGACGAAATACGGGAGGACGCCGTCGTAGCCCCAGCCCTCGTTGCCGAGGTCACGCCATTCGTCGTAGTCGAGCCGGTGACCACGGATGTAGATCATCGCGTTGATCGACGTGCTGCCGCCGAGGGTTCGGCCCTGCGGGTAGTGCATCCGGCGATCGTTGAGCTCGGGCTGCCGCACCGTGCTGAAGCCCCAGTTGACATCCGGGCTCGTGAGCTTGGTGAAGCCGGCGGGCATGTGGATCAGCGGGTTGCGATCCGGGCCGCCCGCCTCGAGGAGCAGGACGCGGTTGGACGGGTCCTCGCTGAGGCGGGCTGCGACCACGCAGCCTGCCGCACCGGCCCCGACGACGACGTGGGTGTAGCGCTGGCTCATCACAGATCTCCGGAACGCAGGGGGGGTCAGGCGATGCCGGCCTTGTCCGCGACGCGCAGGGCCTGCGCGGCCACCGTCAGCGCCGGGTTCTGGGCGGCCGACGACGGGAGGAACGAGGCGTCCATCACGTACAGGTTCGGGATGTCGTGCGAGCGGCAGAACGGGTCGAGCACCGATGTGGCCGGGTCATCGCCGAACCGCAGGGTCCCGCACTGGTGGGCGACGGCGTCGATGCCGAACCGCCGGGTCTGGATCAGCGGGTAGCCGGCGCGCTGCATGGCGCGCGTCATCACCTTGGCCAGGCGCTTGTGGGCACCGACGTTGGTGGGCTTCCAGGCCAGGATGGTCCGGCCGGAGGAGTCGAGCATGATGCGGTTGTCCGGGTCGGGCAGATCCTCCGTCATGAGGTACCAGTCCACGCTGCGACCGGCGATCTCCTTGAGGGCGGCCTTGGGGAGCCACGAGATGGACGCCGCGAGCATGCCCGGCTGGAGCTTGCCCAGGAGCTGGGCGTTGCCCATCGGGAGCCGGGACCTCGAGTCACCGAAGTACCAGTCATTGACGGCAAGGGTCTTCTGGAAGACCGTCGTGTTCTGCTCGGGTCGGATGGCCAGGAGGGCGGAGTTCACGTGCATCATGAAGCCGCGCCCGACGAGGCCGGACGAGTTCGCGATGCCGTCGGGGTTGCTGTCCGACGCGGAGCGGAGCAGCATCGCCGCCGAGTTGATCGCGCTCATGGCGACCACGTAGGTCTTGGCGATGACGCGCTTGCGCTCGCCGTTGTGGTCGATGTCGACGCCGGTGATCTCCCGGCCGGACCCGTTCGTGCGCAGGACGATCGCACGGGCGCCCGTCATCATCTCCACGTCGGGTGACTCGAGGGCGGGCTGGACCACGCACGTCTCCGCGTCACTCTTGGCGAGCACCTGGCACGGGAATCCGTCACACGTCTTGCAGCGGATGCAGGTCCCGCCCGGCTGGATGTCGATCCCCAGCTGCAGCGGGTACGGCCTGAGCCCCTGGTCCCGGAAGCTCTCGTCCAGCTCGGCAATGACCGGCTCATGCGCGACGGCGGGGAACGGGTAGGGCCCGGAGCGCGGGGGCTCGATGGGATCGGCGCCCATCTCGCCGTGCACCTTGAAGATGCGCTCCGCCTCCGCGTAGTACGGCTCGAGCTCCTCGTACGTGATCGGCCACGCCGGCGACACGCCATCCTCTGTCTCGAGCACGCCGAAGTCCTCCCGGCGGAGGCGAGGAAGGGCGGCGCCGTAGACCTTGGTGTTGCCCCCGACGCCGTACCAGAAGGCCGGCCGGAACAGCTTCCCATCGCGGTCCAGGAAGTGCTCGGTGGTGCGGTAGCGCTTGTTCTTGAAGACGGCGGTCGGGCTCCAGTTCTCGGGCTCGCGCGGGAGAATGCCGCCTCGCTCGAGGATGAGCACCTTGGCGCCCTTGTCGCGGAGCGCGTAGGCGAGGGTTCCCCCACCCATCCCGCTGCCGATGATCACGACATCGGTCGTGATGGTGGGGACGCCTGTCGGAGTGGTCATCGCGCGATCAGCCTTTCAGCGAGCCGGTCAGCGGCCCGCGCATGAGGGGAGTGCCGAGCGCGCGTTCGAGCGCCTCGACGAAGAAGTAGTCGCCCCACATCACGCTCTCGTCCACGCCGAGCTGCCTGCGCTCGTGGTAGACCCCGTGGAGCAGCACGCCCTCCCAGCCGGGCGTCTCGATCGCCAGGAACCTCGGCGAGCAGAGCTCCGTGAGGATCGCGAGCGCGGCGCCGCGATAGCGCTCCCGCCGCGCCGGCTCGCTAGCGATCTGGGCAAGCTGCAGGAGGCCGCCCGCCGCGATCGCGGCAGCCGACGACTCGTACGGGCGCGGCGGATCCGGTTCCTCCCAGTCATTGGGCGGGACGATCGCCGCGCCGGTCCGGTCGAGGAAGAAGTCGGCGCAGCGCTCGGCCGTGTCGAGGAACCGGGGGTCGCCCGTGTGCAGGAAGGAGGTGCCGAAGCCGTACAGCGCCCAGGCTTGGCCACGCGCCCAGGACGAATCGGGGCGCCAGCCCTGGTGCGTGCCCGGGCGGAGGAACGCACCCGTCTCGAGGTCGAAGATCGCCTCGTGGGCGGTGCTGCCATCGCCGCGCACGAGGTGCCGGCGGGTCGTCAAGCAGTGCTCGGTGGCGATCCGCAGCAGGTCTGCGTCACCGGTCGCCCGCGCCGCCTCGAAGATCACCCCGACGTTCATCATGATGTCGATGAAGCAGCTGTCGGGCGCGACGAACGACCGGAGGTAGCGACCCTTCTCATTGAACCGGAGCGCCATCGTCCGGCCCGCCTCGATGACCCGCTCGAAGCGCGCAGGGTCGCCGTCGATCTCGTACCACCGCTTCCAGGTCGAGATGAACAGGAAGCCGAGATCATGGACCGTCCGGTCGAACCGTCGTGGCTCGATCAGCCGGCTGTAGTGCTCCGCCTGCTCGCGCCACCAGGCGTCGCCCGTGCGCCGGGCGAAGATCCAGACCAGCCCTCCGAGGAAGCCCTCGGTCCAGTTGGTCCAGGCGTTCTCCTCGACCTGCCAGCGTCCACCGACGGTGAAGATCGGGAACGTGTCGGGCTGCGTGCGCACGAGGGCCTCGACCTGTTGGGCCGCGAAGTCGAGGGCACGCTCCGCCAGCGGCACGAAGCCGTCCGGTAGGGCGCCGGCGGGCGCGGTCGTCGGAAGCAGCTCAGCCATCACGAACCCTCGATAACGTGGGCGCCGGCGTTCGCGGAAGGCGGCACGGCCCTCCCCGGCATCGGCGGTGAACGCGGTGAGACCGCCTCCGAGCGCCTCGAGCGCGACCGCCGGCCGCGGGCGCTGCGCGTCGATGAGCTGCTTGGCGACCTGGACCGCAATCGGGGCCTGGTCGGCGACCTGCATCGCGAGGGAGCGAGTCCGGTCGGCGAGCTCGGCGGCCGGGACGACCTCCCCGACAAGTCCCCAGGCCGCCGCGGTCTGGGCGTCGATCGGCTGGCCCGTGAGGATCAGCTGCTTGGCGCGGGCAGGACCGGCAACCGCCGCGAGGCGACCCGTTGCCCCCCACCCGGGAACCGTGGCGATTCCGACCTCGGGTGCGGCGAAGGTCGCGTGATCGGCCGCGATCCGAAGGTCACAGGCGAGCGCCAGCTCCAACCCGCCCCCGAACGCAAAGCCGTTGATGGCGGCGATCGTCGGCTGGCGAAGCGCCTCGAGGCGGTCGAGGACGCGCTGCCCCGCTGGGATCCAGCGCCGCCACATGTCGATCGGCGCGAGCTCGGACCAGGCGGTGATGTCCGCGCCGGCGCAGAAGGCCCGGTCGCCTGCACCGGTGACGACCAGGACCCGGATCGCGTCGGAGGCCTCGACCTCCGAGAGGATCGCGTCGAAGTCGGCGAGCATCGCCGGGGCGATCGCGTTCCGCTTCTCGGCGCGGTTCAGCGTGACCGTCGCGACAGGCCCGTCGACGGCGAGCAGGACGAGATCACTCATCGGCGGTTCCCTCGAGCGTCAGGCCGATCCGCTCGGGTCGGAACAGCCGCGGGTCCATCTGACGCAGCTCCGGGCTGATCCGGAGATCGAGCGCCGTCTGGCCGACGATGTCCCGCACGACGCTGATCCCGGGCGCGATCTCCGTCACCGTCAGCCCCTCGGGAAGGAGCCGGATCACGCAGCGCTCGGTGACGAAGGTGACGTGCTGTCCGCGCTCGAGCGCGCGCTTGCCGCTGAAGGTGACGTGCTGCACTTCCGGCACGAAGCGTGGGAACTTGCCCTCCTTCTCGATCACCACATGCCCGTCGGCGATCCCGATCCGGGCGCCGGCGGTGAAGTAGCCGGAGAAGACGAGGTTCTTCGCACGGGCGGTGATGTCGACGAAGCCGCCGACCCCGGCCGTCACGTGCGGGCGCGTCGCGAGGCGGGACACGTTCACATTGCCGGCAGCGTCCACCTCGAGGAACGACAGGAGCGCACGGTCGAAGCCACCGCCCTGCAGGTACGTGAACTGGTCCGGCGACGCCATGAGGGCGTCCGGGTTCTGGGCACAACCGAACGCGAACCCGAGGAAGGGAATGCCTCCGACGGCGCCCTGCTCGATCACCCAGGTCACCGCTCCATCGAGCCCCTCCTCGAGGAGGATCCGGGGCACGAGCGCGGAGACGCCGAAGCCGAGGTTCACCGCCTCGCCGTCCCGCAGCTCCTGGGCGGCACGCCGGGCGATCACCTTCTCGGGGCCCCATGGGGCGAGCTCGAGGTCCGATGTCGGCGCCCGGAAGTGGCCCGCCGCCTCCGGCAGGAGTCTCGTCTGCGTCGTCTGGAGCTGGTCCGGATCGACCACCACCGCGTCCACGAGGATCCCCGGGACGCGGACCTCCTGCGCCGGAAGCGTCCGGCCGCCGGCACGGCGCTTCACCTGGGCGATGACGATCCCGCCGTTGTTGTGGGCGGCGAGCGCCTGGTCGAGGATGCCGAGCGGCGCGCCCTCATCCTCGGTCGTCAGGTTGCCGAACTCATCGGCGGTCGTCGCGCGAATGATCGCCACGTCGATGGGAATGGACCGGAGGTAGAGCCACTCGCGCTTGTCGAAGTCGACGACCTCGACGATGTCCTCGGTGGTGCGGCGGTTCATGCGCCCGCCGTTCCGCCGCGGATCCACGAACGTGTCGATGCCCACGTCCGTGAGGATCCCCGGTTGCCCGACGGCAGCCGCACGGTGGAGCTGGAAGAGGATCCCGCTGGGGATGTTGTAGGCCTCCACCGCATCGGACTCGATGAGGGACACGATCTTCGGCGGCGGCGCCGAGGACGGCCCGCTGGGATACGAGCCCGCGATCACGCGGCGCAGCTGCCCGGGCGCGCAGAGGTGGTCGATGCCGTCGATCCCGTACATGTCGCCCGCGGCGATCGGATGGAGCGTGGTGAGGTCGCGGGGCGCGCCTTCCGCCGCAAAGCGCTCCCCGAGCGCCCTCAGCACCGCGTCCGGGCAGCCGAGCCCCGACGACGAGCTGACGCTCACCGTCGCGCCGTCCCGCACGAGGCGGGCGGCGTCGGATGCCGAGAGGACGGGTACCGGACGCGTCACTGCGGCTCCTCACCGGCCGGGCGGTACCACCAGTCGGTTCGCGGCCCCAGGTGCATCTGGACCGACTTCAACTCGGTGAAGGCGTCGATCGAGAAGCGTCCGAACTCACGCCCGAGCCCGCTCTCCTTGTAGCCGCCGAACGGCAGCTCCGGGTAGCCATCCAGGAAGGTGTTGACCCAGATCGTGCCGGCGCGGATCGCGCGGCTCATCTGGATCACGGTGTCGAAGTCGCGGCTCCAGACACCGGCCGAGAGGCCGTATTGGGTGCTGTTGGCGATCCGCGCGGCCTCGGCGGCCGTGTCGAAGGTCAGGACCGACAGGACGGGGCCGAAGATCTCCTCGCGCGCGATCCGCATCGTGGGCTCGACCCCTGCGAAGACCGTTGGCTGGATGAAGCGGCCAAGACCCGACACCAGCCGTTCGCCGCCCAGGAGCAGCCGGGCGCCCTCGGCCCGGCCGGCGTCCATCAGCTCCATGATCTTGCCGAACTGCTCGTCGCTGGCGATGGCACCGACCTTGGTCGCCGGATCGAGCGGATCGCCCACCGGAACGGTCTTGGCGCGCTCGACGACCGCCTCGATGAAGCTGTCTGCGATCGAGCGCTGGACCAGCAGCCGGCTGCCGCTGTTGCAGCACTCGCCCATGTTGAAGTAGACGCCGTACACGACAGCGTCCAGGGCAGCCTCGAGGTCGGCATCCGCGAAGACGATCTGCGGGTTCTTGCCACCGAGTTCGAGCTCGACCTTCTTGAGGTTGATCTTGGAGGCCTCGATCACCCGTCGGCCGACGGCGGTCGAACCCGTGAACGAGATCATGTCCACGTCAACGTGCTCGGACAGGCGGGCACCGACGACGGACCCCGGACCGGTGACGACGTTCAGCACGCCGTCCGGAAGGCCGGCCGCCTGGCAGATCTCCGCGAGACGGATCGTGGTCCCGGGGGTGAGCTCGGCGGGCTTCACCACCGCGGTGCAGCCGACCGCCAGGGCGAACGGCAGCTTCTGGCTGATGATCAGCAGCGGGAAGTTCCAGGGCGTGATCATGCCGACCACGCCGACGGGCTCACGGAGCACGAGCCCGAACATGCCCGGCCCGAGGGTGTTGTAGGTGTCGCCATAGGTGTGGCGGCAGAGGGTGGCGGCGTACTCCCAGAGGTCGGCCGAGCTCGTGATCTCACCCTTCGCCTGGGAGATCGGCTTGCCGCTCTCGAGGGCCTCGACATAGGCAAGGTCGTCCGCGACCGCGCGGATGCCTTCCGCGACGCGGGTGAGGATGCGCGCACGGTCGACGCCGGCCATGTGCGGCCACGGGCCCTCGTCGAACGCACGTCTCGCGGCGGCCACGGCAGCGTCGAGGTCCGCGATGCCGCCAAGCGGGTACCGACCCACGACGACCTCATGGGCCGGGCTGTGGCGCTCGAACGTCTCCCCATCCCGCGCACCGACCCACCGGCCGTCGATCAGGTTCTCGTAGTCGCGGGCGACGATGTCGGTGCTCATGGCTGTGACTCCTGGGAGATGACGACGAATGCCGGGCCGGGAATCTCTCCCGGGAAGGTCTTGACGAACTCGACACCGGAGTCACCGATCGCATCGAGGACCTCGCGGCGGCGCGAGGTGCTCATCGCTCGACCCGCCCGGCCCCGCTGCCGCCGGCAAGCGCCTCGACCTCGGCACGCGTGACGAGGTTCACATCGCCCCGCAGGGAGTGCTTGAGGCATCCGGCCGCCACCGCGAACTCGATCGCAGCGGTCGGGTCCAGGCCATCCGTCAGGGCGGTGATCAGGCCCGCGGCGAAGGCGTCGCCGGCCCCGACCCGGTCGACGATCGGCGCGATCCGCCAGGTCCGCGCCACGACGAAGGCGTCCGGCGTCCAGAGCACGCCTGACCAGGTGTTCTCACTCGCGGAGATCGATCCGCGCTGCGTGAACGCGACAGCCCGGAGGCGAGAGAAGCGACCCGCCAACTGTTCGGCGACATCGGCGTAGCCGGCGGACTCGACGTGGCCATCACTCACCGACGTGCCAGCGGCCCGGATGCCGAAGACCTTGTCGGCGTCCTCCTCGTTGCCGATCAGGACGTCTGCCTCGGCCACGAGGTCGGCCATCACGTCTCCGGCGGCCCTGCCCCACTTCCACAGCTTGGCGCGGTAGTTCAGGTCGACGGAGACGGTCGCGCCGGCAGCACGCGCCGCCCTCGCGCCGGCGATCGCCGCCTCCGCGGCCGACGCCGACAGGGCCGGTGTGATGCCCGTCGTATGGAACCAGGTGGCGCCCGCGAGGAGCGAGCTCCACGCGAAGTCGCCGGCCCCGGAAAGCACGAACGACGACCCCGAGCGGTCGTAGAGCACCCGACTCGGACGCTGTGCCGCACCCGGCTCGAGGAAGTAGATCCCGAGGCGTCCAGGGCGAGACGTCACGCCGGAGACATCAACGCCATGACCCGCCAGGAAGTGACGGGCGGCGTCCCCGAGGTCGTTGTCGGGGAGCGCGGTGACGAACGCCGCATCGACGCCCAGTCGGGCGAGGGAGATGGCGACGTTTGCCTCACCGCCGCCGAACGTCGCGTCGAGCGTGCGCGACGATGCGAGGCGGACGCCGTCCGGCGACGCCAGCCGCAGCATGATCTCCCCAAAAGTGACGACGCGAGTACCGGGCGGTGTGGTCACTTTCGTGCAGTTCTCCGGGCGTTCGTTGTCAACTCGGGCCGGCGCCTCCACGTGGCATGGACCCCGTTCTAACCGTCGAGGAGCGGGGGTTCAGGCACAAGTTCGCGCCCACGTCGGCGGCGATCCGTCCGGTACTCGCCCTTCGCCGGACGGAGCCGGTGCGAAGTTCGTTCACCGTAGAGGGAGTCATGCCCGCTGCATAACCCCTTCTGGTCGCCGAAAGGCGGACAGAAGTGACCGTCGCGCTCGCGACGCTGTCACAACCAGCCGGCATGTCGAGCCGGTTCGGGTGCCGGGAATCACACGCTGCAACTCGTGGCGCCCTGGCTGGAGCTAGACGGCCTCGCGCCTTCGCTTCCGCCCGTAGCTGTCGAGCCACAGGATCGTCACGATGACGAAGCCGAGGAACAGTGTCGACAGGTACGACACATACGAGTCGATCTGCAGCAGGTTGAACGCGTTTGTCAGCAGGCCGAGCAGAAGCAGGCCGATGGCCGACTTGATGGCCCCGCCGACGCCGCCAGCGACCGAGGTACCGCCCACGACCACGGCGCAGACGACGTACAGCGCCGTGTTCTGGCCGGCGATCGAGCTGGCCGAGTTGAGCTGCGATGCCAGCATCACGCCGCCCAGGGCTGCGAACAGCCCACAGATCAGGTAGGTCGCCGCCTTGGTCCGACGGACGTTGATCCCGGAGTACTTCGCGACCTCTGCGTCGCCACCGACCGCGTAGACGTCCCGGCCGAACGAGGTACTCCGCAGCGTCCAGTAGGTGACGGCCACCACAACGAGCATCACAACGACCAGGAGTGGCACGGGCCCGAGGACTTTGAGATTCGCGAGGTTCGCGAACTCCGCGACATCGCTCGACACGGGCCGGGCGTTCGTCAGCTGTTGCCCAGCCCCGGTCAGCACGATGCCCATGCCGAGGGTGATGATGAACGGCTCCGCTCGCTGGTAGACGGAGATGAGCGCGTTGATCGCCCCGACGGCCAGGCCGACAAGAAGGGCAAGGGCGATGGCGATGGGGATCGGCACGCCCGCATTCAGCATCAGGATCACGATCACGCCCGAGAACGCCATCATGCCGCCGATCGACAGGTCGACCCCGCCGGCGATCAGGACGACCGTCTCGCCCATCGCCAGGATGAGGAAGATCGAGGCGGACTTCAGGACGTTGATGAAGTTGGCCTCGGAGAAGCCGTTGTGCTTCGTCTCCGGAAACAGGTTGGCCACCGCCAGCACGAGCACCACGAGGATGATCGCGAGGAATGCCTTCTGGATGGCCAGACCCGACTTCGCGGCGCCGACGATCCGTGTGTTCGCACTCATGGCTAGCCCCTCACTCGCGCTTGCTTCACGGTATCGAGCCAGATCACGGCGATGAGGATCAGGCCCCAGATCATGAACTGCACGTACGACGAGACGCCCAGGAGGTTCAGGCAGTTGTTCAACAGGACCAGCAGGAAGACCCCGACGACCGTCCACAGGACGCTGCCGCGGCCCCCGGCCAGTGCCGTACCACCCACGACAACCGCGAGGATCGCCTGCGTCATGTATGGCGTTCCCATCGTGGGATCGGCCAGGGTGACGCGCGACACGAGGACGACCGCGCCGATCGCCGACATCAGGCCCGAGATCGCGTAGATCATCACGATCGACTTGCTGATCGGGATCCCGGCCAGGCGGGCCGCTGTCTTGTTGCCCCCGGTGAGGACGACTGCCCGTCCCATGTACGTCCGTCGCTCGATGACCAGGAGGATCGCGAGGCAGATGATGGCCATGAAGGTGAACACGGACAGGAACCCGACCGTGCCCGAGTTGATCGCGTCGAAGATCGAGATGTCGGTCTCGGAGTACGTCAGGAACTGCGTGACGCCCTGGACGTACATCAGTGCAATCGCGCCATAGACCAGGCTCATGCCGAAGGTGATGAACAGCGACTCCGCCTGTGTCAGGGCACCGCTCGAGAGGATCAGCCCGCTGTTGATCAGCCCGCAGATCAGGCCGACCGAGATGCCGATGAGGATGGCGGGGCCCTGTCCCACCTGGTCGATCATCGTGACGGTCACCACGGCCACGAGCGAGATGATCCCCCCGATGGACAGGTCGAGGAACCCGGCCATGATCACGAAGGTCATCCCGAGGGCGGCGAAGATCAGCGTCCCGGATGACAGGATGATGTTGTTGAAGTTCGACGGGGTCAGGAACTTGGGTTCGACGAGCGAGGTGACCACCACCAGCCCCACGATCGCCACATAGATTGGGTTGTCCCGCAGGAAGTTGCCGATCGTCCGTGGGATGGACCGGCCTTCGACGGGTTGTGTCGCTGTGCTCATGCGAACTCGAAGGCCTTTTCCATGATCTCGTCGGCCGAGGCGACCATCGGGTCGAACTCGCCGTTGACCCGGCCGTCACAGATCGTAATGACCCGATTGCTCATGTGCAGGACCTCGGGCAACTCGGATGAGATCAGGATGATGGAACCGCCATCCTCGACGATCTTCTTCATCAACAGATAGATCTCGTACTTCGCACCGACATCGATCCCCTTGGTCGGCTCGTCCATGACGAGGACCCGCGGTTTCATCTCCAGCCACCGGCCCAGGATGGCCTTCTGCTGGTTCCCACCGGATAACGTCCGAATCTTGGTCCTTGCCGACGGCGTCTTGACGTTGAGCGCCTTGATCTGTCGATCGGCGACCGCGCTCTCTTCCTTGGCATTGATGAAGCCGCGCTCGGTCAACCGGACCAGGACCGCCAGCGAGATGTTCTGCTCGACGGAAAACCCGAGCAGCAGGCCCTGGAGCTTCCGCTCCTCCGGCACCATGGCCAGACCGAGGTTGATGGCATCGATCGGGCTCTTGATCCGGACCTCCTTGCCATCGAGGAAGATGCTCTTGTTCGCGACCTTGTCGGCGCCGAACAGGGCCCGCACCAGCTCCGTCCGGCCCGAGCCCACGAGGCCCACCAGGCCGAGGATCTCGCCCTTCTTGACGTGGAGCTGGACGTCCTTCAGCTTCCGGGTCTTGATGTGCTTGATCTCGAGGATCGTCTCGCCCGCGCAGTCCGGCCGGGGCGGGTACTCGTTCTCGATGGTCCGGCCGACCATCATCGAGATCATCTGGTTGCGAGACAGCTCGCTCACGGCCCGGGTGTCGATCACGTGACCGTCGCGCATGACGGTGACCACATCGCAGAACCCGAAGATCTCGTCCAACTTGTGCGAGATGTAGATGATCGCGATGCCCTTGCTCTTCAGATCATGGATGATCTCGATGAGCTTCGCCATCTCCTCGGCGGTCAGGCTGCTGCTCGGCTCGTCCATGATGATCAGCTTGGAGTCGAAGGACAGCGCCTTGGCGATCTCCACCATCTGCTTGTCCGAGACGCTCAGCTCCGACACCATCTTGTGGGTGCTGACCTTGGAGCCGATGCTGTCGAGCAGCTTGCGGGCCTTGACGTGCACGCCGCGCCTTCCGCCCGACTCGCTGAACCTGCCCAGGAAGATGTTCTCCCCGACGGTCATCGTGTTCACCAGGTTCAGCTCCTGGTAGATGATGGCCAGCCCCATGTGCATCGATTCGATCGGCGAGATCTTGTCGATCACTCGCCCCTCGAAGGTGATCTCGCCGCTGTCCTTCTCGTAGACCCCGGACAGGATCTTCATCAGCGTCGACTTGCCGGCCCCGTTCTCGCCCACGATCCCGTGGACAACGCCGCCGGTGACGTCGAGGGAGACCCGGTCGAGCGCCTTGACACCCGGGAAGGCCTTGCTCACGTCCTTGATGCTGAGCAGGGCCTGGGGGGCACCCGCCACGACCATCTCCTTTTCCTCCGTACCACGGTGCCCGGTCAGGATTTCTCTGCCGTAGGAGTGTACTGACTCACGCGTACGGTAGAGGAATCAGAGAGACCCCATCCGGTGGATGGGGTCTCTCTCGATCAGGCTTCTACCACTCGGGAGCGGTGAAGTTGTCGATCGTCTCCTTGGTGATGATGTCGAACGGGATGATGTTGTCCTTGACCGCCGCCGGGTCCTTCTTCATCCAGAGCATGGACTGCTCCATGACCTTCGAAGTGATCGTCTCGGCGTTCTGGGCGATCGAGATGTAGTTCGGCCAGCTCTTGACCTGCTCGAAGCCGGTCTTGTTGCCGTCGACGCCGATGATCAGGACCTTCTCCGCCCAAGGCTCGTTGACGGCCTTCAGGGCATTGATGACGCCCGTCGCTCCGTTGTCCCAGTGGGTGAAGATGAACTGGATCTTGTCACCGTACTTGGTGATCATGTCCTGGGCGATGTCCTGGGCCTCGGCGGTGTCCCACGCCGACGGGTTCTGGTAGTCCAGGACCTCGATGTTCTTGCCCTTGATGCCCTCGGAGAAGCCCGTGTGGCGGTTGTTCGCCGCAACGTGGCCCGCCTGGCCGCCGATCTCGACGCCGGTGGCGCCTTCGGGGAAGGCGTTCAGGATCGCCGTCGCGGCAACCCCGCCACCGAGGATGTCATCCACGCTCACCGAGCAGCTGGAGCCGCTGCGTGCGTTGTCAGCGGGCGGCACCATGCTGAGGCAGACGGGAATGCCGGCTTCCATCGCCGCTGTCGTCGCGGGGACGTAGCCAGCCTCGTCGACCGGGTTGATCGCGATGGCGCCGGTGCCCTGCGCAACGGCGTCGTTGATACAGGTGGTCTGCTGCTGGACGTCGCCCTTGTTGTCGCAGACTGCGACATCCCAGCCGTACTGCTCGGCGTTCTTCTGGTACATCTTCCAGGAGAATGCCTGGGACGGGTTGTCGATCTGGGCGACGAACGTCAGGGTGGGCTTCTCGCCGGCGGGTGCCTCCGCGCTCGCCGGTGCTTCTGCACTCGCCGGTGCCGTGGTGGCCGCCGGTGCCTCTGCGCTCGCCGGTGCCGCGGTGGACGCCGTCGAACCGCATGCGCCCGCCACGAGGGCGACAGCCATGATGGCCGCCGCGCCACGCCCGAACCGCTTGACTGTGATCATCTAGTCTCCTCCTGTGCCGTGCTCAAATGTGAGCACTCGTGGACTCTATCCGTTTTCGCACCAGGTGTGAACGTGCCTCGCGTGTCGAGGGGCTCACCTCCTCTCGCGCAAGCTAATCCCGGGCCCGGCGCGAGCGATACCCCCGGGAAGCCCGTCTCCTACCGAGTCGAGAACGCCATCGAGCGCCTCGACAAGGAGGTCGTCACCACGGCGTACGCTACACCACGATCCGTGCCCAGCACGCGTTCTCAACGTGACGACCTCTGCCTGCGACGCCTGGTCACTTCCGTGCTCTTCTCCCCCGCCGACTGAAACACTCGTCTCGGCTCTCCTGTGGACCGGGCGCCGAGCCAGAGCAGGAGGAGGCGATTGCCCAATGCAGCCACGCGGACACACGTGGGACCGGCCCGCGGCGCTCCTCCTGCCACCTCGCGGGCCCCTCGGGACGCGCTCACCCTAGAGGCAGATACGGGCTCCGCAGAACCCCTGTGGGTCGCCAGTACGTGGACAGAAGTGACGAGGATCACAAGCCTTGAGCACGGCGTGCGGGGCGGCTGCTACAGGGCCTCGTGCTCCGTGCGGGCGATGATCTCGTCCTGGAGCTCGCGGGAGAGGTCGCAGAAGTAGTCGCTGTAGCCCGCGACCCGGACGATCAGGTCCCGGTGCGCGTCCGGGTTCGCCTGGGCCTCGCGCAGGGTGTCGATGCTGACCACGTTGAACTGGATGTGGTGGCCGCCGAGCCCGAAGTAGGTGCGGACCAGGCCCGACAGCTGGGCGATCCCCTCCTCGCCCGCGATCAGCCCCGGGTTGACCTTCATGTTGAGGAGCGTGCCGCAGGTCCGCGCCTGGTCCATCTTGGCGGCCGACCGGAGGACGGCGGTGGGCCCCAGCCGGTCCGCGCCCTGGACGGGCGAGATGCCCTCCGAGAGCGGGGTCGTGGCCCGGCGCCCGTCCGGGGTGGCACCGGTGACCCCGCCGAAGTAGACGTGGCAGGTCGTGGGCAGCATGTCCACGCCGTAGGTGCCGCCCCGGCCGTTCGGCCGGCCGTCGATGGCATCCACGAAGGTCCCGAACGCCCGCCGCATGATCTCGTCCGCCGCCGCGTCGTCGTTGCCCCACTTGGGCGACCGGTTGAGCAGCCGCTGGCGCAGCGGCTCGCTGCCCTCGAAGTCCGCGTCCAGCGCGGCCACGAGCTCGGTCATCGACACGCCGCCGTCGAACACCTGGCTTCGCAGCGCGGCGAGGGCATCGGTCACGGTCCCGATCCCAACCCCCTGGATGTAGGTGGTGTTGTAGCGGGCACCGCCCTCGTTGTAGTCCATCCCCTTCGCGATGCAGTCGCTGGTGATGACCGACAGGAACGGGGCGGGCATGGCGTCGGCGTAGACACCCTCGATGAGGGCGTTGCCGCGGATCTTGATGTCGACGAAGTGGCGCAGCTGGGCCGTCCAGGCCGCGAACAGGTCGTCGAAGGTGGCGAAGTCCCGCGGATCGCCGGTGCTCGGTCCGAGCTGCCGGCCGGTCCGTGGATCGCGGCCGTCGTGGAGCGTGAGCTCCAGGATCTTGGGCAGGTTGAAGTAGCCGGTGAGGACGTACGCCTCCTTGCCATAGGCGCCCGTCTCCACGCAGCCGCTGGTGCCGCCCTCCCGCGCGTCCTCGACGCTCTTGCCCTTGCGCAGCAGCTGGGTCACGACCCCGTCCGCGTTGAACAGCGCCGGGTAGCCGTAGCCCTTGCGCACCACGCGACAGGTCTCGCGCAGGAAGTGCTCCGGGGTGACCCGCGACAGCTGGACGTTGGGGCTGGGCTGGACCAGGTGCAGCTCGTCGATGACCTCCAGCAGCAGGTACGACACCTCGCCCACGCCGTCGGTGCCGTCGCGCCGGATGCCGCCGAGGGCGATGCCTGCGAAGTCCGTGTAGGTCCCGCTCTCGGCGGCCGTCACGCCCACCTTGGGCGGCGCCGGGTGGTTGTTGAACTTGACGAACAGGCAGCCCAGCAGCTCCTTGGCCTGGTCTCGCGTCAGGGTGCCGTCCGCGATCCCCTGCTGGTAGAACGGCTCCAGGTGCTGGTCCAGGTGCCCCGGCGAGTAGGCGTCCCAGCCGTTGAGCTCGGTGATCACCGCGAGATGGCAGAACCAGTACATCTGGACCGCCTCCCAGAAGTCCCGCGGGGCATGCGCCGGGACGCGGCGGCAGACGACCGCGATCCGCTCGAGCTCGGCGCGGCGGCTGGCGTCGGGCTCGTCGGCGGCCAGGCGTTCGGCCAGCTCCGCGTGACGCTCCGCGAAGCGCACGGCTGCGTCCGCGGCGATGCGCATCGCCCGCAGCTCCTCGAGGCGGCGGCTGGCGCGCGGGTCGATGCCGACCTGGACGTCGGCGGCAGCAGCGTCGATGTCGGCCGCGAAGTCATCCATGCCGTGGGCGTAGATCTTGCCGTCGGCCACCGTGTGGCCCGGCGCCCGCTGCTCCATGAACTCGGTGAACAGGCCTGCCTCGTAGGCGTCGTGCCACTCGCGGGGGAGGAGCTCGAAGAGGCGGTCACGCAGGCTGCGGCCGCGCCAGTACGGGATGACCTCGTCCTCGTAGGCGGCGATCACGTCCTCGGGAACGTCGTAGTGGGTCAACGGGCGACCGTCGAGGATCCGCAGGTCGTCCGTGCTGTGGCAGGTGAGCTCCGGGAACAGCGGCGTCGCCTTGGGGGCCGGGCCCCGCTCACCGACGATCAGCTCGCCGGGCTCGATCGTGATCGTCTTGCGCTCGCACAGCTCGCGGAACGCGAGCGCCCGCAGGACCGGCGTGGAGTGGCGACCCAGGTGCTCCCGGTAGAACCGGGTCAGGATCAGGGAGCGCTCGGCGCTGATGGACGGCGGGGTGGCGAGGCTCCGCTCGCGCAGCTCCGTGACCCGCTCGCTCATCCCGTCAGCCTCCCACGCGCACATCGAGATCGAACGAGGCCAGGACCGCCACGGCCCGCTCGATCTCGCCGGTTGTCGGGGACGCAATCTCGCTCATCGGGTTGGCCAGCCCCATCCGCTCGTACTTCGCGGAGGCGATCCGGTGGTACGGCAGGACGTGGATCCTGCGCGTCCGGCGGAGCCCGCCGACGAACCGGCCCACGGCCTCGAGGTTGGCGTCGTCGTCATTGTGACCCGGAACGAGGGGCAGGCGGAGCCAGACCTCGGCGCCGGCGGCGTCCAGCGCCCGCAGGTTGTGCAGGATCGGCGCCAGGGGCACCCCGGTGAACGTGGCGTGCCGGTCGGGGTCCATCACCTTGAGGTCGTAGAGGAACAGGTCCGTGGCGGCGGCCACGCGCAGGATCGTCCGCTCCGTGGCATGGCCGCTCGTGTCCACCGCGACGTGGTAGCCCTTGGCGCGGGCCGCCTCGAGCATCGCCAGCAGGAACCGCCACTGCAGCAGCGGCTCCCCGCCGGAGAAGGTCACGCCACCCCCGGACTGGTCGTAGAAGGGCCGGTCCGCGTCGATGGCGGCCAGGAGCTCGGGCACGGTCATCTCGCGGCCGATCGTCTCGCGGGCGCGCGTCGGGCAGGCTCCCACGCAGGACCCGCACGCGAGGCAGACGCCCGGATCGGGCATGACCCCACCCTCCGCGAGGCCCAGCGGACACGCCTCGCGGCACGCGGCGCAGCCGATGCAGCGGCTGCCGAAGACGCGCAGCTCCGGGCTCGCGTTCATGCTCTCCGGGTTGTGGCACCAGGAGCAGCGCAGCGGACAGCCCTTGAGGAACACGGTCGTCCGGATGCCAGGCCCGTCGTGGAGGGAGTAGCGCTGCACGTCGAACACGAGGCCGGTCGACCGGTTGGCGCCATTGCGGCGTGCCGGTGCGGCCATCGTGCTGGTGCCGGTCGCGGTCGGATGCATCAGGGCTGGAACCCTACCAGCCGCGCCGCCCGCCCGGCTACCGTCCGCCGGCCGGTCCTTGCCCCTGCGTCGCGATCCACGACTCCAGGACCTCCCGGTGGCGGTCCTGCAGCTTGACCAGGGCCCGTTTCTCGGTGAGGAACTCGCTCACCTGCTCGAAGCTCATGCCCTCGGTCTTCATGAGGTAGGCGGCGAGGACCGTGGCGGACCGGCCGCGCCCCTTGGCACAGTGGATCAGCACCGTCCGCCCCTCGCCGACCCACGTGGTGATGGCCTCGACGGCGTCGGTCAGGATCTCCTCGTCCGGGACCGTGACGTCCGGCACGAAGTACTGGCGAAGGGCGATGTCGTGCTCCGCGAAGAAGGCCGCCTCGGCTTCCCGCTCGGCGCGCATGTCCACGATGGCCGTGATCCCCATCGCCAGGATCTCGTCGAAGTCGCGGCCGTAGGTCGGGGCGCCACCCAGCCACAGCTGGGGCGAGACCTGGGAGAACCAGGCGTGCCCCATGCCCCGCTCGTAGGTGAAGCGGATCGCCGGGTAGAACCGGTCGAAGACCCGGTGGAAGAGCCCGACCTCGGGCGGCCCGTCGGCAGCCGGCTGCCCGTCGGCTTCGGGCGGCTCGTCGGCTTCCGGGGGCCGGTCACCCTCGGGCGGCCGGTCGGGAGCCCGAGGCCCGTCGGCTGCTCCCCCACCGGCACCGGGCGCCATGTCAGGGGACGACGATGCGCAGGGCGCCCGGCAGGACGTCGACCTTGAGCGGTGTGCGCCCGATGTACTCGCCGTCCGCCCAGATGGGCTGGTCGGGATCCACGTCCAGGCTCACCTCCCGGGCCTGGCGGAAGTGCCGCGAGGCGGCCGCGGTCGGCAACGCCAGGAAGCGCTCGGTGGCGGAGACCAGCGTGTCGAGGTTGTTCTTGTCGACCAGGAAGCAGTCGAGCAGGCCGTCCTCGATCGAGTAGGTGTGCGTGATCCGGAGGCCGGTGCCCATCATCCCGGAGTTGATGAGGTAGGCCTTCGTGCCCTCGACCTCCCCCGCCTCGCCATCGATCTCCACCTTGTAGCGGAAGTGCTTCTCCTCGCCCCTGTGCTGGGCCATGTTCACGGCGTAGGCGAAGACGCCGTACTTGTCCTTCTGCTCGCGGCTCGTCTGCTCCTCGGGCTCCACGCCGATGTACACGCGCTGGATGAAGTACCGGTCGTCCGCCGCGGCCTCGCCCACGCTCACCAGCCGGCCCACGTCGATGGCGCGGGTGTTCCGGCTGGTGCACAGGAGGACGACGGCGTCGCGGAGCTTGCCGGGAGTGCCGACCTCCCGGGCGAACCCGTTGCCGGTGCCGCCCGGCAGGACCCCCATCGTCACCTCGCGGCCCTCGTGGCGCGCGGCGCGGACCACGGCGTTGGCGATCTCGTGCTGGGTGCCGTCGCCGCCGTAGCCCGCCACCAGGTCCACGCCATCCGCGATGGCGGCCCGGGCCTGCGCGGCGGCATCCCCGTACTTGTGGGTGACGCTGACGTCCCACTCCACGCCGTGCTCCCGGAACACGTCGTTGAGCGTGTTGAGGATCGGCTCGTCCTTCCCGGACGCCGGGTTGATCACCACGTGGATCCGCGGGTACGGCGCGTCGGTCATGACTTGCTCCTCGGGACGTTCCGGCAGTTGGCCCTGCGTGGGTGGCCGCAGACACGATGATATGCATGATGAATGGTTGGTGCAGCGGCGCATGATCGCGGCGCGTCCGGCGGCTGCTCGAGGCGGCCCGAGAGTCAGGCGAGTACTCCATGGGATCAGGTCCTGGACTCGGTTGCGGCTGGCAGGACTGGGACGCCAGCGGCGCGGAAGTCGGCATCGGTGGCAAGCACGGCATCGAGCGCGTCGCGCTCGATGACGGCGAAGCTCAGGCGATCGACGAATGAAACGCCGCTGGGCAGGGTCTGGCGATACCTGCGCTGGACCCGCAGGTGGAGCTCCGGGTCGACCGGCAAGATCGCGACGACCGGCAGGATGTCGTCAAGGAGGGCGATCGCGCCATCGACGCCGAACCGCCGTCGCGCGACCGCGAGGGACTCGGCGATGACATACCCGTGGGTGAGGAGCTCCGCGTTCCGCAGCCCGGCGAACGCATCCCGCACGGCCGCGTGCATCGGATCGGCCCGGTCCATGAGCGCCAGCAGGGCGCTCGTGTCAACGAAGACGCGGGTCACCAGTCGGCCTCGCCCGCGATCTCGTCGTGGCGGGCTGCGACATCGCCGGTCACGGAGTCGAACCGGCCGACGGCGGCCAGGGCGTGGCTGAACGCCTCGTCGTGGTCCGTCGCGCCTCCGGGAACCACGCGGTCAACCGCGTCGCGGACCACCGCGGCGATCGGCACCCCGCGCCGGCGCGCCTCGGATCGGAGGCGCCGCATTTGATCATCCGTCAGCGAGATCTGCGTTCGAACCATGTCCGGATGATAACACTCGGATGCTCGTGATATCTTCGTCCGCGAACGAGCGGCCGTGGCCAAGCTCGAGTTCGAAGATCGGCGACGTCCCTTCTCTCACGCCAGAGACCCTGATCCTCCCGAGCCGATCAGCCGCCAGCCACCGAGCTGTCCCGACCGGGCCCACCGTCATTCCAGCGCAGCATCGGCGCCGGGGCAACCCTGCCTCGAGCGTGGCTTCGGGTCAGGAGGCGGGCGCGTATCGGCGGTGAC
>CAVOWV010000004.1:0-45230 GCA_963700245.1 uncultured Chloroflexia bacterium
CGGCCGGCGTGCTCCACGAGGTACCCGCGCGCGAGGTTTGCGGCGACGTCGGCATCGTGCAGCCAGCCAAGGTGGTCCTGCAGCGCGACGACCTTCTCGATGACCGGCCCGGCATCCCGGCCCAGCGCCTCGCGCACGAACTCGAGCGTGTACCGGAGCCACTTGGCGGCGATGCGGAGGTCGTGGAGCGTCGTGACATCGGCCCAGCGCATCACGGGCTCGTAGGCGCGGACGACCTCGTAGGCGGTCCAGATCCGCGAGGGCATCGTGTCGCGGACGCGGTGCGGGTCCGTGGGTCCCACCTGGCGTGCGCCGACGCCATCGGCCTGCAGGAACTCCACGTAGGCGTCGAGCCACTTGCGATACCGGTTGCTGTCGAGCTCCTTGATGAGCACCTCGCGGGCGGTATCGCGCTGGACGCGCCAGGACTGCAGGAGCGTCTCGAAGGCCCGGGCCTCGGCGGCGGACTGCCGACGCTGGTAGGCCTCACCGGCCTCGATGAGCACGTCGAGATCCCGCACGCCGCCCAGGTCGCCGGCCACCAGCTTGAGGCGGCGCCGATAGCGGTCCGTCCGATCGAGGTCGAACGCGTCCCCGAAGACCCGCCACGCCGCCCGCTGGCGCCGGGTGGCGACGCGCATCCCGTGCAGCTCCTCCGGATCCTTGCCGATCCGGGTTCCGGCCTCGCGCGCGATCATCCGAGCGAGATGGAAGCGGAGGACCTTGCGGGCCGCCTCGGCCAGGTGGTCGTCGGCGAGCACTCCGGGCGTCTTGGGGACGATGATCCGCGGCGGCTCGGGAGCCGGCTCAGCGTCGGCTGTCGACTCGACGGACACCGCCGTCGCGGCCGTTTCGGCGGGCTCTGCCGTATCAGCGGTCTCGGCAGCGTCGGCGGTCTCCGGCGTATCAGCTGTCTCGTATCAACTCCGCCACGTCCGCGATGTCCGCGACCTGCGGCTCGGGCTCTCCGGCCGGGGCGCCGATGGCGAGATCCATGACCGGGATCCCGGCGACGCGGCTGCCGGGTCTGCCGTCGTCGGGCTCGTCCTGCTCGAGCTCATCAGCCTCGCCGTCGTCCGGCTCGGCCTCGCGCCGCACGGCGGCCATGGCGCGCTCGAGCTTGGACGTGTCGGCTGGGACAAGCTCCTCGATCTCCGACAGCAGATCCACCAGCGGCTCCAGGGCCGCTTCGTCGCCCTGGCGCAACTCCACCTCGAGCTCCGCGAACCGCTCGATCACGCGGTCGCCCATCACGACCTCCACGTCATCCACGCTCAGCTCCACGATGGTGCCGTCCGCAGCATAGTCCCGCTTGCGTCGCACCTGAAGAACACGGACCAGCTCGCCCAGGGTCGCGTCGCCGACGATCGAGATCACGGCGTCGCGCGCCGCCGACTCCGGCCAGGCGGTCACAGGCGAGCCGAGGTCCGCGGGTCCTTCCAGCTCCTCACGCCGGTGGGCCGCCCCGCCATCATCCTGCCGGCGCAGCCCCTTGAGCGTGATGATCGTCTCGTCACCACTCGAGCGGAACCTGCCCGCATAGCCGGCGGCCGCCAGGGCGCCGTCGGGCGTGTCCACGTAGCGGTCCTCGTGCAGGACCGTCTCAGCCGGAGCGGCCGCCGCCAGCCCGGCGAGCTCGTCGGCAGCCAGCAGCCGACCGCCGGTCGCGGCATCGGTCATGCGGTACTTCAGCTCGATCTCGAGCGGTCCGGCAGCGGCGCCGTCGGCCTGGGTCATGCCCGCGGATCCATCGAGCCAGCGTTCGCGTGGGGCCGGCGCGGGATGTCGGCGATCGAGCTCGCGGTCGCGGCGTCCTCCTTGAGGACCGCGAAGGTCTCTACCGTCCCCTCGCGGGACTCGATGACCTCCGTGCGTGCCCAGCGTCCGTCGGGCCCCAGCCGCCACGATCGGCGGTCGTCGGCGAGGAGCACCTCGATGATCCGGGCGAGGCGTGCCTGCGCCTCGTGATCCTCGACCGGTGTCACCACCTCGACCCGGCGGTCCAGGTTGCGCTCCATGAGGTCGGCCGAGCCCATGTACCACTCGGCGCGGCCGCCGTTGTTGAACATCCAGATCCGCGAGTGCTCGAGGAACTCCCCGATGATCGAGCGGACGCGGATCCGCTCGCTGACGCCCTCGACGCCCGGAACCAGGCAGCAGGCGCCGCGCACGATGAGGTCGATCTCGACGCCGGCCCGCGAGGCCTCGTACAGCGCCTCGATCACCTGGACATCCACCAGCGAGTTGACCTTGAGCACGATCCGGGCCGGGTGGCCGGCCCGCGCGTTGGCGGCCTCGCGCTCCACCATCTCGATGAACCGGGTGCGCATGGTCATCGGGGCGACGAGCAGCCGGCGGAAGACGCGCTGGCGGGACAGGCCGGTCAGGACGTTGAACAGGTCGGTGACGTCGGCGCCCAGCTCCTCGCGGCAGGTCAGCAGGCCGAGGTCCGTGTACAGGCGCGCGGTCTTGCCGTTGTAGTTCCCGGTGCCGATGTGGATGTAGCGGCGGAGCCCGCTGCCCTCCCGCCGGACCACGAGGGCCACCTTGGAGTGTGTCTTGAGCCCGACCAGGCCGTACACGACGTGGGCACCGGCCTGCTCGAGGCGGCGGGCCCAGACGATGTTGTTCTCCTCGTCGAAGCGCGCCTTGATCTCGACGAGCACCACGACCTGTTTGCCCGCCTCCGCCGCGCGGATGAGTGCGCCCACGATCGGTGACTGGCCCGACGTCCGGTACAGGGTCTGCTTGATCGTGAGGACCTCGGGATCGTCCGCGGCCTGGTCGATGAACCGCTCCGTGGACGCCGTGAACGACTCGTACGGGTGGTGGACGAAGATGTCGGCCGCGCGCATCTGCGCGAAGACGTCGGTGGGCTCGTCCTCGTCCGGCGGCAGGAGCCGCTGGGGGATGACCGGGCTGTGGACCGGAGCCTTGAGGTCCGGGCGATCCAGGCTCACCAGCTGCCACAGCGCGGTGAGGTCAAGCATGCCCGCGACCTCGAACGCGTCCTCGTCCCGGACGCCCGTCCCCTTGATCAGGATCTGGCGCGTGAGCTCCGGCATGGAACGCTCGACTTCGAGGCGGACAGCCTCGCCGAAGCGCCGCCTGCGGATCTCCTCCTCGATGGCCAGCAGCAGGTCGTCGGCCTCGTCCTCCTCGATCGCGATGTCCGCGTCGCGGGTCACGCGGAACAGGTGCGTCTCGAGGATCTCCATGCCCCGGAACAGCTCGTCCAGGTTCGCCTCGATGACCTGGTCCAGGAGCACGAACCGGTCGCGCTCCACGGCGAACAGGCGGGGGAGGATGGGCGGGATCTTGACGCGGGCGAAGCGCTTCTCGCCGGTCTCCGGGTCGCGGAGCCCGACGGCGATCGACAGGCTCAGCGTGCTGATGTAGGGGAACGGGTGGCCGGGGTCCACGGCGAGCGGCGTGAGCACCGGGAAGATCTCGTCGTGGAAGCGGCGCCGGAGGGTCTCGTGGTGCTCCGGGACCTCGTCGTAGTCGTGGATCTGCACGCCCTCCGCGGCCAGCTCAGCGCGGATGTCGGTCCAGATGTCGGAGTGGTCGGAGATGAGCTCGCGCACGCGGTCGCGGATGGCGTCCAGCTGCTGGGCGGGCGTCAGGCCGTCGAGGCTGTGGTGGACACCACGCGACTGGTCCTGGCGCCGCAGGCCGGACACCCGGACCTGGAAGAACTCGTCCAGGTTGGACGCGAAGATCGCGAGGAACTTCACGCGCTCCAGGAGCGGGTTGCGGGTGTCGCGAGCCTCGTGCAGGACGCGCGCGTTGAACTCGATCCAGGAGAGCTCGCGGTTGAGGATCGGACCCTTCTGATCGCGCGCGGTCCGCCGTCGACCACGGCCAGCGACGCGCGGTCCGGGGGCGGGTCGAACGGTGGCCATGATCCTCTCGCAGTTGCGCTCCGGCCCGGTGCGCGGCCGATGCTGACGGCCACGTCTCCCGGTCCCGGTCGGGGCCCCTGAGAATACCACCGCGCCGGAGCGGGTCACGTCAGCCCTCGGGAACGTACCGCCGCTCACCGGTGGCCGGATCCACCCAAACGCGCATCGCCACGTGCGTCGTGGGATCCACGAAACGCTCGTCGGTGCGCCGGAACCTGGGCTCGGGGCTGCCCGTCTCGCCGCCGCCGGGACCTGGCTCCGCGCCGGTCCGCTCCGCGCGAAGCGACCGGTAGCGGGTCCGCTCCAGGATCACCGCGGCGATCATGAGCGCGCCGGGCACGAACAGGAACAGCGCAGCCGCGAGGCTGCCACCCGGTCCCGTGGTGGCCGCGGCGGCGATGCCGCCGAGGATGAACAGGACGCCGAGGGTTCCGACGAGGACCCGCGCGAGGGTCACCGCCACGCCTACTCGACCGCTGGGGCTGCCGGGACCGCCGCGGGATCGGGCTCGAGGACGACCGCGGTCCCGTAGGCCACGATCTCGGACATCGTGCCCGCCAGCTCGGTCGAGTCGAAGCGCATCGACAGGATCCCGTTCGCCCCCATGAGCGTCGCGTTCTGGACCATGCGGTCGATGGCCTGGCGACGGGTGTCCTCGAGGAGGCTCGTGTACTCGTGGATCTCGCCGCCCATGATCGAGCGGAGCCCGGCGACCATGTTGCCGCCCAGGCCCCGGCTGCGGACGACCAGCCCGAAGACCTGCCCGCGGGTCTCGGTGACGCGGTAGCCGGCGACGAACGGCGTGGTCGTGATGATCATCGGTTCTCTCCGTGCGAGTGGCGGTCGGTGGCGGCCCGCTGCTCGCGGGCCCGCGTGCACTCGCCGCACGGGCACATGTCGCGGAGCAGGTCGAACGTGTGGTAGCCGGTGGCGTGGCCGTCGCCCCAGGTCGCCTGGATGGCGTAGGTGCCCACGAGGGCCACGTCGACGAGGCGCGTCTGTTCGGCCGTGAGCGTCGGGTTCGAGTCCAGCCAGCCCGGCATGCCCGCCTCGCCGCGGCAGTAGGCGCACGGGCACAGCCAGCGGAGGGTGACGGTGTCGTAGGCCGTGGCGTGTCCGTCCGCCCATGCCAGGCGCAGGCTGCCGGCCGTCCGGTCGGCATCGATGCGCAGCGGGGTGATCCTGGGGTTCTGCATCACCGGAATCGTACCCCCGACCCGACCCGGCCCGCGCCGGTTGACCGCGCCCCGACCCGGACCATCATCGGTCCCGCGTTAGGGACCATCCCGGAGTGGTCCGTGCGGGAGGGGCCGGTATGCTCGCTGCGCAGATGAGCCTCGTCGTCGACCACCTCACCAAGCGCTTCGGGACGGTCACCGCCCTCGACGATCTCGCGTTCGAGGTCGCCCCGGGGCAGGTGTTCGGCTTCCTGGGCGCCAACGGCGCGGGCAAGACCACGACCATGCGCATCACCCTCGGCGTCCTGGAGCCGGACGCTGGGCGGGTCACCTGGCGCGGCACCGAGAGCCATCGCCTGCCGCGCTCGACCTGGGGCTATCTGCCCGAGGAGCGGGGCCTCTACCCGCGGATGCGCGTCCTGGACCAGCTCGTGTTCTTCGCGGGCCTCCACGGCCTTCCGGTCGACCGCGCGAGGCGCGAGGCGCAGGCCTGGCTGCGGCGGTTCCGTGCCGAGGATCTCGCCGGTCGTCGCGCCGAGCAGCTGTCCAAGGGCAACCAGCAGAAGGTGCAGTTCATCGCCGCCATCCTGCACGATCCCCAGGTCCTGCTCATGGATGAGCCGTTCACGGGTCTCGACCCGGTCAATGTGATGCTCCTGCGCGAGGCCTTCCTTGAGCTGCGCGACCGCGGACGGACGGTCGTCTTCTCCACCCACCAGATGGAGGTGGCCGAGGCGCTCTGCGAATCGGTTGCGATCGTGGACCGCGGCCGGATGGTGGTGGGCGGACCACTGCGCGAGGTCCGGCGGGCGACCGGGCGGCGGATGGTCGTGATCGCGGTCGAAGGGGACCACCGCCTGCCGTGGCTGGCCGGCGTTCCCGGCGCCCGGGTGATCCAGCCGGGCGTGGACCGCTCGACGGTGGAGCTGGACGCGGGCGTGGAGCCGGATGTCGTGCTGGCGGCCGCGGTCGCGGCCGGTGCCAGGGTCCGCCACTTCGAGGTCGCCGACCCGTCGCTCGAGCAGATCTTCATCGACTTCGTCGGCCGCCCGGCGGACGAGGAGACGCACCTTGCGCCGATGGTGGTCCCGGGCGAGGAGACCGCGGCGTGACGCACGAGGCACCGACCGGCCCGGGCGCCCTCGCGCGGAATGTCGGCCTCGTGGCGCGCCGGGAATACACGGAGCGCGTTCGGTCGCGTGCCTTCCTGTTCTCGACCCTCCTGATGGCCGGGCTCGCCATGGTGATGGCGCTGATCCCGCTGGCCATTCGCGCCGTGGACCGGGCGACCGTGACCCGGGTGGCCGTCGTGGCGGCCGACCCGGTGCTGGGCCAGCGGGCCGTGGGCGTGATGGACGGGTTCCTCAACGCGCAGCTGGACAGCAGCGGCGAGGGGCAGAGGAACTTCCTGTTCGAGCGGATGGACGACCCCGACGAAGCCGTCGATGCGGTGAGCGATGGGCTCGTTGCCGGCGCGGTCCTCATCGAGCGGACCGGGGACGGGGGCCTGGACTTCCGGGTGGTCACGGTTGGCGGGCTGGGCCAGGACCGGGCGCAGCTGCTCCAGGTCGGGTCGTTCGCCGTGGGGATCCTGGACTGGACCGCCTCGCAGCCCGCGGCGGACCGGCCGTTCGTGCCCCCCACGTTCGCCGTCGTGGATGCCGGCGAGGCCGCATCGTCGGGCGGCGGAGAGGCGATCGACACCGCGGAGTACGCGAGCCGGCGGATCATCGGCATCGTCCTCGTCGTGCTGTCGTTCCTGACGCTCGTCTTCTACGGGCTGTGGGTAGCGTCCGGGATCGTCGCGGAGAAGGCGAGCAGGGTCATGGAGCTGCTGATCTCCGCGGCAACGGCGCCGCAGCTGGTGGTCGGCAAGATCACGGGCATCGGCCTGGCGGGGCTGACCCAGGTGTCGCTGATCCTCCTGCCCGCGCTGATGATGGTGGTCGCGTCCGGGCAGCTGGGGAACATGCTGCTGGGCGAGGACCCGACCGCCGCCACGTCGCTCGCAGGTCTGTCGCCGGGCCTGATCGCCGCGTTCCTCGTCTACTTCGTACTGGGGTTCGCGCTCTATGCGGCCCTGTATGCCGGTGCCGGCTCGCTGCTCAGCCGGCCCGAGGACCTCCAGATCGTGGCCCTGCCGCTCTCGATCCCGGCCATCATGGGCTACCTGCCGGCCGTGCTCGCCCTGTCCGGGAGCACCTCCTGGTTCATCAAGTTCGCGTCCTACGTGCCGCTGTGGAGCCCGTTCGTGATGACGGCCCGCCTGGCGACCGGCCGGGTGGCGCCCTGGGAGCTGGCGCTCTCCCTGGGGCTGCTGATCGCCACGGTGCCGCTGGTCACGCTGCTCGCGATCCGGGTCTACCGGGCCGGCGTCCTGATGTACGGGCAGCCGCCGACGATGCGCACGTTCATGCACGCGCTCCGCGGCAGCTAGGTTCCCTGCCCACCCTCGGAGGGTTCGTCGGGGAAGGGGAGGCGGCGGAACATCGCCAGGACCGGAGCGGTGCCGGTGGCCGTGGCGGCGGCCGGGTCGCCTACAGGCTCATCCTCCGTCGCGGCCGTACCGTCGGGCGTTCCGGTTTCCCCGTCCGTCGCAGCCAGGATCGACCGCCACAGCTTGCTGTGGACCCCAGGCAGGTAGGGACTCGTGCGACGGCGCGCGAGGACGCCCGCGATCCCCTGCGCGGACACGGCCGCGTGGAGCGCCCGGCCCTCGCCCGTGATCGCCGGCACCACGACCACCTCGTCACCCGGCCGCAGCACGCGCCGCAGGGCCGCGCGCCGCTTGTCCAGCGCCTGGCCCAGGAGCCAGCGGCCATCGAGATGAAGCAGGTCGAAGACCAGGAACGCGACCGGTCGTCCCGGCCGGCCCGAAAGACGCTCGCGGAGGGCCTCGTCGTCGGCGCGCCCGTGCCGGTCCACCACGACGAGCTCCCCGTCGAGCACCGCTGACCGTGCCGCCACCCGCACGGCGAGCCCCGCGAGCTCCGGCAGCTGCTTGCCGAACTCCGTTCCCCGCGCGTCCACGATCCGGACCGCGCCGCCTCCGGCCGCCGCCCCGGGCTCGACGAACGCGAGGACGCGGTGCCCGCCCCAGGTGGGCTCGAAGAGCCAGTCGGGCGAGTCGAACGGGTCGGCGAGTGGGGTCGGCCACATCGGCGCCACGTCGCCGGAGCGCGGCATCGCCGGCTCGAGCTGGAGGGAGAGCTGCTCGGCCATCGCGGGTCGATGGTAGCCCCTCGCCCACCGGATGACCGGGGATAGACTGGCGCCAATCCATCGCGCCCGCCCATCTGTGGGCCGCCCGCTGTGCCAGTCCGGAGGACCCCGTTGTCCCGCCCTGCCCACCCCGACGACCTCTACCGCCTGGCCGTCCCGTTCGACCCGCGCCTGTCGCCGGACGGCCGTACCGTGGCCTTCACGGTCAAGCGCAGCGCCGTCGGCCGGGATGGCTACCGCCATGCGATCTGGCTCGCGCCCACCGATGGCAGTGCCGATGCGCGGCGCCTCACCATCGGCGCCCGCACGGATCGGCACCCGAGGTTCTCGCCCGACGGGCGGACGCTCGCGTTCATCTCCGACCGCCGCGTGCTGGTCGAGGAGGAGCCAGACCGGCCCCGGGAGGCCAAGGACCGCCAGGACTGCGACCAGGTCCACCTGTTGCCCCTCGACGGCGGTGAGGCGCGCCGCCTGACGGACCTGCCGCGGGGCGTGGAAGCCTTCGCGTGGTCACCGGACGGCACCCAGCTCGCGGTCCTGACAAGCTCCCTGGGGGCCACATCCGCCGAGGACGAGCGGCGCAGGGGACGCCCGGCCAAGCCCAAGCCCGGCGAGACGCCGCTGTCGGACTACCGCTACATCGATCGGCTGGGCTACCAGTACAACGGGGCCGGGTTCGTGGACGATCGGGAGAGCCACCTGTGGCTCGTGGACGTCGCCTCCGGCACGGCCCGTGCACTGGTCAGCGGCCCGTCGGCGGAGTCCGGGCCGGCGTGGTCCCCGGATGGCACCCGGATCGCCTTCGCCGCGAACCGGCGTCGCGACCCGGACCTCCACTGGCGGTCTGGGATCCACGTCGTGGACGCGGCGACGGGCGACGTGACCACGATCGCCGGTGGTGCCGACGCGACCTTCACGAACCCCGCCTGGACCCGTGATGGCACCGCGATCCTCGCCCTCGGCGAGCGGTTCCCGCGATCCGGCTACCGGACGGGCATCTGGCGCTTCGCCGCGGACGGCTCCGATGCCGGCGCCGGTGGCGGCACGGACCTCCTGGCCGGCAGCGAGCTCAAGCCCGATGCCGCGATGAACAGCGACGTGACGATCGGTGGCGAGCCGGCCATCGCGGCCGCCGCGGACGGGATCCACGTCCTGTTCACGGCCCCGATCGAAGGCTCGATGGAGCTGTGGCGCGTGGCGATCGCCGGTGGCGGCACGCCCGAGCGACTCACCGCCGACCGCCACTACCTCGCCGGCTGGGACGCCCGGCCTGCCACGAAGGGCAAGGGCGACGTCGTGGCAGCGATCCGCTCGGCCGCCACAGCCTTCCCCGAGGTGATCGTCCTCGATGTCCCGGCGAGGGGTACGGCAAGCGCGCCGCGCACCATCACCGGCCTCAACGACGAGCTCGCCGCGGAGCTGGACCTGGTGGAACCCCTGGAGCGCCGCTGGCAGAGCGACGGACTCGAGATCCAGGGCTGGCTGCTCCCCGGCGGTCCCGGTGCACGACCCCTGGTGCTCGAGATCCACGGCGGACCTCACACGCTCTACGGCTGGTCACCGATGCTCGAATGGCAGGTTCTCGCGGGGGCCGGGATCTCCGTCCTGGCCCCCAACCCGCGTGGGTCGGAGGGCTACGGCGAAGCCTTCAACCGGGCCAACCTGGGCGACTGGGGCGACGGTCCGATGGCAGACGTGGTGGCCGGGGTGGACCAGGCGATCACGGACGGGCTGGCTGACCCCGACCGTCTCGGCGTCACGGGCGGCTCCTACGGCGGCTACCTCACGAACTGGATCGTCGGCAAGACGGACCGGTTCAAGGCCGCGGTCACGTGCCGCTCCGTCGTCGACATGCGGATGCTGTTCCTCACGGGGGACATCTCGGGTGGCGAGTGGGCGCGGATCGAGTTCGGACGCAGTCCCTGGGAGGACGCGGACTACTTCCACTCGATCTCGCCGCTGTCGCTGGCCGCGAACGTCCACACGCCGCTGCTCATCCAGCACAGCGAGCGCGACCTGCGGACGACCGTAGGCCAGGCCGAGGCGCTGTTCACGGTGCTCCGGTCACTCCGGCGACCCGTGCGGTTCATGCGCGTCCCCGACGAGAGCCACGAGCTCACGCGCGGCGGCGCCCCGTTCCGGCGGGCCGAGAACCTCGTCCAGGTCCGCGACTGGTTCAACCACTTCCTGGTCATGGGCTCCCGACGGCTGCCCCCGGCGCCGCGGAACCGCGCCGGACGGTGAGCTGATGGGATCCCGCGGCGGCATCGAGGCCCCCGGCGGTCTGCCGTTCCTCATCGTCGAAGGCTCCCATCGTGAGGTCGGGCGGCAGATCGGGGAGGCGACGGCCGGCGTGCTCCGCCACGCCGCGTCGTTCGACGCCGTGGCGTTCGACGAGGTGCTGCCGCCGGGCCGATCACGGGACGAACAGCTGGCCCTCGCCTCGCACTACCGGGACGTGACCCTCGCCGCCACGCCCTGGCTGGTCGACGAGATCGATGGGGCGGCCGAGGGCGCCGGGGTGGACCCGCTGGCGCTGTTCGCGGCCTCGATCGAGGAGATCTGGAGCGTCCGGCCGTCCCAGGCGACTGGCGGCACGATCGTCGACGGCCGGTGCAGCGACATGGTGGCCGCCCCGCCGGCCACGCCAGACGGTCACGTGTGGGTTGCCCACACCAACGACCTGTCGCCGATCTCGGAGGCCTCGGTCGTTGCGATCGAGTGGCGGGTGCCCGGGGAGCCCGTGGTGTTCTCGCTGGGCATCGGGCCTTGGATCAGCGTGGGCTGGAACTCGGCGGGGCTGTCGCTCACCGGCAACGAGCTGGCGCCCAACGACGAGCGGGTGGGTGTCCCGCGGCTCCTCATGGTCCGCGAGCAGCTCACGGCGAGGACCCTGGACGAGGCGGTGGCCATGGCCCTGCGGCCCGACCGAGCCTCCTCGTACAACACGGTCTTCGCGCACCGCGACGGGCGTGTCGTCAACGTCGAGGGCTCCGCGACAGACGCCGAGATCACGACCACCTCGGCCGCCGGCACCCTGGCCCACACCAACCACTACGCCTGCGAACGGATGCGCCGCTACGAGGGCGACCCCGACTACGCCCGGCGCTCCGCGGTGCGGCTGGGGAGGGCGCTGGAGCTCCTCGATGGGCCGGGGGGCGAGGGGCCGGCTCCCGGGTCGATCGGCCCCGAGCAGCTGGCAGCGTTCCTGGGAGACCACGCCACCAGCCCGTCGATCTGCCGCCACGCCGACGGCGCGGAGAGCAGCGCGACCGCGTTCTGGTGTCTTGCGGACGTCACCGCGGGCGAGATCCGGTACGGACGCGGGCCGCGCTGTCGTGGCGAGGAGGCCCGCTACCGGTTCGCCTGAGGCGGCACCGCGCCGGGGTCCGCGTCGGAGGCCATGCCGGCCGCCGCGAGATGCGCGTCGAGGTTCTCGAGCCGGCGTGCGCCCGGCACCGTGGCGGCGAGGTGGTCCAGCACGATCGCCGTCTGGCGCACCCGCTCCTCGATGTCGAACGAGGCGTGGCCCGTGCCATAGGTGTACACGCGCGGATCGACGCCTCGCTCACGGAGCCGGCCGACGTAGTTCCAGACCTGGCGGATGGGGCAGCGCGAGTCGTTCACGCCGGCGAGGATGAGCAGCGGCGCCTCGACCGCGTCCACGTAGGTGAGCGGGCTGCGCTCCGTGTAGAGCGCCGGCACCGCGGCCGGCGACCCGCCGAACAGCGCCCGGTCCAGCGCCTGGAGCATCGGCGCCTCGTCCTCGTACGCCGTGACGTAGTCCGCAACGGGAACCCCGGCGATCAGCGAGGCCCAGCGGTCGGGGTGACGACCTCCGCCGAGGAGCGTCACATAGCCGCCCCAGGACCAGCCGGCAAGCACGACCCGCTCCGGGTCCCCGAGGCCGCGCGCCAAGATGTCGTCCAGCCCGGCGAGGATGTCCTCGAGCTCCAGGAAGCCGATGTTCCCGGTGAGTGCATCGCGCCACGCCTGCCCGAAACCCTCAGAGCCGCGGTAGTTGACCATCGCGACGAGGAAGCCCGCGTCCACGTGGGCCAGGACGTCGGGCGCCCAGCGGTCCATGTCCACCGAATGCGGGCCGCCATGGACGCGCATGATCACGGGGTGGGGTCCGTCCCCGTCCGGGCGGACCAGGAAGCCATGGACGGGCTGGCCATGCGGGTTCTCGAACCACCACGCCTCGAACGGGCGTCCGCCCGGCGCGGCAGGCCCATCAGCCTCGAGGAGCGGCTCGTCCGAACCGACCGCGAGCAGCCGGGCGGGGTGGGCTCCGTTGTGTCCGCGGTACCAGACGCTGCCGTCGGGACGCACGCCCGCCGCGGTGATGGAGCCGGGCTCCGTCTCGAGGCGGGTCGCCGAGGAGGTCGACACGTCGTACCGATAGAGCTCGTGGCGGCCCGCCTGCAGCACGAGGAGCAGGAGCGCCTCGCCGTCCGGCCACCACCCGACGGGCTCCACGGCGCCGGGCAGGTCGATCGACAGCTCGGTGAGCTCGCCCGTGCGTGCGTGCCACAGGGCGGGACGACGCTCGCCGATGCGCTCGTGCGTGATGGCCATGCGCAGGTCGCCGGGAACGGGCGAGAAACCGAAGCCGGCCAGCTCCAGGCCGGGGTCCCGGAGCTCCGCGAGCGTCTCGCCGGTGACGGTGTCCACTGACCGCAGCGATGGGTGCAGGACGTCACCGTCGTCCATGACCTCGAGCACCACCACGGCGTCATCCGCGGAGAGCGCCGCCCGGTCGACGGCTCCGGACATCCCGGACCCGGCGGCGAGACGCACAGGCTCCGCGTGGGCGTGCAGCAGCCGGACATCGTCACCGTCATCCGAGACCCAGACGGAGAACTGCTCCCCGGTGCTGATGGCCGCCACGGTCCGGCGATGGCCGATCGCGAGCCCGTCGGGCCAGCCCTTGGGAAGCCCGGGCAGCAGCGGTTCCGGGGCCACGTCCTCGTCGAACGGGGCGATCACGAACGTGCCCGTCTCGTCACCCGTCTCGTCGCGGAACCAGACGACACCGGAGCCGTCGCGCGTCGGGCGCCCCTCCAGCACGCCGACGGGGTCGGTCGTGACCTGGCGTCGCCTTCCGGTGCGCCGATCCCAGGCGTGGAGCTGGTACGAGCCGCTCTCGGTCGACGCGATCACCAGGCGGTCGGGATCACCATCGGCCCACGCGGGAAAGGACAGGACGGGGGAGCGGAAGCGCTGCTCCCAGGCGGGCTGGTCGGACATCTCGCGAGGGTACCCAACCCGGCCCACCCCGGGTTGGCGCCGATGTCAGCGGGCAGCGGCCCGGCGTGCCCAGGTCAGCAGGTCGGTGGAGGGCAGGGCCTCAAGCTCATCGAGTGGGATCCACGCGGCCGCATCGGTGGAGCCCTCGAACTCCTCGAGCAGGTCGCCGGAGGCAACCGTCCCGAGGTAGACGATGCCGACCGTCTGCACGCGGTGGCCGCTGATCGTCTGATCGGGCTCCAGCACGTCCGACCGGATCCCGACGAGCGCGCCGAGCACCACGTCGTAGCCCGTCTCCTCACGGACCTCGCGGCGGACGCCGGCCGCAGGATCCTCGCCGAACCGGAGCCCGCCGCCCGGGAGGGTCCACAGCCCGCCGCCGGGACCCTTGGCCGAGACCCGCGTCAGCAGGACCGACCCGTCACGCTCGCACCAGGCATAGGCGCCGAGCCGGACGCGCTGGATCACTCCGTCGCGGCCCTGGAAGTACTTGGCGAGCGGCGCCGGGAGCGGCTGGTGGGTCGTCACATCCCCATCGTTGCACGGATGCCGGGGGCTGTGCGGAGACCCACGGCGGGCAGGCGGCGCTGCGATAATCGGCCGGTGACCGCCGCATCCACGTCCGTCGTTTCGACCGCCGCATCGCCGCTCATCGTCGTGGCGGGCGAGGCGCTCGTCGATCTCATCGTGCGCCCCGACGGGGAGATCGTCTCCGTCGCTGGCGGAAGCCCCTACAACTCGGTGCGCGCGATCGCGCGGCTCGGCGTGACCGCATCGTGGGTCGGCGGCCTGTCGAGCGACCGGTTCGGCCGGATGCTCGAGGACGGCCTGGCGGGTGACGGCGTCGGGCGGGAGCTCGTGCAGCGGACCGACCTGCCGACGACGCTGGCGCTCGCGGAGCTCGGTGCGGACGGCAGCGCCTCGTACCGCTTCTACACGGAGGCGACATCCGCGCCGAGCGTGCTGCCGGGACCACTCGCAGGCGGGATCCCGCCCTCCGCCCGCGCGTTCCTGACCGGCTCGCTGGGCCTGGTCCTGGAGCCCATGGGGTCCACGCTGGAGACCATCGCCTGCGCCGTGCCCGGGGACCGCATCGTGATGCTCGATCCCAACGCCCGCCCGTCCATCACGCGGGACCCGGTCGCCTGGCGCGCCCGCATGGCGCGGATCATGGCCCGGGCGGACATCGTCAAGGCCAGCACCGAGGACCTCGACTACCTGTGCCCCGGCGAGACCACCGAGGCTGCCGCGGCCTGGGTCAAGGCACACGGCCCCTCGGTTGTCCTCGTGACCGACGGCAGCCGGCCGGTCCGCGTGCTCGTCGGCGACGCGACCGAGCTGGTGCCCGCCCCACCGGTGGCGGTCGTCGATACGGTGGGGGCGGGCGACACCTTCGGTGGTGCCTTCCTCGCCTGCCTCGTGCACGAGGGGATCGCGCCGGACGACCTGGGCGATGCGGCCACGGTCATGCGAGCCGTGCGTTTCGCCGTGCGGGCGTCCGCGTTCGTGTGCGGGCGCGCCGGCGCCAACCCGCCGACGCTGGCCGAGCTCGGGGGCTGGCCGGCCGTCTGACCGCCGTCCACCGGCCCTGCGGCCGCAATGCCATCCGGTCCTGCAGCGGACTGTCCGTTGGCCCTATAATCCGACCGACAGTCGGTCGGATAATGTGGACACGATGGCCCGAACGCTCAACACCGCCACGCACGCCGTCCGCCGGGACGAGATCCTCGACGCGGCGGAGCGCCAGATCCGCACGATCGGCTACGACGCGATGAGCGTCCAGGCTCTCCAGGACGAGCTCGGCGTGTCCCGGGGAGCGATCTACCACTACTTCGCTTCGAAAGAAGCCATTCTCGCCGCGGTCATCGAGCGGATGACCCGCAACGGGATGGCCAGTGCTCGATCCGATCGCCCATGACCCTGACCTGCCCGCCGTCGACAAGCTCCAGGCCTTGTTCACGGTCGGCAGCCAGTGGAAGGCGCAGCGCAGTGACCTGCTCCTCGGCCTGCTGCGCTCCTGGTACGCGCCTGCGAACGATCTTGTCCGGGCCCGGACCCAGGCCGCGTCGTTCGCCATGTTCGTCCCGCTGCTGGCCGGGATCTTCCGACAGGGCGTGGACGAGGGGACGATGAACCCGGCATCGCCGGCGAACGCCGCTTCGCTTGTCGCCGGCCTGTTCACCGGTTCGGCCGACGTCATCTTCGACCTCCTCGATGCCCGGCTCGCCGGCCGGATCCCCTTCGAAGAGGTCCAGGACTTCATGCACGCCTACGAAGAGGCGATCGAGCGCATCCTGGGGCTCCCCGCGGGCTCCTTCACGCTCATCGACGACGCCTCCCTCGCACACCTGGTTCGCCTGACGCTAGGAGTCTCCATGGCCGCAGTCATCACGCTCGAGAAGCTCACCAAGTCCTATGGCTCGAGCCGCGGGATCATCGACGTCGACCTCGAGGTCGAGCTCGGCGAGATCTTCGGCTTCCTCGGCCCCAACGGGGCAGGCAAGACCACGACGATCCGGACGATGCTGGACCTGATCCGTCCGAGCTCCGGCAAGGCCTTCGTGTTCGGGATCGAGTCGACGGCCGATCCGGTCAGCATCCACAAGCGGGTCGGCTACATCCCGGGCGAGTTCGCCCTCTACGACCGCCTGACAGGCCGCCAGACGCTCGAGTACTTCGGCAACCTCCGGGGCGGCGTGGACGCAGGCCTACCGCGAGTCCCTGATCGAGCGCTTCGACCTCGATCCGTCCAAGCGCTACAAGGAGTACAGCAAGGGCAACAAGCAGAAGGTCGGCGTGATCGTCGCCCTCCAGCACCGGCCCGAGCTCCTCGTCCTCGACGAGCCCACGTCGGGCCTCGACCCGCTCGTCCAGCAGACCTTCTTCGAGACGCTGCACGAGGCAGTCGCCGATGGCGCGACCGTGTTCCTGAGCTCGCACATCCTGTCCGAGGTCGAGAAGGCCTGCGAGCGCGTCGCGATCATCCGCGACGGACGGATCGCGAAGCTCGGCACGGTCGACAGCCTGCGCGACCTCGCCCACCACCAGGTCGAGCTGCGGTTCGCTGGCCCGGTGCCGGCCGACAGTTCGCGGAGATCTCCCGGGCGTGAGCGACGTGGTCGCCGAGGACCACGTGCTGCGGATGCGCGTGCACGGGCCAGATCACGCCGGTCGTGCGTGCCGCCGCCCAGTTCGAGCTGCTCGACTTCGTCTCCCGCGAGCCGTCGCTCGAGGAGACGTTCCTCGCCCAGTACGGCCACGAGGCCGTGGAGGCAGGTACCGATGACCGCTAGCACCGGGGCGCCGCGCCATCCCGCGGTGACGACCTTCCCGCCGATCCCGCTGCGTAAGCGGCTGTACGGGTTCGGCAGCATCTACGGCAAGACGATCCGCGACTCGCGGCTCTCCTTCATCATCGCGGCCGGCATGTTCGGCGGGCTCGCCCTGGTGATGGGCGCCGCGATCGGCACCGTCTTCCCGGACCCCGCAATGCGCCAGGACCTGGGGGCGCTCGTGGGCGGCATGCCGGCGTCGATGGTCAACCTGTTCGGCAACGCCACCCTGATGGGCGCCTCGCTCGGCACGCTCGGCGGCTGGCTCACCTTCAAGTACGGAGCCATGTTCGCGCTCGGAACCGCGCTGTGGTCGATCATGGCCCTGACCGGGACGCTGGCCGGCGAAGCCAGCCGGGGCAGCCTCGACTTCGTCGCGGTCTCGCCGTTCGGCAAGCGGCGGATCGCGCTCGAGAAGCTGGCCGCCCACCTCACCGTCGTCTGGGGCGCGCTGGTCATCCTGGCGCTGATGCTGAGCTTCAGCTCGTCGATCTTCGGCGATGCCGCCATGGGCGACCAGATCCCGCTCCTCGGGACCGTGGGCTTCGCGCTCTGGGTTGGAGTCCTCGCGCTGTGCTTCGGGGGACTCGCGTTCGCGCTCGCGCCGCTGCTCGGCCGGGCCGGCGCCGCCGGGATCAGCGCCCTGGCGATGATCCTGCTCTGGGTGGCGAATGGGCTCGAGGTCGGCGGACCGCTGATCGCGATCAGCCCGTTCCACTGGATGAACGCGCACATCCCGCTCGTCGGCATGTACGACTGGGTGGGCGTGCTCGCGACCGGCCTGCTCGGCGTCGTCTTCATCGTGATCGGCCTCGAGCTGTTCAACAGGCGTGACCTGGGGGTGACCAGCGGCATCGGGCTGCCAACGCTGCCCGCGTCCGTGCTCGGTGTCCACGGGCCGATCAGCCGTGCCTTCGGCGACCTGCTGCCGCGCGCGCTCGCCTGGGGCATCGGGCTGGCGGTCTGGGGCGCGCTCTTCACGTCGCTGGTCGGATCCTTCAGCGACTCGATCAGTGGTGATTTCGAGCCTGATCGCGATCTTCGCCCAGATCTTCCCGGGCTACGACTTCACCACCGCCGGCGCCTGGCTCCAGCTGTACATGGAGCTGTTCCTGATCGCGGTCGGCTTCGCCGCCGCCACCCTCGTGGCGAAGTGGGCGTCGGACGAGACCAGCGGCCGGCTCGAGATGGTCCTGTCCTCGTCTCTCACCCGCGCGAAGTGGGTCCTCGCCGGCGGGGCCGGCGCCCTGCTCGCCGTCGTCGTGATGACGGTCGTGTACGCCCTGGGCATCGGGCTGGGCGCCGCGGGCAGCAACGCTCCGGCAGCCGAGGCGATCGTCGGCACGGCGTCGCTGGGGCTCGTCGCAGCGGCCTTCGTTGGCGTCGGTATCGCCGTCGGCGGGCTGTGGCGCACCTCGCTCGCGGCCGAGATCACCGCGATCTTCGTGGTGATCACGTACCTGATCGACCTGCTGTCACCGCCCCTGGGGCTGCCGGACTGGTTCCGCCAGCTGGCGCTCACGGCGCACATGGGCAAGCCGATGATCGGGGACTGGGATCCGGTCGGGATCGTCGCCTGCCTGGTCATCGCGGTCGGCGGGATCGCGGTTGGCGCCTGGGGGATGAGGCGCCGGGACGTCGCGCGCTGAGCGGGCGCCCGTGAACCACGCCGGGGGCGGACCCTAGACTCCCGGCGTGGACTCCCTCGCCCTCGCCCTGGTCCTGGTGTCGGCGGTCCTGCACGCCACGTGGAACATCCTGCTCAAGACCGCGGGCGATCCACTGCGGGTCGCGACGGCCGCCATGGTGGCATCGGCGATCGTCCTGGTTCCTGCTGCCGCGCTCGCCTGGCTTGCGCAGGGCCAGCCGCCCATCCGCCCCGAGGCCATCGTGCTCGGCGTGGTCTCGGGCCTCGTGGAGGTGGCCTACTTCGTGTTCCTGGCAGCCGCGTACCGGCGGGGCGACCTGTCGGTGGTGGCGCCGGTGGCGCGCGGGACGGCGCCGCTCATCCTGGTCGTCGTGGGGCTCGTGGTCCTGGGGGAGCGGCTGGCCCCCGGCGCGGCGCTCGGGGTCGCGATCCTGCTCGCAGGCCTGCTCACGGTCCAGCGGCCTTGGCGCTTCGTGCGCGGCGAGACGGCGAACCGGGCTGCCGTGGGGTTCGCGCTCCTCACCGGCGTGACGATCGCGTGCTACACGACGATCGACAGGGTCGGGGTCCAGCTCGCGCCCCCGTGGCTCTTCGGGGCGATCCTGTGGCTGGTCGCCGCGGGCGGCCTGCTGGTCGTGGGCATGGCGCGGTCGCGCGTGGCCGGCGGGCGCTACGCGGTCACGGGTCCGCTGGACGTGCCGCGGTCCGCGGCGAGCGGGTTCCTCACCCTGGCCACGTACCTGCTCGTGCTCTTCGCCCTGTCGCGGTCGCCGGTCGCCGTCGTGGGTCCTCTCCGGGAGTCCGCGGTGCTGCTCACGTCCGCCTACGGCGTCCTGGTCCTGCACGAGGCGGTCACTCGCCGGGAGATGAGCCTGCGGTTGGCGGGCTCCGCGCTGGTGGTGCTGGGCGCCGCCGTGCTGGCAGTGTCCGGCTGATGCGACAATCGACGGAGACACCCAACCCGTCCCGACAAGGATGTGCCCCATGCCCGCCCTGACCCTCGGCTACAAGGCGTCAGCCGAGCAGTTCCCGCCCCAGCGCCTCCTGGATCTCGCCGTCGCCGCCGAGCGTGCCGGCTTCGATTCCGTGTGGACGAGCGATCACTTCCAGCCCTGGCGTCACACCGACGGCCACGCGCCCAATGCGCTCGCCTGGCTGGGTGCGGCCACCCAGGCAACGCGGCGGGTGATCCTCGGGACCAGCGTCCTCACGCCATCGTTCCGCTACAACCCGGCGGTGGTCGCGCAGGCCTTCGCCACCCTGGGCTGCCTCGCGCCCGGGCGCGTGATCCTGGGCGTGGGCACGGGCGAGTCCATGAACGAGGTCCCGGTCGGGGTCGACTGGCCCGAGCAGAGCGAGCGGTTCGCGCGCCTCCGGGAGTCCGTGCAGCTCATCCAGGCGCTCTCGGCGCCCGGCGCGGAGCTCGTGGACTTCGACGGCCAGTTCTACCGCACCCACGAGGCGACGATCTACGACAAGCCCGACCAGCCCGTGCCGGTCTACATCGCGGCCTCGGGCCCGGCCGCCGCCCGCCTCGCCGGGCGGCTCGCGGACGGCTTCATCTGCACCAGCGGCAAGGGGGCGGAGCTGTACACCGAGACGCTCCTGCCGGCCCTGGCCGAGGGGGCGGAGAAGGCCGGCCGCGACGCGTCCGACATGGACCGGATGATCGAGATGAAGGTCTCCTTCGACACGGACCTCGGGCGGGCGATGGAGGACACGAAGGTCTGGGCGGCCCTCGCGCTCAGCGCCGAGCAGAAGATGGGCATCCACGATCCGCGCGAGATGGAGGTGGCCGCCAGGGAGGCGGAACCGTATGCGCATCGGCGCTGGCTGGTGGCCTCCGACCCCGACGAGCATGTCGAGCAGATCGCCCCGTACCTCGGGTACGGGCTGAACCACCTCGTGTTCCACTTCCCGGGCCCCGACCAGGAGGCGGCGATCGCCCGCTACGGCGAGGTCATCCTGCCGCGGCTGCGCGAGCGGTTCGGCCGATGACGGACACGGATCGCTTCCCGACGCCCGAGGAGCTCCTCGACCAGGAGCGGCGGCTGGCCCTCATGTCCTGCTCCGAGGAGGACGCGCTCGACATCGGCCGCCGGCTCCTGGAGGTGGCGACGGAACGCTCGCTGCCGGTCACGATCGAGGTGTGGCGGGGCAGCCGCCTCGTGTTCCGGGCGGCGCGGCCGGGCACCAACGCCCACAACGACCTGTACCTCGCCGGAAAGCGCCGGGTCGTGGAGCACTTCGGCCACTCGAGCTTCTACGAGCGCCTGCGCCACGTGGAGGCCGGGACCACCTTCGCCGAGGCGACGTCGTTGCAGTTCCCGGAGTACGCGCCGCATGGCGGCGGCTTCCCGCTGATCGTCGCGGGAACCGGTCCCGTGGGGGTCGCGCTCGTTTCCGGTCTCCCGCAGGAGCAGGACCACGCCCTCATCGTCGAGGTCCTCGAGGCGTTCCTGGCGGGAACCCCGGGCTGACGCCTACCGGCTCTCGACCGTGTCGATTGCGTCCGTGACGCCAGCCGGTGGCACGGGCTCTGCGTTGCGCCCCTGGTATCTCCGCACCGCCGCCCCGCTGTTCACGATCGCGATCCCGGCGAGGACCAGCGCGGTGCCCGCGAGGCGGTTCAGCGTGACCGGGTCGCCCAGCACGATCGCGCCCAGGAAGATGCCGACCACCGGCAGCAGGTAGGCCACCATCGACGTCCGGGTCGCGCCCCAGTGCTGCAGGAGCGTGAAGTAGCACAGGTACGCGACGCCCGACCCGAGCAGCCCCAGCCAGATCACGGCGGCGATCGCCTCGGGGGTGGGGGAGACGGTGGCGAACGGGCGGTCGATGACGAGCGCCAGTGGAATGATGATCAGCGCCGCGAACGTGACCTGGAGCAGCGCCGGGATCATCGGCCGCAGGCCCTGGACATGCCGGCGCGAGTAGACGTTGCCGAGGCCGTAGCAGATCGACGAGCCCAGCATCATCAGCTCGCCCGTCAGGTCCGAATCGCCCATGTTCACGAGGTCCGGGGCGACGAGCAGGATCACGCCCGCGAACCCCACGGCCAGACCGGCGACCCGGGGCAGGGTGATCCGCTCGTCGGGGAGGAACATCGGCGCCACGACGATGACGGTGAGGGGAACCGTGGCGTTGAGGATGGAGGCGAGGGCCGAGTCGATCGACTGCTCGCCGACCGTGATCAGGATGAACGGCAGCACGACGTTCAGGACGCTCATCACGAGGAGGTGGCCGTACATGCGGGGGCTGCGCGGCAGCTCCTGGCGGGCCAGGGCGACGACCACCGCGAGGAACAGCGCCCCGAGCGTCAGGCGACCGGCGATCAGGGTCAGCGGCGGGAGACCGCCCTCGAGGCCGATCTTGATCCACAGGTACGAGGAGCCCCAGAAGAAGCCCAGGGCGAAGAAGACCACCCAGTACCAGGAGGCGGTGCGCTGCATCGCGGGATGATAGCCCTGTCTTGGCCCACGCCGGTAGGCCAAACACCCTGGCGGTGCCGGTGTCTCCGCGGCTCATCGAGCCGGCGCGCGGCGCCCCGTGCCGGACGGGGCATCCGGCCCGGCAACTGGGTGCCAACGATACTATACAAGACGAGCCGTCGCATCTAGGATTGCCTCATGCGACAAGAGGACCCAGCCCGGCGGCAGGCGATCCTGCAGACGGCGGGCCGCATCCTGGCCGCCGATCCCGCGGCGCCGGTGTCGGCTGTCTGCACAGGTGCCGGCGTATCGCGAGCCACCTTCTACCGCTACTTCCCGTCGCGGGCGGCGCTGCTCGAGGCGCTGGACCTGGAGCCGGACCCGGGGACACGGGAGCGCATCCTGGCCGCGGCGATCGAGCTCCTCGAGCGAGACGGCCTCGCCCGCCTGTCGATGGACGACGTGGCGGACCGGGCGGGTGTCTCGCGAGCCAGCGTCTACCGCCTCTACCCCGGCAAGCCCGCCTTGTTCGCCGCCCTGCTCGCGGCCGAGTCGCCGTTCGCCGAGGTCTCCGCGACGCTGCACCGCCTGCACGACCGGCCGCCGGGTGAGGTCCTGCCGACGGTGCTCCGCATCCTGGATCGCGTGCTCACGCCGCGGATCGGCGTCCTGCGCGCGCTGATGCTCGAGGTGTCGGTGGGCACGCCCGAGGCGGTGGAAGCCGCCGAGGCCGCGCTGCGGCCGATGTTCGGCGAGGTCTCCGCGTACTTCGCCGGGCAGATGGATGCCGGCACCGTCCGGCGCATGCACCCCCTGCTCGCGGGCCAGGCGCTCGTCGGCCCGTTCCTGCTGCACCTGGTCGGCAGACCGTTCGTGGCGCCGATCGCACACCCCGGGGTCGATACCGCGCGGGCCGCCGAGGAGTTCGCCCGGGTCGCCCTGCGCGGGCTGGCACCAGATCCAACCGAGGAGTAGCGATGCACGGTCGCCGTCGGATCATCGTCCCCATCGTGCTCGTGCTCGTGGTCGTCGTGGCCGCGGGCGTGTGGTACGGCAACCAGCAGGCGGCTGCCGACGGTGTTCTCGCTGCGTCGGGCACCGTTGAGGCGACCGGCATCACCGTCGCACCGGAGGTGTCGGGTCGCGTCGCCGAGGTGACCGTCGCCCAAGGCGACACCGTCGCCCAGGGCGACGCGCTGGTCCGGCTGGACGCCAGCCTGCTCGAGGCGCAGCGGGCCCAGGCGGAAGCCGGTCTCGCCACGGCGCGCGCGGCCGTCGTCGCGGCGGAGGCAGCGACCGCCACGGCACGCGCGAACCTGGCCGCCGTCGCTGCGGGAGCCTCGGCCGAGCAGGTCGCCGTCGCACGACGCCAGGTCGAGCAGGCCCAGCGGGCCTACGAGGTCGCCCGGGACGGCTATGCGGATCTCTCCAGGGTCGAGAAGGACAGCCCTGCCGGGATCACGGCCAAGGCACAGCGGGACAACGCGAAGGCCGCCGTGGCGACTGCACGGGCCCAGTACGAGCTGGCCGTCGCCGGGGCACGCCCGGAGCAGCTGGCCATCGCAGAGTCCCAGGTCGAGGCGGCCGAGGCCCAGGCCGACGCCGCACGGACCCAGGTCGACACAGCGGAGGCGGCACTGGCGGTGCTCGATGCGCAGCTCGCGAGGCTCGTCCTCGCGGCTCCGGCACCGGGCACCGTCCTGACGCGGGCGATCGAACCCGGCGAGGTGGTCATGCCGGGTGCCGCCCTGCTGACGTTGGGCGACCTCGATCGCCTGACCCTCACCGTCTACGTGCCCGAAGACCGCCTGGGCGAGGTCGTCCTCGGCCAGGCCGTGGACGTCAGCGTCGACTCGTTCCCGGGCGAGAGCTTCCGAGGCACGGTCCAGCGGATCGCCGACGAAGCCGAGTTCACGCCGCGGAACGTCCAGACCGTGGAGGGCCGCAAGACCACGGTGTTCGCCGTCGAGCTCGCGCTCGATCCTTCCGGCGGGAAGCTGAAGCCCGGCATGCCGGCCGACGTCGTCTTCGGGCCGTGAACCTCGTCGAGGCGGAAGGACTCCGCCGCGCGTTCGGGCCCGTCACGGCGGTCGATGGAGTGGACCTGGCGGTCCGTGCCGGAGAGGCCTACGGCCTCGTTGGTCCCGACGGAGCGGGCAAGACGACGATGCTGCGCCTGCTGGTCGGCGCGCTGCGCCCGGACGCAGGCTCGGTCTCGATCGCCGGCGTCGACCTTGCAGCGCGGCCGGATGCGGCCCGGGCGTCGATCGGGTACCTCGCCCAGCGCTTCAGCCTGTACGGCGACCTCACGGTGCTCGAGAACCTGCGCTTCTTCGCGCAGGTCCGCGGGATCCGTGAGGCGGCGTTCGCGACCCGCGCCCGGGAGCTGCTGGGGTTCGTCGGCCTCGACGGCTTCGAGGGCCGCCTCGCCGATCACCTGTCGGGCGGCATGAAGCAGAAGCTGGGGCTCGCCTGCGCCCTGGTCCACGAGCCCCCGGTCCTCCTCCTCGACGAGCCGACCGCCGGCGTGGACCCCGTGACGCGCCAGGAGTTCTGGAAGCTGCTGGCACGGATCCTGGCCGGGGGGAGGGCGCTCGTGGTCAGCACGCCGTACATGGACGAGGCGGCGCGGTGCACCCGCGTCGGGTTCATGCACGCCGGCCGGATCCTCGTGGAGGGAAGTCCACGCCAGCTCACAGCTCCCATGGAGGGCAAGGTCCTGGAGCTGGCCGCGCGCCCCACGAGGCCGGCCCGGGACATCGCGCTGGCCGACCCGGACGTGATCGACGCGCTCGCGTTTGGTGACCGGCTGCACCTCCATGTCAGCGACGCCGCCGGACCCATGGCCCGGCTGCCGCAAGCCCTGGGGGAGGGCGGCGTCGATGTCGAGCGGCTGCGCCCGATCGCGGCATCGATGGAGGACGTGTTCATCTCGCTGCTCGGCGAGCGGCGTCGGGCGGCTGTCGTCGAGCCACAGGCACCCGCCGGAGCCCGTCTCGATGGCTGACACGGTCGTCGCCGTTCGAGACCTCACGAAGCGTTTCGGAGACTTCACGGCCGTCGACGGCGTCAGCTTCGACGTCGGCCGGGGCGAGGTCGTCGGCTATCTCGGTCCCAACGGCAGCGGCAAGACCACGACGATCCGGATGCTGCTCGGACTGCTGCGCCCGACATCGGGCTCCGCCAGCGTCCTCGGCATGGACGTGGTTCGGGACGCCGAGGCGATCCGGCCGCGCGCCGGGTACATGAGCCAGCGGTTCGCCCTGTACGACGATCTCACGGTTGCCGAGAACCTGCGCTTCTACGCCGCGGTGTACGGCATCCCGCGGAGCCGCGCCGACGCGAGGCTGTCGGAGATGCTCGAGACGGTGGGCCTGGAGGATCAGCGTGATGAGCGGGCCTCCGCGCTGGCCGGCGGCTGGCGGCAGCGCCTCGCCATGGCGATCGCGCTGGTCCACGAGCCGCCGCTCCTGTTCCTCGACGAGCCGACGTCGGGCGTGGACCCGGAGGCGCGCCGGGCATTCTGGGACATCATCTACCGGCTGGCCGAGGATGGGACCACGGTGCTCGTGACGACCCACTACATGGACGAGGCAGAGCACTGCGGCCGCCTGGGCATCCTCGACCGGGGCCGGCTGCTCGCCATGGACACGCCCTCGCGACTCCGAGCGGGGATCCCCGGCGAGCCGTGGGACGTCGTCGCGGACGGGGCCCTGCTGCCGGTGGTCCTGGACGGCCTCGCGGCGAGACCCGGCGTGGCCCATGCAACGCTGCTCGGTGACCGGATCCACCTCGTCGCCGAGGCCGGCGCCCTCGACCGGGCCGCCATCCTGGACGTCGCGAGCGCGCTCGCGGGCGCCGGCGCACGGGTGGCCGTGGAGGCCGCCGAGATCACGCTGGACGACGTCTTCACGTCGCTGACGAGCGGGACCGCAGGGCCGGCGGAACGGGAGGCGGTCCGATGAGGGCGCGCCTGTTCGCCATCATCCGCAAGGAGGCGATCCACATCCGGCGTGACCCCCGCACGCTCGGCCTGACCTTCGTGATGCCCCTGGCCATGCTGCTGCTGCTCGGGTACGCGGTCCAGAGCGACGTCCGCCATCTGCCGCTCGCCGTATGGGACCAGGACCGGTCCGCCGAGTCCCGCGCCCTGCTCGAGGCCTACCTCGCCCCTGACTACTTCGAGCTCCGGTACGAGGCCGGGTCCGACGCCGAGCTCGAGCAGCTGATCGCCGCGGGCGATGCCCACGTCGGCATGATCATCCCACCCGGGTACGGCGAGGCCATCTCGTCTGGCCGGACGTCCCAGGTCGCCTTCGTCATCGACGGGTCGGACCCGGTGATCGCCCAGACCGCCCTCGCCGCCGCGGCGCAGCTCGGACAGGCGGCATCCGTGGGGATCATCGAGGAGCGCCTGGACGCCACAGGCCAGGGCGGCATGCTCGTGATGCCCGTGGAGGTGCGCACCCAGGTCTGGTACAACCCCGACCTCAAGAGCTCCCACTTCATGATCCCGGCGCTGATCGGCGTGATCATGCTGTTCCTGTCGGTCGTGCTGACGTCCACCGCGATCGTCCGGGAGCGGGAGCGGGGGACCATCGAGCAGCTGATCGTCACGCCGGTCCGCTCCTGGGAGCTCCTGGTCGGCAAGCTGACGCCCTACATCCTGCTCGCGTTCCTCAACACCGTCGAGATCCTGGTCATCGGGGTCCTGCTGTTTGGCGTGCCCGTGGCCGGCAGCGTCGCGCTGCTCCTGATCTGCTGCGCCATCTTCCTGGTCACACCGCTCGGGATCGGCCTACTGATCTCGACGGTGGCCAAGTCGCAGCAGGAGGCGATCATCCTGTCGCTGTTCTTCCTGCTGCCGAACATCTTCCTGTCCGGCTACATGTTCCCGATCGCCGCCATGCCGGAGTGGCTCCAGGTGCTCACCAACCTGTTCCCCTTGAGCTTCTTCCTGGAGATCGTCCGCGGGATCATCCTTCGCGGCGCGGGCGTCGCGGACCTCTACCCGCAGATCCTCGCCCTCGTGCTCTACGGGGTGGCGGTCATGACCCTCGCAGCGAGCCGCTTCCGCAAGCGGCTGGACTGACCGCGTCTCAGCCGCTGCGAGCCCCACGCCGGCGGCGTGCGGCTGTAGGCTGGGATCGCAATGCCGACCTCTGCTCACGACCCCGATACCAACGTGCTCGCCCGCGATCCCAGGGCGCTCGCGGACCGCCTCTCCGAGGTCTCGCCCGAGGCCGCCGCACGGCCCGGTGACGTGCGCGTCGTCCATGCCCCCGGCCGCGTGAACCTCATCGGCGAGCACACGGACTACAACGAGGGCTTCGTGCTCCCGGTGGCGATCGATCTCGGCATCGCGATCGCGCTCGTGCCCACGGACGACCGGCGCGTGGAGGTGACGCTGGCCGCCACCGGCGAGACGCTGGGCTTCGACCTGGACGCGATCGGCGCCAGGCGGGGTGCCTGGATCGACTACGTGGCGGGCACGGCGTGGGCGCTGGCGGAGCGGGGAGCGGAGACGCGCGGCTTCCGGGGGGTCCTCGCCTCGGACCTGCCGCAGGGGTCCGGCCTGTCGTCGTCCGCGGCGCTGGAGCTGGCCTCGTCGCTGGCGCTGTCGGGCGGCGAGCTGCCGGCGCTGGACCGCATGACCCTGGCCCGCACCGCGCAGCGCGCGGAGAACGGATACGTGGGCGTCAACTGCGGACTGATGGACCAGTTCGCGTCGGCGTTCGGGCAGGCGGGGCACGCGCTGCTGCTCGACTGCCGGACGCTTGACCACCGGGCGATCCCGATGGCGGACCCGGACCTCGCGCTCGTCGCGTGCCACTCCGGCTCGCCGCGCAAGCTGGAGTCGTCCGCCTACAACGAGCGCCGGAGCCAGTGCGAGGCCGCCGTGGCGGAGATCGCCCGCACGGACCCCGGCGTGACGTACCTGCGCGACGTGACCCCCGAGATGCTCGAGGCGGCGCGGCCGCGCCTGGACCCGATCGTTGCCGACCGGGCCGAGCACATCGTCAACGAGAACGAGCGCGTGCTCGCCGCGGTCGCGGCCTTCGAGGCAGGCGACATCGAGACCATGGGCCGGCTGTTCTACGCGAGCCATGCCTCGATGCGCGACCTGTTCGGGATCAGCTCCCCGGAGCTGGATGCGCTCGTCGAGATCGCCGCCGGGGTGCCCGGGGTCATCGGCGCGCGGCTCACGGGAGCCGGTTTCGGCGGCTGCACCATCAACCTCGTCCGCCGCGACGCGGTGCCCGCGCTCCGCGAGGCGGTCATGCGCGCCTACCCGGCGCGGACGGGGCTCACGCCGCGCGTGTTCGAGGTTGCGGCCTCCGAAGGTGCCCGCAGGATCCTCTAGGCGCCAGGCCGGTCGGATCGACGGACGGCCGCGGTCGCCGGCCAGGAGGTGCGATCATCAGCCGTGGCCGGGATCGCCGGCCCGCAGGGAGGTCACCCGCCTTGTCCACGGAGTCGCGTCGACCCGACGATGCAGCCGTCGCTGCGCTCGATGCCGAGCCGCACCGGCGGCGCAACGCGCTGACGGGGGAGTGGGTGCTCGTGTCCGCGGGCCGGACGAAGCGACCGTGGTTGGGGGCAGAGGAGCCGGAGCCGCCCGAGGAGCGCCCGGTCCACGATCCTGACTGCTACCTGTGCCCCCGCAACACCCGCGTCACGGGCGACGTGAACCCCGACTACGCCACGACCTTCGTGTTCACCAACGACTTCGCGGCCCTCCGCCCGGACACGTCCGGCGAGAAGGTCGGCGACGGGTTGTTCCTGGCGGAGGGGACCCGGGGGACCTGCCGCGTCGTGTGCTTCTCGCCGCGTCACGACGTGACCCTGGCGGGCATGGACGTGCCCTCGATCCGGCACGTGATCGACGTCTGGGCCGACCAGACGACAGAGCTCGGAGAGCGCTACCGCTGGGTCCAGGTGTTCGAGAACCGCGGGGCGGCGATGGGTGCCAGCAACCCGCACCCGCACGGCCAGATCTGGTCCGGGGACGCCCTGCCGGTCGAGGCGGAGCTCGAGGCCGCGCAGCAGGCACACCACCACGCCGCGACGGGCAACCGGCTCCTTGCGGACTATGCGGAGCAGGAGCGGGGTGGTCCGCGCGTGATCCGGGACGCGGACGGCTGGCTGACGCTGGTCCCGTTCTGGGCAGCCTGGCCGTTCGAGACGCTCCTGCTGCCGCTCCGGCCTGCGGCCCGCCTGGCGGATCTCGACGGGCAGGCCCGGGACGGTCTCGCTGGAGCGCTCCGCGACCTCAACCTCCGCTACGACGCGCTGTTCCGCAGGCCCTTCCCGTTCTCCATGGGCTGGCACCAGGCCCCGTTCACCGGCGACTGGGACCACGCCTGGCAGGTGCACGCCCACTTCTATCCGCCGCTCCTGCGGGCGTCGGTCCGCAAGTTCATGGTCGGCTACGAGCTCCTCAGCGAGCCGCAGCGCGACCTCACCCCGGAGGAGGCGGCCGGCCGTCTCCGCGACGCGCTGGTCTGACCCGGCGTTCCCGCATCCTGCGCCGGTACGATGGACCGGCACCCACGAGGAGGAACCATGCGGCTCTGGGGCGGTCGGTTCGGCGACGGGCCGGACGCGCGGATGGCGGACTTCACCCGGTCCATCGAGGTGGACGCGGAGCTGGCGCTCGACGACATCGCCGGGTCGATCGCCCACGTGCGCGGTCTCGGCCGCGCCGGACTGCTGACCGACGAAGAGGTGCAGGTCCTGGAGCGCGGCCTCGTCTCGCTGCGGGACGACGTCGTCGCGGGGAGCGTGGCCTGGGACCCGGCGCTGGAAGACGTCCACCTGAACCTCGAGACCATGCTCACGGAGCGGGTGGGTGCGGTCGGGGGCAAGCTGCACACCGGACGCTCGCGGAATGACCAGGTCGCCACCGATCTCCGGCTCTGGACGCGCCGCGCGATCGGACGCCTCGATGCGGGGATCCTGGCCCTGGAACGAGCGCTGGTGGACCTGGCCGAACGTGAGGGGGACGCGGTCCTGCCCGGGACGACCCACATCCAGCCGGCCCAGCCGGTCCTGCTCGCGCACCACCTGCTCGCCTACGTGGAGATGCTCGAGCGCGACCGCGGACGCCTCGCCGACGCGCGCCGCCGCCTCAACGTCTCGCCATTGGGCGCCGGCGCCCTCGCCGGCGCCGGCTACCCGCTGGATCGCGAGACGACCGCCGCGGAGCTCGGCTTCGATGGCGTGACCGCCAACTCGCTCGACGCGGTCGCGGACCGGGACTTCGTGGTCGAGGTGCTCTCGGCCGCCGCTCTCACGATGGTCCACCTCTCGCGACTCGCCGAGGAGATCACGTGGTGGTCGAACCCGCGCTTCGCGTTCGTGCGTGTCTCCGACGCGTTCTCCACCGGCTCGTCGATGATGCCCAACAAGAAGAACCCGGACCCGGCGGAGCTCGTGCGCGGACGGACCGCGGCCGTGATCGGCGCCGTGACCGCGACGCTGGTCCTGCTCAAGGGCCTGCCGCTCGCGTACCAGCGCGATCTCCAGGAGGACAAGCCGGCGCTGTTCGCCTCGGTCGCGACGCTCGACGCGTCCCTGGGCGTGATGGCCGGGCTCGTCGAGACCCTCGTCATCGACCGCCACCGGATGCGCAAGGCCGCCGAGGAGGGCTACACGACGGCGACGGCGCTCGCCGACGCGCTCGTCCTGCGCGGCGTCCCATTCCGGGCGGCCCACCACATCGTCGGCGGGCTCGTCGGTGGCGCGGAGGCCGAGGGCATCGCGACGCTCGCCGGGCTCCCGGACGAGGCATTCCGGGCGGCGCTCGACGGCTCGGACGACCCCACGGCGCGCCACCTGGCCAAGGAGCGCAGGATCGCGGCGACCCTGCGTGCGGCGGCCACGATCGAGGGGTCGCTCGCGTCGGCTGACGTCACCGGCGGCACGGCACCGGACCGCGTTGCTGGGGCGCTGGCGGCCGCGAAGGAGCGCCTCGGCGCCGGCTGACCCGGCTCCGGCACCACCCTGCCCTTCGCGCTGGCGAGGCGCCCGCTTCGTCTGCCACGCGCGCCCATCGGTCGCCGTCCCGCACCGCGTCGGTCGATCCCACGCGGCACATCGGTCGATCCCCCGATGACGTTCAAGGCCCCCTCGTCCATCGTGGCTGCAGGTGAGCGCCACTCGAGCGCTCTCGAGGAGGTGCAGATGAGCCAGTTCATGGACGTCCACGACGGGTTCTTTGGCGTCACGGCAGAACAGCTACGCGAGGCGCACGACCGCGACCTCGCGATCGAGCGGGACGAGGGCGTGCACTTCGAGCGTGCATGGCTCGATCCCGAGGCCGGCAAGGTGTTCTGCCTTGCCACCGGTCCCTCGAAAGAGGCCGTGATGCGGATCCACGAGCGGGCGGGCCACCCCACGCCCGACGTCTACGAGCTCACGGTCGAGGTCTAGCCGCCGCTCGACGGTGTGCAGACGCATCGAGCATCGAACGACAACAAGGGGCAGATCGATGACGCCCAAGACGACGAAGACGGCCCGCTACTTCATCGCGGTCGGCGCAGCAGCCGCGCTGCTCAGCGTCGCGGGAGGCTCGGTGTTCGCCGGCGAGATCACCGGCAATGGGACCTTGAAGGAGGTCCAGGGCCGTTCCTCCTGCGCGTACTCCGGCCAGGAGGACCTGCAGTTCTTCTACGACGACGCGAACTCCATGCCCAAGGCGACGCCCGCCAAGGGCGCCCCGGGCCACGCTCAGTCGTGGGGCCAGATCGACAAGGCAACGCGCGAAGTCCTGACGACGATGGGCCTGAACCCCGGGATCGCCTGCAACCCGAACAAGAGCACCTCCGAACACTGATCCCGTCCCCGACGCCGTCATCCGTGGCTCCTCCACGGCTGACGGCGTTTCCGTGTGGGCCCGCGGGCGACGGCCCTGGCCGGAGTTGCCCGGACCCGGCGCCGGCCTGCCAGGTCAGGCGCCGACCGCGACCGCCGTGGCTGTGGCCATCGTTGCCACCCAGGCGGCAATCTCTGCGCGCCGGGTGAACGAGAGCTTGGCGAGGATGTGCTCGATGTGGGCACCGACCGTTCGGGGTGACAGGCCCAGCGCCTCGCCGATCGCTCCGTTCGTCATGCCCTCTGCCACGAGCCTCGCCACCTGGAACTCGCGACCGGTGAGGGGCCGCCAGGGCTCCTCCTCCGCACCCCTCGAGCGCGCCACGGCCAGCAGCTCGTCCACGCGACGCTGGAGCGGCAGGGCGCCGAGCGACGCTGCGCGGGCACGCACCTCGCGCAGCACGCCGACGGCCTCGGCCTCACGGTTCGCGCGCAGCAGGCACGCCGCCAGATCGACCCGCGCGAGCAGCGATTCCCACGTGCGGCCGAGGGCGTCCCAGCCGGCGACTGCGGCCTCGAGTGCCATGCGACCCGCAACCGTCGACCCGGTGCTCGTTCGGTACAGCCCGTCTGCGTGGTCGAGTGCCGGCCGAGCGAGATGGCCCCAGTCCTCGAGGAGCGCGGCCACCCGCGTGATCCACCGCTCCGCGGCGTCCGGTCGGCGCGCCGCGAGCGCCGCGCGGACGCCCGTCACGACGAATGGAACCAGCAGTGGCCGCTCGTCCGTGGGTTCCGCGAGATCGACCGCCTCCACGCACGTCGCCAGCGCGGCCTCAGGGTCGCCCGCGACGAGGGCCGTCTCCGCCAGCCCCCACATCGCCGGCAGCACCAGGTCCACCTCTCCGGATGGGTGACCGATGGCCAGCGACTCGGCCAGGAGAGTGCGCGCCCGGTCGACGTCACCGCGTCCGAAGGCGACGAACCCCAGCACGTCGCGAGAGCCGAGCGTGCCCCGCCGGCTCCCGTTCTCAACGAGCTCGATCCCGGCGATGGCAACGGCTTCGTCCCAGCGTCCGGCCGCCCACGCGAGGTTGGCGCTCGTGGCGGCCATCACGTGACGGCAGTACGACTGCTCGATCTCGTCCGCGTAGCGGAGGCCCTCCCGGAGGCCGATCTCGGCAGTCGGGTACGCCATGACCCGGACGGCCGCAGCCGCGGCCCACCGGAAGGCCGTGACGCCGGTGCTCTCCTGGCGCGCGGCACGCGCACGGCGTGCTCCCTCGAGCATCGTGTCGAACCCGTCGCGGCCCTCTCCATGCAACACCGCGACCGACGCGACCACGTAGTCGACGTCGGCCGTGTCCGGATCGTCGGACGCGATCCGCAGCTCGCGTGCCTCGGCGAACAGTGCGAGCGCCGCGGCATGACGGCCCGCGTCAAGCTCGAGGATTCCCCGCATCAATCGTGCGTCGGACAGCAGCGAGTTCCTGTTGGGCGATCGGGGCAGACTCGCCAGCTCTGCCTCTACCTCGGCAAGGAGTCGTCGCCGCTCGGCCGCGGGACGCACGTCCCGCCGGGCGTTCGCCGCGAGCAGCAGGAGCATGTTCGCCGCGTCCAGCGGTCGCCCCGCATCGAGGTAGTGCTGACGCGCGAGCGTCGCCGTCTCCTCGATCAGCGGCACGTTGTCGATCGCGAGGGCCGCCTCGCAGTAGCCCTCGTACAGGGCCGCGAGCTCCTCAGCCTGGAGCCCGCCGGGCGCGTTCGCCGCGGCGCGCCGGTAGAGCTCGAACGCCTCGCGCCGACTCGAGACGGCACTCGCGGCGCGCGCCCCGGCCAGCGCCGTCCGGTAGGCCTGCTCGCCCAGGCCGGCCCGCTCGAAGTGCACGGAGGCGTGGATCTCCGACGAGCCGACCAGCAGCGATCCGAACTCGGCCGCGCGGGCGTGGAGGTGGCGCAGCTCGGAAGGCCCCACGGTCGCGTACAACGCGTCCCGTAGGAGCTGGTGGCGAAAGTCGTAGTAGCCGTGATCGAGGAAGTCGAACGGGTACAGGAACGACTGCTCGACCAGCTCCGCGAGGGGTGCCTCGAGGTCGGCGACCGGACGGTCCATGCAGCCGGCGACGACCTCGGGCACGAAGCAGCGCCCGATGACGGCCCCAGCCCGAGCGACCGCACGCGCCTCGTCCGACAGGCGCATGACGCGAGCCAGCACCGCATCCTCGATCGTGTCCGGCACCTGCGCGGAGCGGATCGCGCGTCCGTCTGTCCTGGCCTCGTCGTCCAGCGCGGCGAGCAGCTCCTCGACATGCAGCGGGATGCCATCGGTGCGCTCGTATACGGCGCTCGAGACCTCGCGCGGTGCCGGCAGGCCGGTCCCCAGGATGAGGGTGACCACGAGCGCCGTCTCGTCCTGCGTGAGGGGCTTGAGCCGGACCTCCTCCGCGAGGCGCTGGCTGATCAGCCGCGCCCGCCATTCGCGGTGGATCGACCCAGCCGGCAGCTCGTCGAGTCGGTATGCACCAAGCACCAGCAGCGGGCGTTCGCGCCCGAGGCGTGCGAGCTCGCCGATCACCTCGAGGCTGAGCTCGTCGGCCCACTGGAGGTCCTCGAAGACGAGCAGCGTCGGGCGGTCGATGGCCCTGATGACGCGGTCGGCGATCTCGTGCACGAGCACCCGGCGCGACCCGAGGGAGTCCGCACCCCCGCCGCCTTGGAGAGCCAGCAGGTCGGCGCCGAGCGTCCCGAACGCCGGGCCATCACGCATCGCGCGCGCGAGATCCTGGATCGAGGCGAGGGGCACAAGCCTGTCGTGGGGGGAGAGGTCTCCCTTCGCCACGCGATAACCGGCCGTCTCTGCCTTGCGCAGCACGGCGCCCACCAACCGCGTCTTGCCGATGCCGGCCTCGCCGGAGAGCAGCAGGAGATGTCCGTTGCCGGCCATGGCCTCGCCCAGGCGCCGGTCGGCGAGCGCGAGCAGATCGTCGCGGCCAACGAGGAGCGGGCTCAGGAGGGGACGCACCTGGCTCATGGAGCCCCGAGTCTACGCTCCTCGTCAATTCGGTCATCGGTCATTCGACCGACATGCCGGTCAGGTGCGGTACGGCGCTTCGGTGACCATCGAGCGCCTCGCGGCCTGACGCGCACATGACCACGCCAGCCCATCCGTCACGCCGTACGGAGAGCCTGCGCTACTCCGACGGGGCCGCGGAGCGATACGATCCATCCACCGCCCCAGGAGGATCCCGTGCTCACGCTCGACACCATCCGCAGTGCCCCCAAGGCCCTGCTCCACGACCACCTGGACGGCGGGCTCCGCCCGGCGACCATCATCGACCTGGCCCGCGAGTACGGCTACCGGGACCTGCCCACCGAGGACGTGGACGATCTTGCCACCTGGTTCCGGCGCGGGGCCGACCGCAAGAGCCTGGAGCTCTACCTCGAGACCTTCGCGCACACCTGCGGCGTGATGCAGCACCCGGGTGCCATCGCCCGGGTGGCCATGGAGTGCGCGGAGGACCTGGCCGCCGACGGCGTCGTCTACGCGGAGGTCCGCTTCGCGCCCGAGCTGTCCACGGCGAAGGGCATGACGCCCGACGAGGTCGTGCTCGCCGTGCTCGAGGGGTTCCGCGCCGGGATGGAGAGCGCCGCGCGGGCCGGCCGCCCCATCGTCGTCCGTGCGCTCCTGACCGCGATGCGCCAGGCCGCCCATTCGATGGAGATCGCCGAGCTGGCGGTCCGGCATCGCGAGGATGGCGTCGTCGGCTTCGACATCGCCGGTCCCGAGGCCGGCTACCGGCCGACGCGGCACCTCGATGCGTTCGAGTACGTGCGCCGGGAGAACTTCCACATCACGATCCACGCCGGTGAGTCGTTCGGGCTCCCGTCCATCTGGGAGGCCCTGCAGATCTGCGGCGCCGAGCGCCTGGGCCACGGCGTCCGGATCATCGACGACATCACGGTGGAGCCCGACGGCACTGCCCATCTCGGCCGCCTCGCCGCCTTCGTCCGGGACACGCGCGTCCCGCTCGAGCTGTGCCCCACGTCCAACGTCCACACCGGGGGCGCCGCCTCCGTGGCCGAGCACCCCATCGAGCTCCTCCGCCGGCTCCGCTTCCGGGTGACGGTCAACACCGACAACCGGCTCATGAGCGGGGTGTCCGTGAGCAGCGAGTTCAAGGCCCTGGACGAGGCGTTCGGGATCGGCCTGTCCGAGATGGAGTGGCTCACGATCAACGCGCTGAAGTCGGCCTTCATCCCGTTCGACGAGCGCCTGTACCTGATCAGCGAGGTGGTCAAGCCCGGCTACGCGCACCTGCGGACGGACGGCGTGCGGGTGGCCCGCGGCTGAGGGGACACCCGCGGCTGACGGGGACCCGCGGCAGAGGACGCCCCGGCAGAGGACGCCCCGGCAGCTGAGGCCGACCGGCGCTACTCGAGCGGGGCGAAGATCTCCGTGCGCCACGTCGCCGGGTCGGGCTCCGTCTCGGGGTCGCTCCAGTAGACCTCCCAGATCGGCCCGTTGGGCGCGAGGCCCATCTCCGCGAGCCAGCGGTGCATCAGGCCGTACGTCCGCTCGAGGCCGTCGTACGGGCCGATGTGGACGACCGACGCCACCCGCCCCCCCGGCAGCCTGCCCGGGAACACGCGGCCGACGTGCGGCGCCGGCCGCTGCACCGGGAACCCGATCTCGGCGCGGATCCGGGGCTCGAACGCCAGGTACCGCGCGAACGGCGGTCCCGCGAGGCCGACACCCGCTTCGCGCATCGCGGCCTCAATCTCGCCGATGGCCGCGCCGATGGCGTCTGGAAGCTCGTCCTGGGCGACGTCGACCGCGATCACGGCGGTCTCGCGCATCGCGAGCCGGTGGATCTCGGGGACGGCGGGTGGGCGATCGGGCGCCGCCGGTGGCTGATCGCTCACAGGGTGCAGTAGATCGGTCATGCGATCGGTCCTCCTGGAGCGGAGGCTGCACCGCCGCCGTGCCGATGGACAGTTGCGCCCGGCGCCAACGAGAGGGGCGGTTCGGCCCGATCAGACGATCGGCAGCGCCACGATGAAGCGTGATCCGCCGTACCCGTTCTTCTCGATCCAGACGCGGCCGCCCATCGCCTCCATCAGGCGCCGCGCCGCGAACAGGCCGATGCCGGAGCCGCGCGAGCGCGCCCGGTCCACCCGCACGTATGGCTGGAAGACCTCGTCCCAGACCTCGATGGGCACACCGGGACCGTCGTCCGTGATGTAGACCTGGATCTCGTCGCCGATCCGCCACACGCCGATCGATACGGCCTGCTCGGGTGGCGCGTACTTCGCCTCGTTGTCGAGCAGGTGTTCGAGCACCTGCCGGAAGCGCACCTCGTCACCACGCGCCACCAGCGGGTGCCCGGGCGGCGTCCAGCGCACGGCCCGCGTCCGCAGCAGGAGCGCCAGGTTGCCCACGGTCCTGTCGATGGCGAACACGACGTCGAATGGGTCCCGGCGCAGCCCGGTGAGTCCCTCACCCCGCACCGAGGCGAGGATCGAGTCCACCAGGCGGTCCAGCCTCGTGACCTGGTCCGTCGCCCCGGCCCGCCAGTTCTCGATCACGTCGACCGAGGGTCCGGACGTGACGGCACCGGCGGCATCGGCCTCGGCGGCGCTCGCCCCGGCCGCATCCGCGAGCAGGTCCACGTAGGCACGGACGACCGCGAGCGGAGTCCGCAGCTCGTGGGTGACGACGGCAAGGAGCTCCGCCCGGGCGGCATCGAGCTGCGAGAGGTGGTCCAGCTGCGCCTCCGCCTCGGCCTGCATCCTGCCCTTCTCGACGATCCCCGCGAGCAGTGCGGCGATCGTGGCGAGGTACTCCACCTCCTCGGGCGCGAAGTCGCGCGCCTCCGTCGTCTGGACGTTGAGCACGCCCACGACCTGCTCGTCCCAGACCAGGGGCATCGAGAGCATCGCGCGGAGGCCGGCGATGTCGAAGCCTCGCACCCAGCTGAACCGCTCGTCGCTGGTGACGTCGCTGGAGGTGACCGGCGTTCGCTCGGCGGCCGCCCGCCCGGTGATGCCCTGGCCGATCGAGAGGCTGACGCTGCCGACCTGGCCCCGGTCGAGGCCGTTGGTGGCGGCGAGCGTGAGCGTCTGGCCGTCGCGGTCGAGGAGGTAGAACGAGCAGACCTCCACGCCCATCGCCACGGTCGTCCTGTCCACGACGGTGCGCATGAGCTCGTCCCAGTCACGGGCGTGGGTCGCCAGCTGGGCGAACTCGTGCAGGAACGCGAGCCGGTCGATCTGCTCGAGATGGGCGTCGTGGACCGGCGGGGGAGCGGCCGCGCGGCGTCGCGGAGCCGCGCCGGACGGTCGGCGCTGTGGCGTGGTCACGCGCACAGGGTACCCGTCGACACGCCGGGCGGTTGGCGCGGGCGAACCCGGGCGCGGACCCGGCGGGCCGAATGACCCTATGCCGTCACTGGTCGTCGGGCCATCGTGGCGAGGCGTCCGGCAGGAGGGAGACGATGTCCACGCTACGTCACCGACTCGTCGCGGCGACCTGTGTCGTCAGCTTCGCCCTCGCCGCGTGCGGCTCGGCGCCCCCGTCAGCGAATGAGCCGTCGGCGACTGCGCCGTCCTCCCCGCCAGCTACGGCCGCACCGTCACCGACGGCGGCACCGCCGTCGGCGCCCACGCCTTCCGCCGCACCAAGCCTCCCGGCCTACCTCGATGACCTGCAGGCGGTCCTCGCCGCGACGGCTGGCGTCGGCAGCGCCCGGATCGCCTACGAGATCGGGTTCGACGGCTCGTCCGCGGCTCCGGACGGAGCGCTCATGTCCGGCAGCGGGGAGTTCGTGACCGGCGATGATCCGCGGGCGCGGATCGACATGGACATGTCGGCAGCCGGACTGGGCAGGCTGGACGTGATCCAGGATGGCGACATCCTGTACATGAAGGGCGACGCCTTCAAGGCGCTGGACCCGGCGGGTCGCTGGATCAGGATCGACACAACGTCGGACCACCCCAACGCCGTCGCGTTCTCGACCAGCCTGTCCCAGTCGACCGACCCCTGGGCATCCCTCGGGTTCCTGCTCGGGGCCAATGACGCCCCCACGGTCCTCGCCCCCGACACGATCGACGGCGACCCGGTGCGCCACCTGCGCTTCAGGGCCGATCTCGACCAGGCCGTGGAACGCGCCCCCGCGGCGTCGCGTGACTACCTGCTCATGCAGGCAGCGAACTTCCGGGCGCAGGGCATCGCACCGGACTTCCAGACCGACGTGTGGGTCGACGACTCCGGCCGGATCCACCGTGCCGTGTACGCATTCGACATGAGTGCCCTCAAGGGCGGAGGCACCATGTACGTGCGCTACGACCTGTCCGACTTCGGCAAGGAGGTCGCGGTGCCCATCCCCGATGCCGCAGACGTCGTGAGCATCGAGGACCTCGAGCTCAACCCGGGCGGCTGACGCAGCCGGTCAAGCTGGACGCCTTCACCTCGTGCCTTCGGGCGCGGGCTGTGCGCCCAGCGCCCCAACGAGCGCACGATGAGACGGATAGGGCGGCGGGGGCCGCGAGGTGTTGCACGGACCGGGCCGCACGTGCGCTGGACCGTACGCCGAGCGCCCGCCTCGTTGCGGCGCGCACCGGTTGGAGCGCCCGGCGCCCAGCCGATCTCGAGCCCGGACCCTCCGGAGCCCGAGGGGCGTCAGCCCTTGGCCGCCTCGCTCTCCGCGACGCTGGTCGGCAGGTCCGCGAGCAGCGGGTCCGTCCAGGTCCACGCCGCGCCGTGGTGCTTGCCCACGGCCCCGTGGCGCGCCGCCTCCACGCGGAGCGGCAGCCCGAAGATCTCGATGAACCCCACGGCCGATGCATGGTCGAAGGCGTCGCCGTCGTCGTACGTGGCGAGGTTCTTGTCGTACAGCGAGAGCGGGGAGCGCCGGCCGACGACCGAGGCCCGGCCGTGGTCCAGGCGGATCCGGACCTCGCCCGACACCACCCGCTGGGAGGACAGGGCGTACGTCCGCAGGTCGCGCGACAGGGCGCTGAACCACAGGCCGTCGTAGATGATCTGGGCCAGCTCGTCCGCGACGAGGCGGTTGAACCGCAGCTGCTCCTTGGACAGGACGAGGCCCTCGAGGGCGCGGTGCGCCGTGTGCAGGATGACCGCCGCCGGCGCCTCGTAGATCTCGCGGCTCTTGATGCCGACCAGGCGGTCCTCCACGTGGTCGATGCGCCCGACGCCGTGCGCGCAGCCCAGGTCGTGGAGCCGCTCGACCAGCGCGACGCCCGAGAGCATCTCGCCGTCGATGGAGACCGGGATCCCGCCCTCGAAGCCGATCACGATATCGACCGGGTCCGGCGCGTCGGAGGGCGCGACGGTCCAGGCGTAGGCGTCGACGGGCGGGGTGACCCACGGGTCCTCGAGGACGCCGGTCTCGCAGGAGCGGCCCCAGAGGTTGACGTCGATGGAGTACGGGGAGGCCTTGGTGATCGGGACCTCGATGCCGCGGGCGTTCGCGTAGTCGATGGACTGGTCACGGGTGAGGCCCATGCCGACGCGCATCGGCGCCACGACCTCGAGGCCCGGGTCGAGCGCATGCACCGCGATGTCGAAGCGGACCTGGTCGTTGCCCTTGCCGGTGCAGCCGTGGGCGACCGCGTCCGCACCCTCCTTCTGGGCGACCTCGACGAGGAGCTGTGCCAGCAGCGGGCGGGCCAGGGCCGTGGCCAGGGGATAGGCGCCCTGGTAGACCGCATTGGCCTGGAGCGCGCGCCAGACGAAGTGGCTGACGAATGTCTCCCGGGCGTCGACCACGTACGCCCGCGAGGCCCCGGCCGACATCGCACGGCCCTCGACGCCCTCCTTGATGGAGCCGCCGCCGAGATCGACGGTGAGCGTCACCACCTCGGCGCCGTACTGCTCCTTGAGCCAGGCGACGGCGACGGACGTATCGAGTCCGCCGGAGTAGGCGAGCACGACCTTCTTCATCGGGACAGGGCCTCCATGGCGGCCGCGACCGGCTCCGCCGGCGCGTTGATCGCTTCGAACCGCTCGAGCCAGCCCAGCAGCGCTGGCTCGTCGGCGAACAGGACGATGAGCGTGTTGTCGCCGGCCACCGTGCCCACCTGCTCCGACAGGGTGGACTCGTCGATCGCCTGGGCGATGACGCTGGCCGTGCCCGGCTGGCCCACGAGGACGAGGATGAGGCCGCTCCGGGCGACGGTGACCGGGATGTCGGAGAGGATCCGCCGGAGCCGCTCGTCGGACTGGGGCCGCGCAGCGCCGATGGCCTCTGGCACGACGTAGATCGATCGTCCGCCGCGCATGACCTTGGCCAGGCCCAGCTCCGCGATGTCGCGGCTCACGGTGGCCTGGGTGACCTCGAAGCCGAGGGCCGAGAGCTCGGCCACGAGCTCGCCCTGGCTGCCGATCGGGTGCGCGGTCACGATTCGCCGGATGGCCGCGTGCCGGTCCCGCTTGACCGCCACCGCGTGCTGCCCGCTCATGCCGCGCCGCCGTGGGCCGTGGCACCGTGAGCCGTCGCGCCCACCCGGGTCCCGAAGCCCGGGTCCGTCAGGGCGCGCACCAGCGCGTCGGGGGCGGAGCCGTCGGCGATGATGGCCTCGGCGCCGTCCCAGGAGAGGGCCGACAACGCCGCCCGGACCTTGGGCACCATGCCGCCGCGGATGATGCCCGCTGCGATCAGCGCGTCGGCCTCGGCGGGGTCGATGGTCGGCAGACGATGGCCGTCCGTCCCGCGCACCCCGTCGACGTCCGTCATGAGGACCAGCTGGCGAGCCCCCAGCCCCGCCGCGAGCCCAGCGGCCGCGTCGTCGGCGTTCACGTTGCAGACGATGCCGTCCTCGTCGCGGGCGAGCGGCGCGACCACCGGCACCTGGCCGCCGACCATCAGCTGGTCGAGCAGGTCCCGGCGCACGCCGGTCACCGTCGCGACAAGCCCGACGTCGGGGAGGCGGTGGCCGATGAGCAGACCGCCGTCGACGCCGCTGAGGCCGACGGCGTCACAGCCCGCGTCGCGCAGCGCGGCGACGAGCTCGCTGTTGACGACGCCCCGCAGGACCGCGGCCGCCACCTCGAGCGCCGCCGGGTCGGTGACGCGCAGCCCGTTCACGAAGCGGGATTGCACCCCGAGGCGCTCCAGCCACTCGGAGATGCGCTTGCCGCCGCCGTGGACGAGCACGATCGGGCGCGTGCGGGCGACCTGCGCGACCTCGCCCAGCACCTGCTGCTGCTCCGCGAGCGTCGTCCCGCCGATCTTGACGACGACGACGTCGCTCACGTCGTGTACTCCGAGTTCTCCTTGACGTAGCCCTCGGTCAGGGGGCATCCGAAGGCCTCGCCGGTGCCGGTCCCGAGACCCAGGTCGAGGCGGATCAGGACTTCCTCGGCCGTCATGGCCTCGCGCGCGGCGGCCTTGTCGATGCCCGTCGGACCGCCCCGGGCGCCGTCGTAGGCAAGGTGGCCGGCGATCGCGATCCGGAGCGTGTCCGGGTCCACGGCGGCGGGCTGGCCGGCGCGGGCCGCAGCGTCGGCGGGGGAGAGACCGGCGGCCTCGAGGAGGTACGCCTCGGCGACGACCGCGTTGCCCGCGGCTCCGGCGATCCGTCCCCAGTTGGCGTCCTTGCCGTGGACCGCGGCCTTGACCAGCGAGGAGCTGATCACGGCCCGGGCGACGGCCCGGGCATCCGCGTCGTCCGCCGCCCCGGAGACCTGGCAGGTGATCAGCGCCGTGGCGCCTTCGCCGTCGCGGGCCTGCTGGCGCGCCAGGTCCCGGGCGACCGCCTCGATCGCGGCCGCGAGGACGGAGCGGGCCGCGGGGTCGTCGTCAGCGGATGCCGCCCCGGCCGCCCCGGAGGCCAGCAGGAAGACGCTGTCGTTGGTGCTCGTGTCCGCGTCGACCGAGAGCTGGTTCCACGTCGTGGCCGATGCCGCCCGGAGCAGCTCACGGAGGGTCGACGGGGATGCCGTCGCGTCGGTGAGGACGATCGAGAGCATCGTCGCCATCTTGGGGTGGATCATCCCGACGCCCTTGGCGATGCCGGTCACCGTGACGGCCACCGTGCCTGCGCCCGACGCGGCCGGCAGCCGCACCCTCGCCGAGGCCATCTTCGTCGTGGAGTCGGTCGTCCGGAGCGAGACCGCGGCGGCGGCGAGCGCCTCGTCGGTCGCCTCGAGACCCGCCGGCGGCGACGCGCGCGACCTCGGCGACCACCTTGTCCACGGGGAGCCGGATGCCGATGACCCCCGTCGAGAGATGGAGGACGTGCTCGGGGGTGGTGCCCAGGGCTCCGGCTACCGCCTCGCCGATCGCCGCCTGGTCCGCGTCACCCGCGGGCCCGGTCGCGGCGTTGGCGCTGCCGGAGGTCGCGATCACGGCCTTGGCGTAGCCCGCCGCCACGCCCGTGCCGCCGGTGGCCTGGAGGTTCGCCCTCGAGAGGCGGACCGGGGCGGCCGCGAAGCGATTGGGCGTCAGGACGGCCGCGGCCGGGACCGGGTCGCCCTCCGCGGCCACGAGCGCGAAGTCCTGGCGGCCGGACTTCTTGATGCCGGCGGTGGTGCCCGCCGCCACGAAGCCCGCCGGGATGCGCGCCAGACGCTCAACCGCGGGCAGGTCGACGGGCAGCGGGGCGAGGATCGGATCGACGGCGAGGGACATGGCGGACCTTTGGCTGGTGGGGTTGGACGCGCCGGTCAGGGCGCGAGCGGCAGCTGGAGCAGGCCCGACGGCTCGGGGAGGCCATGGACGACGTTGAACGCCTGGATGGCCTGGCCCGCCGCACCCTTGACGAGGTTGTCGAGCACGCCGATGGCGAGCACGCGACCGGTCCGCTCGTCCACGCGGCAGAACACGCGGAACTCGTTGCTGCCCAGGACGTGCTTCGTGGCGGGGGCATGGCTGACGATCGAGATGAACGGCTCGTCGCCGTAGGCCGCGCGGTAGATCTCGTCGAGCTCCGGCTGCGTGACGGGGCGGGTCGGGCGCACGTGGCAGGCGGCGAGGATCCCGCGGGTCATCGGGACGAGGTGGGGCAGGAAGTCGATGCCCCAAGCACCGGGGTTCGCGTCCGGGGTGGGGGACTGGCCCACCAGCTCCTGCTCGATCTCGCCGATGTGGCGGTGGGTGAAGACGCCGTAGGCCTTGACGCTCTCGTTCACCTCGCCGAAGTGGAGGTCGGCCTTGGGGTCGCGGCCGGCGCCCGAGACGCCGCTCTTGGCGTCCACCACGACGTCGGCGATCAGGCCGGCGCGGGCGAGCGGCGCCAGGGCGAGGATCGACGTCGTCGCGTAGCAGCCGGGGGAGCCCACGATCGCGCCCGGCTTCGTGCCCAGCGCGGCCAGCTCCGCGCGGTGCAGCTCCGGCAGGCCGTAGACGGCGGTCGCGAGCAGGTCGGGACGGGGATGGTCTGCGTGGTACCAGGTCACGTAGTCGGCGGCGTCCCGGAACCGGAAGTCGGGACCCAGGTCGATGACGGTCTGGCCGCGCTCGAGGAACTCGTCGATCCGCTGCGCCACGACGCCGTGGGGGAGTGCCAGGAACACGGCCTCGGCATCCTCGGGCACGTGGTCATACACGTGCAGGTCGCGCGTGGCCAGGTGCGGGTGGATGTGCGCGATCGGGTCGCCCTTGCGCTCGCGGCCCACCAGGCCCGTGATCGTCACGTGCGGGTGGAGGGCGAGCAGACGGATCAGCTCCGCGCCGACATAGCCGGTTGCGCCGACGATGGCGACGCGGACCTGACCTTCCCCCCGAAGGGCTCGTGATCCACGGTCCGCCGCGAGCACCGCGCCAGTCGAGTCCGCGCTCACGGGCGCGTCTCGCCGCTCTCGGGCGGCAGGTCGACGGGAGTGGAGGTCGGGCGGAACGTGGTCACAGAATGACTATACAGGAGTGATGCATAGTCATGCAACTCGCCTGACGACACGTCGAGTTGGCAGTCCCGGGTCGAACCTGCCGCTACGCCTCCGCGTACGCCTCCGCCAGGTTCGCCGCCTCGGCCTCGAACTGCTCGTGGTACAGCCGCGCATAGAGCCCGCCGCGCTCGATCAGCTCGCGGTGCGTGCCACGTTCGGCGATCCGGCCCTTCTCGAAGACCAGGATCCGGTCCGCGCGCAGGATCGTGGACAGCCGGTGGGCGATGGCGATCGTGGTCCGCCCCTCGGTCAGGCGCGCGAGGGCCGCCTGGATCAGCCGCTCGGACACCGTGTCCAGCGAGGACGTCGCCTCGTCCAGGATGAGGATCCGCGGGTCCTTGAGCAGGACGCGCGCGATGGCGATCCGCTGCTTCTCGCCGCCGGACAGCTTGTAGCCGCGCTCGCCCACGACGGTGTCGAGCCCGTCGGGCAGCTCGGCGATCCGGTCGAAGATCGCCGCGGCCCGGGTCGCGGCCTCGAGCTGCTCGTCCGTTGCGTCGGGCCGGGCGAACAGCAGGTTCTCGCGGATGGACGCATGGAA
>CAVOWV010000005.1:0-256645 GCA_963700245.1 uncultured Chloroflexia bacterium
TGGGGCGGCCAGAGGCCGAGGCGTTCCGGTAAGCGCCAGTCCTCCGAGACACGGGCGGTCCTGGTCGCGGTCCGTTCGGCCCGGACGAGCTGGGCTGTCGACGCCTCGCCCCAAGCCCATCAGACGGACGAGCCCGACCCTCCAGGCTCGCGAGCAGGTCGGCCAGTGTCTGCTCAAGGGAAATCCGCGACTCCCAGTCGGTGACCTCGCGCAGCGCGGAGGAATCGCCGCGGATCACCGGTGGGTCGTCCGTCCGGACCAAAGCCGCGTCGCGAGTGATCGTCACGGGCCATCCGGCGATGCGCCCCAGCTCCTCGATGATCGAGCGCATGGTCACCGCGTGACCCGAAGCCACGTTGTAGATCCGTCGGTCTTCGGGATGCGGCCCCCGCTAGGGCCTCCAGCAGCAGCCGGTAGGCCCGCACGACGTCCCGCACGTCGCCGATGTCGCGAAGCAGGTCCACGTTGCCGGCCCGGATCTCATGGCCGCCCGAGCGCCGCGCCTCGAGGACCCGGACTGCGAACGCCGGGACGGCGAACACCGGGCGCTGTCCAGGGCCCGTGTGATTGAACGATCTCGCGACGGCCACCTGCAGGTCCCCGGTACTGCCGGACGCGATGGCCAGCGCCTCGCCGGCCAGCTTGGTCAGGCCGTAGACACCGCGCGGAGCAAGAGGACTCGCCTCGGTGAGCGGGTCATCGCCGACCGGCGCCCCGTAGACCTCGGCGGAGCCGACCACGAGAACGGCGATCCCGGGCACCTCGCGCCGACAGGCCTCCAGCATCGCGAGCGTGCCGCCGACGTTGACCCTGAGTGCCTCTGCGGCATCGGCGGATCGCATCGGGCGCGTACGCAATGCCAGCAAGGTGGACCACGGCGTCGGGTCGCACGGCGGCCACCAGGGCTCGCACGGCGGGCGCGTCGGCGATGTCGAGCACGTCGGGCAAGGGGCATCCCGACCACCTCGTGGCCCGCTGCTCCAGTTCGGTCGTCAGCCACTCGCCGACGAAGCCCGGTGGAACCCGAGACGAGGATGCGCATCGGGAGGCTCGTCCGATCGCGCAGGAAGGGCCGACGCGTCCCGGCAGGCGGGCGCCGCTCGCCCGCTGCCAGCGCTCCAGATCGGCGTCCACCATCATCTCGACGAGGGCGCGGAAGCCCACGTCCGGCACCCAGCCGAGGATCCGCCTGGCCCGCGACGGATCGCCCGGGAGGTGGTCCACCTCGGCCGGCCGATAGAACGCCGCGTCCACGACGACGTGATCGCTGGTAGTCCAGGCCGACCCGGTCGAAGGCGATCTCGACACAGCTCGCGCACCGAGTGGTCCTCGCCCGTCGCCACGACGAAGTCGGACGGCTCGTCCTGCTGGAGCATCAGCCACATCGCGCGGACGTAGTCGCCGGCGAACCCCCAGTCCCGCTGTGCGTCGAGGTTGCCCATCCGCAGCTCGTCGCCAGGCCCAGGCGCGATCCGGGCCACGCCGTCGGTGACCTTGCGCGTCACGAACTCCAGGCCGCGTCGCGGCGACTCGTGGTTGAACAGGATCCCCGACACCGCGAACAGGTCGTAGCGACTCGCGGTAGTTGACGGTCAGGAAGTGGCCGTACGCCTTCGCCACGCCGTACGGGCTCCGCGGGTAGAACGGGGTCTGCTCGGTCTGCGGGACCTCGCGCACCTTGCCGAACATCTCGCTCGACGACGCCTGGTAGAAGCGGATCGCCGGGATCGACCTGGCGCATCGCCTCGAGCATCCGCGTCACGCCCAGGGCGGTGAACTCGCCGGTGAGGACCGGCTGGTTCCACGACGTCGGCACGAAGCTCTGGGCGGCGAGGTTGTAGACCTCGGTCGGGCTCGTCGTCGCGCAGTGCCTCGACGAGCGACGCCTGGTCGAGCAGGTCGCCCTGGATGATCTCGATCTGGTCCCGGATGTGGGCGATCCGCTGGTCGGTCTCGGTGCTGGACCGGCGGGTCATGCCGACGACGCGGTAGCCCTTGGCGAGGAGGAACTCGGCGAGGTACGAGCCGTCCTGGCCCGTGATGCCGGTGATGAGTGCGGTCCTCGTCATATCACCCCTCTGGTCCTCGGCGGTCCAGCATGCGGCCTCCCGGGGCCGACCGACCTTGCGTTCGGCCCAGCGTACCGGTTTCCTCCCTACACTTTGTGGAATGCCAGCCCCAACGGAGCGGCCGAGCGCCGCCATCCCGCTCGAAGGATCGCCTATGGCTGCGGCGGACCCACTTCGGGTCGCCCTGGATGCCCACGTTGTGGGTCGGCGCCAGACTGGAAACGAGACCTACATCGTGAGCCTTGCCGAGGCGTTGGCACGTCGAGCGGACGTCATGGCGACGGTGTTCCTGGATGCAGGCACCCCCTGGCCATCCGGCGAGCCCGTGGTGACAGAGGCGTTGCGCCTGCGCACACCCTACCTGCGGCTGCCGCTTGAGCTGCCGCTGCGCGCGCGGCGCTCGGGGGCGCAGCTCCTACATGTCCAGTACGTCGCGCCCCCGTTGCCGCGGCTTCCCGTCGTCACGACCATCCACGACATCTCCTTCGAGGACCTTCGGAATGCGTTTCCGCGCGCGACGGAACTGCGCCTGAAGGGATCGGTCCGTCTGGCCGCCAAGCGATCGGCGGCGGTGATCGCGAGCTCGACGTACACGCGGGAGCGACTGATCGACCGCTACAACCTTCGGCCGGAGCGTGTTCACGTCGCGCTGCTGGGCGTGCATCGGAAGTGGAGTCCTGTTCCGCCCGAATCTGGGGCGCCTGAGGGCCTGACTGCCCTTCCCGCTCGGTTCGTCCTTGCCGTCGGCAACGTCCACCCGCGCAAGAACCTGCCACGTCTCGTCCGCGCCGTTGCCCAGGTCCGAGACCATTCCGTCGACGACCTCGAACTCGTGGTGGTCGGACGCAGGCTGTGGCAATCGGCAGATCTGGACCGGGCGATCCGGGACGTGCGCGGGGAGTCCTGGGTGCACTTGCCTGGCTACATTCCGGACGATGCGCTCCGGTACCTCTACTCACGCGCTACGGTCGTGGCCTACCCGTCAATGTACGAGGGGTTCGGGCTCCCCGTTCTCGAAGCGATGGCGTGCGGCGCCGCCGTCGTGGCCAGCTCAGCCACTTCGATTCCGGAGGTGGCCGGCGACGGTGCGATCCTCGTCGATCCGCTGGACACTGACGGGCTCGCAGCGGCGATCGATCTGGTCGCGTCCGATGAGACGACGCGAACGAACCTGCGAGCAGCCGGACTCCGCCGCGCGACCGCCTTCAGCTGGGATCGGTGCGCCGCCGAGACGGTGGTCGCCTACCGCGCCGCTCTCGCCAGGTAGAAGGGATGCCGGGACCGAACGTGGTGAGGGATGGCGTCCGAGGCGGCGGTATCGGGGGAGCCGCCCAGGATCGAGCCGCTCAGGGTCGAGTCGCCTATGTGATCATCGCCTACCGCTCGGAGCGAGACTTGGCCGGATGTCTGGATGCCATCGCCGCCGATGCGTTGGCGGACCCGCACATCATCGTGGTGGACAACGCATCGCCCGATTCGTCGGCTGACATCGCACGTGGCCATCCATCGGCTCCCGTGGTTGTTCGCAGCGATGTCAACGGCGGTTTTGGTAGTGGCTGCAACCTCGGGGCGCAATCGACTGACCGCGAGTACCTCTTCTTCGTGAACCCCGATGCTCGGATCGCGCCCGGCGCAACGGCCGCCCTCGTCGATGCGGCCGATGCCGAGCCGGAAGTGGCCGCACTCGGCCCATTCATCCTCGGGCCTGGTGGAGACAGCGGGGCCCTCAACGCCGGCTTCGAGCCGTCCCTGCGATCGATGGCAGGCCACTTTCTCTTCGTGGCCAGGTTGCCGTTCGTGGGTCGCTGGTTCCCGCCGCTCCAGCTGCGAGCCGGTCTGGGGGTGAGGTACCCCGACTGGGTCAGCGGTGCGGCGATGATGGTCCGCCGGGACGCGTTCCAGGATGTTGGGGGGTTTGACCAATCGTTGTTCATGTACATGGAGGACGTTGATCTCTGCCGGCGTCTGCGTGAGCGTGGATCGCGGATCCGATATGTGCCTGAGGTGGAGGTCAGCCACGCACTAGGTGGGTCGCAGGGGGAGGATCAGGCCGAGCGGTGGTACCGCGCCCTCCACGCGTACCTCGTCAAGCGCCGCGGCGCACGGGAAGCGCGGGCCTCCGCCCTTTGCGCCTGGGTTGGGTTGAGCGTCCGCGCCCTGATCCTCCGGCAGCGGAACCCGGCGCTGGCGCGGCGCCTCGCTCGATCAGCCCGGTGCGCCGGGCGACTGGCCATCGGGAGACGAGCTTCGGATTACGACGGTTGGTAGGGCCGGGACGGGTGTCCGCGATGGGCCGGCCATGACCTTCGATGCCGTCGCAACTCTGCGTATCATCGACCCGTTTCCGGCCGAGCCCGAATCATGGGTAGAGCCCACGAGCCACCGAGGGGGTTTCATGTCGCCCATGCGTGCGCCACATGGGAGCCACTCCCACCGCGTCGGCCGCGCATGACTGGCGATGCGTCGCGACAGGCCGTGAGCGGCTCACCGTGCTAGTCAGCCTCGCGCCCTTCTTCCTGGCGTTCTGCGTGTTCGGGGTTGCTGCCCGTTGGCCGGAGCGGGGTCTCCTGCTCCTGGTGGCCGGACTGCCACTGACGAGCCTGATCGTCCTCGTCGGCGGGGACCTCGCCGGACTCGCCGGTGCGCCGCTCCTCGCCCTGGCGGCGTGGCACGACGCCGTTGTGGGTGGGCTCGTCGTTGCGGCCGCCATCGCCTGGTTCACGGCGCCGCGCTCAAGATGGCCCGCCCGTGCCGTCGAGGCGCTGGCGCTGGCCGTGCTGATCCTGGGCCTGGTCTACGTGGCCGTCGCCCCGCATCGACTCACCGCGGTGTACGCCTATCGCGCCCTCTACGAGCCGGTGGTGCTGCTGCTCGCGCTCCTCGTTCTCGCGGCGACCGGCCGCCTGAGGTCCTCGCTCCCGCGCCGGGTCGCACTCGTCATGGTCGGGGCCGGAGTTGTTGCTGCGCTGGCTGCCTGGCCGCAGGTCTACCTCGGCGGGTTCCACTACCTCGACACGTTCTACCACGAGCCCGGTGAGATCCTGAAGCCGGCCTACGTCGCGACGGCGCTTGCCCAGCCCCGCGCGGTCGGGACATTCTTCTCACCCAACGAGTACGGCGCCTACCTCGCGATCGTGGTCGGACTGCTTGTCCCGCGGTCTGTCACTGGCCTACGGTCGATCACGCGCGCATGGCTGCTGGTTCCGGTCGTGCTCGCCTTGGTGCTGAGCTTCTCCCGCAGTGGGTGGGTGACGGCGCTCGTGATCGTCAGCGCCATGGCGTTGATCTCCCTGTGGAAGGGTGCCCTGCGGCCGAGGGACTGGATTCCCTCGTCGCCGCGCCGCGCAATTCGTGTGTTCGGCCCACCGCTTCTCGTGACGGTCGCCATGCTCATCGCCGCCAGCATCTCGTCGCATGCCCCCGAATTCGTGGATCAAACCATCAGCGGCAACGATCCTTCGGCTGCCTTCCGGCCCACGTCGGCATCGGAAGGCACCAAGCTCGTCGTAGCCAACCCGCTCGGCGCCGGACTTGGCGTCGCAGGGCCCAAAGCGACGCGTTTTGGGGAGACCGGCGAGACGCCGCCGATGGCGAGTGAGACCTGGTATATCGCCTACGCGATGCAGGTGGGCATCCCCGGCCTGGCGTTGTTGCTTGCATTCGTCGCCAGCATCGTGCTGGAGCTGTGGCGCGCCTCGCGGCTGACGTGGGCCCGGCTCGCGATCGGTGTCATGGCCGGCCTCGGGGCCGGAGCCCTGTTCATACCGGTCATCGACGAGCCGACCGTGGCGACGCCCCTGTTCGTCATCATCGCCCTCGCATTGGCGGTCGCCCGAGGCCAGTTACTCGGGTCGGCGGCCACGACGCCGATTGGCGCACTGGACGCGTCTCGCCGTGGCGACCCGGCCTAGCGGTGATCTCCATTGACGTCGTTGACACGACCGTGGGTGAGAGCCCGCCGAGAGAGGTATGCGGGCGTCGTCGAGCGTCGGAGTCGACGAACGCTGGCAGTGCCGCCCGGCGCTGCTCGTTCGAGGTCTGCAGCCGGGCGCAGTCCTACTCGCGCACGAGCGTCCCGCTGAGCCGCTCGGCCTTGCCGACGGACCCCGACACACCCGATTCCTGCCTGGGTCGACCCCCGCGGATCGCCTTAGGGCGGACACACGCGGGACCGTCGTTGAGGGAGGGATGGATCCAGCCGCCACGCAGGGCCAGTAGGGCGACCGAGACTGACCGGCCCCGCCCGAAGGGTCAGGGAAACGTATCATGCGGCTCACGGCGAGGGTGACTGCCTTCGGACCGTCGGCCCCAAGGCGGCCGGTACGGAGTGCGGACGACCTGAATGTCCTATGCCAGCAGGCTCGCACGAGGCCTTGCGGCGCCGCTGGTGATCGTCGCCGCCGGGCTCGCGTGGTTTGGCCCGATGCTGTCGGGCCTGTCGTACTCGCCCGTTCCGTACTACCAGAGCCTGGTGTTGCCATGGCGTGCGAACTACGGGTTCTTCTCGGAAAGCTGGGTGCAGTTCGACGCGGCTGCGAGCGGGATTCCGATGTGGTCCTTCCTGCGTGAGACGTTGCTTCGCGGGGATGCACCGCTCTGGCAGCCGGGTCCGTTCCTCACGGGTTACCCGATCGCGACCGATGGGCTGAGCGCCTACCTGTACCTCCCGCGCGTGCTCCTGGCACTGTTGGCCGAACCGCGTGTGGCCCACGACATCTTTGCCGTCGTCAACGTCGTGGGTGGCGGATTCTTCGCCCTGCTGTTCCTGAGGCGGACGAGCGGCTCAACGCTTGGTGGCCTGTTCGGCGCCGTCACCTGGATGTTCTGCGGCTGGTCCGCCGCCTACCAGCAGTTCGACATGCTCGCGCCGGCGATCCTCCTGCTTCCCGCGGCCCTGTGGGCGGTCGACCGTGCCATCCACGGCGCGTCGTGGGTGTTCGTCGTGCTCGCCGGCTGGGTCATGGGCGTCACGCTGCTCGCCGGGAACATCGTCGACATGATGCTGGTGTACTGGACGGCCGCCGCCTACGCTGCTGGTCTGACCCTCTTCGCCGCGCGTCGATCGCTCTTCCGGGCGGCCGGTCGTCCGTACCTCCTGCGACTCCTCGCGCTTGGGGCCCTGTCGGTCGCATGCGGCGCCATCGGCCTGATCCCGACAATGCTCAACGTTGGCCAGGCGGCCCGCCTGCCGATGACCTGGGAGACCGTGTTCACGAGCCAGACATCTCCCCTCATCGACTACCTGGGCTGGATGGTGACCCCACCCACGACCCCGCTGACCAGCGTCGAGCTGTCGAGGATGGTGTGGATCGGGCCGGTGGCGATCGGCCTTGCCCTGATCGGCCTGCTCCTCGGGAAGGGAAGGCTTGCCTGGTTCGGCCGGGTCGCTGTGCTTGCCGCCCTGGGCATCGCGACCGGCGGTCCGCTGGCATGGGTCGTCTACCAGGTCCTCCCGCCGTTCCGCAACCTCGCCAGCTATGCGCGCCTCAACGTCATCATCTCGTTCGCACTCGTGGCCCTCGCCGTCGCGGGTGTCGCGCTCATCCAGCGGGAGTTGCGGGCGGGCAGGACGGCCCTGGGCCCGAGGCGCCGCCGCCTCGCCGGCGCCTACGCCGTCGGCGCCCTGCTCGTCGCCAACTCCGTCCCCCTCTTGACCTACGCAGGCATGGTGAACCCGCCGTTCCTGGATCCGGCGACATACCCGAGCTTCCCCGCGACCGCCGCCGGCGCGGCCCTCCGGCGCGAGTTGACGATGGGAACCACGTGGCCGGGGGTGGTGATCCCAGTGGCGCCCACGCGCAGCGACACCTGGGACGGTTGGCCGCTTGCCGATGGGACCGCCACGATGGTGGGCGTGGATTCCGCGGGTGGGTACGACAGCCTGGTACCGGAGCGCATTGCTGCGATCCTTCGGCTCCTTGACACGTCTGACCGCGGCAGGGGAACGACGGCCATCAATCCGCGGTTCCAGTCCGCCGACGTCCGCTGGGACCTGCTACCCCGCCTGGGTATCACGGCCGTGTACTCAACACCCGAGCCCAGCGATCCGTCGGTCGAGGATTGGGGAAGCCTGCCGGACCCCGCGATCCTCACCTCCGTCTATGACGATGTGGACGGCCGTGTCTGGAGGGTCCCGGGTTCGCGGCCCGGTCCCTATGTGGCCTCGTCGGTCGCAACGGCCCGGAGTGAAGCTGAGGCTCTGGAGATCATCGGCGGCGCCTCCTGGCCCGACGGTCAAGTCGTCCTGGAGCCCGGCGTTACGGGCGCCACGATTGATCCCGTCAAGGGAGGAACGGGAGAGGTGCGCAGCTCGGGTCGAGGTGTCAACGGCGCTGTGGTGGACGTGGAGGCGTCAAGGGCGACGTGGCTCGTCGTGCCGATCTCCTTCGATCCCGGGTGGAGCGCTACAGTGAACGGGGAGGCGGCGCCGATCGTCCCGGCGAACGTGTCACGGATTGCCGTGCCGATTGGCGCCGGAAGTAGTCACGTCGAGCTGCGGTACCGTCCACCGGGCCTTCTCCCGGGGTTGGCACTGACAGTCGGAGCGGCGTTCGCCTCCACCTTCATCCTAGTCAGCACGGTCCGGTCGCGCAGGAGGCAAGAGGTGACCGATGGCACGGCCTGACAAGGTCCCCGTCAATGACCTGCGTCGGAGTTGGGCGCCCTCCTCGCCGGAGGTCCAGGCAGTGGTGGCCGATGTCATCGCCAGCGGCCGGTACATCCACGGTCCATACCACGCGGCCTTCGAGACCCAGCTCGCTGCGCATACCGGGACCCCTCACGCCGTCGGTGTGGCGAATGGGACCGATGCGCTCGCCATCGCCCTCCTGGCGGTCGGCTGCGGCCCCGGCGACGAGGTGATCGTTGCCGCGAATGCTGGCGGGTACGCGGCGATCGCCGCGGCGATGACCGGATGTTCCGTCGTGTACGCCGACGTCAGCCCGACGAACCTGTTGATGCAGCCGGAGGCGATCGGGTCGGCCCTTGGACCCCACACGAGGGCCGTTGTGGTGACGCACCTGTACGGGAACGTCGCCGACGTGACCGCCATCAGCGCGATCTGCCGGCCCCGAGGCATCGCGGTGATCGAGGACTGCGCCCAGGCGATCGGAGCGACGGACGGTCGCAATCGCGTCGGTTCGCTGGGTGACATCGCCGCCTTCAGCTTCTACCCGACGAAGAACCTCGGTGCCATCGGCGATGCCGGCGCGCTCACGACTGCCGACGACCGGCTCGCCGAGAAGGCTCGCCAGCTCCGGCAGTACGGGTGGTCCTCCCGCTATCGGATCTCGTCACCCTCGGGTCGCAACAGCCGGCTGGACGAGTTGCAGGCCGCGGTCCTCGGGATCGGCCTGTCCCGGATCGACGAGCTCAACACCCGACGCCGAGCCATCCTCGAGGCCTATCGGGAGGCGGCAGGGTCGGGAGGTCTTCGCGTCGTGACCGGCGAGGGCTGCTCGACGGTCGCCCACCTGGCCGTGGTGCGGACACCAGCCCGGGCGGCGCTCGTCCGGAGACTGGAGGCGGCCGCCATAGGCTGGGATGTCCACTACCCAATCCCGGATCATCGCCAGCCTTCCCTGCCGGCTCCTGCCCGGGTCACTCCGCTCCCGGCGACCGAATTGGCCGTCGACGAGATCCTGACCCTGCCCTGCTTCCCCGAGCTTACCGAGGCGGAGGTGGACCGCGTGGCGGACGTCATCTCGATGCCGCTGTGACGCGGGCGCAGGATCGCGGGATCCGATACTCCGTCGTCGTGCCCGTCTACAGGAACGAGGGCTCGCTGCCCGAGGTCCTCGCCAGGCTCGCCGCCCTCGCGGCCGATCGTGAGGGGGATCTGGAAGGCGTCTTCGTCGTCGACGGGTCACCGGACGGCTCGCATGACCTGCTTCGGTCGCTCCTTCCTGGGGCCGGCATCCACTCGCAGCTGATCGGCCTCTCCCGCAACTTCGGTGCCTTCTCGGCGATCCGCGTGGGACTGGAGGCCGCCAGGGGCGAGTACGTCGCCGTCATGGCGGCAGACCTTCAGGAACCCGTTGAGGTCGTGGCGCGGATCTTCGATGCCCTCGAGAGCGGTTCCTGTGACATCGCGATCGGCCAACGAACCGGCCGGGATGACCCTGCCGTCTCGGCTTTCGCGTCACGCATGTACTGGGGGCTGTACCGCCGGTTCATCAATCGCGAGATCCCGGCTGGGGGCGTTGACATCTTCGGGTGCGTTGGACCGGTCGCGCATCAACTCGCGTCGTTCCCGGAGACGCACACGAGCCTCGTGGGACTCCTCTACTGGATGGGCTACCGACGCTCGTGCGTGCCCTACCACCGGGCTGCGAGTGCCAGCGGCCAGAGTGGGTGGACGTTCCGTCGCAAGCTGCGCTACATGTTCGACAGCATCTACGCGTTCACGGACCTGCCCATCCTCCTGCTGCAGTTCGTGGGTGGCCTGGGGATCATCGTGTCTGTGCTCATCGGCCTGTTCGTGTTCGTGGCCTGGGCCCTCGGGATGATCCACGAGCCAGGCTACACGCCCGTCATGATCACGATCCTTGCGTCGACCTCGGCCCTGCTGTTGGCACTTGGCGTCGTCGGCACCTACGTCTGGAGGACGTACGAAAACGGCAAGCAGCGTCCTCGCGACATCATCGCGGCCCACCAGAGCTTCGGGCACGATGAGGAGGGTGAATGAACCGCAGGGTCGGTTCCGAGGTCATCCAATTCGGCCTCGTTGGCGGAGCCAACACCCTGTTGACCGGCGCAATCTTCATCCTGCTGGGTCTGGCCATCCCGCAGCCCGCGGCCTACACGATTGCCTACGCGTTGGGCATCGCATTCGCGATGGTGGTGACGCCCCGAGCTGTCTTTGGTACCTCGCCGTCCGTTACGCGCCGGCTCGCCTACGGGGCCTGGTACCTCCTCGTGTACGCGCTGGGCCTCGGTCTCATCGCAGTGCTGGGGGCTGGGTCGCGTATCGACCGGTCGCTCGTCGCCGTGCTCACCATTGCGATCACGGCGCTCATCAGCTTCATCGGCGCCCGAGTGCTGTTCACATCCCGCATCAGAGAGGGGGCCCTGAGTGACCGCGAGCCCTGACGCCTTCATCCATGCGTCGGCCATCTGCGAGAGCGAGTCAATCGGTGCGGGAACGCGCATCTGGGCGTTTGCCCACCTGCTTCCCGGTGCCCGCATTGGCCGCGAGTGCAACATCTGCGACCACGTGTTCATCGAGAACGACGTTGTGGTCGGCGATCGCGTCACCATCAAGTCCGGCGTGCAACTCTGGGACGGAGTCCGGCTGGCTGACGATGTCTTCATCGGCCCAAACGTCACGTTCACCAACGACCCGTTTCCGCGTAGCCGGGCCTGGCAGTCCTCGATCCCTCAGACCCTTGTCGGTGCGGGGGCTTCCATCGGCGCGAATGCCACGCTGCTACCCGGCATCTCCATCGGGCGAAGCGCGATGATCGGTGCCGGCGCCGTCGTCACCAAGGACGTCCCGCCAAACGCCATCGTGTACGGCAATCCCGCGCGCATCCACGGCTACGTAGGGGCGGTACGCCAGCGTGGTGATGAGCGACTGGGACCGGTCGACGCGGTCGAGCCCGGCGGCACGCCGGGACTGGTCAGCCTGCAGAGGGCCGATGACCTGCGCGGAAGTCTCGCTGCGCTGGAGTTTGAGGACCTGCCGTTTGCGCCACGGCGCCTGTTCTTCGTGTTCGACGTCCCGTCGGTAGAGATCCGCGGGGCACATGCCCACCGCACGTGCCACCAGTTCCTCGTCTGTGTCACCGGGTCGGTCAGGGTGCTTCTCGACGACGGTGTCGAGCGCCGCGAGGTTGCCCTCGAACGGCCCGGCGCCGGTCTCCATCTCCCTCCCATGACCTGGGGAACGCAATACCAGTTCTCGCGCAACGCGGTGCTGGCGGTGCTCGCTTCCCACCCGTACGACTCGGCCGACTACATCCGCGACTACGAGGAGTTCCAGCTGCTCGCGGCGAGTCGGGCCTAGGCGGCAGGCGAGGGTGTAGCGACCTGCCGCGGACTGGGGCTTCGAGGCTCGGGCCCCATCGCGGCCCCCGGTGCGCGCCCGGGCACACCCCTGCGGTCGTCCCGTCATGCACCGACAACGCCGGTGCGCGCCCACGGCCGTATCACCGTGGGTCCGGCGCGCCACCTCGGAGCACTGGCCGCCGGCCGACCGACCGCAGGACCATCCACCCGGCGACCGCCGTCCACGCCGTGTGGGCGATGTAGGCCACGAGGTAGGCCCCAGCCAGTCCGAGGGCTCCTCCGCCCAACGGCACGAGGATCGCAGCAGACACGAGGAAGACGACTGCCCAGGCGACGTTTGTCATTGCGCCGAGCCACATCCGTCCACCGGCGGCCAGCAGCTGGCCGACTGGACCTTGGACAGCCATGATGAAGACGGCCACCGCGACGACCGCCAGGACGTCCCCCGAGTCCGCGAACTCCGGGCCGTAGAGGCCCATGACGAAGTCCCGGGCCAGAATCAGGAAGGCGGCGATGGGGCCGGCCACGGCGGCAGAGGTCCCGATTGCGCCGAACAGCACGTGACGGAGCCGCACGCCGTCGCCCGCCACGGCCAGCGAAACCATGATCGGCATTGATGCCTGGCCCATGACTGCGGCGACGAGCAGGACCGGGTTCCGCCATTGGTACGCCGCGTTGAAGATGCCAAGCTGCGCGAACCCGTCGGGCTGATTTACGAGGAGCGCGGAGCCGAACCAGGAGACGGGACCGACCAGGGCGCTGGCAATGAACGCGGGCAGCGCGAACTGCCACAGGATCGGCGCTTCTGCCCAGAGGGATCCGGCGGCGCGCGGCAGGCGCGCCAACCGGGTCACGTGTCTCAGGCGGACTCGGCTGACCACGACCGTGATCGCAGAGGCGAGCACGAGGCCGACCACTGCCCCACTCAAGCCGGCGACCAGGGCACCGGCCGTCCCCAGGACGATCGTCGCAACCGCTCGAACGACTGCAATGCGAGCCACATCCCGGAACGATTCGAAGCCCGCGAGGACCCCGGTCTGGACACCCGCGATTTCGTTGAACAGCAGCAACAGGGCTCCGACTCGGAGCAGGGGCGCGAGCTCGGGGGCTCCGAGGACGGCTGTGGCCAGCACCGGTGCGAGGGCCACCATCAGCAGGGTCACCCCAGCACCAGAGATCAGGACGCAACGGTCGAGCAGCGCCAGGATCCGCGCGAGCCGCGGGGCGTCGCTCAGGCGCAGCTCCGCTGCAGCCTTGGTGGCCGTGAGGCCGAGCCCGAGGCCCGCAAACACGCCGAGCATCCCCGTCGTCGCGTTCACCATGGCCAGGCGCCCGTAGTCGTCGGCTCCAAGGATCCGAGCCGCCAACAGGGAAGCGACCAGCGTGGAACCCGGTGCGACCACGGTCGCGGCCATCGACCACGCCGCACCCCCGACCAGTCGCAACCTGAGCGAGCCGGCCGGCAGGTGGCGATCGCGGAGTCCCTGCAACCATGCCACCACGGACACGCCGTCTCCAACATCTGCCTGAGCGTTCGCCAGCATAGCCGTCATCCGTGTGGCGACGGGTCGCGGGTAGACTTGGCGCCGTCGATCGGAGTGAACATGGGGGCAACAGATCAGGCGTGGGAGCGAGCGTTTGACGGCGGCGGACCGGTGCGGCTCGGGTTCGGGCCGGCGCCGGCTGCGCCTCCTCGTCCTGATGCACGTCGACTGGAACTGGATCCGACAGCGCCCGCAGGCCATTGCCGAGGAGCTCGCCGCCAGGCCCGAGCTGGATGTCCGCGTCGCCTACCTGCCCAACTGGCGGCGACGCGATCTTGCAGGCCGACCGTCGCGCGTCCGCCGGGTCCCGGTTCCGAGGTTTCCGTACGAGCGGTTCGGTCTCGTCCGCCAGCTGAACGCGGTACTGGGCCGGCTATTCGTGACGGCGCTCGCCCGTGCGTGGAGACCCGATGCGACCTTGATCACCTTCCCCACGCTCGTGCGCTTGCTCCCCGGATCGGCGACTCGCGGAGGACTGCTCTACGACTGCATGGATCTCGCGACAGGGTTCGCTCGCAGCGATGCGGAACGGGTTGCCCTTGCACGCGCCGAGGATGAGGTCCTGGCGGCCGCGGCCTTCGTGTTCACGTCCAGCCAGTACCTGGCGGATTCGATCCGTGCGCGGGCGCGAGCAACCCTGCCCGTGGTGCTCGTGCGCAACGGGTACGACGGTGCCCTGGAGCGCGTCGCCGGTGCGACACCCGGCGATACCCTCCGCCTCGGCTACTTCGGCACCGTCTCCTCGTGGTTCGACGCGGCCCTCGTGCGGGACGTGCTTGCCTCGAATTGCGACGTCGAGATACACCTGTGGGGCCCGGTTGTCGAGCAGCCGCCGAAGATGGATCGACTGGTGCTCCACGGGCCGGTGCCACACGACCGGCTGCCCGGGCTCGCAGCCAGTGTCCAGGCACTCGTGATGCCGTTCACCGTCTCGGACCTCATCCTCGGCGTCGATCCGGTCAAGCTGTACGAGTACGTGGCCTTCGGGCGGCCGATCATCAGCGTCTGGTACCCGGAGCTGGAGCCCTTCCGCGGCCTCGTGCACTTCTACTCGACGCCCGACGAGCTTCGCCGGGTGCTGGCCCGCCTCCGCGAGGACGCGGCCGCGATGGCGCCGGATCCGGAGGCGGCCCGCCAGTTCCTGGTCTCCAGCACCTGGCAGTCCAGGGCGGCCGAGATGACTCAATCGATCAGCTCCATGGTCCGAGGTGGCCGAGCATCGTGAAGCGCGTCATGGTCGCGTTCGGCACCCGGCCTGAGGCCATCAAGATGGCCCCGGTGATCTTCGCGTTGCGTGAGATGGCCGGGATCGATGTCATCGTTCAGCTGACAGGGCAGCACAGGGAGCAGCTCGACAGTGCGCTGAAGGTCTTCGGCATCAGCGGTGACTCGGACCTCAATGTGATGCTCGATCGGCAGTCGCTGCCGGAGCTGGCTGCCCGCGTGATCGAAGCGTCGGCTGGGGCGATCCGGGCATACCGTCCCGACTTCGTCATCGTCCACGGGGACACCCTCTCGGCATTCTGCGTGGCGATGACCGCCTTTCTCGAGCGCGTACCGATCGCGCACGTCGAGGCGGGACTCAGGTCCGGCGTGCTCGCGGAGCCGTTCCCCGAGGAGGCGAGCCGCCGCCTTGTCGACGAGCTCAGCGATCTGGACTTCGCTCCAACGCCACTCGCGGCGCGCAACCTCGAGCGTGAGGGCAAGGATCCTGATCGCATCCTCGTGACCGGGCAGACTGCTGTGGACTCCATCCACCTCGCCGCGGGATTGGGGACCCTGCCAACCGCCTGGAAGGGCCGGTCGCTGGTGACAGTGACCCTGCACCGCCGCGAGAACTGGCCGATCCTGGGAAACCTGGCGGCCGCTGTCGCCCGCATCGCCAGACGTCACCCCGAGCACCTGTTCATCTACCCGATGCACATGAACCCCGTCGTCCGCGAGGCCATCGAACCTGAACTGGGCGGCATCGCCAACGTCGTTCTGACAGAGCCGCTCGCCTACGGAGAGATGGCGGCGCTGATGGCGGCCAGCCGACTGATCGTTACGGACTCGGGGGGGATGATCGAGGAGGGTGTCAGCCTGAGAGTGCACGTCGTAATCCTGCGCAATGTCACCGAACGGCCGGAGGGCATCGAGCGAGGCCTGGCGACGCTCGCCGGCACGGATCCGACGGAGGTCGAGCGGATCGTCGAGGATCGCCTGCAGACAGCGCCGACGCCCGGTATCGACCTCGTCGACAACCCCTACGGCGATGGCCGGGCCAGCGCGCGCGTGGCGCAGGGGATCGCGTGGAGGCTGGGTCTGGGCGATCGCCCAACGTCGTGGGTCCCCGGCCCCGATCAAGATCAGGGGGACGCCGCGTGAAGGTCGCCATCATCGGTACGCGCGGTGTGCCGGCGAAGTACGGAGGGTTCGAGACCCTTGCTGCCGAGCTCTCGGCTCGGCTCGCCGCCAGGGGTCACGAAGTCACCGTCTACTGCCGCCGTGGACGCGTGGATGACGAGGCCCCTCCTCCCGGTGTGCGGCAACGATTCGTTCCCATGCTGCCGACCAAGTACCTGGAGACCGTCTCCCATACGGCGCTCTCGGTCGTCGATGCCGCACCGCGCCGGTTCGACGCCATCCTCATGGTGAATGCCGCCAACGCCCTGCTGGCGTTCGTACCCCGTGTCCTGGGGGTGCCGACTGCGCTCAACGTGGATGGCATCGAGCGGCGCCGTGCGAAGTGGGGCCCGGCGGGTCGGGTCTGGTACCGGATATCCGAGCGCATCGCCCTCGTCGCTCCGGACGCGATCATCACGGATGCTGACGTCATCCAGCGCTACTACCGTGAGCGGTACGGGACAACCACCACGATGATCCCGTACGGCGCCGCCCTCCTCGAGAGGGAACCCTCTCCGGATCTCACCCGCTTCGACCTCCTGCCCGACGCCTACATCCTCTACGTCAGCCGCCTGGAGCCCGAGAACAATGCGCACTTGGTGATCTCGGCATATCGCTCTGTTCCGGGGGCACTACCGCTGGTCGTGGTGGGCGATGCCCCATATGCCCGCGAGTACGGTGACCGCGTTCGTGCGCTGGCCGCCCTGGACCCACGCGTGCGGATGTTGGGAGGCGTCTACGGGGACGGCTACCGTGATCTCCAGCGCGGCGCGAGAGCCTATGTCCAGGCAACAGAGGTGGGTGGCACCCATCCCGCGCTTATCGAGGCGATGGGCGCCGGCAACCTCGTGCTGGCGTATGCGACACCCGAGAACCGCGAGGTCGTCGGTGGATCGGCCATCCTCTTCTCGGACGAGCAGGAACTCGTGTCCGGCCTTGAGCGTGCGTTGGCGGACCCTCGACCCCCGGAGATCGCAGCCCTTCGTGCCGCGGCTCGTGCCCGCGCCGAGGCGCTGTATTCGTGGAGTGCGGTGACCGACGCCTACGAGCGCCTCTTGAGCGGCCTGGTGGACAGTCGGCGCAGCAAGCGGCGGTCACCCGGTGGTCCGCCTCACGCCACCTAGGGCCCGGTCTTGAACAACCAGGACGTCGCAACCGAGCGATTCCCTGCCCGGTTCCTGATGTTGCTTGTCACGAGCACTTGGTAGGTGCGCCGCGCGTCCAGCGTCAGGCTTGGATCCAGGATCGCCCGACGCGAGGCCGCGTCGTATCGGCCAGCCGCCGGGACGTAGGCGCCGGTGCTGGTGTCGCGCAGCCTCACGGTTGACGTGGTGACGGTGCTGGCCCGGATCGTCTCACGGAAGGCGGCCACCACATTGGCCGTTGGTGAGACGCCTCCACCTGATGACGGAGATCGGCCGGACCCTTCGGCCGTGTTCGAGTCGCGGCCGGTCGTGAGTGTCCAACCTGTCGCGGGAGCCTGTTTCCGCCAGATCTGCGATCGAGCTCGAGAGCGACAGCCGGAACCGGTGGCCTGCGGCAAGGAGTCGAGCCGGCGTGAGAGTCGCTCTGCCGGTGCTTCTGTTGCAGCTGACGGTCGCCGTCGCCCAGGCGCTCACCGTCCGGTCACGCAGGCGCATGGTCGACGCCCTGACGCCGTTCACCGGCTCACTGAAGGTCACCGCCGGGTGGGTGTCCCGGGCCGTGCCGGACCCGCCGGACGCAGGGCTCCGAGAGCCGATGCCCGCACGAGCGCTGTGATGGTGCAGTCGGCACGGCGTTCCGGGCCAGTGCGGCCGCGGAGCACTTGAGGTCATCGAAGCCTGGCTTGCAGCGGCCGCCGACCGTGAGGAGCCCGTAGTCGTGGATGAGCGACCCTGCGTTGGTTCCATCCGCCGCCAGCAGCTCCTGCTCCTGGCGCTCCAGAGGAAGATGACGAGCCCCGAGATGCTGCCCAAGCTGCCCTCGATCCTGGCCGCGGCGGGCGACATGATCAAGACCAACTTCCCGGCGGCGCGGCTCAACGAGATGCTCGACCTCGCCACGGAGGTGGGCGACGACGACATGAAGCGGGTCGTGCTCGGCCCCGAGTACTCCGACCGCTCGAACGACCCCTCCACGTACATGCTGATTCCCGACATGAAGGAGTTCGCGGCGATGTCGGTGAAGCTGTTCGGCGAGGACAGCCGCTACTACAAGCCGCCCGCGTCACCGGCGCCGACCTCGACGCCATAAGGTCGAGGGGTGGCGTCGGGTCGGCGGGTTCGCGCCGACGTGGTCGCTTGGCACCGGCAGCCTGCAGCCTGATGCGCTAAGGTTCGCCCGATCGACGGCTCGGCCGTCGTGATGGGAAGAGGGGGAGTCTCCGCCGGTCATGGCTTCCACGCGCACCCCGCAACGCTCGGCCACGGTGGCCGTCCTGCTGTCATTCATCTGGCCCGGGCTCGGGCATGCATATCAGCGCCGATACCGCAGCGCGCTCATCTACGCGCTGCCGATGATCGCGGTGGTCGCATACGTCGGCCTCGGCCTCGCCCAGCGGGGCCTGCAGGGCATGGCCCTGGACCTCTTCGACCCGAGCTACGCCCAGACGGTGTTCGTCCTCGGCATCCTCCTCGGGGTCTGGCGGCTGGTCGCGATGGTGGACGCCTGGCTGTTCGCGCGCCGGGCCGGATCCAGGGGCGCGCTGGCCTCCGCCGTCCTCGCCGTGCTCGCGGTCCTGGTCATTGGCGCCCATGGGTACGTCGGCTACGTGAGCTGGGCCTTCTACGATGCCGGGAGCAATATCTTCGTCGGCAGCGCGGGCGGCGACCTCCCCTTCCCTGACCTCGAGCCCACACCGGAGGGGTCGCCCGGCGCGTCGCCGACGCCCGAGCTCATCGAGGCGTCCCCGCTCGACCCGGAGGACACGGGGTCGGACCGGATCTCGGTCCTGCTGATGGGCATCGACTCGTCCAAGACGCGTGCCCACTCGCTGACCGACACGCTGCTGGTCGTGAGCGTGGACCCCGAGGCGAAGACCGGCGCCATGGTCAGCATCCCCCGCGACGTAGGCCAGCTCCCGCTCTACGCCGGCGGCACCTACCCGGGCAAGATCAACAGCCTGCTGTCCTACGCCCGGCGAAACCCCAAGGAGTTCCCCGACGGGGCGACCACCACCCTGGTGAAGGAGGTCGGGCACCTGGTCGGCGTGCCGGTCAACTACTACGCGGCGGTGAACCTCGACGGCTTCGTCAAGCTCGTCGACCTCGTCGGCGGCGTCACGGTCGACAACCCGCGCGCCATCGATGACCCGCGCTACGGCGGCTGGACCGACGGACGCCCGGTCGGCTTCAAGCTCGCCAAGGGCCGCCAGAAGCTCGACGCCCAGGAGGCGCTCGCCTTCGTGCGCTCGCGCTACGGCGCCGGGGACAGCGACTTCTCCCGGGCCCGCCGCCAGCAGCTCCTGCTCCTGGCGCTCCAGAAGAAGATGACCAGCCCCGAGATGCTGCCCAAGCTGCCCTCGATCCTGGCCGCCGCCGGCGACATGATCAAGACCAACTTCCCGGCCGCCCGCCTCAACGAGGTGCTCGACCTCGCCTCGGAGGTGGGCGACGACGACATGAAGCGGGTCGTGCTCGGCCCCGAGTACTCCGATCGCTCGAACGACCCGTCCACGTACATGCTGATCCCCGACATGAAGAAGTTCGCCGCGATGTCGGTCAAGCTGTTCGGCGAGGACAGCCGCTACTACAAGCCGCCCGCATCAGCCGCGCCGACCACGACGCCGTAAGGCGGGGGTGCGGGGTCAGGGAGGGCGCGCAGACCGGCCTCAGCGGCCCTGGAGCATCGCCGGGACCGTGCGCAGCATGATCCTGAGGTCCAGCCACAGCGACCAGCGGTCGATGTAGTCCAGGTCGATCCGCACCCAGCGATCGAACTCCTCCTCGCGGCGCGCCGAGACCTGCCAGAGCCCGGTCACGCCCGGCTTCATCGCCAGCCGTCGTCGGTGCCAGATGTCATAGGCGGCAACCTCGTCAGGTAGCGGCGGGCGAGGGCCGACGATGCTCATGTCGCCCCGGATCACGTTCCAGAACTGCGGCGTCTCGTCGAGACTCGCACGGCGCAGGATCCGGCCCATCCGCGTGACCCGCGGGTCGTCCGTCAGCTTGAACGCGGGCCCTTCGATCTCATTCCGCTCGCGGAGGTCGTCGCGCAGGTCCTCGGCGTTGGGGACCATCGTCCGCAGCTTCACGAGCTCGAACGGTCGACCGCGGAGTCCCACGCGGACTTGCCGGAACAGGATCGGGCCCGGCCCTTCCCGGCGGATCGCGATCGCGGCCCCGATGATCACGGGCGTGAACAGGAGCAGTGCGGCAATCCCGCCGACGATGTCGATGGCCCGCTTCGCCACGAGGCTCAGCGTCCGGTCGGGACCATAGGCGACCGACTGGATCCGGATGCCGTCGAAGTCCTCGATTCGACCGCCGGGAACGGCGCTGATCCCTTCGAACAAGGGGATGCGGACGACCAGGCCCTGCTCCTCGCAGAGCCGGGCGATGGGCTCGACGAAGGCGCCGTCCTCGGGTGAGAGGCAGATGGCGACCTCGTCCACCACCGTGGAGCGGAGGACGCCATCGATCTCGTGGATCCGGCCGAGGGTACCCAGGGCCGGGCCTGCCGCCCGGAAGAGCGGCGTGCCGGCGCTTGCGGCCGTCCCTGGCCGCGGGTCGTCAGGGCCCGGATCAGCGAGAAACCCCGCGATCCGCAGACCGAGGTACGGGTAGCGCTCGATGCGTCGCGCGTAGTCGTGGGCCATGGGCCCATCTCCAACGACCAGGACGAAGCGGGTGTTCCGTCCACCCTCCCTCGCGCGGCGCAGCAGCCACCGCAGCAGGCCACGGGACACCACGGCCACGGCAGCCTGCGCCGCGAACAACCCGACGAGGAAGAGACGGCTGACGTCCGGCAGCTTGACGACGAACAGCGTTGCGAACGTCAGGATGGCGATGATGAGGACCGCACGCAGGAGGTCGAGCACCTCCGTGCGCCATGCCCACCTCGCGCGCAGCCGGTAGAGGCCGAGCAGCCAGAGGATGGCGACCCAGCTCGCCGCATAGACGACGGCGAGCAGCCACGGGTTGGTGGCGGCCGCTTCCCAGGTGGCCGTCCAGTCCGGCCCGAAGCGGATGACGCTGACGCCGACGAACACGGCGACCGCCATGACGAAGTCGACGATCGCCAGGCTGAGGCGCAGTGCCGTCGCGTGTCGTCGGATCATCCCGTGGCGAGACCTCCTGCCCCGTTCCCCCGGGACCGCTGGCTGAATGCGCCCATCGTACCGTCGCGGCGGGGACCGCAGCCGTCCTGACCCGGTACTTTCGTCCAGCAGTGCGGTCCGGTGCCCTGTGCTACGGTCCGGTGCCATGAGCAACCTAGGCACGACATGGCGGGCGATGCGTCCGGCGACCAGGGCTCTCGCCGTCGGGGGCATCGTGGTGGCCGTGGTAGCGGTCGTCGGCCTCGGAGTGGTTGTCGCCGGCGGTCTTCCCGGGAACCCGCCAGTGGCGCTGGCTCCCGACGAGACGCCCGACGAGACCGAGCCCACGCCACTGGTCCTCGCGTCCGGCGAGACGGCACCCCCGCTGCCTCCCGCGCCGACGCTCGCGGCCTCGCTGGAACCCGAGGCTTCGCCGACGGCGACGCCACCCGGTACGGATCCGCTCCTCGGCACCGACGGTCGGCTTCACCGTCCTCCTGCTCGGCTCCGACTTCCGTCCTGCCCACCCCGGCAACCGGACGGACGCGATCATGGTGGTCTCGGTGGACCCGGCGAGCGGCAAGACCGCCGCCTTCTCCATCCCGCGCGACCTGCTCAACTTCCCCCTGCCCAACGGCAAGGTCTTCGCGGCGAAGGTCAACGGGCTCTATCAGCGCCTGCTCTCGTCGACGAAGAACGGCAACGCGGCCATGAAGCGGGCGGTCGCCGAGGCCTTCGACATCGAGATCGACGGACTCGTGCTCATCGGTTTCGAGGGCGTCCGCAAGATGGTGAGCGCGGTTGGCGGGGTGACGGTCGACATGGAGGAGTCGTACTACGACCCGTACTACTGGGTGAACGGGCGCACGCAGGGCTGGGGCCTCTCTGCCGGCAAGCACAAGCTGAACGGCGAGACGGCCCTCATCTTCGCCCGCAGTCGCAAGGGCGACAGCGACTACGGTCGGGCCGGCCGCCAGCAGCAGCTCGTCATGGCTGCCCTCGAGAAGGTCCGGGACAAGGGTCCCGGGGTGCTGCCCAAGCTGCTCGGAATCGCGGCCAGGACGGTGCGCACCGACCTGCCCCGCGACAAGGCCGCCGAGATCTTCGACATCGTCAGTCGGGCGAACCTCGGCAAGGCGAAGCAGGCGGTCTTCGGTCCGCGGGCATTCGGCGTGATCCTTGGTCCGTCGCGCTACGAGCTGGACCTCAAGAAGACCGGGAAGTGGATCGCCAAGAACTTCCCGCCGGTCACCATGGGTGCGACGTGGCCGCCGTCGGCGACCGCTGCACCCTCGCCGTCGGGGTCCGTCACGCCGTAGCTCGGCGAGACGACGGACGCACCCGCACCAGCCAGGGCTGGTGGACTCAGGCCCGCCAGCGCAGGACGCTCACGACATCCCGGGCCAGCGACCGCAGGTCTCCTGCCGCCATGACGCGCCAGCCGACGACCAGCGCCAGGAGCACGAGCGCCCCGTTCAGACCGAGGGCGTGCGTCCTGGCCAGCACGACCACGAGCACGGCAGCGGCAGCGAGATCGCCCGTCCCGCCTCGCCGTCGCGCCACGAGGGCGCCGAGCCGTTCCAGGAGGACGCCGAGGCCGGCGAAGAGCGCCAGCCCCGCGAGACCGAGGTTGGCCCAGGCCTCGCCGATCAGACCCGGCGCCGCGTAGCCCCGGATCCCGGGGTCCTGGTCCGGGAAGATGCGCGGGTAGATCCAGTAGCCGAGGTTCGGCACGTCGTCGCGGCCGACGACCGGGGCTGCCCGCCGCAGCCAAGTCAGGCCACCAAAGAACGGGGTCTCGGCCGGAACCACGTCCATGAGCGCGTCGAGCGTGCGCGGCTGCACGAGCACGACCCGCGAGACGGTGCGCTCCAGGGCGAACGCGAGCTCCCGGCCCGACGATCGCTCGGGGGCACGAACGACCTGGACGGCGCCGAATGTGAACGCCACCGCCAGCGCGAGGACAACCACCGCGCGGACGTTGATCCGCCGGCCGGCGAGGAGCCAGGCCACGACGAGCGCTGCCGCGAGCTCGGCCGCGAGGTAGCGGCTGGCGAGGAGGACGGTGAACGCCACGGCAAGCCCGATCCCGAGCACCGCCACGACGACCCGTCCGCGTGACGGGCGGCGCAAGGCAGCGATCATGGCGACGACCGCCGCGGCCGGGAGCGCGACCCGGAGCGGCTGGACGACAAGCCCCGCCAGCTCGCTGCGGGCACCCGTCGGGTCATCCGCGAGCAGCGGCAGGCCCGTCGCGACGAGCCCTGGGGCGACCGCCGCGAGGGCAAGCCCGAGGAGCGCCAGGACGACGACCGGTCGGGCGGGAGCCGGGTCTGGCGTTTCGGCGCGGATGGCCCGGTCGGCCGGTGCTACCGCGGCGCCCCTACGGCGGGCGATTCGATCCGAGACCAGCACGCCCGAGGCGGTCACGAGCGCTGCGCCCGCCACATACCAGGCAGGCCCGGGGTCGATCGTCCCGTTGCCCGCCAGGATCGCGGCCCCGGCTCCGAAGAGAACCGCGTGGAGGGCGAGCCATGCGATCGCCGGGTGGACGATGCCGAGCCCGGTGCGCCGCGCCGCGGGGAGGACGAGCGCGCCGGAGCCCGCGATGGCGAGCAGGACGGCAGCCGCCGCGATCAGCCCGGAGGCGGTCATGGAGCGGCCTGCGGCCGGTCATCGGCCAGGTCGACGGGGACGGCGTCGATGACGGCCCTCGCGCCGCCATCCGGAAGCCGGGCGCTCAGCCACGCGTACGAGGCCGTCCCCAGGAGCCCGAGTGGCAGCGTGGAGACGAGGCGGTACCCGAACGCGATCGCTCCCGCGGCCGCCGCTGGCACGCCGAGCGACGTGAGCATCGCCGCGAGGACAAGGTCGGTGGCGCCGAGGCCGAACGGCAGCAGCGAGAGGACACCCGCGACGGTCGCCAGGCCCAGCGCGCCCCATGCGGCCACCGGATCGAGCGTGATCCCGACCGACCAGGCCACGAGCCAGAGCTGGGCCGTGTAGGCCGCAAACACGAGCGCCGTCGTGACGGCGAAGACGGCCAGGTGTCGCGGGTTGGTGAGGATCGTCGCGACGGTGTCATCGACCCGGGCGAGGGCGTTCCGCATGCGCGCCCAGCGGTCCGCGCCGAAGATCCCCGCGAGCGGCAGGCGTCCCAGCGCGGCGGCGGGTCGGAACCCGAGCGCGTAGATCAGTCCCGGGCTCACCGCAACGAGCAGGAAGAGCGCCAGCTGGAGCGGCAGCGCGAGACCCATCCCGTAGCCGACCCACGCGACCAGGGCGCTCGCCCCCATGTAGCCGATCGCCACGACGCGCTCGACGATGATGACCGCGGCACCCGTCGCGTACGGCACGCCGTGATGCGCCCGGAGCAGCCACGCCCGCACGACCTCGCCGGAGGACCCCGGGGTCAGGTTGTTGATGGTGTTCGCGAACGCGACCATGGGCAGCAGCGGACCGAGCCGCACCCGGTGGCCCGTGGCGCCCAGGAGGTCGCGGGAGCGAAGGGCCCACAGCACGACGATCCCGGCGCCGAGGAGGACGGCAACCGCGAGCGGAAGCGGGCTGGGGGACTGCAGGATCTCACTCGCCTCCCAGACCCGCGAGCGCCAGGCCACGAACAGGAGGAGGAAGCCGGAGATCGGCAGCCACACGACGGGTCGGCGCAGCCAGCGGGTCACGGCACGCGCTCGAGGACGGTGGCCTCATCGGTCTGGGACGCGATCCGCCAGCCGGGCGGCAGATCCGGGACGAGGAGCCCAGCCGATGACGGCCTGGACGACGGCCGGGGTGATGGCCTCGATCGCAAGGCGCTCGCCCGGTGCCACGGCCACCGGGACGCTCCCGCGCGCCCACTCGTCGGCCCCGGGCCCGATGGAGATGGTGCCGAGGTCGCGACCTCCCGCGAGGGTGTCACCAGGCAGCGCGACGACGCGAAGGCGCGTCGCCGCTTCGTCGCCGCCGAGCCGCGCGACGCGGACTCCGAGGTCGATGGGGCCCTCGGGGCCGGCCGGCAGCACGAGCCGCTCGCCGCCATCGAGGGCGACCGCGTCCCACCCGTTCCCCTCGACCACCGATAGGTCGACGGCCGCTGCCGGATCCGCCCGTGCGACGGCCGCCGCGGCGAGGTCCAGGAGCGCCCAGCGGTCGCCGTCGCGAGGAACGACGATCCGCTCCGCGGCGAACCGGTCCGCCACCCCGACGAGGGCCGTTGCGTCACCGGACCAGGCCTCCACGAGCGCCGTCCGCCGCTCTTCCTGCGAGGCGATCGTGAACCGCGCGGGGTCGAAGACAAGCTTGGCATAGCCCGGCGGGACCAGGGCCACGACCGGCAGGCCGGTCTCGAACCACGCCAGTGCCGACCAGTCCTCGGGTGCGAGGAGCGTCTCGCGCGGCCCCGTGCGACCCAGGATGGCGTCGAAGTGCGGCACCCGGTCCTGCTCGCGGTCGAGCATCGCATAGGCGTCGCGGGTCCACGTCCGGGCCACCAGCGAGGCGGTGGCGTATGTGGCCGGTACCGCCGCCACGAGCGTCACCAGCACGACTGTCGGGACCACCCAGCGCGGCGTGCCGGGCGCGCAGCACGTGCTCGGCAGCGGTCACCAGGCCGACCGCGGCGAGGATCGCCAGGGGCTGTGAGGCGATGAGCCAGAGGCGCTGTGGCCGGAGCGCATCCTCGAGCGGCCAGGTCGGGTCGTAGAGGACGGCCAGAGCGAAGGGCAAGGCCCACCACGTCACGAGCAGCACCCCACCCTCGGGGAGGGCGGGTTTCCAGGGCCCAGGCTCGCCGGTTGGCCGGGGTCCATCCGGTCGGCGGAGGAACAGCAGGGTAGCGCCGGCGCCCAGGAGCCCGAGCGGCAGGAGGAGCCCGAACTCGCGCGGGTAGTTCCAGAACCCGTAGCGGGCAGGTTCGAGCTGGTCCGACGAGTCGAGCGCGACGCCACCACTCCGGCGGACGTCGTCCAGGGTGCCGAGCAGCCACGGGGCGGCCATCACCACCGCGACGAGCCCGCAGATCGCGAGCGCGGCAACGGCTCGCCCCCGCCGCGAGGGATCGCGGACGGCCACGACAATCGCCGTCGCAGCGAGAGCGAGCGGGATCGGCAGCAGCAGTTGGACCTGGACGAGGGCGGCCCCGCCGAGCAGCAGCCCGGCGGCCCCGGCCCACGCGATCCAACGCCAGCCCTGGGCAACCGGTTCCAGGGCACGGACGAAGGCATAGGCTGCGAAGGGGAGGATCGCGAACACGAGGTCGCGCGGGTAGGAGGTCCAAGCGGCCTGCCCGCCCATGAACATGCTGTTCACCCACTGGCGCACCGGGTTGAGGTCGTACGCGCCGCCGAAGAGCGTGATGGCCACGGCGAGGACGGCGACCCACGGCCGGCCCGTCAGCCGGCCGGCGAGCAGGTAGGTCCCGATCCCGAGGACGGGCAGCAGCGCCACGAACAGGATGCCGGCCGCATCAACCGGCGCAACCCCGAGCATCCCGATGAGCGTCGCGAGCGGGACGTGGTACCCGGGCGGGTAGTAGGCGGGCAGGCCGGCGTAGGCGCCCTCCATCGGCAGTCCGTCGCGCAGCAGACCGAGGGCGAGGGCGCCGTGGTAGAGGAGGTCGCCTCCGGGGTACGCCGCATCGAGCAACCGGAAGCCGAAGACCGCCAAGGCGACCGCGATGAGGCCTGCGAGGGCGGCCAGGGGTCCGGCGGGAGCGCGCTGCCGTACACTCGGACGCATCCGGCCCCAAGGCGCGCCGCCCGGTCGGTTCGTGTCTGCCGTCATCGACCGCACCGGAGGCACATCACCCTGGCTTCGGATCCGCTCGCCACCGGCGTGCAGCTCACCCAGGCCGCGCTCGTCCTGGCCCTCCTCTTCGTCCTGCCGGGGCTCGCATGGGGCCCCGTCCTGGCGCCTGGGTCCGGGTCACCCATCGTCACGGCCGGCCGGGCGGCCGCGGCCAGTCTACTTGTGGTGGGGGTGGCCTGCACCCTGCTGGCCTGGCTCGACATCCTCACCCCGGTCGTCGTCCTCGTCGTCCTCGCGGTCCTCACCGCGGCCCCATTCGTGCTTCGGTCGAGGCGGACGGCCCTCGGGCGCACCAGGCGTCGCCCCAGGACCGGCGCCCGGCGGCGACGCGTCGTCGCCACGCTCCTGGCCGTGGCGGCCGTCACCGTCGCGCTCGTCCTCGTGGTGCTTCCGTCCCGGCAGGCCGTGGGCGAGGCGCTCCTGCCGTTCAGCTCGACGGTCTGGTACTACGCGAACCTCGCCCGCGAGACTGCGCTCCACGGCGGGTTCCCGGCCGAGCTGCCGGAGTGGGGGACGCTCCGCCCGTTCCAGGTCGACTACCTCCCGGCCACCGCACACACCGCGGCGGCCTTCGCGCTGCTCCCGGGTCTCGACGTACGCCTCGTGCTCGAGGCGTACCGCCTCGCCGTGCTGGCGGCGCTGGTCGCGGTTGCCGCCCTCTTCTTCCGGCGTCTCGTCTCGAGCTGGATCGCCGTCCTCGGGGCGTGCCTGCTCCTGGCGACCGTGAGACTCGAGGGGAAGCTCCTCGCCTACCGACCGGAGACCTGGGCGCTGGTCCCGGCGGTGTTCACCCTGTGGCTGGTCGACCGGGCGATGGTCGAGCGCTCCCCACGCCTGGCGGCCACCGCCGTCGCCACGGCGGCCCTGACCTGGATGGCCCACGCCGAGGTGTTCCTCCTCCTTGGCCCAGGGATCGTGGGTCTCGCCGTCGCGCGCCTGTTCGCCTCACGCGGCCGTCCCGGGCTGAGGATCCCTCCACGCGCGACGCTCATGACCGTGACGGTCGTGGCCGGGGCCGTCTTCCTCGGCGGGATGGTCCTCGGCGGGGCGGCCTCCTACGCCGTGACCGGCGACGTTCGCGTGGTGGGCTATGTCACGGGCGATGGATCGGCTGCCGATCGGCCGCTGCCTCCTCCCACGGACGAGATCCCGCCCGGGTGGACGTTCACCGACGACCCGACCTGGGACTTCAACGTGGCAGCCGTTGCCCCTGGTGTTGTCGGCAGCGCGCCACCCGATCGGTTCATCGACTCCCGCCTGCTCCCACGGTCCATCCTGTGGATCTGGCCCGGCCTGGACGGTCGGAGGCTGGAGAGCCTCGCGATCCTCGCCCTCCTGTGCGTCTCGCCGATCCTCGCCTGGCCATGGCTCGACGCTCGCCGGCGCCGTGGCGTCCTGCTGATGGTCGTCTTCGGCGCGACGCTGCTGCTGGGCTCCTACCTCCTGTTCGCGATCTCCTCCACGTACGTGCCGATGCGGACCGGTCCGCGCAGGCTGATGCCGTACGAGCTGCTCGTCCCGGTGCTGGCCTCCCTGGTGGTGGTCTGGGGCCTCGATCGCCTGCTGCGCCCCGGCTGGTCAGCCCTTCTCGCGGGTCGGCGGAAGCCCGCGCTCGCCGCTGCCTTCGCGGCCGTGGTTCTCGTTGCCGCCGCGATCGCGCCGGCTCCCCAAGGGTCAGTGGACGACCCGGAGCCGGGCCTCACGCAGGCGGGGTACGACGCGTACCGCTGGATCGCAGCCAACGTGCCGGGAGACGCCCGGATCCTCACGAACGCCTACACCGATGGTTCGGTGGCCGCCCTCGCGGAGCGGGTCGGGATCGTCGACGGCCGTGCGGTCTACCTCGAGGACCCTGACTTCCTGGCCGCCTCGACCGCCCTCGTCCTCGGCGCGCGGACCCTGTTCCTTGAACCGGGCGGGACCTTCGCGGCTCGCTTCCTCGCCGAGAACGAGGTCGACTATCTCCTCGTGGCGAACCGCGGAGCCGGGGCAAGCGGTGCCGACCTCGGCGGGTACGACCCGTTCGTCACCGACATTGGCTCACTCGGCTCCACGGACGGCTACACTCTCGTCCGATCCTTCGCCGGCGGACGGCTGCTGCTGTATGCGGTCGAGTCGCCCGGTGCCGCCGCTCGCCTGAGGTGATCCGCTGGCCACAACGTTCGACCTGAGCCTGCTGCGCATCGCGGGCCTGGTCGTCGCGATCGTGTTCATCCTTGCGGGCCTCCGGCGCCTGCGACAGGCCGGGACCGGCAGCCGGTTCCCCGGGGTCCTGCTCATCGTGGTCGGAGCTTCCCTCGGCGTCGTCGCGGCCGTCCCCGACCTCGTGCGGCCCATCCAGGGCGTCCTGGGGCTCGAGGGTGAGCCTCTCGGGCGCCTCATGACGGTCCTCATCGTCGCCGTCGCCGGCTGCTTCGTCCTCATCCTGTACGCGCTCGGGCGCGCCGATCGGGCCAATCAGCGCCTCAGCCGCCTCGTGCGGGCACTCTCCGCCGCCCAGCTCGAGGCGGGTCGCGGGGATGCCCCGTGGGGTGGCGTCCTCGTCTGCATCCCGGCCTTCGACGAGGCCGCGAGCCTTCCGGGAGTGCTCGCGGAGATTCCACCCGTGGTCGCCGGCCTGCCGACCCACGTGCTGGTGATCGACGACGGGTCTCGCGACGGCACGGCGGCGATCGCGCGCGCGGCCGGGGCCCAGGTCGTCACCCACCCGGTGAACTCGGGCCAGGGCGCCGCGCTCCAGACCGGGTACCTGGTCGCCGAGCGCCTCGGCGTGGATGTCGTGGTCACGCTCGACGCGGACGGCCAGCATGACCCGGGCGAGATGCCGGCCCTCGTGGCCCCGATCGTCGCGGACCTGGCGGACTTCGTCGTCGGGTCGCGTCGGATGGGAGAGTACGAGAAGGAGTCGACGGCGCGCGATGCGGGCATCACCGTCTACACGCGCCTCATCAACCTCCTCGGCGGCACCGACGTCACGGACATCGCCAATGGCTACCGGGCGATCAGGGCGAGCCGCCTGGTCGAGATCAGCTTCACGGAAGACCAGTTCCACAATCCGGAGCTCCTGCTCGGGGCCGCGCGCGCCGGATTGCGCGTGCTCGATGTGCCGGTGACGATCCGGCGGCGGTCCGCTGGCGTGACGAAGAAGGGGACCAACCTGCGCTACGGGCTCGGGTTCCTGCGTGTGATGATCAGGACATGGCTGCGATGACGGACCGGGTTTCCGCGGAGTCCGCCTCGGCCGCGGCGATCGGGCCGGATGCACCAGCCGTCGCGGACCGCCCACCCGGCGCGCTCGACCTCTACCGTGCGATGGGCGATGCGCTGACGGGTCCGTTCCGCCGTCCACGGGTCGCGATCCCGCTGGAGATCGGCCTACTGGTGGCCTGGTTCGTCATCCGGTCTGCGACCCCGGCGGATAGCCCGTTGTACGCGGCGTGGGCGGTCGTGGTTGGCGGCGTGACGATTCTGTCGCCCCTCTCCGGGCTCGTGGTCCTGGCCGCCACGGCCCCGTTTGACGAGCCATTCACCGTCACGAAGTTGCTCGGGCCGAGGATGCTGCTCGTCTTCGTGCTCGCGGCGAGCGTCGCGATCCGGGTTCTCTTCCGCCCTCGCTCGATGCCCTGGTCGTGGCCCGTCATCCTCACGGGAGTGCTAGCGGTGGGCACGCTCGGCAGCCTGGTCATCGGCTACCGCCAGCTCGGGCGCGCCTTCACCGCCGTCTCGGTCGAATTCTGGGTCGCCGGCGTGGGAGGGGGTCTCCTGATCCTCCTCGCGGCCACCTGGATCGCCCGGGACGGCGAGCTCCGGCCGTTCGTGGTGGCGATCGCCGCGACGGTGGTCGCGGCGGCGGTCACGCTGGTCGAGTACCTCGCGCCCGACGCCATGGCGGGTGGCCCACTCCTGTGGATGCTCAACGCTAAGGACTTCGGTGCCCGGATCAGCGGCGTGATTCCATCCCCCAACGGGATCGCGGCGCTCCTGCTGCCGCCAGCCATGGTGCTCGCCGCGGCGCTCGTCCTCGCGCCGCGCTGGAGCCCGCGGCTGCGGGCGCTGGCCGCCCTTGGCCTGGTGCCGATCGTCCCGGCCCTGTACTTCACCTACAGCCGGACGGTCTTCGTGGCCGCGTACGGGTTCGCCGTCGTCGCGGCCTGGCGCATCCGGCGCTGGCTGGGAGTGGCCGTGCTGGTGGTGGGACTCGTCGTGGGGGCAGTGGCACTGCCCTCGTACCTCGAGCGGCGCGCCTCGGAGGTGGGAGGAGGCTCGGAGAGGACGGGCGCCATCCTTGTCGCGAGCGACCTGCAGCGCTTCACGGCATGGGACGCCTCCATCCGGATGTTCGCCGACCGCCCGATCACGGGCTGGGGCTACCGCAGCTACCGCGTCATCGGCGACCGGTACGGCGACGTCGTCCTCAACTCGCCGCATAACGAATGGCTGCGGTTTTTCGGGGAGCAGGGGATCGCGGGTGGGCTTGTCGGGATCGCCCTGGTCCTGACGGGCCTGGCCCGGCTGGCGCGCATCCCGGGATGGCTGGGGACCGGGATCCTTGCCGCATTCCTGTCCTACGTGATCGCGGCCTCGTTCAACAACCCACTCCTGTTCATCCAGGTCTCGATCGTCGTGTTCACGATCGTCGGCACCGGCTGGGGATGGGGCAGGAACTGGCCGTGGCCCCGCCGGGACGAGGAGACGGCGGACGGACGGCCCGTCGATGACACGCAGCCGGTCCCGGTGACGCCCGCCACAGGCAGCGCCGGCACGCCGGCCGGCGCCTGACTCACCGCCCCGAGGCCTCCCACTCCATCTTGCGCCACGTCTCGATCCGGCGGCGCCGGACCACGTTGAGCCACGCCTGCGCGAAGGCGGTGTTCACGACGACGAATGCCCTCGCGAACGCGATCACGCGCGGTGGGGTCCTGCCTGCTCCGATCATGACGTGCGCGAGCCCGGCCGCCAGCAACCCGCCGAGGGTGACCGCAGGGACGATCCAGGCGACAGCCGCGCCGCCCAGCGCCAGGCCGGTCGCGCCGAGGACCGCGACGAAGCCGAGCAGCGGGGTGGCCCAGCGCAGCAGCTTGTGGGACCAGATGGCCAGCGCAGCACTCGGGCGCCGCCACGGGGCCAGCCGGCCGGCCATCGAGAGGTTCGCCCGGATGCCCCGGGTCGCGGTCCGGGTCCGGCTCCGGAACTGCTCCCGGAGGCCGCTGATCGGGCGATCCGTGGCGACCGCGTCGGGCACGTAGACGACGAGCCCACCCTGCTCGCGGACGTAGAGCGGAAGCAGGTGGTCCATCGACGCCGCCGCGGGCACCGGTCGGTAGGAGGACCGGCGGACCGCCAGGAAGGCGCCCGTGACGGCGGTGAGCCAGCCTGCTCGGCTCTCGAGGTCCCGGACCCTTCGCTCGTAGCGCCAGTAGAGCCCCTCGTTGCGGGAGGTGGCCGTCGCCCCCTCGTCGCGCCACTCGAGACGTCCCGTCGCGGCGCCGACCCGTGGATCGCCGAACGGCGCCACGAGCCGCGCCAGGGCACCAGGGGCGAAGCGGGTCTCGGCATCGGTGAGGACCACCACGTCGGCCTGTGCGGCCTCGAACAGGGCCTGCTGCGTCGGGGTCTGTCCGGCCCGCGGGAGAGCGACCAGCCGGACTCGCGGATCGGTCCGGGCGATGGCCTCGACGACCGTGTCCGTCCCGTCGGTGGAGCCGTCGCTGCCCACGATCACCTCGAGGACCGGGCTCGCCGGCCCGTCCTGGGCGAGCGCGTCCGCGATCCGCTCGGCCACGTGGGCCGCCTCGTCGTGGACGGCGATGGCGACGGTGATCGTGGCGGGCTGCTCGTCTGCGACGAGGCGGACCGGCCGCACGCGCGCCGCCATGGCGACCACCGCCGGGTACCCGAGGTAGACCCACAGGAGTGCGGTGAGCGCGATCACGAAGGCGACGGCGAACAGCAACACGACGGGCGAAGCGTACCGGCCCTGTCGCCGTCATGTGAGCAGGATGGTGTCGCCGCGCGGATCGCCCCACCTCGACCCGATGGAACGGGGTAGAGTCTGTCCCGGTGCCTGAGGAGCACCTGTCTTCACCGAGGGGGTTCCATGAGCGACGAGCCCGTCGAGTCCGGCATCGACCCGAGTGCCGAGCGACCCGACGACGACACCATCGAGGTCGCCGGCGGCGTGGCGGCCGCCGGGCGCCGGCTCATCACCGAGGACTGGGCCGCGACGATCGTGGGCCTGACCCTCCTCCTCCTGACCCTGGCCGGAGTGATCGGCAAGGGGATGGTGCCCTGATGGCCGTGGTCGAAGCCACGCCCGACGCGATCGTGACCAAGCCGACGAACTCGATCCTCTGGACCGGGATCGGCCTGGTCGTCCTCCTGGCACTCGCAGCCGCGGTGCGCTTCCTCGAGCTCAACGTGCCGATCTGGCTCAAGGACACCTCGCTGGCGGGGGTCGCGAAGGCGATCGAATACCCGATCTACGCCATCCTCCTTGGCCTCGCGGCGAACGCGGTCCTCGCCGCCCTCCATGTCCGCGAGCGGATGCGGGGTGCGTTCCGTACCGAGTTCTTCATCAAGACCGGCCTCGTGCTCCTGGGGGCATCGATCAACCTGTCCGTCATCGTCTCGGCGGCCGGACCGGCGATCCTGCAGGCGATCCTCCTCATCTCCACGATCTTCCTGTTCACCTGGTGGCTGGGGGGCGTCGTCGGGCTCGACACCAAGCTCAGGGCCCTGCTCGCCGCCGCCGTGTCGATCTGCGGCGTCAGCGCCGCGATCGCGGCTGCCGGTGCCGTCCAGGCGAAGAAGGAGCAGCTCGCCTATACCGCGAGCCTCGTCGTGATCTTCGCGATCCCCATGATCTTCATCCAGCCCTGGCTGGCGGGCGTGCTCGGGTTGCCGGACGCGGTCGCCGGTGCCTGGATCGGCGGCAACATCGACACGACCGCTGCGGTGTCGGCGGCCGGGACGATCGTGGGCGAAGACGCCCTCCAGATCGCCACGATCGTGAAGGTCACCCAGAACGCCCTGATGGGCTTCGTCGCCGTGCTGCTGACGCTCTACTTCGTCATGCGGGTGGAGACGACCGGCGACGCCAAGCGGCCCGGCCTGGGCGAGATCTGGCGTCGCTTCCCGAAGTTCGTCCTCGGGTTCATCGCGGCGTCGATCATCGCGACCTGGTGGCTCACCACGGTGCCCGCGGACCAGGGTAAGGCGACCATCGCGATCGTGAACAACATGCGGACCTGGTTCCTGATCCTGGCCTTCGTCAGCATCGGGCTCGAGCTCCGCGTTGTCTCCGTTCAGGAGGCCGGCTGGAAGCCGATCGGGGTCTTCGCGACGGCCACGGTGGTCAACCTGGTCGTGGCCCTGCTGCTCGCGTCGATCCTGTTCGCCGGCTTCGCCGTCAGCTGACCCGCGCCGGGGACCTTCGACCGGCCGCTTGACGGAGGATCGCGGCCAGGCGAGCCGCCTCGGCTGGCATGGTGTGCTCGCTCACGAAGGACGTGCCAGCCGCCCGGAGATGGAGCGCCTGCGGGAGATCGTCCACGAGCGTCCGCACCGCACGCGCGAGGGCGGCGGCGTCGCCGGCCGCGGCTGGGAGGATGGCGGCGCCGTTGGGCGTGGCACTCTCAGCAGCGAGACCGGCCAGCTGGCCTGCGGGAACGGCGATCACCGGAATGCCCGCAGCCATCGCGTCGAGCACGGCCTTCGGGAACCCCTCGGCCGGGGATGCGGAGACGAACACGTCCGCGGCCTCGAGCGTCCGCAGGTACGGCTCGCGATCCGCCACGAACCCGACGAAGCGGACGCGGTCGGCGATCCCGAGTCCCGCCGCGCGTGAAGCCAGCGACGCCGTCTCTGGGCCGTCACCCACCAGGTCGAGCCGGACATCGAGACGGGCCCCCGGCCCCATTGGATGGTCGACGCCCGCCGGCGTCGGGGCAAGCATCGCGACGGCCCCGAGGAGGTGCTCCAGCCCCTTCCCGCTTGCGAGTCGACCGGCGTAGACGAGGCGCAGAACCGGTGGTGCGGCGGGCCATGGCGCATCACCCCGGTCGCGGATCTCGCTCGGCATCACGAGGCTGCTCAGGGTGCCGCCCCGCACCGGGTGCTCACCGACCACCACCGTCACGGCACCGGTACCCGCCAGGCGTGAGGCCGCGTCGTACGATGCACCGACGAGGCGGGCCGCCAGTCCCGGCACCCCTGGTCGTCCCTGCCCCGCTACAACATCGGCCACGCTGCCAACCACGAACGCAACCCGGGGGATGCCGAGGCCCACAGCAAGCGTGGCCCCCAGGAGTCCATTCGACGCCGGCAGGCGGAGGAGCACGACGTCTGCACCCGCGAAGGCGCGTCGCAGGCGCGGGGCGTTGTGGGCGACGAGGATCGGCGCCCGACGGAGGTAGCCGGCGATCCCGTCGAACGGCTCCGTCGGGACGATCCGGATGCGCGGGTCGACGGGCAGCGTCCCGGGCTCGCGATCCGCCTCCCGCACCGGGGCGGCCAGCACAACCTGGCCGACGGCGGGCCTGCCCCCGATGTCGCGGACGTCGAGCAGCGCGGCCGCGAAGCTGTGGAAGGTGGCGTTGACGGCATGGTGCCGGCCGTGCCAGGTGACGTAGGGCGCGTCGTCGAGGATCGCGACTCGCAGGCCTGGGGCCTTCACGGCTCGCTCCCGGGTGCTCACGGCTCGCTCCCGGGTGCATGCCCGCCGGCGTCACTGCCATCGGTCGGGACCCGCCGCCGCATCGACCGCAGGGCCAGCCGGATGTCGGACGGACGGATGAGCAGCGTCTCGGCGAGTCCGCGGCCGGAGAGGTGGCGGAAGACCAGGAGCATCGCGATCGCGGTGACGGTGTACGAGATGGAGGACGAGGCAGCCGCCCCGCGGATCCCGAGGACCGGGATGAGCAGCAGGTTGGAGGCGATGTTCACCGCGAGGCCGCCCACCATGACCAGCGTGGCGGTGCCCGGGTGGCCCCGCCCCACCACGTACCGCGATAGCACGGCGACCACGCTGTAGGCCACGATGCCGGGCAGGATCCAGCGCAGGGCGACGCCCGCATCCGCGAAGGGGCGTCCGTAGAGCAGGGCGACCATCCGTGGTCCGAGGAGGAACGCCGGCACCGCGAGCAATGCCGTGATCGCGACCGTGATCCGCGTGAGCCGGACGGCCGTGCCGGCCGCATCCTCGCCCGGGTCGACCGCGCGGCTGAACATCACCGTGCCCAGTGCGTTCGGGATGTACCAGAGGGTCTCCGCCAGGCCCGCCGTCACCGAGTAGATGCCCGTGGCGCGGACCCCGACCAACGCGTTGAGGAGGAAGGCGTCGGAGCGGAACTGGAGACGTTCGGCCAGACTGCCCGGGAGCACCCTTGTGCCGAACCGCAGCTCCTCGGCGAGGAGCGTCCGCGAGCCCCGGAGCGAGGCCGTCTGATCACGCCGCGCTGTCCAGGCGATCGCCACGGCCGTGACCACGAGGGCCGCGAGGTTGCACGCGACCGCAACGCCCAGTGAGAGGCGGGCCACCGCCGCGGCACCGACGATCAGCAGCAGGAGCGTGAGCCGGCGCAGCAACCGGATGCCGTTGTACGCGGCGATCCGGCGCCGCCCGAGGAGCGCGTACAAGCCAAGCGCGAAGAACAGCTCGCCCGGGATCGCCAGGGCGGCGTACAGGAACTGGTTCGCCGACAGGTTCGGGATCACCTGCGCCAGGGGCCCACGCGGCCGGACATCGGTCGGTAGCCCGTAGGCCCAGCCCACCAGCAGGACCGTGATGCCGCCCGCGATCAGGGCCCACCAGACCGCGTTGGCGAAGCCTGCCCGCGCGTCCTCGCGGCTGCGCCCCGCAACGACGCCCAGCGCGCTGTCCTGCCCCCACGCGACGACCATCGCGATCAGCTGCGAGAGCAGCAGCACCAGCGTGAACCTGCCCTTGGCCGATGGCCCGAGGAGGTTGGCGAGAACGATGTCCGTGCCGAGGATCAGCAGCGCCAGGCCGAACCGCGTGCTGATCGTGATCAGCGAGTCACGAGCAAGCCCACTGCGCCGTGCGGGCGCGGCAGCCCCCGCGGGGTCTGGGTCGGACCCGGCCACGGCTCCGGTCACTCCGACCCGGAACGTGAGTCCGGTGCGATGGCGGCGAGGTCCGGGTCGGCGAGCGCCTCCTGGAACCAGGCCACGGTCCGAGCGAGACCGGCCGGGAGGTCGATCGACGCCCGCCAGCCGAGGCGCTCCGCGGCCAGCTCCACCGTGCAGGAGTTGCGCAGGATGTCGCCGGCGCGGACCGGCACGTGGCGGATGTCGAGCGTCGTGCCGACGGCCTGCTCCAGGGCCCCAGCCAGCTCGTTGACCGTGGTCTCCACGCCCGTGCCGACCTGGTACACGCCGCCGGCGACCGCCTCGGACGGGGCGGTGAGCGCAGCCTGGATCGCGGCCGCCAGGTCGTCGGAGTGGATGAAGTCGCGAGTCTGGTGTCCGTCGCCGTAGATGGTCAGCGGGCGTCCTGCCAGCGCCGCACGGAGCCATGCCGCGACCACGCTCTTCTTGTGGAGCGATCGGGGGCCGTACGCGTTGGAGAAGCGGAGTGCGCACGCGGCGATCCCGTACGTGGCGGCATAGGCGGTGACGTATGCCTCCCCGGCGAGCTTCGACGCCCCGTAGGGCGAGGCCGGACGCGGCAGCACCGTCTCGTCAGCGGGCGGCTCGTGCGGTCCGAGGACTGCGTTGGAGCTGGCCAGCACGAATCGTCTGGCCCCGGCGAGGCGAGCCGCCTCCAGGAGGTGGACTGCCTGGGTGACGTTCGCGTCGAACGTGCCGAGTGGATCGGTCACGGAGTCGGGGATCCCGGCCCGGGCCGCGAGGTGGACGACGGCGTCGCAGTCGGCCACCGCAACCCGGACTGCCTCGCGGTCCGTGAGCGAGGCGACGACGAGCTCGCAGGGCTGCCCGTCAAGGTAGGCGCGGTTGCCGATCGACAGGTCATCGAGAACGCGCACCGGGATCGCCGCCGCCGCCAGCCCGCGGACGAGGGCGGAGCCGATGAAGCCGGCGCCGCCCGTGACGAGGACCCGGCGGGGGGTCACCGGGTGGCGGCCGTCTCGGCGCGCCGGTGCTCCGCGAGCGCATCGGGCACCCACTTCACGCCCTGGAGGATCACGTCGCGGTTGACCTGGTCGCGATGGCGGTCGATCGTGTCGATCATGGTGTCGATGAGCTCCTCGGAGAGGTAGTGCGGCTCCAGGCCGAGCTCGAGGAGCTTCGTGTGCTGCGCGTTGTAGTAGTGGTGCTCCGCTTCCCTGCGGGGGTTCGGGATCCGCTCGATGACGACCTCGCGGCCGAGGTGCGCAGCGGCATCGCGGACGCGCTCGGCGAGCTCGAGCACGGAGAACAGCTCGGTGAACTGGTTGTAGACCCGCAGCTCCCCGGGATCGGCCGGGTTGGCGACCGCGAGCCCGACGCACTGGATCGTGTCCCGGATGTTGAGGTAGCCGCGTGTCTGGCCGCCCTCGCCGTAGACGGTCAGCGGGTGGCCGACGACCGCCTGGACGCAGAAGCGGTTGAGCGCGGTGCCGAAGACCTCGTCGTAGTGGAAGCTCGACGCGAGCCGCGGGTCGAGGGCCGTCTCCTCCGTCTCGATGCCGTAGACGACGCCCTGGTTCAGGTCGGTGGCGCGGAGGCCCCAGATGCCGGCAGGCGAAGTGGATGTTGTGGCTGTCGTGGACCTTCGGAGGTGATAGAGGGAGCCCGGCGTCTTCGGGTAGAGGAAGGTGTGCTCCCGGCCGTTGTGGCTGACGGTCAGGTAGCCCTCCTCGATGTCGATGTTCGGAGTGCCGTACTCGCCCATCGTGCCGAGCTTGACCAGGTGCGTCTCGGGGGCGAGGTCGCGGATCGCGAACAGGACATTGAGGTTGCCGATGACGTTGTTCGCCTGGGTGTACGTCGCCGTCCGGACGTCGATCATCGAATAGGGCGCCGACGGCTGCTCGCCGTAGTGGATCACTGCGTCGGGCCGAAACGACTGGAACACGGATTCGACGAAGCCGTAGTCCGTCAGGTCGCCAACGAACAGCTCGATGTCGAGCCCGGTCACCTCCCGCCACGCGCGGACACGCTCGTGCAGGGTCCGAATGGGGATGAGCGGCCGGACGCCGATCTCGAGCTCCCATCGCCGCTTCGCGAAGTTGTCGACCACGGCAACCCGGTGGCCCTGCCGGGAGAAGGCCATCGCGGTGGGCCACCCGAGGTAGCCGTCGCCGCCAAGAACCAGGATGCGCTGCGTCAAGGGGTCCCCATTCCGGGTCCGTGACGGTGGCCAGCGGGACCCTGCCTGTTCAGAAGGATGTCGGCGGAGAGTTTATACCGGAGACCAGCCCCGGGACATGACGACGCCCCGGCCGTGGGCCGGGGCGTCCCGTGCGCGGGCGGCGCGCAGCCGCCGGTCGGATCAGCGGAAGGTTCCCGCCTTGACGTCGGCGAAGATCCTTGACATCGCAGCGACCATGGCCGGATCCCGCAGCTGGTCGCGACTGTAGTTGGTGTTCCGCCAGACGTGGAACGCGATCCCCGATGCGCCAAGGTAGGAGAAGCCCTCGCGCACCTGCCGCCGCAGCTGGAGCTCCGTCGGCCGCTGCTTCTTGTGCGTGGCCGGCCGCAGGTACTTGTGCGTCTGGACCATGAGCCACACGGGCCGCCCGGGGTCACCCGCGCCACGGTTGCCTTCGCGCGCGGGAACCACTTGGTGGCGCCGGTGAGGTAGATCGAGTTGGTGCCATTCGTCGTCTCAACCGGGTACCAGTCGAACATGACGATGTTGGCCATGCCCCTGGTGTACGGGTTGCGGCTGGTGCCGAAGCCGGGCATGTCCCCGAACAGCGCGATCACCGGACGCTTGGGGTCGGCTGCCCGGAAAGCCCGGAACATCGTCCGGATCTCGGACGCGCTGATCCGTGTCCAGGACGGCTCCTTGACGGAGATGTAGCCGAAGGTGGCCGGGTGGTTCTTCACCTTGTTGACCCACTTGGCAACCCTCGACGGATAGACGGCTCCCGTCCCGTAGTTGACCGTCTCAGGGAAGGCGAAGATGACCTTCAGACCACAGGCCTGGGCCTTCTCGAGGTAGTTGGCCGCGTTGAAGGTCCCGGCGGCGTTCTTGATCACGTGGGTCGCGCCCGACGTGCAGATGCCGTTCGTGTTCTGCTCGAGGTCCCACACCGGGACCTCCTGGACGATCATCGGAGTGGTCGCAGGGACGGCAGCGTGGGCCGCTGGCGCGCTCCCGGCCGAGACGGCGAGGAAGGTGCCGACGAGGAGGAGGGTCGGTCCGAGACGGCGCTTCGAGAGAGGCATGATCACGGAGCACTCCTGGCGAGCTGGGGGTGGCGAGTTGCGGATGAGGGCAAGGTCGAGTCTGGATGGGTCCACTCCGGCGGACGATCCCCAGATGGTCCCGCCCGGTCCTGTGCGCGTGCGCACCTGCCAGACGACCGCGACGCGGGTCAGCGCTCCTCCAGCGTACCGGTTCGCGACGATCGAGCCCGAAGCGCCAGGCGGGCCACGAGGATCGCCTGGGCGAGGTGGTTCCAGGCGATCCTCCGCCTCCGTCCGGGTACTGGGCGGGTCTGGATGCGGATCTCGGCGAGCCTTGCTCCCCGGGCCAGCGCGGCCAGAGCGAGCGAGCCGCAGATGCACGAGCCGGGGATCTCGAGCTCGCGTGCCAGATCCGTGCGGATGGCGCGGAAACCGGTTCCCGAGTCGCCGACCGGACCGCCGATGGCGGCGATTGCCGTGACAACACGCTCGGAGAGCCGCGGGATGTGAGAGCGGTGTCCTTGGACGATGTCCGCGGTGCCAGCGACGATCGGGGCGACGAGCTCGCCGATCCGGTCGACTGGCATCTCCCCATCGGCATCCACGGTCACCACGATGCTGCCCGAGGCCGCGGCAAACCCGAGCTCGATGGCTCCGATGTAGCCGAGCCGCGTGTTGCTGCGCGCCACGACGGCGCCTGCCGCCGTGGCGACGGCCGACGTGCCGTCCTCGCTCGCATCGTCCACAACGAGGACCTCATCGACGTGTTCGCGCAGGTCGGTGATCGTGGCGGCGATCCGCCTGGCCTCGTTCCTCGCAGGCATTACCGCCGTGATGCGGGGTGAGCCGACAGCACCGTGGCGACCGCCGACGCCTGCTCGGTTCGTCGCGGGCGCCCTGCTGTCCGTCATGGGGCGATTGTGCCCGGCACCCACGCCGTCGTCACGGATCCCCCCGGGCTCGAAGATGCCGATGGCGGCAGGAGAGGCGGCCGTACCGCCATCCGTCGGCCGCGCTCGGTACCTTCGGTTGGTGCCCGCGGACACCCCGCGCCGTCACCATGCTGATCGTGCAGCGCCTTCTCGCGATCCCGCGCCGAAACGACCACCCGCGCCCGCACTTCCTGACGGGCCGCGTCCACGTGCCCATCCTCGCCAGCGGCGTGCTGTTCCTCGTCCTCGGGATCGTCGGCTGGACGTTGTTCGGTGGACCCGAGTCGATCGGGGAGGCGGTCCTCGTCCTCGATCTCACGATCGGCGGCACCATCCTGTGCACGGCCGCACTGGTCGGCCGGGCGCGTGCCGGGGAGGTCCGTCGGACCGGCCAGCTGGGCGTCCTGCAGCACGCAGCGCACCGGATGAGCGCCAATCTCACCAGCGAGGACGTGGGCCGGGCCGTGGTCGAGGAGACCCGCCGGGTCATCGACTACCACAACGCGCGCGTCTACCTGCTGCAGCCGCCGGACGACCTGGTGCCGGTGGCATTCGAGGGGCGAGTGGGCGCGTATGAGAAGGTGGACCTGGACATCCTGCGGACGAAGGTGGGGGAGGGCTTCACCGGCTGGGTGGCCGAGCACCGGACCCCGCTCTATGTGCCCGATGTCCTGGCCGACCCGCGCGGGGCGACGATCCCGGGCACGGACGACGTCGACGAGTCGATGGTGGTCGTCCCGATGCAGTACGACGACGTCCTGGTGGGCGTCATCACGCTGTCCAAGCTGGGCCTCCGCCAGTTCGACGAGGAGGACGTCCGGCTCCTGTCGATCCTCGCCGACCAGGCGGCGACCGCGTTCACCGGCGCACGCCACCTCGCCGAGGCGCGTCGCCTGGCCGCCGAGCTGCGCCAGCTGCTGGACATGAGCAGCGCGCTGTCCAGGTCGTTGGACCCCGTGGCCGTGGCGGACCTCATGGCGGAGCACCTGGCGCGCGCCGTCGGTGCGCAGCAGGCACAGATCAGCGAATGGGACCGCCTGGGCGATCGGCTTCGGACGCTGGGCTGCTACCCGGCGAGCACGCGTGAGGCCCTGGACGACTACTACGACCTCGCGGGCTATCCGCTGAGCCGGCGCGTCCTCGAGAACCGGGTCATCGAGGTGGTCGACGTCGACGACCCGGACGCCGATCCCGCAGAGGTCGCGTTGCTCGTCGCCGAGGAGACACGGGGCCTGATCATGCTGCCGCTCGTCGCCAAGGACACGGGCGTGGGTCTCGTCGAGCTGACCTTCGTCGGTCGCCCCGCCGACGACCCGGGCCTGATCACGCTGGCCCGCACGATGGCGCACGAGGCGGCGATGGCGCTCGAGAACGCGCGCCTGTACGAGACGGCACGCAACCTCGCCGACCGCGACACGCTGACCGGGTTCTTCAACCACCGGTACCTGCACGAGCGCCTGGCCGAGGAAGTGGTCCGTGCCACGCGTACCCGCCGGCCGCTGAGCGTCCTGATGTTGGACCTCGACGACTTCAAGCTGGTCAACGACTCGTTCGGCCACCTGTACGGCGACCGGGTGCTGGTCCATGTGGCGGCACTGATCCGCGGGACGGTGCGGCTGTCGGACGTCGCGGCGCGCTACGGGGGCGACGAATTCGCCGTGATCCTCCCCGAGACCGATCGCGAGGGGGCGGCGGTGGTGGCCGGACGCATCCTCGAGGCATTCCAGCAGTCGCCCTTCGCCGCGGAGGGACGCATGGCATTCCCGATCGGCGCCTCGATCGGCATCGCGACCCACCCGGCAGACGGCAGGTCGGCGACCGAGTTGATCGCCATCGCGGACATCGGGCTGTACGACGCCAAGGACGCTGGGGGCAATCAGGTTCGTGCACGTGACACGCTGCCGCCCGATACCGCGGCAGCGAGTCTGGAGCAGGGCGTGGCTCGCCTGCAGCAGACCGGCCGCGGCCATCGAGGACCCGTGGGTGACGAGTCGCTCGCGGGCGCTGGAGTGCGGTCCGGGTAGCGCTGAGACAGTACGGAAGTACCGGGACCCGGCCGCCGACAGTACGGGCCGGCGCGCTTGTCCGCGCCACCCTCCGGCCCCATCCTTGGGCCAGGGTGAGACTTCGCCGCTACTCCATGGGTGATGGCGGGCTGCGCGCGACGGTGCGGGCCCTGACCCGGCGCCCCCTGCTGCTGTCGCTGCTGGTCCTGGGCGCCGTCGAGACCGTCAGGTTCGCACTGGACCCCCGCACCCTGGACCTGGTCGTGATCCTGCTCATCGGCGTGGTGACGCTGGCGGCGGCGCGCGAGCGCGGCAGCGTCGTGGAAGGCGAAGGTGCGCGGCGAACGGAGGCCGAGTCGTTCGCGCGGATCCTGCGCGGCCTGTCCCGCTCGGTGTCCCCGGACGCCATCGTGGACGCCATCGTCGAGGAGCTGGGGGTCGGCACCGGAGCCGACCACGTGGCCGTGGTCCGCCGCCGCCCCGACAGGCACAACCTGGAGGCGATCCTGTCGCCGACCCGCCCCGGAGCGCCTGCATCGCGCACGACGATGTCGCTCCGCGAGCTCGAGGATCCCGCCGTGGAGCAGGCGGCCGCGGCGTTCGCCATTGCCGCCTCGCGTGGCCGCCGGATGACTGCGGTGTCCATCGAACCGTATCCCGAGGGCGACCCGGACCTCGTGCCGCTCGGGATCGGCCCGCGGCGCCCGGCCCGGGAGCGGCTCGGCCCACCCGGTTCCTTCGGCACCCCGGTGGCTGTGGCGGAGTCCGGCGGCGCGGTGGTCGCGTCGGCGGCCCTTCCCCCGGGTTGGCGCCCAACGCAGGCGACGCCCGTCGCCGAGGGCGCGGAGCAGCGCATCGCCGACCGGATCGCCGGGCGCCTGCGGGACATCTACGGGCTGCGCAACCTGCTGGCCGCGCCGCTGCGCGTCAACGGGCGCGTGGAGGGAGCGGTCATCCTGTCGCGGCGGGTCAACGCCGAGTGGCCCGAGAGCACCCACCGATTCCTCGAGGCCGCGGCGGTCGAGGTGTCGGCGGCCCTCGCACGGGTGTACTCCATGCGCGAGGCGGAGGCGCGGGCGTCGACGGACGCGCTCACGGGTCTGCCGAACCGCCGCTACTTCGACGAGTACCTCGGGCTGCTCGGGCGCCGGCGCCGGGCCGAGGACCGGGTCGGGGTGCTGATGGTCGACATCGACCGGTTCAAGCGGCTGAACGACACCTTCGGGCACGCGGTCGGCGACCACGTCCTGCGAGAGGTGGCCCAGGCGATCGCCTCTGCCGTCCGCGACGACGACGTCCCTGCCCGGTTCGGCGGCGAGGAGTTCGCGGTCCTGCTCAAGAACCCCTCGGCCAAGGTCGCGCTCGATGTCGGCGAGCGGGTCCGGCGCGCGGTCGCTGCCCTGGATCTCCGCCGGCTTGGCGTCCCGGGCGTGTCGGTCTCGGTCGGCGTCGCCGTGGCCGACGACCCGGACATCCCGCTCGACGTGGTGATCGACGAGGCGGACCGCGCGCTGTACCGCGCGAAGCGCGGCGGACGGGACCGGGTGGTCGCCGCGTAGGTTCGCCCTACCATGGGGCCATGCCCCGTTCAAACGGCGACACGGCCCTCACCAACGACGACCTGGCGCGCGCCTTCCACGAGATCGGCGACATCCTCGAGGTCAAGGGCGAGGTCGTCTTCAAGACCGTCGCCTACCATCGCGCCGCCGATGCCATCGCCCGAGCCCCGTTCGACGTCGCGTCAGCGTACGCGTCCGGCGACCGTCGCCCGATCCCCGGGGTGGGGCAGGCGATCAGCGACAAGATCACCGAGCTCGCCACGACCGGCCACATGGCCTTCCACGAGCGGCTGCTCGCGGAGATACCCGCCAGCCTCGTGGAGCTGCTGCAGATCCCGGGCGTCGGCCCCAAGACCGTGCGCGTGGTCCACGACGCGCTGGGGATCGAGACGCTGGACGATCTGCGGCGCGCCGCCCAGGCCGGCGAGCTGCGGGGGCTCAAGGGCATCGGTGCCGGCACGGAGCAGCGGATCCTCGAGGGGATCGCCCAGCTGGACTCGCGGCCGCAGCGCCTCCTGCTGGACGAGGCCCAGCGGCTGTCGGACGAACTCGTGGCCCAGCTCGAGGGCACGCCTGGCGTGACCCGCATCGTCCAGGCGGGTTCGCTGCGCCGCCGCCGCGAGACGGTGGGGGACCTCGACCTGCTGGTGGAGACGGACCGGCCGGAGACCGTCGTGGAGCGCTTCACGCAGCTGGGAGCCGTGGACCGGGTCCTGGGCGCCGGCCGGGCGAAGGCCGCCGTCACGCTGCGCCGCGGGCCGCAGGTGGACCTGATGATCATGCCGCCGGGCGAGGCCGGCACCTACCTCGTCCACTTCACGGGTTCCGCGGCCCACAACGTCCGCCTGCGGGGCATCGCCCGCGACCGCGGCTGGAGCCTGTCGGAGAAGGGCTTCCTGCGCCTCGACGCCGACGGCCAGCCGGTGGAGGGCGAGGCCGCCGAGCTCCGGACCTTCCCCGACGAGGAGGCCGTCTACCGGTTCCTGGACCTTGCCTGGGTGCCCCCGGAGCTGCGCGAGGACCGCGGCGAGGTGGACGCCGCCCGCGAGGGCCGCCTGCCGGCGCTGGTCACCCTGGAGGACCTGCGGGGCGACCTTCACAGCCACTCCGAGTGGAGCGACGGCGTCCACGCCATCGAGGTCATGGCGGAGGCGGCCAGGCGACGGGGCTACGCCTACCAGGTCCTGACCGACCACTCGCAGGGACTCGGGATCGCACACGGCCTGGAGCCCGATCGCGTGGAGCAGCAGCGGTCCATCATCGCGGCCCTCAACGCGCGCTTCGCGGCAGAGGAGTCCGCGGGGGAGCTCCCGGAGGGTGCGTGCCCCGATGGCTTCCGCCTCCTCCACGGCTGCGAGCTGGAGGTCCGCGCGGACGCGACGCTGGACTACGAGGATGACCTCCTCGCGGACTTCGACCTGGTGGTGGCATCGGTCCACGTCGCCCGCAAGCAGCCCCGGGAGCAGCTGACCCGCCGGACGGTGAGCGCGATCAGGAGCCCCCACGTCGATGTGATCGCCCATCCGGCCGGACGGATGATCCAGTCCCGGGACGACCTGGACCTGGACTGGGACGCGGTCTTCGAGGCCGCCGCGGCCACGGGCACGGCCCTCGAGATCAACGGGTCGCCGCACCGCCTGGACCTCGCGCCCGGAGCGGGCCCGCCGTGCCGTGGAGCTGGGCTGCATCCTGGCGATCGACTCCGACGCGCACCGGACCGAGGAGCTGTCCTACGTGCGCTGGGGCGTGGACCAGGCCCGCCGGGCGTGGGTCGAGCCCCATCACGTGCTCAACACGCGATCCCGCGGCGAGCTGCTGGCACTGGGTCGCGGGGAAGCCCGGCCGGGTCTGAGCTCCGCGACGTACCATCGCCCGCGATGACCGCCGCGCCCGCCGACATCACCCTGGCCCGCCGCGAGCTCGTGCTCGTGGCCGTGATCCTCGTGGCGATCACCCGCCTCGTGGAACGCTCCGACGCGTTCCTCGTCGTGGTCCTGCTGCCGGCGGTGATCCTGCTTGCCGGGTCGGCGGTCCTCCGCGCGGACGAGCGCCCGGGCCGGCCCATCGAGTCGCTGCTGGTCCCGGCCGTGCTCACGGGCGGGACGGCGGCAGCCCTGCAGCTCGTCCCCGCCGGTCTTGGGCTCGTCCCTGCGCTGGCGGCGTTCGCCTTCGGCCTCGACCGGATCCTGGCCCTGGAGATCCGGCTGCTGGAGCAGTCGACGGGTGTCACCGACGCCGACCGGGCGCGGATCCTCGGGGCGGCCGTGGTCACCGCGTTCATCACGTTCACCGGCGTCGCCGCGCTGGTTCCGGGCGGGTTCCCGGAGCCGGGGTTCACGGGGATCGACACCGGCCTTTCCGAGGGCTGGCTGCTCGTCCTGGCCCTGGGCGACGCGCTCGTGGCGCTGGTGCTGGGCTACCGGGTCGCGTCCGTGCGCTACGGGAGCCGGCGGGACGCGGTGCGCTCCGCGCTCACGTATGCGATCGTCGTCGCCGTCGCGGCCGGGGCGATCCGTGCCATGGACGTGCCCCGACTCGTCGGGCCCGCCGCCCTGACGCTGGTCTTCTACCTGTGGGACGCGCTTCACGCCACCGCGCCCGCCAGGCGTCGCGAGCCCCGCTTCCTGTGGGAGGCGATCCTCCTCGCCGCGCTCGCTGTCGTCGTGGTCGCCTGGAACCTGCGGCTCCGCGTCTGAGGCCCGTCTGCGGTGGCGCGACCGACGCTCGCCCCGTTTGACGCGCGGGGCGGAGGGTGCTAGAAACACGTGCCCGCGACTGTTGGCCGGTTCGGCGTGCCATGCCTTCGACACGCCCCGGCGCGACGCTCCCGATGCACCGAAAGGACGACCTCCACGTGACCTTCCCCGAGATCGACGCCGCCGCCCAGACGCCCGCAGGCCAGACGCGCCTGAAGCGGCAGCTGGCCGAGCAGGCCATCGCGCAAGCCACCGCCGCGCGCTGGTCGGAGGCCGCGGAGACGAACCGCCGCCTGCTCGAGCTTGGGGCGGACTCCGAGGCGGAGAACCGACTCGCCAAGGCGCATTGGGAGATGGGCGAGCTGGCGATCGCGCGCGAGCACTACCAGAAGGCACTGGCGCTGGACCCGACCAACCGCATCGCTGAGCGCAACATCGACCGCCTGAAGATGCTGCTGGTCGAGGCCGGCGAGAAGACCGTGCCGGCGAAGGAGGGCTCCAAGGCCCCGGTCAGCATCTTCGTCGAGGAGACCGGCAAGACCGGGTTCGCCCATCTGACCAGCCTCGCCCGTCCCGCAGAGCTCGCGCAGGTCAACCCGGGCGACGCGGTGGAGCTGATCCCCGAGGGCAACCGCCTCGTGGCCATCAGCAATGGCATCCGCATCGGGATCGTCGAGCCCCGGGTCGCCGCCCGGCTGCTCAAGCTGATGGCCGACGGCAACAAGTACCTCGCCGGCGTGACCTCGCTGGGCGACCGCGACGTGCGCCTGATCATCCGCGAGGTGTACCAGGACCCGCGCAACTACGGGAAGGTCAGCTTCCCGACCGCCGCGAAGTCCACCGACCTCCGCCCGTACACCAAGGGCACGCTCGTCCGCGAGGACGAGGAGCTCGAGGAGGACCTCGAGGACGACATCGAGGACGAGGAGATCGAGAACCTCGACCGGGTGCTGCCGCCGGAGGAGACCACGGACGAGGCGTTCGTGGAGGAGACCGACGAGCTCGAGGAGCCGTAAGTCCGTCGCGTCGGTCACCGTCCACCGCTGGATCGGCCGCCGCACAGCTGTCCCGCTGCCTCCGCGCGCTTGGCCTGCTTTCCCGCCGGGCCTCCTGCCGACGCACGCCTGTGCCGCCGCCCCGTCGCGCCCGTCCCGTCCCGCCGGGTCTCTGCGTCACCCAGGCCTCCTGCTGCTCTCCGGGTGAGGCGCCGGCTGTCGTCCAATGGGTCTCGTGCCCGTCTACCGTCCTCCGTATCACCGCTGGTGCTATCCGTTGCCCGAAGGCAACATCTGGACGGCGATTGCCGCAATCTGGGCCCCGGGATGATCACCGCGGTGATACTCCGGCCCGCATCGCCGGCAACCGGCGCCCGAGGACCTGTGATGGTCACCGGATAGCACGGCTGGTGATCAACCCCGTCCTGGCGTCCGGCGATCGCCTCGTGGTGGCCGTCGCCCAGCGCGACGCGCGGCCCTCGCGGCTGGACTCCGAGCGCCGACCCCGCGGCCCCCGCGCCGCAGCCCGGGTCCGCGGCTCTCGCGCCCCTCGAACCCCTGCCTGGACCCGCCCGGCACGACCCAGCCCCGCAGCCTGGACTCGCCCGGCACGCTCCCGCGACTCCGCGCCGATCGTCTGCGACAATCTGAGCCCATGGCTGGCCGCGCCCTGCTCCTCCGCGCCGAACCGGGCTTCAGCCTGCCGGCGTACGAGCGCTTCGCACCACCCCCGCCGCCCGCCCTCCTCGCGGCGCGCCTGGAGGCATCGTCCGCGCCCGGCGACATCGTCCTCGACCTGTTCGGGCGCGGCGGCTGGGTGGCCCGCGCCGCGCTCGACAGCCAGCGCAAGGCGGTCAGCCTCGAGTCGAGCGCTCTTGACCGGCTGCTGGCCGAGATCGTCCTGCGGCCGCCGGATCTCCGCCATCTCGACGCCGCGATCCAGTCGCTCGCCGCGTCCGCCCGGCGCGAGTCCAGCCTCAAGGCATCCATCACGGACCGCTACGCCAGCCGCTGCGCCACCTGTGACCGGGCGGTGATCCTGGACGATGTGACCTGGGTCGCGGAGTCGACGGACGATGACGGACGGCCCGCCGGCCCGCGGCCGATCCGCAAGCACTATCGCTGCCCGGTCTGCCGCGACCAGCTGGGCGGAGGCGAGAACCGCCAGGCCCCCGTGGACGCGACCGACATCGAGCGCGCGATGGACCACGATGGAGCCGAGGTCCGCTACGAGCTCCGCGACCGGTTCCCCACGCTCGAGGGCGGCGAGGCGCTCGTCGACGAGCTGCTGGACCTCCACACGACCCGCCAGCTGGTGGCGCTGGCCGCGATCCTCGAACGGGCCGAGGGCGATCTCCGGGCGGCCTCGATCGGCGCCGCCATGCGCCTCGCGCTGCTGCACGCGATCGCCCCGGCGAGCCGGCTGGCCACGTCGGCAGGGCGGGTGGCGCCGCTCAGGATCGCCGGCGGCCACGTCAAGCTGCCGGGCAACGCGCAGTGGCGCGAGCGGAACCCGTGGCTCGCCTTCGAGGACGGAGTCAGGGTCGTCCGGGGCTTCATCCAGCGCCTGGAGAGCGGGACGTGGGGCCCCGTCCCCGCGCGCTTCGGCGACGATCTCCGGAGCCTCGCCGAGGGTTCCGCGACCGCAGTCGTCAAGCAGGGCACACCCGCGGCGCTCGACGCCCTGGGTATCGAGGCCCGCCACGGGGCCGGCATGGGCGTCCGGCCGCGCGTGCGCCTCGCCGTGGGCACGCCGCCCCTGCGCCCGGTCGCGGAGCGCCTCGCGTGGGCATACCACGGGACCGCGTGGGTGCTCGGCCGCGAGGCGGCGGCGACGCTCCCGCTCGAGCCCTTGTTCGGGCCGGTGGTCCGTCCGACGTGGGGCTGGCAGGCCGCGGCGATCACCCGCGCGCTGCGGGCCGCCGAGCCGGTGATGGCGCGCGACGCACGTGTCGTCCTGCTGCTCGAGGGTGACGGGCCGGAGTCGCTCGTCGCCTGCACGCTGGGTGGCGTCACCGCCGGGTACCGCATGGCCGGCGCGCGGCTTCCCGAGGCGGGTCGGGATACGGGCGGGGTGGTGGAGCTGGTGCCGCCCGGATCCGGGGCCGTGCCGCGGGGCCCCAGGACCCGGGCGAACCAGGCCCTCGAGCCGCTGCCCGGCGGCGCCGGCGACCCGGACCTCGGCCCATCGGATCGCTTGTTCGCGCAGGCCGAACGCGAGTCCAGGCGTCCCGTTCTCGGTCGAGGCCGCGGAATCGGCGGTCGTCGACGCCGCGGTCGACGTGCTCAAGCTCCGGGGCGAGCCGGTGTCCTTCGAGGGACTCCTGGGCGAGATCCTGGTCGGGCTGGATCGCACGGGCCACCTCAGGCGGCTCGTTCGCCCGCCGGCGCCCGCGCTCCCGGAGGACGACGAGCCGCCGTCCGGGCCGGCCGGATCCGGCGAGCAGCTCGCCCTCGGACCGGGTCCGGAGCCCATCCCGGCGCCCACCGGCGACCACGTCGATCGGCTGCTCGCGCTCGTCCGAACCGCGCTGGCACGGGCGGAGGGCAGGCGGCTGCTCAAGGTCGGAGAGGATCGCTGGTGGCTCCGTGAGCGGGCCGATCTCGAGCTGGCGGCCGTCCCACTCGCCGATCGCGTGGAGTGGGCCGTCTTCAGCCTCCTGTCCACCGCCGGCCCGTTGTCCGAGGCCGCATTCCTGGACCGCGTGGCGGGCCTGTTCACCGGCCCCGATCTGCCGGACGAGGCGCTCGTGCGAGCCTGCCTGGAGTCGTACCGGAGCATCGCGAGCACGCCGGATCGGCTGTCCACCACCGACGACCTCGCCCGCCGCAGCAAGGAGCACAGCCGGCTGATCGCGAACCTGGTGGATCTCGGACACCGCCTCGGGTTCAGCTGCTGGGTCGGGGAGCGGCAGCAGCCGCGGCGCGTGGGCGCCTACACGCTGGCCGACTACCTGGAGCAGCGGGAGCGGTCCGGACCTCCGAGCCTGGGCAGGATCGCGGCCCGCGATCTCGAGGACGTGGACGTCGTCTGGTACGTCCGCGGGAAGATGGTGATGGCCTTCGAGGTGGAGTGGACGGCCATGCTGTCCGACACCGTCCTGCGGCACCATGCCCGCATCCCCACGGACGAGCGCCTCGTGCGCTTCCTCGTCGTCCTCCCCGAGCGGGTGGAGCTGGTTCGCCACAAGCTGGACCGCTCACCGCTCCTCCGCGACGGGCTCGAAGCGGGCGGCTGGCACTTCATCAAGGCCAACCACCTCCGCGACTGGGCGACCCGCGAGCAGGTGGAGCTGGCGGACCTGGAGCCCCTGCTCGGCCTGGACCCGGCCGTGGAGCGCACCGGCGACCAGATGTCCCTGTTCACGGGCTGACGCGCCGGCCCCTATCCAGCCCGTCCCGGCGGTACGCTTGGCGTGCCGTCCCAGCCGTCTTCGAGCGGCACCGTGCCGCGCCCATGACCTGTCCGTATCGGGGTTGAACCGTGACCGAGCCCACCCGCGTCGACGAGATCGCCACCCGCTTCTGGGAGGACTACCTGAGGCTGGCGCCGACCACGGCGACCGTCTACGGCGACGACCGCTATGACGACCGCCTCGACGACCCGGGTCCCGCCGGTCGCGCGGCCGCGCGGGCGCTGGCGGAGCGCGTCGGGCGCGAGGCCGCCGAGGTGCCCCCGGAGGGCCTGTCGATCGAGGACCGGATCACGCGCGACATGCTGGGGATCGTGGCGGACCTTGCGATCGAGGGCGACGATCTCGCCTTCCGCGAGCTGAGCACGCTCAGCCACATCGATGGCGCCCAGACCCTGCTCGCGCAGCTCGCGGTCTTCCAGGCTGCCGACACGCCGGAGCGGCTCGACAACTGGCTCGCGCGTCTCCACGGCTACGGAGCCTTCCTCGATGCGAACATCGAGATCCTGCGCGAGGGCATGACGTCCGGCCGGACGTCCGCGCGGATCGTGGCGGAGCGGACCATCCGCCAGCTCGAGGGACTGCTCGCGCAGCCCGTCGAGCAGTCGCCGGTGGTCCTGATGTCCCGCGTCGCGGACGACGCCGCCCGGGGAGCAGGTCCTGGCGGTGGTGCGCGACGTCGTCCGCCCGGCGGACCAGCGGTTCCTGGACATGCTCCGCGACGAGTACCTCCCGTCCACGCGCGAGGTGCCGGGCCTGCTGTCCGCACCGGATGGCGAGGCCCTGTACCGGTACGCGATCCGCTCCTGGACGACGCTCGACATGGACCCCCGCGACGTCCACCAGGTGGGCCTCGATGAGCTGGCCCAGATCGACGCCGAGCGGCGGGAGATCGCGCGCGCCGAGGGCTACGGCGACGACGTGGACGCCTACCGCCTGGCCCTGGCCACCGATCCAGCCAACCGGGCCGCGACGCAGGAGGAGCTCGTCGCGCGCGCCACGGAGGACATCACCCGGGCGGGCGAGATCGCGCCGCGGGTCTTCGGCCGCCTCCCGCGCGCCGCCTGCGAGGTGCGCCCGGTCGAGTCGTTCAAGGAGAAGGACGCTCCATTCGCGTACTACTACCCGCCGACGCTGGACGGTTCGCGTCGGGGCATCTACTACGTCAACACCTACGACCTGCCCAGCCGCACCTACTCCAAGCTGGCGTCCACGACCTACCACGAGGCGATCCCGGGCCACCACTTCCAGATCAGCCTGGAGATGGAGCACCCCTCGCTCAATGTCTTCCGCCGCCTCGGCTCACGGCTGACGGGCGCGGCCTACGTCGAGGGCTGGGGCCTCTACTCGGAGCGTCTCGCCGACGAGCTGGGCCTCTACCGCAACCAGGCCGAGCGACTGGGCATGCTCGACGCGCAGGCCTGGCGGGCATCGCGGCTGATCGTGGACTCCGGCATGCACGGCCTGGGCTGGTCGCGCCAGGAGTCCATCGACTGGCTGCTGCGGACGGGTCTCTCGGATACGGATGCGGTCATCGAGACCGACCGCTACATCGTGTGGCCCGGCCAGGCGTTGAGCTACATGACCGGCATGCGCGAGATCCGCCGGCTGCGGCGCGAGCTCGAGGCCCGCGACGGCGCCGCGTTCGACATCAGGCGCTTCCACGACGAGCTGATCGGGCACGGCTCGCTGCCGCTCGCGACGCTGGCGCGCGAGCTGCCGACGTGGGTGACGCCGGCCGGCTGATCGACCGCCCGCCCGACGGCGTGGCGCGTGACGCCACGCCAGGTCGCGGCGCGGCACCGCGGGCGCACCGCCAACATCCCCTGATCCGCACGGATCGGCGCATGGGGCAGCGACAGCGGTGCGATATTCGCGCGTCGCGGGTCGCAGACGGACGGATTCCGTGTTGACTCCGATCGAGCCCTGTGGCACGATCCAGCCCAGTTGTTGCACGGCTCGCAACGCCTGTCCCGGCACGTGCACCCCGGGGGCGGAGCGAGCGCCCCGCTCGCCGCATGCGCCCCGCGGCGGCGCCCGACCGGGTCCCGGCGGGGCTCAACCCTGGAGGCATCACGATGGCCGAGACCTCTGCCAGCCCGACTCCCGCCTTCCGCCGCGACCGCCAGCTGGCGATGTACCGGCGCGCCTGTGAGTCGCTGCCCGGCGGCACGGACTCCAACTTCCGCGCGTGGGGCGAGAACACGATCTACGTGGACCGGGGCAAGGGGGCCACCGTCTGGGACCAGGACGGCAACGAGTACGTCGACCTGCGGATGGGCTACGGCCCGGTGATCCTCGGGCACGGCGACGATCGCGTGGACGACTACGTCAACGAGCGGATGCGCAAGGGCGTCAGCTTCTCGCTCACCAGCGAGGACGAGATCCGGACCGTCGAGCTGATCAAGGAGCTCAACCCGTGGGTCGGCAAGGCCCGGATGACGGTGTCGGGCACCGAGTCCACGATGCACGCGATGCGGCTGGCACGGGCCTACACGGGCCGCACCAAGATCGTGAAGTTCGAGGGCCAGTACCACGGCGTCCACGACTACGCCCTGATCAGCGTCCTGCCCGCCAACGTGGCCGACCTCGGTGACGAGAACAACCCGGTGGGCCTGGCCTGGGGCCGCGGCATCCCGGCCGAGATCGCCAAGACGATCATCCCGGCGCGCTACAACAACATCGAGCGCCTGCGCGCGCTGTTCGAGCGCCAGGGCGAGGAGATCGCGGCCATCATCGTCGAGCCGGTGCTGGGCAACGCCCAGGGGATCATGCCCAAGCCGGGCTTCCACCAGGCGATGCGAGCCCTGACCGAGGAGTTCGGCATCCTGCTGATCTTCGACGAGGTCAAGACGGGCTTCCGGTTCGCGAGGGGCGGCGCGGCCGAGTACTTCGGCATCACGCCCGACATCGCGACCTACGCCAAGGCGATGGGCAACGGCTACCCGGCCGCGGCCTTCGGCGGGCGCGAAGAGATCATGGACATGCTGCCCTCCAAGGTCAGCCACGGCGGCACCTACGCGGGCAACCGCGTCGCGGCGGCGGCAGCGACCAAGACCCTCGAGATCATCCGCGACACGGATGCCCTCGCCACGATCCATGCCACCGGCGAGCGGATCCAGGCGGGCCTCCGGCAGCTGCTGGACGCCAAGGGCCTGGCCTACAACATCACCGGACACCCTTCCATGTTCGGGATCATGTTCACGGAGAGCGTCGCGAGCGAGTACCGCGACTGGGCGAACACCGACCACGACCTGTACGACGCGATCGCGGTCGGCATGCATGCCCGAGGCGCCATGCCCGAGCCCGACAGCCGCGAGCCCTGGTTCATCTGCGAGGCCCACGCCAAGGGTGACACGGTGGACAAGGTCGTCACGATCTTCGGCCAGTCGCTGGACGCGGCCCTGGAGGCTCGCGCGCGCGGCGAGCTGAGCTCCGCGGCCCACTGAGCCCGGAGGAGAGTCCGGATGGTGCTCGACGGCAATGCCGTCCGGTCGGTCGACCGGGCGGCGGCCCTGCTCCTCGCCCTGGGTGACAGCCGCGGCGAGGCAGGAGTCACGGAGCTGGCCCGGCGCCTGGGCCTGCACAAGTCAACGGCGTCGCGGCTCCTCGCCACCTGGAGAAGCGCGGCCTGGTTGAACAGGACGACGAGACCGGACGGTACCGGCTGGGCCTCGTCGTCATCCGCCTCGCCGAGAAGGCGGAGCGGACGCTCGACCTGCGGGCGATCGCGATGCCGGAGCTGGACAGGCTGGCCCGGGCGACGTGCGAGACCACGGGCCTCGGGATCGCGGACGGGGACCAGTTCCTGACCGTCGCCCAGGCCGATGGTCCGAACCTCGTCGCACTGGGCGACTGGACCGGCCGCGGCGTGCCGATCCACTCGGTGGCCGCCGGCAAGGTGCTCCTGGCAGCCATGCCGGAGCGCGAGATCCTCAAGCTCGTGCGCCGGGGCCTGGACCGGTTCACGGACCGGACCATCACCCAGCTCGAGCCCCTCCTCGAGGAGCTCGCGAGGATCCGCCGCCGCGGCTACGCGACCGCCTTCGGCGAGTTCGACGCCGGCCTCAATGGCGTCGCGGCCCCCGTGCACGATGCCCGCGGCCAGGTCACGGCCGCCGTGGACATCTGGGGTCCGGCCTTCAGGATCACGCCGGTGCGGATGCCGGAGCTGATCCAGCAGGTCCGCGAGACGGCGGCCGCGGTCTCGGTGCGCCTCGGCGGGACGGCGGCCTGACGGCTGCCGCCCTCGGCCCAGGGGCGTTCGCCGCGGACGGGCAGGCCGGCGCTGATCTAGGCTAGGGCGTCATGGAGATCAACCAGGCCCTCCAGGATCAGTTGGTCGCGCTCGCGCAGGACGTGATCCTGCCGATCCTGCTCATCGTCGGCATCTCGGCCGTCATCATCTGGCTCGCGGGCGGCGCGGTCCACGCCGTGGTCAGGGCGCTGCTGGACCGCGAGACGTCCGAGGGGACCGCCCAGGAGCTGTCCGCCGTCGAGGTCAAGAAGCGGATGGACACGCTCGAGAGCCTCGGCGCGACCGTCGTCCGGCTGTTCGTGATCGTCATCGCGGGCGTGATGATCCTGGGCGAGCTCAACCTCAACATCGGACCGGCGGTGGCCGGCCTCGGCGTCGTGGGCATCGCCGTGGGCTTCGGGACCCAGAGCATCGTCCGGGACTACTTCACGGGCGCGCTGATCCTGATCGAGAACCAGTTCAGCAAGGGCGACGTCGTGTCGATCGCGGGCGTGAGCGGGACGGTCGAGGACTTCAGCCTCCGGCGCACGACGCTACGGGATCTCGACGGCGTGGTCCACACGGTGCCCAACGGCGAGATCAAGGTGGCGTCGAACCGGACCCGCGTCTGGAGGCGCATCAACCTCGACGTCACGATCGCCTACGGCACGGACGTCGAGCGGGCGACCCAGGTCGTGGACGACGTGGGCCGGGAGATGGCGGCTCGACCCGGAGTGGCGCCGGCGCGTCATGGAGCCGCCCCACGTCGACCGCGTCGAGGCGCTGGGCGAGTACGGGATCACGATCAAGATCCTGGGTCTCGTGCGCGCGACGGAGCAGTGGGCCGCCAGCGGCGAGCTCCGCAAGCGTCTCCTCGCCGCCTTCGCGACCCACGGCATCGAGATCCCGCGGCCACAGCGCGTGGTCCTCGCCCGCAACCCGGACATCGACCCGTTCGCAGGCGGCGGCGGCACGCCTGAGGGTCCCACGCAGGACGACCTGTCCCGGGATTCCGACTGACGCCGGGCTACGCCGCTGCCCGACGGCGGGTTCCGTGGCGAGGTCCACCCGGCGGACGCGTAGAATGGCCCGACCCACGCGTGCTGCCGGAGGGACCCGTGACCGTCGACCCCCAGGCCCAGGACGGCCCTGAGATCGAGAACCTCCTGTCGGAGAAGCGGACGTTCCCGCCCGATCCCGCCTTCGCCGCCCAGGCCAACGCCACCGCGGCGCTGTACGACGAGGCGGCCGCGGACTACGTGGGCTTCTGGGACCGGCAGGCACGGGACCGGCTGTCCTGGTTCACGCCCTACGACCGGACCCTGGAGTGGGACCTCCCGGACGTGAAGTGGTTCACGGGCGGCGAGCTCAACATCGCGTACAACTGCGTGGACAGGCACGTCGAGCGCGGACTGGGCGACAAGGTGGCCTACCACTGGATCGGCGAGCCCGGCGACACCCGCACGCTCACCTATGCGGACCTGATGCGCGAGAGCTCCAAGGCGGCCAACGCCCTCCTCGAGCTCGGCGTCCGCAAGGGCGACCGTGTCGCGATCTACATGCCGATGATCCCCGAGCTGCCGATCGCGATGCTGGCCTGCGCCCGGATCGGCGCGCCGCATACGGTGGTCTTCGGCGGGTTCAGTGCGGAGTCGCTGTCCGGCCGCATCAACGACTGCGGCGCCAAGGTGCTGATCACGGCCGACGGCGGCTGGCGCCGGGGCAAGAAGGTGGGCCTCAAGCACCACGTGGACGCGGCGGTCGTGGAGACGCCCACGATCGAGCACGTGATCGTCGTGGACCGCTTCGGCGACGGCGTGCACATGGTCCCGCGCCGCGACTACTGGTGGCACGACATCGTGGACCGCCAGGACGAGGTCTGCCGGCCCGTCCCCGTGGACAGCGAGCACATGCTCTACCTGCTCTACACGTCCGGCACCACGGCGAAGCCGAAGGGGATCCTGCACACCTCCGCGGGCTATCTCCTGGGCGCTGCCTTCACCCACTGGGCCGTGTTCGACATCAAGCCCGACGACGTCTACTGGTGCGCCGCGGACATCGGCTGGGTCACCGGGCACAGCTACATCGTGTACGGCCCGCTCGCCAACGCCACGACCGGGGTCCTCTACGAGGGCGCCCCGGACGCGCCGACGTGGGACCGCTGGTGGGAGATCATCGAGCAGTACAAGGTCAACATCCTGTACTGCGCCCCGACCGCCATCCGGGCCTTCATGAAGCAGGGCGAGGAGATCCCCCGCAGCCACGATCTGACGTCGCTGCGGGTGCTCGGCTCCGTGGGCGAGCCGATCAACCCGGAGGCGTGGCGCTGGTACCGCGACGTGATCGGCGGCGACCGCACGCCCGTCGTCGACACCTGGTGGCAGACCGAGACCGGGCAGATCCTCATCAGCCCGCTGCCGGGCGTCACGACCACCAAGCCCGGATCGGCGACGTTCGCGTTGCCGGGCATCGAGGCGGACGTCGTGGACGCCGAAGGGCGGTCCGTCCCGTTCGGCGGTGGCGGGTACCTCGTGCTGAAGCAGCCGTGGCCCGGGATGATGCGGGGCATCTACGGCGATCCGGAGCGGTACCGCAAGACCTACTGGAGCCGGTTCCCGGGGATGTACTTCGCGGGCGACGGTGCCAAGCGCGACGAGGAGGGCTACATCTGGCTGCTGGGTCGCGTGGACGACGTCATGAACGTGGCCGGCCACCGCATCAGCACCGCGGAGGTGGAGTCGGCCCTGGTCGACCACCGGTCCGTGGCCGAGGCGGCCGTCGTGGGCAAGAGCGATGCCATCACGGGCCAGGCCATCTTCGCCTACGTGATCCTCAAGTCGGGCCAGGAGCCCTCGGACACCCTGTCCATCCAGCTGCGCGAGCACGTCGCCTACGTCATCGGGCCGATCGCGCGGCCCAGGTACCTGATGTTCGTCCCGGACCTGCCCAAGACGCGGTCGGGCAAGATCATGCGCAGGCTCCTGCGTGACATCGCAGAGGGCCGGCCGCTCGGCGACGTGACGACCCTCGCGGACGCCACCGTCGTCGACACCATCCGGAGCAACACCGGCAAGGCCGAGGAGGAGTGAGCGGGTGCCGTTCGGTTTCCTGAAGCGCAGCAAGCCCGCGGACGCGGCGGGCGCGGCCGGTTCGCCAGGGGGCGCGGCCGGTTCGCCCGACGGCGCGGCCGGCTTGCCCGACGGCGCGGCGTCTGCGGATCACACGCGCCTGCGCGGCGGACCCGTGCGAGGCGTGGCCTTCACGGCCCTCACGGAGGACTGGCGCCTGCACGGGGGCATGGAGATCAGCGGCCGGCTCTCGGATGCGCTCAACAGGCGTGAGGCGATCGCGATCACGGACGTGTCCTGGGGCCCCCCCGACTCCACCGTGCTGGAGCCCGCTCCCGGACTCCGCAGCGTGGATCCCTACGACCTGATCCTCGTCACGGCCGGCGAGGACAGTCTGCCGCCACTCACCGAGGCCGAGCGGGCCGCGCTCAAGGTCCACAAGGTGGCCTACGACGTCTCCCTGGAGGTCCCACCGTTCCGGGTCGTCGGCACCGTATACCTCCATCCCGGATCGGAGCCCGACCGGCTCCTGGATCGCTCGACCGAGATGTTCGTCCCGGTGGCGGACGCCACCGCGCGCCTCGGCGACCTGGAGGTGACCGACCCCGAGGTCGAGGTCATCCTCGTGAACCGCTTCTACCTGCGTGGCGTGACGCAGGTGGACAAGCGGACCGGGGTGCCGCACCAGAAGCTGCCCGGATCGCCGCTGGGCGGTATCAGCTGGCAGGATCGGAGCTAGGCGTTTCCGATCATCGAGGGCGCCCAGCCTGGCCACCAGGGCGCGGAGAATCGAACGCGCCCGGCCTGGCGGCCGGACGCGGCGGATGCGGGTCGGCTGTCCGGATCAGGTCCGGACGGCCATGGTGCGCCCGAAGAGCTTGAAGCTGGCCTTGGCGGGCTGCGCCGCATCGAGGCCCAGCAGCCGGTCGGCGAGGATCTCGAAGTCTCCGGTGATCGCGTCCTTGGGCGCGATCTCCACGAGCGTCCGCCCCTCGTTGGCGGCCTTGACGATCACCGGGCCTGCCGACCGGATCTGGGCGTAGGCAGCGATGCCCACGGACTTCTCGATGTCGTCGGTCGGCACGCCGCTGTTGAACCGGTTCACGATCAGCGACATCCGATCGCGCATGCCCAGCTCGGCGGCCACGTCGCCCAGCTTCATCACGGCGCGGATCGCCGGCAGGTCCGGGGTCACGGGGACGAGGATCCGCTCCGACTTGTCGAGTACCGCGCGGTTGAGCGCGCTGTAGGACGGGTGGAGGTCCACGACGACGAAGTCCACGGATCGCCGGGCAATCGCGATGGCCTTGGCCACGCGATCCGGGTCGAGGATCTCCGTCTGGATGGGGCTGGACGACAGCGGGAGGACCCGCAGGCCCGAGGGATGCGCCGACGAGAGGTCGAAGAACGGGACGACAGGCCCACCATCGAGCTCGTCGCGCCACGTGTCGACCACGGTCGGCACGCCCTCCATCCCGAGCGAGATGCTCACGTGACCGGTGACCGTGTCGGCATCGATGAGCAGGACCCGCTGGCCCTTGTGGACCAGCATCGCGGACAGGTTGGTGGCGATCATCGTCTTGCCGACGCCACCCTTGGGGTTGAACAAGGTGATCAGCTGGCCGCGGCGACTCCAGTCCGACGCCTCGAGCTCACCCTGAAGGATGGGTCCTGAGCCGTCGTCAACGACCACGGATCGGATGCACATGGCCTCCACCCGCCATCGGATGGACTCGGCGGAGTACGGGCGCGTCAGGTACTCGTCGTCCTCGTGGCCCTCGCCCATGAAGTTCAGGGCGTCCAGGTTCGAGGGGTTGACGATCAGGAGCGCCGGGATCGCGCGGCCACCCGAGTGGAGCAGCGTCCAGGCTTCGTCCACGAGGTCTGCCTCGACCTCTGCATCGATGATCCCGACGGCCACGTCGGGGCGGGTCGCCAGCAGAGCCGCGAGCTCGCGAACCCCATCGAGCGGGACAGGGTTGAAGCCGCCGGCATTGAGCTCGGCGATGACGGGGTCACGCTCCGACTTCGGCAGCAGGAGGGCGACGACCGGCCGGCCGTGCGAGGTGGACATTCCGGTCAGCCCTCCGCCTCGGGATCGCGAGCCGTGACGTGGACGAGGCCGTCGGCGGTGCTCGTCACGCGGGCGGCGAAGCCGGGCATGGTCGGGACGGCGTCCCGGAAGGAGACGTCCGGCTGATGAGTCACGTTGAAGACGAACTCACCCGCAGGCCCGGATGCGACGGCCACGCCTCGCACGCCGGGGAGGCGGCCGAGATGGCGCTTGAAGCTCGCAATGCTGGCGACGGAGACGAGGCCCGACACGATGACCTGGGTGGTCCGCGGTTCGCTGTCGACTTCAACTTCATCGCGGCTCGGCGTCAGGAACGCCATCCGGTCGGCGAAGGACTCCCCGAACCCACCGGCTTCCGTGGGCGCCGACATCGCGGCGGCGGGATCCACGTCGTCGCCCGCGTCCACTTGGTCCGCGAGCGACTCGTCGGCGGTCTCGGCGACGTCGGCTGCCGCCTCGGTGGCCACGACGGTCTCTGCGTCAGCCTCGAGCGCGGCAAAGAGGGCGGCCCGGTTGTAGGGATCGAAGGCCGAGTCGTCGGCCTCAGGAGCGTCGACCTGGTCCTTGTTGATGGGGTCCCGCAGCACGTCGCCGACCGTCAGCTCGGGGCTCTCGCCCCACGACGGCGTGGCGGCGGAAGGCGTCGTCTCGGCCGCGATCTCGGGCTGGTCTGCCATTGGCTCGGGCTCATCGGACACGGGCTGGGCGTGCACCAGGCTCGGGTCGCCCCCGAGCGCCGCGACGATGTTCTCGAACGGGATCTCGGCCGGCTCGTCGTCGGAAGCCGGCTCGACCACGGCCTCGACCGGCTCGACCACGGCCTCGACCGGCTCGACCACGGCCTCGAGCCGGCTCCGGGACGAGCGACAGGTCAGTGAGGTCGGCCCAAGCCCCGAGCTCGGGCGGTTCGGGCATCGACTCCGCCAGCGTGGCGAGACGAGACGGGTCCTCCTCGCTGCCGAGGCTGTCGGCGTACGCGTCCATCGAGCTGCGGTAGGCCGTCGCGGTGTTCTCGACCTGGCCCACGCGCTGCTCGATCGCGGCCGCGTGGGCAGCGAGCTCCTGGTCAAGGTCCGACTTTCGCGCGGCGATGCGGCCCTCGGTCTCCTCCTTGATGCGGGCGATCTCGGCGCGGGACCACTCCCTGATCTGGGCGATGTCCTCGTCGGAGCGCACGCGCAGGACGGCCTCGCCCTCCTTCGACCCGCTGCGGATTGCCTCCACGGTCTGCGCGAGGTCGGCGTCGACCTGGGCCAGGGCCTGGTCACGAGCTGCCTCGGCCGTCGCACGGATGGCCGCGCCCAGGTCGACCATCAGCTTCGAGGGCTTCCTGGGCGTCGCGGGCGCAGGAGCCGGTGACGGGTCGAAGGCGATCATTGCGGGCTCCTGGGCGGTGTCGGTGGCGATGGCGGTTGATGGGTCCGGGGCGTTGGAAGGATCGGGATCCCGGGCGTCCTGCGCCGGCTCGCCAGGATCGGCGAGACCGTCCGACGACACCGCGGTCTGTGCGCCGGGCGCAGCATCCTCGGTGGTCTCGGCGGCGGTCGGAGCCGCCTCCTCGGCGGCCGCGGCCTCCTGGTTGCGATCGGAGCTCCAGGGGAGCCGGAATCCGGTTCGGGTATCCGTGGTAGCCATGAGTCGGGCACTCTTCCTCGTGAACGGCGGGCAGCGCCGGGGCCTGCGTGCACCATAGGCGGCGAGGTGGGCTGTGGTGCAGTCGCCGGAGGTACCAGCAGGTCGTTCCGGTGGTACCGGGATGCACCACCCCTTCGTTCCGCCGACCGGCGCGCACTCCCGACCGGCGCGCAACGTGGCTGCAGCCGTCCCACCCATAGGCTCCGGGGCGCCGCGGATGCGACAATAGGGTCGTGGAGCCCACCCTGCGTCCTGAGCCAGTCTCCTCGCCCGAGTCGGAGGTCGCGTCGACGGCCGCCACTGGATCGCCTGCCGGGCCGCCGCACATCGCAGGCGACGATGCGTTCGATGGCCGGCCAGGCCTGCCGGACCGCTTCGGACGGGCGCTCCGGGATCTGCGGATCTCGGTGACCGACCGCTGCAACTTCCGCTGTCCGTACTGCATGCCGGCCGAGCTGTTCGGGCGGGACTTCGCATTCCTGCCACGGGACCAGATGCTGACGTTCGAGGAGATCACCCGGCTGGCCGGGATCTTCGTGGACCTCGGTGTGGGCAAGCTGCGGATCACGGGCGGCGAGCCGCTGGTGCGCCGCGACCTGCCGGTGCTGGTCTCGGAGCTGGCGTCGCTCCGGACGCCGGAGGGTGGCCCGGTCGATCTCACCCTGACCACCAACGGGTCCGCGCTTCGTCCGCTGGCGGGCGCCCTGCGCGGGGCGGGGCTGCAGCGGATCACCGTCAGCCTCGACTCGCTCGACGATGCCGTCTCGGCCCAGATGAACGGCGTCGACTTCCCGGTCGCGCGCGTCCTCGACGGGATCGCGGCCGCGCGGTCTGCGGGTCTGGCGCCGATCAAGGTCAACGCCGTGATCCGGCGAGGTCTCAACGAGGCCTCGATCCTGCCACTCGCCCGCTGGGCGCGCGACGAGGGGCTCGTGCTGCGCTTCATCGAGTACATGGACGTCGGGACCGCGAACGGGTGGCGGCTGGACGACGTGGTGCCGGCAGACGAGATCCTCGCGACGCTCGACGCGGAGCTGCCGCTGGAGGCCGTGGTCGCCAACTACCGGGGCGAGGTCGCCGGCCGGTACCGGTATCGCGACGGGGGCGGGGAGATCGGGGTCATCGCATCGGTGACGCGCCCGTTCTGTGGCGATTGCACCAGGGCCAGGCTCTCCGCGGAGGGACAGCTGTACACGTGCCTGTTCGCGGTCCATGGCACGGACCTCAAGAGCCCCCTCCGAAACGGAGAAGGCGACACGGAGCTGGCGGACCGGATCCGCGCCGTGTGGTCCTCGCGTGCGGACCGGTACTCGGAGCTGCGGAGCGGGGCCACGGAGCGGCTGCCGAAGGTGGAGATGTTCGCCCTCGGAGGCTGAGCATTTCGCTGCCGGCCGCGTGTCGCCGCGTGCGACCGCGGGATCGTCCACAGGTCATCCACAGCGGTGCAGAAGTCGTGGATTTCGGGGGACTCCGCATGCCCCGGATTCGTGGACAACCCCGTTGGACGCGTGGCGTCGAGCCCGTAACGTTGGTCTTGCCCGAGGGGGCCGACGGAGGCCCGGAGCGGAGGCGATTGCCTCAAGCCCGCTCCACCCGGTCAGGCCGAGATCACCTCAAGGCCAGGCCGGCGGCACGGACAGCGATCGCATCAACGTCCGCCGCTCCATGGTTCCCCCGGGCGCTTCGTTCACCAGCGCAGGGCAGCCCGCGAGGGCGGCCCGGTTGGGCGCCCGGAAGGACGTGACCGGCATCCCGGTGTCGGTACTCCTCCCGGGCGTCGAAGTTTCCGGCGCACGCCACCCCGGGCGTATCCCGGCGCACGCCAATCCTGGCCGAGGCGGCCGTCACCGGCTCGCCCCGTCGTATGCTCCACGCATGACCGACGTCGACCGCTCCCTGCCGATCCCCCCGTCCGAACAGCCGGCCCGTCTCGCCGCGCTCGTCGCGGCCGTCCGTGCCAGGACGGACCTCGTGCCGAGGATCGGCATGGTCCTGGGTTCCGGTCTCGGCAGCCTGGCCGACGACCTCGAGGAGCCGGTCTCGATCCCCTTCGAGGAGCTGCCCGGCTGGCCGGTGGCCACGGCGCCCGGGCACGTGGGCCGGCTCCTGCTCGGACGCCTCGCCGGCGTCCCGGTCGCGGTCCTCCAGGGGCGCTTCCACCTGTACGAGGGCAATGCCCCGGGCCTCGTGGTCCAGCCGGTGCTGCTGTTCAAGCAACTCGGCGCGGAGCTCGTGATCCTGACGAACGCCGCCGGCGGCGCGAACCCGGCCTACGGACCCGGCACGCTGATGATCATCAGCGACCACATCAACCTCACCGGACTGACGCCGCTCCTGGGCCAGAACGCCGACGACCTGGGCCCCCGCTTTGCCGACATGACCGATGTCTGGGCGCCCGCTCACCGGGCGGCCCTGCGGGCCGCGGGCGAGGCCGAGGGCGTTGATTTCGAGGAGGGCGTGTACGTGGGCCTGATCGGCCCCAGCTACGAGACCCCGGCCGAGGTCCGCATGCTTCACACCATGGGCGCCGACGCCGTCGGCATGTCAACCGTGCTGGAGGCTGTCGCGGCGCGCTGGATCGGCCTCGAGGTGTGCGGCGTCTCGCTCGTGACCAATGCCGGGGCCGGCTACACCGGCCAGCCGCTGACCCACGAGGAGGTGCTCGAGGCCGGCGCCCAGGCAGGGCCGCGTCTCGCGCGGGTGATCCGGCGCTTCGTCGCCGGGTTCGACGAGGGCTGAACCCCGGCGTTCGAGTCCGGTCGGGACGCCGCTAGCGGCCGCCGCCTGCGGCGTTGCGCGCGGCGCGGTCCAGGATCATGCCAAGGACGATGACCCCGAAGAAGACCGCGCAGAACAGCACGATCATGTGGTCGTAGCCGGACCACGCCGTGCCCGAGATCCCGGCCAGGCCGGTGATCGCGGCGGCGATGACGAAGGCGACGACGCCGATCGAGGTCACGGTCTTGGTGGGCTTCACGCTGTGGGCTCCTTGTGGTGGCACCCTGCTCGGGGTGGGTCGATTCTGGATGATTGCGAGGAGTCGTGAACGGGGCCACAGTATCGGTCAGGTGACCGGCAGGTCACGGCCCGCCGCGCGCGCGGTCTCGCGCTTCTGGGCCCAGGCCGCGAGGACGTTGTCCTTGTGGGGCCGGATCGGGCAGTGCTCGTCGCGGTTGTTGAACTCGTCGCAGTATCCCAGCGGCACGCACTTGGGGGCCAGGAACGAGCCCAGGAACGGCGACACGCCGAACACCTCGTGGCGGATCAGCTGGAACAGCCGCCGGATCTCCCACTGGGCCATCGTGCACAGGCGAAGGCCGGACATGTGGATCAGCGCCCGCAGGTTGGTCGTCATGACCAGGTTGGTGCGGGTGGCGTTCGGGAACACGAAGCGCGCGTCCTCGCCGGGCACCCCGGCCTCGACCAGCTCTGCGTACAGGCCCAGCGCCCCGTCCACCTGCTCCTCGTAGCGGGAGCGGAGCCCGGGATCCCCCTCGGCGATCGTCGCCGGGAGCATCGTGGCCGCGCCCTTGTACTTGACGTAGCGCTGGCTCTGCTGGTCGAACGCGACGCCCGCGCGATGGCGCACGAGCTGGTGCGACAGCGTCCTCGACACGCCCGAGAGCCCGAACGTGAACACGATGTGCTCGATGGTCGAGCCGTGGCCGGACTCGATGACGTTGGAGATCAGGCGCTGCATCGAGGCCGGCGCGACCTCGCCCGCGACCGCCCGCCGGAAGATCTCCTGCGGTTCGAGCTCCGAGTAGCACGTGCGGCACGCGGTGTAGACGAGCGGCACGTAGTACTGGTCGACGATCTCCCGGTTGGGAAACAGGAGCGTGGCCTTCATGCCGAGCTCGTGCCGGCCGGGGTTCTTCGGGATCGCGCTCTTCGTGCGAGCGGGGACGGGCGCTTCTGCCATGGCGCGCAGTCTACCGGCGCGAGGCGGCGGGCGACAGTGAGCTCGGTGGCCCCACCCGCCTCAACCGCCTCGTCCGACTCACGTGGGAGTCATCCGGGGACCGCACGCTCGGAGGTGGGGAACGGAATCACCAGAATTGAGACCCAGCTCCTCGTGCAGATCCGCGGTGTGACTCAAGGCCGAGTCGCGAGCCCGGAACCGGGGTCAGGCCGCTGCCGTCCTCGCGGCGAGCGCCCGGCGGTCCGCCTCCCGGAACCAGATCCAGTACAGGGCGGTGGCGATCGAGTACAGCACGATGATCGTGATGAAGTTGACGGTGTAGCCACCGGTGAAGCCCAGGGTCGCCTGGAGCACCGCGTACCACGTCCCGCCGATCACCCAGCCGATCTGCCACAGCACGCTCATGGACGCCGACAGCGAGGCGCGCTCCACCGGGGTGACCTGCTCCATCGCGAAGGCGTTGAAGATCGGGTTGCCGGCGTTCATCAGCGAGTTGCGGACCATCATCGCGGTGATCACCGTCCACAGGATCGGCGAGAACCCGAGCACCACCAGGAACGGGATGGACAGGCCCTGGACCAGCACCACGGACGTGATCTGCCCGAACCGCCGCGCCAGCCAGGGCTGGACGAGGATCGCCAGCACGGTGCCCAGCGAGGTGAGCGCGAACACCGCGTTGAGCTGGGTCAGGTCCAGCCCGAACTTCCCCTGCACGAACAGGTTGAGGAAGGGGATCACCTGCCCGGCCCCGATCGAGATCAGGAAGCCCGGGAACACCAGCTTCGCGAACCGCCCCCGGTCGCGGATCGTGATCCCCAGCGACATCCGCGACCGCCGTGGATCCCCCGGAAAGGCGGCGGGCTCACCCAGCTCGCGCATCCGGGCCGCCTCGGTCGGGACGGGCGGTCGTCGGTGAGTCGCGCGACGGTCACCAGCCCCAGCGCGGACAGGCCGAGCATGATCACGAGGATGATCTTGTAGACCCCGGGACCCGCGGGATCGAGTCCCAGGACGCCGGCCAGCCAGGTCGCCACGATCCCGCCCAGGATCGCGGCCGCGATGTTGGTGACGTTCTGGATCGCGAACTGGACGGCGAACAGCTCGTTGCGATGATCCGGCTCGCTGTGCTCGGTCATGTAGGGCGAGATGACCACCTGGAACGCCTGGAAGCCCATCGACCACAGCGCCGCCGCGACGACGATCACGAACAGCGCCTCGGACGCCAGGAGCGCCACGAGGGCGATGCAGCCGGCGATGAGGCCCGCGAAGAAGATCACGCGGCGCCCCACCCGGTCCGATGCCGCACTGGCGGGGAACGCGATGATCCCCCCGGCGACCGACGCCAGGGTGGCCACCAGACCGATCGTCGCCGGGGAGTAGCCGAGCGCCACCAGGTACAGGTTGAAGTCGATCCACCACAGGCTGACGACCGCGCCCGTCACCAGGCTGGTGACGAGGATCAGTCGCGCGTCGCGATGGAACCGCCCATAGGCCCGGAATGCGATCGGCCCGAGCGGGCCTCGCCCGCTCACCTGTCCGCGGCCGTCGCCGACCAGCCCGGTGGCGGGACGAGCGTGCGAGGGCGTGCGTGGTCGGACATCGGGGACCTTCGATCAACGGTCGCGGGTTGGGCGGGCGGCCTCCGCGACGCCTCGGGGGTGCGCTCCGCGTCGCCGGCCGGCACGCCTACCATCCTACGCCGTGACCCGGCCCCCGGGCGGTGCCCGCCAGTCCGGCGACGCCTAGGTCCGGTGGTCCGCCGTGGCCTCGCGGAGGCGCGCCGCGAGCACCCGCAGGACCGCCAGCGCCACGCCCGGCTGTTCACGCAGCACCCGTTCGGCGTCCCAGGTCGCGAGCGCCAGGCAGAGCGTGGGCCTGTCCGCGATCACGGAGGCGTTGCGGGGTCCGCCGTCGAGGACCGAGAGCTCGCCAAAGAACTCGCCGGGGCCCAGGCGGGCGATGATCTCGCCGTCGCGGACCACGCGAACCGCTCCCTCGGCCACGATGAACAGTCCCGTGCCGATCTCACCCTGGCGCGCGATCGTCCGATCGGCGGCGAACTCGACCTCGACGGTGGCCTGCGCGACCGCGGCCATGCCGTCGCCGTCGAGGCCGGCGAACAGGGGGCATGCGGCGATCAGCGCCTCGCGATGGGACTGGGCGAGAGGCATGGATCCTCCTGACGGTAGCGGGGGCGCCATCGTGCGCCTGCCGCCGATCCGGCGTCAACAGCCCGCGGGGCCGTGACCCTCGCCCAGTCGAGCACGATGGTCCCGAGTGTGGGACCATGCCCGCTCCGGGAGCGCCGTCGCCGCACCGGTCAGGGGAGACGAGGAGGGATCGTGGCAACGCGGGAGGAGCTCGCCGACACACTCGCCGGGTTCGCGCTGTTCGCGGACCTCGGCTCACCCCAGCTGCTCAGCGTGGCGGGGCTGTTCGAGGAGATGGTGGTCCCGGATGGCGAGCGCGTCCTCCGCCAGGGACTCACGGGGTCCGGGTTCTACATCATCCTCGACGGGACGGCCGACGTCTGCATCGACGGCACCACCCGCAGCACCCTGCACCGCGGGGACTTCTTCGGCGAGGTGTCCATCCTGCTGAGCGAGCCGCCGACGGCCGACGTGGTCGCGACCTCGTCGCTCAGCCTCCTGGTGCTCGGGCCGGCCGCAGTCAAGCCATTCCTGCTCGCGCATCCCCCCGTGATGTTCCGGATGATGCAGTCCCAGGCCCGTCGCCTGCGCAACGCCAACCGGTGGCGGAGCTGAGCGTGGACGCCGTCGAGCGCCCGTTTCCGCCCGGCGAATATCCTGTCGTCGTCATCGGCTCGGGGCCCGGTGGGCTGCAGTTGTCCTATGGCCTGCGCCGTCACGGCGTGGAGCACGCCGTGCTCTCGGCCGACGATGGCCCGGGCGGGATGTTCCTGCGCTGGCCGTTCTTCCAGCGCCTGCTCTCGTGGACAAAACCCCATGCGCCCGCCGCGCTGGGCACCCGCGAGTACCAGCGTTACGACTGGAACAGCCTCCTCGCCGATGAGCCCGGGGCGGCCTCGATCCAGGCCGAGTTCCTCGACGCGACGAGCTACTTCCCGTCGCGCCCGGCGATGCAGCAGAACCTGGAGGCCTTCGCGGAGCGGGCCGGGATCACCGTCCGCTATGGCACCCGCTGGGAGCGGACGCGGCGCGAGGACGGCCCGGATGGGACGACCTTCGTGGTCGAGACGAGCGACGGGGAGTACCGCTGCCGGATCCTGGTGCTCGCGGTCGGCATCGCCCAGCCGTCAAGCCCGGCGACTCCCGGGATCGAGCTGGCCCGCCACTACGCGGACACCCGCGACGCCTCGTCCTACGCCGGCAAGCGCGTGTTCATCATCGGCAAGCAGAACAGCGGCTTCGAGCTCGCCACGGGGCTCGCCCCGTGGGCCTCGTCCATCACCGTCTGCTCGCCGTCGCCGGCCAAGACCAGCATCCAGACCAAGTCGCTCGCCGGGGTCCGGGCCCGCTACGTCCAGCCGTTCGAGGATGCGTTCCTGGGGCTTGGCGTGCGGATCCTGGACGCCAAGATCACCGGGCTCACGGCGGTCGACGGCGGGATCAGGGTGGACCTCCAGCGCACGGACACGGGCGAGCCGATGTGTGTCGAGGCCGACGAGGTGATCGCGGCGACCGGCTTCACCTGCCCGCTGCAGGACCTCCCGGACCTGGGGGTCGCGACGTTCGGTGCCAGCCGGCTGCCGGTCGTGTCGCCGTACTGGGAGAGCACGACCGTTCCCGGGATCTACTTCGCCGGGACGATCAGCCAGGCCGCGCCGGGGCTGCGCAAGCACGGCGTGCCCGCCAACTCGGGCGCGGTCCACGGCCATCGGTACAACAGCCTCGTGCTCGCCCGCCACATCGCCGAGCGCTGGTTCGGGCTCGTCGAGGATCGGCCCATCGTGGCACCCGATGACCTGGTCGGGTACCTGCTCCGGGAGGCGACCCTCGGCGCCCGAGCTGTGGCACCAGAAGGCGTACCTCGCCCGGGTGGTGACGGCCGCACCGGACGGCACGCTCCGCGACGCGGGGATCCTGCCGCTGGCCCACGTGCTCGACGGGATGACCGAGGACGCCGTGGCCATGACGATCGAGAGCGACGGCCAGGGCGGCCTCTACCCGGTTGCCTACGTGCGTCGCGACGGGGCGCTGTCCGAGCATCCGCTCCCGTCCGAGCCGCTCCTGGACTTCACGACCGAGGAGCACCGGGCGGCGCTCGCCGACGCGGTCGCGCGGCTGATCGCGGTGGCGCCGGACCGTCCGTGAGGCCGTCCTCGCCTGGGCCAGCGCGAGCAAGGCTCCCCGTGCCGCCCGGCTGCCTGTCGGGGGATTGACAGGCGGCCTGTTCGCCCATATAGGCTATCTAAGGTCCATATAGCCGTTTACGGCTAACTGGTTGTGCGGTAGGCTCCCGCGTGTGACGACCCTGATCCCGGCCACGGTGCTGTTCGGTGACGTCGTGGATTCGCGCCGCGACCCCGGCGCCTCCGCGTTCCTGCGCTCCCTGCGCGAGGAGCTGGATGCGAGCACCGCCCACGATCGGCTCGCTCCGGCCGGGTTCACCCAGGGTGACGAGATCCAGCTCCTCCTCGCCTCGGGCGCCGACCCGTTCCGGATCGTGCTCCGCGCCGCACTCCACCCGGACGTCCGGGGCCTGCGCTGGGCCGTGGTCGCTGGGCTGGTGGAGCCCGGCACCGGACCCGCCACGGAGCGGACCGGGCCGGCGTTCCGCGCGGCACGCGGTCTCCTCGAGCGGGCGAAGTCCCGCCGTGATGGGCTGGCCGCCATGACCGGAGATCCGGACACGGACGAGCTCCTCGCGGACCTGGGGCCGCTCCTCCCCGCCCTGCTCGGCGAGCTCACCGTCCGCCAGCGCGAGGTCGGGCGCCTCCTCGTCGTGGACAGGCTCCGGCAGGCAGAGGCCGCAGAACGTCTTGGGGTGACACGGGCCACCGTCTCCGTCATCGCGGACCGCGGCCGCATCCGCCACCTGCAGGGCCTCGCCGCCGGCCTTGCGACCATCTTCCGCGACGGCGTCGCCCGTGCCGACGCAACTCATCGGGGACGTCCCCGACACGTCCCGCCAGGGAGTGGGGAGCGCCGCGTGACCGACACCGTCCTCGTCATCGCCTGGCTGGTGCTCGCCCACCTGGTCGCGGACTTCGTGCTCCAGAACGACTGGATCGCGATCAACAAGGGCGGTGGCGGTCGCACGGGATGGGCGGCGCTGGGGACGCACGGGTTCCACGTCGGGCTGTGCCTCGTGCCCGTGGTCTTCGCCTTCGGCGTGCCCGGCATCGTCTACATCGCGCTCGTCGTGATCACCCACATGCTGGTGGACCGCTGGAAGGTCAGGGCCACCCGCCGGGCCGAGCGGAGCGCCCAGGACGCCGCCCGCACGCGCCCGACCGCCGCCGGCGACGCACCCGAGTCGGGGCTGGGTGGCGCCTGGACCCCGTGGCCCGGGATGCTGTTCGTCGCTGACCAGGTGCTGCACCTGACGATCGCGATCGTCGCCTGGCTCGTCATCCTCGAGGGAGTGCCCCTGCTGCAGGGCTTCGTGGACGTCGTGAACACGATCCTGCGCGATTGGGACCGGGCGACGGTCCACGCCGTGATCCTGACCAGCGTGGTGCTGGTCTCGCTGTTCCTGGTCAACACCCGGGCCGCGTACTACTTCGTGCTGGCGCTGGTGTCGCCGCGCTGGGTGCCGGACGAGCCCGCCGCCCCTGCGCCGGACCCGGCGACGCCGGCGTCCGCGATGCCGGCCCAGGCGCGCTCCGGCTACACGGTGCGCGTCGGCCCCCTGGTGGCCACGGTGGAACCAGGAGTCGCGGCGGCCACCGCGGCAGCACCTGCCGACACGGCAGAGTCGGCCGCGACCGCCCCATCGACCGCCCCATCGATTGCCCCAGCCGCCGCCGCAGCGGCCGCATCCGCCGCACCGGCGATGGCGGCGCCCCCCGCCGTGGCGCCCTCGCCACACCACAGGTCCTCCGTGCCCACCGGGGCTCCGGCCCGCATCGGGGCGACCATCGGCGCCCTCGAGCGGCTCCTGATCGTCGTGTTCGTCCTGGTCGGCGCGGAGGCGGCCGTGGGCTTCGTGATCGCGGCCAAGACGATCGCCCGCTTCAAGCAGCTCGACGACCGGGGCTTTGCCGAGTACTACCTGCTGGGCACGCTGGCCAGCGTGTCCGTCGCCGTGGTGAGCGCGCTCATCGCCAAGGCCGCCCTGGGGACCCTGCAGTAGGGCTCAGACCAGGTTGCGCGGGATCCGCTCGTTCCACGCCCGACTGAAGAACGGCTCGCCGTCCAGGCGCACGTCCAGGGTCACCGTCACGTCGAACGATCCCTCGTCCGATGCGATCAGTCCACGGGCCGAGATGTCCGCCTCCGCTCCGAACCCCGCCCAGCGATAGACCACGTCGCTCTCGAGCCGGGCATGCGCCGGGTCCGCGTCGGACGCCGTGAGCACCAGCCGCTCGGAGCTGTAGAGCCGCGAGCCGTCCTCCTGGGTGCTGCCACCGCCGTCGAAGATGGTGACGGCCACCGTCCCCCGCAGGACGTCCTCCTCGATCCGCCACTCCGGGGCATCCTCCTCGTAGCTGCCGACGTCGCGCATCGCCACGGGATCCGTGCGGTACGCCGGGACGTCGGGTGCCGCGAGGCCGTCCGGCAGCACCGGCAGGATCAGGCGGGACGGCGCCGCCGGCCCGTGGTGGACGCGGATCTCGCCCGGCAGCGGGGAGGGCCACAGGACCGGCCAGTACGAGGTCAGGATGGTGAGCCGGATCCGGTGGGCGGGCGAGAACCGGTAGCCGCTGACGCGGAGCGGGATGCGGACCTCCTCGGTCGCACGGGGGCGGGTCGGCATCGGCGCGGGGTCGACGTCCGAGAGGCGGTGGGTCAGGTTGAGCACCCCGGTGGCGACCAGCGACGACACGCCCGCGGGCGAGACCTCGGACAGGCGGACGACGCAGGTCGCGATCGGCATCGAGGCCGTGAGGTGGAGGACTGCCCACGGCTGCCCGATGACCGAGAACCCCTCCGCGAGCGGCTCGGACGTGTACGTCAGCCCGCGCAGCTCGTCGGGGCGCAGGTCCCGCGCGAGGCCGTTGGGCGATCCTCCGGCGCCCCACGAGAGCGCCCCCGAGGTCCCGACGGTGGCGAGGTGCGGGAGCGCGTCGACGCCTTCCTCCTCGGGCGGCTGGCCGAGGGTCCCCGGCCCCAGCCACAGCTCGTGAGCCACGGAGCCAGGCACCGGGAAGGCGTCTGCGGCCCGCCACCTGCCTGGCCAGCTCGCGGGGAATGGCTCCGGCTCGGCGTACTCGCGCTCGTACCAGACCAGGGCCGGCTCGTGCTCCCAGCCATTGTCGACGCCCTTCAGGTACCGGTCGAAGAAGCGCACCATCTCGTGCTGCCAGTCGAGGTTCGGGCCGGGATAGGCGTCATCCGGGAAGGAGTGGACCCAGTTGCCGGCGAGGGTCCGGACGGTCGCGTTCGTGCAGCGTTCCTGCATCCGGAACGCGGCGTCCGGGTACGCGTCCGTCCAGCCGGCGACCTGGAAGACGGCGCATTCCAAGCGCACCGTAGTCCGGGGCCAGCGAGCCGCGACGCCAGTACGGGCCGTCCGTCTGCTCGCGGATCCAGGCCATGAGCCAGGGCGGCGTCTGCTCCAGCCGTGCCAGCCACTCCTCCCGCCAGCGTTCGCCGCGGAACGGCGGGTGGGGCGGCATGGCGTTCATGCCCAGCTGGCTGACGGCGTACTGGCACTTCTCGCTGGCCGTCACGCAGCCGCCGCGGATATGGACGTCGTCGCGATAGCGGTCGTCGGTGGCGTACATCGGGAGGATCGCGCGGAGGTGGGGCGGGCGCAGCTTCGCCACCTGGATCGCCGTGAACCCGCCGTAGCTGATGCCCCACATGCCGACGTTTCCCGTGCACCACGGCTGGGCCGCCAGCCACTCCACGGCGTCGTAGCCGTCCTGGGTCTCGGCCTCCGTGTACTCGTCGAGCGCGACGCCCGGCGACGAGCCCGTGCCACGGACGTCGAGCCGGCAGAGGGCGAACCCGCGCGCCGCGAGCCACTCCCCCCTGGCGGTGTCCGCGTTGCGCCGCCAGTTGTCCTTGCCGTACGGGATCATCTCCAGGATGACGGGGTACCGCTCGTGCGCGGCCCCGGCCTCGCGCCCGACCCCGGCCGCCGGGACCGGGAGCCAGAGGTTGGCGGACAGCTCCAGGCCGTCGCGGACGGGGATGCGCACGTCCCAGCGGACTTCGCTCGCGTAGCGAGGTCCGCTGGCGTCGATCGGGCGGTCGGGGCCGCCGGTGGGTGAGGGCATGGAGCTGAGTCTAGGCCCGTCCAAGCCCTACGGTTCGCCGATGGCCTCCGTGAAGAACGAGACCAGGCGCTGCTCGTATCCCGCGGGGTCGTAGTAGATCCCCTGGGTGTGCCCGGCGTCCGGGACGATCCACGCGTCCGGCGTGATGGCGCCGGCCGCCGCGGCCGCGTCGTGGAGCTCCGTTGCCATCGAGGCGGGCAGGACCTTGTCCAGCGCCCCGTGGACGAAGGCGATGTGCCGGCCCGCGTACGCGGCCACCTCGTCGATCGGGTCGTACTTCGTGAGGTCGTCGTTCGCGATGAGCCTCGCCCACACGATGGTCCCCGGGACCAGGATCTTGGACAGCCCCGTCCCATCCTTGAGCTGGTCGGCCAGGAAGAGGCCGATACCTTCGCCCATCCTCGTGGTCGCCGAGTCGGCGAACACCGCGGCCACCCCTGGCTCCTGGCTCCCGGCCACGATGGAGCTGATGGACCCGAACGAGAAGCCGGCGATGCCGATCTTCCCGCCGGGGACGCCCTGTTCGCGCACCCAGTCCCAGGCGCCGAGGACGTCCAGGTACTCCTCGCTGCCGCCGGCGAAGCGGGCGTCGTCACCCCCGGAGTCGCCGTGGTCGCGCAGGTCCATGAGCAGGACGGAGAAGCCCGCCTTGTGGAGCATGCTCGCCGCGAGGAGCACGGACGATTCGCGGCGGCAGGACTGCACGCCGTGCACCAGGATGACGGCAGGTCCCTGCGGGTTGGCGCCGGGGATCCACCAGCCGGCCAGCTCCGCATCGGGGATCTGCGGATCCCGCGACGGGAACGTGACATCCTGAGCGGCCGGCATCTGGTACTCGGCCACCTTGTCCTCCGGGAAGGGCGCCGGGATCGGGAAGCTGGCCGTGGTGTTCTCGGCATCGTTCGGCCAGCACGCCTGCGGCGCCTTGCCGACCTGGTCGTACACGAAGAAGGAGGCGGCGCCGTAGAGCAGGATCACAAGGAGGGCGACCACCGCCAGCCCCGTCAGCAGCCACTTCCTGCGTGACGAGCGACCCTCACCCGCGCTCATGATGACCCATCCCTCGATGTTGTCCAGGCGAGACGTCGTGAGCCTGCGTCACGATCTCGGTGTCCGCCAGTGCTGTCCGTAGTGACGTCGCAGGCGGTACGTTGTTGCAGATGACCGACCCCGTGATGCCGCCGACCGCCGTGGGCCCCTGGCTCCGCCGCTCGCGCGAGACCGTCTACGTGAACCCCTGGATCGAGGTCCTCCACGACGACGTGGTCCGGCCGGACGGCAGCCCCGGGGTCTACGGGGTCGTGCACTTCCGCAACCTGGCCGTGGGTGTCGTGGCCGTGGCGGACGACGGCCGGATCCTGCTCGTCGGCCAGCACCGCTACACGCTGGACGCCTACAGCTGGGAGATCCCCGAGGGCGGTGCCGCACCGGACGAGTCGCCCGAGGCCGGCGCCCGTCGCGAGCTGGCCGAGGAGACGGGTTTCGAGGCGGACACGTGGCGCGAGCTGTGCCGCTGTTCGCTGTCCAACTCGGTGACCGACGAGCTGGGCGTCCTGTTCGTCGCGACCGGGCTGCGGCCGGGGGTCGCCAGCCCGGAGCCCAGCGAGGACCTCACCGTCCGGTGGGCGACGCTCGACGAGATCCTGGCCGACATCGACGCCGGCAGCATCCACGACCTCCTGACCATTGCCGCGGTCACGCGCTACGCCCTGCTCCGGGAGTCTCCGCGATGAGCCAGTCCGCCAACCGCATGGCCCGCGCGGCCTTCGAGGCCAGCCTCCCGCGCGCCGCCTACGTGGACGAGGCGTTCCTGGAGCTGGAGCGCGAGCGGCTGTGGTGGGCCGAGTGGGTGGCCGTCGGGCGGGTCGAGCAGCTGCGGACGGCCGGCGACTTCCTCGCGGTTGACGTCGCGGGCGAGCGCATCATCGTCGTCCGCGACCGGGCGGGCGCCCTGCACGCGCACGTGGACCTGTGTCGCCACCGCGGGGCGCGTCTCACGACCGCCGAGCAGCGCCGTGACCCGGCCACCGGGGATGGCGCGGGTCCGACGGGCAGCTTCAAGGGCGTGGTCCGGTGCGTGTACCACTCCTGGTGCTACGAGTTCGACGGTCGCGTCCGCAACGCGCCGTTCCTCGGTGAGGCCGACGACTTCGACCCCTCGGCGTTCGGGCTCCATGCCGTCGCCCTCGACACCTGGGGAGGCTGGATCTTCGTCAACCTCTCCCCGGAGCGGGTGGCGGCAGGCCACACGCTGGCCGCACAGCTGGGCGGCGTCCCGCAGCGCATCGCCCGCTACCCGCTGGCCGACCTCCGGACGGCCCGTCGCATCGTCTACGACGTCCGGGCCAACTGGAAGGTCATCGTCGAGAACTACAACGAGTGCTACCACTGCGCCGGCGTCCACCCGGAGCTGTGCCGGATCGTGCCGGCGTTCAAGGAGCGGGGTGGGGGAGCCCTCGACTGGGACGCGGGCGTGCCGCAGGCCGAAGGGACGTTCACCTTCACCCTCTCCGGGACGACCGACCGCGCGCCGTTCCCGGGCCTCGATGCGGACGAGCGCGTCCGCCACAAGGGCGAGCTCGTCTATCCGAACCTCATGGTCAGCCTGTCCGCCGACCACGTGGCGGCCTTCACGCTGGTACCCAAGGCCGCGGATCGGACGCTGGTGGTGGTGGACTTCCTGTTCCATCCCGACGAGATGGCGAAGCCCGGTTTCGACCCGTCGGACGCCGTGGACTTCTGGGACCTGGTGAACTGCCAGGACTGGACGGTCTGCGAGAGCGTGCAGGACGGGATGACGTCACGGCGCTTCCGCTTCGGCTGGTACGCGCCCATGGAGGACATGAGCCTGGACATCCGGCGCTACCTCGCGGAGCGGGTGGGGGACGATGCGGTGGCAGTCGATCCCGACGGCGGGGCGGGCGCATGACGCGCGAGGTGGACGTCGCCGTCGTCGGTCTCGGGGCGCTCGGTTCCGCCGCGGCGTACTGGCTCTCGCGCCGGCCGGGGCTGCGGGTCCTCGGGCTGGAGCAGTTCCAGATCGGTCACCCGTACGGCGCCTCGGAGGACGTCAGCCGGATCATCCGGCGCAGCTACCACCGGCGGGACTATGTGCGGCTGACGGCCCGCGCCTACGACACCTGGGCAGAGCTGGAGCGCGAGAGCGGCACGCAGGTCGTGTTCCGCACCGGCGGTCTGGACGTGGGGCCCCGACAGCCTGCGCCGGGCGCCGACATCGACATCGAGGTGTACGCGGACGCGATGGCCGCGGAGGGCATCGCCTTCGAACGCCTGGATGCGGCCGAGATCATGCGCCGCTGGCCCGCCTGGCGGCTCGACGACGAGCACACGGGCCTGTTCCAGGCGGACACCGGGATCGCGGACCCGTCGCGGGGCAACGCGGCCCACCGCCGGCTGGCGGCCGAGCAGGGGGCGGAGCTCCGGGAGCTGGCTCCCGTCGCCGGCCTCGCCGACGGCGGCGGCGAGGTCACCCTGGAGCTGGAGTCCGGCGAGCGGATCCGGGCCGGGCGCGTGGTCCTCGCGACCGATGCCTGGACGAACGACCTGCTGGCGCCCCTGGGATGCGCGCTGCCCCTGACGGTCACGCAGGAGCAGGTGAGCTGGTTCGCGCCGCGCGGCGATCCCGCGCGCTTCGCCCCGGAACGGTTCCCGGTCTGGATCTGGATGGACGAGCCGTCGTTCTACGGCTTCCCGAGCCACGGCCACCCGGGCCCGAAGATCGGCCAGGACGTCGGCGGACGGCCCGTGACCCCGGCCACGCGCACGTTCGAGCGGGACGAGGATGCGCATGCCCGCACCATGGCGTTCCTCGAGCGCCGCCTGCCGGACATGGCCGTGGAGCCGTTCCTGACCAAGACCTGCCTGTACACGATGACCCCGGACCGGGACTTCGTCGTGGATGCCGTGCCCGGCCACCCGGAGGTGCTCGTCGCACTCGGTTCGGCGCACGCGTACAAGTTCGCCTCGGTGCTGGGACGAATTCTGGCGGAGCTCGCGGTGGATGGGAGCACGCCGTCCGGCCCGGAGCTCGAGGCGTTCCGCATGGACCGGCCCATCCTGCGCCAGGAGCACCCGCCGACGAGCTTCGTGATCTGAGCCAACGCGGGGGGGGCTCGGTGCGAACCGTCCCGCCCAGTGGGCTGTTCCGATTGGCAGTTGCGAGGAGGCTGCCGCTGTGCAACGCTCCGCCCGACTGCCGTCGGGGTCGGCGTGCGAGACCGGCCGCTCCAGGGGCGACCGGCAGCAAGGACTTCAGGAGGAGACCCGGATGTCCAAGCCCAAGCGCGTGAGGGTGGCGCGCCTCTTCGGAGCGGTCGCGCTCTCAGCAGCGCTGCTGCTTCCTGCGGCCGCTCCCGCAGCTGCGGCGGATCCTGTCGTGCTCCGCGTGGGCACGACCCAGGACCTTGATGCCAGCAACCCGTTCATGACCTTGCTCGTCTCGGGCTACGAGGTCTTCCAGCTGACCTACAACCTGCTGGTGGACTTCGACAAGGATGCCAAGCCGGCCCCGGGGTTCGCCGAGAGCTGGGAGCGCCAGCCGGACAAGGTGGTGTTCAAGATCCGCGAGGGGATGAAGTGGTCCGATGGGACCCCGGCCACGTCCAAGGACGCGTGCTACTCGTGGGGTCTGGCCATTGACGCCATCGCCGCCGGGGAGAATGTCGGCGAGGGCTACCTGGACCCCGGCGTCAAGGACGCGGGCGTGACCAAGGTTGAGTGTCCGGACGACACCACGTTCATCGCCTACACCACGGACCAGTCCGACCGTATCTTCCAGATCTACGTCCCCATCCTCCCGTCGCACATCTACAAGGACAAGGATTACAAGCAGATCGCCGCGGACACGTTCGACCCGCCGCTCGTGGGTACCGGGCCGTACATCCTCCAGGAATGGAAGACCGGCCAGTACGCGCGGTTCACCCGTAATCCGGAGTACTGGGGCCCGCAGGGCCACGCCGACGAGGTGGTGATCCAGTTCTTCCAGAACGCGGACACCATGGTCCAGGCGCTCAAGTCCGGTGAGCTTGACTACGCCCGTAGCGTCAACGCCGACCAGCTCAAGCAGCTCCAGGCGGACCCGGCCTTCACAACGGTCGCCGGCAAGGCGAACGGCTGGACCCAGATCGCGTTCAACACCTACGGCACCGGTACCGGCAAGACCATCGAGGGCGGCGGTCCGTCCACGACCGCGCTGCTGGACGCCAAGTTCCGCGATGCGCTCGGGTACGCGGTGGACAAGAAGGCCCTCGTGGACCGCATCCTGGGCGGGTACGGCGATCCGGGCGACACGATCATCCCGCCGATCCTGTCCGAGTGGCACGTCACCCCGAACACGCCGCGAACGTTCGACCTCGAGGTGGCCAAGCAGAAGCTCGAGGCCGCCGGCTACACGCTGGATTCGAGCGGCAAGCGCCTGGACAAGGAAGGCAAGCCGATCTCGCTCCGGCTCGTGTTGCCCAACACCGATGACACCTACGCCAAGTCCGCCCAGTTCGTCGAGCAGTGGTACGGCGAGCTGGGTATCGACGTCACGACCGAGATCCTCGACTCCGCCGTGGTCGGCGACCGGGTCCTGCCGCCGGAGGCCGGCGACGAGTACAAGGCCGACTACGACATGGAGATCTGGGGCTGGGCCGGCAACCCGGATCCGAGCGCGCTGCTCGACATCTTCCGGTGCGAGCAGATCGGGAACACGTCCGACAGCCAGTACTGCAACCCGGAGTACGACAAGCTCTACGAGCTGCAGCTGACCCAGGCGGGCGAGGAGCGGGCGAAGACCCTCGCCGAGATGCAGAACCTGATCTACGACGAGGCGCCGTACGACGTCCTGTTCTACGACGCCAACCTCGATGCGTACCGCAACGATCGCTTCGCCGGCTGGCAGAACATGCCCGCTGACGGCACCCCGATGTTCACCTACGGCACGCTCCAGTACACGCTGCTCTCGGATGCGACGGCGCAGCCGAGCCCGACGCCGGCGGCTGCGACGGAGGCCCCCGCCTCGGAGGCCCCCGCCAGCGAGGCCCCGGCAACCCCGACGGCCTCTGCGGACGGCGGGACGGCGAGCTCGGACGGTGGGTCGAGCACCACGCTCCTGCTGCTTGCCGGCCTCGCGGTGGTGGCGGTCGTGATCGTGGGAGTCTTCCTGTCCCGGCGGCAGAAGGGCACGCCCGTCGACGACGAGTGAACCCCTGCGACCCGCTAACGGTGGTGACCACGCCCGGGGGCGCCGTCCGGCGCTCCCGGGCTGAGACCACCCGCGCATGAGCGGGCGCTACATCCTGCGCAAGTTCGCGCAGGCCGTGTTCACGATCGTCGCGATCGTCCTGCTCATGTTCGTCCTGTTCCGGATGATGCCGGGCTCGCCCGAGCGGGCGATCAAGAACCCGAACCTGACCCCGCAACAGGTCGCCGCGGCCCGCGCGCGCTGGGGCCTCGACAAACCGGTCGTCCCCGACCAGCTGGCCGCCTACATCCAGTCCACCATGTCGGGAGACTTGGGCTACTCGATCAAGTACCGCGGCCAGCCGGTCACGGAGGTCGTCGCGGATGCCGCTGGCCCCACGATCCTGCTCATCGGTCTGGCGGAGATCATCGCGATCATCGCGGGCCTGTCGCTGGGCGCCAGGTCGGGGTGGAACCGCGGGGGGAAGGTGGACAGGGTGGGCGGGGGCCTCGCCCTCATCCTCTACTCCATGCCCTACTTCGTGATCGGCATGCCCCTGATCATCGTGTTCGCTGCCGGGCTGGGCTGGTTCCCCACCTCGGGCATGACGACGCCCGGGGGTGACCAGGACGGCCTGGCCGCGTTGTTCGACCTGTTGCGGCACCTGGTGCTGCCCGTGGCCGCCATCTCGCTCGGGCTGATCGGCGGGTACTCCATCCTGATGCGCTCCTCGATCATCGAGACGAGGACCGAGGACTACGTCACGACGGCACGGGCGAAAGGGCTCGCCGACAGCCGGATCCTCAAGGAGCACGCGTTCCCCAACGCGCTGCTGCCGATGGTGACCCTCATCGCCCTCAACGTGGGCTACGTGGTGGCGGGTGCGATCACGGCGGAGATCGTGTTCAACTGGCCCGGCATCGGGACGCTGACGGTGCTCGCGCTCGACTCCCGGGACTACCCGCTCCTGCAGGGCATCTTCCTGCTGGTTGCCGTGTCGGTGGTCATGGCCAACTTCGCGGCGGACATCGTCTACGGACTCCTCGACCCGCGGGTGCGCGCGTGACCGCCGCCGACATCACCGCGCCGCCCCCCGCACGGCCGGCGCCGCGCCGCTTCGACCTGCTTCGCCGGTTCCTCGCGCGCCGCGACGGCGCGCTGGGCCTCGGCATCCTCCTCGTGTTCACGATCGTGGCGATCGCCCCGGCACTGTTCGTCGGGCCGCTGGAGAACGTGGTGAGCGCCACCGGGCTGCCCCTGGATCCGCCGTCCGGCGAGCACCTGCTGGGCACGGATGAGCTTGGACGCGACATCCTCAACCTCACGGTCCACGGCGCCCGGATCACGATGCTCATCGGCCTGCTCGCCACCCTGATCACGGTGTTCCTCGGTGCGACGATGGGGATCGTCTCCGGCTTCGTGGGCGGGAAGCTGGACGCGCTGCTCATGCGGATCGCGGACTTCTTCCTCGTCCTGCCCACCGTGGTCCTGGCGCTGATCCTGGCGCCGGTGATGCTGGACGTGATCGGAGCCGGCGCGGAGTTCGGTGGCATCCGGGCGACGCTCATCGTCGTGGTCGTCGTCATCGGCCTCACCAGCTGGGCCGCCACCGCCCGTGTCATCCGGTCGCAGGTCCTGTCGATCAAGGAGCGGATGTTCGTGGACCGGGCGCGCGCGGTCGGCTCCGGGGCGGGTCACATCATGGGCCACCACATCCTGCCCAACGTCGTGAACCTGATCGTGGCCCAGTCCGTCCTGACCTTCGCTGCCGCGGTGTTCACGGAGACGACCCTGGCGTTCATCGGCCTGGGCGATCCGTCTGCCCCCTCCTGGGGCCAGATCCTCAACAACGCCCAGGAGGCCGGCGCGCCGGGCCTCGGGGCCTGGTGGTACATCGTCCCGCCGGCCGCCTGCGTGGTGCTCGTGGTCCTGGCGTTCACCCTGGTCGGCAACGCGCTCGACGACATGCTCAACCCGAAGGGGAGGGATCGGCGGTGACCGAGCACGATCACCTCCCCGACGATGGCACCAGCCCCGGGTCCGGCGGCGGGCTGCATCCCGCGCTGGATCACGTGCTCCCGCCGGGCGCGGTGCCGGGCACGCCCGTCCGTGGCCGGCGCCAGTGGCCGCTCCCCAAGCAGGCCGTCCCCGGTGCCCCGCTGCTGGTCGTGGAGGACCTCGCCGTCCGCTTCAAGATGCCGGTCGGCAGCGTGAAGGCCGTGGACGGCGTCAGCTTCCGCGTGGATGACGGGGAGGCGCTGGGCATCGCCGGCGAGTCCGGGTGCGGCAAGACCACGACCGCCCTCTCGCTGGTCGGGCTCCTGCCCGCGAACGGGCGGATCCGCGCCGGCAGGGTGGAGCTGTTCGGCATCGACCTCGTGCCCAAGACCGAGCAGCAGCTCACCCGCTACCGCTGGCGGGAGATCGCCATCGTGTTCCAGGGCGCGATGAACGCGCTCAACCCCGTCAAGACGATCGGCTACCAGATCGCGGAGCCGGTGGAGGTCCGGCTCGGTCAGACCCGCGAGGCCTCCCAGGCACGCGCCAGCGAGCTGCTGGAGCTGGTGGGCATCCCGAAGAAGCGCGCCTCGGCCTATCCGCACGAGCTCTCGGGCGGCATGCGCCAGCGGGCGATGATCGCGATGGCGCTCGCCTGCGACCCGGCCCTGGTCATCGGCGATGAGCCCACGACGGCGCTGGACGTGATGGTCCAGGCCCAGATCCTCCAGCTGCTGGAGCAGCTGCGGCGTGACCTGGGCCTGTCGCTGATGCTCATCACGCACGACCTCTCGGTGATCGCCGAGACCTGCGACCGGGTGATGGTGATGTACGCCGGGCGTGTCGCCGAGGAGGGCCCGGTGCGCCGGGTGTTCACGGCCCCCCGACACCCCTACACCCGCAGCCTGCTGTCCGCCTACCCGAACATCCACGCCGACCGCCGGACGCTGGACGTGATCCCGGGCTCGCCGCCGGATCTCCGGACGCCGCCACCGGGCTGCCGGTTCGCGCCGCGCTGCGCGGATGCGATGGAGATCTGCCGCGAGGAGATCCCCACCGAGGTCCGCTTCCCGGATGGCGTCCGCGTCGCCTGCCACCTGCACCTGCCGGGCGGTGACGCCGTGGCGCTGCCGACGCCGCCCGTGTGGATCCCGCCGTCCGCCCGACCCGCCGTGGAGGGCGCCGCGTGAGCCGCCGCGAAGGCGAGGAGCTGCTCCGCCTGGAGGGTCTCGAGGTCCACTTCCCGGTGCGGCGCAGCCTGACGGCCACGCTGGCGCGCGAGCCGGCCAACAGCGTGCGCGCGGTGGACGGGATCGACCTGGACATCCGCCGGGGCGAGATCCTCGCGCTCGTGGGGGAGTCCGGCTCCGGCAAGACCACCACCGGGCGCGTCGTGGTCAAGCTCACGAAGCAGACCGCCGGCCGGATCGTCTTCGACGGCCAGGACGTGACCGCGCTGTGGGGCACCCGGAAGCTGCGCGCCTACCGGCAACGGGTCCAGCTCATCTTCCAGGACCCGTACGAGACGATGAACCCCAAGCACACCGTCGGGGACTTCGTGGCGGAGCCCCTCGTGGTGTCCGGCGAGCGGATGTCCCGCCAGGAGCGCGAGCAGCGGACCCACGCGGCGCTCGAGGCGGCCGGCCTGCGCCCGGCTCCGGACTTCGCCGCGCGCTACCCGCACGAGCTCTCGGGCGGCCAGCGGCAGCGGGCCGTCATCGCCGGGGCCCTCGTGATGGACCCGGAGCTGATGGTCGCCGACGAGCCGGTGTCCATGCTGGACGTGTCGATCCGTACCGAGCTCCTGCGGCTCATGCTGGACCTGCGCCGCGATCGTGGCCTCACCTACCTGTTCATCACGCACGACCTTGCCGTGGCGTGGGTGATCGCGGATCGGATCGCCGTGATGTACCTCGGACGGATCATGGAGATCGGTCCCGCGGAGCAGGTGATCCGCCACCCGCGCAACCCGTACACGCGGGCGCTGGTCTCGGTGTCGCCCTCGCCCGACCCGCCCGAAGCCGGCGAGCGGGCGCAGCGGACGATCCTCGTCGGCGAGACGCCGGATGCGGCCCACGTGCCCCCGGGCTGCCGCTTCCACCCGCGCTGCCCGCTCGCGTTCGATCGATGCAGGGTCGACGAACCGCCGCTCGTCGAGGTCGGAGCAGGGCACCAGGCGGCCTGCTGGCTGGCCACGGAGGGTTGAACGACTCGCTGGGGCGGCACACCCTGGAGAACGGCGGCGACGACCCGATCGCGATCATCGGGGTCGAGCTGAAGCACCCGGGCGGCGCCTAGCCTTCGCGCGGCCCGGGTCAGGCGGCGGGCGCGAGGGCCAGCGGCTCCGGATCCTCGGCGAGCTCGAGCAGGATCTGGCAGTCCCGGCACTCCATGGTGCCGGCGATCGCGTCGAGCGGGACCGGCTGGAGGCAGAACGGGCAGTCCGCGAACAGCATCCGGACCGAACTCCGGGTTGAGCTGGCGTGTGGGCGGGGTCGTCATGCGGGAAGCCTCCACCCGCGCCGTGCCACCTAGGCTGTCACGCCCCTGAGCCGGATTCCACGCGACGCCCGAGAATGGCCCCATGACCGCCCCTGCCATCGAGACCCATGGCCTGCGCAAGGCCTACGGCTCGGTCGTCGCCCTCGACGCGCTCGACATCAGCGTCGCGGCGGGGGAGGTGTTCGGCTTCCTGGGCCCCAACGGCGCCGGCAAGACGACGGCCGTCAAGCTCCTGCTCGGCCTCACGCGCCCGTCGGGTGGGGGCGGGACCGTGCTCGGCCGTCCGCTGGGCGACCGGGACGCCCGCCGGCGGATCGGGTACCTGCCGGAGCTGTTCCGCTACCAGGCCTGGTTGACCGCGCGCGAGGTGCTGGACCTGCATGCGAGCCTCGCGGGCCTGCCGGCCGCCCGCCGCCGGCCGGAGGTGGACAGGGTGCTGGCGCTCGTCGGGCTGGCCGGGAGGGACGGGGACCGGACCGGCGGCTTCTCCAAGGGGATGCAGCAGCGGCTGGGGCTCGCAGCGGCGCTCCTCGGCGACCCAGCGCTCGTGATCCTCGACGAGCCCACGTCCGCGCTGGACCCGGTGGGGCGCGACGACGTCCGGGCGATCATCCGCGAGGCACGGGACCGGGGCTCTGCCGTCCTCCTCAACTCCCACCTCCTGGGGGAGGTGGAGCGGCTGTGTGACCGCGTCGCGATCGTCAACCGGGGACGCGTGGTCGCGGCGGGCTCGCTGGCCGAGCTCCTCGGCGAGCAGGCCGTGCGGCTCCGGATCACCGGTCTGCCGGCGGAGGGCCTCGCGGCGCTGGCCGGGTTCGGCTCCGTGTCGAGCGACGACGAGGGATGGCTCGTGGTCCGCCCGGTGGACCCCGAGCGCATCCCGGACCTCGTGGCCACCGTCGTGCGCGCAGGTGGCCGGGTCCACGCCGTGGATCCTGCTCGGCAATCCCTGGAAGCCCTCTTTCTGGGGCTGGTCCGGGACGGCGAGACGGCCCTCACCGACGAGGGGCCCGCCGCATGAGCCTGCGCCTGGTCGGCGTCATCGCCGGCCTCACGCTCCGCGAGATCGCCCGGCGGCGGATCCTGTGGGTGCTGCTGGCGCTCTCCGTGGCAAGCGTCGTGCTCGTCGGCTGGGGCGTCGACCGCCTGGTCGTCCTGGCCCGCGAGCAGGACCTGGAGGAGCTGCAGATCCGCATCGGTGTCAGCCAGGTCCTGATCATGATCGCCTTCATGTTCAGCTTCGTGCTCGCGATGTCCGCCGCGTTCCTGGCGGCGCCGGCGATCGCGTCCGATGTCGAGACGGGCACCGTGCACGCGATGCTGGCGCGGCCGCTGCGCCGCGCCGAGCTGGTGGTGGGCCGCTGGCTGGGGCTGTCGATCGTCGTGGCCGGGTATGCGGTCACCTCGGGCCTCCTGGCCATCGGCGTCGTCGGGCTGGTCAGCGGGCACCTGCCGCCATCGCCGTGGGTTGCCGTCGGCTTCCTCGCGCTGCAATCGGTCGCGGTGCTGACGCTCGCGCTCGCGCTTGGCACGCGCCTGCCGTCCATCGCCGCGGGGGCCATCACCGTCGTCCTGTTCGGCCTCGGCTGGTTCGCGGGGGTCCTGGGCAGCATCGCCGTCGCCTTCGACGCGACGCCGCTCGCCGGGCTGGGTGACGTCGTCCGGGTGTTCATCCCCACGGACGGCCTGTGGCGCGGCGTGATCTACGGTCTCGAGCCGCCGGTCGTGCTGCTGATGTCTGCCGCTCGCAACGCCGAGGCGATGCGAGCCAACCCGTTCTTCGCCGACGCTCCGCCGCCCCTCGCGTTCACGGCGTGGGCGATCGCGTGGGTCGGGCTGGTGCTGCTGGCCGGGATCGCGCTGTTCCGGCGCCGCGAGCTCTGAGCAGCGCCCTCTCGGGTGGTCGCCCGCCGGGAGCAGGGTCCGCGCTATGGCTGCGGGATGGGTCTCGTGTCGAACAGGTTCGAGCGCAGGGTCTTCGCGGATGCCGGCTTGGTCGCGTTGTAGACGGAGCGGAAGGTGTCGGCAGAGACTGTCTTCGTTCCCTTCGAGCCGTAGAGCACCACCTGGTACAGCCGCCCGGACACGCCGCGGCGACGGAGATCCAGCTTCGTCAGGCTGCCCACGTCGGTCCGCGGATCCCTGGCGAACATGGCCGAGAGGGTGGTCCGCGACAGGCTCGAGGTCGTCCAGTCGTAGTACGGGGCTTCGAGGTCGTACGGGATCCCTTCCGGCGAGCGATCCGTGATGCCGCGCAGGTACGACACCTTCGATGAGCCGGGCGTCCCCTTGGAGGACACGAAGACGTACTCGTTGTTCTCGGTCGCCCCGCCGCCGGTGGAGAAGAAGAAGGCCTTCACGATCGTTGCGCCGGTCCGGATGACGGCGCCGGGCTCCGCGGCGATCAGCGCGTCGGTGATCGACCGCTCGCCCGGGATGCCGCGGTAGATCTGCGAGCGCGTGTCATCGACCATGTCGTAGGTGCCGGTTCCCGGGTTGAGCTCGCGCACCGCGTAGCTGCGCGCCGCGATCACCTGGGCCCGGAGCGCCTCGCGCGGCCACGACGTCGGCATCTCGGCCGGCACGACGCCGCGCAGGTACTGGTCCAGCTCGACATGGTTCACCACGCTCACGTAGTTCGTGCCGAAGCACGAGCACGAGCGTGCCGCGGTACGAGTTGTAGATCGACGGCCTCGAGGCGACCTGGAGCGATGTCGACGGATCCAGGGGCCGCATGACCGGGGTGCCGCTGACGACGGCCGTGTGAAGGACGGTCGTGCCGTCAGGCGCCAGCACCCTGACCTGCCAGGCCGCCGCGGAGTCCGCGTCGGTGGTGGTGGTCCCGCGCCAGGCCCGGAGTTGGGCGTCGGCCGGGAAGACCGTCTCGGTCCCCGTGAAGCCCCACGTGCCGCCGCGGCCGACGAGGACGAGCGGCGCCGTCGACGGAGCTGCGAACCCGGCCAGCACCCGAACGCGGACGAGGCGGGTGGGGCTGGTGGTGGACAGGGTCGCACCCTTGAAGTAGGCCGCCAGGATCTGCTCCGCGGTCTGGCCGGCCAGCGCGCGGCCCTTGGCGCCGTACTGGCTCATGCCGACGCCGTGTCCGTAGCCCAACCCGTACAGCTTCACGCTGCTGCCCAGGGTGGTGATGGTCGCGGGCCACGATGGCTTCGGCCACGGGGCGGGAGTTGCCGTCGGTGCCGGCGAGTGGGTTGCCGTCGGTTCCGGCGAGGGGGTAGCCGTCGGTTCCGGCGAGGGGCTGGGCGTCGGATCCACGGCGAGCGCAGGCCCCACGGCGATCGCGAGGAGCGACGTGGCGACGAGGACTGCGGTCAGCCAGCGGATGGATCGGTCGCGTCCGGAGGCCCGGATACCGGTTCTGGCGATTGCCATGCTCCCGAGTCTGGGGGTGACGGCCCACGGCGGCCATGGGTCGACGGGGCTACCACGCCCCGGACGACCGGGGTACCAGCATGCCACGTCGGCGCGGTACCGTGGTCGCATGATACGGGTCTACCTCGGTCACGGCGCCGCCGGCAGTGCTGCCACGATGGCTCCCTGGATCGATGGCCTTCGTGCTCGCGGTCACGAGGCGCATGCGCTGACCCTGCCCCGGCGGAAGGCGGAGGACGCGATCGCCGCGTTCGAGGCACAGGTGCCGGACGAGCATGGGGTGGTCGTCGGCGGGCACTCGTTCGGCGGACGGGTCGCGTCGTTGTCGGCGGCCGGGGTGGGCCGCATCGACGGGCGGGAGGTGCGTCGCTACGCGGGGCTCGTCTGCCTCTCCTATCCGCTCCATCGCCCGGGCCACCCCGAGACCACGGAGGCCAGGACCGCCCACTGGCCCCGGATCGCGGTGCCGGCGCTCCTGTGCTCGGGGACGTCGGACCCGTTCGCGCGGCTGGACCTTCTCGAGGCCGCGGTGCCGCTGCTCGCGCTGGGCCGACTCGAGACGTGGCCGAAGCTGGGCCATGGTCTCCTGCCGGTCCGGGAGGCCGTCCTTGACCGGGTTGCCGCCTTCCTCGCGGAGCTGGAGGTCGCCGCGGCGGAGGCGGCTGACGCTTCGGGCCGTCCGGGATCCGCCGACGACCCCAGCCCAGGCAGCTCAGCCGAACGGGAAGCGACGGTGATGGGCCGGCGCAGGCTGCCTCCGTCGAGGTCGGGAACATGGCCCTGAGCACCTGGGCGATCTCGGCCCGGTAGGGCTCCCCCTCGTGGCGGTCCCGGAGCCAGACGAGGTAGCCCGGGTCCACGCGCGCGATCTCACCCAGTGACCACCCGATGTGGCGCCCGAACGGGAGGACCGCCCCGCGCCGCGGTCCGGGGGGCGGGCCGGCGGCGCCCTCGCCAAAAGGCCCGCGCCGCCATGCCACGGGTCCCGCGTTCCCTGGCGGAGCACTCGATGGCGGGTCAGCTGGGCTCGGGGCGGGTTGCCCATCCGCCGGCTGGCCGACGGCTCTGTCGAGACTGCGCAGGTTGATCCGGTCCCACGCCGCCCGCCGAACCGGATTGCGAAGGATCGAACAGGCATCGTTGATCGCGGCCATCTGGGCCTGGGCATCCGGCTCGGTCGAGACGTCGGGGTGGTGGCGCCGTGCGAGGTCACGGCACGCCGCTGCCACCGCATCGGCGCTCGCGTGGACGGGGACGCCGACCACCGCGTATGGATCGCGCTCCGCCATGGCCGCTCTCCACTGGGACGTCAGGGCTGGTCCCGACGAGCATACGCGACCCGCACAAGGGGGCGTAAGCGGCCGATGAGCGACGTCGGCGAGAATGTGATGCCATGAGCGACCAGCGGAACGACCATCGATGCGCCTGGGGCGCCGGCCCCGACCCCGACTACCGCGCCTACCACGACACGGAGTGGGGCGTGCCCATCCGCGACGAGCGCCACCTGTTCGAGCTGCTGGTTCTCGAGGGCGCCCAGGCGGGCCTGTCGTGGTCAACGATCCTGCGCAAGCGTGAGGGATATCGGCGCGCCTTCGCCGGGTTCGACGTCGCGGCAGTGGCCGCCTTCGGCGAGGTGGACGTTGCGCGGCTGCTCGCCGACGCGGGCATCGTCCGCAACCGCGCCAAGGTCGCCGCCGCGATCGGCAATGCCCGGGCCACGCTGGAGCTGTACGCAGCCGGGACGACCCTCGTCGAGCACCTGTGGTCGTTCGTGGGCGGGACGCCGGTCGTCAACCGCTTCGAGACCCTCGCGGAGATCCCCTCGGAGACGGACGCCTCCCGCGCCATGAGCCGGGATCTCCGGGCCCGGGGCTTCCGCTTCGTGGGTCCGACGATCTGCTACGCGCTGATGCAATCCGCGGGCCTGGTGAACGACCACGAGACCTCGTGCTTCCGCTGGGAGGAGGTCCAGGCCGGTTGATGGCCGCCTCTCAGCTGCGGGCGCGCCAGGCGTCGCGGATCCGGATCCGGCTGCCGGTCTGGAGGATGGCACCCGCGTAGACGCGGGCTCCCACGACGAACATGACCCAGATCGCGGCCAGCATCAGGACGATGGACAGCGTGATCTCCCACGGCTGGATCGCATCGAGCGCTGCCCGCAGGGGGACCACCATCGGCGCCGACGGCGGGAAGAAGGTCATGGCCATGGCAAGGGCGCTGTCCGGGTCGTCGGTGACCAGCAGGATCGAGGCCAGGTAGCACGCCGTCGCCGTCATCGTGACCGGCATCGAGGCGTTGGACGCCTCCTCCATCCGCGACGCGAGGGAGCCCAGGAACCCCATCGCCGTGGAGTACAGCGCGAACCCAAGGATGAACCACAGGAGCAGCTGGGCGACCGCGCCGACGGTGGTAGGCGGCAGGCTCATGCGCCCGCTGATCTGGGCCGCGATGATCCCGGCCGTCACCAGGATCACGATCTGGACCAGGGCCAGCAGGCCGATCCCGATGACCTTGCCTACCAGCAGGTCCCTCGGGCGCACGGTGGACAGCACCACCTCGACCACCCGGCTCTGCTTCTCTTCGACGACGCCGGTCAGCACCCACGTTCCGTACGAGAAGATCCCGATGAACATGAGGATGATCCCGGCGTTGGCGAAGATGAGCGCGGTGATGTCCTCCTCCGTCGGCGGCTCCAGGGCCGTGATCGCCGGCGGGACGAGGAGCGGTGCCACCTCGGCTGCTCGCACGGAGACCACGGCGGCGCTGGCGACGGCCTGGAGCTGGTCGCTCGCACGTTCCAGGACGATCAGCTCGCCCGCCGTCGACAGGTCGGCGGGGACGGCGAGTGCCGCGTTGATGGTTCCGTCGGTGAGCGCGGCCACGGCGGCAGCCCGGTCCGGGATGGTGGAGATGTCGAGATCCAGGTCGAAGGCCGCGGCGCCCGCCTGGATCGCCGTCTCGATGCCGGCCGGCACCGGCTCCACCAGCGCGAGCCGGGTCGCCTGGTCGGCGAGGAGCAGCTGGGGCAGCACGAACCCGCCCACCAGGAGGAGCAGGGTGAACGCCAGCGAGAGCACGTAGCCGCGGCTCCGGCCACGCTCCAGGATCTCGCGCATGGCCACGAGCCGGACGGACCGCCAGCGGCTCACCTCGGACCCTCCCCCGCGGATGGCTGGGGAGCGTTGACGGCCTCCATGAACAGCTCCGAGAGCCTGGGCGGCTCATAGCTGAACCGGCGGACCTCGCCGGACGCCTGTGCCGCGGCGAGCAGTCCATCGAGGTCTGCCCCCTCGTCCACGAGGAGCTTGACCCGGTCACCGTCGCGCTCGAGGATCGAGCCGCGGTCCAGCTCAGGAAGACCGTCCAGCCAGGCACCGGCCGACCCGGCGACCTCCACCTCGAGGTGCCGCCGTCCGGACGAGGCCTTGAGCTCGTCGATGCCACCCTCGGCCACGACCCGGCCGCGGCTGATGATCACGACGTCCTCGCACACCTCCTCGACGAGGTCCAGCTGGTGCGAGCTGAAGACCACCCCCACGCCCGCGGCGGCCCGCTCGTGGAGGACCTCGGACATGGTCGCGATCCCGATCGGGTCGAGGCCCGAGAACGGTTCGTCGAGGACCAGGAGCTCCGGGTCGTGGACCAGCGCGGCGGCGAGCTGCACGCGCTGCTGGTTGCCGTGGGAGAGGTCCTCGAGCTTGGACTTCGCGCGGTCCGCCAGGCCGAACCGCTCCAGCCAGGCGCCGCTGCTGGTGCGGGCGTCGCGCCCGCTGAGCCCATGGTGCTGGCCGAAGTACGCGAGCTGCTCCGCGACGCGCATCCGGGGGTACAGGCCGCGCTGCTCGGGCATGTAGCCGAAGCGCAGGCGCGCCTTCGCATCGACGGCGGCGCCGTCCCAGCGCACGTCGCCGCCATCCGGGACGGCCAGGCCGAACACACAGCGCATGGTGGTCGTCTTGCCGGCCCCGTTGGGACCCAGGAAGCCCACCAGCCGTCCTCGGTGGGCCGTGAACGAGGCGTCGTCGAGCGCCGTGACAGGCCCGTAGCGCTTCGTCAGCCGCCGGATCTCGAGCATGAGCCTCCCGGTTGGCGTCGCCCCCGGCTGGGGCTGGATGACTCCAACTCTACCCCGGCAGGCCCGGCCGGACGTACGATGAGGCACCACAGGGAGGCGCCTGCATGACTACACCCGACCCCGCTCCCGGCCCCGACCCAGCTCCCGGTCGCGGCCCCGTTCCGGGCACTGACCCGGTCGCCGACGACGCCACGTCCGCCTACGAGATCGAGGACGCGCCGTGGCCGCCCGCCGCCCCGATGCCGGGCGAACCTCCGAGCGCACCGACGAGCGCGCCCTTCGCCGCACCGCCAGCCGCCGCTCCGGCGGCGCGCCCGCCCGTCGTCGAGCCGGCTCGCTCCACGCCACCCGGCCTTGTCGCGGGCGTGATCCTCGTGATCATCGGCGCGGCGGTGCTCGTGACCCGCGTCGTGGACCTCTCGTTCGGCGGCGCCACGTGGCCGCTGTGGATCGTGGTCCCGGGCGTCGCGATGCTCGTGGGCTCGTTCTTCATCCCTCCGCGCGGCGGGCTGGGCCTGGCGATCCCGGGCGCCATCGTGGCGATGGTCGGACTGATCCTGTGGGTCCAGGAGGCGTACGACCTGTACGCGACGTGGGCCTACGCATGGGCGCTCGTCGCCCCGACCGCCCCCGGCCTCGGGATGCTGCTCTACGGCCTCGTCCAACGTGACGGCGAGCTCGCCCGGGATGGCCTTCGAACGACCCTCGTGGGCCTCGGCCTGTTCCTGGGCTTCATGCTCTTCTTCGAGGGCGTGATCGGTCTCTCCGGCAGCCCCATCGCGAACCTCGACGAGATCCTGCCCTACGCGCTGATCGGCCTTGGCGTCCTGCTGGTCGTCCTGAGCTTCTTCGGTGGGGGCAGGCGCAAGCCCGGACCCGACGCCGGGGCCTAGGAGATCTCGAGGATCTCGTAGTGGATCTGGCCACCCGGGGTCACGATCGTCACCGCGTCGCCCACCTTGCGGCCCATCAGCGCCGCACCGACCGGTGACACGGACGAGATCCGACCTTCGCGCGAGTTCGCCTCGGCCGACGACACGACGTGCATGACCGTCTCCTCGCCGTCCTCGGAGATGCGCACCTTCGAGCCGATCTCCACGACCGCGCCGCGCACCGTGGGCGCCACGACGACGGCGACCTTGAGCTTGGCCTCGATCGACTTGATCCGGCCCTCGAGGAACCCCTGTTCCTCGCGCGCGGCGTGGTATTCCGCGTTCTCCTTGAGATCGCCGTGCTCCCGGGCGGTCGCGATCCGCCGGATGACCTCGGGGCGCTGGGCCAGCAGGCCGTCAAGCTCCGCCTGGAGCCGCTCGAGCCCCTCGGGCGACAGGACCACCGGCTCGGGCGCCGGCTTCCGCGGCGAGCCCTGGGCCGCGTAGGCCGCCGCCGACGCGATCCTGCCTGCTCCCCTCCCGGGGGCGGGACGGCGTGCCCGCTTCGCCTCGTCGCGCGCTCCGTCGGCCTCGCCGGGGGGCAAATGCACGATCCGCGTCACCGCCTTGGGTTCGGGCGCCTTGACCTCGGGGAGCAGCGGGTTCGTGATCCCGGTGGGCTTCCGGATCCCGGACGGCGCGCGCAGCACGGCCCAGGGCATCGCCATGGTGCCCCCGGGCAATCGCTCCTTCTCGGCCTCGGGCACCCCGGCGGCGAAGACGTCGATCAGCGCGTCCTCGTACTCCTCGGGCGCATCGGTCGAGGCCCACCAGACGTGGAGGTCGGGCAGGTTCCGCAGGAAGTGCAGCCAGAACCCGGTCCAGGCGGGCTTGCGGTCGCCAGGCACCGTCTTCGCCATGGAGGACAGGCGGCCGGCCACGGACCCCGAGGTGCTGCCGATGAGCAGGACGGTCTGGCTCGGCAGCCAGAAGGCACCGAGGCGGTGGAGCAGGTCCTTGGACACCGGCCGGGTGCCGTCCAGCCGCAGCTCGGGCACCCGCTCCAGCCACTTGCCGATCAGCGCCAGGTCCAGCGGCGCCGTCGGCAGCGGCGCCGGGAGCTCCACCACGAAGACGCCGGGCGCGGAGTGCCTGACGGGCCGCCCCCACGGTACAGGGCCGTCGGCCATCAGGCCGACGGAGCGGATCAGGTCGGGGGCGCTTCGGTCGTCGGGCATGGGCCTCGGGCTCGCGGGACGGGGAGGGGAGCCGGGCAATCGTGGCCCGGCGGTGCCTTTGCGTGGCTCAGCGTATCGTCTCACCATCATGGCCAACGCACCCGGCGGGCTAGGCCCGCCTCCCACGCGCACGCCCGGCGCACGCCTGGCCGGGTTCGCGCGCACGCCGGCGGGTATCGGCGCGCTCGTGGTGGTGGCCTTGGCCGGCGTGATTGCCGTCGGAGGCGTCATCGCCGGCGCCTCCGGATCGGCTGGTGGAGTGGCGGCGGCCAGCCCATCGGCATCGATGGCGACCGCTTTGCTCTCGGATCCGCCGACGGCGGCGCCCGCCGCCAGCCCGACGTCCGCGAGCTCGCCGGCCCCCGATCCGACGCCGTCGGCCGCACCCAGCCCGTCCGCCTCATTATCGACCGTCCCCACGGACGCCACGACGGCCAAGGCGCTCCAGGCGCGTCTCGACTCGATCCGGAAGAAGCTGCAGGTCCCCGGCGTGTCGGTGGCGATCCTCTGGGATGACGGGCGCGCGTGGCTTGGCGCCTCGGGCATGCGCGACGTCGCTGCCGCCGATCCGATGACCACCGGCACCGCCTTCGCGCTTGCCTCGGTCTCGAAGACGGCGACGGCCGCGGTCGTGCTCCAGCTCGTCGAGGAGGGGAAGCTCTCGCTCGACCAGAAGGTCGCGCCCCTGCTGCCCGCGTTCGACATGAACCCCAAGATCACGGTCCGCCAGCTGCTCGACCACACGAGCGGCCTGCCCGACTTCTTCCTGAACGCCAAGATCGAGCGCCAGCTCCGGAAGGACAAGAACGCGGCCTGGACCGCCGAGCAGACCTGGGCGTACGTGCCCGACAAGCGACCGAAGCCCGGCAAGTTCTGGATCTACTCCAACTCGAACTACCTGCTCCTCGGCGAGCTCGTGAAGGCGGTGACCGGACGTCCGCTGGAGGTCGAGGTCCGGGAGCGGCTGCTGGATTCGCTGGAGCTCGAGAGCGCGTGGTACCAGGCGGAGGAGGACCCGCGCGCGGAGGGCACGGTCGCCTACCGCCTCGTCACGGCGTCCGGCGGCGGCGTCCGTGCCGTTCCGGTGGCGCGCAAGAGCGATGTCATGCCATTCCGGTCCGTGGTCACGGCGGCCGGTGGTGCTGGCTCCCTGGCGGCCACGGCCGAGGACGCGGCCCGGTGGATGCAGGCCTTCGCGGGCGGTGACGTCCTAACGCCCGCGATGCAGCGGGAGATGCTGGCCGACGTCGCCCGCACGTCCGCACTCAAGCCGCGGCTGCCGTACGGCCTGGGCATCCAGGCGCTGCCGATCGCGGGGCGCTACGCTCTCGGGCACTCGGGCCGCTTCCTCGGCTTCAGGAACGTGGTGCGCTACCTGCCGGCCGAGGGCGTGACGATCGCGGTCCTCACCAACCAGGGCGCCAAGGACCCGACCAAGATCGCCGAGTCGCTGCTCAAGATCGTGCTGCCGCCGCTCCCCGCGGCCAGCCCGTCCGCTTCTGGGTCGGCGGCGCCGTAGCGTCCCGGCGCCGAAGGTCGGAACGCGGCCCGGACCAGGCTTGGTCGGATCCTGCGTCTGGGCCGGTGCGCGGACCATTCGTCGCCCGGCGTCGACGCCTCGTCCTCCTGGGCGGCCCGGAGCCTGCTGATCCGGCCCACCGTGACCTTCCTGGCTGACCACGCGAGCAGCGTGTCGGGCGGCGGCGACGAATGGTCCGCTTGACGGCCGCTCGTGGGGCGAAGGCGAGAGCTGGCTCCGGACCCGGGCGCAGGGCGGTCGGCCCTGACCCAGGCTCGGGCCGTCCAGCACGACCGGCGGCCCTTGCGCACACCGCGACCCCCGGTGAAACATCGGCGGCGCCCACACGTTTCATCAGCGCATGACCGATCCGACGATCCACGCGACGTCATCCGGCGATCTCGAGGCGATGACCCCCGAGATCGTGGAGCTAGACGTGCGCCCGCTCGGCGCCGTCGGTGAGACGGTCGTCCTGGCCGCCTGGGATCGACACCACGACGAGATCTACGCGTTCCTCCTCGACGCGACCCGCAACCCCTCGGTGGCCGAGGACCTCCTGCAGGACGCGTTCATCCGCCTGCTGCGAGAGGTGCGGTCATCTCACGCGCCCGAGCAGCTGCGTGCGTGGCTCTACCGGGTTGCTGCCAACCTCGTCGTCGACAGGGGGCGCCGCCTCGGCACCGCGCGGCGGTGGTTCGACAGGTTTGGCGTCCCCGGATACCGGGTGGCCGCCGACGAGTCGCCGGAGGCGAAGGTGCTCGGCGACGAGGCGGAGCAGGAGATGGACCACGTCCTCGGTGGGTTGCCGGCGGATGCCAGAGCGGCACTGCTGCTGGCCGCGGAAGGGTTCACCGGCCGCGAGATCGCCCAGGCCATCGGCCGCTCCGAGGCGGCGACGCGCACGCTCCTCTGCCGCGCCCGCGTGCGTGTCCGGCATGACCTGACCGGGAAGGGAGGCGAGCGGTGAACGTCCACGACCGCACCCTCGAGCTCGCCGCCGCCGGCCTGGACTTCGGCCTGTCGGCGGCCGAGCGTCGCGCCCTCGACGAGCATCTCCACGGCTGCTCCCAGTGCCGCGGCGACGTGGCCGGCCTGGACGACGACGCGCGGCGGATCGCCGCGAGGCCGCTGCGAGACGCTCGCGCCGGCGAGGGCCGCGGTCCTGCGCGAGGGGGTCCTGCACTCGGGGCATGGCTGGCGACCCGCGCTGCTCCTCGTCGCGGCTGGCCTCCTGCTGCTCCTCGGCCTCGCCGTCGCCACGGGCGGGGGCATGGTGGACCGGGTGGACCGGCAGCTCCGCGGCCAGGAGGCACCGCCGGCGATCCCGCTGCCGGCCGTGATCACGGCGGACGGCTGGACGGTGACCACGCTCGCGACCGGTGAGGGCGAGTCCTCGGTGGTCGGCACCCAGTACGGGGGAGGAGCAGCCGGGTGGATCGCGATCGGCGGGCGGTGTGGCTATTCGCAGAAGCCGCCCGGCGACTGCACGGCGGAGATACGCTGGTCTCCTGATGGCCTGTCATGGCCGGTCACTGGCACGCAGATCGACATCTCACCTCCGAGCGGGGCTTCGACGGAGTCGTGGGATCCGTCAATCACGGATGTGGCCGCCGCGGATGACGGCTTCGTGGCGACGGCCTACTCGATGACCGACGGAATCGACGGTGCATCCGCGTGGTGGTCGCCCGACGGTCGGCGGTGGGAGACCCACTCGCTCGGGGCAGGCTCGCGAGCCGCGACGGTGATCCGCACCGCCGATGGATGGTTGATCGGCGGCTCCGTCGAACGCGGTGACCAGCAGCTAGCGGCGATCTGGACGTCACCCGACGGGCGCTCCTGGACGTTGATCAGCAACGACCCGGTCTTCGCGGTGGGCGAGCTGGACTGGAGCATCGATGGCCGCAAGCTGCCCGGGGTGCAGGACATGGCGGCCATCGACGGTCTGGTCGTGGCCACCGGGATCGCCTGCTCGCCGACCCTCGGGGCGTGCACGGGTGCCGCGTGGGTCTCCGAGGACGGCCGCAACTGGACCCGCGAGGACCCCGACACCGGGACGGACCTCCCGCACTTCACGACTGCGCTCGAGGGCCGGATCGTCACCATGGCCTATACGGACAGCGGGCTCACGCGCGTCTTCGGGCTCGATCCCGTCGCTGGCTGGACCCTGCTCAAGGACGACCTCGGCTTCGTCCAGGAGGCCGTGCCCGTCGACGGCGGCGTCGCGGTCGCGACGGGTGACGCCAGCGGCGTCTCGGACGTGATGACGATCCGCTTCTCGAGGGATGGCGGGGCCTGGGATGAGATCGGAACCATCACTCCGCCGGACGTCGCAGTCCGCGGTGGTGAGTCCCTGTCGACGCCGCGTCCTCCTGGGCGGCCCAGAGCCTGCAGATCCGCCCAGCGTGACCTTCCTGGCCATACAAGCGGGCATGTGTCGGACGGCGGCGACAGGTGGTCCTCCTGACGGCCCCGCTCGTGGGGCGCAGGGCAGGGGCGGGCACCGGACCTGTGCGCTGGACGTTCGGCCTTAACCTGGCGCGCGCCGTAGCGGCGACCTGTCCGCCCGAGCTGCCTAGCGTCGCTCGCGGGACCCGCCGCTGCGTCCGCGTCCGCCGCTCGAGGAGCCGCCGGCGCCACGGGGCGCGCGTAGCGGCTGCGCCTCCTGGTCCCGGCGCGGGGTGAAGCCCTCGGCGATCTCCCACGGGATCGCGACCTGGAGCAGGCGCTGGACGCCGCGCAGCAGGTCCGCCTCGTCGATCGTGACCAGGCTGATCGCGTCTCCCGTGGCCCCGGCCCGGCCGGTGCGGCCGATGCGGTGGACGTAGTCCTCGGGGTTCCACGGCAGCTCGAAGTTGACCACGTGGGGCAGGTTGTCGATGTCGAGTCCGCGGGCCGCGACGTCCGTGCCTACGAGGACCCGGATCTCGCCCGCCTTGAACGCCTCGAGGGCCTTGGTGCGGTCGGCCTGCGCACGGTCGCTGTGGATCGCCGTCGCCGCGACGCCGTGCCGGTCCAGCCACGATGCGAGGCGGGATGCCGCGAGCTTCGTGCGCGTGAACACGAGCACCTGGCGCCAGTCGCCCTCGATGATCAGGTGTGCGAGCAGCTCCTCCTTGCGATCGCGGTCGACAGGGTAGACGAGCTGGCGGACGGCTTCGGCGGCGGTGCCATGGCGGGCAACCTCGATCGTCTCGGGATCCGTGAGGATCGAGCCCGCGAGGCGCTTGATGTCGTCGCTGAACGTTGCCGAGAACAGCAGGTTCTGCTTGCGGTTGGGCAGCAGGTCAAGGATCCGGCGGATGTCGGGCATGAAGCCCATGTCCAGCATCCGGTCCGCCTCGTCGAGGACGAGGATCTCCACCTGGGTCAGGTTCGCAGCACGCTGGCCCACGAGGTCCAGGAGCCGGCCCGGCGTGGCGACGAGGATCTCGATGCCGGCGAGGAGCTCCTTGATCTGCGGGTCGAGCGGGACACCGCCGTAGACGACGGACGCACGCAGCGGAACCTTCCTCCCGTAGGTCCTGATGGCCTCGGAGACCTGGACGGCCAGCTCGCGCGTGGGCGTCAGGACGAGGCAGCGGACCGGGTGCCGCGCCGGCGAGAACGAGGTGTTCGCGTACGGGCGCAGCCGGTCGAGGATGGGAAGCGTGAACGCGGCCGTCTTGCCGGTGCCGGTCTGGGCGGCGGCAAGGACGTCCCTGCCCGCCAGGATCAGGGGGATTGCCCGTTCCTGGACGGGCGTCGGCTCCGTGTAGCCCTCCTCGGCGACGGTGCGCAGGAGGTCTGCGGAGAGCCCCAGCTCTTCGAATCGCAAGGTGTCTCGTGTTCTCCGGTCCGGGCCGCATGGGCGGCGGCCACCTGATGTCGTCGTCCGGCGCGGCGCCCTCGCCCGCGGCGTGGGCGGCGTCGACTGCCGGACGGGCCGAGCATACGCGAAAATGGGGGCATGGGTTCCCAGGGCACGCGGGCGATCGATGCCGCGCGACGGGCCGGCATCCCGTACCTGGTGCATGAATATGCGCATGATGCCGGCGCGTCGCAGAGGGATGGCGGTCGCGGCTACGCGCTCGAGGCCGTCGAGGCGCTCGGCATCGATGCCGCGCGGGTGTTCAAGACGATCGTCGTGGCGGTGGACGGGCGTCTCGGTCTGGCGGTGGTGCCGGCCGATACCGAGGTGGACCTCAAGGCCGTGGCGGACGCGCTCGGAGGCCGCAAGGCGGCCGTCGCCCCGCCCGCCGAGGCGGAGAAGGCGACGGGCTACGTCCTCGGCGGGATCTCGCCCCTGGGTACGCGCCGGCCGCTGCCGACGGTCGTGGACGCGTCGGCGGAGTCGTGGCCCACGATCCACGTCTCTGCGGGCAGGCGCGGCCTCGAGATCGAGCTGGCGGTCGCGGATCTCGTCGCGCTCGTGGGCGGGTCGGTCGCCCCGGTGGCGCGCCGGGGCTGAGCGGCCGTGGCTGCTGCCCCGGCCTCCGGGTCTCTGCTGACACGGCCGCCGCGAGGAACGCGCCGCACCTGGCCAGACCAGGGCGCATCCGTGCCGAAGGAGCGATGTCCGGGGCCGTTTCATGGGCCGAACGGCACAGGGACGCCCGGCGGCCACACCTGCGATACTCACCGGGACCCCCAGGTCGACCATCCGATCGCAGACAGGCTGAAAACCGAAGAGCCGTCGTCACGGCAGGCATCCTGTCCCCCTCGGGTGGTTCGCCGCCCGGCACCCCGCGGCCGCCATGGTGGCCGCTCCGATCCGTTCCTCTCGACGGATGCGCGTGCCCCGCCGCTCCTTCGTCTCGCCGTCGACGGCCACCACTCCCACCGTCTCCACGGGCCCATCCGTGGTGTTCCGGCAGAGAGGAGGCAAGACGATTGCCCCAGCACAGTAGCGGCGCCCAGAGGGCGTCCAGCAGGAGGATCCGGTCGCTGTTGACCGCGGTCCTCGCCGCACTCTTCCTCGCGACCGCGATGACCGCCACGGCCCCGGATGCCCAGGCGGCGACCACGCAAGGTCGTCATCGTTGTCGGTCCCGTCGGTGGGGCCACCGCGTCCTACAGGAGCAGCGCCAACAAGCTCGCCGACCAGGCTCGCAGCTACGGCGCCTCCGTCACCAAGGTCTACACCCCCAACGCCACGTGGTCGCGCGTCTACGAGGCCGCCAAGGGTGCCAACCTGCTCATCTACCTCGGTCATGGGAACGGCTGGCCCAGCACCCACGCCCCCTTCGACGTGAAGTCCAAGGACGGCATGGGCCTCAACCGGACCGCCGACAGCGGCAACTCCAACACGAAGTACTTCGGCGAGTACTACATGGCGAAGCTGGCCCTGGCCAAGAACGCCGTCGTCGTCCTCAATCGCCTGTGCTACGCGTCGGGCAACAACGAGTGGGGGGCGGGGAACCCCACCAAGTCGACCGCGGTGAAACGGGTGGACAACTACGGCTACGGCTTCTTCCGCGCGGGGGCGAAGGCGGTGTACGCCAGCGGGATCACCGGCGTCGGCTACGTTCTGCGCGGCCTGTTCCAGGCATCGTCAGGCACGACGCTGGGCAAGATCTTCTGGACCGACCCGAGTCGGACCGAGACCTACAAGTTCGCCTTCACGTCGGTTCGCACGCCGGGCGCGACCGCGAGCATGGATCCCTACGCACGCGGCCGCTACTACCGCAGCGTGATCGGGTTCCTGGGCACGACCGTCGGGGACTGGCGCGCCGGGGGCTGACCCACCCGGCATCTCGCAGCCGCGACGACGGCGCCGGCCCCCACGGGCCGGCGCCGTCCTGTGTCGGGCCGCGGTCAGGCAGTCGCGGGGGTTCCGGCCGCCGCGGCTGAGTCCGGGGCCTCAATGGGCGCCACGGCGTCGACCGAGGGTGCCCGTCGGAACAGGGTCCATGCGAAGAGCGCCGCCAGCAGCGTGATCCCGCCACCGATCGCGAACACGGTAGCGGATGCCGATCACGTCGGCCAGGATGCCGGCCGCAGCCATGGACCCGATCGAGGCCGCCTGGACGCCGGCGTTGAGGGCGCCCGCGACCCGGCCCCGGGTGGCGTCCGTGGTCCCCTGCTGCACGATCGTCATCGTCGTCGCCTGGACCGGCATCGTGAACGCGCCCGCCCCGAACATGACCGCGAGGAGCACGACCGGTCCCGGAACGACCGACAGGAGGCCGACGCACGCGCCCAGCCCCAGGAGCCCGCCCACGAACAGCCGCGGGACGCTGACGCGCCCGCCGAGGCTTGCGATGAGACCGCCGGCCACGACCATGGCCACCGTCTGGGCGGCCTCGAGCGGGCCGGCCCATGCCGGGCTGGCGCCCAGGTCGTTCACGAGGAACGGGATGAACAGGACATTGATCGCACCAACGCCCAGCATCGTCACGGCCACGCCGCCGAGTGCCGCCACGAGCGGTGCGGATCCCGCGATGAGCCGCAGACCGTCAAGGACGGCGCCTCCCATGCCACGCGCGCGGATCGATGCGGCTGACGCGACCTCGGGCAGGCCGACCTCGCGGCTGACCCGGAGCACGATCACGGCCGACACCAGGAACGTGGCCGCATCGACGACGAACACCGGCCACGCGGTGCCGGTGACTCCCGCGATCACGCCCGTGACGCCGGCTCCGATCACGCCCGCCACCATGCGGGTCATCTGTCCGAGCGAGTTGGCGGCCAGGAGACCCTCGACCGGCACGACGCGGGGAACCAGCGCGGTCCGGGCCGGAGCGAAGAAGGTGCCGATCACGGCCTGGGTCGCAGCGAGGACGAAGATGAGCGGGACAGCTCCCGCCAGGGCCGCGGGAACCAGCCCCAGGACCACCATCGCGCGCAGGGTGTCCGACACGACCATGATCCGGCGCCGGTCCGACCGGTCCGCGAAGGCTCCGGCGAACAGGCCGATGGTCACCGGGGGCAGCGCGACGAGGATCGAGAGCAGCGCGAGCGCCGCCGTCGACTCCGTCAGGTCGAGGACCAGCAGGAACAGGGCGAGGAACGTCATGCCGTCGCCCACGTCCGAGATCGCCTGGGCGAGGTAGAGGCGCCGGAAGTCGGGGATCCGCAGGAGCTCGCGAACGCCGAACGCGGGCGCGGCGGGGATGTCAGTCATCGACGGCATCCTTCAGGCTGGCGGGCAGGGGGTAGACCGCGAGGACGATGCCCCACGGCTCCTCGCCCGGCTGCGGGGCGGCACCAGGCACCTGGCCGGCGAACTCGTCCTGGAGCTCGGCGAGGCGGCGCCGGAACTCGGCCGCACGCTCCGGGGTGAGACGGGCGAGGCTCCGGGCCACCATGACCCGCTCCGTGCCCTCGCCGCCGGACGGGTCGATGGTCCCGCTGCGCATCGCCGCCTCGATCTCCTCGCGCGCGGTGTCGAACACCGCGGTCAGCGTGTCGTGGAGCATCCGCGACGCCTCGTCAGCGTCGCCCTCGAACAGGCGGCGGTCCAGCTGGAACGAGAGGGCGGCCGCGCGGTAGCGGGTCTCGATGATCCCCGAGACCACGCGCTGCTCCACGGCGCGGATGACATCGTGCGCGAGCAGCTGCTCCACGTGGTGGTAGAGGCGGGTCTGCGGCACCTGGAGCTCGGCGGCGAGCTCCTTGACGGACCACGGCGGGTCCTGGCGCTGGACCATCACCTCCAGGATCCGGAGGCGGGTCGGGTCGCTGATGGCGCGCAGCGCCTCCGGGCTGGTGATCTGCATGACCGGCTCCGGCACGAAGCCGGGGTGGAGCTCGATGTCGTCGGCCGGTGACATGATCCTCGTTCTCCGGTCGTCTATCATTCAATCGACGATTGAACGATAGGATGGCCGATGAAAGGCACCATGTCAAGCCCCTGCCAAATCGTCCAGCACCCGGGGTGTCTCTGGCGCGATCACCAGCGGTGCTAATCCATGCTCATCCGATCCCCGGACGCGTACGCGGGTGCGAGTTGCGGGCTAAGCATCACCGTGGGTGATGAATGGCACGGGATCGACCTCTTGCCGGTCGGTTTCCGCCCGATCTGAGCGCCATGCCCGGCGGATGGTGGCGCGATAGCACCACTGGTGATGAGAGGTGCGACGCTGCGCTGGGCGGCGCAGTACCGGGCTGCACCGGGAGACGCAGTACGGGCCGGGCCGCACCGTTCGACGCCGCGTGGATCGGCAATCGCGAACAGACGAAGCGGGCGCCGGCCGAAGCCGCGCGCCCGCTGCAGGGACCAGGAGAAGCTCCCGGAGCCTAGACCCCGGCGAGCTCCGACGGCGCACTCCAGGAGTGCAGCGTTTGGAGGTAGTTCGCCCGCTCGAAGGCCGTCGGGTCGGCGACCGTCGCCGCGGAGGCGGAGCCACGGAGCTGCGAGACGGACTCGTACTCCCGCTCCTCCATCCAGTCGATCAGCTCGCGCGTGACGGTGCCGACGTGGATCGCGCCGTGGCGCAGGATCGCCGAGGCCATCATCACGACGTCGGCGCCCACGGCGAGCGCCTTGATCGCGTCAGTCGCGCCGTGGATCCCGGTCGTGGCCGCGAGGCCCGTCCCGACACCCAGCTGCGGCCGCAGGATGGCGATCCACCGGAGCGGCATCCGCAGCTCCGAGGGGTGGCTCAGCGAGACCTTGGTGACGACGTCGAACGTGTCGAGGTCGAGGTCCGGCTGGTAGAACCGGTTGAACAGGACGAGGCCGTCGGCGCCGGCACCCACGACCCGCCCGGCGAAGTTCGCCATGGCCGCGTAGTAGGGGCTGAGCTTGACGGCGAACGGGATGGTGATCGCGGCCCGGACCTCGGCCACCAGGTCGATGTCCGCCTGCTCGCGGTCGGACGACCCGATCTGCGGGTCCGCGGCGACGTGATACAGGTTGAGCTCCAGGGCATCCGCCCCGGCATCCTGCATCAGCCTGGCGTAGCGCACCCAGCCGCCGGTCGAGTCCGCGTTGAGGCTGGCGATCACCGGGATCGAGACCGCCTTCTTCGTCTTCTCGAGCCGGGCGAGGTACTGGTCGCCGACGCCCTGGAACTCGGTCTGGGCCGGGAAGTAGCCCAGGGCCTCGGCGAACTGCTCGGTGCCCTGGTCAAGGGCCCGCGACAGCTCGATCTCGTCGTTGAGGATCTCCTCCTCGAACAGCGAGGGCAGGACGACCGCGCCGGCGCCCTCGGCCTCCAGCTGCTTCACGAACGACGGGTCGCCCGTGAGCGGCGTGGAGGACGCGACGATCGGGGACCGGAGGTCGAGACCGAGATAGCGGGTTCGCAGATCGGGTGTCACGCCTCAGCTCCCTTCTCGCCGGCGCCGTTGGAACCGTTGGTCGGTGCGGGGGCAAGCTCGGCCACGGCGACCGTGTCCTCCTCCGCTGCGTGGAGATGCGGGACGCTCCGGTGCATGCCGGCCAGCTGCTCGTAGTAGCGCCAGCGCTCGTCCGCGTCGGCCTGGATCAGCTCCGCCAGCTCGGCGGCCCGCTCCGGGTCGGTGCGCTCGAGGATCGCGAACCGCGTCTCGCTCGCCACGAACTCCTTGATCGGCATCGACGGCTTGGCGCTGTCGAGCTTGAACGGCGTCCCGTCCTCGACCTCGGAGGGCTGGAAGCGGTAGAGCGGCCAGTAGCCGGACTTCACCGCGTCCTTCTGGTGGCTCATGGACCGGCTCATGTCGATGCCGTGCGCGATGCAGGTCGAGTAGGCGATGACCAGGCTCGGCCCCGGCCAGGCCTCGGCCTCGATGAGCGCCTTGATCGACTGGGCGTCGTTGGCACCCAGCGCGATCTGGGCCACGAAGACATTGCCGTAGGCCCGGGCGATGGCGCCCAGGTCCTTCTTGCCGGTCGACTTGCCGGCGGCCGCGAACTTCGCGACGGCGCCGCGCGGGGTGGCCTTGGAGGCCTGGCCGCCGGTGTTGGAGTAGACCTCGGTGTCGAGGACCAGGATGTTCACGTTCTGGCCGGACGAGAGGACCTGGTCCAGCCCGCCGAAGCCGATGTCGTACGCCCACCCGTCGCCGCCGACGATCCAGACCCCCTGCTTCACGAGGTCCGTGGACAGGGCCAGGAGCTGGCGCGCGTCCTGCGCGTGCTCGCCCGTGACGCCGTCGAGGATCCCGCGCAGCCTCGCCACGCGCTCGCGCTGCGCGACGATCTCGGGCTCGGTGTCCTGGGGGCTCTCGAGCAGCTCGGCCGCGAGGGCCTCGCCGATGACCGGGGTGAGCTTGCCGACGAGCAGCGCGGCGTAGCCGGCCTGCGCGTCGAGGCCGAGCCGCATCCCGAGGCCGAACTCCGCGTTGTCCTCGAACAGGCTGTTGGCCCACGCGGGACCGCGGCCCTCGGCGTTGACGGTGTACGGGGTGGTCGGCAGGTTGGCGCCGTAGATGCTGGAGCAGCCGGTGGCGTTGGCCACGATCATCCGGTCGCCGAACAGCTGGGTGACCAGCCGCAGGTAGGGCGTCTCGCCGCACCCGGCGCAGGCGCCGCTGAACTCGAACAGCGGCTCGAGCTGGCTCGCACCCTTCACGGTGTCGTGCGGGATCGCGGACCGGTCGAGCGGCGGGATGGACAGGAACGCGTCCCAGCGCTCGCGCTCGACATCGCGGTGGTCGAGGTAGGTCTCCATGTTGATGGACTTGTGGCCGACGTCCGTCTTGCTCTTCGCGGGACAGACGTCCACGCACACGCCGCACCCGGTGCAGTCGTCCGGCGCGACCTGGATCGTGAGGCGGTGGCCCGGCAGGTCCCGGGACTTGAACTCCTTGGACACGAACCCGGCGAGGGCCGGGACGTTCGCCTCCGGGTAGACCTTCATCCGGATGGCCGCGTGCGGGCAGACCATGGCGCACTTGCCGCAGTCGATGCAGATCGTCTCGTCCCAGACGGGGATCTGCTGGGCGATCGCCCGCTTCTCGTACTTGGTGGTTCCCGTGGGGAAGGTGCCGTCCACGGGCAGCGCGCTGACCGGCAGCAGGTCGCCGTCGCCGGCCATGATCCGGGCGGTCACGTGCTTGACGAAGTCCGGCACGTAGTCGGGCACGAGGGCCTTCATCGCCGGATCGCCGTGCACCTCGCCCAGCGTCACCTTGCCCAGGCGCGCGATCGAGGCGTCGATGGCGTCGTTGTTGCGCTTGACGACCGCTTCGCCGCGCTTGCCGTAGGACTTCTTGACGAAGTCCTTGATCCGGGCGACCGCCTCGTCGGACGGGAGGACGCCGGAGAGGTGGAAGAAGCAGGGCTGCATGATCGTGTTGATGCGGTTGCCCATGCCGGTCTCGGCGGCAACCGCCATCGCGTCGATCACCCACAGCTCGATCTGCTTGTCCACGAGCTGCTGCTGGACGCGGGCCGGGAGATGCTCCCAGACCTCGTCCGGCCCGTAGGGGCTGTTGAGCAGGAAGGTCGCGCCGTGCTTGGCGCGATCCAGGACCCGGACGCTCTCCAGCAGGCCGAACTGGTGGCAGGCCACGAAGTCCGCGTCCTCGACCAGGTACGTGGACCGGATGGGTTGCGGGCCGAAGCGGAGGTGGGACGAGGTGACCGAGCCCGACTTCTTCGAGTCGTACACGAAGTAGCCCTGGGCGAACAGGTCCGTGCCCTCGCCGATGATCTTGACCGACGCCTTGTTCGCGCCGACGGTGCCGTCCGAGCCGAGGCCGAAGAACAGGGCCTGGACCTCGCCCGCGGGCCGGGGGTGACGGAACGTCGCGGAGATCGGAAGCGACAGGTTGGTGACGTCGTCGTAGATGCCGACGGTGAAGTGGCGCTTCGGCCTGGCCGCGAGCAGCTCGTCGAAGACGGGCTTGACCATCGCCGGCGTGAACTCCTTGGAGGAGAGGCCGTAGCGGCCACCGACGACCTTGGGCGCCACCGCGAACGGAGGCGTGTCGCTGTCCTGGGCCTCGACGAGCGCGGTGACGACCGCCTGGTAGAACGGCTCGCCGACGGCGCCCGGCTCCTTGGTCCGGTCGAGGACCGCGATCTCCTTGACGGTCTTGGGCAGGGCGGCCATGAGCTGGGCGGCCGGGAACGGCTGGAACAGGCGGACGACGATCATGCCGACCTTCTCGCCGGCGGCGACCATCGTCTCGACGGTCTCCTCGACGGCGCCCGTTCCGGAGCCCATCACGACGATCACGCGCTCGGCGTCGGGCGCGCCCCTGTACTCCACGAGCGAGTAGCTGCGCCCCGTCCGCGCGGCGAACTCGTCCATGACCTGCTGCACGATCCCGGGGACGGCGTCGTGGTAGGGATTGCAGGCCTCGCGGGCCTGGAAGAACACGTCCGGGTTCTGCGCCGTTCCGCGGACCACCGGTGTCTCGGAGGTCAGGCCGCGCTGGCGGAAGGCGAGGAGGTCGTCCTCGCGGATGAGCGCGCGCAGGTCGTCGGGCTCGAGCACGGAGATCTTGTTGACCTCGTGGCTCGTCCGGAAGCCGTCGAAGAAGTGGAGGAACGGGACCCTGGCCCGCAGCGTGGCGGCGTGTGCCACGGCGGCGAAGTCGTGCGCCTCCTGGACCGACCCGGCGGCCAGCATCGCCCAACCCGTCGCCCGGGCGTGCATGACGTCGCTGTGGTCGCCGAAGATCGAGAGCGCGTGGGTCGCGAGCGTGCGCGCCGCCACGTGGATGACCGCGGGCGTCAGCTCGCCGGCGATCTTGAACATGTTCGGGATCATCAGCAGGAGGCCCTGCGACGCCGTGAACGTCGTCGTCAGTGCGCCCTTCTGCAGCGACCCGTGGACCGCACCCGCCGCGCCCGCCTCGGACTGCATCTCGACGACGGACGGGACCGTGCCCCACAGGTTCGGCTTGTGGGCGGCCGCCCAGTCGTCGCAGTACTCGGCCATCGGCGAGGCCGGCGTGATCGGGTAGATCGAGATCACCTCGCTCATCGCATACGCGGCGCGCGCGGCTGCCTCGTTGCCGTCGAGGCACTCCCAGTTCTGACTCATCGGTGTCTGCATCCTTTCGGGCGGCGCATGCCACCCGGACTCCTGGTGGCGACGGGGACGGGACCGGCAGGACAGGAACCTGCGGGGCCTCGTCAAGTGTGCTCCTCTCGATTGACAAACGGGCAGGCGATCGGTCCCGTCGCGGTGGCTCCACGGTCACGGATTGACCGGGACCCATGGGCCGTCCGGCACGGAGGACCCTGCCGGGGGTCACACCCTGGTGCCGGCCGGTGCCTCGCCCACGGTGGGGGAGCGGGACGCGCCGATTCGCGGCACCATGGCGCCATGCCGCACCGCCATGCCGCCACCGACCCGGAGTGGCGCGCCATCCGCGCCGCCGATCCGGCGGATGCCGCCGGCCCCGACCACGGCCGCATCACGTTCCTCGGCCACTCCACGGTCCTCATCGAGGTGGACGACCTGCGGATCCTGATGGACCCCGTGCTGCGGAAGGGCCTGGGCCCAGTCCGGCGCCAGGTGCGGGCGGTCCTGCCGGAGCTGTTCGCGGACCTCGACGCCGTGTTCATCAGCCACGGCCATCACGACCATCTCGACCTCGCGTCCCTGCGCCAGATCCCCGGCCGGCCCACGGTGATCGTGCCCCGCGGGTTCGCGGCCATCGCCCGACGGGCCGACCTGGGTCCGGTCGAGGAGGTGGAGCCCGGCGATCGCCTGACCATCGACCGCGTCCACTTCTCCGTGGTCCATGCGCTGCACAGCGGCAAGCGCGAGCCGTTCGGGCCGACCGGACCGGCGATCGGGTGCGTCGTGGAGGGCTCACGGGCCGTGTACTTCCCGGGCGACACCGACCTGTTCCCGGGCATGAACGATCTCGCCGATCGCCTGGATCTCGCACTGCTGCCCGTGTGGGGCTGGGGACCGACGATCGGCAAGGGACACATGAACCCGGAGCGGGCCGCGCAGGCGGCCGCCCTGCTCCGCCCCCGGCTGGCCGTGCCGATCCACTGGGGGACCTTCTACCCCGCGGGCCTGCGGCGCGTGGTCCCGGAGCCGTTCGAGACGCCCGGCCAGGCGTTCCTGGAGGCGGCAGCCCGGCTCGCCCCCGACGTGCCGGTGCGCATCGTGGCCCCCGGGGAGATGATCGACCTGCCGGCCCGCTGAGGGTCGCTCGGCCCGGAGATGCCGCTCGCGGAGGGGATCCGTGGGCCGCGGCGTGGGGCGGAGGCCTCCAGCGGAGGTGGGCCTCCAGCGGGGCTACGGTCTGGTGCCTGGACGGGAGTGCCACCCCACTGCCCAGCTGTTCGCTGGATGGCCGATGAGCCAACAGGAGCAGGCCGCCAGCGGAACGGCTGTTCGGGGACCGAACCGTAGATCCGGTCCGCGCCCTGGTCGCCCGGGTCGCTGTCGTCCGCTTGAGATCAGCCCGCGACCCAGCTCACGTGCCAGGCCCGCCAGAGCGCTGCCGGGTCCGACAGCGGATCGCCGTGGACCAGCACGAGGTCACCCGGACCGCCCTCGCGGATCACGCCGGCATCCGGCTCGCCGAGGAGCTCTCCTCCGCGCCACGTCGCCGACGCCAGGGCCTCCCACGGCTCCAGCCCGGCCTCCACGAGCTGCTCCACCTCCCAGGCGAGCTGGTTCGCCCGCGTGGAGCCCCCACCGAAGTCCGTCCCCGTCGCGATCGACACGCCGGCCCGGTGGGCGATGCGGACGCTGTCGATCGCCCGTTCGCGTCGCGCCTCCACCTTCGCGCGCCCCTCGTCCGACGCGAAGCGCGGGATCGTCGTCGTCCGCCCGAACGTCCGCCACGAGGCGAGGACGCACAGCGTGGACACGAGGTGGATGCCGCTGGTGGCCATGATCGAGGCCGTCGCCTCGTCCAGCTCGAAGCCGTGCTCCAGGGCGTCGACTCCCGCCTCCGCGCCCGCCCGGGCACCCGCCGCGTATCCGCTGTGGGCCGTCACCCGAGCCCCGCGGGCGTGGACGGCATCGACGACGCGGCGCAGCTCACCCGCGGTCCAGGGGCTCACTCCCGGGTCCGGCCCGTCGAGGTAGAGCTTGACCAGGTCGGCTCCATCGTCGAGCTGGCCGATCGCCGCCGCGAGCAGCTCGTCCGCGTCGTCGGCCTCCACGGACAGGGCCGGGAGGAGCCCCTTCGCCATCACCCAGGTCCCGGCCGCACGAACGTGCGGATAGCCGGCGCGGCCCCGCCAGCCGTCGCGAACCCGGATGGCCACGGCGCGGGCACGGTCCCCGTCGCCGGGATCCGGTCGGGTCACGGAGCCGACGTCGCGCGCCCAGCGGACCCCCGCCCCCGCCAGGAGCCGGGCGTTGGCCTCCGCGTACTCGAGGAGGTTCTCGGTGGAGTCCGAGGCCCGATCGATCCAGCGCGCGCCGCCCGGCATCGTCAGGTGGCTGTGGGCGTCAACCAGGCCGGGGACGATCGTCGAACCGGCGGCGTCGACGACCTCAAGGCCGCCGGGGTACGCCACCGGCCCCTCGTCGTCGGACGGGCAAATCCATGTGATGCGCCCGTCCTCGACCAGGATCGACACGCCCAGTCGGAGGCGGTCACTCCGGCCGTCGGCGAGGGCGCCGTCGCGATAGAGCGTGCGCACCGCGCGGGATCAGGCGGTCGGCAGAGCGTCGGCCGCCGCATCCGCAACGGCGTTGGCCGCGTCGCCTGCTTCGGCCGTGGCATCCGCGACGGCATCAGCCGCGGCGTCGATGACGTCCGGAGCGCCGGTCTGTCCGGAAACTGCCGCGGTCACCGCCTCGGGCGTCCCGGCCTCCGGCTTGATGAGGCCGCGCTGGGCCGCGATCCCCCGCGCCCGGTCTCCGGCGGACCTGGCCGTGCTCGCGGCCCGCGAGGAGATGCCGGTCGTGAGGCTGCTGACCTTGCGGCCGATGCGTTCACGGCGCACCTTGCCATGCTCCGGTTCGAGCAACAGCGCAGCGATGATCCCGGCGCTCACGCCGGCGGCGAGCCCGACGGCGACGTGCTTCGATCGACCCTGGGCACGGCCGCGGGCGAAGGCCCTGGCGTAGCGATCCCGGTCGGTGTCCGGCAGCTCCCGCTCCAGGCGGGCGATGAGCGCGCGAATGGCGGTGGTCGAGGCGACGGCGCGCACCCGCTGGCCGACCTCCTCCAGCGGGCCGTCAGCCTGCACCTTGTCGCCAGCATGCGGCGATGTCACTCCGCAGGACCCTGACCATCTCGGCCGCCTGGTCGAAGGTCTCACGCGCCCGCTCTGCCGCGTCGTGGACGGCGGTGCCGGCGGTCTCCCGGGCCTTGGTGAGGTCGAACTGGTCCGAGTCGGGCAGGCGTCTCGCCAGCTCGTCCGCGAACCGGGTGGCATCGATACGGAGCCGGCCGGTGTCCGGGGTGCGATCGAGAATGGTCATGGGGCCCTCCGTGAGGCTCGTCGTCACCTGGACGGGCGGCGTCGCGACGTGCTGTGCGGGTGTTCCGCGGTGGGTGTCGAACAGGTGTCAGCGTAGCGCAGGGTCGTCGTACCCGGCAGTGCTGACCGGCCCTCGGGCAGTGGGCCGCGTGCACAGATACCGCACGTGAACCCACATCGAGACATAGGTATTGACAAAACGTGAGCACGGGTTTACAAAGTAGCAAGTCCACAGTCACTTTGTGAGGTCACGACGGATGCCGCACGACGTCATCGCCACCTGTCCCGTCTGCGCGGGCGAGCTCGCCGTGACGCGGCTGCGCTGCGGCGGATGTGGGACGACGATCGAGGGCGAGTTCGGGGTGGGGCGGTTCGCCAGCCTCACCCGCGAGCAGACGCAGGTCCTCGAGAGCTTCCTGCGCAGTCGCGGCAACCTCCGCGACATGGAGCGTGAGCTCCTGATCAGCTATCCGACGGTCCGGGCCCGCGTGGAGGCGCTGGTTCGCGCCCTCGGGTTCGGGCCCCGGGACGAGGCGGACCCGGTGGCGGGCACCGATCCCCAGCCCGGGGCCACCGACACCGCCGATGGGATCCAGGCGGGCCGGCGCGACATCCTCGAGCGCCTTGCCAGCCACGAGCTGAGTGCCGAGGAGGCCGCCGAGGCCATCCGCGCACTCGGGAGGAACGTCCGATGACGGACACCATGACCACGTCGCCCGCCAGCCGGGAGGTCCCGCTCGAGCCCGGCGGCTCCGTCGACATCGTCCTGGCCGCCAGCCACCTCCGGTTGCGGGGGATCGACGGCGACCGCGTGATCGTCAGGTCCCGCGACGGCGGCCCGCTGGAAGGGAGGGTCCGGATCGAGGCCGCGGCCGGCATCGTCCGGATCCGCGATGGCGAGGGGAGTGTCCGCCTGGGACCGCTGGTCCTCAGCACCCGGCGCTCGCCGGACCTGGACATCGACGTGCCCCGGACCGCCGCGCTCCTCGTGCGGACGGTGAGCGGCGACGTCGAGGCCCTCGGGATCGGCGGCGCCAGCCGGTGGGCGTCGACATCCGGTGACCTGCGCGTCACGGTGTCGGCCGGGCCGGTGCAGCTGGAGTCGATGTCCGGCGATGCGGTGGTCGAGGCCTCGGCGGCGATCTCCCTGGTCGGACGGACGGTGTCCGGGGATCTCAGGGTCCGGGCGCCCCGTCTCGACGGGCTCGATGCCAGCACCACGAGCGGCGACGTCCGCATCGAGGCCGACCTTGCGGCGGGCAGCCGCCATGCGATCAGCTCCGTCTCGGGCGACGTGGATGTCGTCACGGGCAGCCCGGTTCGCCTGGATGCCCAGACGATCGCCGGCGACGTCAGGGCGAACGGCCCGCATGCCACCGAGGGTGGGCGGGGCCGGCGGACGCTCGTCGTGGGCAACGGGTCCGTGGGGCTCAGCGTCCGGACCACGTCGGGCGACGTGCGGCTCCGGGTCCTGGGCGGACTCGAGAGCACCGTCGCCCAGGTTCCAGTCGCGCCGGTTGTCCCGGTTGCCACCGCCGTCCCGGTTGCTCCTCCGGTTCCCGTGACGCCCGTGCCGCCGCCGGCTCCGATCGTGGCCGAGCCGATCCAGTTCGAGGCCCCCAGCGCGGCAAGCGTCGGTGCTCCCGATCCGCTGCCGATCAGCGATGACGACACCCAGGCCTGGAATGCACCCGAGCCGGTGATCGACCGGCGAGAGGCCGAGCGCCTGGACGTGCTCCGGGCGCTCGAGCGCGGAGAAGTGGACGTCGAGACGGCATCCCGCCGCCTGGAGCTGCTGGACGAGGCCGGCCCGCGTGCCTTCCGGGGGTGGTGCTGATGGCAGCAGACGACCCCCTCGAGCGGGTGCTCAACCTCGTCGCCGAGGGCCGGGTCAGCGCCGAGGAGGCCGCCTCGATCCTGGCGGCACTCGACGAACGACCCGGGCACGGGACGGCCGCGGGCAGCGGAGCACGCAGCGTGCCTCCCCGCGACGAGCCACCCGGCGGGTTCGGATCCAGTCCTCCGCCCTCGTTCGACCTGGGTGGTGGCGCGGCGGCCTCGCTGCGGCTGGAGGTCCGCGAGAGCGGCCGCCAGGTCGTGAACCTGCGCCTGCCGATCGCCGTCGGCCGCCTCGCCCTCGATCGCGTCCCCGGCCTGTCCGGGGAGCAGGTGGACCGGGTCCGCGAGGCGCTCAACGGTGGCCTGCGCGGGCCTGTCCTCGAAGTCGAGGATGGCGACAACGTGGTCCGGATCGTCCTGGAGTAGAGGGCCGGGGATCCGGGTCTCGTCAGATCGCGGCCGGGTCGCGCTTCGGCGCATCCACCGCGCCGGCGGGGAGGGACACCGTGAACCGCGCCCCACCGGCGGGCGGCGCCCCCGCCGAGATCGACCCGCCGTGCGCCTCCGCAATCCGGCGCGCGATCGCCAGGCCCAGGCCCGTGCCGCCCGAGCCATGGCGCGTGGTGCCCGGCAGCCGGGTGAACGGTTCGAAGATCCGCTCCCTGTCGGACTCCGGGATTCCGGGCCCCTGGTCGTCAACCTCGAGGAGGATCTCGTGGCCGTGACGCCGGACCCCGACGTTGACCTGGCCGCCGGCGGGCGAGTGGTCGATGGCGTTGTCGATGAGCACGAGCAGGAGCTGGACGAGGCGGCTCCGGTCCGCCGATGCGGGGGCCGGCCCCGGCGCATCGACCACGAGCCCGACCCCGCGTTCGGCGGCGAGCGCGGTGGCTCCGCGGACGGCGTCGCGGGCGATGGCGGCGACGTCGAGGGGCTCAGGGGCGATGGTCAGCGAGGTCGCGTCCCACCCGGCCAGCTGCAGCAGGTCGCCGACCAGGCCGCCCAGGCGGTCTGCCTCCGCGATCACGTCGTCGAGCAGGTCGCGCCCGTTGTCCGCTACGAGCCGCTCGCGCTCCAGCACCTCCGCGTTGGCGCGGATGAGGGCGGCAGGGGTGCGGAGCTCGTGCGAGGCATCCGCCACGAAGCGGCGCTGGGCCTCGAACCCCTCGCGGATGGGGACCAGCGCGCGGCCCGTGACCACGTAGGCGATCGCCGCCGCCGCCACGAGCCCCAGCGCGCCTACGACGAGGACCGCGAGCACGAGACTGCGTGACTGCTGGTCATGGAGCGTGAGGTCGAAGCCACCCTGGATGAAGCCGGCGGGGATGCCGTCGTGCGTGACCAGCATCGTGAGGACGCGCACCTCGGTCCCGTCCGTCTCGACGGTCCTGATGTCCAGGCCGCCGGCCGCATCCTTCAGCGCCCCGGCGTCCGGGAGCCCGGGCAGTGTCTGGCCGGTCCGGTTCAGGAGGACCCTTCCTTCGGCATCGAGCACCAGCAGCACGGTGTCCGCGATCGCGGGCGAGTGCTCCCCGGCCTCCTGCTGCTCCTCGCCGTCCGGCATCTCGCCGTCGAGCGCCGTGACCTGCGCAAGGACGGCGGCCTCGAGGGCGCGGTCGAGGTCCGCGTCGAGCGACGACGTCGCCACGACCACCGTCGCCGCACCGACGCCCACGACCAGCAGCGTCAGCAGCGCGAGCGTCGTGAAGAACAGGCGCCGCCGCGTCCGTCGAAGGAGGCGGTCCGTGGAGGTCGTCACCACGCGTCAGCTCTCCGACTTGAGGGTGTAGCCCACGCCACGGACGGTCCGCAGGCGGTCCGCCCGGTCCAGCTCGCCCAGCTTGCGGCGCAGGTACGAGACGTACAGGTCCACCACGTTGGAGTAGACGTCCGGCTCCGCGCCCCACACCTGGTCCAGGATCTGCTGCCGGGTCACGACCTGGCCCGCATGGCGGATGAAGAAGCCCAGGAGCGCGAACTCGCGCGCGGACAGGTCCACGGTCCGGTCGCCGACCTGGGCGACGTGCCGGAGCTCGTCGAGGACGAGGTCGCCGGCCGCCATCCGGCCCTCGGCGGCGGGCGCCGGGCGCCGGCCGAGCGCACGGATGCGGGCGAGCAGCTCCGAGAAGGCGAACGGCTTGGCGAGGTAGTCGTCCGCACCGGCATCGAGGCCGGCAACCCGGTCGTCCACGGATCCCAGCGCGGTCAGGAGCAGGACGGGGGTCGCGATGCCCTTGGCCCGCAGCAGGCGCATCACGGTGATGCCGTCGATGTCGGGCAGGCCGCGGTCGAGCACGACCACGTCGTACGGCGCGGCCTCCGCCAGCGCGATCGCCGAGACACCGTCCGGCGCGACCTCCACCACGTGGCGCTCGGCCACCAGGACCCGCTTGATCAGGGCCGCCATCTTGGGTTCGTCTTCGACCACGAGGACTCGCATCACGGGCATTGTGCGGGCGGCCGGGCTGCCGGTCGAGGGCTGGAGGCCACTCTGTGAGAACTCTCATCGGGGGCTCACGGCCTGGTGGTGGGACCCGCTCGACAGTGGGACCACAAGACCCCTCCACTCCGGGAGAACCAAGCCAATGATCCACAGAGTCGCCATCTTCGCCGCCTCGCTCGTCGCGGCCGCCAGTCTCGCCGTTGGTCTCGTCGTCGCCGGCATCGCCCCGGCCGCGGCCCCCGTTGCGGCCGAGCCCGTGTCGGCGCCCGTCGTTGCGGCCACGGACGCACCGCAGCCGGTCGTCCAGGTCGACACGGTCTACGTTGCCCCCCAGGCGACGCCCGAGGACATCGTCGTGATCAAGACCGTCAGCGCGCACCCCGAGGGCGATGATGGCGAGAACGAGAACGAGAACGAAGGGTCCGACGACTGATGCCCGAGACCCGTGCCGTGCGTCCCATCCCCCCGGGGGCCGCCCGGGCCGCAGGGGGCCATGCGCCGCGCCCCCAGCGCGCCAAGCCAGACCCCACGCCGATGCGCATCGTCTTCGGGATGGCCGGCCTCGCGTCTGCCACGGCCCTGCTGACCGCGATGCTGCCCTCTGTCACGCCGGCCCAGGTGGCCGTCGTCGAGGCCGTCGACACCACCACCACCGCGGCACCGGAGCCGTCCGTGCTCCACGTCACCAGGGTCGTGACCCTCAACGCGGGCCAGACGGCGCCGCCGGACGCACCGGTCGTGGTCAAGCCCCAGCCGACCCCGCGCGTCCGCGTGAAGGTCGTCACCAAGCAGTCCGGCGGCTAGTCATGACCGCCATCGCCGGCCCCGTGAGCGTCGAGGCGAGCCGCTCGATGATGGGCGGTGCTGTCTCCGTGCAGATCCTGGACGCGTCGGACGAGGTCCTGCTCGAGCGGGCGGCCCGCCGCGTCCTCGACCGGGTCGAGGCGTGGGCCGGCCGACTGACCAGGTTCTCGCCGGACTCCGAGCTCATGCGCCTCAACAGCGCGACGGCGTCGCTCGTGCCGATCGGGCCAACGCTGACCGCCGCCCTCGATTGGGCGCGGATGGCCGAGGGGATGACGGACGGCTTCGTCGATGCGTCCCTGCTCGACGAGCGCCTGGCCGCGGAGGCCGGGCTGGATCCGTCGTCCATCCCCGTGCCGGCCGGCCGCCGCTGGTCGCTCCGCAGGACGGCGCGCGGCGCCGCCGTGGAGCGCGAGCCCGGGGTCCGGTTCGACCTCGACGGCGTCGCGAAGGGCTGGCTGGCGGACCGCGCGCTCGCGATCACCCCCGGTCGCTCCGCCCTGGTGGACGGCGACGGTGACGTGGCGATCCGCGTGGCGCCCGGCGACTCCTGGGCCGTCGGCGATCGGCGACCCGCGCGAGCCCGGCACGCTGCTCGGTGCGCTGGACCTCGGCGCGGACGGCGACGAACCGCGTGGGTGGGGGATCGCGACATCCGGAACGAGCGTCCATCGCTGGACCCACGCGGGCGGCGATGCCCACCACCTCATCGACCCGCGCACGCGGCGACCCGCCGCGACGGACGTGATCCAGGCCACCGTGCTGGCCAGCACCGCGCGCGCCGCCGAGGCGTTCGCCAAGACGGCCGTGATCGCCGGCACCGACCGCGCGTTCGGCCTCCTCGACCGCCCCGGCGTGCTCGGGGTCCTCCTCCTCACCGAGCGCGGCGAGCTCCGCGCGACTCCAGGGATGGTGCGATGGCTGCAGTGAAGTTCCGCGGGCTCGACGCCCGCACCGGCATGGCCCGCTGGGGCCTGGCGGCCGTGGCGATCGGCATCGTCGTGGGCGTGACGGCCCCGGCAGCGGCCGATGGCCTCGCGACGGTCGTGGAGGCGAACCCGCAGAGCCTCGTCTGGCTCTTCGAGCGGCTGTTCGCCTGGCTCGCCTACCTCGCCGTGGCCGGCTCCGTGATCTACGGGCTGCTGCTGTCGACGAAGCTCCTCGACGCGATCGCGCACCGGCCGATCAGCTTCTCGCTGCACCAGGACCTGGCGGCGATCGGGCTGGGCCTGGCCGGGATCCACGGGATGCTGCTGGGGCTGGACCACTCGGTCCCGTTCACCTTCGCCCAGATCCTCGTGCCCGGTCTCGCCCCGCACGCCCCGGTGGCCGTCGCCTTCGGCCAGGTGGCCTTGTACCTGATGGCGGCGGTGACCGCGAGCTTCTACCTGCGCAGGCACATCGGGCAGCGTGCCTGGCGGGTGTTCCACTACGTGACGTTCCTCGTGTTCGTCGGCGTGACCGTCCACGGCATCGCGGCAGGTTCCGACAGCAACGCGCCGTGGGCCGAGGCGATCTACCTGGGCTCGTGCTGCCCTGGTGCTGTTCCTGTTCACGTACCGGATCGCGATGTCGGTCGCGGCTCGTGCTGCGGCGCGCGTCGTGCCCGGGCCCGCAGGGGCCCGTCCCGGTGGCCCGTCCCTGCCGGTCCGCGAGGATGCGCCGGGACCGCGACCCGCGACCGGCTCTGCACCGACGTCCGTCCGTGACGGCGGACCGCTCCGCCGGAACCCTGCGAACCCCGTGGGCTAGGTCCGATCCGGCCCGGCCTCGTCGCCCGGCCGCGCGGCCAGGTGCTCCTCGAAGAACGCGAGCACCCGGGCCCAGGCGTCGGTCGACGCGGCCTCGTTGAACCCGGCGTGCATCGGCATCAGGGGCCCGATCGCTCCCATGACACCCGTGTGCTGGCTCATGAACGAGTGCCCGGCGTCCGGGTAGGTCTTGACGTCGTTCGCGATGCCGGCGGCGTCGAGGGCCGCCTCCAGCAGCGGGCCGTTGGCGCCGAACGACGCGTCCCGACCGCCGTACGATGCGACGGTGGGACAGAGGTCGGGGATGATCGACTCGTCCGCCGGCAGGGCGCCGTAGAACGGGGCGATGGCGCGCAGGCTGCGTCCGCCACGGGCCGCGTACAGCATCGCGAAGCCGCCGCCGGCGCAGAAGCCCGCCATCCCGATCCGGTCGGCGTCCACGTACGGCTGCCTGGCCAGCCAGTCCTGGAACGCGGCCATCTCGCGGTAGGGCCGCCCGGTGCCGGCCTTGCCCAGCCCCTGGAAGAACCGGGCGATGCACAGCGGCTTCCAGCCGGCGCCGAGCAGGTCCGGCGCCAGGGCGACGTATCCGTGGTCCGCGAACACCGTCGCGATGCGGCGGATGTCGTCGTTGAGGCCCATGAGCTCGTGGACGACGAGGACGGCCGGGCCGGGGCATGACCGGGTCGCCGTCGGGGCGAGCGAGGAACGCGGGCAGGCGGCGGCCGCTGGTCGTGGTGCGGAAGGTGATGTCGCGCCGTTCCGGCATCCGCGGAGGGTAGCCCGTCCGAGCTGATGGCGTCATCGGCGCATCCGGCCCGGCGCGGTCCCGCCTGGCGCGGCCCCCGCGGCTATGCCGATGACGGCACGCGCTGCCAGCGCACCCCGAATCGGACGAGGTCCAGGGGCGGCGTGTCCGGTTCGCCGGCCAGCTCCACGATGGGCGGCCCGTCTCCCGACAGCAGCACGACAGACTGCGAACCGATGTCCGCGCGCCAGGCCGCGTCGAACCTCACGTCCAGCACGGCGCCGTACTCGTCGACGACGCGCCCCATGTCGGCTACCGGCAGGTGCAGCGACGTGAGGCGGACCCGACCGCCTCCGGGGTGCCGGAACGCCGCCCGCGCCGCGCGAGCCTCCTCACCCCACTCGGCCCCGGCCGGCTCGTGCTCGATGAGGAACGGCGGCCGGTCCGGTCCCAGCGCAGGGAACGCGCAGACCCAGCGCACGACCTCGCCGTCCGGGCGCACGCGGGACCCGGCGACCGGCTCGTTGATGGGCGATCCGGCGGCCCGGAGACGCTCCACGTCCCGAGCCACGTCATCGGTCGCGAGGGCATACGTCGCAAGGCCCTCGCCGCGCGTCTCCAGGTGCGCCAATGCCGCGTTGCCCACGGCGAAGGACGTCGACGAGCGCACGAGCGCGACGTCGAAGACGCCGATCAGCTCGACGTACGTGTCGCCCAGGAACGCGAGCCGGTTGTGGGTGCCCATCGCCTCGTGGCGCCCGCCGCCCGTGACCGCGAGCCCGAGGTCTCGCTCGAGGATCTCCGCGGCCGCCTCCACGGATCGCACGGCGATGACGAGGTGGTCGATCCCGAGCAGCACGGGCGTCAGGCGCCCCGGATGACCGGCGTGCCTCCGGCGACCTCAGCGCGCCGGTCGACGGCGAGGCGGCCGCCCTTCATGACCGCCACCGGGGCCTCGAGCAGGCGCACGTCCTCCAGGGGATCCCCGTCGACCGCCACGAGGTCCGCGTACCGCCCGGGCCGCAGCGTCCCCACCCGGTCCGCCCAGCCCAGGCACTCCGCCGCCGTCACCGTCGCGGATCGGATCGCCACCAGCGGCGCCATCCCCAGCCGCACGTAGGTGTCGAACTGCTTCGCGACCAGCTCGTGCGGGTACACGCCGCTGTCGGTGGAGTAGGTGATCCGCACGCCCGCCTCCACGGCCCAGCGGAAGGCGGCGATCCCGGTATCCATCGTCTCGCGCAGCTTGCGCATCGTGTCCGCGGGCCAGCCGATCGCGTTGCCCTCGGCGAGCGCCCATTCGCCGTCGAACAGGTCCACGCCCAGATAGGTGCCGGAGTCCGCCAGCATCGCGACGGTGTCCCGGTCCAGCATCGAGCCGTGTTCCACGGATCGAGCCCCGGCCCGGATCGCACGCCGCGCACCCTCGGCGCCGTGCGCGTGGACGGCCACGAACCGGTCGTAGTGAGCAGCCTCCCTGACAGCAGCGCGGAGCTCCTTCTCCGAGAGCTCCGGGGCCCCGGGCACGCCGCCCCGCGTCAGGACGGCCCCGGTGCCGATGCACTTGATCACGTCGGCACCGCCGATCAGCAGCCGCCGCACCCGCTCGCGCACCTCCGCCGGCGAGGTGACGACCCCGAAGCGGAGCTCCTCGGGCAGCCGGATGTCCGGCGCCAGGCCCACGACGTCCCCACCACCCCAGGGCGCGGTGATGAAGGCGCCGGCACCCTGCATCCGCGGCCCCTCGAGCTCGCCGGCGTTGATCGTGTCGCGCAGGGCGAGGTCGGTGAAGGCCCGGAATGCCCCGAGGTCCCGAACGGAGGTGAAGCCGGCCTCGAGCGTCACGCGGGCGTTGCGGACGCTCAGCAGCGCTTCCTGGGCGCCCGTGGTGGTCGTCCCCGGGACACCGGCGGTCTGGACCTCGCCCACGAGGTGGCTGTGGGTGTCGATGAGCCCGGGCAGCACGGTGAGGCCGGACAGGTCGACGACCGGCGTGCCGTCCGGCAGGCCATCGTCCGGGCCGAGCAGCGCCTCGATCCGTGCGTCGCGCACGAGGAGGAGGCGGTCGGGGATCGCCTCGCCGCTCTCGACGTCCAGGAGACGGCCCGCCCGGACCGCGAGGGCGCCGGTCGTGTCGGCGAAGGGGGCTGGCTTGGTCATGCGGCTGATCCTAGTCGCCCGAGACCGCTCCCGCGGCCGGTGGCGCGTACGATGCATCGCATGAGCCTGCCCGTTCCCCCCGATCACCTCCCGTTCACCGGCAATCCCGACGCGGACCGCCTCCTGGCGGAGGACCCCCTCGCGCTCCTCATCGGGTTCGCGCTCGACCAGCAGGTCACGGTCCAGAAGGCCTTCGCCGGGCCGCTCGAGCTGCGGAGCCGGATCGGCTCGCTGGACGCCGCGACCATCGCGACCATGGACCCGGATGCGCTCGATACCGCCTTCCGGACACCGCCGGCGCTGCACCGTTTCCCGGGCAACATGGCCAAGCGGGTGCGCGACCTGTGCGCCGCGATCGCAGAGGGCTATGCCGGCGACACGTCTCGGATCTGGTCCGAGGCTGCCGACGCCCACGACCTCCACGCACGGCTGATCGCGCTGCCCGGCATCGGCGAGATGAAGGCCGGGACGATCATCTCCCTGCTCGCCAAGCGCTTCGGCGTCCGGCCCGCGGGCTGGGAGGCCCTCATCCCGGACCATCCGACCCTGGGCGACGTGGACTCGCCGGAGGCGCTCGCGGAATACCAGGCCGGCAAGCGGGCGCGCAAGGCGGAGCTGAAGGCCCAGGGCCAGGGCTGATGAACGCCACCGACCTGCTCGGCACCGCGGCCCTCATCGCCGGCCTGCTCATGGCGGTGTCGCCCGCGCTCCAGGTCCGGCGGATGATGCAGACCCGCTCCAGCCGGGACTTCTCCATCGGCTATCCGACCCTGCTCAGCGTGGGCTTCGTCCTGTGGCTGGCGTACGGCATCGCGCTGGGCAACCTGCCGATGATGATCTCGAACACGGCGTCGCTCACGTTCATGCTGATCACGATCGGCGTGGCGCTGTACTTCCGGCGCCTGGCGGCCGCCGAGGGCGAGCAGACCGGTCCCCACGCGTAGTCACCGGCGCGTTGCCCAGGGGCCTCGCGGGTCCGCGCCTCACCGCTTCCGGGCGTACCAGGCCGCGATCAACGCCCCGACGCAGGCCGTGGCGACCAGCACCAGGACCAGGATCGAGGGTCGTCCACCTCCGGCGGCCACCGGTGCATGCTCCGGCGCAGGCGCGACCGGGGTGAGCCGGACGATCGGGAAACGCCGGGTTGTCGCCCGGGCGTAGCGCGCATAGTCTGGTGCCGCCAGCAGGATCCGGTCCCACCACGCCGCGCCCTCGTCCTCCGCAAGCTCTCGCGCGTTCACGGGGATCCGCGCGCCGCGAACCTCCACCGTTGCCGAGGGATCACCGAGCAGGTTGAGATACCAGGCGGGATCGGTCGACCCGCCGTCGTTGGCCGCGACCACGATCATGTCAGCGCCGTCCGGGAACCACTGGAGGACAACGGTCCGCTTCCGGCCGGACCTGCGCCCGGTCGTCGTGAGCAGCAGGGCATTCACGCCCCACGGGTTGGCGAGCGACCCGCGCGTCTTGCGCATGGCCCACACGCCGAGCGCGGACAGCCGGTGGTCGATCTCGCGGTGCAGGGTGAGCGCGATCCGCTCGCGCCGTGTCAGCGAGGGCGTTGACGGGGGTGCCGTCGTCTCGGTGGTCACGGGCTTGCCCTCCATGCTGGCCGCCTCAGCGGCGGACGAGGGTCCGGAACAGGTGCTCGAGGGTCCCCGCCGGGTCCGTGGTCAAGCCGGTGTGGACCTCGGACGCCCCGATGATCGTCGACGAGGGCGAGACCAGCCAGTGGAACCGCTCCGGGGCCGAGAGCCCGGCGATGGGCCCGGCCCCGGGGTCACCGGCGGCGATCGCCTCGATGGCCGCGAGGTGCTCCCGCACGATCTCCGGATCGCAGTCGGGGGCCATCGCGACGAGCACGGACTCGTCCAGCTCGGCCCTGGCGCCCAGGAAGCGTCAGGGCCGGCACATCAGCACGATGCCGGCGTTGAAGGCCTCGCCGCGCTCGACGCGGGGGACGACGCGGATGATCGCGTACTCGAACGGGCTGCGGGCCGGCGGATCAGGCGACTCGGGCACGGTCGGCCTCCTCGACGAACGCATCACGGGCCCGCAGTCGCGTGGCCAGGTAGTCCATGTACGCCCGGCGGTGGGCGTCGGCGTCCGGCAGGCCGTCCTCCGGCGGCAGCCAGTCGTCGGGGATGGCGGCGGTCAGACGCTCCAGCAGCTCCCGGTCAACGAGCGGCGCCAGGCGGGCGTCGGCGTCCGCGATGGATGCGGCGAACGGCAGCAGCACGTGGTCGCGGACCTGGACGAAGGGTCGGCGCGCATGCTCGGCCGGGTCCTTCCAGCTGTGGTGGATGTAGAGCGCGGACCCGTGGTCGATGAGCTGGAGCCGCCGGTGCCACACGAGCAGGTTGGGGTTGCGGGCCGTCCGGTCCACGTTGGTCGTGAACGAGTCCAGCCACACGACCGCGGCGGCGAGCTCCGGTTCCGGGGCGGGCCCGATCGCCGGGGCGAACGCCAGCGCCCCCGGCAGGAAGTCGAGGCCGACGTTGGTCCCTGCGGACCGCTCCAGGAGGTCCTGGATCTCGCCGTCCGGCTCCGCCTTGGCCAGGGCGGCGTCCAGCTCCACGAGGACGAGGTCGGGCACCGGCAGCCCGAGGTGGCGCGCCAGCTCCCCGGCGAGCAGCTCCGCGACCAGCGCCTTGCGGCCGTGACCGGCGCCCAGGAGCTTGACCACGTACAGCCCGTCGTCGTCCGCCTCCACGAGCGCGGGCACCGATCCGCCCTCTCGGAGGGGAGTGACGTAGCGGGTGGCGATGACGGTCCGGAGCATCAGGCGGAGTGTAGGCCTGCGGCATCGCCTTGTGCCTTGTGGCGGGGTCGCATATAGTTGACAAGGCAACTATCTGGAGGACCCATGGACGCCACCGTCCGCAACGCGCTCGACCACAGCCAGGTCATCGATCTCACCACGACCGGCCGCAAGACGGGCGAGCCGCGCCGGATCGAGATCTACATCCACAACCTCGACGGCCGTCTCGTCATCAGCGGGATGCCCGTGGAGGGAAACACCCGGGCGTGGCTGCGCAACGTCGCCGACAACCCGGCCGTGACGCTCCACCTCAAGGGCCAGCTCGCCGTCGCGGACGTCGAGGGTACGGCCCGCGTCGTCACGGACCCGGCCGAACGCAGGACGCTCATCGAGGGCGTCGCCCGCAATTGGAAGCGCACCGATGTCGACGCGATGGTCGAGCACAGCCCGCTCATCGAGGTGATGGTCCCCGGCTACCCGGCCTGATCGTCCACCATCAGGGCCCGGAACCGCTCGAGGGACGCGGGCAGCTCCGCGTGGATCCGCCGCTCCGCCTCCTTGGCGATGAACCCGAGGAACGGCGGCGCGCTGAGCTCGACCTGCAGTGACACGCGCGTGGAGCCGGGCCCCTGGGACGCCAGCATGGTCCGCACCTTGATCGAGAGCGGTCCCCCGGAGCCGGTGATCGCGAGCAGTGCCGGTGGTTGCAGCTCCACCACGGTGCCGGTGATCTCCGCGTTCCCGGTGCCCGGGCCCAGGCGCAGGCGGATCCGCGCCCCGGTGACCAGCGCCGGATCGAGCAGCTCGGCGTCCGCGACCTCGGGGAGCCAGCGGCGCAGGTCCTCCACCCGCGTGGCGACACGGAAGACGTCGTCGATCGCGTACGGGAGCTCGATGGTGGCGGAGACCTTGCCCATGGCCTCCTATGCTACGGGGCCGTGGCCTTCTTGCGCCGCGACCCCGACCGCCCGTTCGCCGCGTGCCCGTTGTCCCGCGCCATGAACTCCCGGGCGCGCGCCGCGAGGGCGTCCAGGCCGGCTTCCACGCGCCCGTTGACCGAGTCGGCCGGATAGGACCCGTCCTCGCCCCGCTTGCCGGCGGGGAGCCCGGTCAGCACCGCGAGCGCCTCGTCGATGCTCGCCACCGCCCAGACGGCGAACCGGCCGGCCCGCGCCGCCTCGACCACCTCGTCGGCGAGCATCAGGTTCGGCAGGTTCGTGGCCGGGATCACCACGCCCTGGGATCCGTCCAATCCGCGGGCGGCGCAGACCGCGTAGAACCCCTCGATCTTCTCGTTGACCCCGCCGATGGGCTGGACCTCGCCGTGCTGGTTCAGTGACCCGGTGATCGCAAGCGACTGCCGCAGCGGCACCTCGGCGATCGCCGAGAGCAGCGCGCACGCCTCGGCGAGCGACGCGCTGTCACCCTCGACGCCCGCGTAGCTCTGCTCGAACACGAGGCTCGCCCCCAGGCTCAGCGGCCGCGTCCGGCCATAGCGACCGCCCAGGAACCCGGCCAGGATCAGGACGCCCTTGCTGTGGATGGGGCCGCCCAGCCGGACCTCGCGCTCGATGTCCACCACCTCGCCGTCGCCCAGCCGGACGCTCGCGGTGATCCGGGCGGGCCGCCCGAACGACGTCTCGCCCAGGGTGACGACGGAGAGCCCGTTCGCGACCCCGACGGCGGAACCGGTGGTGGCGACGAGGACCGTGCCGCGTGCGATGTCCTCGAGCGCCCGCTCCTGGAGCCGCGACGATCGGATCCGGGCCGCCTCGATGGCACCCGCGACGTCTTCGGCAGCCACCACCTCCCGCCCCGCCTTGGCCGCGCGATCCTCGGCCTCGCGGAGCAGGTCCGTGAGGCGGCGCATGTGCGTGGACAGTCGCTCCGCGTCGCCGGCGAGCCGGGACGCACGTTCCACGATCGCCGCCACCGCGCCGGCCTCCAGCGGCCGCAGCCCGGAACGGGCCGCGATCGTGCCGAGCAGTCGCCCGTACCGGGCCTCCGCGTCGGTCGAGCGCGGGACCTCGTCCTCGAAGTCGACCTGGACCTTGAACAGCTCCAGGAAGTCGGGGTCAAGCTCGGCGAGCAGGTAGTAGACGGACCGGTCACCCACGAGCACGACCTTGGCCTCGAGCGGGATGGGCTCGGGCTCGATCGACACCGTGGACAGTCCCAGCCGGTCACCCAGCGACTCGATGCGGATCTCGCCTGCCCGCAGCGCGCGCTTGAGCTCCTCCCAGGCGAACGGCTGGGTCAGCAGCCGGCGCGCGTCCAGCACCAGGTAGCCGCCGTTGGCGCGGTGGAGGGCGCCGGGCCGGATCAGGGTGAAGTCGGTGACCAGGGCGCCGAGGTGCGCCGTGTGCTCCACGCGCCCGAGCAGGTTGGGCTGCGTCGGCAGGTCCTCGAAGACGACCGGCGCACCCGACGAGTCGGCGTGATCCACGAGAAGGTTGACGCCGTAGCGGCGGGACAGGGCCCCGTCCTCGAGCCGCGCGGCGAGCAGCGAGGGCAGCTCCCGCGGCTGGGCGGCCGCGAGGAACTCCTCGGCGTTGGCGACGACGTCCGCCTCGAGGGTGGCCAGGTGCTCCACGATCTCCTCGTGGTCGGCGTGGCCGGCGCGCACCTCGTCGATGAGATGGCCGACGGCGCGCCGGGCCACCTCCTGGCCCGTCTCGCGGATCGCGGTCCGGGTCTCGCGCTCCCAGGCCGGGAACTGGCGCTGGACCAGGTCGCCCAGCTTCGCCTCCAGTTCGCCGCTGGCCTCGGCGAGCCTCCGCCGTTCCTCTTCCGGAAGCGCGGCAACCTGCTCCCGGTCCAGGACCTTGCCGTCGTGGAGTGGCGCCAGCCCCACCCCGACCGGCGTGCGCAGCAGGGCCATGCCCTTGCTCGCGGCGAGGCGCTCGAAGTCCATGAGCGCCGCCTCGCGCCGCTCCTTGAGCGCGGTCTCGAGGGCCTCGCGCCGGTTCCGGTACTCATCCGATTCGAAGGCGGCAGGGATGGCCGTCCGCAGCTCCCGTTCCAGCTGGGCGATCCGGTCCCGGAAACGGCGACCCTCGCCGGCGGCCAGGCAGATGGCCCGGGGCCTGCGTGGATCCGCGAAGTTGTGGACGTAGCACCAGTCCTGCGGGACGGGCTCGGACTTGGCGCGGGCCTCGAGCACCTGGCGCAGGAGGCTGAGCTTGCCGATGCCCTCCGGACCCATCGCGTACAGGTTGAACCCGGGCTGGCGGATCGCGACCCCGAAGGCCACGGCCTCCACGGCGCGGTCCTGCCCGACCATCTCGGCGAGCGGGGGCAGGTCGGCCGTGGTCTCGAAGGGGAAGGCTGCGGGATCGCAGTGGCGGACGAGACGGTCGGCGGGGATCGGCGCAGTCATCGCAGGGCGACCTCGAGAAGGGCGGGCACCGGGCACCGCCTCCGGTGATCCTGGGCGGTGGATCGGCCGCACGCAGCGGGCCGACGGCCTTATCGCGGGTGACGTTGGTTGCGATCGGTGGCGATGGCAGGCCGCGACCCAGGCGGCGATGGTCGCGCGGGGGTCTACGCGGCCGGGCCAGGCTCCGTCAGCAGCTCCACGAGCCGGTCGAGCTCGGCGTCGGTCACGCCGTGCCGGTGCAGCAGCCGGCGGGCGCCCCCGTGGCGCTCGTCGAGGTGGGCGAGGGCGCCGGCCATGAACTCGGGCGGACTGTCCACGACCAGGCTGCCGCTCCGCCAGTCGTCGAGCTCGATGTGCGCGACGGGCGAGGCGAAGTAGCGGGCCGACAGGGCGTAGTCGTCGACGATCACGTCGCGGGGCACGCCGACGAGGTCCAGCAGCAGCGCGATCGTCACGCCGGTGCGGTCCTTGCCCGCGGCGCAGCCGATGATCGCGGGCAGCCCATCGTCCACCAGCAGGGCACGAACGACGTCCACGAGCTGGGTGCCCCGCGCATCGAGCACGTGCCGGTACATCCCCGCGAGACCCGAGTGGGGCGTCGGGTCGTCGGCGAGCAGCGGGATGCTCGTGTAGCGGATGACCCCCGAGCGACGGAAGGCGTTGGGCGCCGTCACCAGCTCCTCGGGCCAGCGCAGGTCGATGACCTGCCGAAGCCCAAGGTCCTCGAGGGCGACGCGCGTCGCGTCCGGGATCCGGGTCAGCTCGTCGGAGCGGAGCAGGGTCCGCCACCGGGTGCGACGCCCGCCGCCCGCCGGGTAGCCGCCGACGTCGCGGACGTTGCGGGTGCCGTCGAGGGCGAGGTGGCGCTCGGGGTCGATCGTCGTCATCGCGGCCTAGGGTATCCCGCACGCGATCGGCGGGCCGAGCCGGGGCCGGCGCCACCCGGCCGTAGTACCCGCATGACCCATCAGGGCCATGCCGTCCGCCGCGGGCGCCGACTACGGTGAGGGTCCCCGGACGCCCGCCGTCGGTCATCGCACCAGCACGGCCCAGCTTGGAGATCCGTTGTCCGACATCGCGCCGAGCCTCGCCCCGCGTTCCGCGGGAGCGATCGCCGACACCGAGCTGCTTCGAGTGGCCATCACCGACGTCGGCGGCCCGGCGCCGACGCTCCGACCTCCCTTGCCGGGCGGATCCGGTCCTTCCTGGTGCGGTTCACCCGATCCGAGGCCGAGCCGGCGTAGGCCAGGTCCCGCGAACTTCCGGCCACCCCCTCCCAACGCGGGGCACGGGACGGGCGAACCGCGTGGGAGTCAATCGCCGATGCGACACGAGGGGCTCGTCCCGGATCCGTGCTGATTCGCGGGTCCAGTTCCGTGTGGAGTTCGCCCTGGTGACCCCGAGCCGAGTCACCGGGCCGCGAGCCAACTGCGTAGCTCGGGGCCGGGCGGCCCCCCGCCGGTACCGGCATTGGTCCATGCCGGGACATGACTCTTGGCCGGTACCGATCCGGCGAACGCGGTCGTACGGTGCCGCCATCGAACGGACCGCCAACATTCGGACCACATGGGGCGGCGCGTCGTTCCTCCGGCGGGATGCCGGGCGGCGGCGGAGCCCCGAACTTGTCCCCCCAGGCGGTCCGTTCTCGATTCGGCAGTCACGCCCCCGGGGCTGATCCCTGGTGATCGCGGCTGGTGCCGCCGGTCCTGCGTCCGTGCCGCGCCTCACGCGCGTCGATCCCATCGAGGAGGACCTCGAGCCCGTACTCGAACCGCTCGTCTGCGGTGGGCAGCGTGCCGTCGCGCAGCATCGCGGCCACCCCCGGGCGGTCCCCCGCGGCGAGGAGGGTCGCCGGTTCCGCCGGCCACGCGCCCTCGCGCGCCTCACGGGCTTCCGCAAGCACCAGCGCTGTCGTCCAGCCCACCAGCGTCGTCGTCGCGAGCATCGACGACGCGCGGTCGAAGCCGTCAGCGGCCAGCAGGGGGAACACGCCCTCGAGCGCGAGGAGGGCATTCGGACCCAGCCCGACCCGGCGTCCGACGACCGGCGCGACCCCCGGGTGAGCGAGGAGCACCCGGCGCATCGAGCGAGCGAACGCCGCCATCCAGCCCCGCCACGTGCCGGCCGGCTCGAGGCCGGCCAGGATCTCGCCGATGAGGCGGTCGGCCACGAGGTCGAGCAGGTCGTCCTTGCCCTTCACGTGCCAGTAGATCGACGTCGCCCCAGCGTCCAGCTCCGTCCCCAGGTGGCGCATCGAGAGCCCGTCCGGCCCCTCGACGTCGAGGATGCGGATCGCGGCGTCGATGATCTGGTCGCGCGTGAGGGGCACCGGTGGGGCATTCCAGGCTGCTGATGGTTGACGACTCGAACAGTGTACGAGTATCGTCCCGTGCGTCAATCGAACACTGTACGAGTCAGCCTCGGCAGCAACCGGAGCTCCTACTGCATGCGCATCGCGATCGCCTCCATGGACAGCCGCGGCGGGGTCCAGCCATACGTCGGGCTGGCGCTCGGGCTCAAGGCAGCCGGGCATGATGTCCGGCTCATCGCCCCGTCGGGCTTCGAGGGGATGCTGGCCGACACCGGCGTGGAGCACGTGCCGCTGTCCGGCGACGTGGAGGCCGGCGCCAGGCGGCTCGGGAGCTCCGCGCACGGCTCGCCGCTGAAGGGCATGCGCGCCGCGGCCCGCGAGATCGAGCACTGGACGGCCATCCACACGCGTGAGGCGTACGAGGGGTGTCTTGGCCAGGATCTCGTGCTGGGCGGCATCGGCGGGATGGCGGTCGCGCTGTCCGCGGCGGAGAAGGCGGGCGTCCCGTTCCTCGAGGCGCACCTCCAGCCGGTGGGCGTCTCCACGGACCGGTACCAGGGGGCATTGTTCGGGTCGACGCCGCGGTTCCTGGGTGGGCCGGGACGGCGGCTCTCACACCGGCTCACGGAGCTCGGCATCTGGATGCCGATCGGCGGCGGGATGAAGCGGGCACGGCGGGAGGTGCTCGGCCTGCCGGGGTCGCCGAAGGCCCACCTCGCCAACCCGGTGCTGTACGGGTTCAGCCGCCACGTGGTGCCGCTGCCCGAGGGCGGACCGAGGCCCAGGCACGTGACCGGCTACTGGTTCCTCCCCGGTGACCCGGGGCGGACGCTGCCCGCCGACCTGGAGGCGTTCCTCGCGGCGGGTGGCCCGGTCGTGAGCATCGGGTTCGGCAGCATGGCGGACGACGACGGGCAGATGCTCGCGGACCTCGTCGTGGGGGCGGTTCGCGATGCCGGGGTGAAGGCGGTCCTGCTCTCCGGGTGGGGCGGGCTTCGGGGGCTCGACGCAGCCGACGACCTGTACATCGCCGACGCGCTGCCGCACGACCTCCTCTTCCCGAGCGTGAGCGCGGTCGTCCACCACGGCGGTGCGGGGACGACGGGGGCGGGCATCCGGGCGGGCGTCCCCTCGCTCGTGGTGCCGTTCGGCGTCGACCAGCCGTTCTGGGCGTCGCGCGTGGTCGCGCTGGGCGTCGGTCCGAAGCCGATCCCGCGCAAGGCCCTGACCCGGGCGAGCCTCGCGGCGGGGTTGCGGGCGGCCGTGGAGGACCGCGCGATGGCCGGTCGCGCTGCGGCGCTCGGGGAGCTCGTGCGGGCCGAGGACGGCGTGGCCGCGGCCGTCGCGGTGATCGAGCAGTTCGGCCGGGCACGTCGCTGAAGGGGGCGGAGACGGAGGCGGCGTGCAGCGCCCCCCGGCGCGTCCGGGCGACAATGGGCGCATGACCGATGCCCGCCCCACGGCCCCCGGCGGCCGCCTTCGCGCCGAGATCCACGAGCAACCCGACGTCGCGGCGCACCTCCTGGTCGCCGGGCCGCCCGTCCTCGACGCCGTTGCGGCCGAGGTCCGGCGTCGCGGGATCGGGCTCGTCGTCATCGCCGCGCGGGGCACGTCCGACCACGCCGCGGTCTATGCGCAGTACGTGCTCGGCGCTCGCAACGGGCTCACCGTCGCGCTGGCAGCCCCGTCGCTGGTCACCCTCTACGGCGCGTCACCGCGCTACGGCAACGCCCTCGTCATCGGCCTCTCGCAGTCCGGGATGAGCCCGGACGTCGTCGGGGTCGTCGCGGCCGCGCGGGCCCAGGGTGCGCTGACGCTCTCGATCACCAACGACCCGGCATCACCACTGGCCCTCGCCGCGGAGCACCGGATGCACCTGGCCGCGGGCGAGGAGCGCTCCGTTGCCGCGACGAAGACCTACACCGCCGAGCTGCTGGCCGTGGCGATGCTGTCCGCCGCGCTGGACGACGACGGGGCCCGGGCGGAGCTCGCGGGGGTGCCGGGGGCGCTGGCGCGGTCGCTGGACGCGGAAGGCGACGCGGGGCGGATCGCTGCCGACCAGGTGGGGCTCGACCGCGCGGTCGTCCTGGGCCGCGGGTTCGGGTATGCGACGGCCCGCGAGTGGAGCCTCAAGCTCAAGGAGGTGGCGCAGCTCTGGGCGGACCCGTACTCGGCCGCGGACTTCGCCCATGGCCCGGTGGCGCTGCTGGCCCCGGGCTCCGCGGTCTTCGCGAACATCGCGCTCGGACCGGCACGCGACGCGCTGCTCGGCCCGGTCCAGGCCATGGTCCGTGACCTTGGCGCGGACGTCATGGTCCTGTCCGATGACCCGGAGGCACGAGCCGTCGGTCGCTGGTCGCTGGCCGTGCCGCGGCTCCCCGAGTGGCTGGGCCCGATCGCCGCCATCGTCCCGGCCCAGCTCCACGCGATGCACCTTGCGATCGCCCGTGGCCTCGACCCCGAGCGGCCGCGCGGGCTGCGCAAGGTCACCGAGACCCGCTAGCCCCGGGCAGCCGTCCCGTCGGGCGCCCGGTGGCCGGTCAGGCCTGCTTGCTCCTGGACCAGGCGCCGTACAGCACGACCGCGCCGAGGACGATCAGCAGGACCGGCCACAGCTGGTCCCAGTTCAGGTCGGGCAGGTTCAGCCCGAACGTCTGCTGGAGGAGGTAGTACCCGCCGACCAGCAGAAGGATCGCCCCGAACACGATCCCGCCGGCATCGCGGCGACCGCGACCCCGGACTTCCATGTCACCCTCCCGTGCCGAGTGCACATCGACAGCGCCCTGGGCCCACGAGCCACGCCGCGGAACCCCATGAGCGGCGCCCCGAGTGTCGGATCGGGTCGCGTCGAGGTCCAGTGCCGCGCGGGGATGTGCCCGCCGGTCAATCGGCAGGTGTCGGATGGCCCATCGGGCGTGGCACGGCGGCCGGTCCACGCCTGCGCATGGCCGGGGGCCGATCGGGGCTAGCATGCACCTGTGACCGAACCCTCCGCCGACGCCCCGGGCTTCACCGCCCTCCCCCTCGACCCCCGCCTCCTGCGCACGCTTGCCGCGCTCGGCTACGAGGAGCCCACCCCCGTCCAGCTCGCCGCGATCCCGCCCCTGCTCGAGGGGAAGGACCTCCTCGCCGAGGCGCCCACGGGCACCGGCAAGACGGCGGCCTTCGCCCTCCCGATGCTCCAGCGCCTCGCCCTGCGCCTCGACGCGGATCGCGAGGCCGGCCGCCCTGCGGACGGTCGGGGCATTCCGCGCGAGGGCACCCGTGCCAGCCGCCCGACGTCGCTGGTCCTCGCGCCCACCCGCGAGCTCGCCATGCAGGTGGCCGAAGCCGTGCACAAGTACGGCCGCGAGCTCGGCGTGCGCGTGGTGCCCGTGTACGGGGGCCAGCCGATCACCACCCAGCTCCACCGCCTGGCGCGCGGCGTGGACGTGGTGGTGGCCACGCCCGGACGCTGCGTGGACCACCTCGACCGCGGCACGATCCGCTTCGACGAGGTCGAGATGGTGGTCCTCGACGAGGCCGACGAGATGCTCGACATGGGCTTCGCCGACGACCTGGAGAAGATCCTGTCCGCCCTCCCGCTGAACCGCCAGACGGCCCTCTTCTCCGCCACGATCGCGGGGCCCATCGCCCGCATGGCCGAGGCGCATCTCCGCCAGCCGGCCCGGGTCCGCGTCCAGTCCGAGAGGGAGGTTGAGGGCGAGCCGGCCCGTGTCCGGCAGGTGGCCTACGTCGTGCGGCGCGCCGACAAGCTCGCCGCGCTCGGTCGCATCCTGGACCTCGAGGACGGCGCGGCCACGCTCGTCTTCGCCCGGACGCGCGGCGAGGTGGACGATCTCGCCGAGGCCCTGAGCGGGCGCGGTCGTGATGCCGCGGCCCTCCACGGTGGACTCTCGCAGGAACAGCGCGACAAGATCATGGGCCGTTTCCGGGAAGGGGCCCTGGACGTCCTCGTGGCGACCGACGTGGCGGCCCGCGGCCTCGACATCGAGCACATCACCCACGTCGTCAACTACGACGTGCCCTCCTCGCCGGACACCTACGTCCACCGGATCGGGCGGACGGGGCGCGCCGGACGCGAGGGCGTGGCGATCACCCTGGTCGAGCCGCGCGAGCACCGGCTGCTGCGGGACATCGAGCGGACGATCAAGCAGCCGCTCCAGATCGCCGGCCTGCCCACGGTGTCAGACATGCGCGAGCACCGCCTGGACATGCTCCAGGGGTCGCTCCGCGAGGCGCTCGTCGCCGGTGGCAACGACCGCTACCGGGCCGTCGTGGAGGCACTCTCCGACGAGTTCGACCTCGTGGACATCGCGCTGGCTGCGATCAGCCAGGCGGATGCCGGTGCCCGCGGCGCCGAGGACACGACGGAGCTCGCGCCGGCGACGCTGCCCAGCTTCGACCGGCCGGCACGGCCTCCGGTCCGCGGCGCGGGGACGCGTCCTCGATACGGCGAGCCGACCGGCGGCTACGCGCAGCGGCCTCACCCGGTCCGTCCGCCGCGTCCCGCGGGCGCGCCGCCTCCCCCGGAGTTCCGGGGCGAAGGCAGTCCCGAGAGGCCGCCCTGGGTTCAGCCGGGCCGCGCCCCGGGTCGACCCGCCGGGGCCGGACCGGCGAGCGGCCCCATGCCCGCGGGCCCACGCAAGGGCTACCGCGCCAGCGGCTGGCGGGACGTCGAGGGCCGGGCCGTCATGCGACCGCCCCACGTGGGCTCGGGGGGCGGGGGGATCACGCGCGTGTTCGTGGGCGCCGGCCGGGCCGCCGGGATGCGCCCGGGCGACCTCGTGGGCGCGATCACGAACGAGGCGGGTCTCCGCGGCGGCGACATCGGCGCGATCCAGATCGCGGACGGGTTCTCGCTGGTCGAGGTGCCCGAGGGTGCCGCGGACCACGTGATCCGGACGCTGCGCGAGGCCACGATCCGCGGCCAGAAGGTCGTCGTCCGCCGCGAGCGCTACTGAGCAGGCGCAAGCCGCCCGGCCGCAACCGGTCGGCCCGCCTCGGCCGCTGGGACCGCGACTCGATCCCGCCCTCCGCCTAGGACTCCTCGCCGCTCCGGTCGCGCAGGAAGCGCTCGATGTCGGCGATCAGGTCGTCGCCGGCGGGCTGGCGGCTCTCGTCCACCATCGACTCGAGGCGTTCCACGTAGGCCTGCGTCGCCTCGTCGGCCGCCGCGGCGGCGTCCAGGCGGAGCCGCAGCTGGCGGCTCTCCTCCACGAGATCTCCACGCGGCAGCGAGACGTCGAGGTGCTGTTCCACGGCCTTCACCAGCTCGAGCGCGGCGAGCGCGTAGGACCCGGACACGTAGTGGGGGATCTGGGCGAAGTAGCCGACCGCGGGGATGCCGGCCTCGGCCACGGCCATCTCCAGCATCGACAGCGCGGCCGCGGGCACCTTGAGCAGCCCGGTCGGACCCGCGCTCACGCCGCCGCGCAGCATGGCTCCACGTGAGGCGGTGCCCAGGATCGGCACGGGACGGGTGTGGGCCACGGCGGCCGGGATCGCCCCGAGGCTGATCCACTCGCGGACGCCCAGCATGCCCAGGAGCTCCACGGTGTCCGCGGCGATTCGCCGCCAGCGGTCGTCAGGCTCGGCGCCGGTCAGGATCAGGATGTCGCGGCCCCCGAAGCGGGCGGCCCGGAGCGTGATCTCCGGCCAGTCGAGTGACGCCAGACGTCCGTCGCGGATCTCGAGCGTCGGCCGGCGCGAGCGGTAGTCGAACAGCTCGTCCAGATCGAAGCGGGCGACGACCGGTGCGTCCGCGGCGAGGATCGCGAGCACGCTCGTGGCAGCGGATCCGGCATCGACCCAGCCGTCGAAGGCGGCAAGCACGACGGGCTCGGTGAGGCCGGGCAGTGGTTCCTCGAGACGGTAGAGCGGCATGGCGGAAGTCTACGGGTCAACCCGCGATGGTGTGCCCGCCGGGTCTCGTCGCGCGCGGTCGGGCCGATGGTCCGCTCCGATCGGGCCGCTCGGCCGGGTCGCGGGCGAGACCGGGTGGTCCAAGGTTGGGGCCCATCCTGGGAGGAGCCATGGCGAGCACGTCTGACCGGATCACGATCGGCTTCCCGCGCATGCACAAGGAACCCGGGGAGCGACGCGACTTCCTGCCGCCGCTGATCGGCCTCCTCGCGGGGCTGGGAGCCGAGGTGTACGTGGAGTCGGGCATCGGGTCGGCGATGGGATATTCGGACTCGGACTACACCTCGATCTCGCCGCAGGTGCATGCCAGCGACCAGGACACCGCCTACCAGCAGGACATCGTGGTCGCCCTCAGGGCGCCCGAGGGCAACTACGAGCGGTTGCGACGGGGCGCGATCCTGATCTCGATGCTCCACTTCCCGACGCGGCCCGCCCGCGTCCAGCTCCTCTCGGACCTGGGCATCGACGCGATCAGCCTGGACACGATCGTCGACGACGAGGGTCATCGCCTGATCGAGAACCTGCGGAGCGTCGCGTGGAACGGGATCGGCGCGGCGTTCCAGGCCCTGGAGCGCTTCTGGCCGGCCATGACCATCAAGGGCCGGCCGCCGATCCGGGTCACGATCATGGGCGCCGGGACGGTCGGCAAGCACGCGGTGGAGTTCGCGACGAAGTACGGCGACGATGCCCGCAACGAGGCGTTCATGCGCAGCGGCCTCGCGGGCGTCGAGGTCGCGACGACGGGCCGCAACCTCACCCGCGACCCCGAGTACCTGCGCGGCCGCCTGACGATGACGGACATCCTCGTGGACGCCACGCAGCGCCACGACGCGTCCGTCCCCCTGATCCCCAACTGCGTGGATCGGCCTCATGCCCGCGCACGCCGTGATCTGCGACCTGGTCGTGGACCCCTACCTGCCCGACAACCACCCGCCCGTCGTGCGCGGCATCGAGGGGATCCCGCAGGGCAACCTCGACCAGTGGGAGTTCGCCCCGGACGACCCGGCCTGGGGCAAGCTGCCACCCGGGGTCCCGACGGATCACCGCCGCGTCGTGGTGTCGTGCTACTCGTGGCCGGGCGTGCGCCCGGAGCCGTGCATGCACGTGTACGGCTCGCAGCTGGCGCCGATCCTGGAGACGCTCCTGCGTACCCGCGGGCTGGACGGGCTCAAGCCCTCGGGCAGCTACCACGAGCGCGCCATCTGGCGAGCCAGCCTGCGGGCGTGGCGGCGGGGTGAGGGCGCGTCGATCGGCACGCCGCCGGAGATCACCGCCGGCTGAGGGCGGCGGGACGGAGCCCGGCCCGGCTCAGTCGCCTCGGCCGTTCACCGCTGCGAGCCGCCGGCCCGCTGCAGGCGCTCGCCGGGGAGGGTTCGCGGCTGACCCTGGCCGCCGTGTCCGGTCGCCGGCCTGCCGTGGCCGCCCGAGGGTCGGCCGTGGCCGCCGCCGGATCGGGCATGCGCACCGCCGGAGCGGTCGTGCGCACCGGGGCGCTGGCCCGACGGGACATTGCCGAAGCCGGTCCCCGGCGCGGCCGTCCCCTGGCCGCGACCGGATCGCCGTGGACCACCGCCCGCACGCGCGGCGGGTGCGCCATGACCACGCCCCGCGTCCGGGCCCTGGCGCGCCGGGCGGGCGACGAACGACTCCTCGTGACGGCGTGGCTCCCCGGGCCGGTCGCCGCCGGGACGCCCGCGGCGATCACCCTGCGGCGCGGCGCGCCCGGGTCCCCGTCCGGGGCCATGGCCGCCGGCGTGCATGGCGCCCAGGCCGCGCAGCGGAGGTCGCAGCCGTCTCCTCCCGTGCGGCGCCCGCATGGCGTGCGGGTGCGTGGCGCGCAGGCCCTGCCTGGCGGAGCGCGGCGGCACGTTCGGCGCGTTCGGCGGGCGTTGACCGCAGGCGGATCGGCTCGGGCCGGATGCGGCGGTCCGGCTCGAAGCCGGCGATGGTCTCGGACGGGATCGAGCGCTTGAGCAGCGCCTGGATCGCACGCAGCAGCGGCGCCTCGTCCACGCACACCAGCGAGATCGCCTGGCCGTCGACGCCCGCACGACCGGTCCGGCCGATTCGGTGGACGTAGTCCTCGGGGACCATCGGCAGCTCGAAGTTGACCACGTGGGGGAGCTGCTCGATGTCCAGTCCGCGGGCCGCGATGTCGGTGGCGACGAGGATCGCGACGCGGCCCTCCTTGAAGTCCGAGAGCGCCTTCACGCGCTGGGACTGGCTGCGGTTGCCGTGGATGGCGGCCGCTTCGATCCCGTCCCGGCGCAGCTGCTCCGCGAGCCGGTTCGCGCCGTGCTTCGTCCGGGTGAAGACCAGGGCCTGCGAGACCCGTCCCAGGGCGACCAGCTCCCGCAGGAGGTCGCGCTTGCGCTCGCGGTCCACGGGGATCACGAGCTGGTCGATCAGCTCGGTCGTGGTGTTGCGGGGCGTGACCTGGACGTGGGCCGGGTTGGTGAGCAGGCCGTCGGCCAGCTGGGTGATGTCGTCCGAGAAGGTCGCCGAGAACAGCAGGTTCTGGCGCCTCGGCGGCAGCACGGCCAGGATCTTGCGGATGTCGCGGATGAAGCCCATGTCCAGCATGCGGTCGGCCTCGTCGAGGACGAGGACCTCGACGCTCGACAGGTTGAGCGTCCCCTGGCCGAGGTGGTCCAGCAGGCGGCCGGGCGTGGCGACCACGATCTCGGGGCCGGCGCGCAGCTTGGACACCTGGGGACCGAAGCCCACGCCGCCGTAGACGGTGGCGGAACGGATGGGCCGGTGGGCGCCGTAGGTGCGGACCGACTCCTCGACCTGGATCGCCAGCTCGCGGGTCGGGACGACCACGAGGACGCGGACCTGGTGGCGGGCCGCGCCGGCATCCCGCCGGGTCTCGTGGAGGCGGTGGATGATCGGCAGCACGAACGCGGCCGTCTTGCCGGTCCCGGTCTGGGCGCCGGCGAGCAGGTCGCGGCCCTCGAGGATGAGGGGGATGGCCGCGCTCTGGACCGGGGTGGGGGTCTCATACCCCTGGTCGGCGACGGCTCGAAGCAGCTCGGGCGACAGCCCGAGACCGTTGAATGACACGGAGAAACGCTCCTGACGGGCCCCTGGCCCGCTGGGCGGGCTCCGGTCAGGGCGAGGTGGTGAGTCGGGATCAGGCGGTCGTCTGAAGGACCGGGACGCCGACCGGGGGCGCCCATCGAACACGAGTTGCACGGTCAACGATACCGGCCAGCACGACCCGTGGCGAATCGCCCGGTGCGGACGGGCCGGCGGGCAGTGGACGTCACGGGCTCGCGAAGAGCCATGCTGATCACCTTCGGCGGCCACCCGGCCGCCCATACCTCCGGAGTACCCGCGATGCTCGGTCGGCTGTTCCGTGCCCTCTTGGCGATGCTGCTCGGCTTCCTCGTCTTCGTCCTCGGCGCCGTCGCCTACGCGGCGGTGAAGGGACGCGCGTCGACGAGGCCGGAGCCGGATGCGGACGAGATCGACCTCGTAACCACCTTCGGCGAGCTCAAGTACGAGAGCACGGCCCAGTCGTTCCGCGGCGGCCAGGTCACGACCTGGTTCGCGGGCGGAACGCTCGACCTGAGGGGCGCGCGGATGGACCCGGCCGGCGCGACGCTCCGGACCCAGACGGTCTTCGGTGGCGGCAACCTGGTGGTGCCCGCTGACTGGCGCGTCGAGACGAAGATCCTGCCGGTCTTCGGTGGCATCGGCGACGCGCGGCCCGACGGCAACCCGCCCGAGGGCGGGCCGACGCTCCGCCTCGAGGGCATCGCGCTGTTCGGCGGCTGGGGCGTGACGACCGAGGCGCCCGGCGAGGAGCTCGCCACCGCCTGAGGACGCCGCCCCGCCGCCAGCGCCCGCCACGGGCCGCGTAACAGGTGGCGCCCCGGTTCGTTGTCGCTCGCCGATGGGAACGGCGTCCACCCCGGGCGAGAGTCCGGCGCCGGGCCCCGGAGGTACCGCCCGATGATCGGCATCCAGCACGTCGCCTCGCGCGGCAGGGTCGTGGCGCTGGTGGGCGGGGCGCTGCTCGCGACACTCGTGATGGCGGCGGCCGTCGCCGCCGGCCCGCCGGTCGCCGGCATCGCCGCCGGCGACCAGGACCAGGACCGGACACAGCTCCGCGCCCCCGAGCAGGACCAGGACCACGACCGGCTGCAGGATCAAGACCGGGTCGACGTGGACGTTCTTGCCGCGGATGCCGCCGGCGACCGCGATCGGGCACAGGACCGCGACCAGGACCACAACCAGACCTGCGACCAGGATCCGACCTGCGACCAGGACCGTGACCGCGACCGCATCGGCACGGCCGTCGTGGCCGCTGCGGCGGAGTCGGGAGCAGCGCAGACCCAGGCCCAGGAGCAGACCCGGGCCCAGGAGCAGACCCGGGCCCAGGAGCAGACCTGGGCCCAGGAGCAGACCCGGGCCCAGGAGCAGACCCAGGCCCAGGAGCAGACCCGGGCCCAGGAGCAGACCCGGGCCCAGGAGCAGACCCGGGCCCAGGAGCAGACCCGGGCCCAGGAGCAGACCCGGGCCCAGGAGCAGACCCAGGCTCAGGAGCAGACACGGGCCCAGGAGCAGACCCGGGCCCAGGAGCAGACCCGGGCCCAGGAGCAGACCCGGGCCCAGGAGCAGACACAGGCACAGGAGCAAAGGGCCCAGGAGCAGACCCGGGCCCAGGAGCAGACCCAGGCAGGCCATGGACCCGCCCCGGCGCCGACCCCCGATCCGGGGGGCCCGGGCGGGCGCGGCGGTTCGTGATCGGGCGCTCCCAAGATCGGAGTCCCCGGCACCCCAGCGGTGAGCCATTGACGGCAGCCGCCACCAGAACAAGGCAGGGTAGCCCTCGGTCGCCTCCCCCCGGCCGGTGCGGCGCCCGGAATCCGCCGGGGCGGCGTCCGCCGGGGCGGCGTCCGCCGCGGCGGATCTCCTTGCGAAGCAGGTCGAAGGCCGGCCCGTTGCGGGCTGGCCTTCGTGAAGAGCGGAGCGCCTGAGGGTCAGCTGTGCGAGCCCCCGCGCCGCTCCTCGTCGTCACGTCGACAAAGGTGAGGTTGAGATCGGGCACGACGACCGGCGTCGCGACGCCGCCCTCGTGGTCCTCGCCGCCCCCGGCCCCGAAGCCGTCCGAGTAGTTGCCGACCCCGGTCTCGTCGGTCAGGGCGACGCCGAGCTGGCAGGGACGTAGAAGGTGATGCGATACCGGCCGGCCACGTCGGGCCTCCAACCGCCCTGCGTCGCGCCGTAGATGTACCTGCCGCCGACGTTCAGCTCCGGGGCGAAGACCACGGGGACGACCCGCGGGACGACCGTGCCGGTGACCCACCTGGTGCCGTCCCAGGTCAGCGCCGTCGGGTCGATCGATCCCAGGTGCTGGACGACAAGCTTCGGCATGCCCGACGTGATCGTCGCGTAGCCGCTCTCGTACGTGGTGGTGTTCGTGCCCTGGAGCTCGGTGGAGCTGCTGGGGTTCTCGAGCACGGCCATCGTGTATGCCGTCATCGGCGTCGCGAGCGCCTTGTAGAGGGTCACCTCCAGCCGGGCGGGAAACCCGACCCGCGGGCTGACCGACTCGATGCTGTCGCCCCAGTCGACCCACGTGACGTCCACGCCGGACTGGCTCGTGTAGCCGGCCTGCCAGGCGTTGGCGGCCGTCTTCTGCGGGTACCACGGGCCGCTCGCCTTGAGAGCTGCTATCTGCTCGGCCGACAGCCCGGGGCTCGCGCCCGCATACGCCGCGCCGAACACCGTCGCCGCGAAGGGCGTGATGGCGACCCCGTCAACGGCGATGACCGGGAAGGACAGGTTCTTGCCGGCGGTATCCTCGTGGCCGCCACCTCCGCCTCCACCGCCCCCGCCACCACCGCCGCCGCCCCCGCCACCTCCGCCGGGCGGGCCCTTGGCCAGCGCTCCTGCGGGGACGAGCATGGACAGGGCCAGGATCAATGAGAGAGATGCAACAGCGCCACACCTGCGGTACATCGACGTCCTCCTGGGACGCTTCGTGGTGTCACCATCGGACGGGAGCCCCGGCGACTGCCGGGGCTCCACGCCGGGGAGATGAGGGCCGGGCTGTCCAGTGCCGGACCCTCTAGTCAGCTCACGGGCGAGGGGGCTTCCCGCCACCGCCACCGCCACCGCCAGCCGTCACGGTGATGACGAGGCTGACGCTGTGCGCCGTGATATCCCCTGCATCGGCGCCCGTGACGAGGGCCGTCGGCACCGTGTACGCGATCAGGTACTTCCCAGCGGTTGAAACACGCAGGTTGTAGCCGTAGACGACGTTGCCGGTCGCGTTGATCTCGGCCGTCGCAGGCCCGGAAAACACGACCGCGCTGGTGGCGACGTTCGTGATGGTCAACGTGACCGCCTTGTCGAACACCCGCAGCGTAGAGAAGGCCGTCGGGATCGCGTAGAACGCGCTGGTCCCGTCGTTCGTCGCGAGGGTCCCGTAGGGGGACTCGCGATCGAGTGCGGCCGGATCCAGCTTGATCACGGTGTACCCGTCCACCGGGGTGGCCGAGTCGTAGAACAGGCCGAGCATCCAATCCCCGGATCGGGCTGCCGACCTTCAGCTTGGCGTCACCCGAGAGGTTGTCGCCCCAGCCGGCCTTGACCGGCAGGTCCGCGGCGGTATGAGTTGTTGCACGGGGCCTGCCACTTGTGCACGCCCTGCACGTAGTAGTAGTCCAGCGGGACTAGGTCGGGTAGCCGGCCAGCGGCGTGCCGGTGGGCGGCACGAGGGCCGAGAACGCGTTCGCCCCGCACGTGACACCAGTGAAGCCGCCGCCGGCGAGCATGATCGATGGGCACGGACAGGTTGTTACGTGGCCTCGACTGTCGGTTTGCCCTTGGCGAGGGCCCCCATCGGCAGCGCCATCGCCAGGACCAGGGTGAGTGCCAGGGACGCAACCGCGATGGACCTGCGGTCCATGAGCATCCTCCTGGGAAGAGCCACCTCGACCCCCGAACGGCGGCCCGTTCCCCCTACATCCACCGGCGAGCCGCGCCGGTGAGGCGGTCGCGCCCCCGACGCGCGACCATCACATCGTGGGAGCTCAGGACGCCGCCAGTCGTCATCCCAACCGGTGCTCGGGCATCACCGGTACCGGTGATCGCCATGTCCGCGTCCACGAGAAGGTGTGGACAGATGTCGTTCGGAGCGTCAGGCAGCCGCAGTGCAGGCGCCGCCCTGATCGCCTCCGACCGCCCGCGAACGCCGAGCTTCCCGTAGATGTGGGTGAGGTGCGTCTTCACGGTGTTGGGCGACACGAACAGCCGCTCGAGCGATCTCATCGACAGGGATCCCGGTTGCGGCCATGCTGGAGCACCTCGAGCTCGCGAGCGGTGAGCGGCTCGAGCAGGATCGCACGCGCCCATGGCCATGAGCCGGTGCGGCTCGAAGGCAGGCCTGTCGGGCGCTGCCGGGACCGGGTCAGGGCCGAGACCATCACGATGAACGCGGTGCCGGCCACCAGGTACATCAGCAGCTGGACGTAGGCGTGCGGGACTTGCGAACGCACCCTGGACCGTGATGATCGAGGCGACGCCGGCGAGACTGCCTCCGGTGGCGAACCCGGTCGCTGGCCGGTCCCGGTCCCAACAGCCAGCGCGATGACCGATGACCAGGGTCAGCACCACCAGGAGATGCGTGCCGTGGTCGAAGTCGGTGACGGGGAACTCGAGGAAGGCGACGGCACCAGCCACGGCCAAGAGGGCCACGGCGTGACGGACCGCGGGACGCCGGATCGCCGAACGGGACGCCAAACTGCCAGTCGGTCGATGGGACCGGTGGCCACGGCACCGATGCTCACCACCATGCTCCCTTGACAGGGGTTCACTGTGGCCCGCGGCTCGTCGTCGCGCAAGGCCCGAAGGTCATGACCTCGTTCTTCGCCTCGCCGGCCGTCCCCCGCCGCCGTCCCCGCGCCGCCAGCGCCCGGCACCGGGCCGCGTAACAGGCGGCGCCCCGGTTCGTTGTCGCTCGCCGATGGGAACGGTGTCCACCCCGGGCAGGAGCCCGGCGCCGGGCCCCGGAGGTACCGCCCGATGATCGGCATCCAGCACGTCGCCTCGCGCGGGCGGACCTAGCCGCGAGGCTGCCGCGGTGTGTCCCTGCGCGGTTGTCGGTCAGATGGGCGAGGCGGTTCGTGACGTTGCGCACATGGAATCACGGCTCGTGGGCATTCGCCGCGCTCGACATTCGCATCGGCATGATGGGTGCCCCGCCCGCCGACCCGCCGACCACGGCCGGAACGGCCCGGCATCCGCGGACCTACCCGTCGCGCCTCATGGACCTCTCGCCCGACGACGTTGCCAGCGATGCCCTGGTTGGGCGTGCCGCGGCGGGCGATCCGGCGGCGTTCGCCTGCCTGTACGACGCGTACGCGCCGCGGGTCCGCCGCTTCCTGCGGCATCAGCTCGGCGACGCCGACCTCGCCGAGGAGCTGCTGCAACGAACCTTCGTCAAGATGATCGAGTCGCTCCCCCGCTACCAGTCGCGCGGCCTCCCGTTCGGGGCATGGGTGTTCCGGATCGCCCGCAACGCCGTCATCGACCACCGGCGGACGTCGCATCCCGCGGTATCGCTGGAGGCGACGGCGGAGCGGCCATCGGACGTGGGTGACCCCGTCGCCTCCGCGGAGCGCGACCAGGACCGGGCACAGCTGCGGACCGCGCTCGATGCCCTGCCTCCGGACCAGCGCGAGGTCCTCGTCTGGCGCTTCTTCGCGGAGCTCTCGCCGGCGGAGACGGCCGTCCTGATGGGGCGGAGCAATGGTGCGGTTCGCGTGCTGCAGCACCGGGCGATGGTGAGCCTCCGAGAGCTCCTCGCCCGAGACGCCGATCCGGACGGGGCCGCACGATGAACCTCTTCGATCGCCTTCGCGACCGGCTGGGCTCGTCCGGTGACGACACGTGGGACGACCGCGACGTGCAGGACATCGCAACCCTTGTCGCCACGCTGGCCACCGCCTGGGACGCCGACCCCGATGACCGGCGCCTCACTGCCAGCCGGGCCGCGATGCTCGGTATCTTCGCGGTCTCGACGGCGGCCCCCACCAGATCAAGCCAGGGTGCCCTCGGTCGCCTCCCCCGGCCGGTACGGCGCCCGGAATCCGCCGGGGCGGGCGCCGCCCAGCCCTCGCCCTCGCCGCCGCAGCGGCGCTGCTGGTGACGAGCATCGGGGCCGCGGCCGCGTCCGCACCCGGCGGACCCCTCTACGACCTGCGCCTCGCCGGCGAGGTGCTCCTCCTGCCAGGGACACCCGACGACCGGTATCTGGCGCAGGTCGCGCGACTGGATGCGCGCCTGGGCGACGCCTCGGGCGCCGCGGATCAGGGCGACACCGCGGGGGTCATCGCCGCCCTGCGGGCGTATGCGCGGATCGGGGATGACGCGGCCGCAGGCCCCCCGGTCGATGCCCGGACGGCCGCCCAGCTCGTGCTTCGCATCCGAACGCAGCGGGAGGCGATCGAGCGGATCGGCGGCGACGATCCGGCGGTGGTCGCCGCACGCGAGCAGGCGCAGTTCGCGGCGCGGGCCATGCTCGGCTCGCTCGGGGCACCGGACGGAGGTCCCGGCCCCGGCCCGTCGTCCGGCAGCGACCCGCAGTCGAGCCAGGCGCCCTCGCCGTCGAGCTCGCCGGCCCCGGCCACGCCCCACCGCTCAGCCGATCCCGACGGGACCAGCGGCCCGGGCGGGACGGGTGGCCCCAACGCAACCAGCGGCCCGGGCGCGACGAGCGGGCCCTGCGAGACGAACGGCCGGTCCGGGACGGCGGCCCGGGCGGTCAGGGCGCGCCCACCCCATCCGCCGGCCCCGGAGCATCCCCAACGCCCACCCGAAGCGGTGGCGGGGCATCGCCCAGCCCCGTGGGAACCGCCGGACCGAAGGCGACGCCGACGCCCGCTCCCAGCCCGACACCGCAGGCCACGCCACGGGCGAGCGTCAACCCGACGCCGTCGCCCGGCGGCGGGTCGGGGCCCGGATCGCCCGGTGGAGGCGATGCCGCGACGCCACGACCCAGTAGCGGGTCCGGCGACGGTGGCAGCGCACCGGAGACCACCGCAACGGCCGGGGGTCACCCGTAGCCGCGCCTCCGGGTCGGGGTGCAAGGAGCGAGCGGACGTGATCTTGGCGCTGGGAACACGGCCGTTCAACCAGATGATCGTGTTCGACGAGGCTCACTAGTACACGGGCGGGGCACTCATCGGTCAGGTAGTCGAAGTGATCAGGGAGATGCGCCACAAAGGCGTATCTGTGGTAGGCACTCTTGACCAACTCACCGTGGGACCGGTCGGTCGACCCCAATGGCGTCCTGCCAGGGGCAGAGTGCCAAGCGCGGGCCGATGCCTTCCGACGGCAGCCCACCCGACTCGCACCGTCACGACCTTGGGCCCAGTGATCTGCTTCTTCCTCGTCCTGGCCTGACCTCCTGCCCCAACACTGGGGCGCCGCGGGGCGTCCGGCAAGTTCCGCTAATCGGGCTTCGTGTGCAGTCTCATTCCGGGCTAGTCGCTGGATGAAGCTTCTTGGGGCGCACGCGAACCGATCAGGTAGTGGTGCCAGAGCATCCGGGCGGCGACCGCGCGCCACGGTCGCCAGTCCTCGGCGATCGCCCGTAGGTCGTCCTGGGTGGGCCGGCCGGCGAGTCCGCGCGTCTCGGCGACGGCCTGGGCGAGGGCAATATCCCCGACCGGCCACGCATCCGGACGCAGCAGCACCATCAGCCGGTAGATGGTCGCCGTCCACGGCCCGATCCCCGGGACGGTCGTCAGCCGGCGGTCGACCTCGTCATCCTCCAGGCCGGGCAGGGCGTCCAGGTCCAGGACGCCCGAGGTCACCGATTCGGCGAGCGCCCTCGAGTACCGGGCCTTCTGGCGGCTGAACCCGATGGCCAGCAGCTCGGCATCGTCCAGGCGGAGCAGCGAGGCCGGCGTCAGGGGGTCCGTGGCGACGACCAGCCGGTCGAAGGCCGCCTTCGCCGACGCGAGCGACACCTGCTGCTCGAGGATGAGGTGGACCAGCGTCGGGAACCCGGGCTCGCGGGCCCACAGGGGCGGCACGCCGAAGCGGGCGGCGATCGTCGCGAGGCCCGGATCGCGCGCGGACAGGACCGCCACGGCGGTGGGGAGGTCGGCCTCGGTCAGGGCAGGGAGATGCACGGGCACATCATCGGGGAACCCGCGATGTGCCCGTGCGGTTGCGGCGGGGCGAAGTCTCAGGGGCAGGCGATGAGGCCGTGCCGCAGCTCGAAGGAGGTGATCTGCGCGGCGATGCCGTTCGTGGCCAGGTCGACGGCCAGGGCCTCGGCGGTCTGGCCCTTGTCGTGGTGCTTGAGGGACTCCCGGATCAGGATCAGGATGTCGCGGTAGTTGGCCACGCTGGCGGCGTGCTCGGCGACGAGCTCCGGCGGCACGTCCATGGCCGCAAGCTCGGCGACGAACCCGTCCGCGAGGACGGCGAACTCGCGGACGGCCACGATGGCGTCGCTCCGCTGGGCATCCGTGGAGCCGGGCTCGTAGAGCGGCATGTACCGGGCCTTGATCGGCTCGGCTTCCGTGACGGCGGCCTCGCAGATCGCGTCCCGTGCGGTCGCGTACGCCACGCCATTGACGACGGGCGACGCGCTGGCCTCCACGGCTGCCGGCGCCGTCGTGACAGCGGGTGTCGGGGTGGTCGTGCTGGGTCGTGAGCCGACGGTGACGGCGCCGATGCCGAGCATCGCGAGCAGGCCGACGGTTGCGAGGACGAGAACGGGACGGTTCATGGACAGGTTCCTCCACGGCAGGCGCAGGACCCGCCGCTGTGGGATCGATGGAAGCGCGCTCTCGACGGTCCTCAGGACCTCGGGGGGCGCGTGGTCGGGGTCGGCCTCGAGCCAGTCCGCGATGCGGGGGTCGAAGCCGGGGTCGGGATTGCGGCTCATGCCGAACGCTCCTTGGACGGCTGCAGACGTCCCTCGTCGTCGAGCGCGGCCCGCAGCTGACGGACCGCGTGGTGGAGTCGGGACCGCGCGGTCCCCTGTGGGATGCCCAGGGTCGCCGCGATCTCCGTGAGCGGATACCCCAGGTGGTGGTGCAGAACGACGACCGCCCGCTGTTCCGGTGTGAGCCGGCGGAAGGCGCGCTCGAGGTCGTCCCGGTTCGCGACGGAGCGCGCGATGTCCGGGACGGCCGGGGTGTCGGTGGGGATGAGGCGGACCTTCGCGTCCCAGCGGCGCTCGCCGCGCGCCTCGGTGTAGCAGGCGTTCACGACGAGGCGGCGAAGCCAGGCGTCGAAGCGCGACGGATCGCGCAGGGCCGGCAGGTCGCGCCAGGCTGCGATCAGCGCCTGCTGCGTCGCGTCCTGGGCCCGGTGCGGGTCACGCAGGATCCGGTAGGCGAGGGCGTAGCTGCGGTCCGCGGCATCGCGGGCGAGGGAGGTGAAGGCCTCCCGGTCGCCGTGCATCGCGCGCTCCACGAGCTCCTCGCGCATTCCATGCCTCGCCTGCGCGGACCGTCTGGCCGCTTCAACCATCATGGCGTCACGGGCAGCGGATTCGTTCACCGGACGATTGCCGGAACCTCAGCTGCGGCCGACGCGTCGTGGGGGGGCCAACCCGCCGTCTCCGGGAGCCAAGCCCATGCCGTCACGCCTGACCGCCAGGAACCTGGTCCGCCTGGTCGCAGTCCTCGCCACCCTCGCCGTTGTCGCCACGGGCCTCGCGGCCTGCGATGTCGTGCGCGACGTGGGCGCCCGCTCCTGGGGCCAGGCGACGACCAACCAGGCGGGCACCGAGCACACCATCACCGTCACCGACAGGAGCGGCCGGGTCGCGGAGGTGGCCTTCGCCCCGCCCGACGCCAACCTGTTCGAGCCCGTGACCGTTGCCCCGAACACGCCCAATGCCCTCGACATCGCCTGGACCGGTGGGGCATGCGATGCGTCGACCACCGTCGACATCGAGTCGTTCGGCGCGGCGCTCGAGGTGGCCGTGGCGATCCAGGACAACGGCATGCCGTGCGACGCGATGGGCCTGCCCCAGGTGATCCGGCTCACCTTCGCCGGACCCCTGGACCCCGCCATGGTGAAGGTCACCCAGTAGCGGCCGGACTCGCACGGACGCTGGTCCTCGAGAACGCCCGGCGGTTCGTAACCCGGTCGAAAGGAAGGCCGCGACACCCTTCTCCGTGGCACGATCACCATGGCCGGCGCGACCCGGTCGAGACCGGCAACGGAGGCTCACGGCATGCGGATCCTGGTGGCGGAGGACGACGAGGGCCTGCGCGAGGTCCTCGTCCTCGGCCTGACCGATGCCGGCTACCACGTGGATGCCGTGGATCGTGGCGATGACGCCATCGACCAGCTCAAGTGGTACGAGTACGACGTGGCCGTGGTCGACTGGCGGATGCCGGGCGCGGAAGGCATCGATGTCGTGGCCTGGGCGCGCAAGCACGAACGGCCGACGGGGATCCTGATGCTGACCGCCCGTGACACCCCCGCGGACCGGATCCGCGGCCTGGACACCGGCGCGGATGACTACCTCGTGAAACCCTTCGACTTCGGCGAGCTGCTCGCCCGGGTCCGCGCACTCCAGCGGCGCCCGCGCGGCGTGGATGCCCCGGTGCTGCGCTGCGGGCGCCTCGCCCTCGACCCCGTCACGCACCAGGTCACCGTGAACGGCGCGGACCGCGCGCTCACCGCCACGGAGTACCGGATCCTGGAGGTGCTCCTGCGCCGCTCACCGTCCGTGGTTGACCGCAAGGCGATCGCCGAGCACGCCTGGGCCGACGAGACAGAGCCGCTGGGCTCCAACGCCATCGACGTCCAGCTGAGCCGCCTCCGCGCCAAGCTGCCCGATGCAGGGATCAGGGTCGTCACCGTCCGCGGCGCCGGCTACCGGGTGGAACCGGAGTGACCATGAGCTCCTCGCCGGGAGTCCGCCGCCAGTCCATCCGCGTCGCGCTCTCGGCGACGCTTGTCGTCGCCGTCGTGTACGCGGTGATTGCGGCGGGCGTGGTGGCATTCACGACGATCACGCTCACGGCCGGCATCGACGCCCGGTTGACGCAGGCGTTCCAGCGCGTCCCGCCCGACGGTTTTCCCCAGGAGCCGCCCCCCGACGACCTGCCGTCGGGCCCGGCACGCGACCCCGGACGGCCGTACGGGCTCCGCTTCCAGGTCTGGCTCGTTGCCACCGACGGGACCGTCAGCTCGGGTGAGAACAGCCCGGAGCTGCCTGCGGACCTCGTGGCTGTCGCCGCGCCGCGGACCGTCGTCATCGACGGCACGGAGATGCGGATCGCCGGGCAGGATGTCCCGCCCGGTCGAATCGTCGTCGCCCAGTCGCTGGAGCAGGTGGGTGATGCCCAGCGCACGATCGTCCTCGGCGTCCTCCTGTTCGCCCCATTCCTGCTCGGTTTCGTGTTCGTCGGGGCGGTGATCGTCGGCCGGCGCGTCGCCGAGCCCATCGAGGCCGCCCGTCGCCGCCAGCTGGAGTTCACCGCCGATGCCTCGCACGAGCTGCGGACGCCGCTGTCGGTGATCGAGGCGCACACGTCGCTTGCCCTCGCGCAGGAGCGCGACGCCTCCTGGTACCGCGGCGCGTTCGGACGCGTGGACCGGGAGTCCAAGCGGATGCGCAGGCTCCTGGAGGACATGCTGTGGCTGGCCCGTTTCGATGCCGCGGCCGCGCCGTCGACCACGGAGCCCGTGGACCTCGGTGTGCTCGCCGCGCAGGCCGCCGATCGATTCACGGTCGTCGCGGAGACGCGGCGCCTCCGCCTCGGCGTCCACGTCCCTCCGACGCAGGCCCTGGTCGCCGCATCCCCGGACCTGCTGGACCGCCTGATCGGCGTGCTGCTGGACAACGCGTGCAAGTACGCGCCGGAGGAGGGGACCGTGGACGTCACGGTTGCGGCCGAGGGCACGCGGGTCACCGTCACGGTGGACGACTCCGGTCCCGGGATTGCCGCCGAGGACGAGGCGCGCATCTTCGACCGCTTCCACCGCTCGGTGACGACGTCGTCCGAGGCCGGCGGCGCCGGCCTCGGCCTGGCGATCGGCGATGCGATCGTCCGCGCGACGGGCGGGCGCTGGACGGTGGGTCACTCGCCGGCGGGCGGCGCGCGCTTCACGCGTGACCTGGAACCGGGCGTCACTGGGCTGAGCAACCCCGGCCCGCTCGCGCCCTCCCGCTCGCGCCCTCCCGCTCGCCCCTCCCGCCGCCACAAATCACCCCCCACTGATCTTCCGCCGGTCCATGGCCCCAGCGGGCCTGTTGCATGACTCCCCGGTGATGCAAGGACACCCAGCGTGCAGTCGTCGGCTCGGAACATCAGGCCGCGCTGATATCCGGCGGAGGCGTCGCCACCCAGCATCTCAACGGGATGGAACGCCAGCCAGGCTGGCCAGCAAGGCCCATCCGTCGCCGGACTGACCGGCGGACGACAGCAAGAAGCCCCCGTCATCGACGGGGGCTTCGTTCTCCCTCGGGACCGTTCGCCTAGGCGGCGAACTCCCGCAGCTTGCGACTTCGGCTCGGGTGGCGGAGCTTGCGCAGCGCCTGGACCTCGATCTGGCGGATGCGCTCGCGGGTGAGGCCGAACTCGCGGCCGACCTCCTCGAGCGTCCGGGCATGCCCGTCGTCGAGGCCGAAGCGGAGGCGCAGGACACGCTGCTCGCGCCCGTCGAGGCTCGCCAGCACGTGCTCGATCTGCTCGCGGCGCATGCGGTCCGCGACCACGTCCAGCGGGGACACAGCATCCTCGTCCGGGATCAGCTCGCCCAGCTCCGCGTCGCCCTCGTCGCCGACGGGCGACTGGAGGGAGACGGGCTCCCGGCCGAGCTTGCGGATCTCCTCGACCCGCTGCGGCGTCATCGTGGGCGTCTCGTCGGGGAGCGCCGCGGCGATCTCGGCGTTGGTGGGCTCACGGCCGAGCTGCGTGGACAGCTCGCGCACGACACGCGCGACGCGACCCATCGTCTCGACCATGTGGACCGGGATCCGGATGGTCCGGCTCTGGTCCGCGAGGCCGCGCTGGATCGCCTGGCGGATCCACCAGGTGGCGTAGGTGCTGAACTTGAAGCCGCGCTCGTACTCGAACTTGTCCACGGCGCGGATCAGGCCCGCGTTGCCCTCCTGGACGAGGTCCAGCAGGCCCATGCCCGCCTGGTTGATGTACTTGCGCGCGATCGACACCACGAGTCGCAGGTTGGCCGACGTCAGGTGGTCCCGCGAGTGCTTCGCGAGCACCTTGAGCGTGGGCGCCAGCTCGTCGAGGGTCTCCGCATCGTTGCCGGCGTCGAGCCAGCGCTGGATCGCCGGGTAGGCGATCTCGGTGCGTGCCCAGGCCCGGAGGTCCTTGAGCGCGACACTGGCGCGGATCTCGGCGTTCGGGCGACCCAGCTCGCCCTCGACCCAGTTGAGGAGGTCGAGGAAGGCGTCGGCGTCCAGGCGCTCGTTGTAGACGGAGCGCAGGTTCCCCGCCTGGACGAGACGCTCCTTGAGGGCGTCCGTCTCGACCGCCTTGAGGGCCTCGGCGAGGCCGAGCGCGGGGTGCGGTGACCAGCAGGTCCAGCGCGTCCTCGGAGCGGATGGCGCCCTCGACGATGCGGTGTGACGCGTCCTCGAACGGCAGCACGTAGCGCTTGTCCTTGGCGCGACCGACGGGCTCGGTGCGGTGGAGCGTCCACTCGTGGATGCGACAGGATGGCCTTCCAGGGCTCTTCCTCGGACTGCGCACCCAGCTCCATGCCCTTGGCGAGGATGACCTCCTCCTCCGCGGTGAGGAGCGGCACGCGGCCGATCTCGCGCAGGTAGAGGCGCACGGAGTCGTCGGTGTCGAGGACCTCGGCCGCAACGGGCTCCGGCTCCGCATCGGGCTCCGGCTTGGCGACGGGGGCGGCGGGGGCGGCGGGCTGCTCGACGACCGGCTCCTCGATCGCGAGGGCGGCCTCGGCCTCCAGTTCCGCGGCAACGGGATCGAGCTCGATGGCGGCTGCGGCGAGCTCGGCCTCCGGATCGGAGGCGGGGGAAGACGGATCGAGGGAAATCACGACGCTCCAGCTGCAACGAACCGCACCCGACCGCGCGGCTCGTGGATGACGAACCACTCGCCCGACCCGCAGGACGGGCGCTGCGCCGGGTCCACGCCACCCGACACACGTAGTGGCGTGTCAAGCGACACGCCATTGGCCCATTAGTCTAGGCCATTGGGGGGGCCTTGACAACCCCCCAAACTGATACCCGTGGGGAGTATCCACGACCGGCCGTCCCGAGCCTTCCAAGGCCCGGGGTACGCTTGCGCCCATGTCCCTGCAGCGCGCCTTCCTCCGCCTCCACCAGGGCGTCTACGAGCGAACCGACGGACGCGTGGGTCATCGCCTCATCGGCGTCCCGTCGCTCATCCTCCGCACGACCGGCGCCCGCTCGGGCCTGACCCGGGCGGCGGTCCTCTCCTATGGACGCGATGCCGGCGACTACGTGGTCGTTGCGTCGAATGGCGGGCAGGACCAGCCCCCGGCCTGGCTGCACAACGTGCGCGCGAACCCCGAGGTCGGAATCCAGGTTGGCCGGCGACGGGCGCCCGGTCGCGCCCGGATCGTGGAGGCGGGCGATCCCGATTACCCGCGGCTCTGGCGGGTCGTGAACCAGGTGAACCACGGCCGCTATGACGGCTACCAGCGCCTGACGACGAGGCCGATCGCGCTCGTCGTCCTCACCGAGGACCCACTCTAGGTACTGGAGGGCTGTCCGGCCGGTTCAATCGGCGGCCGGGACCGGCTGGGCTCCGAACCGGATGCCCAGGGTCTCGGGCATCGACACCAGCAGCGGAAGCCGGATGCCCAGGTCGATCGCGACGAACGCCAGGAACACGTACTCGGGTCCGAGCCGGTCCCAGATGGCGCCCGCGACGAGCACGAGCGTCGCGCCGACGAACATCTTCACGACCCGGGCGATCCCGATCCAGCGGCCCATGTGGGCGGCGGGCACGAGCTCGCGTTCCATCGCCGCGGCGATCGGACCGCCGATGTAGTAGAAGGACTGGAGCGCTCCGGCGAGCAGCAGGGCCACTGGCCCCGGCGCCCAGACGAGCACGATGCAGGACAGCGAGAAGAGCGGGATCGTCGCGTACAGGACCCGCTTGCGCCCGACGCGGTCCGCGAGCCTGCCAAGCGGAATGGCCAGGAGGATGGAGCCCACCGCGGCCGCTGCCGCCATGCCGCCCAGCACGACGGCGTCGGCGCCCTTGACCTCGTAGGCGTAGACCGAAGAGAACGCGAACACCATGCCGACCGGAAGCTGGCCGATGGCGGCGATCACGAGCCAGCGCTTGAGGTACCGGCCCTCTCGCAGGACATCACCGAGATCGCGGAACACCGCTCGACCGGTCCCGCGCGCACCCCACCGCTGCCCCGAGAGCTGCGTGAGGATGAACAGGAACGTGCCGACGGTGATGGCGAAGGCCACCACGAACAGCGGGCGGATCGCCTCGGCGTCGACAACCCCGGATCGCGCGACGATCACGGTCCCGAGGATGGGCCCGACGATGCCGAGCAGCCCCGCCGCGACCGTCTCGCAGATCGTCATGCCGGTGGCCCGGTCCGGGTTTGCCAGGCAGTTGCCGCAGATGGTCGCGCAGCTGTGGCTGCTGATCGAGAAGCCCAGCCACCAGGCCATCATCGCCAGGATCGTCACGGGCCAGCTCTGCGCCAGCGCGTACGTCAGGTAGGCGACCGCCAGCAGCGCGATCCCGGCCAGGTAGAAGGACCGGGGCCCATGGCGGTCGATGAGCCAGCCGGTGAAGGGACCGGCCACGCCGGCGACCAGCATCCCCAGGCTGTTGACGAGGCCCAGCTGGGTCGCCGTGGCCCCGAGCGCGATGATGTAGATGGACAGGTACGGGAAGACCATCTGGTAGGCGAGCCGGTCCAGCGAGGTCCGGACGACGGTCACCGTCCAGTCGCGCTGCTGGCGGCGGATGAAGGCCAGCATCGGCCCGCCCACGTGCGCACCGGCCGTTGGAGGCGTGCGCTCGGTCATGTCCATGTGCCCCTCGGCCGACGATCCTGACCGTCCAGATGGGGTCTGGGCCGGGGCCGGACGCAGCCGGTGTCGTCAGCCGGCCTTGGGCTTGCCCGACGTGAACCCGATGACCCAGCGCATGCACTTGTGCCCGACGTCCGCCGTGGGGTCGAACATCAGCGGACAGCCGCCGGCGATGACCGTCATGCCGGCCTTGCGACCCGCCACCGCGGCCTCCTCGGACACGCTGCCGCCGCCGAACGAGCGGTGCATCCACACGCGCTTGATCCCCAGGCGCTCGCAGTCCGCGATGACGTCGGCTGCCGCGTCCGGCGCCGTGGCGATGACGACGGCATCCACGCCGCCGGGGATCGCCGCCAGGCTGCGGAAGCACGGCTTGCCATCGATCTCGTCGGCATTGGGGTTGACCGCGAAGGTCTCGTAGCCGCGGCTGACGAGCCGGTCGTACACCGCGTTGCCGCTGTGGGCGCCCGCACTGCGCGAGACGCCCGCGACCGCGATCCGCTTCTGTGCCAGGAAGTCCGCCGTCGCCTCCGCCACCGTGACCATGGTTCAACTGCCTCCGTAGGTTGTGTCGACAGCGAGCCTATCGACGCTGGCGTGCTGCCCGTCAGGGCCGATCGGCAGGATGACGGCCGGGCCGCGACCCGGGACGACAGGAGCCGTGATCCAGCGGCTCGGGGAGAGCCTCCGCGGGATCACGGCTCCGTCATGCGACACGGGTGCCGCTGGTGGCGCGGACCCTGCCCGTGGTCCCGCCTCCGTGTCCGGCCACCGGGGGGAAGGTGGCCTGACCGGGCACAGGATCGGGGAGGGACCGGGACCCACGGACGGGCCATCGGGCCCGTGACCGGTCCGCCGATGGCCCGTCCGGACTGGTTCAAACCGCGTAGTGGGACCGCAGGTTGGAGGTCCGCTTGACCGGGGGCCGCATCGGCTCGACCATTTGGGGGTATCCACCGCCGTCCCGCGTCCTGCCCGCCCCACCCGCGGCGTCGATCCCCCGACCTTGAGGTTCCAGCCCGTCATGCAGAGCACCATCGTCACGAAGGCCGAGAAGGCACACCGCTACGCGCAGGAGCCCGACCGGCTCCGCGTCACCGCGCTCGAGGCGACCTTCGAGGCGGGCGGCGGGACCCACGTGATCGTGATGCGGGACGGCGCCTGGACCTGCGACTGCGACTTCTTCCGGACGAGTGGCGTCTGCCCCCACATCGAGGCCGCGTCGCGGATGCTGGACGCCCACCTGCCGGAGAGCGCGAAGCCCCGCGTGGTGGATCTGCTCGCGGGTTCCTGACCCCAGGAACAGCTCAGGGCGCCGCCGGGTCGGCGCAGGGGCCTCGCCTCAGCCCAGCGCGATCTCCGCGAAGGCCGCCATGGACGGAACGACCAGGTCCGGCCGCGCCTCCGCGGGCGGTGTCGCCCCGCTTCCCGGTCGGTCATGGCGGCGGTCGATCCACACCGTGGTCATGCCCAGCCCCTTGGCGGGCACGTGGTCATGGAACAGGCTCTGGGCGACGTGCAGGATCCGCTCACGGGGCACCCCGATGCGCTCGAACGCCACCTCGAAGTTGCGCGTGCTCGGCTTGTAGGCGCCCACCTGCTGCGCGGTGATGACGTGGTCGAAGGTGACGCCCAGGCGGGCGTTCGATGCCGCGAACAGGTCGTCGTCGCAGTTGGTGATGACGGCGAGCCGGAAGCGCTCGTGCAGGCGCGCGAGGGCCTCCGCGGAGTCCGGGAACGCCGGCCACGCGCCCACCGATCCCCCGAACGCCGCCAGCGCCGCGGGGTCAGGCTGCACCCCCAGCTCCTGGCCCACGAGCTCCGCGGACCGGGCGAGCACCTCGCGGTAGCGCAGGTAGCCGCCGGCCTCCACGCTCGCCTCGGCGCGCGCGTAGCGCTCCAGCAGGTCGTCGTCGCCGGCGTCGATGCCGAGCGGCCCCAGGATCCCGCGCAACCCGGCCAGGATGCCGGCCTCCCAGTCGATGAGGGTGCCGTAGCAGTCGAAGGTGAGGACGTCGAACCGGCCGAAGTCGATGGTGGTCATGCCGGTCAGGCTAGCGCAAGGACTGGCCCATGGCATGGAGCGCGGAGAGGCGCCCGACCTGGGGGGAAGGTCGGACGCCTCCGCGTCTCGCCTGAGACTGGCCCCAGAATAGGCCTCCGGGTCTACCGAGACTTACGGAGAATCGGTACGGGGGACCCGGGCGCCGGGTGCCGGTCCCATCGGTCCCTGTCCGCGGGTGTGACCCGGTCGCGGGCCTACCGCGTGTCGCGGCCGGTCAGGACGAACGCGACGCACAGCCCCTGGTTGCGGAACCCGTAGTCCGCCCAGCCGCCGTCCTTGCAGTCGGCCTTCGACTCCGGGTCGTGGACGAGGTCGAACCGCGTCCAGTCGAACCGCTCGTCGGTCTCGGCGCCAAAGGCCAGGCGGACCTCCACGTAGCGCTCCGCGGCGAGCGTCCGCAGCTTTGTCTCGTTGTTGACGCAGACGAACGGGTACAGCCCATCGGTCACGGCCGGGTTGAAGTGCGTGGGAACGATGCGCTCGGACGTGTCGCCGTCGGACCTGAACTCGAAGCAGCTGGCGAACCCGCGCGGGTTGACGACCTCCAGCGTCATCGCGCCGTCGCCCACGGACACCTGGTCCACGTGCGCCCAGCCCAGCGACCGGTTGGCGTCGTTCGTGCTGGGGAACACGGTGCTGACCACGGCCAGCGCCGGCCCGGCCACGACGCCCAGCGCGACGACGGTGGCGAGCATCGATGCGAGGACCCTTGCGCGCGGCGACGATCTCATGCGCGTCCCGACTGGTTGCATCCCCCGGCGGTGGACCAGCAGCGTCGTCCGTTCGGGGCGCCGGCGCCAGAGGCCCTTCCGGTTGCCGTGCATCCATTCCGGCTGTGCGGTCGCGCACCGTGAACCCGGCTAGGGGCGGTGGCGTATGGTGGAGAGGAGACCGGGATGGCCGGGGGTCGTGTGCCCACGTCCGGATCGAGCACCCCAAGGAGGATGCATGCAGGCAGGACACGCCGGTTCGCGCTGGTCGCCGGGATCATCGCGACCCTGGCGCTGGCAGCACCGGTGGGCGCCATCACCAACGGCCAGCCGGACGACGAGGAGCATCCCTACGTCGGCCAGCTGTTCTTCTACGACGCCGACTACGTGGACTCACGCTTCGACGATCCGGGCGGCTGGTTCAACTGCTCCGGCACCCTCATCGACGACAAGATCGTCCTCACCGCCGGCCACTGCACCTTCGCCACGGGCAAGGACGGCGAGTCCACCCTGCCCGGCGGGTTCGGCGGCCGCGACGTCTGGGTGAGCTTCGACGAGGAGCCGGACTACGACGGGATCAACTCCAGCGGCGACTACGGCCGGGACGAGAACGGCAAGCGATACACGGACCGGGTCGCGTGGCTCAAGTCCAAGTCCAGTTGGCACCGCGGCACCTCCTACCCGCACCCGGACTACAGCGATGCCGCGTTCTACCTCGCGGACGCGGGCGTCGTGATCCTCGACGACGACATGTCTGGCCTGGGCAAGGCGCAGCTAGCGGGCCTCGACTACCTCGACCAGTTCACCGGCAGGGCCAAGGCCAAGACGCTGTTCCAGGCCGTGGGCTACCGCCTGGAGAAGTCGCTGCCCATCGGCACTCCGGCGGCGACACCCGCATGAAGAGCCAGCAGGTGATCCTCAACGCCAAGGGCGTGTACGGGATCCACGACGAGTCCTCGATCGTCTTCTCCAACAACAACGGGACGCCTCACCGGGGCGGCACCTGCTACGGCGACTCGGGCGGCCCGTACTTCAGGGATGGGACCGACCTGCAGGTCGCCGTCAACTCCTACGGGGTTCCGCCCAACTGCACCGGCGGCGGCGGCGCGTACCGGATCGACCAGCCGGACGATGTCGAGTGGCTGCAGATGGTGCTTGCAGGCAACGATCTGCGCTTCGACGACTAGCCTGCGTTCGCGCCACGAGGCCCGCTTCCAGTCCGGGAGCGGGCCTCTTTCCGTGCGCGCTGGTGCGCACCACCCGGGCCACCTCGCCGCACCCTAGACTCTGGTCATGCCACCTCTCGCCCAGGCGTTCTGGCCCCGCATGTATGGCCTCCTGGCGAGGCTGGATCCGGCCATCAAGCGTGTCTGGCGACGGGGCTGGCTGCGCAACACCGTCCAGCTCGTGACGATCGGGCGCCGGACAGGCCTCGAGCGCCGGTCGTTCCTGGGTTTGCTACGGCTGGGAGAGCGGCTCTACCTGGGCCACCCCGACGTGGCGTGCCCGTGGACGCTCAATCTCGAGGCGTCGGGCGGCGGGGTGATGCGCTATCGCGACGGCCGTGCGGTGACCTTCCGCGCGGTCCTGCTGGAGCCCGGCCGCGAGCGTGACGCCGTCATCCGCGCCACGTTCCGGCAGCACGGGTTCCCCGGCGGGGTCATCTACTGGGTCTTCCGGCGGAACATCTTCGCGGTCGGCCGGTTCTACCGCCTGGATGACGTGGAGCCCGTCGCGTAGGCCGACGGACTCCGCTACCGTTGCGCGCCATGACCCCCGACCTGCCCCACGATCCCGACCGCGACGCCCTCGAGGCGGCCTTGGCCGGTCGCGGCGAGTACGAGCTGTTCGCCTGCGATCCCGCCCTCGCGGACACGGCTACGTTCTGTGCCGCCTACGGATTCGATCCGGCGGATTCCGCCAACACGATCGTCGTGGTGGGCAAGGGCACGCCACCCGTCTATGCCGCCTGCGTGGTCCTGGCGACCCACCGGCTGGCCGTGAACCAGTCCGTGAAGGCTCGCTTCGGGCGCAAGTCGTCGTTCGCCTCGCCGGAGGAGACGCAGGCGATCACCGGCCACGAGATCGGCGGTGTGACGGTCTTCGGGCTGCCGCCGGACCTGCCGATCTGGGTGGACGCGGCGGTTATGACCCGCGAGCGGATCGTCCTCGGCGGCGGCAGCCGCAGCTGGAAGGTGATCGCGCCCGCATCGATCCTGCTGACGCTGCCCAACGCGGAGGTCGTCGAGGGGCTGGCGAACCCGGCTCCCCCGCGCGACGGCTGACGCGCTGAGGGCTGACGCGCCTACGATGGGCGCATGACGAACAAGGAACGCCTGCTCATCGTCGCCGTGTTCGTGATCGCCCTGGTGGGCGGGGGGATCCTCGCGATGAACCTCCTCGGTGGGGGAGGGGACGGTGGCGCCACGCCGAGCCCGGCCGCCGTGGCCAGCGGCAGCCCCACGCAAACGTCCCCGGTGACCGCACCGCCGATCGAGTCTCCGTCCGCCACGGCCGAGCCGTCGGCACCGGCCTCCCCGGAGCCGTCCCCGTCCGCCTCACCCGGGCCGTCCGTCGCCCCCGGGGAGCCTGCGACCATCGTCCTGGCCGGCCTCAAGCTGGATGCCAAGGACGACCCAGCGGGGAAGGACCGCTCCATCGGCTTCCGCACCGACGGCACGGGCGACGTCACGGCGATTGTCAGCGTCGTCTCACCGCAGGGGAACGTGGTGATGTGCCTCGGCGCGGGCGGCGGCCAGCCGGACTGCACTCCCACCGCGAGCGGCGTGCTGAGCGCCGTGGCCCCCGACGGCGGCGGCGACTTCGTGCTGACCCTCCGCGGCGAGGGCGTCGAGGCCCCCATCGTGGACGTCACGATCACGTTCCCCGCCACCGCTCCGGCCGTCATCATCGCGGGCGCCCGCTTCGACGGCACCCTGTATCCCGAGACGAATGGGATCACCGCGACCGTCACGCCCCGTCGCAATGGGGACCTGACCCTCGCCGCGGACTGGGGCGGCCACCCGTTCCTGTACGAGGTCGAGCTCCGTGAGCAGGGCGGCCCGGGAGCCGTGGTGCTGGCGGACCAGGGCCCGGCGACGCGCATGACGGAGACATGGCCGGTGACCGCTCCCAACCGGTGGACGGTGGCCCTGCGGAACGCCGAAGACGGGTTCGGACCCACGGAGATGGACGCGACGATCGCCTGGCCCTGACCTGCGCGGCGGGGCCGAGCGGTGCCAGGCCCTGTCCCGAGCGCCAACAGGCGGCCGTCGGGACGGGACCATCGTCGCGGGTGCGCCGGGACCGCCGATCCATGGTGCGCCCACGCGCCGGACCGCAGTCTGAGGGCACCTCTCGCGGTCCTTCACGTCCCGGCACGGTGCCGGCGATGCCACCGCCGCTGTCACGTCCGGAATGCCCATCTCCCGCTCCGCCCGAACCCTCGCCGCCGCGTGCCTCGTCCTGGTGACGCTCTTCGGCGTGGCTCCGCGTCGCGCGGCTGCGCTGGAGCCGCCGCGCCCGCTGCCGGACCACCGGCCCGAGTTCGTCACGGAGACGGACACCCGGCCCTGGGTCGACTGCATGTGGGCATCGGCGGCGATGCTGCTGGACAAGTGGACGAACGGCGACGTGCGGGTCACCCACGGCAAGCTGCGCCGCCTGTCCGGCGACCGCGGCGGCTCGTCGCTCGAGGACATGCAGGTCGCGTTCCGCAAGCTCGGGTTCGACATCCCCCTCGATGCTTCCGGGGACAGCACGCTCACCTGGCGCGGGCTGCTGGGCCGGCTTCGGAACGGCGCCGGGGCGGTGGTGCTGGGCGACTACGGCGACATGCCCCGCTGGCATGCCCGATGGGACCGCAGCTTCTGGCGCAAGAAGGGCAAGGAGGACAACCACGCGGTCTACGTCGAGCGCTACGACCGCAAGCGCGGCCGGGTCTGGCTGATGGATCCCCTGGCCCGCGGCGACTGGCAGGGCGAGTGGATCAGCGTGTCGGCCCTGCGGCGGTTCGCCTGGTTCAAGGGCGGCAGGGTCGCGGCCGTGACGACGCCCGCGGCGGCGCCCGCTCCGTTCGCCGGCGTGGTTGCCGGGCAGCCGAAGGTGGGCCTGTCCGACGCCGCCGTGACGGCGACCTGGAAGCTGCGCACCCCCAGGGACTGGGCCTGGCGGGGTGGCGACGTCCACGCCTCCATTGCCCCCGCGGAGGACCCGATCGCGGCCGCAATCGCGGCGGCGCAGGTGGACTCGCGCACGACGGCCGACCCGGCCCCGGAGGCTCCGGTCGCGGGTGTCACCGGGCACACGCTGCGCCTGTCTGCCGCGCTGCCGACGGAGCCCGGCGCCTACGTGGCGAGCCTCTCGCTGTCCGATCGCCGCTTCGGGAGGACCTTCGTGGCCAGCGATCCGGTGGGCGTGTTCGTGCCCGGAGCCCGGCAGGCGAAGCTCCGGCTGAATGTCGCCCAGGAGATCCTCATCGCCGGCGACGACCTCCGCATCAACCTGTCCGTGGCCAACTCCGGCGAACACACGTGGGCGGACACTGCGCGGCCGGAGGGCGATCAGGGGGACGTGCGAGCCAGGGCGACGCGCGCGGTCGCCACCTGGGTGCGCCTCGATCCACCGATATCCGGTGACGGGTCCGGCGAGGCCGCGCCCGACGCGGCCACCGCTCCCGGTGATGCCACCGCTCCCGGTGGTGCCACCGCTCCCGCTCTCGATCGACCTGCGGAAGGTGCCGCTCGCGCCCGGGAAGCTCGAGCGCATCCGCGAGACCCTCGTCGTGCCCAGGGATGCCGGTACCTGGGCGCTGGTCATCGACATCGTGGACGACGTCGCCGGGTCGTATGCGGCGCTCGGCAGCGCTCCGGCCGTCGCGCTGTTCGAGGTCGTCCCGCCGCGGGGCATCGCGCCCGTCGAGTAGCTCCGCCCTCCGGTACGGTGTGCCGATGGGAAGGACGAGCCGCCGGGGAGGGACGATGAGGCTGGGCGCCGCCCTCGCCCTGGTCCTGGTCGCCACGGCGTGTTCGGCGCCCTCGGTCACGCGCGCGCCATCGACCACGGAGTGCCTTCGACCGCGGCAGCCTCGCCGGTCTCCTCGTTCTCGTCGGTCGGGTCGGCGCTGCGACCCGTCGGCGCCACGGAGGTGGCCCGCGTCGTGCGGGTGGTGGATGGCGACACCCTCGTCATCGACCGCGGCTACGGCGACGAGCGCCTCCGGTACATCGGCGTGGACACGCCGGAGAGCGTGAAACCGGACTCGCCCGTGGAGTTCATGGGCAGGGAGGCATCGGCTGCCAACGCGGCGCTGGTGGAGGGCCGGGAGATCGTCCTGGAGCGCGACGTGTCCGAGACGGACCAGTACGACCGGCTCCTGCGCTACGCCTGGCTCCGCGAGGGAGATGCATGGCTGATGGTCAACCTGGAGCTGGTCCGCCGGGGCTACGCACAGGTGGCCACCTACCCGCCCGACGTCCGCTGGACCGACGAGCTCCGGAGCGCCGAGCGTGCCGCCCGCGATGCCGGCGAGGGCCTCTGGGGACCGGCGACGCCGCTGCCCTGACGCCCGGGGGTCCGCGGCGCGCCCGCCGCCGCCCGCCACACGTTCATCGGCCGGGGCGCACAATCGATCCCGAAACCCCAAGCGCAGGAGACCGGTCCCATGGACCCCGTGCTCGAGCCCCGCAAGACCATCGGCCTCGTGGCCCACGACAACATGAAGCCCGACCTGGTCGAGTGGTGCCACTACAACCGCGCGCTCCTCGTCTCCCACGACCTGGTCGCGACCGGGACGACCGGCACGCTGCTGGAGGAGGAGCTGCAACACCCGGTCCGGCGGCTCAAGAGCGGCCCGCTCGGCGGGGACCAGCAGCTGGGCGCCCTGATCGCGGAGGGCGAGGTGGACCTCCTGGTCTTCTTCTGGGACCCGCTCGAGGCGCAGCCGCACGACCCGGACGTGAAGGCGCTCATCCGCCTCGCGGTCGTGTGGAACATCCCGGTCGCCTGCAACCGGGCGACCGCGGACTTCCTGGTGTCGTCGCCGCTGATGACGGGGAGCTACGTCCGGACGACGCCGGATTTCGACGCATACCTCAACCGGTTCGCCAAGGCCTCACCGGACGCCGGCTGACACGCCGGCCACGGCCCGGGAGTCCCATCGTGGCCCGCGCCCGGCCGCCATTGCGCCCTTCACCGCGGGCCTGGATGGCGTCATGCTCTTGTCAGCCCGGATCTCGGGCGGGGGCTACGGGAGGCTACCGATGACCACGGACCTGATGATCGGGATGGCCCACCACCCGGGCACGCTCGCGGCCGCGTGCGACGCCCTCGGCCATGCCGGCGTGAACATCGACGGAGCCTTCGGCACGGTCACCGGCGGTCACCCCGAGCTGCACGTCCTCGTTGCGGATGCCACGCATGCCACGCGCGCCCTGATCGACGCCGGCTTCGACATCCTCGCCCAGCGGCAGGTCCTGGCGATCCCCGTCGAGAACCGGCCGGGGACGGGCGCCGCGCTGCTCCGCCGGGTCACCGACGCCGGCGTGAGCCTCGACCTGATGTACACGACGCTGGACGGCCGGCTCGTCTTGGGCTCGGAGGACATGGTGGGCCTGCGGGCCGCCATCGACTAGCGGCGCGTCCGCGGCACGTCGTCTCGGTTGGCCGGATCCCGGAGCCGCCCGGCATCGACCAGCGCACGGCGGAGGAGGAACTCCACCTGGCCGTTCACGGAACGGAGGTCGTCCGCGGCCCAGCGCTGAAGGGCCGCGTACGTCTCGGGGTCGAGGCGGAGCAGGAACGGCTTGCGCTCGGCCATCGTGGTGGCACCTGGCCCATCGATCCTGCTCCGCCGCCGGTCGCGGCTACTGGTACAGCGTCCCGGCGTTGACCACCGGCTGCGTCTCGTGCTCCGAGCACAGGACGACGAGCAGGTTGCTCACCATCTGCGCCTTGCGCTCCTCGTCCAGCGTGACGACGTTCTTGGCCGACAGCTGCCCGAGGGCCATCTCGACCATGCCCACGGCACCTTCCACGATCAGCGTGCGAGCCGCGATGACCGCCTTGGCCTGCTGGCGCCGGAGCATCGCGTTGGCGATCTCGGCCGCGTAGGCGAGGTGGCTGATCCGGGCCTCGATGACCTGGACGCCCGCCTTCTCGAGGCGGTCCTGGATCTCCTGGCGCAGCTGGTCACTGATCGCGCCCTGGCTGGACCGGAGGGCGAGGTCGCCTTCGACATGGGCGTCGTAGGGGTGGGACGTGGCGAGGTTCCGGAGCGCGGACTCGGCCTGGACGTGGACGAAGTTCTCGTAGTCGTCCACCTCGAACAGCGCCTCGGCCGTGTCGGTGACCACCCAGACCACGACGGCCGCGATCTCGATGGGGTTGCCGGTCTGGTCGTTGACCTTGAGCTTGGACGTCTCGAAGTTGCGGACCCTGACCGAGATCTTGCGGCGCTCGGTGAACGGGTTCACCCAGTGGAGTCCCTGCTTGCGGAGCGTGCCGTGGTAGTTGCCGAACAGCACGAGGGCGCGCGCCTCGTTGGGGTTGACCGGCGTGAGGCCGACAAAGCCCACGATCACGAGGGCCAGGAGGCCGGCCAGGAGCAGGAGGCCCAGGATGTCGAGGCCCGTGGCGTTGTCACCCGCGGGCACCAGGACGGCGCCGATGTAGTAGAAGATCCCGACGCAGACGCGATCACCGCTACGACGAGCGCCAGCAGCATGGGGATGCCGGGAAGCGACCCGGCGATTCGTTCCTTGTTCATCGACCCTGCTCTCCTTCGCGCCGATCAGTCGTGGCGCGATCAGAATGATATCACTCTGATACAAGGTGAGCAGGGCCGGATGGCACCTGGAGCGAGGGCCCTACGGGCGGCGGACAGGTACTGGCGGGCGGCGGCGGAACGAGGCGCGGGCGGGCCGCGGTGGACGGAGCGCGTCCCTTCGGGCGGGCAGGGGGTCCTACGAGCGCGCGCGGAGGAACGAGGCGCCCATCAGGTCAGGGCCGAGGTGGGGGCCCGTGGACGCGCCGATGAGCCCGACCGTGACCTTGGCCTCGTCCACGCCGCCCGGGATGGCGGCGAGGAGCTGCGTGCGGAAGTCCGCGATCTCCTCGGGCGTGCTCGTTGGCGTGTGCAGGATCGAGAGGCGCTCGATCGGGGCCTTGGCGATGCTCGCGATCACCGTGGCCCGGGCCTTCGCTCGGCTGCGCTCCTTGTCTGCCATGACGACCAAGCCGTCCGTCACCGTGATGATCGGCCTGACGGACAGCATGGTTCCCACCACGGCCCGCGTCGCCGAGAGCCGGCCGCCCTTGCGCAGGTACTCGAGACCATCCGCGGCCACGAACAGGTCCACGTCCGGCAGGCGCCGGGTGACCTCGTCCGCGATCTCCTTCGCCGACGCGCCGGCATGAGCCATCCCCGCCGCGAGGAGCGCGGGGATGCCCGTGGACATCGACGTCGAGCCGGTGTCGATCACGTGGATCTCGCGCTCCGGCATCGCCTGGGCGGCCAGGGTGGCGCTCTGGAAGGTCGCGGAGAGCTTCTGGCCGATCGTGGGGCAGACGATCGCCCCCGCGCCCGATTCGAATGCGTCGTTGAACGCGCGCGTGAAGTCGCCGGGCGACGGTGCCGCCGTCGTCGGGAAGGCCGCGCCGGCCGCGAGGAGCTTCTGCCAGAACTGCTCCGTGGTGAGGTCCACGCCGGCGCGGTACTCGTCCGAACCGAAGCGGACGTAGAGGGGGACCACGGTGATCCCGGCCGAGGCGGCCTGCTCCGGCGTGAGGTCCGCGGTTAAATCGGTGAGGATCGCGACGCTGGCCAAGGGGAGTCCTCCGGGTGCGTGGGCCACGAGCATACGACGCGACGGGCCCCAGGTTCGGCCCCTGCTGCGCCTGGCGCACCGCAGTCACCGGCGTCCCGCGGGCGGACCGCCCCCGGCTCGCCCGCGGAGGCCCAGTTGGGTCTCCCGGACCGATGAAGTGCCAGCCGGCCCGGTGGCGCGGGCCGGGGGTCGTCGACGCCCTCGTCACCCGGCCCCTGCGGTGGCCCGGGCGGCCCTATGGCGGGCGTCGTTCCGGCAGCAGGATTCCCGATGCGGGCGCAGGCCGGCACGTGCCGCCCGGGCCGGTGGAGGTGACATGGCGCGCATCATCCGGGAGCTCGGACCCCTCGCGATCGTCGTCGTCGTGGTCGGGGCCGTGACGCTCTGGCTGCTCGGGACGAACCCGGGTGTCGGCCGCTGGGTGCTCGCGGCCATCCTGTTCGGCCACGGCTGGGTCCACCTCATGTTCCTGTTCCCGAGGCCTGCGCCATCCGACGGCGGCAAGCCTGCAACCGGCAAGCCGGCGACGGACTGGCCATTCGACCTCCGGGCGTCCTGGATCGCGACGCGGACCGGGTCCGGGCCTGGGGCGTTCGTGGCCGTGGGACGGGTGCTCGTCGTGGTGACGTTCCTGCTGTTCGCCTTGGCCGCGCTCGCAACGGCCGGGATCCTGGTTCCGGCGGCATGGTGGCAGGGGCTCGTGGTGGCGTCATCGCTCGCGTCGCTGGCGATGCTGGTGGTGTGGTTCGCGCCGACGCTGTTGCTCGGCATCCTGATCGACATCGCGCTCGTCTGGCTGGCGATCGCCGGTCCGTGGAGCCCGGCATGAGCGAGCAGGGCAACATCGGCACGCCCCACGCGCAATGCGCGATGCCCACGTTCATCGCCGGTCGGGGTCGCGTGTGCCACGGGCGCCCTGGTCAGGGGTTCGGGGGTTACCTCGCCGGGACGGCGGAGGCGGGCCGGGAGACAATGGCGCCATGAGCGCCAAGCGGTCGATCGTGGTCCTTGCCGCCGCGGCGATCGCCGCGGCCGGCACCGCCGTCGCGCTGCGCCCGGCCATCGCCCGGATGCGGCGCTCGTTCGAGACGTCGTCCTCCCCGAGTGCGCGTGCCTACGACCTGCTCGCGGGGGCCGTGCTCGGCGGCTACTACGACGACATCGCCGCGGACTGCGCCGCGACGCTCGACGTTGCGGGCGTGCAGAGCCCTTCCATCCTGGAGATCGGGCCTGGTCCCGGGCACCTCGCCGAGCGCCTGCTGGACCTGCTCCCGGGTGCCCGGTGGACCGGCATCGACATCGACGCGTCCATGCTGGAGACGGCCGACGCGAAGCTGCGGCGACGAGACCTGGCGGACCGAGCGACGCTCGTCGAGGCCGATGTGGCGGCGCTGCCGTTCGCGGACGACGTCTTCGACCTGGCCGTGACCTCGTTCTCGGCCCACCACTGGCCCGACCCCGGGGCGGGCTTCGCCGAGATCCGCCGCGTGCTGCGGCCGGGCGGCGTGGCGCTGGTCTTCGACTTCCCGGTGGCATGGGGGCGCTTCGAGACCGGATCAGCGGGCACCGACGGCGCCCACGCCGTGTTCGAGGCACCACAGACCAGCAGGTTCAGGGGCATCGGGCCGTGGGCCGTCGTGCGGCGCGTGGAGCTGGCGAAGCCCGGCTGACCGGGCTCCGGGCCTCCGATTTTGGGCGATTGGCCGCGAGGACCGATACTACGCCCGTGACCTACGACCTCTTCATCCTGCCGGCCGACCGGGCGCTCACCGTGGACGAGGCTGCCGCCATCGTCGATCGCCCGGGCGGATTCCCCTTCGCCATCGGCCACGACAAGCGCCTCGACCCGTTCATCGCCTCGATGGAGCGGCGATACGGGCGGCTCCGCGGCACCAACGCAGCGCCGCCGTTCGAGTTCGACGTCGTCCGCTCGCACGTGTTCATCGGCATCCCGTGGATCGGCGTGGCGGAGGTGGTGACCGCGGTGGGCCAGGCCGCCTACGAGGCCGGCGTCGCGGTCTGGGACCCGCAACGCGCCGTGGTGGGCCTGCCCGCCCCGCACGGTGAGGCCCCGCTGACCGCCGAGGGCACCGAGGTCCATGTCCACCGGGCCGAGATCGCCTTCGCGGCGATCGAGCACGGTGCGGCGTCGGGGGAGCCGGGCGACGGCGAGGAGGGGTTCGCCGCGACGCCAGGGGAGGCAGCCGAAGAGGCACCCGGCGAGCAGCTCGAGGGCGAGCCCGACGCCGAACCCGAGGAGGTGCGCCGGTCAGCGTTCCCGCAGATGAGCCCGCTCGGTTTCGAGATCACCCCCGAGCTGGAGGCCGAGGTCGCCGCGGACCCGTGGCGGATGCCGACCGGCCTCCAGACCCCCGAGCTGCGGGACTCGCTCATCGCCTCGCTCGCGGAGGGCCGCGTTGGGCGACCGGCACGAGGCGATCACCCGACTCGCCGGATGGGACCCGGATGACGCGGTGGCGACCGCGCTCCGCCCGCTGCTCGCGTCCGACGACGTGTTCGAGGCGAGCCGCGCCGCATCCGGCCTCGCCCGCCAGAAGGACATCACGGACCTGCCGGCGCTCCTGGACCTGGTCTACCGGCTGTCGCCGGCGGACGGCGGGACGGCGGGCTCGATGCTCGAGCCGCTGCGTGCCACCTTGGACCTCGCGGCGCTCGCGGGACCGGAGATCGTCGAGGGCGTCCGATCGCGTGCCCGGACGTGGCGCGCGGCCGGATCCGCGGCGCGGCGTTCCTGGGAGCGGGACCAGGATCGCGAGCTGGACGTGCTGCTCGAGGCCAAGTAGGCACGCGGTCCTTCGTTGGGCCGCACCGGCCGGCCTTCGACCGCCCAGCCCCGCAACCCGACCTCGGGCGCTCTCACCCCCTGCGCTCTTCCCCTTGACCGATGACGGACGATGGTGCGCACCGGCCCCGGTCCCTCGACCGGACCGCCGTGGTCGCGTCCCGGAGTCGCCATGCTCGTGTCCCCGTTCCCGGCCTCGGTCCTGCGAGCTCCCTCGCCCGACGCCGCCTGCACCTGCAGCCACTCGGTCCACTGCAACTGCGAATGCCACGCCATCTCGTGTGATCCCACGGAAGCCGCCTGCGACATCGCCTACCTGGCGGATGAGGGCGGACTCACCCCATGGGGGTGCGCGGACTGCACGCCCGGTCAGCGGTCGCCGCACCTGCTGGGCTGCGAGCTGATCGGCTGGAACGTGCCGATGCCACAGGCACTCGGCCCGGCCTGACGCCGGGCCACCAGCGCTACGGGCAGGTCCCGGGCCTGGGTTCGATGCGGTAGACCGGCACCCGGTAACCCGCTGTCGGCGCGAGCGCACCCACGTCGACCGCCAGCGCCCTGGTCACGGTGAAGCGCTCGCGGATCGGCGTCATGTCGCTCTCCTTGAGCGGCAGCATGAACACCGGCCGGGAGCAGATCAGCGAGGCGATCCGCGCCTCGCGCGTGCCCCAGCCGTCGTAGACGATGTTCGAGTCGTCCACGATGAGCAGGTCGGGCCGCTCGCCGAGCACCAGCTGTGCGTGGAGCAGGGGCCACGACGGGCCCCAGAACGAGAGGATCGCGGCGTTCTCCGGGAGCGCCGCGGACATGGCGTCCACGTAGGTTCGCGCCGACGTGTCCCGGCTGCGGTCCGCCGTCGGCAGGTTGAGCGTGACCAGCGTCACCGCAAGCACCGCCGCGATGACCGCCACCGTCGGACCGGCGGCCCGACGGGCTCGACCGTGCAGGCGCGCCTCGGCCGCGCGCGCGGCTCCTTCCAGCGCCACCGCGACGCCGATCCCCAGCAACAGGAACGGGACCAGGAGGTAGTGCGGGAGGCGCAGGTAGTTCGCCCAGACGTAGACCCCGACCAGCAACGTGCCCGCGCAGGCCAGCCCGAACGCCGGCCGGCGGACCACGAGGATCCCGAGACCGGCCAGGCCGAGAACCGGCACGAGCGCCGTCGCCACCGAGAGCGCGGTGGACCCCAGCTCGGGCAGGCTGTTCGCGAGGACGCCGAGGCTCTCGAGCGTGAACAGGCCCGCGTACTGGCCGCGGAACTGCTCCCCGGTCACGAGGAATCGGAAGGCCTCGAAGGTCGTCGGGTGGTTGTAGGCGAGCGGCGGCGAGAGGCTCGCCGCGATGGGGATGTAGAGATACACCGCGAGGCCCGCCAGGCCCGCCAGCACCGGTGCCAGGATCAGGCGCTTCCGCTCCAGCAGCGTGGACCGTCCCTCCCACAGGGCGAACAGCACGAAGAACGGGGCGACGAACGCCGTCAGGAGGTGGTTCCCAAGGGACAGGCCGATCAGCAGGCCGCCCAGCGCGAGGTCACGCGTGCGCCGTTCGTCCGCCCACGCCAGCGAGCGATCCACGATGAGCGCGATGAACGCGAGGTGGAGCCCGTTGACCTCCGCGACCACCGCCGATGCCCAGATCGTGCCGATCGCGCCCGTCGTGATCGCCGCCGCCACGGCGATCGCCGGACGGACGCCGAGGCGGAGCGTCGTCGACGTGATCGCCGCCAGCGCCACCGCGACACACACCGCGGCGAGCAGGTTCGCGCGGAAGGCAACCGAGCCGATCGGCAGCAGCTCGAACAGCCAGGCCGTGAGGATGTACGTCGGGTAGCCCGTGGGGTGCGAGATGCCGAGGACGTGGGGCACCGTCTGCAGCTCGCCCCAGTCGTCGAACGCCATGTCCGGCAGGAGGGTCCGGAGGTAGAGCGCCAGCGAGATGGCGAACACGACGAACGGCGCGAGGCGCACGCCGAGCGTCGGCCGGATCGGCTGGCCGGTCACGGCGTCACGCCGCGCCGACGAGCCGAGTCGCGACCGAGTTGGGGCTGCTTGCACCTGCGCTACAGGACCGGGACCAGCGTCCGCTCCTGCGGCGGACGCCGGAGCTGTTCGACGGCCGCTGACGCGGCCGCAAGCTGGGCCGCCTCCTCGGCTGTGCCGAGGTCCAGGCGACAGTACGTGAAGCGGCCCGGGAGCACGCGTTCCATCATCGCGCCCAGCCACTTCGTGAGCTCCGTGCGATGGCCCGTGCGCCTGCGTGCGCCGGGGGTGATCGCGTGGACGAGCACCAGGCGGCGCCCACTCCGCTCGAGCCACGGCCAGTACTGGAGGACGTTCTCGGCCGGGTGCGTGTGCTTCTCCTCGACCTGCAGCGCCACCCACGCGTGGTCGCCGACCTCGGCCAGCCCGCCGGCCACCCCGCCCAGTCCCACGATCTCGTTCCCGGCGAACTTGACGCCGAGCATCCCGCCCAGTCGCTTCGCCACCTGGGCCTCCGAGAGGCCGCCCCACTCCTGCTTCGCCAAGTTGCCCTCGTCCTCGTGCCAGCCGGAGAGATGACTCTACCCCTGGCAGCCGATCGGAGCGTCGCCCGGCCCGTGGCGAGCCGAAGCCCCGGACGGTCCGCCCGGGGCTTCGAAATGGGTGCGAGCGAGGATCAGCTGCAGCCGGACGTCGCCCCGCAGTTGAGGCACTTGTAGCAGCTGCCGCTGCGGACCATGATCGAGCCGCACTCGGCGCACGACGGGGCGTCGGCCTGGGCCGCGAACGCGACCTTCACGCCACCGCCGAGCGAGCCGGTCATCGACTCCAGGGTCCGCTTCCCGTTGCCGTTCCCGTTGCCGTTCGCCGCGGCGGAGCCGTTCGAGGCGCCGTTGCTGGCGACCGTCGCGAGCTCGCGCTTGTCGACGGAGACGCTGATCGAGGGGGCCGCCGGCGCTGTGGCGGCAACGGATGGGGCCGCGACCGCGCTGGCCTTGGCCGCGTCGTCGGACGCCGGAGCGGGCGCGGGCGCGGGATCCGGGGCCACGGCCGCCTTCACCTCCGGCGCGATCGCCTCGGACTGGGCGGTGATGCCTTCGTCTGCCCGCGGCCGCAGGGCCGACGCCCCGAAGGCGGCCGGGGCCTCGGCGACCACCGCGGAGCGATCGATCAGCCCCAGGGCGCCCTTCTCCTCGCTCGGCAGGAACCGGGATCCCAACCAGCGGAAGATGTAGTCCACGAGGGACTTGGCGATCGGGATCTCCGGGTTGCCGGTGAAGCCGCTGGGCTCGAACCGCACGTGGGCGAACTTGTTGACCACGTCGCGAAGCGGCACGCCGTACTGGAGCGCCAGGCTGACCGAGGTCGCCAGCGTGTCCATCAGGCCGCTGATCGTGGAGCCTTCCTTGGCCATCTTGAGGAAGATCTCGCCGGGCTGGCCGTCCGGGTAGAGGCCGACGGTGATGTACCCCTCGTGGCCCGAGATCTCGAACTTGTGGGTGACGGCGGTCCGCTCGTTCGGGAGTCGGCGGCGGTGCGGGCGGGTGGCCTCGACCTGGGCCGACGCGAGCTGCCGGCGCAGGCTCTCGATGGTCTCCTTGTCCTCGGCCGAGCCCTCGTCCTTCTTCTTGCCGGTGGACAGCGGCTGGCTGCGCTTGGAGCCGTCGCGGTAGATGGCGATGGCCTTGAGGCCCTGCTTCCAGCCCTCGAGGTAGACCGTCTCGATCTCCTCGGCCGTGGCGTTCTCCGGCATGTTGACGGTCTTGCTGATGGCGCCCGACAGGAACGGCTGGACCGCGCCCATCATCCGGATGTGGCCCATGTAGTGGATGGACCGCTCGCCGTTCATCGGCTTGAACGCGCAGTCGAAGACCGGAAGGTGCTCGTTGCGGAGGCCCGGCGCGCCCTCGATGGTCTCGCGCTCGTTGACGTAGGCGATGATCTCCTCGACCTGCGCCGGGGTGTAGCCCAGCTTGCGCAGGGCGGCCGGGACCGTCTGGTTGACGATCTTGAGGTAGCCCTCGCCGACGAGCTTCTTGTACTTGATGAGCGCGATGTCGGGCTCGATGCCGGTGGTGTCGCAGTCCATCATGAACGCGATGGTCCCGGTGGGGGCCAGCACGGTGACCTGGGCATTGCGGAAGCCGTGGGCGGTGCCGAGCTCCAGGACCTCGTCGTACAGACCGCGGGCGTTGGCCAGCATGGCCTGCGGGACACCGGTCTCGGGCAGGGTGTACGCCGCGTCGCGATGCTTCGCGATGACGCGCAGGAACGACTCGCGGTTGGTGTCGTAGTCCACGAACGCGCCGCCGTGGTCCCGGGCGATGACGGAGCTCTGGCGATACGCCTCGCCGTGCATCAGCGCGGTGATGGCGCCGGCGTAGGCGCGGCCCTCGTCGGAGTCGTAGGCCAGGCCGCGGTTCATGAGCAGCGCGCCCAGGTTCGCGTAGCCGAGCCCCAGCGGCCGGTAGCGGTGGCTGTTCTCCTCGATCTTCTGCGTGGGATAGCTGGCGTTGTCGACCAGGATCTCCTGCGCCGTGATCGTGACCTTCGCGGCGAACCGGAAGGCGTCCACGTCGAACTCGCCGTCCTCCCCCACGAACTTCATGAGGTTGAGGGAGGCCAGGTTGCACGCGGTGTCGTTGAGGAACATGTACTCCGAGCCGAAGCCCCGGACGGTCCGCCCGGGGCTTCATGATCGGCGCGAGCGAGGATCAGCTGCAGCCGGAGGTCGCCCCGCAGTTGAGGCACTTGTAGCAGCTGCCGCTGCGGACCATGATCGAGCCGCACTCGGCGCACGACGGGGCGTCGGCCTGGGCCGCGAACGCGACCTTCACACCACCGCCGAGCGAGCCGGTCATCGACTCCAGGGTCCGCTTCCCGTTGCCGTTCCCGTTCCCGTTGGCCGCAGCGGAGCCGTTGGAGGCGCCGTTGCCGGCGACCGTCGCGAGCTCGCGCTTGTCCACGGAGACGCTGATCGACGGGGCTGCCGGGGCTGCTGCGGCAGCCGACGGGACCGCGACCGTGCTGGCCTTGGCCGTGTCGTCCGACGCCGGAGCCGGCGTGGGATCCGGGGTCACGACCGGTGACACCTCCGGCGCGATCGCCTCGGACTGGGCGGTGATGCCCTCGTCCGCGCGGGGCCGCAGGGCCGACGCCCCGAAGGCGGCCGGGGCCTCGGCGACCACCGCGGAGCGGTCGATCAGCCCGAGGGCGCCCTTCTCCTCGCCCGGCAGGAACCGGGATCCCATCCAGCGGAAGATGTAGTCCACGAGGGACTTGGCGATCGGGATCTCCGGATTGCCGGTGAAGCCGCTGGGCTCGAACCGGACATGGGCGAACTTGTTGACCACGTCGCGAAGCGGCACGCCGTACTGGAGCGCCAGGCTGACCGAGGTCGCCAGCGTGTCCATCAGGCCGCTGATCGTGGAGCCTTCCTTGGCCATCTTGAGGAAGATCTCGCCGGGCTGGCCATCCGGGTAGAGGCCGACGGTGATGTACCCCTCATGGCCGTTGATCTCGAACTTGTGCGTGACCGCGGTCCGCTCGTTCGGGAGTCGGCGGCGGTGCGGGCGGGTGGCCTCGACCTGGGCCGACGCGAGCTGCCGGCGCAGGCTCTCGATGGTCTCCTTGTCCTCGGCCGAGCCCTCGTCCTTCTTCTTGCCGGTGGACAGCGGCTGGCTGCGCTTGGAGCCGTCGCGGTAGATGGCGATGGCCTTGAGGCCCTGCTTCCAGCCCTCGAGGTAGACCGTCTCGATCTCCTCCGCCGTGGCGTTCTCCGGCATGTTGACGGTCTTGCTGATGGCGCCCGACAGGAACGGCTGGACCGCGCCCATCATCCGGATGTGGCCCATGTAGTGGATGGACCGCTCGCCGTTCATCGGCTTGAACGCGCAGTCGAAGACCGGGAGGTGCTCGGCGCGGAGGCCCGGCGCGCCCTCGATGGTCTCGCGCTCGTTGACGTAGGCGATGATCTCCTCGACCTGCGCCGGGGTGTAGCCCAGCTTGCGCAGGGCGGCCGGGACCGTCTGGTTGACGATCTTGAGGTAGCCCTCGCCGACGAGCTTCTTGTACTTGATGAGCGCGATGTCGGGCTCGATGCCGGTGGTGTCGCAGTCCATCATGAACGCGATGGTCCCGGTGGGGGCCAGCACGGTGACCTGGGCATTGCGGAAGCCGTGGGCGGTGCCGAGCTCCAGGACCTCGTCGTACAGGCCGCGGGCGTTGGCCAGCATGGCCTGCGGGACACCGGTCTCGGGCAGGGTGTATGCCGCGTCGCGATGCTTCGCGATGACGCGCAGGAACGATTCGCGGTTGGTGTCGTAGTCCACGAACGCGCCGCCGTGGTCCCGGGCGATGACGGAGCTCTGGCGATACGCCTCGCCGTGCATCAGCGCGGTGATGGCGCCGGCGTAGGCGCGCCCCTCGTCGGAGTCGTAGGCCAGGCCGCGGTTCATGAGCAGCGCGCCGAGGTTCGCGTAGCCGAGCCCCAGCGGCCGGTAGCGGTGGCTGTTCTCCTCGATCTTCTGCGTGGGATAGCTGGCGTTGTCGACCAGGATCTCCTGCGCCGTGATCGTCACCTTCGCCGCGAAGCGGAAGGCGTCCACGTCGAACTCGCCGTCCTCCCCCACGAACTTCATGAGGTTCAGGGAGGCCAGGTTGCAGGCGGTGTCGTTGAGGAACATGTACTCGCTGCAATTGTGAACGACGAGGCCGTTCGCAACGAAGTGACTGGTCGCCCGTTCGGTGAGGTCGAAGACATCCTCCTCGCCCATCGGCGTGATGGACGCGAAGTCGTCGATCAGTTCATCGCTGTAGGTGCCGACGCGCTCGTTGAGCCGGGCGAGGGCGGCCGCCTTCGGCGACTCGGGGACGAACCCGATCTCGCGCTCGAAGCGGACGCGGGACGACCGCGTCACCCGGAGCGAGTGCATCTCCTTCACGGGGTACGACTTCATGCCGCCACGCCCGTCGGGAAGCACCGCGCTGAGCTTGCCGGCGCGGCGGTTCTCGTACAGCTTCGACTTGATGCCAAAGCCCAGCAGCATGCGCTGGACCTGGAGCAGCAGCTCGTGAGACGTGGAGTCGAGGCCCACGTACTGGACCTTCTCGCCCGAGTCGACGACGGTCCCGTCGGCCGTGAACAGGCCGCGAAGGATCGCAGCGAGGCTCGCCCGATCCAACGAGTAGACGTCGTCGGTGAAGCGCTTGAGATCTGAGCCTTCATCGAGTACGGCAAAGCGCAGGAACAGGTCGACGACCGGCCGGGAGGCCACCGCCAGGCGTGATCCCGTGGACGTGAACGACACGTGCACGTTGTCGTTGCGGCCGGAGGACCCTGCGACCTTGAGGAGCGCCTTCTGGGCATTGACCTCGGTCGCAACCGCACCGAGGATCCGGGCCTCGTCGCGGTGCATCGTGATCGTGACGACCTTCTGCTCGCGCCCCGAGATGGTGCTCTTGCTCAGCGTCCCGTCGCCCACGGCAAGTCCGATTGCCTCGGCGAGCTCGATCGGAAGCTCCTCGCGTCCAAATCCAGGGGCGTTGAGGAAGATGCGGTCGCCCGCGACGAGGTCCTTGACCGCGACATCGCCGCGGGTCGTCGCGACCAGGTGGTCGGCGGTGATGCGTACGCGGTAGCCGGCTTTGGTCCGCAGCTCGAAGACGGGCTTGTGCCCGGTTGGGAAGATGCGGTCAACGGGGTGTGCCTGACCGTCCGCACCGATGATGTTCGCGGCCTTGCCGACGAGATCCGAGATCTGCCGCCATCCCTCGTCCGTGGCAACCAGCGTGTCGCCCGTCAGCACGGGTTGGAGGCGTAGATCCGGTCCGTGTTCAGGCTCGTGTGCCAGTCGTTGATGGTGGTGTCGTACTGGATGCCCGGGTCGCCGCACAGGTGGGCCGCCTCGGCCATCTTGCGGAAGATCTCGCGGGCCTTGTACGTGCCGGCAGGCTGGCCGTCGCTGACCTCGCGCGTCTGCCACTCCGCGTCGCGCTCGACGGCCTTCATGAAGTCGTCGGTCACGCGGACGCTGTGGTTGGCGTTCTGGAAGAAGACGCTGCCGTACGCCTCGCCGGTGAAGGAGGGGTCGTAGCCCTGCTCGATCAGGGCCCAGGCCTTCTTCTCCTCGTGGGCCTTGCTCTCGATGAACTCGATGACGTCCGGGTGGGTGACGTCGAGGATCACCATCTTGGCCGCGCGGCGGGTCTTGCCGCCCGACTTGATCACGCCCGCGAACGCGTCGTAGCCGCGCATGAAGCTGACCGGGCCGCTGGCGATGCCGCCACCCGACATCTTGGCCTTGGACGAGCGGATGGGGGACAGGTTCACGCCGGCGCCGGAGCCGTACTTGAACAGCATGGCCTCGGTCTTGGCGAGATCCATGATGCTGCTCATGTTGTCCTGGACCGAGTTGATGAAGCACGCGGAGCATTGCGGCTTCGCCTCGATCCCCACGTTGAACCAGACCGGCGAGTTGAAGGCCATCTTCTGGTGCACGAGGAGATGGGTCAGCTCCGCCTGGAACGCCGCGAGGTCCTCGTCCGTGGCGAAGTAGCGCTGCGTGTCGGCCCAGGCGGTGATCGTGTTGACGACGCGGTCGATCAGCTGCTTGACGCTGTGCTCGCGCTCCGGCGTGCCGACGTGGCCGCGGAAGTACTTGCTGACGACGACGTTGGTGGCGAGCTGGCTCCAGAAGGCCGGAACCTCGACGTCCTTCTGCTCGAAGACCGTCTTGCCGGTCTCGCTGGAGATGCCGGCCGTCCGGTACTCCCACGTGATCTCGTCGTAGGGATGGACGCCGGGGCGAGTCCAGCGGCGCTCGAACGTGAGACCGCGGGTCCCCTCGCCGTTGAAGCTGGCACCGTACGGGCCGCCGAGGCCCTTGCGCCCGGCGTTTGCGGCCTTGGTCCCGGTCTTGCCCCCCCGGGACTTGGGCGTGACCTTCTGATCCATGACCGGGACAACCTCGCGAGCCTGGGCCATTGCCGTTTCTCTCCTCCGTTCCCGCAGTCCGCGGGACCTCGCCATGACGGCCGGTGGTCCGGATGGGGGTCCCTGCAGGCGTTCGCTTCCCGGGTGCCAGGCGGGTTGCGGGGTACGGCAGGGACTCCGTCCGGGTGGTTGTCCCGCGGTCACGTAGATGGGGTGACGCGTAGTCTGCGGGGCCGTTCACCGGATCGATCTGCCGCCTTGGCCCCGGGGCCCTGCTCCGCGGGTCTTGTGGCCCGCGTTCCCTGGCGTTTCGAGGGTCGTCCGGCGACGGAGCGACCGGTGAACTGTACGCCGACTGGAGGCGGTGGTCAAGCCGAAAACCACAAGATGTAGTGGTCGCGCAGGCAGTTCGCATCGCAACATGTTGTGCTTGTGGTCCCCAGCGCCGATCCACGCTCGGCGTCCCGCGCGTCACGCTCAGTGCGCTTGGACGGTCCACGCACGATGCGCGCTCGTCCACATCTCGGGGCCCCTCGTCCACACCGCTCGCGGTGCCTGTCCACGCGCCCGAGGCGGGTTGTCCACAGAACACAGGTTCTAATGTGGAGTGTTCCGGTGGCGCCGGGTGCCGTCGCGTGCCGCCGCTGCCGCCGCCGGGGTGCTGCCGGGTGCCGCCACTCCCGCCGTCCGTCGCGGCCAGGCACGGATCCGCCATGATTTGCGCGTGATGGACCCGGACCTGACCCACAACGCATCGCCGGCCCTCGTGGGCGTGGACGCGGGCGCGACCAAGGCCGTCGCGATCGCGGTGGCCACGGACGGCGAGCGGCTCGCCCGCGCCGAGGGTCCCGGCGCAAACCCCAAGCGCCATGGCCTGGACGCCGCCGCGGACCGGATCTCGGCGCTCGTGGACCGCGTCGCCGGCAGCCGCCAGATCGCCCTCCTGTTCGTCGCCGGGGCCGGCATCGATCGACCGGAGCACGCTCGCGCGCTGGAGGGAGCCCTGCGCGGCCGGCTGGCCGGGGACACACGCGTGATCGTCGTGAACGACACCATCGCGGCGCTGCGGGCCGGGACTCCCGACGCCGTGGGGATCGCCGTGCCCGTCTCGACCGGCGGCAACGTGATCGGTCGCGCGGGCGACGGGCGCGTGACGGACCGCGGTCACGGGATCTTCGGCGGGGGCTACGTGCTTGGCGCGCTGGCGGCTCGCGCGGCACGGCGGGGACGAGTGGGGGAGGAGCTCGCCCGGGAGGTGGAGGCGGCTCACCTCGAGTGGCAGCGGACGAAGACCCGGCCCAGAGGCCGCCCTGCTGGGTGCCGCGGTCGCCCATGCGGCCGAGCGTGGCGATCCCTACCCACGACGCATGGTGGACCGCTGGTGCGCCCGGGTCGCCGGGGCCGTCGGCGAGGAGGCGGAGCGGCTGGGCCTGGGCGACGAACCTGCCGTTGTCGTCTACGGCGGGCTGGGGGACGCCTCGCCATGGCTGGCGGCACGCATCCGGGCGTCCGTCCTGGCCGGAGCGCCGGGCGCACGCCTCGTCCGCCTGGAGGTGGAGCCTGCCGCCGGTGCCGCGGCTCTCGCCCTCGATGCCTGGCTGGGCGCCTCGATCAGCTGGGACTTCACGCCCCGCCGCTGACCGCCCTGGTCGGCGGAGGGGCAGCCCTGATCGGCCGACGATTGCCTCAGTCGGCCGCTGGGTGTCTCGTCTGGCGCCGGCGTCTCGTCGAGCGCCGCGGCGCGCTTCGCCAGGTCCCGCTCGAACATCGGCCGCGCCTTGAGCGATGCCCGGAGCTCCGCGTCGGCCTCCTCCAGCTCGGCCAGTCGCTCCGCCACGCCCGGCGCCTCGGGATCCGCCAGCAGGGTCTCGCGCAGCAGCCCGATGTAGCGCTCGGTCCCCGGCCCCTTGAACGCGCCCAGCCCCGCGATCCGCTCCGCGACCTCCTCGTTCCGCCCGGCAACCGACCAGCCCCCGTGTTCGCGGACCAGCAGCTGCAGCTCCCGACCCTCGTGCAGCGCGCGGTACCGGAGCGACGGCCCGCCCGTGAACTTGATGACCTGGTCAGGCCGGTAGATCACCATGAGCGAGACGATGAGGATGACGATCCCGATGTCGAACGGGAGGAAGTTGGGGGAGATCGCCACGAGCAGGCCAACGATCGCGACAGCCATCAGCGCGGCCGCGATGTTGCCACCGCCGTACCGCCGCGATCGGTGCTGGAGCTGGATCCACAGCAGGACGGACAGGACCACGACCCCCACGGCGCCGAGGATCAGGAGCAGCGCCTGCAGCGGATCGGGATTGATGAAGTCCAGCATCCGCCAAGGATCGGTCAGAACGACGAACCATGCATTGCGCCCATGCACGGCCTCCGGATTTCGCTGACAGCTGATGCGGCGCTCCGGGCGCCCGCCGGTGATCTCGTCCCTGCGGCGGGCGCCCTCGATGGAGCTCGCGATCCTGCCCTGGTCTCGGTCCCGGCCGCGCTGATGGCACGCGGCTACGGCGCGTTCCAGCGGGGGACGTCGACGAACCCTGACCGGCCAGTCACCGGCAGACTAGCGACCCTCGCGCTCCAGGCGCGGAATCGACAGCGACGAGGCCTGGGTCGGCACCCCGGCCGCCCAGTCGGCGCGCTCGGCGGCCCGGTACTGGACCAGCGACTGCGACTCCTCGATCGGGGTTACGGCGGGCTCCACGTTCACGCGGACGGTCATCGCGACTCCCACGACCACGATGAGCGCGATCGCGAGGCCGACCGCGATGAGGAAGTTGCGGAACAGGTGATCACCGGTGATCCCGGCTTGGTGGACGGGTGTGTGCAGCGCCATCGCGGCACCTCCGGGTGCCCGCGGGCCCGTCTCGCCAGTGGCTCCGGACCGTCCCGGCGGCAGGGGTTTGGACGGTCCTTCGCGGCCTCCCGCGTCTCCATCCCGGATCCTGACGCGCGCGGCCGGCGATGGACAGGGCCGACGGTAGATGGACGTCGGGGACCGTCACTCGGCCGCCCCGGGCGACACGTGGCGACCAGGGCCGGGTCCTACAGCCCCGAATACGCGTGCAGCCCGCAGAACCAGAGGCTGCCGGAGTAGGTCACGAGCACCATCAGGAAGCCGATCACGAGCAGGAGGGCCGCCGGGCGACCGGCCCACCGCCGCTGGTTGCGGGCGTGCAGGTAGACCGCGTAGATCAGCCACGTGACCAGGGCGGCCGTCTCCTTGGGATCCCAGCCCCAGTAGCGCGACCAGGCGATGGATGCCCACCACGAACCCAGGACGATCATCGTCGCGAAGATCGGGAACCCGATGATCACCGAGCGGTAGGCCACCTCGTCCAGCGTCTTGTGCGACGGCAGCCAGGCGAACCGGTCGCCCGTCCCCTGCGCGAGGTACCCGAGGCCCGCGGCGAAGGAGGTCGCGAAGATGCCGTACGAGATCACCGCCATCCCGACATGGATGGTGAGCAGCGGCGCGTTCTGGAGGGCGGGCACGAGCGGCTCGATCTCCGAGGGGAGCGACGACGCGTAGAGCAGCAGCGCGAGCGCAATGCCTGCCGGGATGAACCCGATCTGGCGGATCGGGTAGCGGCGCGCCAGGAACAGGTACCCGCCAAGGATGCTGGCGGCGAACGCGACGCTGAACTCGTAGAGGTTCCCGTACGGGCCACGTCCGACCACGATGCCGCGCAGCAGGAGCGACGCCACGAGCAACGCGAAGGCAGTGGCCGTGATGACCGTCGCCGCTCGCGAGAGCGGGGTGGGGGAGGCGGCGAGCCCGACCGGGGCCGCCGCGGCCGCGGCCCGCGTCGTGACGAAGGAGCCGGTGACGCCGCCGGTCGCGAAGGCCGGCCGCGTGGTGGGGGCGAGCACGACCGCCCGTCGCCCATTGGCGAGCAGCACGGCGTGACCGACGTGGGCCGCGAAGCCGATCGCGGCCGCGATCACGCCGAGGACGAAGAGCAGCGAGGAGGCCTGTGCCATGTCGTGTCCCGGGACGCTGGAGGCCCGTCCGGTGGTTCCGCGGGCCCGTGGGATCGCCGGCGGCGGGCCGCCGGTTGTTCGTCAGCCGCTCAGGCGGCGGCGCGCCCGCCCGGCGGCGGTCCGGCCGGCCGGAAGGAGCGTGTGGTGGGTGTGAGCGTGAACGAGAGGCCGCAGTTGCCGCAGGTGTCGTCGGTCGCGGGCCGGACCAGCGAGCACTTGGGGCACGCCACGACCAGGGTCTCGCCGGACGGCGAGCGAGTCATGCCCGGTTCGTAGATGACGCCCTCCCGCGGGCTGTAGGGCTCCCCGACGGGGAACACGGGGTTGCCGGTGGCGTCGAGCGGGGCGGCTCGGCGCGGATCCGCGTAGGCGACCTTGGGGCGCGGCTTGACGATGGCGTACCGCACCCAGAACAGGAGCAGCACCGTGAGGAGCGGCCCCACGACGAAGAGCAGCAGGAAGACCGACAGGAGGCCCACCAGCTGCGCCCAGTCCGGGACGATGATCGACTCCGAGAAGGCGAGGAGGTCGGCCAGGATCTGCTGAAGCGTCTCGATCACGCGCAGATGCTAACAGGAGGCGTGACGCCCGGCGCAGGTGCTCGGCCGGGGACCGGATGAGGCCGCCGGGATCGGGCGTGAGTCCGGCGTCGGCCGGACGCGATCAGCCCGGCGCCCGCGGGTGGCGCTTGTGGCGGGCGACCTTGTTCGGCGTCCCGGACTTGGTGGTCGCGCCGCGGCCGGGCTTCCAGCCCTTGCGATCCTCGTCGCCCGCGGCGTTCCCCCCGTGCCCACCCGTGCCGTGGGGCCGGCCCGCGCCGATGCCCGGTCGGCGTGACCCGGTGGCCGTCATGGACGGGGCCGGGACGTTGAGCTTGCCGATGAACCACTGGAGGGGCGCCGTGCGGGCGCCCTTCGCCGCGAGGTGGTCGCGCAGCCCGCGGTCGTTGGTCACCACGAGCACCCGGTCTGCCGCCGCGGGGCCGCCGCCGTGCATGGTGGCCTCGGAGACCAGGTCCAGGATCGTGTCGTCGGCAGCCCTGCGACCCGAGTAGCGGACGACCATCTTCTGGGCCAGGCGTCCGTAGACGCCGTGACCGACGCCGTCGAACACGAGGTCGATGGTGATCTCGAGGGGCACCGCCCCGCGGATGCGTCCCACGATCGCCGAGGCCGGGGCGGCCCCGCCAGTCCCCGTCCCGAGGCGGTAGAGCAGGTTGGTCCCGTCGATGATGAGGCGATCGGTGCCGTCGAAGGGCGTGCTGCGGGGGGCCGGAGGCATGCGCAGACGGTAGCATCGTGCGGTGCTCCTCCTCGTCGATCTCGATGGTGTCGTCTACCGCGCGTCCGAGGGCGTGCCCGGCGTGGGGCCAGCGCTGGCCGCCCGCGCCGCCCTGGGCGACGTCGTGGTCTACGTGACCAACAACGCGATGCACTACCACGGCGACTATCTCCCGCGACTGGCCGGCCACGGCGCCCCGGTCGGGCCGGACCGCGTCGTCACGAGCGCGCGCGCGAGCGCCCTGTACCTGCGCGAGACGATGCCCGGCGCCCGGCGAGTGCTCGCCGTCGGGGCCGCGGGCCTGGAGCGTGAGCTGCGCGAGGCCGGCTTCGACGTCGTGACCGCGGCCTATGCCGCCACCCGCATGGGCCAGGAGGGGATCGACGGCTGGGCGGCCGCGGAGCACCCCGACGTCGTGGTGGTCGGCCTGGACCCGCAGCTGACCTACCTGCGCATCGCCGCTGCCGCCGACTGCATCCGGGCGGGGGCGGTGCTCGTGGCGACCAACCGCGACCCGCTCTACCCCACCGAGCGCGGCTTCCGGCCCGGGGCCGGGGCCGTCGTGGCGGCCATCGAGACGGCGGCACGGACGACCGCACGGATGACGATCGGCAAGCCCGGGCCCTACCTGCTCCTGGCGGCCGCGAAGTCCGTGGATGCGGACGTCCGCCAGGCGGTGATGATCGGCGATGCGCTCACGGACGTCGCGGCGGGGCGGGCGGTGGGTGCGCGCACGGTGCTGATGCTGACGGGCGTGACCACGCGCGAGATGGCCGACGCGCTGCCCGAGGTCGAGCGTCCGACACGGATCGCCGCCGACGCCGCCGAGCTCAGCGCGACCCTGGCGGAGATGGCGGCCGAGGGGTAGACCCGGGTCGGCTCGGCCAGCCTGCGCAGCCGCCGCACCACGAACGGATAGAGCGCCGCGGCGGCCACGATCCCGAGGACCGTCGCTCCCACGACGACGTGGAGCTCCTGGCCGGTGAACAGCGTGAAGCCGAAGAAGAGGAACGGCAGCCGGCCCACGACGAGGATGGCGGAGGTGCGATCCGAGATCCGGCCCGCCCGCCACTGCCCCTCTTCCCAGAGGCGGGTGGCGACCAGCGCGAAGACCAGCAGCGCGAGGACGATGTTCTGCGGCGTCACCGCCGCCTCACCGCCGGCTCACCTGTGGAGCAGCTCCGGGATGCCGGCGCTCCAGGCGAGGAACTCCTCGCGCAGGTCCTCCTTCGTGGGCTCGCCGCAGAACGCGGCCTCGATCGCGGCGGTGTTCACCGCCCACAGCTCGGGCAGCGTGACGCCGAGCTGTTCGACCGCCCGGGCGTACTCCTCGGAGAGCGTGATGTCGGACACCGTCAGGTCGTCGGTGTTGAGGGTGACCCTGACGCCCGCCTTGAGCAGCCGGCGGAAGGGGTGCTCGGCGAAGGTCGGGACGATCCGCGCCTGGTAGTTGGAGGTGAGGCAGAGGTCCAGCCAGACCTCCTTCTCGATGAGCTCCCGGACCAGCTCCGGATCGTCGATGGCCAGGGGGCCGTGCGCGATCCGCTCCGGCTCCAGCGCCAGCGCCCGCCTGACCTGCCCGGCCCCGCCCCACTCGCCGGCATGCAGCGTGACGTGCAGCCCCAGGTCCCGGGCCATGTCGATCGCACCACGCTGGCGCTCCGGATCCGGGTAGCGCTCCTCCGGCCCGGCGAGGTCGACCGCGACCAGGCCGTCCGGGATGCCCTCCTGGACCATGTCCAGCACGAAGTCCAGGTTGGCCTCGGGCGCGTGCGACCGCATCAGCGTGGCGATCAGCCGGACGTCCACGCCATGTCGTCGGGCTGCGCCGTGGGCGCCGCGCCAGACCGCGTCGACGACCTGTCGCCCGGTCAGGCCCTTCCGGGTGTGGAGCAGCGGCGCCCAGCGGATCTCCATGTAGCGGACGCGATCGCAGGCCTTGTCCTCGACGAGATCCGCCGCGACGCGCTCCACGGCCTCCGCATCCTGCATCAGCGCGATCGGGAGATCGAAGGCGAGCAGCAGCTCCGCCTGGTCGGTCACCTGCTCCGGGCCGACGAGCACGGAGCGCATGCCCGCGAACGTGACGGGCGCCTCGACCCGCCGGGTCCGCGCGATGTCGAGCGCGGTGTCGACGCGCAGCGAGCCATCGAGGTGGAGGTGGAGCTCCGCCTTCGGCATGGCGTGCGTCAGGCTGCGCAGGGTCCGGGCATCCAGCTGGGTCATGGGTCGATGGTAGGGCCGACGGCCGACTTGGCGCGAGTCGGGCTGCGCGATGGGCCATCCGCGACCCCGTGGGATGCGAACAATGGGTGATCGCGTCCGAGACCGCGACTGCACCCCGGAGCCACCCCGATGTCCACGATCCTCGTCACCGGCGCCAGCGGATTCGTCGGCAGCCACATGGTCCCCGCCCTCGTCGACGCCGGCCATCGCGTTCTCGCGCTCGTCCGTGACGACGACGGGGCCGCCGTCGTCATGCGCCGCCTCGCGCCCTCCCAGCGCGAGGCCGTCGAGACCCGCACGGGAGACGTGACCAGGCCCGAGACCCTTCCCGCAGCCCTCGCGGGCGCCGATGCCGTCCTCCACCTCGTCGCGGTGCCGCGGGACTGGGACGGCGGCGCCACGTTGCGCCTGGTCAACACCGAGGGCACCCGCAACATCCTGCGGGCCGCGTCCGATGCGGGCGTGCGCCGCTTCGTCCACCTCGGTGCCCTCGGTGTCGTGGACGACCCTGACCTCCATTACGGGAGCTCCAAGGTCAAGGGCATGGCGCTGGTGCGCGAGAGCGGCCTCGACTGGACGATCCTCTCGCCGTCGCTCCTGTTCGGGCCGCGCGACGGGTTCTTCAACATCCTGGGCGACCTGGTCCGGATGTCGCCGGGGATCGTGCCGATCACCGGCAAGGGCGACGCGCGGTTCCAGCCGATGGCGATCACCGACCTCGCCCGCGCCGCCGTCATCGCCTTCGGCGACCCGGCGACCGTCGGCAGGGAGTTCCTGCTCGGCGGGCCGCGCTACTGGACCTACCGCGAGATCGTCGAGGAGGTCCTGCGCGGGATGGGCAGCAAGCGGGCCCTGGTGCCGATGCCGGTCGCGCTGATCCGCCTCGTCGCCACCGTGGCCGAGAAGGTCCGGCTGCCGTTCCCGGTGGCCACGGACCAGCTCCGCCAGCTCAAGCACGACAACATCGGGCCTCTTGACGGTGTCGTGGCCGGCTTCGGGTTCGAGCCGCGGCCGATGGAGGGCGGGCTGACCCACCTGCGCCAGAAGCTGAAGGACCAGGAGCCGCCGGCCGTCTGACGGTGGTCGGGCGATCGCGGTCATCCCTCGATCGCGGCGCGGCCCCTGACCCGCTACCCTCCGCCTCGTGAGCATGCTGCGCACCTTCGTCACCCGGCTCGCCTGGCTCGCCCTGGCGCTGCTGATCGCGTTCGGCTCGGCCGGCATCGTCGCCGCCATGAGCCACGTGCCGGGGACGGCCGCGCGCCCCGAGCTCACCTGGGCCGGCGATGCCGAGATGACGGCCGCGCTCGACGCGGCGACGTTGGACCTCGAGGCCCTTGCCGCCGAGGTCGACAAGCTGGGTGCCACGGCGCGTGTCGCGCTGAGCCAGGTGGTCGCCGGCGACGCCGATGCGCTCGCAGCGACGATCGCCTCGGGCTCGCAGCGCGTGGCGGACGTGCAGCGGCTGAGCGGCGAGCTCGAGCGGGCGCTTGCCGCGGTTCCCTACTCGGGGGAGGATTGGGCGCTCAACGTGTCGGCCGACACGCGGCAGCGTTTCGATGCGCTCGTCTTGACCACCGGTGTCACGGAGGGTGTTGACGATGACTGGGCGGCCCTCTCCGGGCGCTCCGTCGATGCGACGCGCGTGATCGCGCTCCTCACGACCCACGATGAGCAGACGGCCTCCGCGGCGGAGCTGGGGTCCAAGGGCAAGTACGAGGAGGCACTGGCCCAGCTCGATGCCTCCGACGCGACGATCGCCGAGTCGCGGGCGCTGGCCGAACGGCTCGCGGCCACCACCGACGTCAGCACGCTGGGATCCTGGATCGACCGCAACGCCACCTACGACGAGGCACTTCGCGTGCTGTACAGGGCGCTCATCAAGTCGGGCGCGCGCGTGAACGCCGACGTTCGCAAGGCCATCGACGCTGAGCAGCTGGCGCGGGCGCAGCTCCCGGGCGACACGCGCGCACTCGTGGTGATCATGTCCGACATGGCCCAGGGCGGGCTCAACCAGGCCGTGATCGCGATCGAGGAGGCTCGCGGCTCGCTCGCCGAGGCGCTCGAGATCCAGCAGCAGCTGCGCGATGGATCGGGGATCGAGCCACCGGGCTGACGGCGCAGGCCAGCGAGGGCGGACGCCGCTCCGCCCAGCCACGGGCGATGACGCCCCGGCCAGCCTCGGGGCGGCGCTACACTCGCTCGCAGCGTTCGCCTGAGCACTCCTCGTGGCCGCAGGTCGTGCGGCCTCGAGCCTCCGGAGGTTCTCGTGCAGATCCGCGTCGTCGTCGCGCAGCCGTGGGAGGCTGCCACCCAGCTGCTGGTCGTACCCGTCATCGGCGAGCCTGCCTTCGAGGAGGAGCTCGACGAGCTCGACCGTCGCACCGGGGGTGAGCTCCGCGCCCTGGCGGCGTTCGGCGAGCTCAAGCCCAAGCAGTACTCGACGGCGCTGGCGGCACCCGGCGATGTGCCGGCGACGCGAGTCCTGGTCGTGTCCGGGGGCCCGGCCGACGAGTTCGACCGCGAGACCGCCCGCCGCCTTGCGGCGACCGCGATCCGCCGGCTGATCGGCCGTGAGGTCAACTCCGCCGCCGTCTGGCTCGCGCCCATCGCGAAGGGCCTTGGTGGCGACGCCGCCCTGGCGGCCGAGCTCGTCGCCCGTGGTGTCGTGGAGGGCGGCTTCGAGCCCAAGACCATCTACCGCGAGGACAGCGACGCTGCGCCGCCGGCCCTCGACGAGCTGGTGCTGCTCGTCGCGGAGGGCGCGACGGCCGATGCCGAGCGCGGCGCCGAGCGCGGCCGGATCATCGGCGAGGGCGCCAACATCGCCCGTCGGCTGGCCAACCGCGCCGCCAACGACGTGACGCCCCAGGTCCTCGCCGACGAGGCCCGCGCCATCGCGGAAGCCCACGGCCTCTGGATCGACGTCGTGGACGAGGTGCGCGCCGCCGAGCTGGGCATGGGCATGTTCCTCGCCGTGGGGCAGGGGAGCGACAACCCGCCGCGGATGATCGTCATGCGCTCCGGCGGCGAGGGCGAGAAGGACGCCCTCGGGCGGCACCTGGCACTGATCGGCAAGGGCGTCTGCTTCGACTCGGGCGGCATCAGCATCAAGCCGGCCGACCGCATGGAAGAGATGAAGATGGACAAGACCGGTGCGTGCACCGTGATCGCGGCCATCGCCACCGCGTCGCGTCTCGCCCCGGGGCTGCCGCTCATGGCCGTCGCGCCCGCGGTCGAGAACATGCCGGGCGGTCACGCCTCGCGGCCCGGCGACATCGTCCGGGCGCTCAACGGCAAGTGGGTGGACCTCATCAACACCGATGCCGAGGGCCGGCTGATCCTGGGCGACGCCATGACCTACGCCGAGCAGCTGGGCGCCACCCACATGGTGGACGTCGCGACGCTCACCGGGGCCGTCGGGCGGGCGATCGGCAACCTGGTGACGGGCGTGTTCGCCACCCCGGATCCGTGGTGGAGCGACGTGGAGGCCGCCGCCGAGCGCGCCGGCGAGCGCTACTGGCGCTTCCCGCTGGTCCAGGACTACATGTCCGAGATGGAGAGCTGGTACGCGGACTTCCAGAACACGGGCACCAACGACGGCTCACTCGTGAAGAGCGGGCTGTTCCTGGAGCAGTTCCGCACGGTGCCGTGGGCCCACCTCGACATCGGCGGCACGGCCTACTTCCGCAAGGCCTATCCGTACGCGACTCGCGGCGCCACGGGCGTCACCCACGCGACGCTGGTGGAGCTCGCCCTGGCCGGGGCATCGCAGTCCTGACCTCGCGTCCCTCGCTGGCCGATGCGCCCCGCCCACGCGGCGCATCGGTCGCCGGTCGTCGTCCCCGATAGACTCCGGGCGTGCTGACGCCGCTGGTCATCCTGCTCGGGGTCGTCGGCGGCGCGTGGGGGTTCGCCGCCGATCGGATCGCCGCGCGCTGGCCGGCGCACGACGACGGGTCGGTCAGGCCGATCGACTGGCGCACGCCGGTCGTGGTGATCGTGGGGGCGCTCTCGCTGGGCGCGCTCACCGTGCGCTTCACCGATCCGCTGGTCGCCGTGGTCTTCGGGGCATACCTCGTCGCCCTCGTGCTGCTGCTCGCCACGGACCTGGACCAGCGACTGCTTCCCGACGTCATCACGCTGCCGGCGATCCCGCTGGCGTTCGTGTTCAGCCTCTCCGGGCTGAACCCGCTGGTGCCGGTCGGCGTGCTGCCGATCGCGGTCGCCGTGGCGATCGCGGTGCCGCTGCTGCTGTGGCTGGTATCGATCCCGTTCGGGGCGGGGGCGATCGGGCAGGGCGACCTCAAGCTCCTCGTCTCGGTGGGGTTGATGGTGGGCCCGCTGCGCCTCGTCTACGGCGCGATCTACGGGGCGCTGCTGGCGGGCGTGGTGCTGGTCGTGCTGCTCCTGCTCCGGCGGATCACGCTCAAGACCTTCGTGCCCTACGGGCCGTTCCTGATCATCGGCGCGATCTGGGCGGTGCTCGTCATCCAGTGAGGCTCGGGCCAGTGAGGATCCGGGCCAGGTTGCGGCCGCTTGGTACACTCGGGCCGAACGCCGGTTCAGGTCGTCTCGGGAGTGCCCTCCGGGGCGGCGCCAATCCCGGCGGAGGGCGTGGCCCCACGCTCCTTCGCCGCAGATGAGGACGCCTGCTCGTTGACCCGCCACGACGTCGCGCAGCGCTTCCCGAGGTCTCGCCGAGGCCATCGGACCCGCTTCCTTCTCGCCCTGCTCATCGTTCCGTTCGTGTTCGGCGTGATCGCCGTGCCCGCCGTCGCGCCCGCCCCCGGTCCTACGGCGACGAGCTGGCCGACGCCAAGGCCCAGCAGAAGGATCTCGAGCGCAAGATCAAGACCCAGCGCGCCCTCGTCGCGAAGATCAACGTCTCGCAGGACCGGCTGGAGAGCCGGATCGCGAAGACGAAGTCCGAGATCAACGACATCGCCGAGGACCTGAGCGTCACCCGCAAGCGCGTCGCGGCGCTCGAGGCCGATATCGGCGAGATCCGCACGGCCTACCAGGGCCTCGTCAACTCGCTCGGCGACCTGGCCCTCCAGCTCCACCGCATCGAGCTGCAGGAGACGGACAAGCGCGAGCAGCTGCGCCAGCGCAAGGCCGAGCTCGCGGACCGGATCCGCCAGGCCTACGAGGCGGAGCGGACCTCGATGCTGGAGACGTTCCTCTCGGGCGCCTCGTTCACGGACATGCTGGCGGTCATGAGCACCCAGCTGGACGCCGCCGAGCAGGATCGCGCCCTGGCCCAGCAGATCGCCCAGGACCGGGCGACGCTCCTCCAGCTCCACGAGACGGTGGAGGGGACGCGCGCAGAGACCGACGTGCTCCGCCAGGAGACCGGGGTCCAGAAGCAGAAGCTGGACCGGCGCATGGAGGATCTGGCGCAAGCAGCAGGCACGCCTCAAGGCGCTGGAGAAGGCGGCCAAGGCGGCGCTGGCCAAGGAGAAGGCGGACTACGCCAGGCTCGCCGCGGACAAGAAGAAGCTCCAGCGGGCAATCGCCTCCGCGGCGGCGGCTCGCAAGAAGCTCCAGCGCAAGATCGACAAGCTGGTCTACCGGCAGTTCCAGTACGGCAACATCCCGTCGGCGTACAACGGGACGCTCGGCTGGCCCATGGCCGGGACGATCAGCGGCGACTACGGCTGCAGCTCCTTCGCCTGGTACGGGCCGGGCAACGGCTGTGCCCACTTCCACAACGGGATCGACATCGTGGCGCCGTACGGCACGCCCGTCCGCGCGTCGGGGGCCGGCCGCGTTGTCTACTGCGGCTGGAACTACGCCGACGGTGCCGACCCGGCCTGGATCGTCATCATCGCCCACTCCTCGGAGCTCTCCACCTGGTACGCCCACATGACCCCGAGGTGCCCCGCCGGCGCCGGATCGGTCGTCAAGAAGGGTCAGGTCATCGGGCGCGAGGGCAACACGGGCCGTTCCACGGGCGCGCACCTGCACTGGATGGTCCAGTTCAACGGGAGCTTCGTGAACCCGCGGTTGTTCACGTAGGGCGTGCCCGCCCGGCCGGCGCCAGCCGTCACCCTCCGTTCACCGCCCCGAAACCCCACGGCAACCCGCCGGTGCTAGCATCGGGGCGACTCACCGCATAGCCCACGGAGGGACGACGCTTGGTCAAGCCGGTCATGGCCGTGATCCTCGCCGGGGGCGAGGGTGAGCGCCTGTCGATCCTGTCCTCGGTGCGCGCGAAGCCCGCCGTCCCCTTCGGTGGCAAGTACCGGATCATCGACTTCACGCTGTCCAACTGCGTGAACTCGGGCATCGACAACGTCGTTGTCCTGACCCAGTACAACCCCCGGTCGCTCAACGACCACATCGGCGTCGGCCGGCCATGGGACCTGGACCGCACCACCGGTGGCGTCCGGATGCTCCAGCCGTACATCAAGCGCGGGCGCGTCGCGGAGTGGTACGGCGGCACGGCCGATGCGGTGCTCCAGAACTTCAACGTCGTCGAGCGGGCCGGGGACACCGTGCTGGTGCTGGCCGGCGACCACATCTACAAGATGGACTACCAGCCGTTCATCGCGGCCCACCGCCGCAAGCGGGCAGACGTCACCATCGCCGTCCGTCGCGTGCCGCTGGTCGAGGCGACCCGGATGGGCGTCCTGGCGCTCGACGACCAGGATCGCGTCACGGACTGGCAGGAGAAGCCCAAGCAGCCCAAGAGCGACCTCGCGTCGATGGGCGTGTACGTGTTCAGCAAGCGGGCGCTCCAGCGCTGGCTGTCCGACGACCGGCGGGACTTCGGCGCGAATGTCATCCCGGCGATGCTCGAGGGCGGCGCCCGGGTCTTCGGCTACCGGTTCGATGGCTACTGGCAGGACGTGGGGACGATCCAGTCGTTCTGGGAGGCCAACATGGCGCTCCTGGACGATCATCCCGAGCTGGACCTCTACGACCGCGAGTGGCTGATCCACACCCGGTCCGAGGAGCGGGCGCCGGCCAAGGTCGGCCCGACGGCGCAGGTCCACCGGAGCATGATCTCCCACGGCTGCGTCATCAACGGCACCGTCGTCAACAGCGTGCTGTCGCCCGGCGTGCGCGTGGATGTCGGCGCGGTCGTGCGCGACTCCATCGTGATGTTCGACACGGTCATCCGGACCGGCGCGGTCGTGGACCGGGCGATCCTCGACAAGGAGGTCGTCGTCGGCCAGGGCGCAATCGTCGGCGATGGCCCGGACTTCGACACGCCGAACAAGCAGGAGCCGGGGCGCCTCAACACCGGCATCACCGTCGTCGGCAAGCAGTCGGTGGTGCCGCGCGGGTCGCGGCTGGGCCGCAACGTGAAGGTCGGCGAGCGGGTCAAGTCCACCGACTTCCACGCCCGGACCATCCGCTCCGGCGGCACGGTGGACCGGAAGCCGCGCGCCTCGCGGACGGATGCCGGCAGCGACGCCGACGAGCCACCTGCCCGCGTGACGGCGGGCGCGGGGTCGTAGTCCAGGCGAGATTGCCGGACCCGCTGGAGGGGCCGCTGAGCGGTCTCGGGTAGACTGCCCGCCATGTCACCCGCCCCCGGGGCGTCGGCCTGTGCCCCGGCCGACGTCGAGGCCTGGCTCGGCGAGCTGGGCCTGGCGCCCACGGAGCGCGCCGATCGCGAGAGCATCACGTCGTGGGACCTCGTCCTCGACGGGCGCCGCCGTGCCCGGCTCCGGATCACGGTGATCCTGGATCCGTCGCTGGCGCTGATCTGCTGGGCCCACTACGCCCCGCCCATCAACGACAGCTTCCGCGTGTCGTATCGCAAGCTGCTCCGCTGGAACGACGACCTGCCGTTCGTCAAGTTCTCGATCGGCGAGGACGAGCGCCCGCTGCTGGTGGCCGAGATCCCGGTCGCGCAGGCGAGCCTGGACGTGCTGGGGCTCGCGCTCGCCCGCCACCTGGCGGTGGCGGACCGGTACCACGCGGACACCGTCGGCTGGCTCAAGGCCGGCGGCTGGTCCACGGAACCGTCCTCGCCGGCCCAGGTCGATGGCCCCGGGGTCCGGCTCATCGCCCGCTACGCAGCGGACCTGGCCGAGCTGCTGGATCCCGCTGAGGGCACCGCGTGACGGCCGGTCGAACCCGTGCGGGCCTGACGGCCCTGCTGGTCGCGCTCGCGCTCGTCGTCGTGGCTCCTGCGGCGGGCGTGGTGGGGCCGGCGGTCGCGCTCGCCGCAGACCCGGATCTCACCGTCGTCACGGATGCGACCTACACCGTGCGCCCGGACGACGGCAACGTCGGGGTGTCCGTGGCGATGACCGCTCGCAACCGGACGAAGGAGACCCGAACCCGCAGGTTCTTCTACGACCACACCTTCCTCGCGGTCCAGCCCGGCGCGACCAACCCGAGGATCTCGGGCCCGAAAGGCGCCCGCGTCAAGGTCGCCCGGAGGAGCGAGGATTCGACGCTCCTGCGCGTCGACTTCGGGTCCCGCCTGTACAGCGGCAAGGCCGCGACGATGAAGGTCGGCTTCGATCTGCCTGGACGGGAACCGGGCGCCAGCCCGCAGGTCCGGGTAGGTGGCGGCCTCGTCACGCTGCCCGTATGGGCGTTCGCGTCGAACGGCGCCCGCGGGAGCTCGGTCGCGGTGCGGTTCCCGCCCGGCTGGGACGTCGCGGTGGAGTCGGGTGAGCTCCCGCGCCGCGCGACCACCGCCGACGGTGGGACCGTGCTCGAGGCGGGTCCCCTCGCGGCCCCGCTCGACTTCTTCGCCTTCGTGTCCGCGCAGCGTCCCGCGGTCTACGTCGAGCGACCGCTCACGGTGCCGGTCGAGGGCCAGGACGTGGACCTCCTGCTCCAGGCGTGGAACGACGACGCGGCGTGGGCGGACCGCATCGGCTCGCAGTTCGCGGCTGCGCTGCCCGTCCTGCGCGCGGATATCGGCCTGCCATGGCCGGCCGACGATCCGCTGGTGATCCACGAGACGGCCAGCCGCACCCCGGATGCGTCGGCGGGTGTCTTCGACCCGGCGGAGAACCGGATGGACGTCGCGTACTGGGCGGATCGCGGCGTGGTGATCCACCAGGCGGCGCACGGCTGGTTCAACGGCGACCTGCTGGCGGACCGCTGGGCGAACGAGGGGTTCGCCTCGCTCTACGCGCTGCGCGCCGCCGAGAAGCTCGGCGAGCCCGCCGACAGACCGCAGATGACAGACGAGGCCCGGGCGGCGGCGTTCCCGCTCAACGAGTGGGCCGCGGGCGACGGCGAGGGGACGACCACGGCCGCCGACACGTACGGATACGCGGCATCGCTGGCCCTCGCGCAGGAGCTGGTCGACCGCGTGGGCACGGACGTCCTGTCCTCGGTCTGGTCCGATGCCGCCGCCGGGACGGGGGCCTACCAGCCGCCGACGCCCGGCACGGATGCCGACGGCGGCGGGGCGTCGGGAGGGGCGACGGGCGCGGTGACGCCCGAGGGTGTCGGCGGCGTCCCGGACTGGCGTGCGCTGCTCGACCTGCTCGAGGCCCGCTCGGGCCAGGACCTGACACCGCTCTGGCGCGAGTGGGTCGTGCGCCCGGACGAGGCGCCGTCGCTCGATGCGCGGGCAGCGGCCCGGGCCTCGTATGGGCGAACACTGGCGCTGGCCGACGGCTGGCAGCTGCCACGCGCGATCCGCGATGCACTGCGGAGCTGGCAGTTCGACACGGCAGGAGGCCCTGATGGCCGACGCGCGGACCGTGCTGGCCCAGCGCAAGGCGGTGGCGGAGATCGCGGAGCGTGACGGCATGACCCTCTCGGCCACGATGCAGTCCCTGTTCGAGAGCGGCTCGATGACCGAGGCCAGCGCTCTCGCCGAAGCCCAGCGTGACGCGATGCTGGCGATCGAGGACGCAGCGGCATCCCGCTCGGCCGACGACGACATCCTGAGCCGGATCGGCATGCTCGGCGAACACCCGGAGCAGAGCCTGCGCGAGGCGAGGCTGCTGCTCGCGCAGGACGACTTCGAGGGGTCGGCAGCAGCAGCCGACCGTGCGTACCGCGCCTGGACCATCGCATGGGAGGAGGGCCGCCGGCGGGTCCTCATGGCGCTGGCCGCCCTCGCCACGGTCGTCGTGCTGGGGTCTGCGGCCGTCGGGACCTTCCGCCGCTCCCGCCGGGCGGACGCGTCGGACGCGTCGACCGCATCCGAGTCTCCGGGCGACGGCGCCGCCCCGGCCTGACGCCTGCCGCCGGCGTCGGCGAAGGACGGATCACCCGTCTCGTGCGACCATGAACCGGCCGTCGATCGTGTCGTACCGAAGGGGAGTCGCCGCACGCATGCGCCGCGCACCCGTTGCCGCCGTCCTGGCCCTGCTGCTCACGGTGATCGCGGGCATCGTGCCCGCCGTCGCCCCGCGGCTGCCCCTGCCCGCAGGCCTGGGACCTGCCGTCGCCCTGGCGGCCGACGACATCTCGATCGCGACGGCGAGCCGGTACACGCTGGTTCCCAAGGCGGAGAGGGTCCGTGTGGTGGTGGACATCACGGCGGCCAACGAGAAGCCCAACAGGGTCACGGGCGGCACCGTCACCCGCTACTTCTACGACGGCGTCAACCTGGCCATCCAGCCCGAGGCTCGGACCGTCCGGGCCACGCAGGACGGACGGCCGCTCAAGGTCGAGGTGGCCAGGCGCAACGGCTACCGCCTGGTCACGATCCTGTTCCGCGAGAACCTCTACTACGGCGAGACGGCCCGCGTCCGGCTCACGTTCGACCTGCCGGGGGGCGAGCCGCGGTCCGAGAGCGACATCCGCGTGGGATCGGCGTTCGCGACGTTCATGGCGTGGGCCTTCGGCGACCGGGGGTCCGTCCGCGTCGAAGTGCCCAACGGCGTTCCGGGTCGAGATCGTCGGCGCGGACATGGAGCGGGAGAAGGACTCGAAGGGGCTCCAGGTCTGGAAGGCGACCACGGTGCGGCCGCTCGACTGGTACGCGTGGATCACGGCGACCAATGACGAGGCGCTGACCCGGGATCGCCTGGCGCTCGCCGGCGGCGACGAGGTGGTGATCCGCGGCTGGCCCGAGGACAAGCGCTGGCGGAGCCGGGTCCGGGAGCTGTTGCGCGACGGCGTGCCGGCGCTCGTGGACCGGATCGGGCTCGCCTGGCCGGTGGACGGCTCGCTCGTGATCTCGGAAGTGCACACGCCGCTGCTCGAGGGATACGGCGGCTTCTACGATCCCGAGACGGACGAGATCACCATCAGCGAGGACCTCGACGACCTCACGATCATCCACGAGGCATCGCACGCCTGGTTCAACAAGTCCCTGTTCACGGAGCGCTGGATCACCGAAGGGCTCGCCGACGAGTACGCGGCCCTCGTCCTGCAGCGAGCTGGACCGCGGCTACCCGGACCCGCCGGCGTCGAGTCCCACGGAGGAGGCCGCGTTCCCGCTCTCGGACTGGCCGCCGCCCGCCGCGATCCGCGACGAGGAGAGCCTGGACCGTGAGTCCTACGGGTACGCCGCCAGCTGGGCGCTCATGCGCAGCATCGTGACGCTCGTGGGCGAGGACGCCATGCGCACCGCATTCGCCGCCGCCGTCGCGGGTACCACGGCGTATCCGGGCGAGGCACCGCCGGAGCGGAGTCGTCTTCCCAACGACTGGCGGCGGTTCCTGGACCTCGTGCAGATCGAGGGCCAGGCTCGCCGACGATGCCGAGATCACCGACCTGGTGGCGGAGGTCGCGCTCGACGAGGCCGATCGCAAGTTCCTGCCGGATCGCGCGTCCGCGAGACGCGCGCTCGCGGAGCTGGTCGAGGCGGGTGGCGAGTGGGCGGCCCCGGTCATCGTCAGGATGGCAATGGACCGCTGGCAGTTCGATGCCGCGATGAAGCTGGTGGACCGGGCGTCCGACATCCTCGCCGTCCGCGACGAGATCGCGGCGGCGGCCGTGGCGGAGGGGCTGGAGCCGCGCGGGAGGTCTGGAGGCGGACTACCAGGACGCAGGGAGCGTCGCCGAGCTGACCGTGGTGAAGGAGGATGCGGACCGCAGCCTGGCGGTGCTCGAACGGGTCGCCGGTGCGTCCGATGTCGTGGAGGCTCCGAGGGACTGGTTCACCGAGGTGGGCCTCGACGGGGCCGATCCAGCGACCGAGCTGGCGGCGGCGCGGACCGCCTGGGAGCGGGCGGACCTCGATGCTGCCGAAGGCGCGGCAGCCGCGGCGGTCGACCAGATCCGGGCGGCTCCGGAGGCGGGCCGGACGAGAGTCCTGACGGTTGGCACCGGGGCGGTGCTGGCCCTCCTGGTCCTCGTCGCCGTGGCGGTGTTCCTGGCGCGTCGCCGGAGCAGCATGGCGCGCCGGTCGCGGGCGGCCGCCATGGCGTCGTCCGGCACCGGAACTCCGCCGGACCCGTCCGGGCCGTACGCTACACTCCCGCCGGAGGGACCCCCGGCCGGGCCTCCCGGCAGGCCGCCATCCGGAGACGAAGGAGCGGACCCATCGTGACCGTCCACGCCGCCCCGGAACGCGGGCGCGCCTGAATGGGCCTGCAGCGCATCCGCCCGTCCCACGAGATCCTGTCCGGGGCGACGGCGGACGTCTACTTCGCCCGCGCGAACAGCATCCTGGACCGCGAGGGCCTGGATCCCGTCGTCCTGATGGAGGTGTTCTGCCGCGAGGATGCCGTGCTGTGCGGCATGGGCGAGGCCACCAACCTGATCGGCCACGTGCTCGCGAACGAGCCGGGTGCCATCGTGGAGGCGCTCGAGGACGGCGACCTCGTGACGCCCAAGGAGGTGGTTCTCCGGATCCGTGCCCGCTATCGCGCCTTCGCCCTCTACGAGACGGCGATGCTGGGCATGCTCTCGCAGTCCACCGGCTGGGCCACGGCCGCCCGTGAGTGCGTGGAGGCGGCTGCGCCGCAGCCGGTGATCTCCTTCGGGGCCCGCCACGTCCACCCGGACATCACGGACGTGCTGGACTACGCGGCCATCGTCGGCGGCTGTGTCGGCGCCTCCACCCCGGCCGGTGCGCGGCTGGCCGGCCTCAATCCCACGGGCACCATGCCCCACTCGCTCGTGCTGATCTTCGGCGACACGGTCCGGGCCGCCGAAGCCTTCGATCGCGACATGCCCCCGGACGTCCCCCGGATCGTCCTGGTCGACACCTTCAAGGACGAGGCCGAGGAGGCCCTCCGCGTGGCGTACGCCCTGGGCGACCGGTTGTACGGCATCCGGCTGGACACGCCGTCGGAGCGCGGGCGCGTCACCGCGGCGCTCGTGACGGAGGTGCGTGCCCGGCTCGACCAGGCGGGCTTCTCGCACGTGACGATCACCGTGTCCGGCGGCCTGACCCCCGATCGGATCCGCTACTTCAAGGAGCAGGGTGCGCCGGTGGACTCGTTCGCCGTGGGCTCGCACATCTCCGGTGCCACGCCCATCGACTTCACGGGCGACATCAAGGAGATCGACGGCACGCCGATCGCCAAGCGGGGACGGATCCCCGGACGCACGGAGAGCCCCCGCCTCAAGGCGATGGACCTCGCCATCTGGCGGGACATCTAGGACATCGTCCCCGGGTCGGCGGCGGGTGCCGGCGCGGGCGCCTCCTTCCGCGTTCGAGCGGGTGCCGAGCCGCCTCCGTCCGCCCGCCCCCGGCCCGCCAGCGAGCGGTCCGCGATCGTGAGCGCCATCGACACGGCGATCAGCGCCATGCCCATCGCCAGCGCCGCCGACAGCCCCAGGGCCGCGACCACCGGCGCCGCGCCGATGCTGCCCAGCGCCATGGCGGCGGCGAGGCCACCCGAGAACAGCGAGAAGGCCGAGCCGCGATCCGCGTCACTCGAGCGGCGGGACAGCTCCACGGTGATCGGCGTGATCACGATGCCGCCGCCCGCCCCGCCGATCAGCCCCGAGACGACGAGGAGCGGCGTCGTGAGCGGCAGGAGCAGCATGCCGATCGCCACGAACGTCATCCCGGCCCCGGTGAGGATCAGGCTCCGCGACGAGACGCGGTCCACCAGCCAGCCGGTCGGGAGGCGCATCAGGAAGATCGCGATGCCGTCCGCGGCGAAGTAGAGCCCGACGCTGGCGCCGGCCTCCTCCGCGCGGATCGGCAGGTAGGCCGTCACGGCGCCCCAGTGGGCCACGTAGGTGACGATGATGAGCAGCGGCGTGGTCCACTCGCGGCGGTAGGTGATCCCGAAGCGTCGGCCGGCGGCGGCCATGGTGGAAGGGGCAGGGGAGAAGGGCCGCAGGGGGATCCGCTGGCCCAGCAGGATGCCCACCACGAGGACGCACACGACGGCCACGGCCACCCCGTCGAGCGACGTCGCGTCGAGGATCGCGATCGAGATCAGCGGTGCCAGGACCAGGGTCAGGTTCTGGGCGGCCCCCACGATCGACAGGCCCTGCGCCACCCGCGCCGCGGCCACCATGCGCGGGACGAACGAGAGGGCCGACGGGAGCACCATCGCGATCCCGGCGCCCTGCAGCATCCGCGCCAGCACGAAGGGGGCGAGCTCGCCCTCCACGTCCACGCCGGGAAGCAGCAGGACGCCCGACGCGAGCAGGTACAGGATGCCCCCGGTCGTGAACAGCCGCGGTGCGCCGAACGTGTCCACGAGGCGCCCGCCGACGAGGGCCGCCGGGATCTGGACGGCGGCGGCCGCCCCCATCACGAGCCCGATCGCCGCATCCTCGACCCCGGCCCGGGCGAGGGCCAGGGGCATGGAGGCGGTGTAGGCCTGGAAGCCCATCTGGACCAGGAACACCGCGATGGACAGCCGGAGGATGGTCACTGGGCTCCCCGGGGAGGCGTGATCGGCCGGTTCGACCGGTCGGGTGACGCCGGGCCGTGCCGGACGGGCACCGGATGCCCATCGTACCGGCGCGCTCCGGTGATCCGTGCCAGCATCGCGCCGTGCCCGACGATGACCTTCCGCCCCAAGCTCCCCGGCCCGATGCGTCCGTGCCCGGGCCGGACGAGCCCGAGTCCGCCTACGAGCTGCTGCAGCGCGGCACGGCCCTGATGCGCCGTCGCCACAACGCGCAGGCCGCGGTGGTCCTGGAGCGGGCGGCCCGGCTGGAGCCCGGCAAGGGCTCGATCCTCGAGGCGCTCGGGCGCGCCTGCTTCACCTCCGGCCAGTACGAGCGCGCGCGGGAGACGTTCGAGGCGCTGCTGGAGGTGGACCCGTCGTCCCACTACGGGCACTACGCCCTTGGCCGGTGCCTCAAGAACCTCGGCCGTCCGCGCGAGGCACGGACCCACCTGCGCCTGGCCGTCGCGCTCTCACCAACGACCGCGATGTACCGGGCGGCCCTGGCGCGACTCCCTCCACCCGAGGACGGTGGCGAGCCCTGATCGCTGGCGCCATGTTCGGTGCTCAACCCGGCGGAACCCTATCGTCTGGCGGGTGCCGTGTTGTAGGCTTCGGTGGCCGGCAGACAGGTCCCCCGAGCAGGGCTCGTTGCCGCACCAGGAGGCTCCTATGGCGAAAGACGAGGTCGTACTGGCGTTCTTCGACACCGAGGATGCCGCGGACGATGCGGTGGAGGCGTTGAAGGCCTGGGATAAGTCGAACAGTGAGGTCAAGCTGACGTCGATCGGCGTCATGGTCCTCGACGACGAGGGCAAGCTCAAGACCCACAAGATGGGCAGCCGCAGCGCCATGAAGGGTGCGGGCGTCGGCCTCGTGGCCGCGGTGATCTTCCCGCCGTCCTTGCTCGCCGGCATCGTCGGGGGTGGGTTGCTGGGTTCGCTCCACCACAAGAGCCTGGGTCTCAACGTCGACGAGCGCAACCGGATCGCGGCTGAGCTCGCCGGCGGCAAGGCCGCCGTGGGGGCGACCGTGAAGAAGGGTGACGAGGGCGCCGTCGCCGCCAAGCTCGCCGAGCTCGGCGGGGACACGGAGGTCCACGAGGTGACCGAGGAGGCCGTCGCCGAGGTCGAGGCGGTCGCCCCGGAGGTCGAGGCAGCCGAGGTGGCTGCGGGCGACGATCTGACCGTCATCGACGGCATCGGCCCCGACTACTCCAACTCGCTCCGGGCGGCCGGTGTGACGACGTTTGCGCAGCTCGCCGAGATGTCCCCCGAGGCCATCGCGGAGCTGCTCGCCGCCGCCAACACCCCCCTGATCGCCGGCCACGATGCCAGCACCTGGCCCCGCCAGGCGAAGCTCGCAGCGGCCGGGGACTGGTCGGGCCTGCGGCGCTACGTCAACTCCAAGAAGTAGGGCACCAAACCTCAGGCGGCGCCGCCGTCGGCCAGATGAACGGAAGCGCCCCGGCCAGTTGGCTGGGGCGCTTCGCGTTGCTCAGATCTCGCCGGCCCTCGCGAGGCGGTCCACCCAGAGGACGCCGAGGATGGTCTTCGCGTCGTTGATCTCGCCGGCCTCGACCATGGCGACGGCGTCCGCGATCGCCACGTGGCTGAGCTCCAGGCGCTCGTCCTCGTCGGGGGTGAGGCGGTCCGCCCCGGCGGCGCCCGAGAGATCCGTGGCGAGATACAGGTGCATGAGCTCGGTGGCGAACCCGGGCGCCGTCCAGAACGTCGCCAGCTTGCGCCAGGTTGCCGCCCGCTGACCGGTCTCCTCCTCCAGCTCTCGTCGTGCCGCCAGGTCGGGGTCCTCGGTCACGCCGTCGTGGACATCCAGGGTTCCGGCCGGGATCTCCAGCATCCCGCGCTCGGCCGGGATGCGCCACTGGCGGACAAGCAGGAGCCGCCCGGCGCCGTCCACGGCGAGGACGGCGATCGCCCCCGGGTGGCCGACGACGTCGCGCCTCCCGGTGGTGCCGTCGGCGCGGACGATGGTGTCGACGCGGAACTCCAGGTACCGGCCCCGGTGGATGAGCTCACGCGCCGTGACATGCTCCTCGAGCGGGTCGTCGCCGAAGGGCATGGGATCGAGGCGGGTGATCCGGGGTTCGGTCATCGGGGCTCCATGGCGTGGAACGGCCGGCCCGCCCGAGTGGACGAGCCGGCCGTCTTGGTTGCGCTGGCGATGGCCTGGGTCAGGCCGCCGTGTCGTCGTGGCGAACGAGTGCGTCCCCGTTGTCGTCGGTGGCGAACAGCTGGAGCTTGCCGAGCGGCATCTTGAGGGTGACGCGTGTCGCCCGGCTGGACGCGGTAGGCGGAGTCCACGATCGCGACGATGTCCGAGTCATTGACGGACACGTGGAGGAGCTCCTCGTTGCCCAAGTACTCGACGACGTCCGCCGTGCCCTGGACGGTCCCGTACGGTCCCGCGATCTCGCCCAGGTCCAGGTGCTCCGGCCGGAAACCCGCCACGACGGTGTCGCCGGCGTCGCGGACCGCCTTCCGCCACTCGTCCGGGAGGCCGAAGGACACGGAACCCCGACCGAGGTTGGCGCCGCCGTCCACGAGCGGCAGCTCCATGAAGTTCATCGACGGGCTGCCGATGAAGCCCGCCACGAACCGGTTCTTCGGCGTGTCGTAGAGCGCCTGGGGCGTGCCGACCTGCTGGAGGAGGCCCATGCTCATGACCGCGATCCGCTGGCCCATCGTCATGGCCTCGACCTGGTCGTGGGTCACGTAGACCATCGTGGTCCCGAGGCGCTGGTGCAGGCGCGCGATCTCGGCGCGGGTCTGGACGCGCAGCTTGGCGTCGAGGTTGGACAGCGGCTCGTCCATGAGGAACACGGCGGGCTCGCGGACGATGGCCCGGCCGAGCGCCACGCGCTGCCGCTGGCCGCCGGAGAGCTCCTTGGGCTTGCGGTCGAGCAGCTTCTCGAGCTGGAGGATGCCGGCGGCCTCGTTGATCCGCTTCGCGATGTCCGCCTTGGGGACCTTGCGCAGCTTGAGGCCGAAGGCGAGGTTGTCGCGCACGGACATGTGCGGGTAGAGCGCGTAGCTCTGGAAGACCATCGCGATGTCGCGGTCCTTGGGGGCCACATCGTTGACGACCTTGTCGCCGATCCGGAGCTCGCCCTCGGAGATCTCCTCGAGACCGGCGATCATCCGCAGGCTGGTCGTCTTGCCGCACCCGGACGGCCCGACGAACACCATGAACTCGCCGTCGGTGATCTCGAGGTTGAAGTCCGATACGGCGGTCACGTCTCCGTATCGCTTGTACACGTGATCGAACGTCACGGTCGCCATGCAAGAACCTCCAATCCCGTCCAGGTCATCGCGGGCTCATGTATCCGGCCGTCATGGGACGGACTCGGACGAGCCCCATACGAGGTGCTGGCTCGGGCTGCGCGCATCGTACGAGAAAACTGGTCGGGCGGGATGACGACACGGCATGCGGCCCGAGCAGCCCTCGGCCGGGCGCGGTACCGTCCGCCGATGACCGGAACCTGGCACTACGGGCTCATCGCGCGCTGGTGGGCCGAGGGTGTCGCACGCACGCGGGGCCAGGACGTGTGTGTCGCACGTATCCGTGGCAACGTCCGCGGTGCACCTTCGCGGCGGCCGGGGCCCCGGGACAGCGACGCCCCCTCCGGCGCAGTAGAGTGACCGGCGAACCGCGCTTGCCCCGCTGCCATGAGGACCCGACCCGACGATGAGCCAGCATCCGCGCGCCGGCCAGCCAGCCCTCCCGTCCGAGCTCGTGGACGTTCGCGCGCTCCTGCGCGCGTACGACGAGATCCGCCCGGATCCATCCGACCCCGCCCAGCGGGTGGCGTTCGGGACGTCGGGCCACCGCGGGTCCGCGTTCCGTGCTGCCTTCAACGAGGCCCACATCCTCGCCACGACGGAGGCGATCTGCCGCTACCGGGCCGCGCAGGGGTATACCGGCCCGCTGTTCATCGGTCGTGACACCCACGCCTTGAGCGAGCCCGCCTGGCGGACCGCCCTCGAGGTGCTGGTGGCGAATGGCGTCGACGTGCGCGTCGACAGCGAGGACGGCTACACCCCCACCCCGGCCATCTCTCACGCGATCCTGGGCGCCAACCGGGGGAGGTCCGGCGGGCTCGCGGACGGCATCGTCGTCACCCCGTCGCACAATCCGCCCGACGACGGCGGCTTCAAGTACAACCCGCCCAACGGCGGCCCGGCCGACACGGACGTGACGGGCTGGATCCAGGACGAGGCGAACCGGATCCTTGAAGCCACCGGCGCCGACGGGCTCGACGGCATTCGCCGCGTGCCCTTCGAGCGGGCGCGCGCACAGGCGGGGGAGTACGACTTCCGCGGCACGTACGTCGCCGACCTCGCGAACGTCATCGACATGGCGGTCATCCGGGGGTCCGGGCTGCGCCTCGGGGTGGACCCGCTGGGCGGCGCGGCGGTCGCGTACTGGGGCCTCATCGGCGAGCGCTACGGCCTGGACCTCACCGTGACCAACGAGGCCGTGGACGGCACGTTCGGGTTCATGACCCTCGACTGGGACGGCAAGATCCGGATGGACCCGTCCTCGCCATTCGCGATGGCCCGCCTCGTGGAGCTGCGCGACCGGTTCGACCTCGCCATGGGCAACGACGCCGACGCGGACCGCCACGGGATCGTCGTCCCGGGCGTCGGGCTGATGAACCCCAACCACGTCATCGCCGCGGCGATCAACTATCTGTTCGGCGGCGGGCGTTCATGGGGTGCCGACGTCGCCGTCGGCAAGACGCTCGTCTCGTCCTCGATCATCGACCGGGTCACGGCGAGCCTCGGCCGGCGGCTGCTCGAGGTCCCCGTCGGGTTCAAGTGGTTCGTGGATGGCCTCGTGGACGGGTCCGTGGGCTTCGGCGGAGAGGAGAGCGCCGGCGCCTCGTTCCTGCGCCTCGACGGCACGGTCTGGACGACCGACAAGGACGGGCTCATCGCCTGCCTGCTGGCCGCGGAGCTGACTGCCAGGACGGGCAAGAACCCCGCGGAGACCTACGCCGGGCTCACGGAGCGGTTCGGCTCCCCGGCCTACCGGCGGATCGACGCCCCGGCGACACCGGAGGTGAAGGCCGCGCTGGGTCGCCTCTCGCCCGGGGACGTGACCGCGACCACCCTGGCCGGCGACCCGATCACCGCCAGGCTGACCCGCGCCCCCGGCAACGACGCGCCGATCGGCGGCCTCAAGGTCACCACGGACCAGGGCTGGTTCGCCGCGCGCCCGTCCGGCACCGAGAACGTGACCAAGCTCTACGCGGAGTCGTTCCGTGGCGAGGAGCACCTGGCCCGGATCCTCGACGAGGCGCGCGCGATCGTGGACGCCGCCGTCTGATCCTTTCGGCTGGCCGCCACCGGGACCTGTTGCCCGCTGGCACATCGGCCGTCGGCGGGAGAGGATGAGGTCATCGATCGCGCCCCGTCCCCTGGGCACCCGCCGGAGCTTGTTCTTGCCCGTCTCGTCCCCCGTCACCCACACCTGCCTGCAGTGCGGGACCGTGGCCACGCGTGCCGCCGCCCGCATGTGCCGTCGATGCGGGATTCCGTTCGGCGAGGCACCGACCGCGTCCGCGCGCCTCGCCTCGTGCCCGGTCTGCTATCGGGACACCGACGCCGACGGGCGCCTCCCGTCGCTGGCCCATCCATCACGTCGGCTGGACATCAACGAGCACATCGACGAGCACGAGCAATTCCCGGTGGGCGACGACGCCTGGCTCGAGACGATGCGGCACATCGACCGGATCCGGATCGGCCGCTGGTCGGCGCCCTTCGACCTCGTCCGCCGCTACCTCGTGACCGGGGTGGTCGACGCGGGACGGAACCGGCTGGCGCTGCACAACGCGCTCGTCACCGCGATGACCCAGGTCCAGCGCTGGGGCCCGGGAGCCCGGGTCATGGGCGACCAGGAGGAGTGGGAGGCCGCGCGGGATGCCGTGGAGATCCTGATGGAGCGCTACCACCGGGGCCGGCTGGAGCGCGCGGGCTAGCTGGATCGGGCCACGGTGGGGACGGGACCGCCACCGCACGATGGCCCCGGTCAGGTCGCCTGCGGGCCGGACTCCTGGATCGTCGTGGGCGCGCCGTGCACCGCGGGGATCTGGCCCAGGCGCCCGGCCTGGTAGTCCTCGAAGGCCTGCATGACCTCCTCGCGGGTGTTCATGACGAACGGGCCGGCCCACGCGACCGGCTCCCGGATCGGGCGGCCACCCAGGACGAGGACGTCGAGGTTCGGCGCCCGGCTCTCCTGGACCTGGTCCGCCGCGAAGGTCAGGGTGTTGCCCGGCCCGAAGACCGCGAGCTGGCCCAGCTGTGCCGGCCGAGCCTCGGTCCCCACGGTGCCCCGGCCCGCGAGGACGTAGGCGAGCGCGTTGTAGTCGGCGCGCCAGGGAAGCTGGACGGTGGCGCCCGGCGCGAGCGTCAGGTGCACGAGGGTCATCGGCGTGTAGGTGGAGCCCGGCCCGGCGTGTCCGGCGACCTCGCCGGCGATCACCCGGACCAGCGTCCCGCCGTCGTGTGAGGCCAGGAGGGCCACCTCGCTCGCGCGGATGTCCTGGTAGCGGGGAGCGGCGAGCTTCTGGGCCCGCGGCAGGTTCACCCACAGCTGGAAGCCGTGGAACAGCCCGCCTTGGGCAACGAGCCACTCCGGTGGCTTCTCGATATGCAGGATCCCGGCGCCGGCGGTCATCCACTGGGTATCGCCGTTGGTGATGACGCCGCCGCCGCCGTTGCTGTCGGCGTGCTCGAAGACGCCATCGAGCATGTAGGTCACGGTCTCGAAGCCGCGGTGCGGGTGCCAGGGCGTGCCCTTGGCCTCACCCGGCGCGTACTCCACCTCGCCCATCTGGTCGAGGTGGATGAACGGGTCCAGGTCCTCGAGCAGCGCGCCCGCGAATGCACGGCGGACGGGAAAGCCCTCGCCCTCGTAGCCCCGCGGGGCCGTGGTCAGGGCGCGGACCGGGCGCTGGCGCGCGACGATGGGATCGGGCAGGGGGAGGCGGGGGAGGATCGTGAGGTCGTCGACGGTGACGGCGGGCATGGTGGACGCTTCCTCTGCTGTTGTTGCACGTGCAACTATCTCATGTGATCCGCGTGGCGTCAACCCCGGGAGTTGGGCACTGGACCCGGAGAAGGCCTGCGGCGGCTCTACGGTTCGCTCACCGGCGATCTCCGCCGGTTCAGGCCGTCGATTGTTCGCTGGCGAGCGTGCAGCCGAGACAGCCCGGGGTCTGGGTCGGCGCGCCAGTTCGCTCGCCAGACCGTAGCACCGCTGGAGTGCGGGTCGACGGGCGGCCTCCCACTCGCAGTCGGCCGCGCGGCCGATCGGCCGACCCGTACGCTATGCGCAACCCGATCCAGCGATCGATCCGGAGCCTGCTCATCACCGCCCTCGCCGATCCCGGTCCCGCTGCAGATCCCGGCCCCCCGGCCGACGCCGTCCCGGAGCTCCTCGCGCGCCTCAGGCGCTCCATGCGCGGGACCGTCGAGGCCGACGCCGGCACCCGCGCGCTGTACAGCTCGGACGCGTCGAACTACCGGGTGCTGCCCGCGGCCGTCGTGGCCCCGCGCGACCGGGACGACCTGGCGGAGATCGTCGCGAGGGCCGCGGAGGCCGGCGTCCCGCTCACGATGCGGGGCGCCGGGACGAGCATCGCCGGCAACGCCATCGGGACCGGGCTGGTGGTGGACCTCTCGCGGCACCTCTCGGGTGTCCTGGAGCTGGATCCGGGGGCCGGGACCGCGACCGTCCTGCCGGGCACGGTCCTCGACGACCTCAACCGGGCCGCGGCCGCCCACGGCCTGCGCGTGGGGCCGGACCCGTCCACCCACAGCCGCTGCACCATCGGCGGGATGCTCGGCAACAACGCCTGCGGGTCGCGCTCGGTCCGCTGGGGCACCACGGCCGAGAACACGCTGGGGCTGGAGGTCATCACCCCGGACGGGTCCAGGCGGCGGACGGGGGCGCTCGGCCCGGCGCTCGATGCCGCGATCACCCGCCTGATCGACACCCACGGCGACGCGATCCGCCGCGAGCTGCCGCCGTGGCCCCGCCGGGTCTCCGGCTACGCCCTGGACTGGCTGCTCCCGGAGCAGGGATCCGACGTCGCCCGGGCGCTCGTCGGGAGCGAGGGGACCTGCGCGGTGGTCTCCGAGGCCACGCTCCGGCTCGTCCGGCCGCCGACGGCGCGCGGCCTGCTCGTCCTCGCCTTTGCCGACGACATCGCCGCGGCGACCGTCGTCCCGGCCCTGCTGCCCGAGCGCCCGTTCACCGTGGAGAGCCTGACATCGGAGCTGCTCACCGGCTGGCGCGACCCGGGTCTGCTGCCCCCAGGCGGCGCATGGCTCCTGGTCGAGGTCGGCGGTGAGACCGCGGCCGAGCTCCGGGACCACGCCGGCCGCCTGGCAACGGCAGCCGGGACCGGGTTGGGAGACCCTGACGCCTCCCTGCTCGAGGATGCGGCGTCCCAGGGCATCCTCTGGCGGGTCCGAGAGGATGGCGCGGGCCGCGCGTCGCGCCTCGCCGACGGCTCGGCGGCCTGGCCGGGTTTCGAGGACGGTGTGGTGCCGCCCGAGCGCCTTGCCGCATATCTCGGGGAGCTCCGGGCGCTGCTCCGCGACCACGGCCTGCAGGGCGTCACGTACGGGCACTTCGGCGAGGGCTGCATCCACCTGCGGGTCGGCTTCGGGCTTGACCGGCCGGGAGGAGAGGGACGACTGGGCTCCTTCATGACCGCGGCCGCGGAGCTCGTGGTGGCGCACGGCGGCTCCCTCTCCGGCGAGCACGGGGACGGCCGGGCTCGCGGCGCGCTCCTGGACCGCCAGTTCTCGCCGGCGATGCTTGCGGCGTTCCGGGCCTGGAAGACCGCCTGGGACCCGGGAAATGCCCTCAACCCCGGGATCATCGTGGACCCGCTGCCCCTGGCGCAGGACCTGCGCCGGCCCCGGCCGACGCTCGTGGCCCTCGAGCCGTCGCTTGCCTACCCGGCTGACGGCGGCGACCTGCGCCAGGCCGTCGAGCGGTGCATCGGGGTGGGGAAGTGCGTCTCGCGCCAGCCCGGGGCGGCCATGTGTCCCAGCTACCGGGCCACCGGCGAGGAGCGGCACTCCACGCGGGGCCGGGCGAGGCTGCTCCAGGAGATGGCCGCCGGCTCGCTTGCGGCCGACGGCTGGCGCTCCACCGACGTCCGCGACGCGCTGGACCTGTGCCTCTCCTGTCGCGCCTGTGTCTCGGACTGCCCGACCGGCGTGGACATGGCCGCCTACAAGGCCGAGTTCCTGGACCACCACTACCGCGGCCGGCTGCGGCCCAGGTCGCACTACTCGCTGGGGCGCCTCCCGTCCTGGCTGCGGCTGGTGCGGCGGATCCCGGCCGGGCCGCGTCTCACCAACGCCGTCATGGGCTTCGCGCCGACACGGCGCGCCTTCGGGCTGGTCGCCGGGATCGCCGGGGAGCGGCGGATCCCCCGGATCGCGGCCCGGACGTTCGCCGCCACGGCCGTGCCGCCAGTCCCGGCAACCATCGCGGGAACCCCGCCCGGCCGAGTCATCGTCTGGCCGGACACCTTCACCAACCACCTCGCGCCCGAGGTGGGCCACGCGGCGCTGCGGGTGCTCGCCGCCGCCGGGTTCGAGGCCGTGGTCCCGCGTACGCCGGTCTGCTGCGGTCTGACGGCGATCACCACCGGCCAGCTGGACCGCGCCCGGGCGGAGCTGCGCCGCACGCTTGCCGTCCCCGAGCTGCGTGGCGACGAGCCGGTCCTGGTGCTGGAACCCTCCTGCGCCACGACGCTGCGCCACGACCTGGGTGAGCTGCTGCCCGGCGACGCGGCGGCGGCAGCGCTCGCCGGCCGCGTGACCACGCTCGCCGAGCTGCTCGACACCGCGGGCTGGGTGCCGCCGGCCGGGAGGGAGATCGCGGCCCTCGTCCAGCCGCACTGCCACCAGCAGGCGGTGCTGGGCACGGCCGCTGACCGACGGCTCATGGACGCCGCCGGGATCCGACCCACGCGGGTGCTCGAGGGATGCTGCGGCCTCGCCGGCAACTTCGGGGCGGAGGCGGGCCACGAGCGGATCTCCCGCGACGTCGCGGAGCTGGCGCTGCTGCCCGCGCTGCGCGCGACAGGGGAGGGGACCGAGATCCTCGCGGACGGCTTCTCGTGTCGCACCCAGATCGCGTTCCTGGACGGCCGGCGTGCGCGGCACCTCGCGGAGGTGCTGGCGGACCGCCTGGGCCCCGGGGCCTGATCCGACAGCGGGGCCGACTCGGGCGGACCCGGCGCCACCCGTCCGATGGCGGAGCCCTCGTGCTAGCCTCGCCGGCGATGGCAGCACCCGATGTCCGCCCGATCACGATCCCGGACGACTTCACCGTCTGGGCCGGCAGCGACTGGCACGGGCAGCTGGGCGCCGTCGACCGGCTGCTCCGCTCGGCCGGCATCACCGATGGCGTCGACCGGTGGACCGCACCCGCCGGGACGGCGCTCGTCGTCACGGGCGACGTCGTTGACCGGGGCCCGGACTCGGTGGGGCTTGTCCGGCGCCTCGCGTCGCTCCGTGCCCAGGCCGGAGCGGCCGGCGGGCTGGTGGCGCTTCTCGAAGGCAATCACGAGGCCCAGGTCCTGGGTGGCCTCGGGGGCGACCCGGACATCTTCCAGGCGTTGATGGCGTTCGGCGGCGGGGCGACGCTGCTGTCCGCCGGGCTGTCGCCGGACGAGTGGGAGGGCCGCTCACCCGACGAGATCGCCGCCCGCGTCGAGGAGCTGGTCCCAGACCTCGTGCCCACGCTCTGGACGTTCGCGCCATACGCGGTCTGGCGGGACGTGCTGTTCGTCCACGGCGGGCCTGTGCCGTTCCAGGGGCTCGACCGGTTCGAGCGCAGCGCGGACCGGCTCTGGATCCGCGACGCGTTCTTCGCCTCGTCCGACCCGTTCCCGGATGCCGACGCATGGGCGACCTACCGCGAGGCCGGGATCGGCCGCGTCGTCTTCGGCCACACCCCGGTGGACCAGCCGACGCTGTCGCACGCCGGACGGGCGCTGAACATCGACACGTGGCGGAGCCAGCGGGTCACGCTCGCGCGGCTGGAGGCCGGGCAGGAGCTTGGCGACGCGCGCTTCCTCGCGGAACCGGCGGCGCCTCGCGCCATCGCCGACGCGCCGATCACCGCCGAGGAGATCCGCCGCCTGGACGCGGACCTGCCCGCTGTCGTCGATGCCTGGGTCCCGGCCCATGCACCGTCACGACGGGCTGGGTCGGGCTGAACATCTGCCGGGACGACGCACGCGGAGCCGTTCGCGGACGCAAGACTCGCCCGCGCGACGCACCACCCCGGGGATCGCGGCCTTCGCGCTAGACTGCGCAGCGTCCGATGCCCCAGGGACTTCGATGACTGACGACGGCTCCATCTCGCGCAGCGTCCTCGCGGAGCAGGTCAAGGACCGCCTGCTCCAGGACATCCTCGCCGGACGCTACCCGCCGGATTCGCGGATCGTGGAGACCCGGGTCGCCCGGGAGCTCGGCACCAGCCAGGCGCCCGTGCGCGAGGCGCTCCGGGGGCTCGAAGCCCTCGGGGTCGTGGAGATCCTCCCGTTCCGCGGGGCGAGGGTCAAGCGCCCGACGATCGAGGAGCTGCTCGAGGCCTACGAGGTGCGGGCGGAGCTCGAGTCCCTTGGGGCACGGCTCGCCGTCCCGACGATGACGGACGCGGACCTGGCCGATCTCGAGACGCTGCACGGCGCGATGCAACGGGCCGCCAGGGCCGGGGACCGGCACGAGGTGGCGGTCCAGGACGCGGCGTTCCACGCCCACCTCATGCACCTCGCCCACAACGCCACCCTGGAGCGGGTGTGGCAGGCGCTCCAGCCCTTCTCGCGGACCTACATCACGCTGGTCTCGCCGGGAGCCGACGCGGAGTGGACCGCCGGTCTCCACCCGCCGATCCTTCGTGCCCTGCAGGCACACGACGCGGCGGCGGTCGAGGCGGCCCTCCGGCGTCACTTCAGGGAGGCGTCGGAGCACCTCGCCAGCGGGTGGCAGGAGCCTGCCGCCACCCGCTGAAGCCCCAGCGCGGGACGCCGGCTCAGGCGCCGCGCAGGATCTCCCGGACCTGGTCCGCGACGCGTGCCCCGGACAGCCCGTAGATCTCGAGCAGCGCGTCGTTCGGGCCCGGACTGCACGAAGACGTCGCGCAGCCCGATCCGGTGGACCCACGTGGGACGGTGGTCCGCGAGCGCCTCGGTCACGGCGCCGCCCAGCCCGCCGATGACCGTGCCCTCCTCGACGGTGATCACGCGCCCCGTCCGCTCGGCGGCGGCGACGATCGCCTCCACGTCGAGCGGCTTGAGCGTGGCCACGTGGAGCACGTGGGCCTGCACGCCCTCGGCGGCGAGGAGGTCCGCGGCCTGGAGGGTCCGCGCCGTCTGGGCGCCGGTCGAGATCAGCGTCACGTCGCCGCCCTCGCGGACGACCTCCGCCTTGCCCATCCTGAACTCGTGGTCGTCGCCGAAGACGCGCGGCGTGGCATCGCGGCCCAGCCGGATGTAGCACGGGCCCTCGTAGCGCGGCGGCCCAGCGGAGCGCCTCGGCGGCCTCGGTGTCGTCGCACGGCGACACCGTCACCATGCCCGGCATCGCGCGCATGATGGCGTAGTCGTCCACGATGATGTGGCTCATGCCCGTCTGGCCCGTGAACAGGCCGCCGTAGCTCGGCGTGATCTTCACGTTCGCGCCGGTCTGGGCGATCAGGACCCTGACCTGGTCCAGCGGTCGCACGACGGCGAACGAGACGAAGGTGCTGATGAACGGGATCAGGCCCATCGTCGCCATCCCGGCGGCCACGCCCAGCATGTTCTGCTCGGCGATCCCCATCTGGAGATAGCGGTCCGGGTGGGCCTTCTCAACGATGTCGGCACGCGTCGACGAGCCGACATCCCCGTCCAGGACGTAGATGCGCGGGTCGGTGTCCGCCAGCGCGGCAACGGTCTCGCCGAAGATCTCGCGCTGGGGACGGCCCATCTCGTGCGTCATCGGGCTGCTCCTTCCGCCGGCTCGGGCTCGCCCAGGTCGCGCATCGCGATGGCGTACTCGTCGGGCTTGATCGCCCGGGTGTGCCAGTAGTAATGGCCCTCCATGTACGAGACGCCCTTGCCCTTCACGGTGTTGGACACGATCGCCACGGGACGCCCGTCCCCGACGCGAGCCTGCGCCAGCACGTCCAGGATGGCGGCCATGTCGTGGCCGTCCACCTCGAGGACGCGCCAGCCGAACGCCGTCCACTTGGCGACCATCTCGCCCGCCACCTGCGGCGGGATCCGGCCGTCCGGCCCTTCGCCCGGCCAGCCGTACTGCTGGAGCTTGTTGTGGTCGATGATCGCGACAAGGTTGTCGAGCCCGTAGTGGGGTGCCGCGTTGGCGGCCTCCCAGACCTCGCCCTCCTGGCACTCGCCGTCGCCGACCATGACGAAGGCCCGCACGTCCTTCCCGGTCAGGCGGGCGCCGAGCGCCATCCCCATGGCCGCCGAGATCCCCATGCCCAGCGAACCCGTCGACATGTCGAGACCCGGGAGGCGGGTCATGTCGGGGTGGCCCTGGAGCCGCGAGTTGGCCCCGTCGAAGGTCAGGAGCTCCTCGACCGGGAAGTAGCCACGCAGGGCCATCGCCGCGTACAGGCCGATGGAGGAGTGGCCCTTGGACAGGACAAAGCGGTCGCGGTCCGGCCAGGACGGCTCGTCGGGACGGATCCGGAGCTCGTGGAAGTAGAGCGCCGCCAGGAAGTCGGCCGCCGACAGTGGGCCGCCGAGATGCCCGGCGCGGGCGTGGTAGACGGCCCGGATGACCTCGACCCGGATCCGGCGCGCGGCCTCCCGAAGGCGGTCGAGCTCAACGCCATCGACGGAGTAGCCGACCGTCGTCCCGCTCATTGGGGGTCCTTCTTCTCGTACGAGCCGGAGACCACGGGTGGCGTGAAGATGCAGATCAGCTCGAGCATCTCCGGGCCGTCGGACTCGGTGGCGTGGACGGTGCCGGGCGACACGTGCACGAGGACCCCGGGCCAGACTTCGGCGACGCCGTCCGGGGTGACGATGCGGCCGCGGCCGGCGGCGCAGTAGATCGTCTCCTCCTCGGCCGGGTGGACATGCCCCTCGGGCTTGGAGCCGGGGGGGAACAGCGACACGCCCAGGGACACCAGGCTCGAGACGCCATCCGCGGGTCCGAAGTAGGAGTGCCAGTTCCGGCCTGGGAGGGGAACGATCTCCGCGTCCTCGCGGGCGATCCGCTTGATCATGGTGCGCACCTCAGGCGTGCGGACCGCTGGACTCGGCACCAGCGGCGATGACAATCGATTATCGATAATACGTTGTGGAGGACGGCCGGGTCAAGACGGAGCGCGGGCTCGCGGCGACCCTCGGTCGGGACCCGCGGCCAACCGGCCTCCCGTCCCGTCCGTGACGGTCCGGTCATGCGTGGGGGCCCTCCGCCTGTTGGCGTGAGGGCCCCCACGGCCGGTCCTGACGGGTCAGGCGGCTACCACTGGCACTCGTTGGGCGGGTTCTCCGGGTCACAGGTCGCCTTGGTGACGATCTGGTCGAGCAGCTCCAGCCCCTTCTCGGCGTTGAGGAGCACGGGCTCGCCCGTCGTCCCGTCCGCCTTGAACGGAATGTATGCGGGGGTCACGGCGTTGACGCCGCCCTCGGTGTACAGGCCGGGACCGGTGACGCCCTCGTAGTCGATGTCCTTGCCTTCACGGATCAGCTTCAGGCAGTCGGCGTACGTGTAGCACACCTCGCCGCCCTGGCCGACCTCGAACATGGCAGGGGCCCAGTCGCTCGCCTTGTACGAACCCGCGGCCTCGACGGCCAGCGCCGTCTGGACCATGAGGTCATAGGTGGAGAACGCGTACTGGCCCGTTGCGTCATAGGCCTTGTCGGTCTGGGCGTCCCACAGCGGCTGGAAGAACTCCCACGCCGGGGTGGACTTGTTGGGCGCGAAGGACGGGAAGCCGATGCCCTTCTGCGAGGCGATCGGGTCGGTGCCCAGCGTTCCCATGAACTCGGCCTCGGCCCACCCGGTCTCACCGATCCAGTTGAGCGAGAGGCCTGCCTCGGCTGCCCCCTTGATGATGGCGGCCGACTCCGTCGATCCCGCCTGGACGATGACGGCATCGGGCTTGAGGTCGGCGATCTTCTGGGCCTCGGCCCGGTAGGAGGGCTGGGTGGGCTGGACGTCGATCCGGGCCAGGACGTCGAGGCCGAGCATCTTGGCGGCCTCCTCGGCCGCGTCGGCAGCCAGCTGGAAGCCTTCGACCTGGGTGGCGAAGATCACGATCTTCTTGAGGCCCTGCTCGGATGCGTAGAGGCTCCCGTAGGTCCCGAGGGCCTCGTCAAGGCCCTGCGCCCGGAAGATGGGCTCCGCGGCCTTGCCGCCGAGGTTGCCCGGGATCGCGCCGCCGTGGACCGACGGTCCGAGCGGCGAGTCGTTCTCCTGCCACTGCTCCATCATGTATTCGCGGTAGGTCCGGTACTGGTGGGCGATGCTCACCAGGATCTCCGCGTTGCGCTGCTCGATGCAGATCTTGGCCGCCTGGCCCTCCTTGTCGTCGCCGATGTCCTCGGAGACCAGCTCCCAGGTGCGGCCGAGCGGCGGGTCGAGGTTGATGACCTCCTCGATCGGGAAGCGAACGTCGTTGGTGAGCGCCTTCCCGTACGGCGCGAACGAGCCGGTGTAGTAGGCGAGCTCACAGACCGTGACCGGTCCCGTCGCGGCCGCCTCGGAGGCGGCCGGCTCGGACGCGGCCGGAGCCTGTGTTGCACCGTCCGACGCCGCCGGCGCCGTGGTGGCGGTGCTGCCGCTGCTGCACGCGGACGCGACCAGCGCGAGCATGGCAATCGCGACGACGGTACGGCCCGCCGTGTTGTGTACGACCCTCATTGCATCTCCTCCTGGTTCCTGCCCTGACGGGTGGGTCTCAGATCCGGTATCCCTCCTTGAGTTGCTGCGTTGTCATCTGGTTGGCGTCCACCACGGCGAACGCCTGGCCGAGGCTCAGCACCATCACGCGGTCCGCGACCTGGAGCGCCTTGGTGGCGTTCTGCTCGGCGAGGACGATGGCGACGCCCCGTGTCTGGTGGATCTCCGTGATCTTGTCGAAGAACATGTCCACGTAGAGCGGGGAGAGTCCGGCCGTGGGCTCGTCGAGCAGCAGCACCTTGGGGTCCTGCATCAGGGCCCGCCCGCAGGCCACCATGCGTGACTCGCCGCCGCTGAGCGTCCCCGCCTTCTGGGTCCGGAGCGTCCGCAGGTCCGGGAACAGGTCGAACACCTCGTCCATCCGCTCGTCGCGCGAGCGCGAGCCGATCATGCCCCCCACGGTCAGGTTCTCGAGGACGGTGAGGTCCGAGAAGACGCCCTTCTCCTGCGGCACGTAGCCGATCCCGCGGCCGGCAGTCTCGTACGGGCGCAGGCCGGACACGTCCTCGCCCTGGAACCGGATCGATCCATCCATGAGAGGGATCAGCCGGGCCAGTGTCGCGAGCAGCGTCGTCTTCCCGGCCCCATTGGCCCCGAGCACCGCGAAGATCTCGTTGCCGACGGTGAAGTCGAGCCCCTTGAGCACGGTGACCCCGTGGTAGCCGCTGCGCAGGCCTTCGACCTCGAGGCTGACGGATCCAGCGATCTCAGACATGACCTTCGCCCAGGTACTTCTCGACGACCGTCCGGTTCGCTCGGATCGACGGCGCGTCGCCGCGCAGGACGACGCTCCCCTCGGCCATGAACAGGACCTCGTCGCACAGGCTCCAGATCAGGTTGAGGTCGTGCTCCACGATGACCACCGACGTTCCAGACGCAGCCAGGTCGCGGACGACGGTCATGACCTTCTCGGTCAGGTCCTCGGGCAGGCCGGCCGTCGGCTCGTCCAGCAGGAGGAAGGCAGGCTTCAGGAGCAGGCAGCGGATGATGTCCAGGACCTTCTTCTCGCCGGCCGACATCGCGAACGTCGTCGGGTCGGTGAGCCCGAAGTAGTCCAGGTGGTGGCGGATCTCGTCCTCGTGTCGCTTGAAGACGATGCGCTCGCTGAAGATCCGGTGCGGCTGCTCGTACCTGGCCTCGGCCACGGCGAGCAGGAGCGAGTCCCAGATGGTCAGCTTGTCGAAGTCCATGATCACCTGGTTGGACTTCACCACGCCGTGCTGCGCCATCCGGTGGGCGGGCAGGCTCGAGAGCACGACCTCGCGGCCCCCGGGATCGAGGAGGGAGATGGTGCCGCGATCGAGCGGGGTCGAGTGCATGATCATGCGCATCAGCGTCGTCTTGCCGGCGCCGTTGGGTCCGATGAGGCCCTCGATCGGCCGGTCGCCCAGGACGAGGTCGTCGATGTCAACGACGACCCGGCCGGCGAAGCTCTTGGCGACCCCCTTGACACGGATCTGGGGTCGGGCCACGGCCATGGTGTCGACGGCCTCAGCGACCATGGATCTTCCCCATCAGCTTGTCCCGCCGCATGTCGCCGAGCACCCCGAACGGCCGGAACATCAGGACGAGGATCAGCGCGAGGCCGAACACGGCCTCCCGCAGGACCGGGATCGCCTGCGTGAACCACTCGCGCGGCAGGGGCAGGTAGGACTGGACGACGATGTCGAACAACCCAACGGTGAGGACCACGCCGACGACGGCTCCCCAGACGCGCGCCGTGCCGCCCAGCACCAGGCCGACCATGGCGGCGAGCGTGACGCCGATCCCGATGTTCCCGATGTCGAGGAACCGCACCATGACCCCGTTCATCGCGCCCAGCAGGCCCATCCCGGCCGACGCCACGATGAACAGCCCGAGCTTGGTGCGGTAGGTCGACTTGCCCAGGCTGCGGGCGAGCGGCTCGTTGCCGCCCACGGCGATCAGGAGTCGCCCGTAGGGTGAGCGGTGGACCCGCCAGACGTAGAACAGGATCGCGGCGACCACCACCGACAGGATCACGAGCCACAGGAGCTCGTTGTCCTTGACCTTGCCGATGTCGTAGGGGAACCGGAGACCCCCCATGCCCCGCGCGCCCCCGGTCAGGTCGTCCTCGGTGGTCGCCAGGATCTGGACCACGGTGGCGAAGCCGAGCGTGACCACGAGCGTCCCGTCGGTGTCCAGGTCGGAGATCAGCCAACCCACGACCAGGCCGGCCGCCCCGGCGACGAGGGTCGCGGCGGCGGCACAGGCGAGGAACTGCCATGGGTCCCCGAACGGCCAGTCGACCTGGACGTAGAGCACCCCGAAGACGTACATCCCGAGGCCCCAGAACCCGACGACGCCGAAGTTGGCGATCCGCGTGAGCCCCAGCTGGAGGTGGAGGAGGAGGGCGAGGCCGATCACCATCACGACGTCGACCAGCCCCGTGATCAGGAATGAGTCCAGCCAGTCAAACATCGCCCTACACCTTTGCCGTCTCGGTTCGCCGCGTGCCGCGCACCTTCAGCACGACGACGAAGGCGACGATGAGCACCAGCTGCGCATACAGCACCTGGTCGAACTGGAGCGCCATGGCGGCCAGCGCCACGCCCGTGCCCACCCCGACGACGATGACGCCGCCAAGCCCCCAGCTCCCTCCCACGAGGGCCACCATCAGGAGCATCAGGAACTGGCGCCAGCCGAGCAGCGGCGAGACGGACGCCCCAACACCGTAGAAGGCGCCGGCCAGGCCGCCCGCGACGCCGGCGATGAACCAGATCATCAGCGTGACGGCGAGCGGCCGGATCCCGCTGACCCTCGCCAGGTCCTCGTCGCTGGCCAGGGCCCGGATCTTCAGGCCGTAGGCGGTGCGCTGGATGAAGAGGTACAGCAGGCCGGACAGCGCCGCCACGCTGACGAGGGCGAGCAGGCGGAACGACGTCGCGCCGACGCCGGCGATCATGATCGTGTCGGGCGGCGGGACGTCGAAGAACCGCTCCGGGTAGCCGAACACGAACTGCAGGCCGTGCCGCAGGAGGATCGACAGCCCGAAGGAGATGATGATCATCTCCAGCCCGCCCACGTTGCGCCGCTTCGCCGGCCGGAAGATGGCGAGGTAGGTGGCGACGCTGAGCAGCCCCGCCAGCAGCCCGGTGGGGATCAGGACGGCGTAGAAGTTGAGGCCGAACGTGGTGTTGAACCACATCCCGAAGTAGGCCCCGAGCGTGATCGTCTCCGCATAGGCGACGTTGATCAGCCCCGTGAGCTTGTACAGCAGGGCGAAGCCGATGGCGGCCAGGACCAGGGGCGCGTTCTCGGTCAGGCCGATGACGAGGGCCTGGACGATGAAGTCCATCAACCGCCGCCCGTCGCGGGGTGCGGGACACGCTCGCGGCGCGTGCCGGTACGCGACTGCCGGGAGTCGTACTCCGCAACGCGTGCCCGTCTGGCCATCGACCACCCTCGTCCGGGAGAGCCGGTGCGCTCACCGCTCTTGATTGATAATCGATTGTACCGCTGACACCCGGACGCAACTCGGCCGACAACCGGGATCATCGATAATCGAGGATAGTAGACGCCACCCGGCGGGCATTGCAAGCGGCAATTTGCGCCCCGGCACGGTCGGGGCGGCTCGGAGGCACGATGGCGCCGCAACCCACGGGGACGGACGTGCGACGGCTCGGCGGCCTGCCGAAGGTGCTGGCCGCGGCCGCCGCGATGGGGACGCTCGGGCCGGTCGCCGCCTTGGCCTACGGCGAGGGCGTGGGTCCGGCCACGTTCAGTGCCCTTCGGGCGGGGATCGGCGCCGCCATCCTGGCCTCCCTCGTCCTGTTTCGCCGCCAGCCGTCGGTCAGCCTCGCAGGCCTGCCATCCCGCCAGCGGGCGACCCTCGGCCTCGCCGTGGCCGTCAACGGCTTGATGAACCTCGTGCTGTTCTTCGCCTTCGGGGCGATGGCGATCGGGCTGGTCATGGCCGTCTTCTACTGCTACCCGGTCCTGGTGGCACTGATGTCCGCCGCCCTGGGTCGGGAGCGCCTGACCCCCGTCCGGATCCTGTCGCTTGCCATCGCATGCGCGGGCCTCGCGCTCGTGCTGGGCAGCCAGCTCGGCCCGGATTCCCACGCGACGGCGGCCGGTATCGCCCTCGCCGGCATCGCCGCGACCTGCCACGCGGTGTACCTGGTGGCGATCCGCGGTGGTTTCGACGACGTGCCCGGCGTCCAGGCGACGTCGCTCGTGCTCGCCGGCGGCCTGGTCATCTCGGGGACCGCCGCACTCGTGGTCTCCGGCCCGGGCGCCGCCGGGGAATGGCTGACGTCGCCGCTCGCGTGGGCCGCGATCCTGTTCGCCGGGACGTTCGGCGCACTGCCCAAGGTGTGGGTGATCGGTGGCGTGCGCCTCATCGGCAGCACCCGGGCGGCCGTTGCCCTGCTCATCGAGCCGGTCGTCGCGGTCGTCGTCGCGAACCTCGTCCTGGGCCAGCAGCTGAGCGCCGCGGAGCTGGCCGGCGGCGCGGCGATCCTCGCAGGGGTCGTCCTCGCCCAGCGCCCGACCACGGCGAGATTGGCCTTGACTGCGGGGTGAGAGCGGCCCTAGTGTTATCGACAATCGATTATCGATCTATCGCCGCAGATTGGGTGGAGGCAGGCAACCCGGGCGATCAGAGAGCGAAGAAGCCGTCCCACAGGTTCACGGGCCCGGCGCCATGCCGGGCCGAAGCCAGTGCCAGGTCATCGGTGGCCACGTGGTCGCCGACCAGCCCCAACATGGAGGAGGCAGCGGTGCCGCTCAAGGAAGAGGTCCTGGGGGAGTTCTTCGGGGACGAGTCGTTCCCGATCGAATGGACGTCCGAGACCGAGAAGCAGCTCTTCTGGGTCTTCGACGACCTGCACTGTCCGAAGCCCCTGAGCCCGATGTACGAGGACATCGGCGGCTGGTGGCTGTCCTGCGACCACATGTTCCGCCGGTTCGGGACGCCGTTCGCGTCGGACTGGATCTACAAGAACATCAACGGCTACCTGTACACGACCGCGATCCCGGCCGAGGCCGGCGTCGACGTCGCGACCCAGGAGTACAACTACCAGACCCACCCGATCGTTCCCGAGGACAACGAGTACGCCGCGAAGATCGGGGCCTACCTCGGCCTCGTCCTGCCGGTCTACGGCCACAACTTCACCTTCTGGTGGAAGACCCGCTTCGTCCCGGAGATGCAGCGCAACTTCGACTACATCGAGAGCCTGCTCGAGCGGAAGTCGGAGCTCAGCCTCGCGGAGCTCGCCGTCCTGCTCGAGGACGCCATCGACATGCACGACCGCCACTGGAAGATCCACTGGATGCTGAACTTCGCGCAGCTCAGCGCGACGCTCAACCTCAAGGCGGTCATGCAGGAGACGCACGGCAAGATCGACGACGTCCTCCTCGGGCGCCTCCAGAACTCCGCCGACGACCGGAACTGGGACAAGATCCGCGCCCTGTGGGAGATGAAGGAGGAGGTCAAGGTCGACGCCGACCTGCAGGCCGCCTTCGCCAAGGTCGGCGCCACCGAGATCGTCCCCGCCCTGCGGGCCACCGATCGAGGCCGCCGGTTCATCGACGAGCGGGTGGTCCCGTACCAGATGGAGTTCGGCTGGCACGCCGTCTGGAGCCACGAGTTCATCTACCCCTGCTTCCGCGAGGACATGAACCCGGTCATCCAGCTCGTCCGCGACCAGTACACCTCGGACTACGACTACCCGTCCAAGGTCGCTGCCCTCAAGGCCGACATCGCCGCCGCGGCCGAGGAGATCCTCGCGGGTCTCGAGGGCGAGGCGCTCGAGAAGATGCGCGCCGCCAACGACATCAACCTCAAGATGGCGCCGCTCACCCCGGACCACCACTTCTACATCGACCAGGGCGCCAACGCGCACGTCCGCCTCGTCCTCGTCGCCATCGGCGAGAAGCTGGTCGAGATGGGCATGCTCGACCAGCCCGCCGACACCGTCCTGTTCCGCTACAACGCGCTCCGCGAGTTCATGGGGGCGCCGGACGCCGAGAGCGGCCGCGCACAGGTCGAGGCCGCCCGGGCCAAGCGTGACGCCGCCGAGAGCGTCCGCCCCAAGGACTGGGTCGGCACGGCGACGGCGACGCAGCTCGCGTTCCCGTACCTCAACCTGTGGGGCTTCCCCGACAAGTTCAACCGGCCGCGCGAGATGGACAGCGTCAAGATCGTCGGCATCGGCGGATCGCCCGGTGTCGTCGAGGGCACGGCGCGGGTCGTCATGTCCACCGACGAGTTCGACAGCCTCGTCCCGGGCGAGATCCTCGTGTGCGAGATGACCAACCCGGCCTGGCAGGTCCTGTACGGGAAGATCATCGCGGTCGTGACCAACGCGGGCGACCTCGTCGCCCACCCGGCCGTGCTTGCCCGCGAGTACGAGATCCCGGCGGTCGTCGGCACGTCCATCGGGACGTACCGGATCAAGACCGGCGACCGGATCCGCGTCGACGGCAACGCCGGCTTCGTGGAGATCCTCTAGGCAATCGCCTCTCCGTAGCGGAGCCGAACCATGGACCGCGAGGGCTCGATCTCGCGCAGCGTGCTGAGCGACCAGGTCAAGGATCACCTGCTCCAGGCGATCCTCGATGGCCGGTACCCCCCGGGGGCCCGGATCGTCGAGACCCGTGTCGCGCGCGACCTGGGCACCAGCCAGGCGCCCGTCCGCGAGGCGCTGCGAGATCTCGAGGCCCTCGGGGTCGTGGAGATCAGCGCCTTCCGTGGAGCTCGTGTCCGCCGCCCGTCGGCGGCCGAGCTCCTGGAGGCCTTCGTGGTGCGGGCCGAGCTGGAGTCGCTGGCGGCCCGGCTCGCCATCCCGCGGCTCGTCGACGACGACCTCGCCGGGCTCGAGGAGTTCGTCGGGGAGATGCAGCGCTGCGCCGAAGCCGGCGACGCCCATGCCGAGGCGCTCGCCGACGCCGGGTTCCACAAGCGGATCATCGACCTGTCCGGCAACGCCACCCTCGCCCGGGTGTGGCGCACGCTGGAGCCGTTCTCCCGTACCTACATCACGCTCGGCGTGCCCGGCGCCGACCGGCGCCGGATCGCCGACGAGCATGTCCCCGTGCTCGAGGCCCTCCGGGCCCGCGACCCGGAGCTCGCCACCGACGTCCTCCACCGCCACTTCGAGCATGCAGCGGATGGCCTCGCCAGCCGCTGGACCGACGAGGGCGCCACTGCTGTCCCCACTGCCGTGCCGCCGATCGGCGTCGCGGCGAAGGCCGCCTCGGCCTGATCTCAAACACTCGAAAGGACCTGATGAACGCCAAGCTGCAACTGACGGAGGAGTTCTCGGCAGGCGCCGCCCGCCTGCGCGTGGACGTGTACGGCGGTGAACCGCGTCAGCACGTGCTCGACGACCTGACCTTCCTCAACTACCGCCTCGCCGACGTCCGCATCTCCCCGGAGGTCACGCTGGCCGGTCCCGACATCGTCTGGAACCAGGACGGCGAGAAGGCGGTCGCCTACGACGGCCGCACCGTCACCTTCACCGGCGATTGGCCCGCCGGCCCGATCCAGAAGGTGATCGTGGCCGTCCTCGCGCTCCGCATGGAGGCCGTGGGGCTGCATCCGTCCCACAGCGCCGCCGTCAACTACCGCGGCAAGACCCTGCTGTTCCTGGGCGGCGAGTCGAACCACGGCAAGTCCATGGGCCTCATCGAGGCCGGCGTCCGCGGCGCCCTCCAGGTCGCGTCCGAGACCACCGTCATCAGCGACGACGGCCGCGCCGTCGCGGGGTCGGAGGACACGTTCCTGGTCAAGCGCACCGAGGGCACCGAGCGATCCGACAAGGCCGCGCCCAACAAGGGCGTCGAGAAGTTCTGGGGCGAGATGCCGTCCTGGGGCCGCTACCAGGGCACGCCCGACATCGACGTCGTCATCGTGCCGGCCATCGACGGCAACTTCGACCCGGCGACCAACGAGCTGATCCCGTTCGAGCGCCAGTTCCAGTTCCTGCACTCGCTGCAGAACTACTTCCTGACCAACGAGCTGCTGGCGCCGGGCCACGTCATGCCGATGGTCGACAACGACGTCCTGCGCGCGAGGCGGGCGGACTTCGTGGCCCGCTTCTGCGAGCGGCCGTTCTTCTTCATCCGGGCGGCGACCCCCCAGGTCCTCCTGGACGAGGTCGACAAGATCCTCTAGCCGGAGCAGGTCGGACGCATGCACCCCTTCGAGTACGCCCGGCCCGCGTCGCTGGCCGAGGCCGTCGCGCTGCTCGCGGACCGCGGGCCGGAGGCGCGCGTCCTCGCCGGTGGCACGGACCTGGTCATCCGGCTCCGCGACGGCTCGCTCGACGCCCAGCCTCGTGGTGGACGTCAAGCGTGTCCCTGAGCTGGCGCCGGGGATCCGGGTCGGCGAAGGTGGGAGCCTCGTGATCGGGGCGACGACGGTCATGACCGACGTGGCGGCCGACCCGCTCGTGCGCCGGCATGCCCCGGCCCTGGCCGAGGCCGCCGCGGTGGTTGGCTCGGTGCAGATCCGCAACCGGGCCACGCTGGCCGGCAACGTGTGCAACGCGTCGCCGGCCGCCGACACGGTCCCGGCACTCCTCGTTCACGGTGCGGTCGTGGTCGCGGTCGGGCCGGACGGGACCCGGCGGATCCCGGTGGATGACCTGTTCGTGCGCTCGGGCGTCACGACCCTGCTCCGCGGTGAGCTGGTCACGGCCATCGAGCTGCCGCTGCCCATCGATCGCATCGCCAGCGCCCACCAGCGCCGGACGCGCCGCCGGGGCCACGACCTGGCGTCGGTCACTGTGACCTGCGGCGTGGACGGCACCGGCACCACGCGGGTCGCGTACGGGAGCGTCGGCCCGCGGCCGCTGCTCCGCCTGGACACGACCGGCGTCCTGGCCGACCCTGCGTCGTCGGACGAGGCCCGGGCGGCGGTCTTCGAGACCATCTTCGCGGACGCTAGCCCGTCCGTCCGCTCCATGCGCGCCGGTCCCGAGTACCGGCTCGCCATGCTCCGGGTGCTCGGCCGGCGCGCGCTGGCCACGGCGCTCGAGCGCCTGGCGATGGGGGAACCGGCATGATCGCGAGCGTCCCCATCGAGGTCACCGTCAACGGAGCCCGGCGTGCCGTCGACGTGGCCCCGAACCACACACTGCTCGACGTCCTCCGGGACGACCTTGCGCTGACCGGCGCCAAGGAGTGCTGCCTGGTCGGCGAGTGCGGCGCCTGCACCGTGATCGTGGACGGCCGGACGGTGGACTCGTGCCTCGTCCTGGCCGTCGAGGCCGACGGCTCCGAGATCCTCACGGTCGAGGGCCTCGCCGAGGAAGGCGGGCTCTCGCCGCTGCAGGCCGCGTTCCTGGACAAGGGCGCCGTGCAGTGCGGGTTCTGCATCCCCGGGCAGCTGATGTCCGCCCACGTGCTGCTCGAGGAGCATCCGCACCCGACCCGGGACGAGATCGAGGAGGGGATGGCGGGCAACCTCTGCCGCTGCGCCTGCTACGAGCAGATCTTCGATGCGATCCGTACCACCGCCGAGGGAGCGGACCGATGACCGGCTCGCGCGTCGGCGACTCGCCCAACCGCGTCGGTGGCATCGACCGCGTCACCGGCGCCCAGCGGTACCTCGCGGATCTCCCGGTCGCGGATTCGCTGCACGCCAAGCTGGTGACCCTGGACTGCGCGCGGGCCCGGATCCTGGGGATCGACGCCTCCGCGGCGCTCGCCCTGCCCGGCGTCCACCTGGTCATGACGGCGGACGACCTGCCGACGCCCATGCCCCGCTACGGGCCGCAGAACCAGGACCGGCCCGTCCTTGCGGTCGGCGAGACCAAGTACCACGGCGATCCGGTGGCGCTGGTCGTCGCCGACACCCGCGACCTGGCCGAGGCCGCCGCCCGGCTCGTCCGGGTGGAGCACGAGGAGCTGCCGGCGGTGTTCACGGTCGCGGGAGCCCTCGCGCCGGATGCGCCGCTCGTGCAGGATCCCTCGCTGCGCTCCGGCGACCGCCTCGCCGGCAGCAACGTGCTCACCGAGCACCGGGTCGGCTGGGGGGACGTCGACGCCGAGGCGGCCGGTGCGCACGTCGTGGTGGAGGGCCGCTACACGTTCCCGATGGTGACCCACTTCGCCATCGAGCCGCACGCGTTCATGGCCGCCCCCGACGGCGACGGCGTCGCGGTCTGGAGCACGATCCAGCACCCGAACTGGCTCCAGAAGCTGATCGCAGGCCTGGTGAGGATGCCGCTGTCGAAGGTGCGCGTCTACGCCCCGGATCCCGGGGGCGGCTTCGGCGGCAAGCAGCACACCAAGCACGAGCCGGCGGTTGTCTTCGCGGCGCTCAAGGTGGGTCGCCCGGTGCGGCTGGTGCTGACCCTCGAGGAGACGTTCCAGGCGGCCCGTCGGACGGCCTGCGAGTCCCGGGTGCGAACCGGCTTCGACCGCGACGGCCGGATCCTGTTCCAGGACATCGAGGCCGACTACCTCATCGGCGCCTACGCGGACATCGCCGACCGGGTCGTGGGCAAGGGATCCTACCCGGCCGCGGGACCCTACAACGTGCCCGGCCGTCCGGATCCTCGCCCGCTCGATCCTCTCGCACACGGTGCCCTCCACGGCCTTCCGCGGGTTCGGCAACCCGCAGATCAACTGGGCCGTGGAATCCACGCTGGACGAGGGCGCCAAGGCGCTGGGCATCGACCGGCTCGAGATCCGCCTGCGCAACCTGGCCCGCAAGGGCGACCGGTTCATCCCCTTCGACACGCCCTGCGACGGGGACTGGGAGCAGACGGTCCGGCTCGCCGCCGAGCGGATCGGGTGGGGGACGCCCTTGCCCGACGGCCGCGGCCGCGGGATCGCGCTGGGGATCAAGTCCGGTCCGACCACCGGCCTCAGCTACTCCATCGTCCGGCTCCTGGTGGACGGTTCCGTGGTCGTCTTCGCCGGCACGTCGGACATGGGGCAGGGCGCACGGACGGTCCTGGCGCAGATCGCCGCGCAGGAGCTCGGCGCGCCGCTGGACTGGGTCACGGTCGTCATGGGCGACACCGCGGTCGTGCCCTACGACCAGCAGACCTCGGCATCGCGCTCCACGGTCCTGATGGGCAACTCCGTCCTCGCGGCCTGCCGCGACATCCAGGGCAAGCTGCGGACGATGGCGGCACGGCTCCACGGGGTGGACGAGGCCGCGGTCGTGGTGGACGGGGGCGTGGTCAGCCTGCCCGACGGCCGCCGGCTCGCGCCGGTCGAGGTGCTCAAGCCCGGCCTCGGCAGGCTGGGCGGCGAGCTCACGGGTCTCGGCGAGGCGCGCAAGGACGCGGATCCCGGGCACCCACTGGGCGGGGCACCCGCGTTCTTCGAGTTCAACTGCACGGCCATCGAGGCGGAGGTGGACCGCGAGACCGGTGACGTGACGATCGACCGCCACATCACCGTCAGCGACGTGGGCAAGGCCATCAACCCGCTCCAGGTCCGGATGCAGGACGAGGGCGCGGCGATCATGGGCCTCGGCCACACGCTCATGGAGCACTACATCTTCGACGAGCGGGGCCGGATCCGGAACCTCGGCGCCATCGACTACCGGATCCCCACCAGCATGGACCTGCCGCTCGAGCTCCACAGCGAGACGGTGGAGAACGCCGACGGGCCGGGGCCCTACGGCGCCAAGGGCATGAGCGAGGGCGCGCTGCTGTGCGTCGCCCCCGCCGTGGCGGCCGCCGTCCGCGAGGCAGCCGGCATCCAGATCCGCGACCTGCCGCTGACGCCCGAGCGCGTGTGGCGGGCAATTCACGAGGCGGCCGATACGGCCGAGCGAGGAGAGGCAGGCTCATGAGGTTCGGCAAGGAGATCGGGCCGGTGGGCGACATGCCTGCCGAGCAGGTCGTGCGCGCGGCGGCGCTCGTCCGCGAGGGACGCATCGTGTCCCTGGCCGCGACGCGGTTCCCCGGGATGCCGCTCTTCCCGGGCCATCCGCCGTTCCAGGTCCTCAACTACCGGACGCCGCGGGGAATCCGGGTCACCGGCGCCCAGCCCTGGGGCCCGGTCAACGACGCGGGCCTCGGCTACATGGCCGAGTACGTCATGGCGACGAGCCACTCGGGCGCGCACATGGACGCCCTGGCCCACATGACCGTCGACGACGACATGCACTGGTACGGCGGCGGCAACGCCGACGAGCACCTCACGGACTTCGGACCGGTCCACGGCGACGCCGCGAAGATGCCGCCGTTCTTCACCCGCGGCGTCCTGATCGACGCACCGACCTACCGGGGCGTCGACTGCCTGCCCAAGGGCTCGCCGATCGATGCCGCCGAGATGGACGCGATCTGCGCCGCCCAGGGGGTGGAGGTCCGGCCCTGGGACGTCGTCGTGATCAGGACCGGCTACATGGGCCTGTGGCCCGATGCCGAGCGCATGGCCGAGCACAAGACCGCGGGGCCGGACGTGTCGGCCGCCCGCTGGCTGCTGGAGCGCGGCGTCATCGCGGCCGGCTCCGACACGGAGACCTTCGAGGTGCAGCCGGCGCCCGATCCCGGTCCCGAGGGGAACCCGCAGCCCGTGCACACGGCGCTGCTCATCGAGAAGGGCGTCTACATCATGGAGAGCCTGGACCTCGAGGAGCTGGCCCGCCAGCGGATCTACGAGTTCCTGTTCATCGCCCTTCCGGTCAAGATCCGCGGCGCGACGGGCTCGATGGTCGACCCGGTCGCCGTCGTCTAGCCCTCGCGTCCGCCCCCCAAGGAGGCCGCCCCGATGTCCGCCCTGCCCGCCACGATGGAGGCCCTCGTCGTCCTCGAGCCGTCGGTGCTCGAGATCGCTGAGGTCCCGGTCCCGGAGCCCGGTCCCAACGAGGTCCTCGCGCGGGTCCGCGCGGTGTCCATCTGCGGCACCGACGCCCACCTCATCCGGGGCGACTACCCGGGCTTCTGGCCGCCCGCGTTCCCGTTCATCCCCGGGCACGAGTGGGCGGGCGAGATCGCCGCCCTGGGCCCGGGAGCCGAGCGCTTCGGCTGGCAGGTGGGCGACCGCGTCGCGGGCACCAGCCACGACGCCTGCGGCGTGTGCCAGATGTGCGTCGAGGGCCGCTACAACCTGTGCGACAACTACGGCAAGCCCGGCCTCCACAAGCAGTACGGCCACAGCGTCCAGGGCGTGGACGCCACCTACGCGGTCCACGGGGTGAAGTGCGTCTTCCCGCTGCCCGACGGCCTGTCCTTCGCGCAGGGCGCCGTGATCGACCCGGCGTCCATCGCCCTCCACGTGGCCAACCGCGGCAACATCACCCCGGGCGACACCGTGGCCATCACCGGCGCCGGCGCCATCGGCCTCCTCGGCGGCGATGCCGCGCGCGTCCGGGGCGCGAGCCGCGTGATCCTGCTGGAGAACAACCCCGGCCGCCTGGCGAAGGCCCGCGCGATGGGCTTCGAGGCGGTCGACTCCGGCGCGGGCGACCCCGTCGCGACCGTGCGGGCCATGACCGGCGGTCTCGGCGTGGACGTGGTCCTCGAGTGCGCCGGCGTCTCGGCCACGGTCGAGATGGCCCTCGGCATGCTCCGCCGAGGCGGACGCTGCGCGGCGGTCGGGCATTCCCACGACCGGCGTCGAGATCGCCATGCAGCGCCTGGTCCTCGACGAGCTGGAGCTCGTCGGCTGCCGGGCCACCGCCGGCGAGATGCGGCGCGTGATGCCGCTCGTCGAGCAGAAGCGGATCCGGGTCGACGACGTCATCACCCATCACTTCCCGCTGCGCGAGTACCCGGCCGCGCTCGCGACGTTCAACGACCCCGCCAGTGGGGCAATCAAGATCATCGTCGAGCCCTGACGCGCCGCCGCCGGCGACATCGATGCACAAGGAAGCCTGTCCCTTGACCCACGTCTTCGCCTACGACCACCGCCACGACCTGCCGCTCACCGAGCTCGCCCTCGTGATCGGCGGCAAGGCCGCGAACATCGCCACGATGGCGACCGAGCTCGGGCTGCCGGTCCCGCCGGCGTTCACCATCAGCACGGCCGCCTGCAATGCGTACCTCGCGAGCGGCTGGCCGGATGGCCTGGACGACGAGATCCGGGCTCACATGGCGCGGATGGAGGCCCTGGTCGGCCGCCGCTTCGGTGACGCGGCCGACCCGCTCCTGGTCAGCGTCCGGTCCGGCGCCCCCCGGTCGATGCCCGGGATGATGGACACGATCCTGAACCTGGGGCTCAACGATGCCACCGAGGCGGGCCTGGCCGGCTGTTCCGGCGACGTGGCATTCGCCGCCGACTGCCACGAGCGCTTCCGCAAGATCTACCGCGACGTCGTCGGCGTCAGCGACGTCCCGCAGGATCCGTGGGCACAGCTCCGCGGCGCGATCGAGGCCGTGTTCCGCTCCTGGAACAGCGACCGTGCCCGCGCCTACCGCGCCCACGAAGGCATCAGCGAGTCGCTGGGCACGGGCGTGACCGTCCAGACCATGGTCTTCGGCAACCGTGGCGCGGACTCCGGCACGGGCGTGCTGTTCACCCGCAACCCCGCCACCGGCGAGAACGCCTTCTACGGCGACGTCATGTTCAACGCCCAGGGCGAGGACGTGGTCGCCGGCACGCACCGGACCGAGGACGTCAGGATCCTGGACGAGCGCATGCCGGACGTCGCGGCCGAGCTGCGGCGCTACGCCGCCACGCTCGAGCACCACTACCGGGACTGCTGCGACATCGAGTTCACCATCGAGCAGGGACGGCTCTGGATGCTCCAGGTCCGTGTCGGCAAGCGCACTCCGCAGGCCGCGCTCCGTATGGCCCTCGAGATGGCCGAGGATCCCTCGTTCCCGCTGACCCGCGAGGAGGCGGTCCGCCGCGTGGCGCAGGTGCTCGCCAACCCGCCCACGACCGTCACCGAGCGCTCCGACGCCGGTGCGGCGCTGACCACGGGCCTCGCGGCCTCACCGGGCGTCGCCTGCGGGGAGATCGTGCTGACGCCGGAGGCTGCGGTCGCCGCCGCCGACGCCGGACGCCGGGTCATCCTCGTCCGCTCCGAGACATCCCCGGACGACGTCCACGGCATGAGCCGGGCCGTCGGGATCCTGACCAGCACCGGCGGCTTCGTCAGCCACGCTGCCGTCGTTGCGCGCGGCTGGGGGATCCCGGCAGTTGTCGGAGCCTCGGAGGTGGTGCTCGGCGACGACGCGTCACGATCGGCGCGACCGTGCTGATGCCGGGCGACACCATCACGATCGACGGCGCTACCGGCGACGTCTTCGCGGGTGCGGCCGCGGGCGTGACCCAGGTGGTCCCGGAGGCGGCCGTGCTTCTCGGGTGGGCCCGCGAGCTGGGGATCGGGATTGAGGTCGCCGAGGCGACGGACGAGTCGTCCCCGTGCGCCGAGCCGGAGGGTCCGGCGGCGGAGGAGGTCGTGATGGACGAGCGTCAGGATGGAGCGAGCGACGGCCCGGGCACCAGCATCACGGCCGCCGAAGCCATCCGCGTACTGGTCGTCAAGGGCTACGCGGGCCCGGACGGTCTAGCCACCGCGCTCCGCTGCTCCCAGGACGCCGCCGCGGACGCGCTCGACCGGCTGGTCGCCGACGGCCTCGCAGAGTTGGCTGCCGGATCCTTCCGGCTCACGGCGGACGGCAAGTCAGTCGGGCACGAGTGCATCACCGAGGACACCGCGTCCTGGGGCGTCGACAACGCCCTCGCGGCGCTGGACGCGTTCCTCGGCGCTGGACCACCGGATGAAGGACACGGTCACCGCCTGGCAGATGCGCGAGGTGGACGGCAGTCCAGACCTTCAACGACCACAGCGACCCGGCCTACGACGCGGACGGCGCTGGCGCGCCTCGGGGCGCTCCACGTTGACGCCTCGGCGTGGCTGTCGCCGCTCGTCGCCGGGCTGCCGCGGCTGGGGGCGTATGGCGAGCGCCTGGAGCTCGCCGCGGCGATGGCCGCCGCCGGGGACGGCAAGTACGTGGCGTCGCCGCGCGTGGACAGCTACCACAGCATCTGGTTCGAGCTGCACGAGGACCTCATCCTCCTCGCCGGCCGCAATCGCGCCGAAGAGGTTGCCGCCGGTCGCGCCTGACGGCGGGCGAGAAGGAGCAGGCAATGAGCGTCGAAGGCCGCCGCATCGTCGTCACCGGGGCGTCCGCCGGGCTCGGAGCCCACACCGTCCGCCTGCTCGCCGGACGCGGCGCCCATGTCGTGGCCGTCGGTCGCCGGCTGGACCGCCTCGAGGCGCTTGCCGCGGAGCTGGCCGGACGCCCCCGGCCGGGTGGTCCCGTGCCAGGCGGACGTCACGTCCGAGGCCGACGCGGACCGCCTGGTGGCCGTCGCCGTCGAGGCGCTGGGCGGCATCGACGTCCTTGTCAACAACGCCGGCTCCGAGGTCCAGGGCGGTCTCGACGTCCTCGCCGTCGCGGATCTCGAGGGCATGCTGCGCTCGAACGTCATCAGCGTGTTCCTGGTGACCCGGGCGGCGCTCCCCGAGCTGCGCCGGAGCGGCGGCATGGTCGTGAACCTCGGCTCGACGGTGGTCGCCCGGCCGCCCCACGGCCGGTTCGGCTACGTGGCGAGCAAGGCGGCGGTCGAGGCGATGACTCGCGCGCTTGCTGCCGACCTTGGGCGGGACGGTATTCGCGTCAACTGCATCCGGCCCGGGATCATCCCTTCCGAGCTGCGCGGGTCCACCGAGGACGAGGAGCGCGCCCGCTTCGAGACCGGCATGCACTTCGGCCGCCAGGCCCTGTCCGCCGTGGGGCAGGGGAGCGACATCGCCGAGGCCGTCGCCTGGCTCGCCGGCGACGGCGGGCGCTGGGTCACGGGTGCGGTCATCGACGTGGACGGCGGTCTGACCCTGGGCCTCAGCGACGCCCTCTAGCCCGGCTCGCGACGTGCTGGGGCCGCGGCCGTCCGACCCCTATGGGTTGACGATGATCTTGATCGCCCCGCTCGAGCGATCGTTGAAGGTCGCCAGGGCCTCCCGGTAGTCGCTCAGTGCGAACCGGTGGGTCACCATCTCGCGGACCCGCATGCGGCCCTGCTCGACGTGGGGGATGACGCGCCGCATCTCGCCCGCGGACGCGCGTGAGCCCACGAGCTCCAACTCATCGAGGACCAGGCGCTGCATGGCAATCTCCACGCCCACCGTGGGGATCCCGACGGCCGCGCACCGTCCCCCACGCCGCAGCATCTCGAGGGCTGCCTCGACCATCTGGGGGACGCCGGCACACTCGAGCGCCACGTCCACACCCAGACCGCCCGTCATCGCCCGGACCGCCCCCACGGGATCGCCGGCCGCGGTGTTGACCGTCTCGAAACCCATGGCCGCCGCCTTGGCCAGCCGATGGCCGCGGCCCACCACGATGACCCGCCCGGCGCCCCGGATTCGTGCGGCATCGCCGCCGAGCAGTCCGATCGCGCCGGCACCGGTGATGGCCACGGTGTCGCCGGGGGTGATGTTGCCGCGGTTGGCGACGTGGAGGGCGATGGACGCCGGGTCGATGAGCGCCCCGTCCTCGAACGAGAGGCTGTCCGGCAGCGCGAAGATCGTCTTCACGCCCTGCACGACGAAGGTTGCGTCGGCGCCTTGGACGCTGTGGCCGTACTGGCGGTGCAGGCCTTCGCGCCCATAGTTCTCGCACAGGTTGTAGCGCCCCTCGACGCACTCGCGGCACACGCCGCAGGCGTCGTGGCTGGTGCCCGCGACGCGGTCGCCCACCTGCCAGCCGAAGCGCTCGGCTCCCGGGCCCAGGGCGGCGATCTCGCCCGCCCACTCGTGCCCGGGGATGAACGGGAACGCGGGCGGCCAGAAGCCCGGGTAGTCGCCCCGGATGAGGTGGGCGTCGGTGCCGCAGATGGACACCGCGCGGACCCGCGCGAGGACCTCGTTGGGACCGGGCTCCGGGACCGGGACCTCAGCGATCTCGAGCACCGACGGCTCGAGGACGACGAGGGCCTCCATCGTGGCGGGCAGGGCGGACATCGGGGCGGCCTCCTTCAAGGGGGAGCGGGGCTGCCGACCCGCGATGGCGAACCGGCCGAGTGGGTCAGCGCGGGGGCGCGTCCTTGGCGGGGTACGTGGTGCTCGTGGGTGCCGTGAGCTTGTCGTACAGCGCCCCGGCGTTCCGCTCCTGGATGTAATCCATCATGTATTCCTGCCCGATGTCGACCGGGTAGCGCTCCGCGAAGTTGACGCGCGCGATGGTCTCCTCGCGGGACCAGCCCTTGGCGATGGCCACCGCGACGGCGGTCTTCCACTCGAGCATGAACGAGCGCTGGGTGGCCAGGTAGTCCTTGGTCTGGACGGGGCCATGGCCCGGGATCACGTGGTCGATGTCAAGCGCGCGAATCCGGTCGAGCGCGGTGATCCACTGGTCCACGTCCGAGGTCATCAGCCAGGTGGTGCACTCCGAGAAGATGGTGTCGCCGGTGAAGACGGCACGTTCCTCCGGGACATAGACCGCGACCTGGCCCGGCGTGTGACCGGGCGTGTGGAGCAGGTGGAACGTCCGGTCCCCGACCTTGAGCGTCAGGTCGCCCGTGAACACGACATCGGCCGTGCCCATGTTGGCGTAGTAGGTCTCGCGGTCGGGGACCAGGGAGGCGCCGTCCGGGTCGTCGGTCGGGAGTGCCTCGAGGGCGTACTCGAACGGGTCCAGCTCCGGGTAGACGGTCATGAACCGCTCGTGGACGCCCTGGTGGTGGACGATCGTCGTGCGGCCCTTGAACCAGAAGTTGCCGAAGATGTGGTCGACGTGGTGCTCGGTATTGATCAGGTACTGGATCGGCCCGATGTCTTCGACCATGTCCCGCATCGCGACGGCCTTCGTCGGCAGCTGCGGGGTGTCGATGACGACAGGTCCCTTGGACGTCTTGACGAAGCTCGGGTTGCAGCCGCGCACCTTCGTCTCCGCGAAGATGCGGTCGGTGACCTGCTCCATGGGTGGATGCTCCCCCTCTCGCTACTGGGTGGCCGTCAGGCCGCCGTCGACGCCCAGGACCTGGCCGGTGATGAAGGCCGCGGCATCGGAGGCGAGGAACACGACCGGCCCGGTCATGTCGTCGGTGTCACCGACCCGGCCCAGCGGGATCCGGCTGACGATCCCGGCCTTGAAGTCGGGGTCGCCGAGGAGCATCGCCACCTGCGGGGTGTCGACGAACGTGGGCCGGATCGCGTTGACGCGGATGCCGTGCTTCGCCCACTCGGTCGCCCACTGGCGGGTGAGGGAGCTGATCGCGCCCTTCGCGGCGACGTAGGCGGAGTAGCCGGCATTGATGCCGAGATCCGCCCGGACGGAGCTGATGTTGACGACGGCGCCGCCGTGGCCCTCCCGGATCATCTCGCGGACGGCGGCCTGCGTGGCCACGAGCGTGCTCCGGACGTTGAGCTCCATGATCCAGTCCCACGCGTCGCGCGGGTACTCCTGGGCGTCGAACAGGACCTTGCCGGCGCCACCGCCGACGGCGTTCACGATGATGTCGAGCCGGCCGAAGCGCTCCACGGTGGCCGCGACGATCCGCTCGCACTCGGCCTCCTGGGTGACGTCCGCCCCGAGGGCGAGGATGTCCGCGCCCTCGGCCCGCAGTCGCTCGGCCGCGGCCTCGGCGCGCTCGTCGGTGACGTCGACCACGGTGACCCTGGCACCGGCCGCCGCGAGGGCCCCTGCGATCGCGGACCCGATGGCGCCGCCGCCGCCGGGGACGAGGGCAACCTTCCCCTCGAGCCCGAACCTGTCCAGATAGCTCATCGTGTTCCCTTCCCAGTGGGGTCCGCGGCCATCTGCCGGCCGTATCATCGATTATCGAGCATACGCAGATGTGGTGCCCGGGTCAACGGGAGCGGACTCCGGGCGTGCGCGCGGGATACGGTCCGGGCGATGATCGCCGGTGATCACAGGCCGCTGCTCTGGGAGACATGGATGGAGGCGCTGCTGCTGACGCTGGGCGTGGTCCTGCTGATGGTGGGGGCGCTGGTCCTCCTGTCACGGAGCTGGCCGCGCTCCTCGAGGCTCGGCGGGTTCCGGGCCGGCCGCGGGGCGGGTCACGATGCGGGGAGCGGCCCCGACCCGGACGCCGGTGTCCCCGAGGACGACGATGCGCACTGGCGCTGGTCCGACCCGGACCCAGGAGCGGACGAGAAGGACGGCCCATGACCTCGCCCGAGGAGGGGCCGGCGTTCGATGCCCTCGGCCCATCAGCCGTCGCACGGCCGATCGTCGGCCACGTGCCGCACGCGTCCTTCCACATCCCGCCCGCGGAGCGCGGTGGGATCCTGCTCGACGACGACGCGCTCGCCGCCGAGCTGCTGCGCCTGACGGATCTCCACACGGATCGCCTGTTCGCGTGGATCCGCGACCTTGGCGGGACGCTGTTCGTGAACCGGGTGTCGCGCCTGGTCGTGGACCCGGAGCGGTTCCCGGACGACGCCGCCGAGCCGATGGCGAGGGTTGGGCCAGGGGGCCGTGTACACGCGGACGGCCGACGGCGATGCCATCCGCCACGATGACCCGGCTGCGCGGTCTCGGCTGATGACCCGCTGGTACAAGCCATATCACGCCGTGCTCGAAGGCCTCGTCGCGCGGACGCTGGACGCGTTCGGGAACTGCCTGGTGATCGACGCGCACTCGTTCGCGACGGTCCCGCTCACCAGCGAGCCCGACCAGGACCCGGACCGCCCGGACGTGTGCATCGGGACGGACCCGTTCCACACGCCGCGGGCGCTGGTGGCGGCTTTCGCGGCGGCACTGGTCGACGAGGGGTTCCGGGTCGCCGTCGACCGGCCGTTCTCGGGCACCCTGGTGCCGCTGCGCTGGTACGGCACGGATCGGCGGGTCACCTCGATCATGCTCGAGGTGCGGCGCGGGACCTATATGGACGAGCGCACGGGCGAGCCGCTCGAGGGCTTCCACGACGTGGCGGCACGGCTCCGGCGGGCGGTGGAGCGGGGCATCGGGCCTTGAGCGACCCGGCGAGCGTATGCTCACCGGGCTCGTCACCACAGTGGACCCATCCGTGACCGTTTCACCTCCCCAGATCAGCGTCCTCATCCCGTGCTGGAACGCAGCCGGTTCGATCGGGCGTGCGCTCGACTCTGTGCTGGGCACGACGAACCCGACCGTCGAGTGCATCGTCGTGGACGATGCCTCCACGGACGGCACCGCCGACGTGGTCCAGTCGCTGGCCGACCGCGATGCGCGGATCGTGCTGGTGCGTGCCGAGGTCAACGCCGGAGCCTCCGCAGCGCGCAACCTCGGGCTTCCGCTCGTGCGCGGGGAGTGGCTGACGTTCCTCGACAGCGACGACCGGATGCTGCCGGGCGCGATTGCCGCACTCCACCGCGCCGCCGTGGCAACCGATGCCCTTGCCGTCGTCGGACAGCGGATCTGGTCGGACGGCGTGGACACCTGGATCACCCCGCAGTACGACCGTCCCGACATCCGCGAGCCCGGCCGCAAGTCGCTGGTCGCCAACCCAGGGCTGATGTTCTATGCGTCCGGGACGGGCAAGCTCTTCCATCGATCAACTTGGGAGGGACTGCGGTTCGAGGGACGTGTGCTCGGCGACCAGCCGTGGACGCTGCGAGCCCTGCTCCGTGCCGGCGACCGGATCGAGGTGATCGGGGACGTCGTGTACGAGTGGTCGCGTCCGCGGCCCGGCAACGAGTCCACGTCGATCACGGAACAGAAGCGGCAGTCGGCGGCGCGCGCGGCCGACGCCGTCGAGGTCGCGATCGGCGCGCTGCGCGACGTCTGCGCCGAGGCCGACGTCCAGCTCCCGGACGACGCATCCCGGCGCCTCATCCACGCCGCCTACCTCGACCGACTGGTGCGTGCGGACTTCGCGGGACCGGTCAGCCGGGCGCTCGACACCCGTGACCCCGGCACGCTCCGGCTGTTCGAGGCGCTGACCGCATTCATCACGGCCGCCCCAGACGATCTCGTTGCTCGCTCGGACGCCGTCCTCGAGCGGCTGCTTCGACCGCCGCTCGCGCACTGGGATCGCGTGCCCGCTGACGCCCGCCCGGCGTACTGGTCGATGGCCCGTGCCCTGCCCGCGGCGACCGTCGTGCCGGGCCGGATCCTCCGCTCGCCGCTCGAGCGCGCAGCCCTTGGCATCGGGCGACGATACCCGGGCCGCGCCGGCACCATGCTGGCGAACGGCGTCGCGGCATCGGCGCCGGTTGCCCGCCGCATGCTGACGCTCATGCCGGGCCGGCATCGATCCGCGACCGGCCCTGCCGCGCCCGCGCAGCCCGATCGGCGCTAGACCCGCGCTGGTCCCGCCCCTCTCGAGGGGCCGTCGGTATACTCGTGAGCGTCTCTGACGGTCCGCGTTCACGACTTCCGGGCCGACGGCCGCCCTCCGGGGTGCCCGGAACCCGCACATGGAGCACCGCCCGTCGTGATCGATCCCACCGCGCGCATTCACCCGACCGCAGACCTCGAGTCGGACGTGACGGTGGGCCCACGCACCTCCATCTGGCACCGCGCCCAGGTCCGCACCGGCGCCCGCATCGGCGCCGAGTGCGTGATCGGCCGTGATGCCTTCATCGACGAAGGCGTCACGCTCGGCGACCGGGTCAAGATCCAGAACCTGGCGCTCGTGTACCACGGCGTCACGGTCGAGGACGGCGTGTTCATCGGCCCCAACGCGATCCTCACCAATGACCGGTACCCCCGGGCGATCACGGCAGCGGGTGACCTGGCCCGTGCCGACGACTGGATCGTCTCGCCGATCACCCTGCGGCACGGCTGTTCGATCGGCGCCGGCGCCGTCGTCGTCGCCGGTACGGACGTCGGACGCTTCGCCACCGTGGGCGCCGGGTCCATCGTCACGCGCGACGTCCCCGACCACGCGCTCGTCGTCGGGAGCCCGGCCCGCCGCATCGGCTGGGTCTGCGCCTGCGGCGCCCGCCTCGCGGCCGCCGAGTCCCCGGCCGCTGCCACCCACGAGGGCGCTGCGACGTGCCCGTCGTGTCACACGACCTACGCCATCGCCGGCGACCGATGCGTCGCCGCCTGACTCCCCGGAGGAACCCATGATCCCCATTTCCAGGCCCGACATCGGCCAAGCCGAGGAGGAGGCCGTCCTGGAGGTCCTCCGGTCCGGCATGCTCGCGATGGGCCGCAAGGCGCTCGCCTTCGAGGAGGCCTGGGCCGCGTACTGCGGCGTCCGGCACGCCGTGCTGATGAGCAACGGCACCGTGGCCCAGGAGGCCGTGCTGCACGCGCTGGGCATCGGCCCGGGCGACGAGGTCATCACGGTCTCGTTCAGCTTCAATGCGACGGTCAGCGTGATCCTGCGAGCCGGGGCCACGCCCGTCTTCGTGGACGTCCGCGAGGACGACTTCTGCATGGATCCGGCGCAGGTCGAGGCGGCGATCACGCCCCGGACCAAGGCGATCATGCCCGTCCACCTCTATGGCCTGATGGCCGACATGGAGCCGCTTGTCGAGATCGCGCAGCGGCACGGCCTCGTCATCATCGAGGACGCTGCGCAGGCCCACGGCGCCGCCTACCACGGGAAGCGCGCGGGGCAGTTCGGTCCGGCGATGTTCAGCCTCTACGCCACCAAGAACCTGATGACCGGCGAGGGTGGCTTCGCAACGACCGACGACGACGGCGTGGCAGACCGCCTGCGGCTGTTCCGCAACCACGGGATGCGCGTCCGGTACCACCACGAGGAGCTGGGCACCAACTACAAGCCCACGGACCTCGCGGCGGCGATCGGCCTCGCGCAGCTGGGACGCCTCGACGAGCGCACGGAACGGCGCCGCCACAACGCCGCCTACCTCTCGGCACAGCTCGGCGGCGACTACCTCGTCCCGACCGTGCCCGAGGGTCGCGACCACGTCTGGCACCAGTTCGTGATGCGCTTCCCCGGAGAGCGGCAGGCCGTCATCGACGGGCTGACCGAGCGCGGCGTCGGGACGTTGATCTACTACCCGATCCCGATCCACAAGCAGGCCTATCTGCAGGCCTACATGCCGGGCGCGGCGGACCTCGACCTCCCGGTCACGAACATCCTGTCCGACGAGGTCCTCGCGATCCCTGTCCACCCGATGCTCTCTGACGAGGATCTCGCGACCATCGTGGGGGCCGTGCGCGCCGTCGCGACTCCGGTGGCCCGGTGACCGGCCAGGCAAGCGGGGACAGGCTCCGCATCGGCCTCGTCGGCCTGGGCTCCATGGGCCGCAATCACGTGCGCGTCGTCGCCGGGCACCCCGACACGCTCCTGGCCGCCGTCGCCGATACCGACGCCGAGGCCGTCGAGGCCGTCACGACCGAGACCGGGGCCGTGGGCTTCACGGATCCGATGGTGATGATCGCCGAGGCCAAGCTCGACGGGATCATCATCGCCGCCCCGACGACCTTCCACGGGCCGCTGGCCCACGCGGCGATCGCGCGCGGTGTGCCGGTCCTCGTGGAGAAGCCGCTCGCCGCGACGCACGCGGAGGCGCTGGCGATCGTTGCCGCGGGCCGGGCGGCCGGGGTGCCGGTCCAGGTCGGCCATGTCGAGCGCTACAACCCCGCGGTCCTGCGCCTGGGGCAGCTGCTGCACGAGGGCTGGCTCACCAGCATCTTCGCCATCGTCAGCCGGCGCGCCGGTCCCTTCCCGGCGCGCATCCGCGACGTCGGTGTCACGGTCGACCTCGCCACCCACGACGCCGACATGCTGAGCTGGGTGGCCGGTGAGCGGCCGACGCGGGTCTACGCGGAGCTCGCCCAGCGCAAGCACGCCTCCCACGAGGACCTCCTGTTCGGGCTGCTGCACTTCCCGTCGGGCGCGTCCGGGATGCTCGACGTGAACTGGCTCACGCCGGCCAAGCGCCGCCAGCTCGTGGTCATCGGCGAGGAAGGCATGTTCGAGCTCGACTACCTCACCCAGCGCCTGACGTTCACGAAGTCGGACCTGGCCCACGGGTCGCTCATCGCGGGCTACGCGCCGACGTTCACGGGCGACGTGCTCGAGATCGAGGTCGAGACCCACGAGCCGCTCAAGGCCCAGCTCGACGCCTTCGTCCGCACCGTCCGCACGGGCGAGCGGCCGTACGTGGACGGCGAGGACGGCGCCTGGGCGGTGCACATCGCGACCGCACTCCTCGAGGCGGCGTCCACCGTGACGCCTGTCTTCCTCGACCGCGACGGTGAGACCGCGTGAGCATCGTCCGCCGCCCGACCTCGGGCGCCTCCATGCTGGGCGGCTCCATCACGGTGCCCCCGAGCCCGTGCGTCCATGCCCCGGCTCGGCTGGTCGATGCGTGGGCGGGTGAGCCCGACACCGCGGGCACCGTGGCGGTCGTCGGCGCCGGCAAGATGGGCCTGCCCCTCGCCGCGCAGTTCGCGAGCCACGGCTGGCGCGTCATCGCGGTGGACGTCAACCCGGTCGTCGTGGACGCCATCAACGCCGGCCGCTCGCACGTGGGGGAGGAACCAGGGCTCACGGAGCTCGTCGCTCGCGTCCACGCCGAGGGCCGTCTCCGGGCCACCCTCGACGCGGCGGAGGCAGCCCGTGCCGCGGACGTCGTCGTCCTCATCGTCCCGGTCATGCTCGACGCGGACCATCAGCCCGACTACCGCTACATGGACCCGGCCGTCGCCTCGATCGCGCCGGGGATCCACGCCGGGAGCACCGTGATCTTCGAGACCACGCTGCCCATCGGCGACACGCGTCGCCGGTTCGCGCCGGCCCTGGAGCGCGCGTCGGGCCTCGTCGCGGATCGCGACTTCTTCGTCGCGTTCTCCCCCGAGCGCCTGTTCTCGGGTGCCGTGCTCGCGAACCTTGCCGCGTACCCCAAGCTCGTGGGCGGGATCGGCACGACATCCACGGACCGCGCCGCCAGTTCTATGCCTCGGTGCTCGACGCCGAGGTCGTGGCCATGTCCTCGTCGGAGGCAGCCGAGTTCAGCAAGCTCGCGGACACCACGTACCGCGACGTCAACATCGCGCTCGCCAACGAGTTCGCCCGCGTGGCGGACGCCCACGGCATCGACATCACCGAGGTCATCGCGGCCGCCAACAGCCAGCCCTACAGCCACATCCACCAGCCGGGGATCGGCGTCGGGGGGCACTGCATCCCCGTCTACCCGCACCTCCTGCTGTCCCGTGCACCGGGTCTGCGACTCGTGGAGACCGCCCGCGAGGTGAACGACGGCCAGACGCGGCGAGCGATCGAGGCGCTTGGGGCGATCCTGGGCGACCTGACCGACGCCCCCGTCCTGGTGTTGGGCGTCACCTACCGCGAGGGCGTCAAGGAGCTCGCGTACAGTCGTGCGCTGGCGCTGATCGACGAGCTTCGCGCCGCCGGCGCGGACGTCGCGGCCTACGATCCGCTCATGGAGCCCGCCGAGATCGAGGCGCTCGGCGCGCGCCCCTGGTCATGGGGTGAGCCCGGGCCGTTCCGGGCGGTCGTGACGCAGACCGCCGACCGCGCGTTCGCCGGGCTGGACCCGGCCTGGTTCCCGGCGCTCGCGGCCGTCTACGACGGGCGCAACAGCCTCCGGGGCCTCGCGCTGCCCGACGGCGTCGCCTACGTCGGCGTCGGGGTCCAGGCCGCGACCCGCGGCGGGCCCGAGTAGACCATGCGCGGACGCAGCGATGAGCGACCGCGCTCCCCGCGGCTGCGGGTCGCGATGTATGTCGCCAACGACGCCTCGCGCGACAGCCGAGTGCTCCGCGAGGCTGACGCCCTTGCCGCGCCGGGCATCACGTCGTCATCGTGGCGCGGCAGTCCCCTGGGGTCCCGCTACCGACCGATGAGCGACGCCCGGCCGGCGTTCGCATCGTCTCGAATCCCGCGTGATGAGGAACGCGCTCGCCCGGTGGCGGCGGGTCCAGAGGCGGGCACACTACCCGTGGCGGTCGCGCCGGGCTGTCGCCCGCGGTTGGCTCGGGGATCTGCAGGCGGGGCCGTCTGGCTGGCTTCGGGCAGGTGCCAAGGTGCTGGCGGCGGCGGTGGCGCTGCCCTGGATCGCCTACAGGCTGGTGGCGGCCCTGCTCCTCGGCGATCGGCCGCCTGGGCTACGGCGGCGGGGTCAGCTGGACTACATCATGAGTTGGCGCCGATCGGTATACCCGTGGGCCGACGCGGCCAGCAGAGGTGGCCCCGGACGCCGACGTCCACCACGGCCACGACCTTGATGGACTGGCCGCGGCGGTCGTCGCGGCGGATCGGGCCGGCGCGCTGGTCGTGTACGACAGCCACGAGGTCTACCTGGAATCGGGGCGTCATGCCCGCCAGGGAGTGTTCGCGCGATTCTGGCTGCGGTTCCTGGAACGCCGTCTGGCACGGCGTGCCGTTGCCCTCGTGACCGTCAACACGGTCGATCGAGAGGATCCTCAGGTCGAGACCTGGGCTTCGCGCGCTCGGTGGTCGTGCACAATGCGCCGCCGCGCTGGACCCCGCCCGTACCGGCTCCCGACCTGCTTCCGCGAGCAGCTGGACTTGCCTGCTGGAACGCCGATCGCCCTGTATCACGGCAGCTTCTCCGCCCACCGCGGTCTGGAGCAACTCGCGGAGGCGATCCTCGAGCCGGGGCTGGAGCGCATCCACGCGGTGTTCCTGGGGTACGGCTCGCAGCGCGCCATGCTGGACGAGCTGGCAGCCGATCCACGGTTCGGCGGCCGCCTGCACGTCGTGGACGCGGTTCCACCCGCGGAGCTCCTGCCCTGGGTGGCGTCGGCCGATGTCGCCGTCATGCCCATCCAGCCGTCCACGCTCAACCACCGCCTGTCGACGCCGAACAAGTTGTTCGAGGCGCTCGCCGCCGGCGTGCCGGTCGTCGTCAGCGACTTCGCCGAGATGCGCGAGATCGTCCTCGGCAACCCCGACGGTCCGCTCGGGGCGGTCTGCCGGCCGGCGGATGTCTCCGATGTTGCCCGCGCGATCCGGGAGGTCCTGCAGGAGCCGGCCGGCGAGGCCGACGCCAAGCGTGCGCGGTGTCTGCGCGCAGCCCACGAGCGCTGGAACTGGGAGACCGAGAGTGCCCGCCTCGTCGCCCTGTACGAGGAGCTGGCGAGAGAGTTCCCGCCGTGAGCGCTCCCGGCGAACCCGTGTCCGTCGAGGGGGTATGGCGGGATCGCCGCCCGGGCACCGACGGACGGTGACCGCATGACGACGAGCGCGATGCGCGTCCTGATCACCGCCAGCTGGTACCCGTCGTTCGACGTCCCGGGAAGGGGCGTGTTCATCGCGGACCAGGCGAGCCGCCCTGGCGCGGATCGGGCATCGCCGTCGACGTCGCCTCGTGGGAGCCCGCGTCGATGTTCGGGACGTACCGCACGGCGGACGATGGCGGCGAAGGCCGGCAGGCGGTGGCGAGACGCGTGGTGCGAGGCCATCCGGACCCGCGGCAGCAGCGTTGCCCCCCGGGCGTGGGGTGCGCCCGGCATCGACACCGTCAGGCTCCCGGTGGCCACGCCGACGGATCGGCGGTGTCATGGACCGACGCCCGGGTCGACTGCCGCGTCCGCCGCCGAGGCCCTGCTCGCCTGGGCCGCCGGCCCGCGCTTCCGGTCTCCGGCGATCGTCCACGCCCACGTCGGGCTCCCGGACGGGGTCGCAGCGATCGCGCTCGCCGAGCGGCTCGGCGTGCCCCTCGTGACGACGGAGCACGAGCGCACCGCCGCCGCACGGCTCACGCAGCCGGGCATGCGCGATGCCTATCTGCCGCTGCTGGCGGAGGGACGCATGCTCCTCGCCGTCAGCCAGTCCCTCCGGGACCAGCTCGCGAGCCGCGCTCGAGGTCGATCCGGCGCGGATCGGCGTGGTGCCCAACGTCGTGGAGGTCGATGCCTTCGCGCCTGGGTCTGGGACCGCCGGGCGTGACGGGCGCGAGCTGCTGTGGGTCGGTGGCCGCAAGGCGAACAAGGGCATCGACGTGCTGCTGGCCGCATTCACGCGCCTGCACGCGGCACGCCCGGACCTGCGGCTGCGCCTGATTGGCCGGGCTCCGTCGGAGACCGAGGAGGCACGGTGCCGGTCGCTGGCGCGCGACCTCGGCATCGCCGGTGCCGTGGCATTCGAAGGGCATGCCTCGCGTTCCGAGGTCGCCGCCGCGATGGCCCGTGCCGCCGTGTTCGTCCATCCGAGCCCGACGGAGACGTTCGGGGTGGTGGCGGCGGAGGCGCTGGCCGCCGGCCTGCCCGTGGCCGCCACACCATCGGGCGGGGTGGAGGAGGTCGTTGGCCACGACGGCCGGTTCGGGGTGATCGCCGACGACCTGGGTCGCCGAGGCCCTGGCGGTCGCCGTGGCACGCATCCTCGACGATCCGACCAGGTTCGACGCGCGGGAGATGCGGGCCAGCGTCATCGACCGGTACGGGCCTGATGCGGTGGCGGGCAGGCTCCGCGACTGCTATGCGGAGCTGCTCGAGCGGAAGGCCGGGATGCCGGCTTCCGTCCCGGGTCGGCCTTCCGTCCCGGGTCGGCCTGCCGGTGCCGAGCCTGCCGGTACGCAGCCCGCGGGCCTGGAGCCGGCCGGTCCCGCGGAGCCGCTCGTGCTCGTCGTCGCCATGCGACGCCCGCTTGCGGTGACCAGTCTCGCACCCGTGCCCGGGGACTCGCCCGTGGCCTGTTCGTCGTGACCGCGCCGGCTCGAGACGGGGAGGACGCCGCGCTTCCGGAGGGTCCCAGCTGGATCGAGATCGATCCCGACCGTGCCTACAGAGCCGCCCGGGCGTCCATTGGCGGCCGTCGCGGGTCTCGCCGCCTCGCGCGTCGAATCCTGCGGTTCATCCGGAACCCCCTGCGGCCGGTCCGGCTGCGCCGCCTCGCTGCCGAGCGGCCGATGCTGCGTGCGTGGAGTCTCCGCGAGGACCTCGCAACGATCCTGGCGGGCAGCAGGACCGCCGCGGGTGTCGAGATCGTCGCACTCACCGCCGATGACGCCGACCTCGTCCTCCCTCTGCTCAACGACCGGGTCCGCCTGGCATCGGGCGACGCTGCGCGGACTCGTGGACCGCTGGGATGCCGCCGGACGCCCGGTTGTCGAGCCGCTGGCGCTTGCCGCCCCGACGGCCGCGTATGACCCCGACTCGTACTGGGAGCGGCTCCACCACCGCGGCGACCTGAGCACGGTGGGACAGTCGGGGATGTCGCCGGAGCTCAACGCCTGGCTGTACCGGGCGCTCGAGGCGAACCTCCGCCGGTTCCTGCGCCGGCACGCGATCGACCACTCGCTCCCGCAGGTCGTGTTCGACGTGGGCACCGGTATCGGTTACTGGGTCCGGTTCTGGCGCTCGATGGGGGTCGCCCGCGTCGATGGCTGCGACCTCGTGCCGAAGGCGGTCGACGCGGCGGGCAGGGCGGCACGCGAGGTCGGTGCTGAGGGCGACTACATCGTCGCCAACCTCGCGACGCCGGATGCCTTCCGGGCAGGACGTACGGGCTCGTCAGCTGCTTCAACGTGCTGCTCCACCTCGTCGACGACGATGCGTTCTCTGTCGCCCTGAACAACGTGGCAAGCCTCGTCGCGGACGGCGGATACCTGGTCCTCGCCGAGCCCATCCTGCTGGATGCCGCGTTCGAGCGGCCGCGCGACGCCGCGCGTGCGTCGAGGGCGCGCCCCTTCGGTGCCTACCGGGACGGGCTCGTCGCCGCCGGTCTGGAGCTCGTCGCGCTGGAACCGGCGACCGTGCTCGCCAACAACCCGATGGAGGCCCGGTCCGTCCGGATGTTCGGGTATTACGAACGGTGGTGGCGGTTCGTCAAGCGACGCGATCGCGCCCGCTCGAGGTGGATTGGTCCGCTGGTCGCTGGCCTGGACCGCGTCGCGATCCGCACCGGGCAGGCGCCCACGACGAAGTCCGCCCTGTTCCGGCGGCCGCCGGCCCGCGGCTGACGCGGCCGGTGTCCGTCATGGTTGGACGCCTCGTGGTGTGACGAGTCACGGTAGGATGCGCCCCGTGGTCCAGCACGGCGCGCGCACGCAGGGCGGACGGCCGCCACCGCGAGCCGTGATCCCGACCCGCCGCGCCGTTGTCCTCGTCGGCGGCCCCGCGCGACCGTACTCTCGGGCACTGCGGATCGCACGCACGCTTGCGGGTGAGGGATATGACGTCGAGATCGCTGCGATCTCCATGAGTGGGACGCCGGAGGTCGAGCTGGACGGGCCGGTGACGTTCCACCGGTATGTGCCCAGTGGACCGTTCGCCCGGTTCGCAGCCCACCACGTCGCCCTGGATGCGGGCCTGGGCGCTCGAGCTGGTGGCGCCGCACTCGCTGAATCGGTGTCCCAGCCACGAGTCCTGCCCGCCCGGCGCGTGGGCCGCCTGCGGGCTGCGGCGCGGCGAATCGTCCGCTATCTGCGCAAGCGCCGCAGGTGGGTGCTGTGGCCGGAGACCACGCGCGGGTGGTGGGCGACGCTCGACCGGGAGCTGGCTCCGGCCGATCTGTACCACGCCTGCGGCGCCTGACGATCGCGGCCGCGCTCGCCGCGGCACGGAAGGACCGGCAGGCGGGGCGCCGGTCCGTGGTCATCTTCGACGCCGTCGACAACACGTTCGAAGGCAACAGCATGGTCGGGATCCCCCGCGTGCTGCGCCGGATCCACTTGGCCCGCGAGCGGCGGTGGGCTCGTGCGGCCGACGCACGCACGACCGTCAACGAGGCGCTCGCCGCGCGGCTGGCCGCGCGTTGGGGCGTGGAGCCACCCGTCGTCATCCCCAACTGGCCCGAGCTGCCGCAGGCCGGCGTCGGGGAGGGGCCAGACCTAATCCGTGAGGCGCTGGGGCTTCCGCCCGAGATGCGGATCGTCCTGTTCCAGGGCCGGCTGAGCCCCAACCTGGGACTCGATGAAGCGGCGGAGGCGGTGCTCCGCGTCGACCGGGCGTGCCTCGTGCTGCTCGGGTTCGGCGTCTGGCTGGAGCGCTGCCGGGCTCGGGATCGGGATCCGCGGTTCGTCGGACGACACTTCACCCTGCCGGCGGTCCACCCTGACGAGCTGCCCTGCTGGACGGCGTCCGCCGACGCCTCGCTGCTCACGCTCCCGCCGGTCTCGCTCAACCAGCGCGAGTCCACGCCCAACAAGTTCTGGGAGTCGCTCCTCGTCGGCACGCCGGTCGTCGTGGGCCCCGGACTCGACGTGATGGCGCGCATCGTCGACGCGACTGGCGCGGGGGTCGTTGCCCCTTCGCTCGAGCCGGACGCCCTCGCCGATGCCATCCGGAGCGTGCTCGATGTCGACCAACTGGAACGGGCGGCACGCCGCCGACGGGTGGCCGCCATCGCCGCGGAGCGATACACGTGGCCCTCCGCCGCGAGCCGCTACCTGGATCTTGTGCGCAGGACCACGAGATCTGCCGCGCCGGGTGACCGATGATCGAGAAGTCGGGCTTCCGCGCGGATCTCGAGGGGTTGCGCGGGGTCGCTGTCCTCCTCGTCCTCCTCTACCACGCGCGCGCCCCACTCGTCGATGGCGGCTACATCGGCGTGGATGTGTTCTTCGTCCTGTCCGGTTTCCTCATCACCGGGATCATCGTCCGGGAGCTGATGGGTACGGGCCGGCTGAGCCTGTCCGGGTTCTATGCGCGCCGGGCTCGGCGGCTCCTCCCCGCGGCCGCCCTCGTGCTGGTCGTCACCATGATCGCCTCGGCGATCGTCCTGCCACCGCTCCGGGTGCCCGCGGTGGCCGGCGACACGATCAGCGCCACGCTGTACGTGTCGAACATCCGCTTCGCCATCCAGGCCACCGACTACCTCGGCTCGGAGCTGGCACCGTCTCCGGTGCTCCACTTCTGGAGCCTCAGCGTCGAGGAGCAGTTCTACATCTTCTGGCCGACGATGCTGGCGGTCGTGGCCGGCGCGACGTTCCTGCGTGGTCGCCATGACGCTGGTATCCGCCGCCTCGCGATTGTTCTCGCCGCCGTGCTGGTAGGGTCGCTCGGGCTGTCGATCTGGCTCACCGGCGTGAACCAGCCGTGGGCGTTCTTCTCGCTGCCGACCCGGGCGTGGGAGCTCGCCCTTGGTGGCCTCCTCGCGCTGCCCGGCGCCGCCCGGTGGGTCCCAGCGCGAGTCGCCGTGCCGGCGGGCTGGATCGGGCTGGCGCTGATCGTGGTCGCCGGCCTTGTTCTCGACACGTCGGTCGCCTTCCCCGGTGTCGCCGCCCTCGTCCCGACGATCGGGGCGGCCCTCGTCATCGCCGCTGGCCTTGCGTCCACGCCGACGGGGGCTTCGCGATATGCTGCCGGGCGGGTGCTTGGTCTCCCGCCGATCCGCTTCCTGGGCCTGATCTCGTACTCGCTCTACCTCTGGCACTGGCCGATCCTCACGCTGCCCGAGGCCGCGGCAGGCGAGCCGCTCCGATGGCCCATCCGACTGGCGCTTGTCGCACTCGCGATCTTGGCCGCCACGGCTACCCAGCGGTGGGTCGAGGACCCGATCCGCCGCGGCCGATACGTCGGGCTGAAGACGCGCCGGTCCCTGGCCATGGCCGGCGCGCTGTCCGTGGTGGTCGTCGCGATGACGGCATCGCTCGGGTTCGCCGCGGGCGCCGTGTCGACCGGCGGCCCCGCCGTCGGCGGCGAGGTGACCAGTGTCGCCCTCCCTCCCGACCCGACGCCCCCCCGCCTCCTCGCCGACGAACGTCCTGAAGGCTCGCTGCCGCGCCCGACGGCACCACGATCCCGTCGGCCCCGCCGACGCCGGTCGCGACGCTGCCGCCACTCGCCGGCGCCCCCGTACCAGCGGACCTGGCCCCGCCGCTCGAGAATGCCGTCGATGACCTGCCGGTCATCTACGCGGACGACTGCCACCTGGATGTCCCCAGCGTCACCCCGGGGGACTGCGTGTTCGGTGATCCCGCTGGCGACGTCACCGTCGTGCTGTTCGGGGACTCCCATGCCGCCCAGTGGTTCCCGGCGCTCGAGCGCCTCGCGACGGAGCGAGGCTGGCGTCTCGTCTCCATGACGAAGTCCGCCTGCGCCACTGCCGACATCGACATCTGGGCCGACATCGTCAAGCGCAGGTACGAGGAGTGCACCCGCTGGCGTGAGGCCGCCCTGGGGCGTATGGCCATCGAACGCCCCGACCTGGTCGTCGTGTCGGCCTCCCGCGGGTACAAGGCGATGGTCGACGGAATGGCGGTACCGATCGCGAAGGTCCGGGACCTGTGGGACGCCGCCGCGGGCCGGACCCTCGAGCGTCTCGTGGCCCTCGCCAGGCACGTCGTCGTGATCGGCGACACGCCGCGCGCCCAGGCGGATCCGCCGGTCTGCCTGTCTGCGAACCTCGACGACGCCTCGGCCTGCACGATCCCGTTCGCCAGCGCGGTGAAGCCCGAGTGGACCGCAGGAGAGGCCGCCGTTGCCTCGGGCGCGGGCGCTTCGTTCATCGATCCGACGGCCTGGGTCTGCCAGACGGATCCATGCCCGGCCGTCATCGGCCGCCTGCTCGTGTTCCGCGATCAGCACCACCTGACCGCGACGTACGCACGGGCGCTCGCCGAGCGCCTCTACGCCCGTCTCCCGCAGATCGATCCGTAGCGCCGCGGGACTCGGCCGCCCTCGCCTAGCTCCCTGACCAGCCCGCACCCAGGCGGAGCACCTGCCGCTCGCGGGTCGCCAGCCCGCGGGAGCTGTTCACCGTGTCGACCACCAGTGGCGCTTCGGCGTAGAAGTGCTCCCAGTCGATGGCCTTGTGCGCGGTCACCACGACGAACACGTCCGCCCAGTGGAGCAGCGAGTCCAGCCCGACACCCTCGTGCACGCGGCCCATGTCGTCGCGGAAGCGGTCGACCAGCGGGTCGTGGTAGCGGAGCTCCGCGCCCCGCTCGAGGATCAGCGGCAGGATGGCACCGGCCGGCGAGTTGCGGGGATCCATGATGTCCGGCTTGAAGGCGACACCCAGCACGCCGACGCGCGCGCCCTTGAGCGCCTTGCCGCGGTCGTTGAGCGCCTCGGCCACCAGGTCAACCACGTGGCGCGGCATGGCGAAGTTGATGTCCCCTGCGAGCTCGATGAAGCGCTCGGTGAAGTCGAACTCCCGGGCACGCCAGGCGAGGTAGTACGGGTCCACGGGGATGCAGTGGCCGCCCACGCCCGGGCCCGGCGTGAAGCGCATGAACCCGAACGGCTTGGTGGCCGCGGCGTCGATGATCTCCCACACGTCGAGGCCCATCCGCTCGCACAGCAGCGCCAGCTGGTTGACGAACGCGATGTTGACGTTGCGGAACGTGTTCTCGAGCAGCTTCGCCATCTCGGCGGCGTCGGGCGAGGACATCTCGACCACCCGGTCGTTGATATGCGAGAACAGCGCTGCGGCGCGCTGGGTGGCCGCCCGGTCGTGCCACCCACGAGCCGCGGCACGCCGCGCCCGGAGCTCGCCGGGTCGCCGGGCTCACCCGCTCGGGCGCGAAGGCGAGGTCGAAGTCCGTGCCCGCGGCGAGCCCCGATGCCTCGATGACCTCGCGGAAGGGGCCCGTGGTCGTGCCCGGGAAGGTGGTCGACTGGAGCACGACGAGGTGCCCGGCCCGGAGTCCGTCGCGCACGAAGGCCGCCGCGGCGAGCACTGGCCGAGGTCGGGGTCCTTGGTCGATGTGATCGGCGTCGGGACGCACACGAACAGCGCGTCGACGTCACCCGGGCGCGCGTCCGCCGGGGCGACGACGCGCAGGCCGCCGTCGAGGGCTGCCGCCAGGCGGTCGTCGCTGACGTCGTCAATGGGGGAGCGGCGGGCGTTGAGCTCGGCGACACGGTCCGGCGACGCGTCCACGCCCTCGACGTCGAGGCCTGCCTCGGCGAACGCGATCGCGAGGGGAAGGCCGACGTAGCCGAGGCCGATGATCGAGACGCGCCGATCCTGTGTCACGATCCCTCCCGGTCCGGGGGCGAGGAGTTGGGGTGGCCTACGGGGCTCGAACCCGCAACCTTCGGAGCCACAATCCGATGCTCTGCCATTGAGCTAAGGCCACCAAGATGCCCGGGCGGACGCGTCGTGGCGAGCGTCGACCCACGGGGCGAGGGGAGTGTACCGGACCTCGGGCAGGAGCCGGGGGCCGCCGTCCCGTTGCCGGCCTCGCGTCCCTCGGACCGGTACCCCGCACTGGTACCCCGGGCGGGTGGGGCTGGGACCATTGCGCCGGAGAACGGAGAGCCGCGCCCGCCTAGGGTGACGGCAGACCCGGAGCCCCGCCGGGCGCCCAGCGAGACCCTGCCGCCGCATGATCCGGTTCATTCCGCTCCACCGCCGCTCCGGCCTGCGCCCAGCGACCCGGCGCTTCGCTGCCGCGTCGCCTTGGCCGTGACGCTCAGCTCCTCGGCCGGCCTCTTCCTCGCCCCGGCGGTCCGTGCCTGGGACGTGAACACGTTCAGCTCCGGGTCCGAGTCGCAGCTGATCACCCTGCAGAACCAGGCCCGGGCATCGGGCGGCTTGAAGGCCCTCAAGCTCGACACGGCGCTGCGCACGATCGCGCGCTGGCGGAGCAAGGACATGGCCCAGCGGGACTACTTCTCGCACACGATCCCGAGCTCGGGAACCGACCACAACGTGTTCTGGTACATGCAGCACAAGTACGACTACTGCTTCAAGGTCGCGGGCGAGAACATCGGCCAGGCAACCTGGCCCGGCGCATCCGAGGAGGACGTGACTGCGTACGTCTTCGACCTGTTCATGGGTTCGTCCGGCCACCGTGCCAACATCATGGGCAAGTCGTGGGATGTCGTGGCCGTTGGGGCCTACCGGACCACCGGCGACCACTACGTGTGGACGGTGCTGTTCGCCGACAAGTGCGCAGCAGCGACGCCCGCGCCGACGCCCAAGCCGACTCCGAAGCCGACCCCGAAGCCGACCCCGAAGCCGACGGCCGACCCGACGGCCGACCCGACGGCCGGACCGACCACGGCTCCAACCCCCAAGGCCACGGCGAAGCCGACGCCCAAGCCCACGCCCAGGGCCACTCCCAGGGCCGAAGCCCAAGCCCACGCCCAGGGCCACCCCCAAGCCGACGGCGAAGCCCAAGCCCAAGCCCACCCCGCGGCCGACCCAGGAACCCGCCAAGGCGCAGCCCACGGCGTCCCCGGTCCCATCACCGACGCTGAGTCCCACCCCGAGTCCCACCCCTCGCCCACGCCGCGGCCCAGGCCCACCCCGTCCGAGAGTCCGGTGGCCGTCACACCGACGGCTGACCCGGCAGGACCCGTTGCCTGGAACGGAGGGAACCTTCCGGCCGGCGGCCTGCGGGTGACCGATACCCCCGCTGCAACGGGGATCGTGGACTCCATCCTCGCTGCGGTCACGGCCCGGTTCTTCGGGGGGTGAGAGGCCGGCTGGGGCTCTCCCCCAGCCTCGCGGGTCCCACGGCCACCCGGGACCATCGAGCCCCTGACCGCTCCGGACCGCACCGCTACGGTAGTGACCACACCGCCGCAGCACGGAGCCCGACCAGGCCCATGACGCAGACCGCACCGGCCCCGGATGCCGCCCCGACGCCGGGCGCCGTCGCCCCGCCGATCCTGGAGGCCCGGGGCCTCACGAAGCAGTACCCCATGCCCGGCGAGACCGTGGAGGCCGTCAGGGGCGTCTCGCTGGCCGTGGGGTCGGGCGAGTTCGTGGCTCTCATGGGCCCTTCGGGGTCGGGCAAGAGCACCCTGCTCCAGCTCCTCGGGGGTCTGGACCGCCCCACCTCGGGCGAGGTGCTCCTCGAGGGCGAGGACATCAGCAGGCTCTCCGACGACCAGGCGACGCGTCTCCGCCGAGAGCGAACCGGGTTCGTCTTCCAGTCGTTCAACCTGGTCCCGCTGCTCAACGTCGTCGAGAACGTCGGCCTGCCCTTCACCATCGCCGGTCACGACCCCCGGAGCGGCGACGTGGCGGCGCGCATCCGGGACGCCATCGCACTGGTGGACCTCACCGGCAAGGAGCGCCACAAGCCCGAGCAGCTCTCGGCCGGTGAGCAACAGCGCGTGGCCGTGGCGCGCGCCATCGTGACGCGCCCGGCGCTCCTGTTCGCGGACGAGCCCACCGGGAACCTGGACTTCCGGACCGGGCAGGACATCCTCGACGCCCTGTGGCGGACCTGCGTCGAGCGCGGTCAGACGATCGTGCTGGTCACCCATGACGCCAAGGCCGCCGCGTACGCGGACCGGGTGCTGGTCATCGGGGATGGGACGATCCAGGACGAGATCATCCTGGGACGCCGTGCCGACCACGCCGCGGCGCCACTCATCACCCGTCTCGCCCAGCTGGGCCTGTAGCCGATCGCCATGCGCGGTTTCGTCCCGTACGCCTGGCGCGGGCTGGTCGCCCGTCCGGCCCGCAGCATCCTGACGATCTTCGGGATCGCGATCGGTGTCGCGGTGCTCGTTGCCGCCCTCGCCACCGGCACAGGGCTGGACGCGTCGATCGAGCGGACCGTCGCGTCCATGGTGGGCCGCGCGAACGTGCGGGTCGCCGCATTCGCGGAGACGGGGCTGTCGGACGCCACCCTGCGGGCTCTCGATGCCGTGCCGGGCGCGGCCCTCACGGCGCCTGCGATCGAGCGCCGCTCGTTTATCGGCTCGGCCCCCGGTCGCCCGATCGTCACGGAGCCCGTCACCGTCCTCGGGATCGACCCGGCCCGGGAGCCCCGCGTGCGCGACCTCGTCGTCGTTCGCGGTGACCCGCTCCCCGTCACCGGCGATGGCGGCGCCCTCGTGACGGAGCGCCTCGCGGCCACGGAGGGCCTCGACCTGGGGTCGGAGGTGTCCGTCCTCGGCGCCGGCGCGCCGGTCAAGGTCGCCGTCA
>CAVOWV010000006.1:0-234919 GCA_963700245.1 uncultured Chloroflexia bacterium
GCCAGTCCGCCAGCGTGCCCGCCGCCGCGTCCTTGGACGACAGCTGCGGCTCGTCCACCGGCCACGCGATCCCCAGCGCCGGGTCGTCCCAGCGGATGCCGGACTCGCAGCGCCGGGTTGTAGGTCGCCGTGCAGAAGTACTCGATCTCGGTCACGTCCGCGAGGGCGCAGAACCCGCGCGCGAACGACGCCGGCGCCCAGAACAGGACCGGCTCGTCCTCGGAGCCCTCCACCGTGACGACCTGGCCCAGCGTCGGCGAGCCGGGGCGGATGTCCACCGCGACCATGAACGCCCGGCCGCGGACGACGCGCATGAGCTTGGCCTGGGGCGGGTCCCACTGGAAGTGCAGGCCGCGGATGACGCCCCGCGAGGACCGCGACTGGTTGACCTGGACGAACGACGTCGGCAGGCCGCCGACCCAGCTCCGCGAAGGCATCGACCTGGAGGACCTCGGTGAACCAGCCCCGGTCGTCGCCGAACAGGCGGGGCCGGACGACGAGGACCTCCGGGATCGCGGTCGCCTCGACGGTGAACGGCACCGCTACATCATCACCAGGCCGCCGTCGACGGCGAGGACCTGGCCCGTGATGTAGCCCGCCTCGTCCGAGGCGAGGAAGGCCACGGCGTTGGCGATGTCGTCCACGGTCCCGAAGTGGCCCAGCGGCGTCTGCTTCCGGATCTGGTCCTGCAGCTCCTCGGGGAGGTCCTGCGTCAGCTCGGTGACGATGAAGCCCGGCGCCACGGCGTTGGCGGTGATCCCGCGGCTGGCGACCTCGCGGGCGACGGCCTTGGTCAGCCCGATCAGCCCGGCCTTGGACGAGGAGTAGTTGGCCTGGCCCGCCTGGCCCGCCTGGCCCGAGACGCTGGACATGTTGATGATCCGTCCCGCGCGTGCCTTGAGCATCGGCCGCAGGACGGCCTTGGTGCAGTAGAAGGCGCCGAACAGGTTGACCTCGAGGACCATCTTCCACTCGTCGATGCCCATCCGCATGACGAGGTCGTCACGCGTGATGCCGGCGTTGTTGACGAGGATGTCGACCTTGCCGAAGGCCTCGATGGCCGCCTGGACGAAGGCCGTGCAGGCCTCGGGGTCGGTCACGTCGCCGGCGAAGAAGATGGCCCGCCGGCCGATGGCCTCCACGTCGGCCTTGGTCTGGGCCGCGGTCTCGGGGGCGCCGCGGTCCATGAACGCGATGTCGGCGCCCTGCTGGGCAAGCTTGAGCACGATGGCGCGGCCGATCCCGCGCGAGCCGCCGGTGACGAGCGCGGTCTTGCCGGTCAGGTCGAGCATCTGGTGCGTCCTCCTCGTGGTGTGGTCCGGCACGGGCCGGGCGGGTTCAGCGGGCAGTGGCGCTCTGGGCGTGGTTGGCGTGGTTGGCGTGCTCGGGCTCGCCGGGCACGACGTCGGACAGGTCCATGTGGCCGGGCAGCGGCCGGGCGAGGATCTCCGCCAGGGCCTCCGGGATCGGGTCCACGGAGTCCCAGTCCAGGGGCAGCCGGACGGACACGTCCTCCGGGCGGACGGCCTCGTCGGCGGTCCGGCCCCGGGCCGGGTCCGCGGTCCACTCCATGGCCACGGCACCCGAGGTGAAGCCCGCCCCGAACGCGACGAAGACCAGCTTGTCGCCGACCGCCAGGCGGCCCTCGTTGACGGCCTCGGCCAGCGCGATCGGCACGGAGGCGGCCGAGGTGTTGCCGTAGCGGTCGAGGTTGACGTAGATCTTGTCCATCGAGATGTCGAGGCCCTTGGCGACCGCCTCGATGATCCGGACGTTGGCCTGGTGCGGGACGATCAGGTCCACGTCGTCCTGGGTCCAGCCGGCCTTGCCGACGGCGGCCAGCGCGGTGGAGGCCAGCGTCCGCGTTGCGAACCGGTAGGTCTCCTTGCCCTCCATCCGGATCCGGTGCTCGCCACGGGCGACCGTCTCGGCGGACGGCGGGCTCTTGGACCCGCCCGCGGGCAGCCAGATCATGTAGGCGCCCTGGGGCTCGGTGGTCATCTCGATGCCGACGGGCGTCGCGGGCTCGTCCGAGCCGGAGAGCACGACGGCGCCGGCCCCATCGCCGAACAGGATGCAGGTGCCCCGGTCCGTGTAGTCCAGGAACCGGGTCAGGAGCTCGGCGCCGATGACCAGCGCGTGCTTGGCCATGCCGGCGGCGATGTAGGCGCTGGCCGTCGCGTACGCGTACACGAAGCCCGAGCAGGCCGCCATGACGTCGAACGCGGGCGCCTTCGTGTTGCCGATCGCCTCCTTGACCAGGGCCGCCGTGGAGGGCATCCAGTAGTCCGGCGTCAGCGTCGCGAGGATGATCAGGTCGATGTCCTCGGGGACCAGCCCCGCGGTGTGGATCGCACGCAGGGCGGCAACCGATGCCATGGACGCGGTGGTCTCGTTCGCCGCCGCGACGCGCCGCTCGCGGATGCCGGTGCGCGTGACGATCCACTCGTCCGAGGTGTCCACCATCCGCTCGAGATCGGCGTTGGTGAGCACCTGGGCAGGGGCGTACCGGCCCCAGCCGGTGAGCCTGACGGACCGGGCCGCCGAGGACGTCATGCGGGCTCCACCTCGATGAGCGGCTGCTTGGCCTTGACCAGCGCCCCGTTGTCCGCGCACACGCGGACCACCCGGCCGGCGAGGTCGCTCTTGATCTCGTTGAACAGCTTCATGGCCTCGATGAGGCCGATGATCTGGCCGACCGCCACGTGGTCGCCCACGGCCACGTAGGCCGTGGCACCGGGGGACGGGGCGCCATAGAAGATGCCGGTCAGCGGCGCCTTGACGGACGGCTTGGCGGGGGCGGCCGCCTGGGAGCCGGGGCCGAGCCGCCGAGGCGAGGTGCCGCGCCGGCCGTGGCCTGGGCGCCGGGTGCGGGAGGATCGCCTGGGACCGCGCCGGAGTCGGCGGCGGGGGCCGCGACGGCGAACGGTCGCTCGATCGCGGACGGGGAGCGCAGGATGATCGTGGTCCCGCCGGACGCCACCTCGAGCTCGCCGAGGTCGCTCTTCTCGAGGATCGCGGTCAGCTTGTCGACCAGGGCGAGGAGCGACGCGTCGGCCGGGTCCGTGGCCGCCGACGCCCCGGCGACGGGGACCGCCACGTCCGTGGCGGACGCCTCGCCGTCACCTGGACCCACGGGGACGCGGTCCACGTGCTCGCGAGTCTCGGTCATCGGCGCCTCCTCCGCGGCCTCGGCGGGCTGCCCGGGCTCACCGGGCTGGCCGGACTCGACGTGCTCACCGGGCTCGCCTGGCTGCTGCTCGTCGCTCACCCCTCCCACCTCCGGAAGACCAGGGCCGTGTTCTGGCCGCCGAACCCGAACGAGTTGGACATCGCGACCCGCAAGGTCCCGCCGGGTGCGGCGTTCGGCGTCAGGTCCAGGCCCCTCGGCATGCTCGTCGGGATCGTCAAGGTTGATCGTCGGCGGGACGATCCCCTCGCGCAGGGCCGTGATCGTGACGATCGACTCGATGGCGCCAGCCGCACCCAGCGTGTGGCCGAGCATCGACTTGTTGGCGGTCACGGCAACCCGTGGCGCGTGGTCGCCGAAGATGGTCCGGATCGCCTGGAGCTCCGCCTTGTCGCCCTCGGGTGTGGAGGTGGCGTGGGCGTTCACGTGGTCGACCTCGCTCGCGTCGAGACCCGCCTTCTCGAGCGCCCGCCGCGCCGCCCGGACCGCACCCATGCCGCCCGGGGCCGGCAGCGTGATGTGCGACGCGTCGGCGGTGGCGCCGTAGCCCACGAGCTCCGCCAGCGGCGTCGCGCCGCGGGCCTCGGCATGCTCGAGGGCCTCGAGGACCAGCGCCCCTCCCCCTTCGCCGACCACGAAGCCGTCGCGGCCCCGGTCGAACGGCCGCGAGGCCCGCGCCGGATCGTCGTTCCGCGTCGAGAGCGCCTTCATCGAGGCGAAGCCACCGACCGTGGCCTCGTGGACGCCGGCCTCGACCCCGCCCGCGATCATCATGTCGGCGTCGCCGCGGCGGATCGTCTCCCATGCCTCGCCCAGCGCGTGGCCGCCGGTCGCACAGGCGGACACCGTCGCGAAGTTGGGGCCGATGGCCCCGGTCGCGATCGCGATCTGCCCGGCGGCGACGTTCGCGAGCCCCATCGGAATGAAGAACGGGCGAGATCCGGTCCGGCCCTCGCTCGCCCATCAGCAGCACGTTGTCGAACAGCGTGGCGACGCCGCCCAGCCCCGAGCCCACGATCACGCCGGTCCGGGCGGCCATGGCGTCGTCGAGACGGCCCGGCAGGCCGGCCTGGGTCAGCGCCTGGCGCGCGGTGACCAGCGCGAACTGCATGTAGCGGTCCGTCCGGCGCATCTCCTTGCGGTCGAGCACGTCCGACGGGTCGAAGTCCTTGACCTCGGCCGCGATCTTGACGCTCACGCGCGACGGGTCGAACAGGGTGATGGGAGCGACACCGGACCGCCCGGCAATCAGACCGTCCCACGTGGACGCCACGTCCTGCCCCAGGGAGGTCACGACACCCATGCCGGTGACGACGACGCGGCGCGGCCGCTCCGGCCAGCTCCAGGTCATCGGACGAGCTTCCCCGTGCGCACCGTCGCGGCGCGGTACACATCGCCGGGCAGACCCCGCTCGCTGATCGCGTTGGCGACCGCCAGCACGTCGTACTCGGTCCGGCGGATCTCCGCGGACACGTCCGTCCCGTCCACGGTCACCATCGCCCAGGAGGCGGTGGGGTCGCCGTCGAAGACGAAGCCCGCGCTCCCATCGTTGACGATGACCTTGAAGCCCAGGTCCCGGACCTCGGGGACGTGGGTGTGGCCCACGCAGATGATCCGGGCGTCGGTGGCCGCCGCCCGCTCGAAGATGATGTTCGCGTCCAGGGCCTGGTCGAAGCCGCGGGTCTGCGAGCCGGGCGAGGCATGCACGACCAGCACCAGCTGGTCGTCGCCGGCCCGGATCCGGCGCTCGGCCGGGAGCCTGCGCAGCCAGGCCAGCTGGTCGTCGCCCAGCTCGTCGTGGGCCCACTCGGCGGCCTCGGTGACGGTCTCGGGCACGCCGTCCTGGTACTGCGGGAACGCCGCCCCGTAGTCGAAGTCGCCCACGGCGATGTCCGTGTTGCCCGACACGATCAGGCCGCCGTCCGCCTCGAGGGCGCGCAGGACGTCGATGGTCCCGTTGGGATCGGGGCCGTTCATCACGAGGTCGCCCGCGACGAGCACCCAGTCCGGCAGGTCGCGCTTGATCTCCGCGAGGACGGCCTCGAGGGCGACGCGGTTGCCGTGGATGTCCGAGAGGACGGCGATCCGCGTCAACGGAGCACCCCTGCCGGCGGGATGACGAAGGACAGCAGGCCCTCGCAGGCCACCTCGCCGTCCACGGTCGCCACGCCCCGGCCCTTGCCGAAGCGGCTGCCCAGCTTCTCCATCGTGATCTCGAGCCGGAGCGTGTCGCCGGGCGCCACGACGCGCTTGAAGCGCACCTCGTCGATCCCCGCGAACAGCCCGATCCGGTCGCCGAAGCCCGGCTGCTTGGCGACGTAGATGCCCATCGTCTGGGCCAGCGCCTCGACCTGGAGGACGCCGGGCATCACGGGCAGGCCCGGGAAGTGGCCCTGGAAGAACCACTCGGTGGCGGTGACGGCCTTGATGCCGACGATCCGCTTCGCCTCGGGGTCGTACTCGACGATGCGGTCGACGAGCAGGAAGGGCCAGCGGTGCGGGATCAGGCCCTGGATCTCGCCCACCGTGTGCACGATGGCCGGCTTGTCGGCGGAGGCGTCGGGCGCGGGGGTGTCGTCGGTCACGTGAGGCTCCAGCAGGGTCGGTGGGAGGGGTGGGCAGGGGTCACGAGGCGCGCTCCTCGCCCGCGAGGAACGCGGCGCTGCCGATCCGGTCGAGCAGGTTGGTGGTGAACCGGCCCGCGAGGAACGGCTCCGATGCGAGCAGCGCCCGGTGGATCGCGGTGTTGGTGACGACCCCCTCGATGACGAGCTCGTCGAGGGCGGCCCGGCCGCGGGCGATGGCGGCCTCGCGGGTGGGGCCCCAGACCACGAGCTTGCCCAGCAGCGAGTCGTAGTACGGCGGGACCTCGTAGCCGGCGTAGGCATGGGAGTCGAAGCGGACCCCGGGTCCGCCCGGCGCGTTGTAGCGCTCGATGGTCCCGGCGCCGGGCCGGAAGTCGTGGAGCGCGTCCTCGGCGTTGATCCGGAACTCGATGGCGTGGCCGCGCTGCGGGATGTCCGCCTGGGTGAGGCCGAGGGGCTCGCCGGCCGCGATCCGGATCTGGAGGGCCACGAGGTCGATGCCGGTCAGCATCTCCGTGACCGGATGCTCCACCTGGATCCGGCAGTTGATCTCGATGAAGTAGGCGTTGCCCTCGGCGTCCACGAGGAACTCGAGCGTGCCCATGTTCTCGTAGCCCGCGGCGACCACGGCCTTGAGCGCTCGCTCGGCGAGCTCCCGGCGCCCGGTCGGGGTCATCGCCGGGGACGGGGACTCCTCGAGGATCTTCTGGTGCCGGCGCTGGACGGAGCAGTCGCGCTCCCACAGGTGCACGCCCACGCCGAACCGGTCGACCGCGACCTGGATCTCCACGTGGCGGTTCTCCTCCAGCCACTTCTCCAGGTACAGCGCGTCGTCACCGAAGGCCGCCTTGGCCTCCGAGCGGCAGATGGGCAGGACCGCGGCCAGCTCGCGCGGCGAGCGGACCATCCGCATGCCCTTGCCGCCCCCGCCCGCGGAGGGCTTGATCAGGACCGGGTAGCCGATCCGCTCGGCGTCGTCGAGCGCCTGCTGCTCGTCCACGAGCAACCCGGAGCCCGGGATCGTTGGCAGGCCATAGGCGGCCAGCAGCCGGCGGGTCTCCTCCTTGGACGCGAAGCGCTCGAGGACGGGGGCCGACGGCCCGATGAACGTGAGGCCGTGGGCCCGGACGGCGTCGGCGAACGCGTCGTCCTCGGAGAGGAACCCGTAGCCCGGGTGGATGGCGTCACAGCCCGTGACCATGGCCGCGGAGATGATCGCGGGGGCCGAGAGGTAGGAGCGCTTCGCATCCGCCGGCCCGATGCAGATCGCCTCGTCGGCGAGCAGCGCCGGCAGCGAGGTGCGGTCCGCCTCGGAGTAGGCGACGACGGCCTCGATGCCCATCGTCCGGCAGGCGCGCAGGATCCGGAGGGCGATCTCGCCCCGGTTGGCGATGAGGACGCGGTTGATCATCTCAGGCATCCCCGCCCGCGGAGGCGTCCGCGGCTCCATCGTCGGTGACCACCGGCTCGGCGACCACCGCCACCTCCTCGCCGTACTCCACCGCGTCGCCGGTGCCGGCGAGGACCTCCACGAGGAGCCCGTCGATCGGCGCCACGACGTCCTGCGCGATGCCCAGCAGATCCACCACGGCGATCCGGTCGCCCTGGCGGACCCGGCTGCCGACCGGCGCGATCGCGCGGAAGGTGCCGACGGCCGGCGACGTGGCGAAGGCGCGGTGCGGGTCGCGCGGTGCCGCGGGAGCGGACGGCTGGGCGACGGGACGAGGGACCGTGTGGCCGGCGGATCGCGGTCGCTCGCGGCGCGCGGCGGCCGCGGCGGCCGCTCCCGCTGGTCGGCGGAGCCGGATCTTCCAGTCGCCCTCGCGGACCTCCAGCTCTCCCGAGCCCGGAGCCGTTGAGCTTCTGGACGAGCGCCGTCACGAGCGTCTCGGACAGGCGGGCGAGACCGGCATGGTCGGCCTGCCGTTCCGCAGGGGTGCGTTCGCTCGGGCGTTGCGGTTCGGGCATCGGCTAGACGTCCTCGCGGGGGGGTTGTTCCTGGCGGCGCCCGACGGGCAGGGGTGCGGGGATCGCGCGCTGGCCGGCTTCGAGGAGCCCGCGGAGGCGGTCCGCGAGGCCCTGCCGGGGCGGCACGGGCGGAATGGGTGCGGGCGCGACGATCTCGCCGTACGGCCCGAGCTCACGGTACCGGCGATAGCGCTCCTCGACCAGCGTGTCGATGGGAAGGGCCGTCAGGCGGTCCAGCTCGCGGACGATGACCGCCTTCAGGCGGCGCCCGGTGTCGGCGGCATCGGTGTGCGCGCCCTCGGGCGGCTCGTCGATGACCTCGTCGATGATGCCCAGCTCGTGCTGGTCCTGGGCGCTCATCCGCATCGCGAGCGCGGCCGTGGCGGCCTCGTCCGTCGTGCGCCACAGGATGCTCGCGCAACCCTCGGGGCTGATCACGGAGTACACGGCGTTCTCGAGGGCCAGCACCACGTCGCCGACCGCGATCGCGAGCGCGCCGCCGGAGCCGCCCTCACCGGTGATCACGGTGACGATCGGCGTCCGGAGGCGGGTCATCAGGCCGACCGACCGGGCGATGGCCTCTGCGATCCCGCGCTCCTCGGACTCGGGTCCCGGGTGGGCGCCCGGGACGTCCACGAAGGTGACCACCGGGAGGCCGGAGCGCTCGGCGAGCTCCATGATCCGCATCGCCTTGCGGTAGCCCTCGGGATGCGGCATGCCGAAGCTGCGCCGGACGTTCTCCTCGGTGTCCGCGCCCTTCTGCTGGCCGACGACCGCGACGCGATGGCCGCCGATGATCGCGAAGCCCGCGACGATCGCCTCGTCGTCGCCGAACAGCCGGTCGCCGTGGAGCTCCACGAACTCGTCGGCCATGGCCGCCAGCAGCTCCAGGGTCCGCGGGCGGCGCAGGTTGCGGGCCATCTGGACGCGCCCCCAGACGACGGCCTTGCGATCCACGGTGGTCTCGGCCTCGGGTGCGGGGATCGCCGCGACGGCGCTGTCCTTGCCGCGGTTCAGGAAGCGGTCAACCACGGCTCGCCTCCACCGGCTGCGGGGCCAGGTAGCGCAGGATCTGGGCAAGCTCCCCGCGCAGGTCCGGGCGGGCCACGATGCGGTCCAGGAACCCGTGGCGGAACAGGAACTCGGAGCGCTGGAAGCCCGGCGGCAGCTCCACGCCGATCGTCCCGGCCCCGACTCGTGCTCCGGCGAAGCCGATGAGCGCGTTGGGCTCGGCGAGGTTGACGTCGCCCATGGCCGCGAAGGAGGCGAACACGCCGCCCGTGGTGGGGTCGCTCATGATGGACACGAACGGCACGTGAGCGGTGCGCAGGCGCTCCAGGGCGGCCATCGTCTTGGCCAGCTGCATCAGGGCCATCGTCCCCTCCTGCATCCGGGCGCCGCCCGAGGCGGACACGATGACGAGGGGCACACGCTCCGCCAGGGCGCCCTCGGCGGCCCGGGCCACCTTCTCGCCGACCACGGCGCCCATGGAGCCGCCCATGAACCCGAAGTCCATCACCAGGATCGCGATGCGCTGGCCCTCGATCCGGCCGTAGCCCCAGACGGCGGCATCGCGGAGACCCGTGGCCACCTGCGCGGCCGCGACGCGGTCCGGGTAGGGCTTCTGGTCCACGAAGCCCAGCGGATCCTCCGAGATGAGGCCCGTGTCCCGCTCCTCGAACGTGTTCTCGTCGAGCAGCTGGCCCAGCCTCACCGGCGCCGACAGCCGGAAGTGGTGCCCGCACGAGGGGCACACGCTCATCGCCTTCTCGAGCTGCTTGTTGAACAGCTGCTCCTCGCACGAGGGACAGCGGGTCCACATCTTCTCGGGGAAGGCATCCTTGCGGGGTCGGAACTGGGGGAACTTGACGGGCATCAGGCGTGGCCTCCGAGGCCGGCACCGCCGAGCGCGGCGGCGCGGCGGGCGTGCGCGGAACGGGCGGCGCGACCCATGACCCCATGGCCGGGGCGTGCGTCCGGCCGGGAGGCGCGCCAGGCGACGAAGGCGACGCCCACGATGGAGATGGCGGCCGAGGTGATGGCCGCCCCGCCGACGAGGATCGGGCGCCGGTCCACGGGGCCGGCGGCGGCGCGTCCGGTTGCGGCCGGGTCGGTGGGGTCCAGGTCGCCGCGCAGGATGGCCCCCAGGAGCGGGTCCTCGGCCGCGGGACCGGCGGCGGCGGCAGATCCCGCGGTATCGAGCGGGAACCGGATCATCGTTCCGCCACCCGAGGCGGCCAGCGCCGACCCCGACTGGGCTGCGGCGAGGTCCGCGAGGCGGCTGGCCAGGCGCTCCTCGAACCGGAACGAGGGATGGACGCGGACGAGGGACCGGCGGAGCACGCGGGCGGCGTGCCGGAGGTCGGGGGCCAGGGCGGCGTCGGCGGGAGCGTCGTCGGCACGGCGCTCGGCGGCCGCGAGCAGGGCATCGAGGTAGCGGTCCGCGACCAGGGCATCCACCTGGGCCGCGTCGCGGTCGGGAAGGCGAGGCGTCGTCACGAGCGTGTGCCTCGATCGCGGCCGCGTTCGTGGCCCCGAAGGTTGCCGCGGTCGTGGCCCAGCTCACGGGCCACCGCGCCCAATCCGCGGTGGATGAGGACGCGGACGGCGCCCTCGGACTTGCCCAGGATCCCGGCGATCTCCGCGGTGCTCATCTCGTCCACGAACCGCAGCACCAGCGCGCGGCGCCGGTCGTCGGGGAGGCCCTGCAGCGCGCGGAGCGCCCCGGCGGCCTCGTCGCGGGTCACCGCCTGGGCCTCGATGTCGGTCGCGTCCGGGATCGCGAGTCCGGCGCCGAGCGCCGCGTCCAGGGAGTCCGCCGGCTGGCGGCGCCGGGTCCGGCGCTCGTTGGCCACGACGTTGCGGGCGATCCGGAACAGCCAGACCCGGAACGTGGAGGCCTCCGGGCCGTCCTCGGGGCGCGCCTGCTCGCGGAACCGCGGCAGCGCGGCGAGGGCGCGCAGGAACGTGCGCTCCGTGGCGTCTTCCGCCGCGTGGTGGTCCGAGAGCTCGTAGAGGGCGAAGGCGTACACCTGGGCGAGGTACTTCCGGTACAGGGCATCGAACTGGGCAGGGTCCCGACGGGCCGCCTCGACGAGCGAGCGGTCGCGGTCGAGCACGACGACGACGCCCGTCGTCCGCTCCTGCCTACCAAACACCGGTCGGACCATGGCGTTACACCTCGACCGGTGCGAGCCGCACGCGGACGACCTCACCGGCGACGACGCGGCGTTCGCCGTTCCGCGGCCGCGTCGTCCTCGAGGACCAGGGCGCCCGTGGTCGCGTCGACGCCCAAGCCAAGCCGGGGTTCGGTCGTGGACCCGTCGCCGGACTCAAGGGTCACGAGCCGCCCGGTGGTCGCCTGGCGCCCGGTCCAGTCGGCGATGTCGAAGTAGCCGGCGCGGAGCGCGTCGAGTCGGGCATCGAGGTGATCGACGAACGATGCCAGCAGCGCCTCGCGATCGACGGGGCGGCCACCGGACGCCTCCCGGAGGCTGGTCATCGCGGGGGCGATGTCGGGCGGGAAGTCATCACGAGCCCAGTCGACGTTGATCCCGATGCCCACGACCACGCGCGGGTCGTCGGTCCCGAGGCCGTCGCTCTCGCCCAGCACGCCGGCCAGCTTGCGCAGCTCCAGCGGCGCCGCGAGGCGGGCGCGGGCCAGGTCTGGCGTGAGGTCGCCGGCAAGGAGCGCCCTCGGCCCACCGGTCTCGACGACCAGGTCGTTGGGCCACTTCATGCGCACGGCGCCGACGGGCAGGCCGGCCGTCTCCTCGGCCGCGTCGCACATCGCCAGCGCCGCCGTGCCGGCGAGACGCCAGGCGCGGTCCGGCGCCATCCAGGTCGGACGGAACCCCAGCGACAGCAGCAGGGCGGCCCCGGGGGGCGCGGTCCAGGTCCGGCCGTGGCGACCCCGCCCCTCGGCCTGCTCGTCCGCGACGGCGAGGCAGACCTCCGGGGTTGCGTCCGCCAGCCACGCGCGGACGATGTCGTTCGTGCTGCCGACGGTCGCGAACCGCTCGAAGCGGCTGAGCTGGCCCCTCGTGGGGACGGCGTCGGTCACCGGGCCGTTCAGCCCGCGCCGGGGCCGGCCGCCTGCACGGTCTCCGGCTGCTCGAGCTCGAACGCCGCGTGGAGCGACCGGACGGCCTCCTCGACACGATCCTCGGAGATGATGGTCGTGATCCGGATCTCGGACGTGGAGATCATCTCGATGTTGATCCCTGCGTCGGCCAGCGTCCCGAACATGCGCGCCGCATAGCCCGGGGCGTTGTGGATGCCGGCGCCCACGATCGACACCTTGGCCACCGCGGAGTCCGTCGTCATGTCGCGGAACCCGAGATCGCGGACCAGCGGGTCGAGGATCCGCTTCGCCTTGGCCAGCTCCACCCGCGGGATGGTGAACGACAGGTCCGTGGCGCCGCCGTGGCCCACGTTCTGGACGATCATGTCGACGTTGATGCCGTTCTCTGCGAGCGGCCCGAACACGCTCCGGGCGACGCCCGGCTTGTCGGGAACGTCCACGAGCGTGATCTTGGCGACGTTCCGGTCGTGGGCGATCCCCCGGACCTTGTTCCGCTGCTCCACGAGCGGGTCCTCCCTGATCTGCGTTCCGGGTGCGTCCTCGAACGAGCTGAGGACCTCGATGACGACCTCGTTGACCCAGCCGAGCTCCACGGCCCGGACCTGCATCACCTGGGCGCCCTGGTGGGCGAGCTCCATCATCTCCTCGTAGCCGACGACGGGGAGCTGGCACGCGTCCGTGGCGATCCGCGGATCCGCGGTGTAGATGCCCTTGACGTCCGTGAAGATCTGGCAGCGATCCGCCTTGAGCTGGGCCGCCAGGGCGACGGCCGTGGTGTCCGAGCCGCCGCGCCCCAGCGTGGTGATCTCGGCGGCGTGGACGTCGCTGGCCGACGGCGTGTCCTCCAGGCCCTCGAGGGCCGTGGCGCTCATGCCCTGGAAGCCGGCGACGATGACGACCTTGCCGGCGGCGAGCTCGGCGCGGACCCGGCGGGGATCGATGCCCGCGATGCGGGCCTTGCCGTAGCGGCCATCGGTGGTGATACCGGCCTGCGGGCCGGTCAGGCTGATCGCCGGGACGCCGAGCGAGTGCAGGGCCATCGACATCAGCGTGGCGCTCTGGTGCTCGCCGGTGGCGAGGAGGACATCCAGCTCGCGGGCGTCGGGCTCGTCCGTGATGGCGGCGGCCAGCGCCAGGAGCTCGTCCGTGGTGTCGCCCATCGCGGAGACGACGACGACCAGCTGGGAGCCGTTCTCGCGCTCGCGGACGATGCGCCGCGCGACACGCCGGATGCGCTCCGCGCTCGCAACCGACGAGCCGCCGAACTTCATCACGACGAGGGGGCTGGGCATGGCGGGCATTCTACCCGAGGGGCCGGAAGGCCCGGCCATCGCGGGTCGGTCGCCGTGGGGTGGCGGAATGGTGTCGGCTTGGGTCGCCGGCATCGGAGACGGGTCGGCCGGGGCTCGGGTGCACTGGGCCTCTGCCGCCGCCGGCCATCGTTGCAGGGGCCCGCGTCGCCAGCCGTCCCCTGCGCCGCCGGTCCCGCTCCCCCGCGCCACGGTCCCGCTCCGTCCGCGCCACCGCTCCGCCGGCCCCGCCCCGCGCGCGCCCCCCCGGCGCCACCGCGCCGCCGGCCCCGCTCCCCCGCGCCACCGGCCCCGCTCGGCCCCGCGGCCCCTTCGACCGCCCTACCGCCCCGCCGGTCCCGCTCCGCCGGACCCGCTCCACCGGATGCACACCCGGTGAGCACTGTTCCGCTGGCTGCCGAGGTCTGCCGCCAGATGCACACCACGTGACCCGTACAGCCTCCTGCTCGGGATCCCGGCCCCAGGCGCACACGCCCGGTGCGCTAGGCGGGACGACGCCGGCTACGGCATACGTGGTGTGCGTACGGTGGCGGGCCGGTCGCGGACGGGTGGCTCGGCGCCAGGCTCGTTCCGTCCGGCGAGCCCGCCATCCCCTGGACCAGGTCGGGCGACCCGTACCCGGTGGCGACGTACGCCCATAGCGCTCATTCCCTGTGCATTCGGCAGGAACCACACACCGGCAACCGGCCGCCCCGCCGGGTCCCGCAGCCAGGCGACGATCTCGCGGCTGCCGGCCGGCAGCGCGGTCTTCGAACCGACGCCGCGTGCGCAGCCAGCCGCCGCCGGTTCGTGGTCGTGTCCCAGGTCACCAGCACGCGCGCCACCGTATCGGCAGCCCAGCCCCGCTCACGCGCGATCGCCGGCCCCAGCCGCGCCTTGCGGTCGATCCCGGACAGCATCGCCTGCATGTCAGGGGTCACGGACTTGACCTCGATGACCACCAGGGCCCGGCGCCCCGGGTGCCACCCGAGGACGTCGATCGACCCTCGCTCCCCGTAGCGCGAGAAGGAGACCTCCACGGCCACGTCCCAGCCGAGCGCGCTCAGCCGCCGCACCACCTCGTCCACCAGCCGCGCGTGCCCCTCGTCGAGGAGGCGGTCCAGGCCCTCGCCCTCCCAGCGCATGACCAGGTCGATCGAGGCGTCGAGCGCGGCCGCGAGCGCGTCGAGGGTGTCGATCGTGACCCCCTGCCGCCGGCCGCGCTCCACGCGCCAGACCACCGAGCGCGAGACCCCGACGGCTCGACCCAGGTCCTCCTGGCGCCAGCCCCGACGCACCCGCAGCGCGCGGACCGCACGGCCCAGCTTCTTGAGATCCATCGCCGAGACGATGACCAGGCCCGCTTATCCTCCGGTTACGCGACAATCACGCCAACACGCGTCCTCGTCCCGGAGGTTCCCGCCATGTGCTTCGACCACGACTCCCGGCCGCCGATCGCTCCCATCGCGGGCGGCTCGCTGGACGCACAGGAGATCGTCCTCGAGGGGACCGATGGCAACCGGTTCTCGGCGTACCTTGCCCGTGCCGCGGAGCCCAGCGGTGCCGGGATGGTGGTGCTTCCGGACGTGCGCGGCCTCCACGCCTACTACCGGGACCTCGCCCTGCGGCTGGCGGAGCATGGCGTGGACGCGATCGGCATCGACTACTTCGGGCGAACGGCGGGGATCGGCGACCGTGGACCCGGCTTCGACTGGGCCCAGCATGTCCCGCAGACCACGTACGAGGGGCTGCGCGCGGACGTGACGGCCGCGGCCGGGCAGCTGCGGACGACGACGGGCGCGAGCCGCATCTTCACGATGGGCTTCTGCATGGGCGGGCGGCTGGCCTTCCTGACCGATGGGTTCGAGCTGGGACTGGCGGGCGTCATCGGCTTCTACGGGTGGCCGGTGGGTCCGTCGAGGAACGGGACGCCGGCGCCGGCCGAGGTGGCCGGCACGTTCGAGGCGCCGGTGCTCGCGATCTTCGGGGGTGCGGACGAGGGGATCGGCGCCGACGCCGTCGCGGCCTTCGAGCACGCGCTGGCCGAGGCCGGCGTCGAGCACCGCGTCGTCACCTACCCGGGGGCACCGCACTCCTTCTTCGACCGGAAGCACGAGGAGTTCGCGGAGACCTCGGCGGCCGCCTGGGACGAGGTGCTGGCATTCATCGGCGCGAGCGCTGGGACCGCGTGATGTCGTTTCTCAAGCGCATGTTCGGTGGCGGCGAGACCCCCGCGACCCCGCCTGCGGACGATGCCTCGCCGGCGGCGGACGAGGCCGCGCGCGAGCGCGAGCTGCTCCTCGCGGAGGCCCACCGCCTGGACGACGACCTGATCCAGCGCCAGCTGCGGTACTCCGATCGCTCGTGGACGCCGCCGCCGCAGGGCGGCGAGCGACGCGCCGACGACGAGGAGGCGCAGGCCGCGGGCGGCTGACGACTCGACCGGGCGCGGGAGCAGACCCGGACGTCGGCGCCTGCGGGTCTGGCACTCGCTCCTAGGTCCGGACGCGGATCGCCATCCACGCCGTGATGCCGCACGCGAAGGCGAGGACCGCCGTGCCCATCATCGCGGCATGCAGGCCGATGACGTCGGACAGGAATCCGATCGCCGGCGGGTAGACCACCGCGCCGACGACCGCTGCGAAGACCAGCGTCCCGGTCACCGTGGCGGACTCGCCCGGCATTCGCGCTCCGGCTGCCGCGACGACGAGCGGGAAGATCGGCCCGAATGCCAGCCCCACCGCCCCGAACAGGAATGGGGACAAGCGCTGAGATCGGAAGCACCAGCGCGACGGTCAGCATCACGCCGCCGGCGACCGCGAGCATTGCCGCGCTCCGCTGGGGCTCCAGCCGGTTGCCGATCCGGGCGAAGACCAGCCTCCCCAGGGCGATCCCGCCCCAGAAGAGCGTCAGGGCGAGGCTCGCCTGCGTGAGCGGCAGGGCGGCGAGGTACCGGACGAGCCAGTCGGACACGCCGGCCTCGGCCGCGACGTAGCAGGTGATCGACACGGCCATCACCAGCAGGAACAGGGGCAGGCGCCGCGTGCGCACGAGCGGACTCGGGAACCCCACCGGCCTCGACGCCGGCGGCCGGGGCGTGCAGGACCGGATCGGGCGGCACCGTGAGCGCCAGGCCCACGCCGGCGATGGCCATGGCGATGCCGCTCCCGGTCATCAGCCACTGCCAGGGCACGCCGAGTGCCACCAGGGCAGCGAGCAGCAGGGGCGCCATCAGCGCCCCCACCCCATAGGCGACGTGCAGCAGGTTGAGGGCCCGGCTGCGGGCAGTCGGGAAGAGGTCCAGCACGAGCGCCTGGATGCCGACGTCCGTCGAGGACGCGCCGATGGTCGTGAACACCCCCGCCAGGGCGAACACGATCCAGGTGCCGGTGAACCCCTGGATCAGCAGCCCCGCAGCCATCAGCGCCGCCGCCGACGGGAGGGCCAGGCGGGCCCCGAACCGGCGGATGAAGCGGCCCCCGAACAGCGCACCCACGCCGTAGGCCAGCGCCGTCGCCAGGTAGTACGCACCCATGCCGGCGTCCGCCTGGCCGAAGGCGGGCGCCACGAACAGGATGAGCGATGGAACCAGGAGGGCGCGCCAGCCGACCAGGGCGTAGGCCGCGCCGGCAACGAGTCCGGCGCGGAGGGCGTGGTCGGGAACCCGGGCGGCGCCTGCCGTATCGGGCGCCGGCTGGGGGGCGGTCATGGGTTCGATGGTATCGGGGCCGGCTGCCTCGAGGATGCTGCGTGCGCGGGCCGTGCGGCTCAGCGCCTGATGATCCGCCACAGGATCACCACGACCAGTGCGATCCCGAGGACGGGCAGGGCGCCGGCGGGCAGCGCCGTGGCAAGCGCATCGAGGATCCCCGCCAGCGCCGCCGCCGATGGCTGCGAGCGCTCCGCCCACCAGGCCCGTGATCCCGTCGCCGATCGAGCGTGCGAAGCCATCCATAGGTGCAGTCTCCGGGACGCCGTCAAGCGGCCATCGTCCAGGGCAACGCCCCACATCTGCCGCGGGCTCGCGTGCTCCGCGGCTCGCGTGCGCCCTCGGGCTGCCGCCGCCCGGCGACGCGCGTACCCTGTCGCTGTCCATCCACCCGCCACACCACGAGGCCTCGATGAAGGAACGGCTCATCGGCGACGACCAGCTCCTCGTCACCGCCGACACCACCATGGGCGATCCGCTGTGGGACTGGGTCGCCGCGGACGCGGCCCGCCGCGCGCCGGACGGCTGGCGCATCGCGAACATCGGGGCCGTGTCCACCGGCCAGGGCGTCCCGAACCCCGCGTACGGCTACGCGCCGCCGCCCACGGGCGTCACGCTCTGGATCATGTACCGGCGGTGAGCCCGGATCCCGCGCCCCGGCCCGTCGAGTACCCGGACGCCGACGGCACGCCCGACACGGCGCGCCCGCCGTCGGACCGCACCCGCGTCCGGCGGCTGCCCAAACGCGGCCAGTACGACCGCACGACCGTCGAGGCCATCCTGGACGAGGCGATCGTGGGCCACGTGGCATGGACGCTCGACGGCCAGCCGTACGCGACGCCCACCAACGTGTGGCGCCAGGGCGACCGGCTCTTCTGGCACGGCTCCGCGGCCAGCCGGATGCTCCGGGCGACCGACGGGCAGCCCGTGTGCGTCACGGTCACGCACCTGGACGGCTTCGTGCTCGCCCGCTCGGGCTTCAACCACTCGGTCAACTACCGGTCCGTGATGATCCTGGGCACGGCCCACCTCGTGACGGACGAGGCGGAAGTGGACGCCGCCCTCGACGCCTTCATCGAGCACCTCTTCCCGGGTCGCGCCGCGACGCTGCGCCCGATGACGGCGAAGGAGCGCAAGGCCACGTCCGTCATGTGGATCGACCTCGCGGAGGCCTCGGCGAAGGTGCGCGCCGACGTCAACCACGACGACGAGGGCGACGAGTCCTGGCCCGTCTGGGGCGGGGTCGTGCCGGTGCGCATGGTCCGCGGCGATCCCGAACCGGACGAGTTCGTGGCGGACGGGATGGATCCGCCGGAGATCCGGCTGCCGTAGCTCTGTTCTCGGGCTCCGCGGCCATCGGGCCCCTCGGCCGCGCAGGTCCAGGTGCTCGCCGGCTGCGCAGGTCCCCTCGGCCACCTGGGTTGCGGAGCGCCGCCCGCCTCTGGTGACTCCGGGCCGTGTCACTCGCCGCCCGTGACCCGTCGCGGAGTCACCCCGGGGACCCTGTCGAGGAGCTCACCGCCGATCCTGCAGGAATCGTGCCCCAGCTCCTCGCCGGCACCGCCGAATTGACCCCATGCCGAGTCGCAGGATCTGGGGCGCGGAACCCGGGGCGCGGGACCCGGGTGCGGGACCCGCGGCGCCCAACCGCGGTCGCGGAGCCCGACTCGTGGAACCCGGGCGCGGACCCGGGTCCGGGACCCGGGTCCCGGAACCTCGACCCGTCAGGCCCCCTCGACGATCTCCGGGCCGGTGTTCCGTGGCGCCACGATGGTCGTGCGGCCGGCGAGGTCGACCGCCGCGGCGGCCTCGGCCAGGGCGGCCTCCACCGGGGCGGCATCGGCGCCCGGGGCGACGAACGCGAGCACCGTCGACCCGGCCCCGGACAGGAACGCGCCGAGCGCCCCGGCAGCCCGCGCCGCCCCCGTCAGGCGTGGCAGCTGGGGATAGGCCACCGATCGATACGGCTCGTGGATGCGGTCGACCGTGAGGTCGGCCAGCAGCTCGAAGCGGCCGGACGCGATGCCCGCCACCCCGATCGCGATCCGGCTCATGTTGCTGACGGCGTCGCGCAGCGGGAACCTCGGCGGGCAGGACGCGTCGCATGTCCGCCGTGGCCAGGCGACGGTCGGGGATGAACAGCACCGCCCGCAGGCCTTCGGGGGCATCGAAACGCACCGCCTCCACCCGCCCGTCGAGATGCGCAGACACCACGAACCCGCCCAGCAGCGCCGCCGACGCGTTGTCCGGGTGGCCCTCGAGGGCCGTCGCCAGCTGGAGCTGCTGCCGCTCGGTGAGCCTGCGGCCGCCCAGCACGTGACCGGCGAACACCCCGCCCACCGACGCCGCAGACGATGAGCCCATGCCACGCGACAGCGGGATCCGGTTGTGCATCACGATTCGCCAGCCGATCGCGGCCGGCCGAGGCCCGATCGACGCCTCCAGCGCATCCTCGAGCCCGGCGACGAACCGGTTGGAGCGGACCGGGGGCAGCTCGCCCTCGCCCTCGCCGGTCACCGCCAGCTCGATCCCGCCGTCGCCGTCGACGGCCTCCACGGCCACGGTGTTGCAGACGTCGAGCGCGAGGCCCAGGCAGTCGTAGCCGGCACCCAGGTTCGCGGTTGACGCGGGCACGTCGATGACCAGCCGCCGGCCGATCAGCCCCGCCCAGGCCGCGGCATCGAAGGGCGCAGCGGGCAGCGGCGGCGGGTTCGCGATCGGGACCTTGCCCGGCGGCATCACCACCAGCCGAGGGCCCTGCTGACGCCGGCGATCGTGGGCTCGGCTTCGAGCACCTCCACGGACAGGCCGGACTCCGCGGTATGCGGGTCCTTGAGCCCGTTGCCGGTCAGGACGCAGACCACGAGGGCGTCCGGGTCGACCTCGCCCGCCGCCGCCGCCGCGATCACGCCCGCCACGGACGCCGCAGACGACGGCTCGCAGAACACGCCCTCGAGCCGCGTGAGCTCCCGGTAGGCGTGCAGGATCTGCTCGTCGGTCACGGCCGAGATGCGGCCGCCGGAGTCATCGCGCGCGCCGATGGCCAGGTCCCAGGACGCCGGGTTGCCGATGCGGATCGCGGTGGCGATCGTCTCCGGGCGCCTCGACCGGATGGCCGAGGACAAGCGGCGCGGCACCGGCGGCCTGGAAGCCCCACATCCGCGGCGTGGCGGGCACCCGGCCGGCGTCGCGGTACTCGCGGAAGCCGCGCCAGTAGGCGCTGATGTTGCCGGCGTTGCCCACCGGGATCGCCAGGATGTCCGGCGCCCGGCCGAGGTCGTCGCAGACCTCGAAGGCGGCCGTCTTCTGGCCCTCGAGCCGGAACGGGTTGACCGAGTTGACGAGCGTGATCGGGTGGTCGTCCTGCTCCGAGAGCGCCCGGACGACCCGCAGCGCCTCGTCGAAGTTGCCGCTGACGCTGACCACACGCGCGCCGAAGACCAGCGCCTGCAGCAGCTTGCCCAGCGCGATCTTGCCGGCCGGGAGCACGACGACACACTCGAGACCGGCCGCGGCGGCGTAGGCGGCGGCCGACGCGGACGTGTTGCCGGTCGAGGCGCAGATGACGCTCCGGGCCCCCTCCTCGATCGCCTTCGCGACGGCGAGCACCATGCCCCGGTCCTTGAACGAGCCGGTGGGGTTCTGGCCCTCGATCTTGAGGTGGAGGTTCGGGACGCCGATGGCGGCGCCGAGCCTGCGGGCGGCCACGAGTGGCGTCGCGCCCTCGCCCAGCGACACGACCGGGGTCGCGTCGGTGACGGGGAGGAACTCGCGGTATCGCTCGACGAGGCGAGGGCGCGCCGGCAGCGTGGCCATCGTTCTCAATCCCCGACGGGATAGCAGGCACCCGAGGGGGCCGCCACGCACTCGCCCGCGACGGGCCGCACCTCCAGGGAGGACAGCTCCGTGGCGGCCCGCGATCCGGCCCAGGTGGAACCCAGGCCGCGCGCGATCGAGACGAGGTCGCCCAGGACGGCGGCACCGGCGGCGGCACCCCCGGCACCGGGTCCCTCGAAGGCGACCCGGCCGACCGGGGTCGCGTCCACCTCGACCCGGTTGAGCACGCCGTCGCAGCGCCCGAAGGGAGAGTCGGCCGGAACCGCGGTCGGGACCACGGAGGCCTCGATGGCGCCGTCCTCGGCGAGACGCGTCGTGGCGATGAGGCGCAGGACCCGGCCTTCGCGGGCCAGGGCAGCCACGTCATCCGCGGTGACGCCGGTGATGCCGGGCAGGCCCGGGGCCCCGGTCGCGGTGCCGGGCCGGTTGCCGATCACGGCGGGGTCGATCCACTCGCCGAACGCGAGGCGGGCGAGGATCACCAGCTTGTTGAGCGCGTCCAGGCCCTCGACGTCCGCGGTGGGATCGGCCTCCGCGTAGCCCTTGGCCTGGGCCTCCGCGAGGACCTCGGCGTAGTCGCGGCCCTCCCGGGTCATGGCCGTGAGCATGTAGTTGGTCGTCCCATTCACGATGCCGCGCACGCGCGAGATGCGGTTCGCCGCCAGGTCCTGCGCGATCGGGCCCAGGAGCGGGATGCCGCCGCCGACCGCCGCCTCGAAACGGAATGTCGCGCCGGATTCGCGCGCGAGGCGCTCCAGCTCCGGGCCGTGGTTGGCCACGATGTGCTTGTTCGCCGTGACCACGCTCTTGCCGGCGGCGAGGGCGGCGGCCACGAGCGTGTGGGCCGGCTCGGCGCCACCCATCGTCTCCACCACGATGTCGATGTCCGGGCTGGCGACCAGGTGCGCGGGCGCGTCGGTCAGCAGATCCGCCGGGATGCCGGACGCGATCGCGCGCTCGGTCGCCTTCTCCGCAACGGCGGTCAGCACGAGCGGCCGGCCGTCCGGCGGCATGAGGCGCGGGGACCGCTCGAGGAAGGCGCGCACGACCTCGCGGCCGACGGTGCCGGCGCCGATGACGCCGACGCGCAGGGGCTGAACGCTCACGGTGGCTCTCGCAGCTGGGGGCTTGTGTGGCCGCGATGGTAGCGAACGTGGCGCCGCCGGGGCACATCGAGCCGGTACGCGCTCCGATACACTGCCCGCGATGACCGTCGAACTCATGCCCGCCCCCACGCCCGCCCAGGCGCCCAGCCCTCGGCAACGCATCTTCTCCGGCATCCAGCCGTCCGGGATCGTCCACCTCGGGAACGACCTCGGCGCGATCCGGAACTACGTGATGCTGCAGTACGAGTACGAGGCGATCTACTGCATCGTCGACTACCACGCGCTCACGAGCACCCACGACCCGGAGGTGATGCGCCGGCGCACGCGCGAGATGGCCGCGAGCCTCCTCGCCCTGGGCCTGGACCCGGAGCGGTGCACGCTGTTCGTCCAGAGCCACCGCCCGGAGCACGTCGAGCTCATGTGGCTGCTCTCGACGGTCACGCCGGTGAGCTGGCTCGAGCGGACGCCGACGTACAAGGACAAGGTCGCCAACCAGCCCGACGACGTGAACCACGGCCTGCTCACCTACCCGGTCCTGCAGGCGGCGGACATCGTGATCTACAAGGCCACGATGGTGCCGGTGGGCAAGGACCAGGCGGCGCACCTCGAGCTGTCGCGCGAGATCGTGCGTGCCTTCAACTACCGGTACGGCGAGACCTTCCCGGAGCCACAGGCGGTCTACACCAGCGCGCCGGTCGTCCTGGGCACGGACGGCGTGAAGAAGATGTCCAAGTCGGTGGGCAACACCATCGAGATCCTGGCCTCGCCGGACGAGATCCGGAAGCAGGTCATGAGCATGGTCACCGACACGAAGCGGATCATGCGCAGCGACCCGGGCCGGCCGGAGGTGTGCAACGTCTGCCAGCTCCACCGCTTCTTCGGCGACGACTGGGAGGAGATCCAGGACGGCGAGCGAACGGCCCGCACCGGCTGCGTGGACACGAAGAAGCTCCTGGCCCAGCGGATCATCGAGCGCTACGCGATCGCACGGGACCGGTACGCGGAGCTGATGGCCAACCCGGGAGAGGTCGACGGGATCCTCGAGGCCGGCGCCGACCGCCTCAAGCCCATGGCCGAGGCCACCCTGGCCGAGGTCAAGTCGAAGATGGGCCTGCGCTAGGGCCCGTGCCCGGAGCGCTCCCGCCGTCGTAGGCTGTGCACATGCCGCCGGATCTCCTGACCGAACGCCAGCGCCGCCTGATCGATGCCGTCCTGATCCTGGCGGTCATCGCGCTCGCGTTCATCGTCATCAACGACTTCGCGACGGTCTTCTACGCCTTCTTCGACATCCTGCTGCTGTTCTTCCTGGCCTGGCTGCTCTCGTTCGCGCTGGCACCCCTGATCAATGCAGTGGCCAGGATCCCCAAGGTGCCGCAGGGCGCCGCGGTCATCATCGTCTACCTCGCGATCGTGGCCCTCCTCCTCGGGATCATCATCCAGGCCTCCGCCACGCTGGTCACCTCGATCAGCGAGTTCGTCCGGGACGCGCCCGAGTTCGAGACCCAGCTGACGAACGTCCTCGCGGAGCTCGAGACCCGGCTGGCGGCCCTCGGGCTGGCCGTGGATCTCGAGACCCAGGCCGGGGACATCGTGCGCAATCTCCAGGCGTGGGCCCAGGAGCTCATCGATCCGCTCCGGTCCGTCGCCGTGGCCAGCTTCGGCATCTTCGGCAACGTCCTGATCCTCGTGATCCTGTCGATCTACATCGCCCTCGACCGCGAGGACATCCTGGCCTTCATCTACCGCCTCGTGCCGCCGTCGCTCGTGCCGCAGGCACGCGTCCTCCAGGTCAGCGTGTCCAGGTCCTTCGGGGGCTTCCTCCGCAGCCAGCTGGTCATGGGCCTCGTGTTCGGCCTGTTCACGGCCGGGGTCAACATCGTCTTCGGCCTGCCCTACGCGGCGCTCACGACGGTCGCAGCCGGCGTGCTCCAGATGATCCCGTTCTTCGGACCCTTCGTGTCCTGGATGCCGCCGGTGCTGGTGGCGATGCTGATGCCGAACGGTCCGGTGCTCCCCGTGGCGATCCTGATGGGCATCGCCTGGTTCGTGACGATGAACGTCCTCCAGCCGCGGCTGATGGCCGGCTCGGTGGGGATCCACCCGATCATCGTCCTGGGTTCGGTCGTCGTCGGCGCCAAGATCGCGGGGATCCCCGGCGCCATCTTCGGCATCCCGATCGCGGCCGTGATCTCGGCGCTGTTCTTCCACTGGGTGGCGCGGTCGCGGGAGAGCGGAACCGTCGCCGACCGGGCGGCGAAGCGTGTCGCGGCCCGCGAGGGTCGGGAGTTCAGGCGGCCGCGCGAGCCCGTGCCGGGCGTGGACGCCGACGTGGAGGAGGTGATCGCGGCGAAGGTCCTGCAGGCGCACCCGACGGCGACCCCCGAGGAGATCGCGGAGGCCATCAACCCGACGCCGGTCGCGCCTCCACCTGGAGGTGGGGCCCCGGCATGAGCGACGAGCCTCGCGAGGAGACGCCGGCCACCGACCAGGCGAGCGCCGAGGCCCGGGCTCCGGAGATGACCCGAGAGCGAGCCCGCTCCGAGCGTCGCGACCTGGACAAGGAGCGCGGTGAGCCCGTGGCGGGCCCGCGGGGCAAGCCCCGGTCGCTCAAGCGCATCGGGCGCCCCCTGGGCAGCTGGACCACCCGGCCGCGGATCCTCGTCACCAACGACGACGGCATCGAGTCCCGCGGGCTGCTGGCGCTCAAGCTGGCACTGGACCCCATCGGGGACGTGACCGTCGTGGCACCGGACCTGAACCAGTCCGCCGTCGGCCACACCAAGACGCTGATGCGGCCGCTGCGGGTGCGGGAGCGGACCCTCGCCGACGGCTCGACTGGCTACTCCGTGGACGGCTCCCCCACCGACTGCGTCTCGCTGTCGTTCCTGGGCTTCTTCGAGGAGCGCTTCGACCTCGTCGCATCAGGCATCAACTACGGCGCCAACCTGGGCGACGACATCACGTACTCCGGGACGGTCTCGGCGGCGATGGAGGCGGTCATCAACAACTGCCCGGCGTTCGCGATCAGCCAGGAGTACGAGGAGCACATCGACTTCGCGCTGGCGGCCAAGGCGGCGGCGGTCGTCGCGCGCAACATCCTGGAGCACGGCCTGCGGCGCGGCGAGCTGCTTTCCGTGAACGTCCCGGCCGTGCCCATCGAGGCGTGCGGCGGGTTCGAGATGACGCGCGTCGGCCGGCGGATCTACTCGGACGAGCTGATCTCCCGGTTCGATCCGCGCGGGCTCCCCTACTACTGGATCGGGGGTCCGCCGCCGTCCGGGATCCGGGTGCCGGGCACGGACTTCGACGCGGTGGTGAACCGGCGGATCTCGGTCACGCCGATCCACCTGGACCTCACCGGGCGGCGCCTGCTGCGCCAGTTGCGCGAGTGGGACTGGGCGCTGGAGGGCGTGGCGGCGGGCGATGACGAGGTGCCGGCGTCCAGCCAGGCCGAGGAGGAGCGGCTCGCCGACGAGGCACGCCTCGACCGCCGGTAGTCGCTGACCCGCGTCCGGCCACCGGCTCCGGCCTCAGCCCCGCGGAGGACCCGCGGCCACCCGCGCGAACAGGTCCTCGGTGGAGCCGCGCCATCCGTGGAGCATCTCCAGCCACCAGGTCGCGCCGGCCTCGGCCCAGGGGCGCACGATCGCGGCCCCTTCCTCGCCCGGACCCGGCGTCTCGCCGTGGATGCCGACGGTGAACGGCGCATCGGGCGACAGGCCCGCGGCCGCCCGCTCCGCGCGGATCTCGGCCAGCGCCGCCCGCACGTCGTCCGGCGTGAGGCATGGCCGGCCCTCGTCGTCCACGGTGACCGGGATCCAGCCATCGTGACGTGCTGCCCGGCGCCTGGCGCCCCGGCTGCCGCCCCCGACCCAGACGGGGATCCGCGCCTGGACCGGCAGAGGCGCCAGCGTGACGTCGTCCACGACCAGCGCCGGGCCCTGTGCGTGACCGTCTCCCCGGCCAGCAGCGCCCGGACCACGTCCAGCATCTCGTCGGTCAGCGCGGCGCGCTCGCGCGGGTCGACGGGCTCGCCCGCCTTGCGGTACTCGTCCGGCGCGCCGCCGATCCCTACGCCGAGGACCAGGCGGCCTCCGGACAGCCGGTCGATCGTCGTGAGCTGCCTGGCGAAGGGCATCGGCCGCTCTCGGGCGATCACCGAGACGTCCGTCCCCACCAGCAGCCGGTCCGTGGCGAGCGCCGCCGCGGTCACCAGGGTCCAGGGATCGCCCGACGGCGTGCCCCACACGAACCCGAGGTGGTCCCAGACCAGGAGCGCCTCCCAGCCCGCGTCCTCGGCGACCCGCGCGAGGTCCGCCACGCGGCGGGCCTCCGCGAAGTCGTCGAAGTTCATGAGCGACAGCCCGAACCGGAGCGGCTCGGCCGGGACGCCTTCCGCCTGGATCACGATGCCCTCCTGCGCCGCCGGGCCGGAACCCGGGTGGCGAGCGCCGCTACTAGCGCCGCTACTTCCGCCGCTTCTTGCGGTCCGCGATCACCTCGCGCGCGGCGTTGCGGCCCGGGGTCGCGGTCACGCCGCCGCCGGGATGCGCGCCGGAGCCGGCGAGGTACAGCCCGTCCACCGGCATCCGGTAGCGGGACCAGCCCAGCAGCGGCCGCCACATGAAGAACGAGTCCAGCGCCGGCTCCGCGTGGAGCGGGTGGCCTCCGCTGAGGCCGTACTCGCCCTCGAGGTCGGCCGGGGTCAGCACCTGGCGCGCCGTAACCCGTGAGCCAAGGCCCGGGCGCAACGGTCTCGAGCGTCCTGACGGCCAGGTCGCCGACCTCGTCGCGGCGCCCAGCCCACTCCTCGGCGGAGAGGGTCGGCGGCATCCACTGCATGAGCACGCTCATCACCTGCGTGCCCGCGGGCGCGCCGGCGACGAGCGACGGGTCCACGAGCGACGGGATCGTCGCCTCGAGCACCGGCGAGGCGGGCAGCAGTCCGTACTTGGAGGCGTCGAAGGCGCGCTCCACGTCGTCGATGGAGGTCGTGCCCACCTGGATCCGGCCGCGGAGCTTCTTCGCGTCGCCGCCGGCGGCCGGGAACTCCGGCAGCCCGTCCAGGACGAGGTTGACCTTGGCGACCGTGCCCGGCGTCCGGATGTTGCCGGCGCGCCAGCGCATGGACGGACCGACCGTCACGGGATCCACGAGGGAGGTCAGGAGCTGCTTGGGATCCAGCCCCGACACCACGGCGGGAGCCGCGATCTCCTCGCCGGACGCCAGCGCCACGCCGGTCACCGCGCCGTCGCGCGTGGTCACGGCGACCACCTTCGACGTGGTCCGGATCTCCGCGCCGGCCGCCCGCGCGGCAGACGCCAGCGCCTCGGACACGGCCGACGGGCCACCCTTGGCAAAGACCGTCTCGCCCGCGGCCCCACCGTCGTTGCCGGCCGAATCGGCGAGCAGCACCGCGGTCGAGCCCGCGGACCAGGGGCCCATCGCCGTGTAGCGGACGCCGCGCCACGCGGCGGTCGCCCGGATCGGCTCGCTCTCGAACGACTCGGTGACGAAGTCCGCGGCCGCCATCGCGAGCACCCGCAGGATCGTGCGGCCGTCGTGCTTGCCCAGGCCACGGAACGCGCGACCGAGGCGCAGACCCAGCAGCGCGTCGCCGAAGCCCGGTCCCGCGATGTCCGGCGGCGCCTCGTCGCCGAGGTCCGCGAGGAACCGCGACAGCGAGCGGACGCGGCGGTCGTACTCCACGAAGGCGGTCGCGTCGTCCTCGGAGAACTGGCGCAGGGCGTCCACGCTCTTGGCGAGGTCGGTGTAGAGCGTCACGGCGCGGCCGTCGGCCTGGGGCGCGAAGACCCGCACCTCCGGCGCGACGAGGGCGAGCCCGTGGCTCGCCAGGTCGAGCTCCCGGACGACCGCGGGCTTGAGCCGGCCCACGGTGTGGGCCAGCGACGGCACCCGGGCACCGCCCAGGTCCTCGGTGACGGCGGCGCCGCCCACGATCCCGCGGGCCTCGAGGACCAGCACGCGCAGCCCGGCCCTCGCCATGTATGCGGCGGCGGTGAGGCCGTTGTGCCCGGCCCCGACGACGATCGCGTCGTACGTGTTCATCGAGTCAGCCATCGTCAGGCCACCTTCCGGCCACGGGACTTGAGGACCTCGAGGGCCGCCAGCCGGCCGTTGGCGCCCATCAGGCCGCCGCCCGGGTGGGTCGACGAGCCCGAGAGCCAGAGGTTCTGCACGGGCGTCTTGAAGCGGGCATAGCCCGGGACCGGCCGGTTGAAGAACAGCTGCTCCAGGCTGAGCTCGCCCTGGAAGATGTTCCCCTCCGTCAGGCCCATCGTCCGCTCGATGTCGAGCGGCGTGAGGACCTGGCGGCCGATGATGATGTCCTTGATGTTCGGCGCGAACTCGCTGATCCGGTTGATGACCGCGTCGCCGAACGCCTCCCGGTTGTCGTCCCACGTCCCCAGCCCGGGCGCCAGCTTGTAGGGCGCGTACTGGACGAAGCAGCTGATGACGTGCTTGCCCGGAGGCGCCATCTGCGGGTCGACCAGGGTCGGGATGATCATGTCGATGTACGGCTTGTTGCTCCAGTGACCGTACTTCGCGTCGTCGTAGGCCTGCTCCATCTCGCGCGTCGTCGGGCTGAAGGAGATGGCGCCGCGGAGGTGCTCCCCCTCACCCGGCAGGCAGGTGAAGTCCGGCAGCCGGTCCACCGCGAGGTTGACCTTGCCCGAGCTGCCGCGGAACTTGAAGCGCCGGATCTCCTGCTCGAACTCAGGATCGAGGGTGCCCGGCTCCAGGAGGTCGAGGAAGGTGACCTTGGCGTCGGTGGAGGCCAGGACGACCGATGCCTCGATCTCCTCGCCCGACTCGAGCGCGACGCCGGTGGCGCGGCCGTCCTTGACGATGATGCGGGCGACGGGCGCCTCGGTGCGGATCTCGGCGCCCAGCGCCTGCGCGGCGCGGGCGATCGAGTAGGACACGCCGCCGGTGCCGCCCTTGGGGATGCCCCAGGCCCGGAAGGCGCCGTCGATCTCCCCCATGTAGTGGTGCAGCAGGACATAGGCGGTGCCGGGCGAGCGGATGCCCTGGTAGGTGCCGATGATCCCGGACGCCGACATCGTGGCCTTGAGCGGATCGGTCTCGAACCACTGGTCCAGGAAGTCCTTGGCCGACATCGTCATCAGCTGGACGAACACCGCCTGCTGGCGCTCGGGCAGCTGGGCGAAGCGGCGGGCGAGGCTGGCCAGCGGCATCAGCGGCCGCGGATCGTTGTCGGTGGGGTCCGCCGGCACGATCCCGAGGATCGGCTTGATGAAGCGGGCCATCTCCACCATGAGCTGGCCGTACTCCTCGTAGGCCTCGGCGTCGCTCTTGCTCCAGCGGCGCAGCTCCCGGACGGTCCGGCCGTGGTCGTTGACGCGCCACAGGTAGTCACCACCCCCGCCCTTGGGGCCCTCGCCCGGTCGAAGCGGCGTGAACGTGCCATCGAGGGGCAGGATGTCCAGGCCGTACTTGGGCAGGTCCAGGTCCCGGATGATCTCCGGCCGCAGCAGGCTGACGACGTAGCTGGCGACCGAGAACCGGAAGCCCGGGACGATCTCCTCGGTGACGGCAGCACCGCCCAGGACGTACCGGCGTTCGAGGACCAGCGTCTTGAGCCCGGCCCGCGCCAGGTACGCGGCGGAGATGAGGCCGTTGTGCCCCCCGCCGATGATCACCGCGTCGTAGCGCTGCGGCACGCCCACCCTCCAGTCGGGACCTGCGCGACCACCAGTGGCGGCCGCTATTCAGCCTGCATCAAGTTGATGCAGTCTAGCCGACGGTCGGCCGTCACGACGAGTGTGCTATCGTATGTGTTGTCACTTACACATTCAGGTGCACACGATGGCGCTCGTGCGGACGAACATCACCATCCCCGAGGAGGTCCTCGCGCTCGTGGACGAGGTGGCGGGGCCACGGGGTCGGAGCGCCTACATCTCGGACGTCGTCGCGAAGCAGGTCCGCAGGGACAACGCCCGCCGCGTGTTCCGGGATCTCGCCGGGGCCCTCAAGGGCTCGACAACCTGGGGCGAGACGGACGAAGAGGTTCTCGAGAACCTCGCGGCGCTGCGCCAGGAATGGGAACGACCCTGGGTGTGGGAGGAAGGGGATGCGGTACCTGCTGGACACGACGGTCCTGATCGACCACGCGCACGATCGCGCGGGCGTGGCCGAGTTGCTGGAGCAGCTGTTCGGCGGGCCTCATGACCTCTTCACGTGTGACGTCATCGTCACGGAGGCGCTGTCGAAGGGACCGGAGGAGGAAGTCGTCGTCATCGGGTCGCTGATCCGCGCGCTCGAGTACGTCTCCACGCACCCGGATGCCGCCCGGTGGGCCGGCGAATCGCGTCGATCGCGCCGTGCCACTGGCCCACGGTCGCTCGCCGACGCGGTGATCGCCGGGGTCGCAAGATCCCTCGAGGCGACCGTCGTGACGCGCAATCCGCGGGACTTCGAGAGCCAGGGCATCCCGGTCCTCGCCTACGGGCAGGCAGCGAGCTGAGGCAGAGCGCTCCTCGGAGCGCGCCCGATGCCTGCTACCGTGCCGTCGTGGGCCCCGCCACGGGTTCGGGGCGCAGGAGGATGCGGCGTCGATGGGTTTCCAGGAACTGGTCAATGCGAGGTACAGCGCGCGGGCCTACGACCCGACCCCGGTCGACGACGACGCCCTGGCACGCATTCTCGAGGCGGTACGGCTCGCGCCAACGGCGGCCAACCGCCAGGCATTCCGCGTGGTCGTGCTCGCGACCGAGGGCCGGGAGGATGAGCTCCGCCGCGTCTACGACCGCGGCTGGTTCGTCCAGGCGCCGCTCGTCATCGCCGTGTGCGCCGTCCCGGCCGAGGGCTGGGTCCGCGCTGCTGACGGCTGGTCGGCCGCCGGTGTGGACGCGACGATCGCGATGACGCATCTCATCCTGGCCGCAGCCGAGGAAGGGCTCGCGACGTGCTGGGTCGCGGCCTTCGATCCCGCAGCGGCCCGTGAGGTCCTCGGCCTGCCCGGGGACGTCGTCCCGTGGGCGTTCACGCCGCTGGGACATCCCGCAGACTCGCCTGCGCCCAAGGTGCGCCGGCCCCTCACGGATCTCGTCCTCGACCAGCGCGCCTGACGCGTGGGAACGAGCAGGGCGGCGCGTGCCGCATCCCGGCTTGCGCACCCGGGGTCCGTCGCGTACGGTCCAATCCCATGAGCGACAAGCAGGCGCCCCGCGCCGCGAAGGCATCGACCGCAGGGCCCGCCACCACCCTCGAGATCAGTTCGACCGACACCATCGGCCGCCGCCTGCGGGCCGGAACCGGAACGCTGATCGCCGGCGGGGCGGTGGCGGCGGTCGGAACGCTGCTCCCCTGGTTCGACCTGGCGGACGGAACGACCGTCGCGGGCGTGGCGTCGATGGCCGGGATCGGTGCACTCGTGCTCTCGCTGACCGCCGTCGCCATCGGGATCTTCATCCTGCAGCGGCCGGATCACCCCGCAGCGCGCCTGGCCGCGTGGGCAGCCCTGGCGGCCGTCCTGGGGATCGCGGCGCTTGGCGTCAGCGCAGCCCTCACGACCGGTCGGAGCGAGGGGACGACGACAGCCGCCGGGCTCCTGCTCACATTCGCCGGCGGCGTGATCGCCACCACTGGCTGCCGGGCGCTGCTCACCCGGCGCTGAGGCGACCCTGGCCCGGGACGGCACCGGGACTCGCCACGGCGCGCCATCCAGCCTGCATACATCTCATGCATACTCAGGCCGTCATCATCAGGAGGAGCCCCGTGAGCGTCGGTACCGCGTTCCATCCCCGCACTGCACCCCTCAACCGGAAGATGCAGTGGCGGGAGTGGGCGGGCTACTTCGCCTCCTCCGTGTACGCCGACTTCCACGACATCGAGTACAACGCGATCCGGGAAGCCGCCGCCGTCATCGACGTCAGCCCGCTGTACAAGTACCGCCTCACCGGACCCGACGCGCTCCGCCTGGCCGACCGCGTCATCACCCGCGACGCGACGCGGATGAAGGTGGGGCAGGTCTACTACACGCCCTGGTGCGACGAGCACGGCAAGGTGATCGACGACGGCACCGTGCACCGCGTGAGCGAGGAGGAGCTCCGCTGGACCGCGGCCGACCCGCAGTACCGCTGGCTCACCCAGAACGCCGCCGGCCTCGACGTGGAGATCGAGGACGTGACCGAGTCGACCGCGGCGCTCGCCCTCCAGGGACCGTACAGCCGCGCCGTCCTCGAGGCAGCCACCGGCGAGAGCTTCGCCGACCTCGGGTACTTCCGCCGCCGTGCGAGCCAGGTCGGCGGGGTGCCGATCGACGTCAGCCGCACCGGCTACACGGGCGACCTGGGCTACGAGCTGTGGATCCCGGCTGACGCCGCGACGGACGTCTGGGATGCGCTGTTCGCGGCCGGCAAGGCCTACGCGATCCGGCCCGCGGGGATCCAGGCCCTCGACGTCGTCCGCCTCGAGGCCGGGATGGTCATGCTCGAGGTGGACTACACCTCCGCCCGCCACGCGATGAACCCGGACCAGAACTACAGCCCGTTCGAGATCGGCCTGGGCAAGCTCGTCAGCTTCGAGAAGGGCGACTATGTCGGCCGCCGTGCCCTCCAGGCCGAGGTCGCCGCAGGCGGTCCGGCCCGGCGCCTGGTCGGCCTCCTGCTGGACTGGTACGACATCGAGGGGCTGTTCGACGCCCAGGGACTGCCGCCCGCCATCAGTCCCTACGTGGACCGAACGCCGGTCCCGGTCTTCGCCGACGGGCGCCAGGTGGGCAAGGCGACGTCCCACGGCTGGAGCCCGATCCTCAAGCAGGCGCTCGCCCTGGCGTTCGTGCCGGCACGCTACGAGCGGGTGGGCACCAAGCTCCAGGTGGAGTGGTCGGTCGAGGGCCGCCGGGGCCGCGTCACCGCCCGCGTCGTGGAGCTGCCGTTCCTCGACCTCCCGCGCAAGCGGGCATGACCGACGACGGCGCGCACCCGCACCCGGGAGGCCACCCCCGCCTCCACGACGAGGACGATCGGCCGCTTCGTGGACGCGCAGGCTCGCCGGCCCGAGGTACCGAAGGTTCCCTGACGATCCGAGGCCGCGTGCGGCCGGCGGTCAGCCGCCCTGGACGGTCGCCCCGGACGACGTCGTGACGTCGACCGTCGCGGGCTTGCTCGCGAGGATGACCGTGGAGCCGCCGTCGGCCACTCCGGTCAGCGAGCTCACGACGTTGAGCTCCGCCGTGGCCCCGTCGTTGACCGAGATCTCCGCGACCTGGGCGACGAGCTCGCCCAGCTTGGCGTGCGAACCGGTCGTGGCGGTCAGCCGGAGATCGGGCGTGGTGCCGATACCCGTGAGCTCGGCCCCGCCCGAGACGTCGACGTTCAGCTTGTCGCCCGTGTGCTCCAGGTACCCGACGGAACCCGCGGAGAGCGCGAGCGACTCGAGCACCGGGATCTCGACGGTGAGCGACATCGGCTTGGTGGTGGTGACGCCGTCCTCGGCCTCCAGCGTCACGATGAGCTGGCCATCGACGACCTCGGTCTTGATCAGCGGGAGGATGTTGGGCTGGGCAGCCACCTTGACCTGCTGCTCGGCCTTCTCGCCCACGATGATCTTCATGCCCGCGGCCACGCTCACGCGCGTGAAGGGCGGCAGGTCGCGGATCTCGGTCTGGACGTCGCCCTCGCCCACGACACCCGCCTCCTCGGACTCGCCCGAGGGCAGGGTGCCGCACCCGGCAAGGACCGGGGCAAGCAGGAGCGCCGCCACGGCGGCGAGCACGAGGCGGCGATACGGCGCGACTGGGCGCGCGAGAAGGCATGTCAGGACTCCGTGCGATGGGCGCACCCGGAGGATGCCCTAGCAGTCGGTCCGACCGGAGGGCCGGAGGGGCCGCTCCCATGGGCCGGTCGTCGCCGGGTCGGGGGCCGGTCGGCGTGTCCGTGGTCCAGGCGCCGGGCGGCGTGTCCGTGGTACAGGCGCCGGTCGGCGTGTCCGTGGTCCAGCCGCCGGTCGGCACGCTCAGGACCCGGCGACCCAGCGTGCGGTCCAGGAACGCCTCGAGACCCGCGAGGGCGACCGGGAGGTCCGTCCGCCCGAACCCGAGGCGGAAGTTGTTGCCGTGGTGTCCGAAGATCGCGGCGGGCGCGATCAGGACACCCTCGGAGTCCAGCAGACCCTGGGCGAGGCGGTCCACCGGAAGGGCGGCGGTGATCCTCGGGAAGCCGACCGGTCCGCCCCTGGGACGCACCCAGGAGACCTCGCCGGCGCGCCGCTCGAAGAAGGCGTCGAGCAGGGCGAGGTTCCCCTCGACGATCGTGCGGGAGCGCGCGAGGACCGGTTCGCGTGCCCGCAGGGCGATCAGCGAGAGGATCTCGGCCGGCGCCGAGGCGCAGATCGTCGTGTAGTCCTTGAACCTCGCTGCGCGATCGAGGAGCGAGCCGTCGTGCGTGGCCAGCCAGCCGATGCGCAGGCCGGCCAGCGCGAACGACTTGCTCATCACGCCCACGCTCACGCCTCCGGGACCGAGATCCGCGCCAGCCGGGAGGCGGTCGAGCCCGTCGTGTTCCAGGAAGCGGTAGACCTCGTCACACAGGAGCGTGGCACCACAGTCCGCGGCGATCTCGGCGACGCTCCGGTAGGTCGCGGCATCCGGCACGTAGCCCGTCGGGTTGTTGGGCACGTTGAGGACGATGAGCCTCGTGCGCGGCGTGACCTGGGACCGGAGGGCGTCCACGTCGATGGCCCAGCCGTCCGCTTCCCGGAGCTCGTGCAGCGTCACGTCCGCGCCGGTCGCGCGAGCCACCTCGTGCAGGCTCTGGTACGCCGGCCAGGCGACGATCGCGTGGTCGCCGGGACCCAGCAGGACGTTGGCGGTGACGAAGATCGCCTCCTCGGCGCCGCTGAAGACCAGGACCTGGTCCGGGGTGATCGTGTCGTACAGCGTCGCGATCTCGGCTCGCAGGAGCGGGTGACCGGGTGCCTCCGTGTAGCCGAGGCGCAGGTCCCGCCAGAGGGCGGCGGTCTCGGGGTCCGCGAGCGCGAGCAGGTCGGCCATCGGCCAGCCCTCGACGTCCGAGGCGCACAGGAGGTGGCGGACGGCAAACTCGTACCGCGCGAAGAACCGCTCGAGCTCGAAGTCGTCGATCCGCATGCGGCCATTCTGGCGGTTGTGGGCCCTGCCCACCGGGCCGCGCTGGCGACGGCGCGCCGGCCGGGCCTAGCGGCCGACCTCCGCGAGCGCGGCCGCCAGGGCGACTGCGGATTCCCGGTCCAGGCCCTCGGTTGTCATCAGCCAGCTCGGGTTCTCCGCGGGGGCGGCGATGATCCCGAACCCATCGGCGGTCTGGTAGAGCGTGGCCTCCAGCGGCCCGAGGGCGGTGCCGCCCAGCTCCGACCCATCCGGCACGCAGCCGTCATCGTCGCTGCAGAAGGCCCCCTGCGAGAGCGCGATGGTGGCCCCGCCCGGACCCTTGTAGCTGATCAGCAGCTTGCCGCCGTTCGCCAGGCGGTACGAGCCCTGGGAGACGAACCAGCCGGCGGGCAGGACGCCGCACAGGACCGGCCAGTCCGCCGCGCGGGCGATGCCCTCGAAGAACGCCCGGTTGTCGTCGCTGCCGGTGCAGGTGGCCGCCGCGCCGGGCTCACCGGAGGCTGCGTCGCTCTCGGCCGGCTCCTCGCTCGGTTGCCGTAGGCTCCTCGGTCGGCGTGGGCTCCTCGGTCTCGACCGGCTCGTCGCTGGGTAGGGGCTCGGCCGTGGTCTCGCCGTCGTGGGCTCCAGCGACTCCCCGGGCGCCCGGTGGTGGTCGCCGCCGAACGCTGGCGCGCGGTCGCCCGCGACGACGGCGAGCTGCCGCCGCACGCCGCGGCCAGAGCGACGATCAGCGCGAGCAGCGCGACACGAAGGAGGGGCACGGCGACAGGGTACCGGACCCGCTCGATCGGCCCCTGCTCAGCCTCCGTTGACGCCCGCTGCCAGGCGCACCAGCGCCGGCTCCACGCCGAACGTCTCGCGGATCCGGTCGTCGGTCAGGACCTCGGCCGGAGGGCCATCGGCGATGACCCGGCCGTGCTCGATGATCACGAGCCTCGGGAAGAAGTGCGCGGCCAGGCCCAGGTCGTGGAGGACGGCGACGAGCGCCGTGCCGTCACGCTCGTTGAGGTCGCGGAGGAGCTCCATCGCCTCCACCTGGTGGCGCAGGTCGAGGTGGACGGTCGGCTCGTCGAGGAGCAGGACCGGTGCCGCCTGGGCGACGGCCAGGGCGAGGAGCACCAGCTGGCGCTCGCCAAGCGACAGCTCGCGCGCGTCGCGACCCATCAGGTGGCCGAGGCCCACCCGGTCGATCGCGGCCGCCACGGCGGCCCGGTCCGAGGGCCGGGCTCCGCGCAGGGCGGCCTCGTGGGGAAGGCGGCCCAGCGCAACGACCTCCTCGACCCGCATCGAGAACGGCAGCGCAGTCTGCTGTGGGACGACCGCGAGCCGCTTCGCGACCAGCGAGCGGTCGAGCGAGGCGATCGGCACGTCGTCGAGCAGGACGCGTCCGGCGGCCGGCTGCAGGATCCCGGCCAGAACGCGCAGCAGGGTCGACTTGCCCGCCCCGTTAGGGCCGATGAGGGCCACCCGCTCGCCGTGCTCGAGGCTGAACGACACGTCGCGCAGGATCGCCCGTTCGCGCGCCTCCACCGTCACGCCGTCGGCGAACAGCGCGGGTGCCCTCACAGCTCGTACCCCGTGCGGGCGCGTCGTAGCAGCACGAGGAAGAACGGCGCCCCGATGATCGCCGTGACCACGCCCACGGGTACCCCGCCGAGCATCCGCGCGACCACGTCGGCCGCGGCCAGCAGGCTGGCGCCGAACAGCGCCGAGATCGGCAGGACCAGGCGGGCGTTGGGGCCAACGAGCATGCGCACGAAGTGCGGCACCACGAGCCCCACGAACCCGATCAGCCCGGCGATCGCGACACCGGCGGCCGTGACCAGCGAGGCGAGCGAGATCAGGATCACCCGCTCGCGCTTGACATCCACGCCCAGGTGCGCGGCCGCCTCCTCGCCCAGGAGGAAGCCGTTGAGGGCGCGGGCGCGCAACAGGATCAGCATGGACCCCCCGATGATCAGCGGCGCCGCCACCGCCAGCCTGGCCCAGGAGGTCCCGTCGAAGCCGCCCAGGAGGAAGCTGAAGATCTGGCGCAGGCCCGTGCCCGAGAGGTACATCGCCATCGCGAGCCCCGCCGACAGCAGGGATCCCACCGCGTAGCCGGTGAGCAGCAGCGACGTCAGCGGTGACAGCGAGCTCTTTCGCGAGAGCTTGTAGACGACGGTGACAGACAGGAGCGCCCCGGCGAAGGCCAGCGTGTTGACGAGGCCGAACTGGAGGAACAGCGTCCGGACGGGGATCAGGACGGCGATCGCGGCCCCCAGGGCGGCCCCGGACGCAGTGCCCAGCACGTAGGGATCCGCGAGCGGGTTGCGCAGCAGGGCCTGGAACGTCGCCCCGGCCACGGCGAGCCCGGTTCCGACGACCATCGCCGTCAGCACGCGCGGCAGCCGCAGGTCCATCACGATCGCCTCGGCGGTGGCTGCCCAGGTGAGGCCGAGGTCCAGGCCGAGGAACCGCCTGGCGAGGATGGCGACCGTGGTAGACGGCGCGAGGTCCACCGATCCCATCACGATCCCGGCCACGAGCACCACGAACAGGGAGACGACCCCCGCCACCGCGAGCCACCCCGCACGCCCGAGACGCGTCGGGGCGGCGAGGACCGCCCGGTGTCGGGCGCCCGCCGGGGACAGGGGTGGTCGTCATCGTGGCGGCCGCTAGGGCGCCGGGGAGGGGAGGACGAGGTCGGGGTTGATCGCCACGGCGAGCGCCCGGATGCCCTCGGCGAGGCGCGGGCCGGGGCGGGTCACGACGACGTCATCGATGGGCCGGACGGCGCCGTTCTTGACCGCGGTCAGCGTGTCCCAGCCGGGGCGTGCAGCCACTTGCTCCGGGGTGACGCCGTAGGCCGCATCGCCGAGCAGGACGACCTCCGGGTCGAAGGCCAGGATCTGCTCCGCCCCGATCTGGTAGACGCCGTCCGTGCCGCTCGTCAGCGGATCGCCGCCCGCGACCTTGATCATCTCGGTGCCGAAGTAGTCCGGCGCCGGGCCGAAGTAGCCCGACGACGCATCGAGCTCGTAGAAGGTGCGGACGGGGGTCTGGCCCGCGGTCGCCGCGGCCACGTCGTCGAACGCCTGCTGGATCGACGCGTTGATCGCGGCCGCCTCATCGGGCCGGCCCACCGCGCGGCCGATCAGCTCGATGTCCTTCCGGGCGCCGGCGACGTCGGGCGCGAAGACGACCAGGACCGGCACGCCCAGGTCACGCAGCTGCTTGATGGCCTCGGGCGGGTTGAAGTTGTTGCCGCCGGCGATCACGAGGTCCGCGCCCAGCGCGACGATCTTCTCGACGTCGACCGAGCCGAACTTGGCGACGTCGGGGACAGCGGCGGCGGCCTCCGGGTACGGCGTGAAGTCCTCCACCTTGCCGACGATGCGGTCACCCACGCCGAGCTCGAACAGGGTCTCGGTCGCGGCCGGGGTCAGGGACACGATCTTCCTGGGTTCGGCCGGGATGGTGGCGGAGCCATCCTCGTCATCGGCCAGCTCGACCGGGAACAGGGGGGCCTCGGTCGGCGCCGTCGTGGCGGCGACGGTCGGGGCGACGGTGGCGGGGGCTGCCGTCGGGGCCGGGGTTGCCGGCGCAGGGCTGGAGGTGGCGGCTGGGGCAGCCGAGCAGGCTGCGAGCGCGACGGCCAGCAGGACAGCGGCCAGGGCGAGGAAGGGGCGGGAAGGGCGTGCGTCCACGGGAACTCCGACTCGGGCTGGAAAAACAGGAGACCCCTCGCTTCGGGGTTCGAAGCAGGGGTCAGGCGGTGGATCGCACGGATCGCCTGACCTTTCTCTCGAAGGCTCGAGCGGCGACGGCAGGTCGGCGACCGGACTTCCGCCCAAAGGGGCGATCACCGTAGCGGGACTGTGCCGGAATCGCACCGGCTTCGCGACCAAACCGCGTCGGTTCTGCGGGGACCCGAGGGTCCCGTTGACCGCCGCAGCGTACCACCCTGTCCCCTGTAAGCGGCAGGTAATTGGTCACGCTCACCATGGCCACCTCGCCCTCCTCCCGCCACCCGATGATTCCCGCCGGAGGAGGTACCTGCTCATGGAGTCGCTGCGATGGCTGAGGCTCGCTCCCCTCGCGGTCGTGATCGCGGCCGGTGTCGCTCGGCTCGGGCCGGCCGGTGGCCGGTGCGGGCGCGGAACCGGCATGGGACCCTCCCCCGTGTCCCGTGACGGACACGGGTGGACCCCCGGGGGCGGGCGCATGGTATCGACTCGACCCGGTGCTGGATCGCTCGGGGACGCTGGCGGCGCAACGGCTCACGACGGGTGTCGCCGGGCGGCCGTCACGGCACCTGGAACTGGCGCCCGAGTCGTTCGCGTCGGGGCCGGCGGGCGGTCTCGTGCTGGCGGGCGAGGACGACGGGACGGTCTCGAGGCTGCGCCTGCTGGACCCGGCGAGAGGCTGCGCGACGGCGGTGGCCGATGAGCCGGCCGTGATCCGGAGCGCGATCCTGGATCCGGACGGGCGCTCGATCGTCGAGCACCGCGTGGACCGGCTCACCCGGGCGGACCTCGGGATCTGGCGACGGACGATCGGCGGGCCGGCAATGCTCCTGCTCGACGGGCTGGAGCCGGATCCGGAGCTGGGGCCGACGTTCGCCACGGACGTGGTGATCGCGGCGGACGGGCGGCTCGTCGTGTCGTCGTGCGCGATGGAGGCATGCCGTATCCGGGTGCTCGATCCCTCGGCCGGGGTGGTCGACCAGTTCCGTGGCACCGGTCCGGGCCTGGGCGTGACGGGCGGGAGCGTGGTCGTCCGCGCGGCCTGTCCGGGACTCCCCTGCCCGGTCGAGGCCATCGACCTCGCCACCGGCCGGCGGACCACGCTGTCGGAGGATGCCGGCGCGGCCGTGCTCGGCGGTCCGGCGGGCACGGATCTCGTCTTCGAGGCTGCCGGCGATCGCGTCGCGGTCCTCGAGGTCGCGACGGGCAGGCGGGTCACCGCCAGGGAGGCCGGAGGCGTCCCGCTGCGTGCCGGCTCCACCGCGACGGCCGGGGCCGAGGCGCCGCCGGGACGCGTCGCCCTGGCGCCACGAGGGCGCCCGGCCGCGACGACGATCCATTCGTTCGATCCGATCAGCGGCTCGTCCGCGGAGCTGGCGGAGGCATCACGATGACCGGCAGGCTCCCGGCGATCACCGCGCTCGTCCTGGCGCTCGTCACCACCGCTGCCGGCGTCATGCCGGCCCTCGCGGCGACCCCTGACCCGTTCATGGGCAGTCCCTTCAACCAGAACCAGGTGCTGGCGTACCGCTGGGGCTCCGGCGCCGTGCCCACGACCGCGATCAAGACCGCGATCAACGCCGCCGCCAACGACGCCAACGCCATCGCGCAAGAGCAAGGCGCCGACGTTCCGACTACGACGCTGGTGGCTCGAACTCGATCTCGTACGGCGTCGACGTCCCGTGCGGCGTGAACGGCCTGGCCTGCTTCCGGCGGGACGCCCCGGACTGGTTCGCGGTGTATCTCCGGGAGAACGGCCACCGGTTCGACTGGGGAACGCTGCGCTGGTGCGAGGCGACGGACCGTCCCGACGGCTGCTACGACGCCGAGAACATCACCCTCGACGAGCTGGGCCACGTCCTGGGGCTGGACCATCACGTCAACCTGCCCGACGACAGCGACTACGGCGACGCCGTGGTGCAGACATACTCCCGGGCCAAGCCGCAGGGCGTTCTACAACGCCCATGTCTTCGGACGCTGCGACGTCGCAACGCTCCAGCAGGTCTACGACGTCGCGACCAGCAGCACGCTGTACAGCACCTGCCTCGACGTCCCGACGCGGCTCACGATGACGGCGACGCGGACCTCGGTCGTGGCCGGGTCGGTGGTGACGTTCACGGCGACGCTGGGCAGCGCCGGCACCGGGAGGCTGTCGAACAACGCCATCAGCGGGCGGACGGTCGTCCTGCAGCAGCGGACGGGATCGACCTGGGTCGACGTCCTCACGATGAACCCGGCCGCCACCGCGGGCACGTACACGGTGGGGCTCGTGATGCGCTCGACGTCGGACCTCCGGGCGGTGTTCCGGAAGCCGTCCTCGGAAGGCATCCGGAGCTCATCCTCGGCGGCGATCACCGTGACCGTCACCGCGGCCTGCACCACCGGCCTGTGTCCCCAGTCCGTCCCGGCTCCGGCCGGGTGAACCCCGCGTAGCAGAAGGAGGCCGTCCCGTGTCCCCGCAGTCCGTCCCGGTGCCCCGCGTGACTTCGTCGACGTGGAGCCGTCCCCTGCCTCGGATTGATCGCGGCGATCCTGACGGCGGGCTGCACGGCCGGCGGCCTCCCCGCCACCTCCCCGCCCACCGTCGCGCCGGCGAGCCCGATGACCACGGCTGCGGGCATCACTCCCCTGCCGGCGATCACGCCCGTGCCAGCCGTCTCCCCGGCCCCGCCGGCAACCACCACGCCGGCACCGGCGGAGATCGCCGGACCCCCTGCCGCGGCGCTGACGCCGGTCGGCGCGGACGCGGTCGCAGGCCAGCTGGGCAGCTTCCTGTGGCAGGGCACGGGCTCCGACGCGCCATGGCTGGTGCCGCCCGCAGCCCAGGCAGTCCACGACCCGGGGCCGTACCTGGTCACGTTCGCTCCGTCGCTCCGCGTCGACAGCTGGACCGCACGCTGGGCACCCATCGTGGACGGCCAGGCCGGTGATGTCGCCGGCTTCGGCGAGGGCGGTCCGGGGGCGATCGTGCTGCAGGGCCCCGACCGGCCGGGGACCTGGAGCCTGCAGGTGGACGCCCGGTTTGCCGGTGGGAACCAGGGCGCCTACTACTGGCGCCTCGAGACCGCCCCGTGAGGTCCGGAATCGGCGATGCCGCCGGCGGCCGGCGGCATCTCGATGAACCGTGCAGGAACCCCGTCGGGGCGGTCCTCAGGCCAGGGCGCCCACCGCCGTGGCGTTGAAGATCGAGACCTGCGCCTCCTCGGACAGCATCACGCCGAAGATCTTCTGCAGCGCGAGCAGGTGGACACAGGAACCCCAGCTCTCGAAGTAGTGGCAGGTGCAATGCCACTGGCCGGCATCGAGGCTGACGTGATGGGTGTCGTTGTCACCGCGGAACGTCAGGGCGACGCGCTCGAGCGAGATGCGGTCCAGCTCACGAGCGTAGCGATTCGCCTTCTCGACCTTGCCGATGAGAGAGGAGTGCATCGCCGATCTACCTCCAGTCGCCCGTCGCGGGCGTCCACGAGGGCCGCCGTCCGGCCGGAACCGCTGGCCGGTGATGGCGGTCGCTGCCCCTGAAGCCTACACCCCCGAGTCCCGCCGGTCAGCCCCGCAAATCGTCCCGTATCGCGGAATCTCAGCCGCCGCGAACCACCCGCTCGCCGGTGAGCACCAGCTCGTCCCGCAGACCTGGCGAACTGGCCTCCGTGTAGACCCGGACCAGCGGCTCGGTGCCGCTCGCGCGGACCAGGAGCCATGACCCGTCGGCGAGGAACCACTTGAAGCCGTCGTTGGTCGTCAGGACCTGCGTCCGGACGATGGCCTCGCCCGCGAGGTCGGCGGGTGGCTGGTCCCGGAGCTCGCCCAGCACCCGCGCCTTGACGGCCTCGTACGTCGGGCGGTCGAAGTGGACGTCGATGCGGCGATAGAACGACGGCCCGGCCAGCTCGTGGAACAGCTCCACCGCGCGGGAGACCGGCCAGTTGCCGCGCGCCCGCTCCTTGAGGAACAGGTCGAGGAGCAGCAGGTCCGCGTAGATCCCGTCACGCTCCGGCAGGTGCATCCCGAACCCGTATCCGCCGGACTCCTCGGCGCCCATCATCGCGCCGGTCTCGATCATCCGTGGGCCGATGAACTTGAAGCCGACGGGGACCTCGTGGGTCTCGATGCCGTAGTGCTGCCCGAGGTGCGCAGCGGTGGAGGTGTTGTTGACCGAGACGACGACCGGCTCGCGCAGGCCCCGGTGCTCGGCCAGGTAGTACATCAGCAGCCCCGTGACCTCCAGCTGGTGGAGGAACGCGCCCCGCTCGTCCGCCGCGCCGGCCCGGTCCGCGTCGCCGTCGAGCAGCAGGCCCAGGTCGTAGCCACCGGCCGCGATCCTCGCGAGCGCCTCGTCCACGTGCGGCCGGATCGGCTCCGGGTTCACGCCCCCGAAGAACGGGTTGCGCTCGTTGTGGATCTCGGTGACGCGGATCCGTCCGCCGGCCAGAAGCCTCGGGATCCAGCCCGAGCCCGAGCCGTAGAGCGGCTCGACCAGGATGGAGGCATCCGCCGCCCGGAGCTCGTCGAGGTCGAGGGTGCCGCGCACGAACCGCTCGTACCCGTCGAACGGGTCGAACCACTCGACGAGCCCGGCGGCCTCGGCATCCGCGAACGGCCGCCGCTCGATGACCGTGCCGCCATTGGCGGCGATGCCCGCCTCGACGACGGAGAGGATGTCGGCTCCGGCCGCGGCGCCCGACGGCGCCTTGATCTTGAACCCGTTGTCCGTCCAGGGGTTGTGCGAGGCGGTGATGACGACGCCGGCCGCGGCACCGCGCTGGACCACCTCGTAGGAGCTCATCTGGGTCGGGACGGCGGTCCTGCTGATCGCCACCGGGATGTCGTGCGCGAGCAGGACCTCGGCCGCCGCGGCGGCGAAGTGCTCCGAGGCGAACCGCCGGTCGTAGGCAAGGACGACGCCCTTCGCCTGCGCACCCATGCCCACGACGTAGCGGGCAACCCCGTCGGCACAGCGGCGCACGTTCTCGAACGTGTACTCGTCCGCGACCCGGGCCCGCCAGCCGTCGGTGCCGAACACGATGCTGGTGGGAGTGGGCGCCTCCGGATTGGTCACGTACGGGTCTCCGCTGCTGCACACCGGTCGAGGAGGTCCTGCACGAGCGGTCGTGCGCCGCGGGCTCCGCGCAGGTGGGCGATGGGGTCGAGAGGGATCATCTTACCCATCCCCTCGTGGACGACCAGCCCGTCGCGACCCCGTTCGACGAGCAGGTCCTCTGCGGTCGCATCGACCGCCTCACCCGCCTCGACAACACCACCATCCACGCCTGGGGCGCCCAGGACCTCGAGCAGCGCGGGCCACGTTCCGATGTCGCTCCAGCCGACGTCCAGCCCGGCCATGACGACCTCGCCGGCTGCACCCGCCGGCTCCATCACGGCGTAGTCGATCGAACGCGAGGGCAGGTGCGGGTAGACCGCCGCGAGGTCGCCCGAGGCGAGGCCATCCGCCACGCCTGCCGCGATCTCCGGCGCATGGAGCTCCAGGGCCGCGCGGATCGCCCGCCGACGCCACAGGAACATGCCCGCGTTCCAGGCAACGCCGGGCGAGGCCACCAGCGTCTCCGCGTCCGTCGGGCTCGGCTTCTCGCGGAATGCGGCCAGCGGGAAGGCGCGAAGGCCCGCCACGTCCTCGCCGGCCTCCACGCGCGGCACCAGGTAGCCGTACTGCGTGGACGGGTGCGTGGGCCGGACGCCCAGCGTGACGAGCGGCGACTCCACGCCGAAGGCCCCCGTGGCCAGGCTCTCCCCGGCCACGCGCAGCACGGATCGGAACTGGCCCTCCCGATCCGGGTCGATCCGGTGATCGGCCGGCAGGACGACCATGACGTCGTCGTCATCGCGCTCGATGGCGAAGGTCGCGAGGGCGATCGCGGCGGCCGTGTTGCGGCCCTCCGGCTCCACGATGACCCCGACCCCCGGGACCTGGCGGCGGACGAGCGAGCGCGTAGGCAGCCGATGCCACCACGCAGATGTCGGCGTCCGACAGCCCTAACTCCGGCCCGCGCAGGCGCGCGACCGTCCGCTCGAGCAGGGTCTCGCCGGTGGGGAGAAGCGGCAGGAACGGCTTGGGTCGGGCCGCCGTGCTGAGCGGTCGGAGCCGTGTCCCCCCGCCACCGGCCATGATCACGACGTACATCGATGACTCCGTCGTCCGCGGTCAGCCCAGCGCCGGCTCCGGCAGGCCCGCGTCGGCGGCGAGGGCGGCGGCCCGGTCGGTGCGCTCCCACGGCAGGTCGAGGTCGTCGCGTCCGAAGTGGCCGTAGGCGGCCGTCTGCCGGTAGATGGGTCGCAGCAGGTTCAGCGCCCGGATGATCGCCGCGGGGCGCAGGTCGAAGTGGTGCTTCACCAGCTCCAGGATGCGTGCATCGTCCACCTTGCCCGTCCCGAACGAGTCCACGGACAGCGACAGCGGATCGGCGATCCCGATCCCGTAGGCGATCTCGAGCTCGAAGCGGTCCGCCAGGCCCGCCGCCACGACGTTCTTGGCCACCCAGCGCGCCGCGTATGCGGCGGAGCGGTCCACCTTCGTCGGATCCTTGCCGGAGAAGGCGCCACCGCCATGGCGGGCCATCCCGCCGTAGGTGTCGACGATGATCTTGCGGCCGGTCAGGCCGGCGTCGCCCATGGGGCCGCCCGTCACGAACCGCCCGGTGGGGTTGACGTGCATGACCGGATCCACGGGGCGCAGTGCCTCCGGGATCACGGGCAGGATCACGGTCCCGATGATGTCGTCGCGGATGCGCTTCTCCGTCCCCTCGTCCTGCTGCGAGGAGACGACCACCGTGCGCACCTTCTTCGGCACGCCGCGCTCGTACTCCACGGTGACCTGCGTCTTGCCGTCCGGGCGCAGGTACGGGAGCGTGCCGTCCTTGCGGACCTCGGCCAGGCGGCGGGCCATGCGGTGGGCGAGGGCGATCGGGAGGGGCATGAGCTCCGGGGTCTCGCGGCAGGCGAAGCCGAACATCATCCCCTGGTCGCCCGCGCCGAGCTCCTCGGCCCGGTCCACGCCCCTGGGCGATGTCCCGGCTCTGCTCCTTCACGCTGACGATCGTGCCGCACGTCTCGTAGTCGAACCCGTACTCGGCCTTCGTGTAGCCGATGTCGCACACGGTGTCGCGGACGACGTTCTGGAACTCGACGTACGTGGACGTCGTGATCTCGCCGAACACGAGGACCAGGCCGGTGGTCGTGGCGGTCTCGCAGGCGACGCGGGCCTCCGGGTCCTTGTCCAGGATGCTGTCGAGGATGGCATCCGAGATCTGGTCGCACATCTTGTCGGGGTGGCCTTCGGTGACCGACTCGGACGTGAACAGGTACTGCGACGCGTCGAGGATGCTCATGGCGACTCCGGTCTGGGCGATGCGGGCGCGGAACCCGCCGAGCGTATCACCGGGCCGCGCAGCGCTCACCGGGCCGCGGTGGGCTCCTGCGTCCGGTCAGCCGGGCGTCGGCGTCAGCCCAGCCCAGGGACGTCCAGCGGCTCGATCCCGTCGGCCGGCGTGAACCCGAACACCCGTCCCAGGAACCCGAGCTCGGCGCGGTACGTGGCGCGCTTCGTCTCGGCCTTCTGGAAGCCGTGGCCCTCGCCCTCGAAGGTCATCGCCACGTGCGGCAGGCCGCGGGCGGTGAACGCCTCCACCATCGCGTCCAGCTGGGACGGCGGCACGACCCGGTCGTCCAGGCCCTGGAAGATCAGCACCGGGGCCCGGACGCGGTCCAGGAAGTGGATCGGGGAGCGCTCGCGGAACACCTTGCGACCCTCGTCGGTCCACGGGGCCACCAGGCCCTCGTCGTAGCGCGACTCGAACTTGTGGCCGTCGACGTGGATCAGCTCGAGGTCCGCGATCCCGAAGCGGCTGATGCCGGCCGCGAAGACCTCCGGGCGGAACGTGAGCGCGGCGAGCGTCGTATAGCCACCGGCGCTGCCGCCGCGGATCGCCAGCCGGGCGGGGTCGACCGAGCCGCGCTCCACCAGGAACCGGGCCGCCGCGACGCAGTCCTCCACGTCCGCGATCCCCCACTGCCCCTTGAGCGCGTCGCGGTACGGCCGCCCGTAGCCCGACGAGCCCCGGTAGTCCACGTCCACGACGGCGATCCCGCGGGACGTGAAGAACGCACGATCGAGCGACAGCGCCGAGGACGCCGCGCTGGTGGGCCCGCCGTGCGACAGCACCAGCAGCGGCGGCAGCTCGCCGTCGGGGGCGCGGTACGCGGCGTTGGACGGGGCGAAGTAGAGGGCGCGCGCCACGGCCCCATCACCCGTGGGGAAGGTGATCGGCTCGGCCTCCGGCAGCACCGATGGGTCGAGCGGGACGGTCAACGAGCGCGCCAGGACCCCGGCAGGCTCGGCCGTCGCCGCGTCCATGCGCAGGACGATCACCCCCGTCGTGGGGACCGGCCACGACTGCCATCGCCGTGTCGCCGGCCACCCGCAACCCCTCGAGCTCGGTGAACGAGGTCTCGAGCGGCGTGACGGACCCGTCGGCATCGATGCGCAGGAGGTGGTCGGCGCCGTCGCGGCGCGCGACGGCGAGGATCGAGCCGTCCGGCCCGAACGCGTACGACGACCGCCCGAACACCCAGGCGGGATCGCCGAGCTCGGCGTCCATCGGCGCGAGGTTCCGCGCCGCGCCGGCGATCCCGTCCGGCCCGTCGAACGCGTACAGGTTCCACCAGCCCGTCTCGTCCGAGACGGCGTGCAGGACACCCGTCGGGCTCCACGCCGCCTGGGTCACGCTGATGCCCGGGCCGCCGGCCACGGTGCGGGCATCGCCGAGCGAGCCGTCGTCGCGGACCTCCGCCGCCCGGAGCCGCACCGAGTCCCACGGCATGTCCGGCAGGTCCCACTCCAGCCAGGCGAGCGTCCGTCCATCCGGCGATGGGCGAGCCCCCGCGACGAAGTCCGGCCCGCTCACGAGGACCCGGCCCGGGCCGTCAGAGCCGTCCAAGGACAGGGCCACGACCTCGTTGGCCACCAGGGCCGGGTCGTTCGGGCGGTCGACGTCGTGGGTCTCACGGACGGCATACAGACGCGGGTATCGGGGGTCGAACCAGAGGTCCGCGTAACGCCACGGGCCCTCCGGGGTGATCGCCACGGGATCGGCGAACACATCGAGGTCCAGCCGGTAGAGGCGGCCGTCGGCCTGTGACGACGCCACAACGCGTCCGCCGTCCACGGCGTACGAGCCGCCGCCGTACTCGTGGACGCGGTTGCCGACCCTGAAGGGGAACGGCGTCAGCTCGGTCGTCCGCCCGTCCAGCCCGTGGCGGAGCAGCGTCTTCCTCCCGCCCTCGGACGACCGGGTCTCCAGCCAGTAGGCGTCATCGCCATCGAGCCACGGCTCGGAGAGGCCGACCGCGGTACCGGCGACCAGCTCCACCTCGATGGGCGAGCCCCAGCTGCCGTACGGCGCGACCAGCGGCCCGGCCGCGCCCTCGATCCCGCGCCGCTCCCCGCCGCTCATGGCCTAGGTCCCGTGCTGCCAGGAGGAGACGTACTCCAGCTGCTCGGGCGTCATCGCGTCCAGGGTGATCCCCAGGGCCGCCAGCTTGAGGCGCGCGACCTCGGCGTCGATCGCCTCCGGCACGACGTAGACCTTCGCCTCGAGCTCCGCGTGGTGCTGCGCCACGTACTCCGCCGCCAGCGCCTGGTTGGCGAAGCTCATGTCCATGACCGCCGCCGGATGGCCCTCGGCCGCACCCAGGTTGACGAGGCGGCCCTCCGCGATGAGGTTGATCCGCTTGCCACCCAGGTCGAACTCCTGGACGTTGGGGCGGACCTCGCGGACGTGACCCTCGGCCATCTCGCGCAGGGCCGGCAGGTCGAGCTCGGCGTCGAAGTGGCCGGAGTTGGCCATGATCGCGCCGTCCTTCATGGACGCGAAGTGCTCGCGCCGGAAGACGTTGACGTTGCCCGTCGCGGTGACGAACAGGTCGCCCCAGCCCGGCCGCCTGCGCCGACGGTCATCACCTGGAACCCGTCCATCAGCGCCTCGATGGCGCGGACCGGGTTGACCTCCACGACCGCGACATGGGCACCGTGGCCGGCCATGCGGGACGCGATGCCCTTGCCCACCCAGCCGTACCCGGCGACGACCACGTTGCGCCCGGCGATGAGGATGTTGGTCGCGCGCAGGATCCCGTCGATGGTGGACTGGCCCGTCCCGTAGCGGTTGTCGAACAGGTGCTTGGTCTCGGCCTCGTTGACCGCCACGACCGGGAACGTCAGCGCCCCGTCGGCGGCCATCGCGCGGAGCCGGATCACGCCGGTCGTGGTCTCCTCGGTCCCGGCCAGGATCTCCGGCAGCTGGTCCCGGCGCTCCTTGTGGAGCAGCGTGACGAGGTCGCAGCCATCGTCCATCGTGATCTGCGGGTGGGTGTCCGCGACGGTGCGCAGGTGCGCGTAGTAGGTGTCGTTGTCCTCGCCGCGCCGGGCGTAGGTGGAGATCCCGTACGCGGCGACGAGGGCCGCCGCGGTCGTGTCCTGCGTGGACAGCGGGTTCGAGGCCGCGAGGTGCACCTCGGCGCCGCCCGCCGCGAGGGTCCGCATCAGGTTGGCGGTCTCGGTGGTGACGTGCAGGCACGCCCCGATCCGGAGGCCGGCCAGCGGCTTCTCGCGCTCGAACCGCTCGCGGATCAGGCGCAGGACGGGCATCTCGCGCTCGGCCCACTCGATGCGGCGGACCCCCTCCTCGGCGAGCGAGAGGTCCGTCACGTCGTGCGGGACGTGGCTGGCGGCGTCGGTCATGAGAGCTCCTCGGTGGTGGCGTCCGCACCGGACGGTGCGGGCGACGGTTCGGGCGGTGTGGGGGACGGTTCGGACGGGCCTGGCGGGATCGGCTGCACGGGGTGGGCCTGGTCCAGCGACGGCGGCTCGGCCGGCCTCGGTCGGAAGCCCGCGAACAGGCGTCGGAACGGGGCAGCCAGGTCGGGCCACGCGGGGCTGGTCCGCCGGACGAGGCGCTCCTCGAACCGGCAATGCTCCTGGTAGCCCAGGCGGCGATAGGCGGCGATGGCGGGCGGGTTGTCGGCGCGGACGTTGAGCGCCACCTGGTCACAGTACCGGAGCAGCTCGGCGGTCACCGCGCTGGTCGTGGCCTTGGCGTAGCCGCGTCCACGGTGATCGGCGTGGGTGAGCACGTTGCCGACGACGGCGAGGCCCGCCTCGCGGCTGATGACGTGCGTGCCGGCCGCGGCGACCAGCCGGCCGTTGACGCGGATGCCGTAGTAGACGCCCTCCGCGATGGCCGAGGGCGGCAGCCACGCGGCGAAGCCCAGCTGGTAGAGCCGGTTGAGGTCGCTGACATCCACGGGGAGCAGGCGGTCCACGCGGGACGTCATCGGCTGGAATGTCCCCCGATCCACCCACATCCGGACCATCTCGGGACCGGGCTCCACGCGGTAGTGCTGGGCGACCGCCGGAAGCGACTCCGCCTTCGCGGCCACGTACGCGGCACGGGGCCTGACGATGTCGCGAAGGATCGCGGCGATGCCGGCGGGCTCGCCGATCACGACCATCGGCTGCGGCGTGATGCCGCTGTACTCCATCCCCACGGCAATCGGCTCGTCGCCCGCCATGGCGATCCCCCAGCGGGTGCGCGAGAACTCGCGGTCGCCCAGGTCACAGATCGCGTACGCGGCGAACAGCCGGTCTCGCTCGAGGAACTCCCGAAGGAGGACCCGGTCCGTCGTGCTGCGGACGGCGACGGCGGCGCGCGCGCCGATCGTGGCGGTTGCCATCAGGCCCCGGCCTCCCGCCGCGGGTTGCGGAGGGCGGCGACGTCCACCGGCTCGCGGACGAGGGCGGCTTCGGACGCACCTCCGGGCACGCCTTCGGGCGCGCCGGCCCCGACCGCGTCTCCAGCCGCGGCGGCCTCGCGCCGGGCGAGCAGGGCCGCGAACCCGGGAGCCGTCGACCGCCTCGCCGACGCCGTCGCCACGGCCGACGCGAGCGCAGCCCCGTACGGGGCGTGGAGGACGCCCGTCTCGGTCACGATCGAGGTCACGAGCGCCGCCGGCACGAGGTCCTGGAGCGGGTTGCGCACCACGGTGCCCTCGGGCGCGACACGCGTGCCTGCCGCCCGAAGCACGAGCGTTGGACGGCCTTCCTCGAGACGTCGCGTCCGTGCCCTCGGGCCGTCTCGAGGTCGATGGAGGTGGTTGCCGCACACACCGTGAACGGCCGTGCCGGACGCGGCGCAGGCGAGAGCGAGCGGGTAGGCGCCAACCGTCGCGATCACGTCGCCGTTGGCGCAGATCCGATCGGCCCCGACGAGCACGGCCTCCACCTCGCCGGCGGCGATGCGCCCGGGTGCCGCGGCATCGGTCACCACCGCATGGGACACACCTGCCTGGCGCAGCTCCCAGGCGGCCACGCGGGAGCCCTCGAGACCCGGACGGCCCTCCGGCACGAGCACGTGGATCGGGCGTCCCGCGTGGTGGATCGTCTGGACCGCCGAGAGCGCCGTCCCGAACTGGCCGCCACCCATCGCGCCCGTGCTGCCGGCCACCAGGACGCGCAGCGGATCCTCCGCGCCACCCGGCAGCGTCGCGATCGCGTGACCCACCACGGCCCCGTGGTCCTCCGTGGCCTCGCCGATGATCCGCTCCGCTTCGGCGTGGAGCGCGGCCGCGACCTCGTCGCCCGGCGTCTCGAGACCTGCCGCTTCGAGCAGCGCCAGCATCCGGTCCAGGGCCGCGGCCATCGCCGCGGAACCGGGGCGCGTGAGGCGCAGGGCCTGGGCGGCCCCACGGACCGTCGCCCGCCGGGCATGGGCACGGGATCCCGCCGCCTTCGCGGCCACCATGGCCAGCGTCACCGCCGCGACCTGGGCCTGCGCCGCGGAACCCGCCAGCGCGCCGTCGTTGATCGCCCCGACGGTGTCGGCGGACCCGCGCAGCTCGAGCTCGACGAGGACGTCCGGGAGACGTCGCTGGTCCACGATCCGGCACACGTCGCCGTCCCAGCGGAACGGCGCCCGCCATCCGGCCGTCGAGGCGTCCAGTTCGGCGCCCGCCATCGTGAGCGACGACGCGCCGCCCGTCCGGCTCGCCGAGGTCGTCTGCATGGCCCCGGCCGCTTGCGTCGTCGCGGTCGCCGGCGGGCCGCCCAGCAGCTCGCGGGCCGCCTCCGCGGAGGTCTCCTGGAGGGTCTGGGCGGCGCCCATCATCGACCCCACGGACGTGACCACCTCGCCGGCGAACTGCCGGAAGAAGCGCCGACGGTCGGGATCGGGGGGCTGGACGGGTTCGCTCACGTGCGGTCGGGGCACCCTGGACGCGTGCAGCCGCGCCTCACCGGATCAGTACCTGATGACGCTGGTGACCTTGCGGCCCTCGAGGCGCTCGCGGCCCTTGAGGAAGTCGAGCTCCACGAGGAAGGCCAGGCCCACGACCTCGCCCTTGAGCCGCTCGATCAGCTCGATCGTCCCGCGGACCGTGCCGCCGGTCGCGAGCAGGTCGTCCACGATCAGCACCCGCTGGCCGGGGGCGATGGCATCGCGGTGGACCTCGAGGGTATTGGAGCCGTACTCGAGGGCGTACTCGACGGTCAGGGTCTCGGCCGGGAGCTTGCCCAGCTTGCGCACCGGGACCAGGCCCGTGCCGAGCTGGTAGGCCATGGGCGCCGAGAAGATGAACCCGCGCGACTCCATGCCGACGACGATGTCCACGCGCTCGTCCCGGTAGGGTTCGAGCATGAGGTCGATGGCCTCCTTGTAGGCGGCCGGGTCCTTGAGCAGCGTGGTGATGTCGTAGAACAGGATGCCGGGCTTCGGGAAGTCGGGGATCTCGCGGATCTTCGCGCGAAGCGTCTCGGCGGACATTGGGGTTCGGAAACCTCCGGGTACTGGCGCGGTGGGCGGCGCCGACGGCGTCCGGACAGGCCGGACCGCTAGTCTACCGCAGCCGATCCCCGATCCTCGCGGGCGGTGAAGGTCCCGACCCTGCCGGACGCGAGCAGCCCGAGGACCGCCGCGCCGATCGACAGGGCGAGGACGGCGGCGAGTGCCGGACCGAGGCCCTCCGGCCCGGCGCGCGTTCCCGCCGCGATGAAGGCGCCGGCGACCCCCGCGCCCAGCAACGTGCCCAGGATGTCGCTCAACTGGAGCGACGAGGACGCGCTGCCCTGTTCCGTCTCCTCCACGCCACGCAGGACAACCAGCGTCACGGCGGAGAACATGAACCCCATGCCGATCCCGGGAATGGCCCAGGTCAGGATCGTGAGCTCCGGGGGCGCCCCGGCCACGACAGGCAGGGTGAGCAGGCCGCCGATCGCAATGCAGGCGAACCCGAGGGCCACGAAGCGGCGCGGACCGTAATGGTCGATCCGTCGCGCCTGCAGCCACGTGCCGATCGTCCAGGCGATGGTGGTGACGGTGAAGACGACGCCCGTGAGCGCGAGCGGGGTGCCACGCCATGTCTGCAGGAGGAGCGCGATGTAGGCGTCGGCGGCGAAGAACGAGAACGTCATCAGGCCGCGCAGGAGGACGGCGGCCGGCACGCCTTCGGCGAGGCGCAACGTCCCCGGCGGGGTCAGCCAGCGGTAGGCCGGCAGGAGGATCGCGATGCCGAGAGTCGTGCCGGCGACCAGCACCAGCGGATGGACCGCTCCCAGGCCGGCGACGAGCAGCCCCGCACCCGCGGCGGCGGCCAGGGCCGCGCCGAGGCGGCGTAGATCGCCCCTCGAGCGCGGTGCGTCGCCCACAGCAGGCTCCGCCGCGGCGGGCACGTGGCGCAGCGCGTTCAGCGCCAGCCCGCCGGCCACGGCCAGCAGGGGAATGAGTCCCAGGAACACCCAGCGCCACCCCGCCAGCTCCCCGACGACGGCCGCCAGGGACGGGCCGAGGATCCCGGGAACGACCCACGCCGTGGAGAGCATGGCGAACATCCGCGGCTGGAGCCGCTCCGGGAGACAGCGGCCGATCGCGACGTACGCCGTCGGGGCCAGCGCGCCGGCGCCAAGGCCCTGGAGGAAGCGGGCGGCGATCAGCACCGGCATCGAGGGGGCGAGACCCCCGATCACGAGGCCCATGCCAAAGAGCCCGAGCCCGACCGCGAAGGGTCGCTGGAGCGGCATCCGGTCCAGGACACCACCCGCCAGCACGATCCCGATCAGGCTGCCCAGGAAGAAGGCGGTGTAGACCCATCCGAAGAGCGGGAGATCGCCCAGCTCCTCCGCCACCTCCGGCATGACCGTGCCGATCGCCAGCGACTCGAGCGCGACCAGGGTGATCGTGGAGACGAGGCCGATGGTCAGGCCGCGCAGGCCCGGGGCGAACAGGTCCGCCGTGCGCGCCGGGGCGGGGGCGGCGCTGGCGGAGGCGGTCATGCGGACCATTCTGCCCGAGGGCGCGCTCGGCGAGGGCCAGCCACCGATGTCGGGCTCCCCCGCGGCGGCTCAGTAGTTGCGGTCGAGGGCCACCCGCGCCAGCTTCACGGCGATGCTCCCGCCGGGAACGAGGAGCCCGACCGTGTCGGCGCCGATGTCGAACAGCGCGTCCCGGCTGACCATCCGCGTGAACTGGCTGACCTTGAGCGCGGTGGCGGTCCGGGCCTCGCCCGTCAGGGCATCGACCTCCACCACGCCGCGCTTGTCCTTCGCTGGCAGGTGGTACTCGAACGCCCACACCGGCCGGTAGAAGAGCTCGAGGTGCTCGACGGCCAGCGACTCCTCGAACACCGTGTCTGCCTGGAGCGGGCGCAGCACCTTGGCCAGCAGTTGGCGGACGATGGCCGACGCCCGCTGCTCCGGCGGCACGACCATGGTCTCGTCGACGGCGAGCGCCAGCGGATCCTGCACCTCCGTGCGCGGGCCGGCGACGAGCGCAGGGCCGTTGTTCATGGCGGTGCCGGTGAGGCCGTCCACGAACAGCTCGTCCCGCACGTCCTCGGCGCAGTGCTCGAGGGTCTCCACGGCGAACGCAGCCGGACCCTTGCCCGACGGCACCACCGGGAAGTCCGAGCCCAGGATGGTCAGGCTGCGGACATCGGGCGCACTCGCTGGCACCGTGTACAGGCGACTCCGGTCGTACACGTAGTGCGCCGTGCAGGCCACGTGCCAGAACGGCTCGACGCGGCGCTGGCTCGCGGCGAGGACGACGTCCTCCGCCTTCGGCCGCTGCAGCAGCCCGCCGAAGCCGGATCCGAGGGCGCCCACCTTCTTCTCGTCCGCGCGCCGACGCAGCTCCTCGGCCGGCAGGCGCGGTTCGAGACCGTAGATGCGAGGTTCGCCGAGTGAGATGTCCATGTCCGCCCTGTTGCTGGCTCGTCGCCTTCGGAATGCGCGAACGATAGTCGACGCCGGGAACGGGTGTTCGGCGCTCGCGCCAGCTTCGGGGCGACGCTCAGGCGCAGTCGGTCGGAATCGACGACACCAGCGCGAGCTTCCAGGCGTGGTCCGATCCGGTGCCAGATCAGCGTCGTCGGTGACGCGCTCCAGCAGCTTGCCTCGTCGAGGTCATAGACCAGGTGCAGCGTGAAGGTCTCCACCTGGATGTCGCCCCAGCGCATCACGTGGACGTCCTCCGCGGTCGCCTGGACGTCGGTCACGCGGGTGAAGAACTCCCGCAGCGCGACCCCGATCAGGTGCCGGCCCCGGACCCACCGCCGGGTGAGCTCGTCCACGATCTGGGCGTCATCCGCCAGCAGGTCGAAGATCCCGACCTCGTCCTTGGCCTCCAGCAGCCGGAGGTACTCCGTGCCCAGCATCGCGGGGAGAGTGGCAGACGTCATGGCTCGCTCCTTCGCCGCACAGCGTGGGCGGCTCCGGCGTCGAGGCCAAGTGCCGCTGGTCGCGACCCGACGTCCGGAGGGCAGGCGACGCCCGACCTCCTCAGCGGGTGCGGAGATCCAGGCGCCAGGTGTGGCCGCGGTACTCCTCGGTGAACCCGATCGAGCGGTAGAGCGCGTTCGCGGGCTCCATGTCGCCCGTCTCCACGCTGCAGGTGGTGGCGCCAAGGTCGAGCAGCCGTCGCAGGCCGTCGAGGATGAGGGCCTGGGCCAGGCCATGACGCCGGTGGCCTGGGTGCGTGCACACGGGCTCGACGATGCCGTGGCCGTTCGCCTCGTCGAGCGTCAGCCCGACGTGCGCCGCGAAGGACCCGTCGGCCGCCTCGGCCACGAGGTTCAGGTCGTGCCGGAACGACGGAGAGGTCGTCGCGAACGTGCGGTACTCCGCCGCCGAGTGGATCGTCCGCCCGAACGCGGCGTTGAGCAGCGCGGCCATCCGGGCAGCCTCGTCGTCGATCGTGTCCTCGCCGGTGCTCCGCAGGCGGTAGCCGGGTGTGGCCGGTGGACGCGCGATCTCCCACTCGCCGAACTGGAGGCGGCGCTGCCACCCCCCCGTCTGCAGCTCCTCGTACCCCCGCTCCCGCAGCAGCTCCCGGCGTGGGAGGTCGTAGTCCCAGGTGAGCAGCTCGAGTTGATCCTGTCCGCCGACCGCGGCGGCCAGGTTCGCCTCGGCCCAGTCGAGCATCGCGGCCTGGAGGTGCCGGTAGTCCGGGTCGAGCTCGAGGAACACGTCGTCCGGGCCTTCCGGATGGACCACCCCGACCAGCCGTCCGTCGCTGTCCTCCCAGAGACGCGTCCGGGCCGTGAACCAGCCCGGCAGGCGGGGGATCTCGTTGTGGAACCTCGATCCGTCCCAGCGGCGGATGTCCCAGTTCCAGCCCGGCGGCGACGGCACGATGCGCCCGCACCAGCAGCTCGCGGACGGCCCACCAGTCGGCGTCATCGTTCTCGTCGCAGGGGCGGCTGGTCACGCCGGCAGGGGTGTTCACGGCCGGACACCCGGGATGACTCCCGCCACGGTTCCCGGATCCCTGCGCAGGAACCACACGTGCGGGCCACCGAGGGGGGCGTCGCCTTCCGCAAAGACCTCGAACCCGTGTCGCCGGTACAGGACGAGGTTCGACGGGATGGCCGTCTCCAGGAACAGGGGCAGGCCGTCGGCCTCCGACCGGCCGATGGCGTGCCGGATCATCGCCCCGCCGATCCCGCGCCCCTGCGCGTCGGGCTCCACGGCGAGCTGGTCGAGAAGCCAGTGCGGCTCGTCCGGGAGCATCGACCAGGTCCAGGCCCAGAAGCGCTGGTAGCGCTCGCCGCCATCCGGGGACAGCGCCGCCATCGCGGGCGCCGTGATCTCCCCGAGCTCCTCCTCGCGACCCGAGCTCCCCGGCGGCAGCAGGGTCATGACCCCGAGGCCATCGGCTGCCTCGAACATCCAGCCCTCGGCGGCGAACGGCGTGTCGACAGCCTCGAAGCCGGCACGGATGCGGGCCGGCAGGTCGTCGCCGGTGACGAGCGGCCAGGTCACCATGGGGTCGCGGGCGAACGCACGGGCGAGGACGCCGGCCAGCCGGGCGAACCTCCGCCGGCTCGACCAGCCGCACCGAGACCCGCCCGGGCGGCGCGTCCAGCCGCGTGACGACCCGGAAGCGCTCGGCGGTGATCAGGGTGTCATCGGTGATGGCGAACGATGGGTCGCCCAGGCGCTCGCGGAGGACCTCGAGGTAGCTGTTCCAGAACCGCTCGTGCGCGACGCGGAACGCGGCGGCATTCGCGTAGCCCTCGCCCTCGTCGATAGCGTGGCGATCGTCCACGTCGGCCAGCCGGACCACGCGACACGCGACGGTCTCGACGATCGCGACCGGCCGCTCCGCGGAATCGAGCAGGACCGAGCGCTCCCCCGGCTCCGGCACCGCCTCGCCGTCGAGCTCCATCTCGACCAGCAGGCCCGCGGTCGTCGTCTTCGTGCCGGCCAGGGCGAGCGAGGTCAGCTCGTCACGGAGGCGGCCGGGGAACGCGAAGCCCCAGCGCGGCAGGGCGGCAGGCTCGTCGTGCATGGGGCTGATCCTACGTCGGGAACCGCCGATGGGCGACACTACCCCCATGGAGTACGACGCGAACCCCCCGGAGCATGCCCGCCGAGCCGCCCGCCCGCGACCTGGACCGGCTCCTCGACCACGTCCTCGCCTCGCCACGCGACGCCGCCCCCCTGGAGCTGATCGTCGCCCGACCCGGGCCCCGGCGAGCGCGTGATCCTCGACGAGGCCGTCCTCGACGAGGCGAGCGGCCTCGTCGGCGACGGGTGGCTTGCTCGCGGCAGCCGCGCCATGCCGGACGGCGCCGCGAACCCGGACGCCCAGCTCACGCTGATGAGCACGCGCGTGCTGGCCGCCATCGAGCCCGACCGGTCTCGCTGGCCCCTCGCCGGCGACCAGCTCCACCTGGACCTGGATCTCTCCGCTCGAGAACCTGCCCGTGGGCACGCGGCTCACGGTCGGGACCGCCGTGCTCGAGGTGACGGATCTGCCGCACACCGGCTGCGCGCAGTTCAGCGCCCGGTTCGGGGCCGACGCGCTGCGCTGGATCAGCACCCCGACCGGCCGGGCGAACCGGATGCGCGGGATGTACGTGCGGATCGTGACGGGCGGCACCGTGCGCCTGGGCGACATCGTCCGAAAGGCCTGACGGTCGCCGGGAACTGGTCGGCGCCCGGAGCATCCCTACCAGGCGTCGCCGGCGCGCCACTCGCAGCTGAGCGCCTCGCTCCCCGTGAGCGGCGGCGTCCGCGGCGTGCGCAGGATCATGATCCCGTCGTCCTCGTCCTCGGTCCGCACCGGGCCGCCGTCCGTGCGCACGTACGTGGTGCCCGCGCCACCGCTCCCACCCGGTCCGTGCATACACGCCGTGCAGGTCCGTGGACAGGGCGCCCAGCTCGAAGGTCGCGGCGATGTGGTCGTTCGCCAGGGCCATGAGGCGGCTCGGCGATGCCGCGCCGCCGCCAGTCCGGGTGCGTCGCCACCGCCTCCACGTAGCCCGTCGTCATCGGCACGCCGTCGGCCTCGCAGCAGGCGGGGCACGACGCTCGCGTGGCCCGACGATCCGGCCCCGGGCATCGGCCAGCCAGTGCACGCCGCCCATGGCGTGGGCGATGTCGTCGGTCGAGAACTCGCCCGCGGGCCAGCATGCATGGAACAGGTCCAGCAGCTGGGCGAGGTCCGCCGCGGTGAGGTCCGGCGTGCGGACGCGGCGGACGGCGACGGGCTCGGGGATGGGCGGGGTCATCGACGGCTCCGGCGGCTGGGCGGCAACCACGATGATCGCCGATCATGAGAGCGGACGCGGCGCCCGGGGGCGGCGCGGCACCAGCGCCAGGAGGCGGCAACGTGACGGACGACCTGCGCGACACCCTCTGGCGGCTGGAGCGCGCGCTGGCCGCGGCCGACCCGACCGGCGTCGACGGCGGCCTCGAGGCCCTGATCGCGGACGGGTTCCTGGAGTTCGGGGCGAGCGGGCGGACGTGGGACAAGGCGTCGATGCGCCAGACGCTCGCGGGCGCGATGCCCACGCCGCCCGTGGACCTCGAGGACTTCGCGGTGGAGGCGCTCGCGGACGACGTCGCGCTGGTGACCTACCGCCTGGGGCCGCCGCGGCCGTCGAACCGGTCTTCGGTCTGGATCCGGCGTGACGGGCGCTGGCAGGTCCGCTTCCACCAGGGGACGCTGGCTCCCGAGTAGGCCGGGCTCCGGCGAGCGCAGGCCGGGCGCGCGTCAGGGCCGCGCCGCGGCAGCCTCGGTCTCGTCGACGCGGATCCGGACGATCCTGCGAGATCAGGGCGAGCGGCAGCGGCTCGCCTGCCGGGAACTGGAGCGTGCCGCGGCCCTTCACGTGCGGCGCCACCTCCGCCCCCAGCTCGTCGATGACCACCTGGCTCGCCGGGAACAGGCTGTAGTGGCGCTTGAACGCCGCGAACGAGACCACGAACCTCCCGTGCAGCCGGTACGCGGGCATGTCGTAGGCGATGCACTCCTCCGCCTGCGGGGCGGCGGCCGTCACGGTCCGGCGGAGGGCCTCGAGGCCCGGTGCGGCGGTCTTCGGGAGCGGCGGCGATGTACGCCTCGACGCTGGTGGGCTTGGCCACGCTCGGGCTCCTTGGTGGGACGCGGACCCGGCGATGATCCCACAACGGCCGGGTCAGGGTCGCTGGGCTGCCCCGGTGCCGGCCCCGCCCCGGTGCGATAGGACGTTGAGCGTCGTGTGGGCCGCATACAGGACGCCGAAGGCGACCCACAGCCGGCGGTCGACCCACCACAGCGGGATCCAGAACGCGAGCAGTGCGGCGATCAGCAGCAGCGCGTAGGGCACCAGGATCGAGAGGCGCGGCGGGTCACGCCACGGGATCGGGTGGACGATGTCCAGCCACGCGCCAAGGGCCGCCCACGCCGCGTACAGGGCGAGCGCAAGCGCCCACGGCCACGCCGGACCGACGATCACCAGGACGACCGCGAGCAGCGCCGCCGGGATGCCCAGCCCGTAGACCAGCCGGCCGAGCGCCCACTCGTGCGCGGGCCACCAGCGGTGCGCCGCGAAGAACGCCAGCAGCGCCAGCTGGCACCCAAACCCGAAGACGATCGCGATCTCCACTGCCACCTCGCAGCCGGCAGGGTGACGCAGGCGATCGTCGATGCCAAGGGCCACCCGGTGGCCCTTGGGGCAGCCTCAGGACCCGGTCGGGGTCTCGGTGAGCCGGCCATCCTTCCAGGCGTAGTCCCAGGCGTCGATCGCCGGAGGCTCGATGCCCAGCGAGGTGAGCGCGGTGCAGACCTGGCTCCGGTGGTCGGTCCCGTGGTGGATCACCTGCGCGAGACGGATCGTGAGCGGCGCACCGCTGTCCGTCCCGTCGTCACGGTGGCGCACGACGAACCCATCGGGGTCCAGGTCGCCCGCGAGGTAAGCCGCCCAGGCAGGCCCGTTCTCGGCCATGACCTCGCGGAGCGCCGGGAGGTCCATCGTCTCCTCGTCGACCTCCGGGAGCGCGCCACCCGTGAGCACCCACAGGTAGGACCGGTCCGCGCCCACCGTGTGGCGCAAGGTCTCGAGGATGGACCCGAACGTGCCGGGCACCGCCGTCTCGAGCTGCTCGGGCGTCAGCCCGGCACAGGTGTCGATCAAGCGTCAGTGTTGCCCACACATGGTGGCCGAAGGCGTCTCGAAGCAGCGATCCGTTCATCGGCGCACCCTACCACTCGAGCGCCAGCGGAGCCCGATCCCAACCTCCACCGGAGCGGCCTCACCGGGCATCCCGGCACGCCCAGGAGAACGACGCCTCAGGACGCCCCCGCCGCGGCGGCGACCAGCCGCGACACCACCGCCTGCGTCAGCACCCAGCCCTTGAGCGCGTCCTTGGGCAGCCGGATGCGGACCTGGTTGCTGGCGAACGTCATGTCGCCCGCCCGCACGCCCGGCAGCGGCGCCCCGGACGATGGCGAGAGCAGCTGCATCGCGGTCGCGCGCGAGAGCCCCGCCCCGAAGCGCACGACGAGCCAGCCCTCCTCGCGCGCCAGGGAGGCCACGCCCGCGCCCTCGGCGGCCAGCCGCAGCTCCGCCACCTCGACGAGCCGCAGGACCGGCGCCGGCATCGGGCCGTAGCGATCCGTGACCTCCTGCCGGAAGGCGGCCAGGTCGCCGGCAGAGCGCGCCCGGGCCAGCCGCCGGTAGAGCTCCAGCTTCTGGGCCTCCTCGGGCACGTAGGTGTCCGGCAGGTGCGCCTCGACCGGCAGGTCCACCACCGCCTGCGGCACCTCGCGCACCGGCTCCCGGTCCTCGCGCCGCGCCTTGGCCTCCTCGACGGCGTCCGCGAGCAGGCGCGAGTACAGGTCGAAGCCCACCGAGGCCATGAACCCGGACTGCTCGCCGCCGAGGATGTTCCCGGCGCCTCGGATCTCGAGGTCGGCGAGCGCGATCTGGAACCCGGCGCCGAGCTCCGAGGCGTTGAAGATCGCCTGGAGCCGCTTGCGGGCCTCCTCGCTCATGCGCTCGCGCCGGCGGTAGAGCAGGTACGCGTAGGCTCGCCGCGACGAGCGGCCGACCCGCCCGCGCAGCTGGTAGAGCTGGGCCAGGCCCAGGGTGTCCGCGCGGTCGATGACGATCGTGTTCGCGTTGGGGATGTCCAGGCCGGACTCGATGATCGTGGTGCAGACCAGGACGTCGGCCGCGCCGTCGGCGAAGGTGAGCATCACCTTCTCGAGCGCGCCTTCGGCCATCTGCCCGTGGCCGACCACGATCCGGGCGCCCGGCAGGAGCCGCCGCAACTGCTCGGCCTGTGCCTCGATGGTCTCGACCCGGTTGTGGACGTAGAACACCTGGCCGCCGCGGTCCAGCTCGCGCAGGATCGCGTCCCGCACCAGCCCGGCCGACGCCTCCGCGACCCGCGTCTGGATCGGCAGCCGGTCCTCGGGCGGGGTCTCGATGACCGACAGGTCCCGGATGCCGGCCAGGGCCAGGTTGAGCGTGCGCGGGATGGGCGTGGCCGAAAGCGTCAGCACGTCCACGGCGGAGCGCAGCTGCTTGAGCCGCTCCTTGGCCGCGACCCCGAACCGCTGCTCCTCGTCCACCACCACCAGGCCCAGGTCCTTGAACGCGACGTCCTTCGACAGCAGCCGGTGCGTCCCGATGACGATGTCCACGCCCCCGCTCGCCAGCCCCGCGACCGTCGTCTCCTGCTCCTTGGCCCCCACGAACCGCGACAGCAGCTTGACCGTGATCGGGAACGCCGCGAAGCGCTGTGAGAACGTGGTGAAGTGCTGCCCTGCTAGCACGGTAGTGGGGACGAGCACCGCGACCTGCTTGCCGTCCTGCGTGGCCTTGAACGCGGCCCGCAGCGCCACCTCGGTCTTGCCGTAGCCCACGTCGCCCACGACCAGCCGGTCCATCGGCTTGCGGGCCTCCATGTCCACCTTGACCTCGATGGCGGCCCGGAGCTGGTCCGGCGTCTCCTCGTACGGGAACGACGCCTCCATCTCGGCCTGCCACGGCGTGTCGACGGCGTAGGCGAACCCCGCCGCGGCCTCGCGCTTGGCGTACAGGTTGAGCAGCTCCTCGGCGAGGTCGTTGACGGCCTTGCGGACCCGCTGCTTGGTCCGCAGCCAGTCGGTGCCGCCCAGGCGCGAGAGCTGCGGGTTGTCGCCCCCGGAGTAGCGGCTGACCCGGTTGATCTGCTCCACGGGGACGAAGATCCGGTCCCCCGCCGCGAAGCTGAGCTCCAGGTAGTCGCGCTCCTGGCCCGCCTCGCCGCGCCGGAGCATCTGCTCGTAGCGCGCGATGCCGTGGTCGATGTGGACCACCATGTCCCCGGTGACCAGGCGCTCGAGGATGTCGCGGGGCACGACGCGGCGCATCGCCTTCGGCCGCCGGACCCGCACGCTCCCGAACAGCTCGCGGTCGGTGACCACCGCCAGGCCGTCCGGGCCTCCCTCGAAGCCCCCGTTGAGGCTCCGCTCGACCAGCGCGATGGCCCCGGGCGGCGGCGGCTCGGCGACGCGGCTGACGATCCCTACCGGGTGACCCGCCTCGCCCAGGAGCTCCGCGAGGCGCGGGGCCTGGTCCGACACGAGCACGACGCGCGCCCGCTCGCCCAGCCAGTGCTCGACGCCGTCGACCAGGCGCTCCGTCCGCCCCGGCGGCAGCACGGGCTCCCGCCAGCCGAAGAGGTCGCCCGACGTGAGGCCCTTCGACGCGAAGGCCATCCCCGCCGCCTCGCCCGCCTCGGACTGCCAGGTGAGCTCCAGCGTCCGCGCCCCGTGGAGCCGGGCCTTCCAGTCGCGCGGCGGGAGGAAGGCCTGCGGCCAGTCCCGGGGCAGCTCGCCCTGCTCCACGAGCTCGCCGTGGCGCTCCTCGGCCTGGCGCCACAGGAAGTCGGCGGCGTCGGCAAGGTCGCCGGGCTCGTCGAGGACGAACAGGGTGGCCGGGTCGAGATGGTCGAGGCCCGTGGACGGGGCGATGAGCCGCGACCACACCTCGGCCGCGTCGCCCGTGGGCAGGGCGCGTCCCGCCGGGATCGCCGCGGGCCGCTCCGGAGACGCCTCGCCCGCAAACCGGGCCAGGTCCAGCGCCAGGCGCTCCGGCAACCGCCCCGCGAGCCGGCCCAGGCGCGCCCGGATCGCATCCGCTCCTCCGTCGGGCAGGAGGAACTCCGTCGCCGGCAGGAGGGTGACCTCGCCGACCGGCCCCACGGACCGCTGGTCGGTCGGGTCGAACGCCCGCAGCGAGTCGATCTCGTCGCCGAAGAACTCCATCCGGACCGGCAGCGACGCCGAGGGCGGGAACACGTCCACGATCCCGCCGCGCCGGGCGAACTCGCCCCGGCCCGCCACCTCCAGCACTGGCGTGTACCCGCGGTCGAAGAGCTCGGCCAGGAGCGGCTCCAGCCCGATGCGGCTCCCCGGCCGGAGCGTCCGGAGCGTCGCTGGCAGGTCGTCCGGGGAGAGGGTGGCCTGGAGCAGCGCCTGGACGCTGGCGACGAGCACCTTCGCCGAGCCGTCCCGCCACGCCGCCAGCGCCGCCACCCGCGCGGCCGTCTCATCGGGCACCAGCTCCGAGCGCTCGTACGCGAGCGATGTCCGTGGCTCCAGCACGGCGACCAGCGCCGGGTCGCCCAGCCACGCGCCCAGCTCCTCCGCCACGCGGTCGCCGATCTCCGCGTCGCGGGCCACCCAGCAGACCCGCTCGGCGACCGTGTCGAGCGCGAGCGCCGCGGCGAGGAACGACTTCGCCCCATGCGGGACCGCCGTCAGGCCGACGTGCCGGCCGTGCATCGCCGGCGGTGCGACCGGGCCGAGCCGCTCACGGAGGGTCCCGAACGAGCCCGTCGCGTGGAGCAGCCTGGGCAGGGCCGCCAGGTCCGGGACCCGGCGCCCGGGACCTCGTCCGGCCGTGCCGCGATCGGCGGCCCGCGCCGTCGGGGTGCCGCGGCCCTGGCGCCGCGCCCGGGAGGCCTCGCCTGAGGCACCGGTGTCCGGCCGCGCCGCCGGGTCGAGGAGCTCCACCTCCGCCTCGGCGGAGGCCCGGTCCAGGTCGACCCGTTGCTCGCCAGCCTCCGCGGCGGCGCGTCGCTCGGCCCACTCCCGGGCGACCCGATCGGCGACGTTGCGCTGGCGGGTCGTGCGCCCGCGGTACCGGTCGCTCAACGCCGGCTCCGCCCACCCTCGTCCGCGGCGTGTCCATCGCTGGTGTCGCCACTCGAGCCACCGTCGCCGCCCAGGATCCGGCGCCAGCCCGTCTTCGTCCTGCGCACGCCGGACGCGTCCGCCGGCCCGCCGACCTCGCCGGGTCCGGGTGCCGCGGGATCGCCCTCGCCGGGCGCGGCCGGAGCCTGGAGGTCGAAGCTGTTGAACCGGTTCGCGGCCTTGGACGTCCCCTCCCGGGCCCACGCCTCCACCGCATCGGCGGCGGCGTCCAGCAGGATCGGCAGGCGCAGCCGCTCGTCGGCCGCGAACTTCGAGAGGACGTGGTCCACGGCGCCGCGTCCAGGCTCGCCGATCCCCACCCGGAGCCGCGCGTACTTCTCCGTGCCCAGCTCGTCGATGATGGAGCGCAGGCCGTTGTGCCCGCCGTGCGAGCCGGACTCGCGGAACCGGAGCTTGCCGAACGGCAGTGCGAAGTCGTCCGCGATGACCAGCATCTCGCCCAGCGGCACGCGGTCCCGGGCCAGCAGCTTGCGCACCGCGACGCCGGAGTCGTTCATGTATGTCTGCGGCTTGGCGAGGATCAGCTCCAGGCCCCTGGTGCGGAGCTCGATCGTCGAGGACGCGTCGCGCTGGCGGCCGCGACCGGACCGCCCGTGCCGGTCGGCGAGCCGGTCGAGCACCATCCAGCCGATGTTGTGGCGCGTCTCTTCGTACTGCTTGCCCGGGTTGCCCAGGCCGACGACGAGCTTCACGATGCGGGTCCGGACCTCCTGAACGCACGGCGAACGGCCCCGGGACGGCGTCCGACGGGGCTTGGCGTCATGGTACCGCGCCCTCGGGGCGCCAGCCCTCGCGCTCCCTCCTCGACCGCCTGGAACAGGTGTCACGCGCCACGGGGCCGACGCGTCTCACCCGCGGTCGAAGGGACGGCCACCATGGCCGCCGCGACCGGGGAGCGGAACGATGAGCGGCGGCATGCGGCGTCCGTCCACTTGGCGGGGTCTCGCGGAAGGATGGGCCGGCGCGATCCCGGTGCTCCTCGTGGTCATCGCTCTCGCAGCGGGCTGCGCAGGCCCGGGCCCATCCTCGTCGGCCGCCGCGGGCATCGCGTCGCCGGCTCCCGGCGCGACGACAGTCACCCGGCCCGGCACGCCACCCGATGCGTCGCCCGGCGTGACAACCCTGCCGACGGAGCCCCCCACGTCGCCCACCACCGGCTGGACGAAGCTCGACGTGCCCGCCACCCCCGTGGTCGCCCGGCTCGAGGCGACGCGGGCTGGTGAGACGAGCGTCGCGCTCTCGACCTCGTTCCGGCTGCGCAGCCTGACCGACACGCCCGTCCGGGCGCTCGCCGACCGCCTCGTGGTCTCGCCGGCGCTCAAGCTGCGCGTGGCGAAGGTCGAGGGACGCAACGCCGTCCTCCGCCCGGCCGCCCCGCTGCGCCCATCCCAGATCTACCGCTTCGAGCTCCGGCGCGCCGATGGAACCGCCGAGGCCGCCTGGGCCGTGCAGGCCGCATGGCCGCTCCACGTTGCGCATACCCTGCCGGGCGACACCAGCTCCGGCGTGCCCCGCGACACGGGCATCGAGGTCACCTTCGACCAGCCTGGGGTTCGCCTCACGGACGTCCGCAAGCACGTCGCGATCTCGCCGCGCGTCGTCGGCCGCTGGGAGCAGCACGGCGCCACGTTCGCCTACGTCCCGGACAAGCCGCTCGCCCGCAACACGCTGTACACGGTCACCGTCCGGCGCGGGCTGCCTGTCGCCGAGACCGGCATGGAGCTCGACGAGACGCGGGTCGTCCACTTCGAGACCACGGGCGCCAAGGTCTCGGCCGTCCACATGACCTTCACCCGTCCCCTGTTCGACGCGGCCCCCGGCGAACGCGCGGAACTCGGCCTGAACCTCGACAGCAACAACGGGGACACGAAGTCGCTCAAGGAGGTGGGCGTGAAGGTCCACCGGCTGCCGGGGATCACGGCCGCGGTGGACGCGTGGCGCCGGGTGGACGCCGCGCCCGACTGGACGGTCCGGAGCAGCACCACGCCGGTCAAGACAGCCGCGCTCCCGGAGGTCCTCGAAGGCTCCGTGCGGGTCCGCCACCCGACCGACGAGTGGCGGGCGTGGTTCCGGCTGCCCACAGCGCTGCCGGCCGGGTGGTACGTGGTCACGGTCACCGACGCCGGCATCGCGCGGCAGGCGATCCTCCAGGTCACGAACGTCACGGCGTTCGCGACGGCCACCGGCACCCGCAGCCTGGTATGGGTCAACGACCTGGCAACGAACCGGGCCCTCTCCGCCGCGCAGGTGTCGATGGCCGGCAAGCGGATCGGCACGACGGATGCCCAGGGCCTGCTCGTCGTGCGGACGCCCCAGGCGCTGCTGGCCAACGCCGAGGAGGGAACCAGCTCCGTCGCAGTCGTGCGGTCACACGGGCGCGAGATGTTCCTGCCGCTGGAGGGGGGCTACTACTGCCGCTACTGCACGAGGGAGCAGAACGACGCTTGGTGGAACCTCCTGACGCTCGACCGGGGGCAGTACCGCACCACGGATACCGTCAACGTCTGGGGCGTCGTGCGGAACCGGCAGAGCGGCGCGGTGCCCGAGGCGGTCAGCGTGACGCTGACGGCGAACGCCGATGGTGGCTTCACGACGCAGGCCGCGATCGCCCGGGCGACGCCAGACCCCGACCCGGCGGGCGCGTTCCTCGCGAAGCTGTCGTTCAGCGACCTGCCGCCCGGCGAGTACCTGGTCACCGCGCGGGTCGGCAAGGCCGAGGTCGCCAGCAGGACACTCCGCGTCGGTCCAATCGCCAAGCCGGCCTGGAAGCTGGCGCTCGAGGTCCCGAAGCATGCCGTCCTGACCGGGGACAGGGTCACCGTCAACGCGACCGCGGCCTTCTTCGAGGGGACGCCGGTCGTGGGCGCGGATCTCCGCTACTCGGCGGAGAACGAGGCCGAGGGCGAGGGCGGCACCGGTACCCCGACCATCTCGACCACCGACGCCGCGGGCCGTGCGACCGGCAGCGTGCCGGTCCGCGTGGGCGGCGAGGAATCCGACGAGAGCCAGTGGTCGGTGCAGTCCGTCCATGTCCGTGCCAACGATCCCGAGGAGGGCGACATCTACGCGGACGCGCCGGTCGTCGTCTTCCGGTCCACGGCCGTGCTCGACGTCACACCCGTCATCGACGGCACGACGCTCACCATCACGGGCGCCGTCCACGAGGTGGACTTCGCCCGCTACGACGAGGATCCGACGGCCGAGCTGTCGGAGATCGATCCGCGGGGCGCACCGCTCGCGGGCCAGCGGGTCGACATTCGCATCGATGAGAACACCCAGATCACCCGTCAGACGGGCACCCGCTACGACTTCATCGCCAAGCGCACGATCCCCGTCTACGAGTCGACGACCCGGACGAGGACCCTGCCTGCCCGGTTCTCCGTCACCGGCCCGGACGGCACCTTCCGGCTGTCCATCACCGTCAAGGGCGGCGACCACTCCTACGGTGTGAACGCCACGCACGAGGACGCCGCGGACAGGACGGTCACGATGCAGGGATCGGCATGGGCCAGCGAGCCGCGCTACGACCAGGGCGCGAACCTGACCAGGGCCGGCAGCGACGAGAGCTGGGGCACCTATGGCGTCGGCGACACCGTGAAGGTCCGGTTCGCCAACGGGATCAAGAATCCCCAGGTGTCGCGCTACCTGTTCACCGTGTTGGCACGGGGCCTGCGCACCGCCGTGGTCCAGGGCTCGCCGACGTTCTCGACCCGCTTCACGTCGGCCCTCGTCCCCAACGCCCGGATCACGAGCGTCCGATTCACCGGCATGGGCTACGAGGTTGGCGGCTGGTTCAGTGCCGACCTCCGAACCGAGGACCGCGCGCTGGATGTCATGCTGACCGCGGACCGGGACCGCTACCAGCCGGGCGACCGGGTGGTCGTCACCATCATCACGCGGACCGCGACCGGGCAGCCGACTCCGGCGTCCGTCTTCGTGCGCGCCGTGGACGAGAAGCTGTTCGCCATGGGCGCCGCGAACATGGACGACCCGCTGGGCGAGCTGTATGCGTCCACCAGCAGCGGGCTGGTGGCCACGGGCTGGTCCCACGCAAGCCCGATCGCGGACGATGGCGACGGCAAGGGCGACACCACCGGCGAGGGGGGTGATCGCGAGGACTTCCGCGACTGGCTGGTGGCCAAGCTGGTCACCACGGGAGCGGACGGCCGGGCCACGCTCTCGTTCGACCTCTCCGACGACCTCACCTCGTGGCGGGTCGTCGGGTCCGCGATCACGCCAGGCCTCCAGGCCGGTGTCGGCCACGTCGACGTCCCGGTGGGCCTGCCGTTCTTCGCCGAGGTCGTCGTGGCGCCGGAGTACCTGGCCGTCGACCGGCCCGCGGTCCGGCTCCGGGCCTACGGGTCCGCGCTGCGCGCCGGGGATCCGGTCCGGTTCACGGTCACGTCGTCCACGGTGCCGCTCGCTGCGGTGACGGCCGACTCGACGGCGTTCGAGCCGGTGGAGGTGGAGCTCCCGGCCATGCCGGTCGGCACGCATCGCCTGCGGGTCACGGCGACCGCCCCGGGGCGCACGCCGGCCCTCAGCGACACCATCACGAGGCGCTTCGAGGTCGTGAAGACGCGGGCCATCCGAGCGCACGTCACCTCCGTCCCGCTCACCCCGGGCACGACCGTGGGCGGCGGCGACGGTCTCACGCGGGTGACCCTGGTCGACGCCGGCCGCGGCCGCGTGGTGCCGCTGCTGCTCGAAGCTGCAGATGCCGAGCCCTACCGCGCTGACGTCGCCATCGCTGCGGCGATGGCGCGTGACCTGCTGGCGGAGGGGTTCGGCATCCCGGACAGCCCCGGGCTCCCAGAGCCAGATCTGCTGGCATTCCAGGACTACGGCGGCATCGGCGTCATGCCCTACGCGTCAGCCGATCTCGAGCTGTCGGCGATGGCCGCGCTGTCCGGGGACCGCCGGGTCAACCGGGACGCGCTCCGACGGTACTTCGAGGAGCTCCCGGACCAGACCGAGGGCCGGCTGCCGCTCACCCGCGAGCTGTACCTGCTGCTCGGGCGCGCATCCCTCGGCGACGCGTCCATCGGCGAGGTCACCCTCGCGGCGGCCCGCAAGGATCTGACGGTCGTCCAGGAGGTCACGGTGGCGCTCGCCGCCCTGGCCGTGGGCGACGAATCGACGGCCCGCCGCCTGTATCGCGAGGTCCTCGCCGACCACGGCGAGCGGCTGGGCCCGTGGGTACGCATCAAGGCGAAGTCCGCCGAGGCGACGGCCGTGTCAACAGCCCGACTCGCGATCGTCGCCGCCGCCCTCGGCGATCCCATCGCAGCGGACATGGACGCAGAGGTCGCGGCGCATCCACCCACGGACACCGTCCTGGACCTGGAGCGGGTGATCGCCGCATCGCGCTGGGCGGACAGGATGCCCAAGGCGGATGCGACCGCCGCCGTCACCATCGACGGCGTCCGGTCGGTCGTCACCGTGACCGGCGACGAGCCGGCCCAGCTCGAGGTGACCCCGGCGCAGCGCCAGACCCTGCGGATCGACCCGGTGAGCGGCTCCGTGATCGTCGCAGCCCGCTGGGACGGACCGGTTTCCGAAGCCGACCTGGTTGCACCTGCGGGCATGTCCGTCAAGCGCACCATCACGCCGGCCGGCCGCCTCGGGCCGACCGACACCGTCGTCGTGTCCTTCGCGGTGACGCTCGGGCCCAACGCCGACGACAGTTGCTGGCAGATGACGGATCTCACCCCGTCGGGCCTCGCACCCATCGCCGGATCAGGACGCTGGGAGGAGGTCGACGAGGAGGAGGACGTCGTCGCGACGACCCATGAGCGTCCGTGGCGTGTCGTGGGGCAGCGGGTGGACTTCTGCGTCTCACCCGACCCGAAGGTCCCGACGCAGACCCTGCGCTACCTGGCGCGGGTCGTCACGTCGGGGTCCTACCGATGGGAGCCCGCCGTCCTGCAGTCCTCGGTCGTCCCCGAGCAGGGGGTGGTCCTGCCCGCATTCGACATGACAGTCGAGGGGTTGGGCTCCTAGGCCGTCGTGGGTGTCGGCCCGGTCACTCCCAACCTCGGCCCGGACCCGATCAGGACCGAGGTTGGGCCGGGAGCGTTGAGCCGTCGAGGAGTCGCCGGTCGCCGAGTGGCTCCGGCAGGGTCACGCGGACCCGGGTGGCCGGGTTGCCCGGACACATCTGGGCACCGGGCAGGCCCCAGACCGCGAAGGTGATCGTGACGGCCTCGGCGGTGGCGACCACCTCCGGGCCCACGATGCGCCCCTCGGACGACTGGGCGCTGGCGCAGTCCCGCTCGGTGACCAGGACGTCAACGCCGGTCGTCGCGGGCCCGACGGCCTCGCCCGGCGCGAGCTCCCAGGTGGCGATCCCGATGCCGGCGGGCAAGACCCGCGTCGGGGTGCAGCCGCCCCAGCCGTCCACGGCCAGCCCGCCCACTGCGAAGGACGCCTGGGGCTCGCCGATCAGGGGCCCGACGGACACGACGACGTAGGCCTGCTCCCCCTCGCCGGCGGCAACGAACTCCGCTCCCTGCGCGTCCTGGCCCACCAGCGTCCAGCCCGCGTCCGGGAGCCACGCAATGTCCATCTCGTCGCGCGCGAGGTGCTTGCGGAGGGCGCCGGCGACGGCCGTGTCGGCCGTCTCGTCGGTGCGGCGCTGCGCGAGGATCGCCGGGTCGAATGGGATCCGGCCGCACGTGAACCGGACATCGCCGGCCTCGATGGACGGCAGTTCCGCCGGGATGTCCGGCGTCGCCAGCCCGCCGATCGGCGTCGCCGGAACGATGCCCTCACAGCCGGCCAGGAGCGCCGCGACCAGGGTTCCGGCCAGGAGCGCCCGCATGGTCCTCACCGTCGACGGTCCGTGCATCAGGTCGCCAGCAGGCTCCGCTCCTGCGCCCGCATCGCCGCCTCCTCGTCGGGCTCGGCGTGGTCCCAGCCGCAGACGTGGAGCACGCCATGGGTCACCAGCAGGCGCAGCTCGTCGCGGGCGTCCCAGCGGACGTCGCCCGTCTGACCGCCACGGCCAGCCGCGGCCTGGTCCATCGCCCGCTCCACGGACACGACGATGTCACCCAGGTGGGTACGGACACCGGGCGGCAGCGCGAAGGCCTCACCGGGGGCGGCCCGCTGGTCCGGGGCCTTGCCCGGGTGTCCGGGGTACGCAGCCGGAGGCAGCAGCGGGAACGACAGGACGTCCGTGGGACCGTGCTTGCCCATGTGCGCCTCGTTCAGCTCCGCCAGCTCGCTGTCGCTGGACAGGATCAGGCCGATGCTGGCGGGTGACGGTGCGCCGGCGGCATCGAGCGTGGCCGCGGCCGCTCGTGCGAGAACCGTCGCGGGGAGGATCCGCGGGACCCCGTCGCGCCACTCGATGTCGATCCGCCACGGAGCCAGGTAGTGACTGCCCACCCGGGGATCCTACCCGGCGGGCCCGATCGCCGGACGATCGGGACGGCGCCGGTCGAGGAGCAGATGCCCCGGCGCCTCATGCGTGGCGCTCATGATCCTCGGCCGGGGCGGTTGGAGTCGTGCGTGTCACGCACGCCGGCAACACGGGATCGGCACGGAATCGGCGTTGAGCACTGTCTCTCGGCCGGATTCGTGCGTGGGAAGCAGGACCGCGCCAGACCCACGGCTATTCCATGCTTGGCACGCACCCTGCTGGCGCTCCGGCGGGTGCGGGCGCTCCGGCGCGGCGCCGCGGACAGGAGGAGTCGCGGACCGGCCTGGCTACTTGTCGCCGGCGGCGCGCCGCGACTCCAGCTCCACGACCTTGTTCTGCGGGTAGGCAACCCGCTGGTGGTACATGCCCAGGAGCTGCTCCACGAACGCCTCGCGGATCATCTCGATGTCGCGCAGCGTGAGGTCGCACTCGTCGAACTGGTCGTCGCTGATCCGCTCCTCGAAGATCCGCGCGACCATCGCCCGGATCGCCGCCTCGTCCCGCGACGAGAGGGACCGCACCGACGCTTCGACCGAGTCGGCGAGCATGATGATGGCGGCCTCACGCGACTGGGGCTTGGGACCGCCGTGGCGGAACTTGCGCACGTCAACCCCGTCGGCCGCCTTGCGACCCTCGGCCGTCTCCACGCCCCCGAACGGCGCCGCCGCCTGCTCCTTCGCCCGCGCGTAGAAGTAGGACATCACCGCGGTCCCATGGTGCTGCGGGATGAAGGCGATCAAGGCCTTGGGCAGCCCCGACTTGTAGGCGATGTCGATGCCCGCGCCGATGTGGCTCTTCAGGAGCTGCGCGGAGGCCTCGGGGTCCAGCTCGTCGTGGATGTTGTCGCCACCGGCCTGGTTCTCGATGAAGGCGGCCGGGTTCGAGAGCTTGCCGACGTCGTGGTAGTAGGCCGCGACGCGGGCGAGGAGCGGGTCACCGCCGATGGACTCGGCGGCGCGCTCGGCGAGGTTGCCCACCATCAGCGAGTGGTGGTAGGTGCCGGGCGTCTCCACGAGCAGCCGGCGCAGGAGCGGCTGGGACGGGTTGGCCAGCTCGAGGAGCTGGAACACGGTCACGATCCCGAACAAGGACCCGATGACCGCGAAGCTCCCCACGGCCGCCACGGTGGCCCCGCCCGCGGACACCGCTGCGGCGCCCACGAGCTCCAGCACACCGCGGACGTCCTGGTCTCCCAGCAGCGCGAAGGTGAGGACGACCATCGCCTGGACGACGAACACGCCGATCCCGGCCTGGACGAACACGGACAGCTTGTCGCCGCGGCGCACGCCGACGATGCCCGCCATGCCGCCGAGCATCGTGTAGGCCGCCAGCTCCAGGCCCGCGCCGTTGACGGCCGCCGCCAGGATCGCGATCAGCGCCGTCATCACCATGGCGACGCCGGCGTCGAGCAGGACCGTGACCAGCATCCCGACGGCCGCCAGCGGCAGCGCGTACGGCACCCAGGCCCGCTCGGCGGCCAGCTTGAGCGCGAACACCGAGAACAGCAGCAGGAGGCTGAGCAGCAGGAGGACGTTGTTGCGATGCCAGAACTCGCGGCGGAACCGCCAGGTCCAGGTCAGCAGCAGCCCGATGACCAGGACCGAGAGCACGATGAAGCCACTCAGCCGCGCGACGTCCAGGCCGCCCTCGTTGAGGCCGAAACGGTCGATGGCCTCGAAGGCGACCTCGTCCACGCGGTCGCCGCTCCTGACGATCGTCTCGCCGCGCTGCCACGACTTCACCACGTCGGCGACGCCCTCGGCGGCGCGGCTCCGGGCCTGCTCGGTGAGCACGGCGGAGAACGACGAGTTGGGGACGATCAGGGGCTGGATCAGGGCCGCCGCCAGCGCGGCCTCCGGCCCCGTGAGGTCACCCGCAAACCGGCCCTGGATCCCGTCACGGATCGGGGCGAGCTCGGTGTCGCGGAGCTCGGAGCGCTCGACGGTGTCCAGGATCCTCGCGGCCTCGGCCCGCAGGGCCTCCCAGCGGACCGCATCGAGGGCGAGCAGCGTCGCCCGGTCGTCCGTCCCCAGGTCGCCGGCGAGGGTGTCCGCGAGGATCGCAGCGCGGTCCTCCGGGCTCACCCCCTCCGCGAAGGCGGCATCGATCGGGGCGACCTTGCGGTCCAGCTCGCGCACCTGCTGCGCGGCAACCGAGGCGCCCCGGGCGATCGTGAAGTCGTACTGGGGCTCGACGGCCTTCCGGGCGGCCTCACGCTCACGCTCGGTGAGGACGTCGCTGACGTACTGCGCGGCGCGCGGCGCCGCGACGCTGGAGGAGGCGGGCATGCCTTCCTCGAGCTTCGCCTGGGCCGGGAGGAACTCCAGGCCCAGGATCACCGACATGGCCGCGATCAGCAGGATGGACGCCAGGACCAGGCGGCCCGCGTCGCGGCGGGTGAAGTGGTTGGCGTGCTCTGCGGGTCTGGCGAGCATGGTCATGCCCCTCCGACGAAGGAGGTCAGTGCTCCGTGTCGTGGGCGGCCAGGTCGGCCTGGGCGAGCGCCCGCGCGACGAGGCCGGAGGCCACCTTGCCATCGGCTCGGCCGCGGATCCGCGGCGAGAGCCAGCCCATGACCTTGCCCAGGTCCCGGGCCGATGTGGCGCCGGTCTCGGCGATGCCCTGGTCGACGAGCGCGCTGAGCTCGTCCTCGGTCAGCGGCTGCGGGAGGTACTCGGCCAGGATGGCGATCTCCGCCTCCTCCTTCGCGGCAAGGTCCTCGCGGCCGCCCTTGCGGAACGCCTCGACGCTCTCGCGACGGGTCTTGGTCTCGCGCACGATCACGGCGAGGATCTCGTCGTCCGTGAGCGTGGTCTTCCGGGCCTTCTCGGTGTTGTAGACGGTGTTCTGGACCATCCGCAGCGTGTCGCGACGCAGCGCGTCACCCGACCGCATCGCGGCGGTCGTATCGTCCTGCAGTCGTTCGCGAAGGGTCACCGGATGGCTCCTCGGGCGTCACGGCGTCGTCGTTGTGCCCCGACGTGGTGCCGTGCCCGCGAGCTGCGCCGCCGATGGGTTCCGGGACGGGTTCCCGGTCGACGCTTCTCGGGTGGGCCGCTGGGGACCGCGGCGGGATCACCGGCTGTCGGTGGCCGCCGCGGCGCCCGGGCTCAGCCCTGGCTCGCGCGCGCGTTCTTCTTGCGCTTCGCTTCCTTCCGCTTCCGCTTCACCGACGGCTTCTCGTAGTGCTCACGACGACGAGCCTCGGCGAGGATCCCGCTCTGCTGGATCTTCTTGTTGAAGCGACGGAGGGCGCTCTCGAACGTCTCGTTCTCACCCACTCGGACTTCGGCCAAATCCGGTTCACCTCCTCGGGCAGGAGTCTCGTACCCGCCTTCCGCGCGCGATGCCCGACGGCGCGGGGGCGTCCCGGCGGGCGACGTGCTGGGCACGCCAAGCCTGCCGGCAGGCCGCCGGAGTGTACGCGCGGTCCCGGGAGGGGTCAAACACGGCACATTCCCTATCGAGGGGGCCGGCGGCGGGCGACGTCACGCGGCCAGGCTGTCGCGGAGCTTGAGTCTCGCCCTGCTCATCATGGTCCGCGTCGCCGTGTCCGAACGGCCGATCGCCGCCGCGATCTCCGCCCCCGGGTAGCCGCTCGCCGCGAGCAGGAGCGCGGTCCGGGTGGCCTTGGGCAGGGTCGCGAGCGCGGCCGCCAGCGCCAGACTGGCCTCGTGATCGAGGACAACCGCCTCGGGGGTCGCCGGCTCGTCGCGAGCACACGAGCGCACCCGCGTGGCGGCGGCTGACGGACGTCCGGCGGCCCAGCGACAGGGCGAGGTTCGTGACCACCCGGTGCAGCCACGCCCGCACGTTGTCCGGGGAACCCTTCGTATCGACCTCGACCATCAGCCGCAGGAGGGCCTCCTGGACGATGTCCTCTGCCGTCTCGGGGTCGCGGCAGACCCGCAGCGCGGCGCGACAGAGCTCGTCGTGATGGCGTTCGAACATGGAGGTCGCGATGTCGCGGGCCATCGGGCCCGCCGGCCTGGGAGAGGTGGAGCCGCAGGCCGCGAGCTGGAAGGTGGCGGCGGTCATGGGAGTCGCCTTCGTGCAGGTCGTTGACACCCACACCTTGCGCTCCGACCCCTGCGGAGCCACCACGGCCCGACTGCGGTGATCCTGCGGTGCTCAGAGCCCCAGGCGCGCGAGGCCGGCGACGGCCGGCGGGCAGCCGTCCGGAGACCTCGTGATGGCCTCCCGGAATGCGGCGGCGGCCGACATCCGGTCGGCGCTCGCCTCGTAGGCCTCCCCCAGCGCGACGAGGAGGTCGACGAACCGGCTCCGGAGCAGGGTCCGCCGCTCCTCGACGAAGACGCTGTCGCCGTAGTAGGGGCAGTCATCGAGGTACTCACCCCGGCAGAGCCGGCGCGCCTCCTCGAGGAGCCGAACCCTGGCGGACCCGTCCGCCGCGGCGGCCGCCTCGAGCGCAGCGAGGAACGCATCCACGTCCGACCAGGCGACGACCGACCCGTCGAGCCGGTAGCGGTCGTTCCCGAACCGGATCGCCGCTCCGCCACCGCGCCGCCTGTCGGGGTCCAGGGTCGCTCGCAGGCCCGCCATCGTCCGGTGGAATGCGAGGTCCGCGCGCTCGAGCTCCACGTCGGGCCAGATGAGCTCCAGCACCTCGTCCTTGGCCACGCCCCGCTCGCCGCGGTCGTAGAGGAACGCGAACAGGCCCTGGGCCTGGCGGCTGCCGGCCTTGTCGCCGCCCCAGTGCTCGATGCGCGTCCCACCGCGCTCCATCCGCAGCGGACCGAGGGCGAAGACACGCAGGCCCGGGGCCGCATCGCTCCGCGCGGACGAGGGCGCTGTGGAGGCGCTCCGCATGAGCATCGACGGCAGCGCGCGCCTCGGCGAGGTGGGCGAGCTGGGTCGCCTGCTCGTCCTCGCGGCGACCGGTCCGCAGGGCGCTGGCGATGTAGGAGGCCGACAGGTCCAGCAGCCGCTGGTCGCGGGTGTCCATCGGGTCGCCGGAGGCGGTCTCGCCCACCCGCATCTCGCCGACCAGCTCGCCACCGTCCCGGAGCGGCATCGACACGACGGCGCCCGCGGCAGGCGGCGAACCCTCGGACGCGATCAGAGACCCGTCCGGTCCCGTCACCGTCAGCCCGGTCACGTCGAGGACCCGCATCACGTGGGCGAGCGCCGGCTTGACGCCGGCAGCGGCCGGACTGGCCGCAGAGCTCCCGCTCCCCGAGGACCCGCAGCAGCCGATCGCGTGCCATCGCCCCCGGGGGGCCACCGGTCGCCCGCCGTCCGGATGCGCGAGGCGAGCGGACCGTAGAGAGCGGCGATGGTGACGAACCCCAGCACGGGCAAGAACGGGCCCTCGAGGCCCAGGACGTTCGAGCTCAGGACCTCGATCCCGAACAGGACGATGATCAGCGCGCCAACGGCTGCGCCTCCGATGACGGTCGTCCGGAAGGCGCGCGCCGCCACCGCGGGGCCGAAGAAGATGCCAGCCGCGAAGACCGCGTACGACGCGCAGACCACGGCCAGCGTGATGAACGAGGTGCCGATCCAGCGGTCCGCGTCCCCGATCACCGGGAGGAAGCGAAGGCTGGCCCCGAACCCGGCCAGCAGGATCGTGGCCAGCGCCGCCCTGAGCTGGCGCCGCCGGAGTGGGCCGATGTCGCGAGGGCGCATCGCCCGCAGCAGCCAGCCGGCACCCAGGGCGATGGCTGCGAGCCGCGCGGCAACCCAGCCCCAGAACAGCACCGCGCCCGGGATGGGACCGAGGGAGAAGTGGGGCGGCGTGAGCGTGATCGACGTCTCGAAGTGGAGGATCGTCGGCAGCGCAAACGCCAGGAGGGTCGCGTAGCCCGCCGCGACCATGCCCAGCTGCCGGCGCGCGGGGTGGCCGTCGGTCGCGACCACCAGCGCGAAGTGGGCCAGACCCCCGATCGCCAGCGCGGCCGCAAGATCCTCGATGGATCGTCCGACAGCCTTGGCGTCCAGGGACGTGGTCAGCCGCTGCAGGATGATGCTGCTGCTCCACGTCGCGACCACGAGTGCGAGGAACGTGAACACGCGGGCGACCGGGAGGCTGGAGCGGGTTGCGACCGTGAGTCCGAGCCACACGGCCAGCAGCGCGGACAGGGCCTGCGCCACTACCTCGAGCCAGTCCGCCACGTTCATCGGGGCCACTTGCCTACCCCCACGGTCGACAGCCGTCGGCGATCGGCGCCCGGGCGAAGGCGCGGCTCCGGATGACGCTGACTGCACCCGGGCTGGCACGCGGTCGCGGCGTGGCGGCGGTCGCGCCCAGACGGTACGCCTTTCGCAGGACCCCGAACAGGTGGTTCCGCCGGGCGCTGATCGCCAGTAACGGCCGGCACTTCCCTCGCCGTGGTAGCGCGGGTACGATCGCGGCGCCATGGAGACCCTGCTCGATCTCCTGGAGGAGAGCGCCGGACGGCACGGGGACCGCAACGCGCTGGGCCTCCGCCGTGACGACGGCACCACGTTCCACTGGAGCTACGCAGAGGTGCTGCGCCGCAGCCGCCTCGCGGCCTGGCGCCTGCGCGCACTGGGCCTCCAGCCCGGCGACCGCGTCCTGACCTGGTCGCCGTCAACGCCCGCCCTGCCGGCGGTCTACTTCGGCTCGATGATCGCGCGCCTGATCTACGTCCCGCTGGACTCGCGGATGAGCGCCGACGCCATCGCGAACATCATCGCGACCTCCGGCGCCGTGCGTCTCCTGCTGGGCACCGGCCGCGACGCACCCGATCCGCGCGAAGTCGGCCTCGAGCGGTTCCCGACCACGATCGTCGACACCCTGTCCGAGGAGCCGGACGAGACCTTCCCCGCGGACTGGGAGACCCAGGTCCGGTCCTGGGACCGCCCGCGGCCGGAGGACGTCTACCAGCTCGTGTTCACCAGCGGCACGACCGGCAGCCCGAAGGGCGTGATGCTCGCCCACTCCAACTCGCTCGCGGGCGTCAAGAGCTTCCACGGGATCATCAAGCCGATGGACCACCGGCTCGTCTCGCTGCTGCCCCTCTCGCACAGCCTCGAGCAGCAGGTGTCGCTGTACTACGCCATGGACGTGGGCGCCGACATCCTGTACGTGCGAAGCCGAAACCCGCGGGTCATCTTCGACAGCCTGCGCGAGCACCGCGTCACCTCCATGCTCCTCGTCCCGCAGATCATCGACGTGTTCTGGAGCGCCATCGAGCGCGAGGTGGAGAAGCAGGGCCAGGCCGCCAACTTCGAGCGCCTGCGCGGCGTCGCCCGGAAGCTCCCCTACCCCGCCCGGCGCTGGCTGTTCCGCAAGGTGCACGCCCAGCTCGGCGGCGGTCTGCGGCTGATGGTCGCCGCGGGAGCCTTCCTGCCGCCGGCGCTGCAGCAGGCCTGGGAGGACATCGGCGTCATCGTGCTCCAGGGGTATGGAGCCACGGAGACGGGGGCCGGCTGCGCCACCACGATGGACGATCACCCGCTGGGCTGCGTCGGCGTCCCACCGGAACCCGTGGAGATGCGGATCGCCGCCGACGGCGAGATCCAGTTCCGCGGCCCGACGTTGTTCCAGGGCTACTGGAACAACCCCGCCGCGACCGCCGCGGCCTTCACGGACGACGGCTGGTACATGTCCGGTGACCTGGGCCAGCTCGATGAGAAGGGCCGGCTCCACCTCCACGGCCGCAAGCGGGACATCATCGTCCTGCCCAATGGCTTCAACGTGTACCCCGAGGACATCGAGAACGCGGTGCGCGTGGCCGGCATCCGGGACTCCGTGGCCGTGGAGACACGCCCCGGCCGGATCGAGGTGGTGGTGCTGGCGCCCGGCACGCACGGCGACCCGGCGGACAAGCGCGCGACCTCCTCGATCGAGAAGCTCGACGCCGGACGACCTCCGGCGCCAGATCGAGGCCGCGGTGAAGGCGGCCAACGCAAGCCTGGGGCCCAACCAGCGCATCGCGGGCTGGCGGCTGTGGCCGGAGCCGGACTTCCCCCGGACCCACACGTTCAAGGTCAAGCGCGACCGGGTGCGCACGTGGGCGGCCGTCGACACGCCACTGCCGGTCGACGAGGACGGGGGCGCTGCGGGCAGCCAGGGCTGAGCTAGCGGACGCGGCCCTCGCGCATGAGGGCGATCGCCTTCTCGACCCGGCGGGCCTTGGTCTCGGGGTTGTTCGTGCCCTCCACGCTGAGCGTGAAGACGCGGCGGTTGCTGTAGGACAGGCCGTCGAAGAAGGCCCGGGCCCGGGGGTCGGCGTCCAGGGCGGCCTCGAGCTCAGGGGGAACCTCCAGCTCACGGGGTGCCGTGTCCAGCTCCAGGGTGACCTGGACCTCATCGCCCGCCTTGAGGCCGGACGCCGCGCGGTGGTCCGCGTTGACGCCCACCCACCACTCGCTGCCCATCGGCGCGACGGTGGAGCGGTAGCGTGTAGTGGTCGAGGGTGATGACCACGGCGGGGCGCTTGCTCCCACCCAGCGCCTCCACGACCGCCTCCGGGACCTGGATGCCGCAGGCCGTCTTGCCGGTCTGCACGATCGTTGCGCGGAACGTCTCGCTCATTGCCGGACCGGCGTCCCCACCGTCTCGAGGGCCGCTGCCATCTCCGCGACACGCGCGTCCGGCGATGCCTCCGCAGACCACGGGAAGAAGACCAGGGTCTGGCCCACCCGCCGGATCACGAACTGCGTGTCCCGGGGGTACTGGATCGCGCCGGTCCCGCCGCCGAGATACGTCCTCAGCTCACGACCCACGCGATCCGCCTCGCCGGCGCTCGGCAGCTCGTAGATCACGACGTACCCGCCCAGCGGCTCCTCCGGCAGGATCGCCTGGACCAGGCCGCGCGGGACGTTCACCAGGTCGGGGCTCTCCCCGGGCCGGTATCCCACCTTGGGCTCCTGCACCTGGAAGGCCGCATCCTGCAGCGCCTTCACGACCAGCGCGGAGGTGACCTCCGTCGCCCGGCCCGTGGGGGCGATGCTGGGGGTGGCGACGCGGACGCCGACCCCGATGCCCAGCCCCTGGAGGACGAGCAGCAGCACCGCCACGACCAGGCTGCCGACCGCGACGATCGTGAACCACAGCGGAGGGCCGCCCCGCTTTCGCCCGCCTGCGTCCCCGGATGCCGTCGTGGTCATCCGGGCGGCCAGGTCATGGGCCGGCCGCCCAGCAGGTGCACGTGGAGGTGATCGACCGACTGGCCGCCATCCGGGCCCACGTTGCTCACCAGCCGCCAGCCGCCGTCCAGGCCCTCGCTGCGGGCAAGGCCGGCGGCGACGGAGAACAGGCGGCCGAGCAGGGGCGCATCGGCCTCCGTCAGGTCGGCCGCCGAGACGACATGCGCAAGCGGCATGACCAGGACGTGCGTGGGGGCCTGCGGGTTGATGTCCCGGATCGCGAACACGAGGTCGTCCTCGTGGACCTTCGTGGCCGGGATCTCGCCCGCGGCGATCCGGCAGAACAGGCAGTCAGCGGGCATGCGCCCCTCCGTTCGACATCGACAGCACCGGCATCGTGGTCCGAAGCGTACGCGGCGCGACATCAACCGCAAGGATCTCGCCCGTCACGCGTTCCGCGACCTCGCCGTCGACCGCGATCCGGCGGACGGTCACGATCGCATTCTCGAGGTCGTGAGGGTCACCGGGTCGCGGCGCCACCGCGACGAGCACGTGGTCCTCCGCGTGACCCACCCAGCGGCCGTCCGGAAGACGGGTCTCCACCAGGACGCGCGTGGTCGTGCCCAGGCTCCGGCGCGCGAACGTCGCCTTCGCGTCGGCGCCGATCGCCAGCAGCGTCGCGGCCCGCTCCTTCTTCGTCCGCTCCGGCGACCTGGCCGGCCATCCGCGTGGCGGGCGTCCCGGGCCGGGCGCTGTAGCGGAAGACGTGGAGGCCGGCGGGGTCCAGGTCACGGATGAACGCGACGGTGCGCCTGAACGCCTCCTCGTCCTCCGTCGGGAAGCCCGCGATGACGTCGGCGTGGACGGCGACGCCCGGGATCGCCGATCGGACCCGCTCCACGAGGCGTGCGTAGTCGTCCGCGGCGTACCGGCGGCCCATCCTCCGCAGGACGCCATCGTCACCGCTCTGGAGCGGGAGATGGACGTGGGGCAGGGTTCGCGGAGCGCCGTCCACCCATGCGGCGAGCAGCTCGTCGTCCACGTGCTGGGGCTCGATGGAGCTGAGCCGGATCCGCTCGACCGGCGTCTCGTCCAGGATCCTGCGCACCAGCCCGGCGAGGGTCAGGGCGCTGCGCACGTGGGAGCCCCGCGTCCCCCGCTCCGACCAGCCGCCGTCATACGTGCCGATGTTGATGCCCGTCAGCACGACCTCCCGGTGGCCGGCGGACAGGGCTCGCCGCACGTCGGCCAGGACGACGTCGGGCGCCAGGGATCGCTCGGCGCCGCGGGCTCGCGGAATGATGCAGTAGGTGCAGTGGAACGAGCAGCCGTCCTGGACCTTCACGAAGGCCCGGGTCCGCTCGACCGACGCGCGGTCGTCGGCGGCACCGTCGATGTCGCCGGCCGTGACCGCCTCCACGCCCGAGAGCGTCGGCAGGGCGGCGTCCAGCGGCGCATGCGGACCGCCGTCAGGGGCGTGGATGGCGCCCTCGTCGATCCGCAGGAGGGTCTCCAGCTCCGCGAGGAACGCGGCCTTGTCGTCGTTGCCCACGAGGCGGGACCCGGCGTCGAGCGCCGCGTAGGTCCCCGGATCCACCTGGACGGAGCAGCCGGTGACGACGACCTGCGCGTCCGGATTGGCCCGGCGCGCACGACGGACCGCGGCACGCGACTTCTCGTCCGCGGTGGAGGTCACCGTGCAGGTGTTCACGAGGTAGAGATCCGCCGCCCTCGCGGGCTCGATGAGCGGGATCCCGGCCTCGCGCAGGAGCCGGGCGGCGGCCTCCATCTCGGACTGGTTCACCTTGCAGCCGAGGTTGACGATGGCGGCCGAGCGGGGTCGTGCGGGAGGCGATTGGGGCGTCCCCGTGTCGAGCGTCACCACAGGACCGGCTTGGTGGACATCAGGAAGGCGATGAGGCCGACGGCGGTCGTGACGCCGTAGGCGATGTAGCGCTGGCGGCGGGCGCGGGCGCGCCAGGCCTCGCGATCCGTGTCGCTCTCGATGCCGTCGCGCCGCACGAGGCCGCGCAGCGTGGGGCGCTGGATCACGAACACCACGACGGCGGTCACCGCGTAGGTCGCGAGGCTCACGAGGAGCCAGGGCTGCTCCAGCATCCGCGTCCCGAGGACGCCGACCATCGCGATCCCGGTCAGCGCCAGGCCGAACCCGATGACGACCGTCCCATGGGCCTGGATCCAGAGCAGGCCGCGGACGAACCGTCCGGGCCTCGGCGCGTCGTAGCCCGGGCTGACCAGGCGGTTGCGCAGCGTGAAGGGCAGCAGGAGGCTGGGCACGAACAGCGCGATCGCGAGCGTGATGTGCGTCGCGAGGATCAGCGGGAAGTAGGAGGACAGGTCGGGCATCTGGTCCGTGGTCGGCGGCACGCTCGGCGGGGATTGGCCCGCGCCGGTTCTGGGGATCGTAGCGCAGGGTCGCGAACCGGCCCGGCATTCCCCTCCGGGCGGTCCCGGCGGCTACAGCGGTCAGGGCGCGCGGCGACCCTGCGAGTCCGGCAGCACGATGACGGGGTGGCCCTCCGCGCGGGCTGCGCCGATGAGGGCGGCATCGGCCGTGGCGATCGCCTCCTGGTTGAGCATGCCGGTTGCCAGGACGACGCAATCCGCGAGCGAGACCGACCGGTGATCCCGGTGCCAGTGCCGCGAACGCAGGATCCCGGCAAGCCTCGCCACACGCTCATCGATGGACACAACTTCGATCCCGGTGGCAGCGAGCCAGTCGAGCCGCTCCTCGACATCCTCGACCCGGCATCTTGACCGGCGCACCATGATGTCCGCGGTCTCGGCGATCGAGATGGCGCTGAGCATTGGGACAGCATCGCGTTCCCGGAGGATCGCGACGACATCCGGTGCCGCAGGCTCATCGAGCATGAGCGCAACGACGGCCTGTGCGTCCAGGACGGTCACTGGCCCAGATGCCCGAACTTGCGCTCTTCCGCCTCGGCCTCCTCCAGGCGGATCTGCTCACGGATCTCGTCCGTGGTCGGCCCCGGGCCGCGCAGGCTCCCCAGGAGCGCCGCGATCGGATCGTCGGGGAGCGGCCGGATCTCGAGCATGTCGCCGCGCTCCACGATGACGACCCGGCGAACGCCCCATCGGTGGCGGATCTCGGCGGGAATCGATACCTGGCCGCCTCTTGAGATCGTGGCAATCCTCATGAGCTACAGCGTATCGCATGCGTCAACGGCCGCTACATGCTACAGCGTGATCTGCATGAGCACGGATCAGCCCGGGCGACGGGCCTCGAGCGCCACCCAGTCGCCCTCGGTCCAGCGCCGCGCGATCACCAGCCCGCGCGTCTCGAAGGCCGCATTCACGTCCGCCTCGCGGTTGATGAAGATCCCGGACGCCAGCAGCGTGCCGCCGGGGCGCAGGTCCGCCATGAGGCCGTCGGCCAGCGTGATCAGCAACGACGCGATGAGGTTCGCGAGCACCACGTCGAACGGACCCTCGCCGCTGGGAGCGCTGCCCTCGCGGGACCGGATCACCCTCGCCAGGCGGTTGCGCCGCGCGTTCGCGGCCGATGCGTCGACGGCGATCGGGTCGACGTCGACGGCGAGCACCTCGCGAGCCCCGAGCTTCGCCGCCGCGATCGACAGGATGCCGGACCCAGAACCCACGTCCAGGACCCGCGCCGGGCCGCCGTCCGGGCCACCCGACCCGAGCACGCCCCGGTCCGCCAGCGACTCGAGGGCGGCGAGGCACAGGCGCGTCGTCGGGTGCAGGCCCGTCCCGAATGCCATGCCCGGATCCAGCGCGAGGATCACGTCTCCAGGCTGCCGGCGGTGTCGCCGCCATGTCGGACGGATGACGATCCTGCGCCCGACCCGCAGCACCGGGAAGTGCGCCTTCCAGGCGTTGGCCCAGTCCTCCTCGTGGACCACGCGTGCCTCCAGGTCGCCGATGGGCCGCAGGCCGAACGCCTGGAGGTGACCGAGGTCCCGCTCCGCCCGGCCCACCGCCTTCGTGACGGCGGCCGGATCCAGGATCGGGAGGTGAGCCCTGACCATCGCGGGCCGGGCGAGGTCCACCCTCGCGGCCAGTCCTTCCTCGACGAGCTCGAAGGCCGGCTCCACGCTGGTCCCTCCCGGGGCGGCGCGGGCCAGGATCTCCGACACGGCCTCAACCGCCTCGTGATCGGTGGCGACGGAGAGCTCCAGCCAGGCGCCCGGGGTGGCGGCCGCCGCGACCAGGTCGATGTCCGCCAGCGGCCCGGCGAGCGGACCTGGCCCCGGGTCCGGACCCGTCACAGGCCCAGCTTCTCGCGCAGTCCAGGCCCGGAGACCGGCTCGCCCGCCTCCTTCGCGAACGCCTCGAGCAGCTCACGCTGGCGCTTGGAGAGCTTGGTGGGAACCCTGACGTTGGTGATGACGTGGAGATCGCCGCGGACGGAGTGCCGGCGAAGGTGCGGCACGCCGCGGCCCCGGAGCTTGATCTCCGTCCCGGGCTGGGTCCCGGGCTTGATCTCCACCTCGGCATCCTCGCCGTCGACCGTCGGGACGTGGAGCTTCGTGCCCAGGGCCGCCTGCGCGATGGACAGGTCGACCTCGTAGAAGAGCTCGGTGCCCTCCCGCGTCAGCGTCGGGTGGTCCGCAACGTGAATGGCGACATAGAGGCTCCCTGGCGCTCCGCCGCGGGGCCCGACCTCGCCCTCGTTCGTCAGCCGGATCTGGTGCCCCTCATCGATCCCGGCGGGGATCGAGACCCGGAGGCTTCGCCGCCGCTCGGTGCGGCCCTCGCCCTTGCAGTCCTCGCACGGGTTCTCGACCACCTTGCCCTCGCCGCGGCAGCGCGGACAGGCGGCGACGTTGACCATCTGCCCGAGCATGGTCTGGCGCACGGACCGGACCTCGCCACGCCCGTTGCACTGCGGGCACTGGACCGGCGTGGAGCCCGCCTTCGCCCCGGAGCCCGCGCAGGTGTCGCAGCGGCCGAGCACCGGGAACTCGATCTCCTTCTCGGCGCCCAGCACGGCCTCCTCGAACGAGATCCGGAGGTCGTACCGCAGGTCGGAGCCCTGGCTGGGTCGCGCCCGCCGTGCCGCGCCCGCCGCCGAACCCCCGAAGAAGGCGTCGAAGATGTCACCGAAGCCGCCGAAGCCGGCCGCGCCACCCGCGCCGAACGGTCCGCCGGCACCACCGGGTCCGCCGCTCGCCCCCCGTCGACCCCTGCCCGGCCGAACATGTCGTAGGCCTGGCGGCGCTGTGGGTCGGAGAGGACCTGGTAGGCCTCGTTGACCTCCTTGAACCGCTCCTGGGCCGCCGGATCCGTGTTGACGTCCGGGTGCCACTGCTGGGCGAGCTTGCGGAAGGCGCGCTTGATGTCGGCGTCGCCGGCCGTGCGGTCGACGCCCAGCACCTCGTAGAAATCGCGTTCGGCGGTCATGGGCGAGCGTGAGTCTATCCGCTATGCGGGTGCCGTGATCCCGGCGAGCGAGGCGGCGCGGGCAAACACCGCCTCCATCATCGGCGGCGTGAGGCGGCCCGTGAACGTGTTCTGCTGGCTGGGGTGGTAGGTGCCAACCAGGTCGTAGGGCCCGATCCTGGTCTCCGCCCCGTGCCCGAACTTCGGCTTCGGCGCAGGGGCGTCATAGCCCAGGGTGGCCAGCGATCGCAACGTCGCATCCCAGCCGATGCCCCCGAGCGGCACGATGACCTTCAGCCGGTCCAGCAGCGCCAGCTCCCGGACGAGGTAGGGGCGACACGCCGCTTGCTCGCCCGGACTGGGCTTGTTGGCCGGCGGGGCGCAGCGGACGGCGGCCAGGACCCGGACGCCGTTGAGCGTGAGTCCGTCGCTGGCCCGCCGACCGACGGGCCGGTCCGCGAGGCCCACCGCGTGGAGGGCGCGCCACAGGAAGTCACCCGAGGCGTCGCCGGTGAACACGCGGCCCGTCCGGTTGGCGCCGTGGGCACCCGGCGCCAGGCCCACGAGCAGGATCCGCGCCCTCGGGTCGCCGAAGCCGGGGACGGCACGGCCCCAGTAGGACTCGTCGCGGAAACGGGCCACCTTGACGCGTGCCTGCTCCTCGCGCCAGGCGACCAGCCTCGGGCAGGCGGAGCAGTCGCTGATGGCAGCGTCCAGTGCGGGCAGGTCACGGGCCGCGCGCGCGACGGTGATGGGATCGGTGGCGGGCATCGCGCCGATCGTAGCGGGGGTCGGCGGATCGGGCGGCCGGGAGGCGAGAGACACCGCGCCAGAGACCCGCGCTGTCGCGCAAGGAGGGTTCTGGCCCTACTCCAGCGCCGGGGTCGCCTCGGACTGCGCCGCCGCCATCGCATTCGCCTCCGCCACTGCCCGGCGCCCGGCGGGCAGCCACAGGGCGAGCCCGACGACCACGAACGTCGCGATCCCGGAGCCCACGAGGATCGCCTCGACGGGCACGACGTCCGCCAGCGGCCCGAACACGAGCATCCCGATCGGCATCGCCACCGCCATCACGATGCCCACGAACCCGAACACCCGTCCTTGCCGCTCCGGCTCCACGGTCTCCTGGAGGAGCGTCATCGACGGCGTCGAGAAGAACGGCACCGCGATCCCGGTGAGCAGCATCACCGCGAAGAAGACCCACAGGGTCGGCGACAGCCCCAGCGCGATCGACAGGAACCCGAACACGAGCGAGGACCCGGCGATCAGCCGGATCCGGTTCCAGCGCACCGCGACGGTTGCCACCAGGATCCCGCCCACGATCATGCCCCCGCTGAACGAGAGCTCGAGGATGGCCAGGTTGACCACATCCCCCTGCTCGCCGGACGGGAAGGATCGCACCACCATCAGCGGCGTCAGGTTGGACGGCGCGACCGCAAGCAGGAAGATGATCGCGAACACGATCAACAGCCAGCGCACGAACGCATGCGTGGCCACGTAGCGCAACCCGTCGACGAGGTCGTCGAAGTAGCCGGATGTGGCATCGGCCGCACGCAGGGTGGCAACTGGGATCGTGGCGACCAGGCCGATCCCGATGGCTGCGGTCACGATGTCGATGGCGAAGATCGGAAGCAGGGCGAGCGGTGACCTGCCCGCGCCCGAAGCCGCAAGCGCGAGGATGGCACCGGCGACCGGGGGCGCCAGCAGCGCCAGCGCCGACTGCAGCGAGCCGTTGAACCCGTTGACCCGCATCAGCTGGCTCGCGGGTGTGATCTGCGGGATGAGCGCGGACACGGCCGGCGTCTGGATGCCGGCGCCCACGGACCGGACCGCGAGCGTCGCGTAGATCACCCAGACCTCCGCGTAGCCCGCGAGCAGGACGAGGGCAAGCACCAGGGTGGACACGGCGATCGCGGCGTCCGCACCGACGATCAGCCACTTGCGGTTCGTCCGGTCCGCCCAGACGCCGGCGAACACCGACACGAGCGCCTGGGGCAGGAAGCCGAACACGGCGGCCAGCGTCATCGTGACGCCGGACTGAAACGCGATGACCAGGTACCAGAACACGGCGTACTGGACGAGCATCGACCCGAACAGGGTGACCGTCTGGCCACCCAGGAACAGCGAGACGTGGCGGCGCCAATGCGGGTGCGGATCTGCAGGCGAGGTGGCGGGCTCGTCGATCGTCACGGGCGTCGGCCCCCTACTTGAGCAGCAGCCGGTCCAGGCGCCGGTCGACGACCGCGAGCCCGGCAAGGCCCATCACGCCCAGGTACAGGACATGCCACAGGATCGAGGGGTCCACGTAGCCGGTCGTCAGGGCCCGGATCATGTCCGTCCCCTGCCACAGCGGCGTCAGGCGCACCAGGACCTGCAGGGGCTCCGGGTACGCCGTGATCGGGTAGAAGGTGCCACTGAACAGGAACAGCGGCAGCACCACGAGGTTGATCAGGTCGAAGTCCTGCCAGCTGCGCATGAACGTCGTTGCGGCCATCCCGACGGCGGCGAAGGCGAACGCGAGGAGCATCGCGGCCGGAACCGCGAACACCGCCCACGGCGAGGCGACGAGCCCCAGGGCCATGATCACCACCATGAAGCCCAGCGAGTACAGGGTCGCCCGGATCACGGCCCAGCCGATCTCGCCCAGCGCCACGTCGCCCGGGCCCATCGGCGTGACGAGGATCGCGTCGTACGTCTTCTGGTAGTTGAGCTTGAAGAACACGTTGAACGTCGATTCGGTGACCGCCCCGTTCATCGACGCCGTTGCCAGCAGTGCCGGCGCCACGAACATCGCGTACGGGATGGGGGTGCCATCGGGCCCGGCGACGTCGCCCACCATCCCGCCGATCCCGAGGCCGATCGCGAGCAGGTAGAACAGCGGCTCGAAGAACCCGGACACGATCAGCAGCCAGCTGTTGCGGTAGATGAACAGGTTGCGCTCGATGAGCAGCAGCGCCCGGCGCCCCCCGAAGCCGAACGGGAGCACGCGCTGGAGCGCGAGGAGGGCGCTCATCGCGTCACCGCTCCAGCCGCCGCCGGAACATGACGAACGTGGCGACCGCGCCGCCCATGGCCATCACGGTCAGGATCACGAGATGGGCCAGGTGCAGCAGGGGCTCCTCGCCGACCGTGCCGAGCGCCAGCGCTCGCCCGAGATCCACCCCGTGCCACAGCGGCAGCAGCCAGGCGATGACGCGCAACGGCTCGGGCAGCGCCGTGATCGGGAAGAAGGTGCCCGAGAACAGGAACAGCGGCGTGATCCCGAAGCGCCAGATCGAGTTGAACGAGGAGGTGTCCCGCTGGGTGGACATGTACGCGGCGATCGGCCCCGCGAACGCGAGCGCGGTCAGGGTCCCGACAGGCACGACCAGCACGATGCCCGGCGTCGCGGCCGCGCCGAACAGCACGATGACCAGCATGAAGATGCCGCCCACCAGGGTCGCCCGCGTCGCGATCCAGGCGAGGAGGCCGGCTGCGATCGAGTACGGGGAGATCGGTGTCGCGTACATCGCGTGGAACCGGCGGATCCAGTGGAACCCGGCCAGGACCGGGAACGTGGCCTCGAACACCGAGCCCTGCATGACTGACGACACGAGCAGGGCCGGCGCCAGCCACTGGAGGTACGACACGCCGCCCAGCGCCTCGGCGCCACTGCCGGCATCGACGTAGGCTCCGAGGCCGATCCCCATGGCCACCAGGAACAGCACCGGCTGGGCGAAGTTGCCGAAGATCGAGCCGCGCCAGGTCCGGACGTAGAGCAGCCACTGGTGCTCGTAGACGGCGCGCGCACTCGCGAGCGATGAGCGGCGACGCAGGCCCGCTCCGCTCGAGGCCGGTCCGAGCGGAGCCTCGGCGACCGCCATCAGTCCACCAGGCTGCGGCCGGTCAGCCGGAGGAACACGTCCTCCAGCGAGCTCCGCCGGACCAGGACGGTCTCCGGCAGGAGACCACGCTGGTGGACGGCGACCGCGACCGCCTCACCGTCGTCGGAGTACACGAGGACCCGGTCGGGGAGGAGCTCCGATGCGCTCGCCGAGACCGTCCAGCCGGCCCTCGAGGGTCTCCTGGACACCGACAGGGAAAGCGCATCTCGGTGACCTCGCGGGTCGCGTACTCCTCGATGAGCTGGCGCGGCGAGCCCGCGGCAACGATCCGGGCCTTGTCCATGACCACGAGCCGGTCACACAGCTGCTCGGCCTCGTCCATGTAGTGGGTCGTCAGGACAAGCGTCACGCCCTGCTGCTTGAGCCGGTAGAGACGCTCCCAGAGCAGGTGGCGGGCCTGCGGGTCCAGGCCGGTCGTGGGCTCGTCGAGCAGCAGGATCGACGGCTCGTTGATGAGGGCGCGGGCGATCGTCAGGCGCCGCTTCATGCCCCCCGAGAGCGGTTCGACCTTGTCGCTCGCACGCTCCGAGAGCTGGGCGAACTCCAGGAGCCCGTCGGCGCGGCGGCCGCTCTCTGCCCGCGTCAGCCCGAAGTACCGCCCGTAGATCACCAGGTTGTCGCGAACGGACAGCTCCGTGTCGAGGGTGTCCTGCTGGGGCACCACGCCCAGGCGCCCGCGGATCCGCGGCCCGTCGAGCACCGGGTCACGGCCCAGGATCCGGAGCGTGCCCTCGGTCACCGGCGACACGCACGCGATCATGCGCATCGTGCTGGTCTTGCCGGCGCCGTTGGGTCCGAGGAAGCCGAAGCTCTCGCCCGTCGCGACGTCGAAGTCGACCCCATCGACCGCCGTGAACACCCCGAACCGCTTGGTCAGCCCCCGGGCATGGATGAGGGACGTGGGCTCGGTCTGATCGGGCATCGGTCCCGGATGGTAGCGCAGGCCGACGGCCGGGGCGGTCAGGGATCCGGTGCCGGCACGTCGTGGATGGCGACCACAGTGATCCCTGCCGCCGCAGCCGCCCGCAGCTGGTCGCGGTCTACGCTGACGAGAGTCGCCCCGCTCCGTCTCGCTGTTTCGATGTAGGCAGCGTCCGGGACGCGGATGCCGCTGTCGAGTGCGAACGAGTACGAGGCGGCCGCAAACCCATGCGGGTCACCCTCGTCGATGGCCACACGCGAGAGCGCCGCGAGCACACCGTCGGCTGTTGGGCGATCGATCCTGCCGCTTCGGAATCCGACCACGAGCGCAGCCGCGACCTCGAGCAGGAAGTGGGGAGGCCCGGACGCCGTGAGGTGCCCGCTGGTGAGCGCGACTGCCAGTCTCGTCGCGCCGTCGCGATCCGCCTCGTCCTGGAACGCCCAGCGCAACACGACGCTGGCATCGAGCACGACGTGGTTCACGCTTCTTCCCCAGGGGGTGGCGGGAGGTACTGCAGGAGGCGCTGCCCGAACTCATCCCGGACCTGGTTCAGCATCGCATCCACGGTGTCGTGTGGCCCGCTCGGCGGCTTCGTCAGCTTGCTCAGGCGCTCCAGTTCGGCGAAGGCCTGCCGCCGCCGCTCCAGCATCCGCTCCCAGGAGTCCGGCCAGTGCTCCCGGTTCCAGCGCCGGATGTACTCCTCGTCAGACTCGCGCGCCGTGTCATAGGAGACCGCAGCCTCGCGGGCCGCCGTCGGCATCCGTGCCTGCGGTGGTTCCAGCGCTGAAGCCGGGATGCGCACGGCGCCGCCGATCTTGAGGCTCGGGAGGGAACCATCCGCGATCCGCCGTCGCACCGTCCGCAGGCTGATCCCGAGGCGCTCCGCCGTCTCCTTCGCCGAGACGTACGTCTGCTCGTCCATAAGGGCAGCCTAGCAGAAATGGCCACCCGACGTCAACGAATGTCAGATGATGCCAACGCCCCGGCGTGGGCGATCTTGGGGAACTGGCGCCAGAGGACGATGACCAGCAGCGCCGAGCCCACGAAGCCGAACCAGAACGGCGCCGTGATCCCGATACTCCCGGGCGAGCAGGCCCCCGATCGGGGTCCCGACGACCATCCCGGCGAACACCGCCACGGTGTAGACCCCCGTCACCCGCCCCAGCAGGGCATCGGGCACGGCGCGCTGGCGGACCACCGTGGACGTCGTGCCCCACACGAAGGCGTGCGCCCCGAACACCACGAAGGTGACCAGCGCGACCGCCGCCGACGTGGTCAGCGCGAGGACCAGGTGCGTCGCGGTCTCGATCAGCAGGCCGACCCGCATGATGTCGCCCAGCGAGAACCGCCGCTCCAGGCGTCCGTACGACGAGGTCCCGATGATCCCGCCGACCGCCATGGCGGTCGTGAGCAGGCCGAAGCCCACCGCGCTCATGCCGAGTCGGTCCTCCGCGTAGAGGACGAGCACGGACCATGCCGCGCCGAACGTGACGTTGAACAGGAAGATCGTGAGCGCGAGGGTCCGCATCGGTGGGTGGGCGAGGAGCCAGCGGAGGCCCTCTGCCATGTCCGACCGGATGCCTGCCCGCGTCGGCGCCGGCTCGCCTTCCGGCGGGTCGCTCGGCCGCATGACGATCCTCGACACGAGCAGCGCGCCGAGCGCGAAGCACGCGGCGTTGGTCGCGAACGGGAGCGCCATGCCGAGGGCGAACAGGAAGGCTCCGACCGGGGGCATGAGCAGCTGGTTGGTGAGCAGGAACGCGCTCTGCAGGCGCGCATTCGCGATGCCGAGGTCCTCACGCGCCACCAGGCGGGGAAGCAGGCTGCTGCTGCCCACGTCGGCAAACGTCTCCGCGATCCCGAGGGCGAGCAGCGCACCCAGGACGGCCGCGATGCTGACGGAGCCGGTGACGATGGTGACGGCGAGCAGCGCCAGCACCGCCGACCGCACGAGGTTCACGCCCGCGACGATCCGCCGTCGGTCGTGGCGGTCCGCAACGGCGCCGGCCGGGACGCCGAACAGCAGCTGGGGCAGGATCTGGGCCAGGGCCGCCATCGAGACCAGCAGCGGGTCGCGGGTCAGCGAGGCGACGAGCAGCGGTCCAGCGGCAAGCGCGACACCGTCGCCGGCGTTGGTGACGATGGACGACGCGAGGAGCCAGCGGAAGCTGCGGCCGAGCCTCGCAGGCGCGACGGTCTCGGCGGCGAGCGCGAACGGGTTGGCCACGCGCCGCAGGATACCGAGTCGGCGCCAGCGCCCGGCGTGACCCTCGCCGGTCAGGCCGCCGCGGCCGGTCGGACGCGGGGGCCGCCGCAGTCGGGTCGACGCGCCATCGGGTGGACGCGCCGTCGGGCGATGGTCAGGCGAGCACGAGCCTGTTCCGGCCGCCGTCCTTGGCGTCGTACAGGGCGCGGTCGGCGAGGGCCACCAGCGCCTCCGGTGTCTCCACGGTATCGCGGAAGGTCGTGGCGCCGACGCTCACGGTCACGTTCAGGCGGCTGGTCCCGTCCTCGACGGTGGTCTCGGACACCGCGCGCCGGATCCGCTCCGCGATCTGCAGGACGTCATCCCGGCCGGCACCCGGCAGCAGGACCAGGAACTCCTCGCCGCCGTAGCGAACCAGGACGTCACCTTCGCGGACGACGCGCCGGCAGGCACCGGCGACCGCACGCAGGACCCGGTCGCCGACCAGGTGGCCATAGGTGTCGTTGACGGCCTTGAAGTGGTCGATGTCCACCATCAGGATGCCGAACGGGGCCTCGGCCCGGACGGCCCGCGAGTACTCCTCGCGCAGCCGGCCCAGCCCGAAGCGCCGGTTGTAGGCATCGGTCAGCGGGTCGATGGCCGCGAGGCGCTCGAGGCGGTCGTGGGCGAGGGCGTTGTTCACGGCGAGGCCGAGATCGACCCGGAGGTGATCGACCAGCTCGACGTCGTCGCGCTCGAAGGCTCCCATCGTGGCCAGGACGATCACGCCCAGCGGGATGCTCTTGAACGCGACCGGGACGACGAGGATCTCCCGGGCGGCAGCGCCCACGAGGACGGAGTCCACGATGAGCTCCTGCGCCCCGACCCGCAGGCGTTCGATCTGGCCGAGGCGGATCACGCGCCGCACGTGGTCGTTGTCGGCGAGGCCCTCGGGGGCGCGGATGCCGTGGCTCGCCAGCGGGACCAGCTCGTCCTCGCGAACGACGAGCATGGCACCGGCGTCGGATGCCGTGTGCCGGAGCAGGCCGTCGAGCGCCGCCGAGCCCAGTCCTTCGAGCTCGAACTCCCGGGACAGGACCCCGCTGAAGTCGTGCATCGCGGTCTCCACCGAGTGGCTCTTGGCGAGCGTCCGGATCAGGCTGTTGAACGCCTGGGCCGTGGCGCCGGCCTCGTCGTCGGAATCGACCGCGAGCGCGCAGCGCTCCGGATCGCAGCCGCTCCAGTCCTGGGTGAACACGGCGGAGGCCAGCTGCGACTCGACGCTCGTCATCGCCGTCGCCAGGGCCCGGAACCGGCGTCCGACGACGAGCCGGGCCAGGGCGAAGTTGACCGCCCCGACGGCCAGGCCGGCGGACAGGGTCGCCGCGTAGAACATCGGCGTCAGCACGGACGCCGCCGGCAGGCCGAGGAGGAGACAGAACGGCGGGAAGATGAGGCCGATGGTGAGACCGAACCCGGTCATCCATATCGCGAGGTCGGTGAACACCCGGTTGGTGAGGCGCGGCACGGTGGTGGCTCCAGGCAGGGGCGGACGCTTCGCCGGCCACGATGCGCGACGCGCCACGGGGACGGCTAGGCCGCAGAGGTCCGGTGCGGTCTGGTACGGTCGGCGGGGCGCGGGTACGGAGCGGCATGCCACCGCCGGTTCGCCTGCCGGCCCCCGGGGGTGCGCCCCGGGTCCGTCCGGCCACACGCCGGCCGGCCGTCCGCGGTGCCCTCAGTGCCCTGGGACGGTCCCCTCGTGGAGCGTCACGATGCCGCCGGTCAGGCCCTGCCAGGTCACGTCCACGAGTCCCGCCTCGCGCATGATCTGGGCGATCCGCTCCGGCGACGGGTAGGCCTGCACGCTCTTGACGAGGTACCCGTACGCGGAGCCCTGGCCGGCGAGCCTGCCGATGACCGGGACGATCCGGTCGAACCACCAGCGCATGAACCGGGCGAGCCGGGACCGCGGCCGGGCGATCTCCAGGCACAGCACCCTGCCTCCCGGCCGGACGGCGCGCGTCATCTCCGCGAACCCGAGCCGGTAGTCGGGCAGGTTGCGCATGCCGAAGGCGATGGTGGCCGCGTCGAACGCCCCGTCCGCGGTCGGGAGGGCGAGCGCGTCACCCACCGTGAACGAGAGGCCCTCGCGGCCCGCGTAGCGCTGCTGCGCCACCGCGGTCATCCCGGGCGACAGGTCCACGCCGAGGACCCGCCCGCCCGGCTGGACCCTCGTGTGCAGGTCCGCCGCCACCTTGCCCGTCCCGGACGCGACGTCCAGCGCGCTCCCGCCCGGCCGCAACCCGGCATGGGCCACGAGCCGCTTCCTCCAGCGCGGCTCCTGGAACGCCGAGATCAGCAGGTTCATGAGGTCGTAGCGCGGCGCGATCCGGTCGAACATGACCTGGACCTCGGGCGGTGCGGCGGCGTTGCCCTGGCCGGTGGAGGCACCGGACGGCGTGTGGTCGGGCGGGAGGGGGGCGCTCATGCGATGGGCTCCAGGCAGGCTCGGACGGCGGCGGCCACGCTGCCCGGCTGCGTGATGGGCGAGGGGTGCGTGAGGCCGTCGAGGGTATCCCGGCGGGCCCCGGGGATGCGTGCGGCGAGGGCATCGGCGATCGGCCCGTAGAACGGCTCGCTCGCACCGCCGGTGAGGATTGCGACAGGTGCGGTGATGGCGGACCAGGCCGTCGGGATCGAGGCCCGCCAGCCCCGCATCGGCCAGGACGCCGTCTCCCTCCTGCTCGAGGAACGCCCTCGCCCGGGGTGAGAGGTGGTCCCAGGCGGCGTCACCGGCGACGGCACGCAGGAACACCTCGGCGGCCGCGGGGGCACCGCCCGACCGGTGGGCCTCCTCCACGGCGGCGGCGAGCTCGGCGAACGCGGCGCGGGTGGCCGGGTCCGCGACGGGTCCGTACGGCGGCTCGTAGGCGACGACGGCGTCGACCCGGTCCGGGTGGCGCGCGGCGAGCTCCAGGCCCAGCGCGCCCCCGTAGCTCACGCCCACGACGGACGCCCGGTCGATCCCGCGGGCTCTGAGATAGGCGATGACGTCGCCCACGTGGACCGAGATGTCGAGCGGGCGGGGGCGTGCAAGACGGCTCGAGCCGCTGCCGCGACGGTCCAGGGCGTGGACGGTGACGTCGCCTGGCCTGGCGAGTGCCGCGGCCAGGCGATCCAGCTGGGTGGCGGTCGAGAGGGTGCCGTGGAGGAGCAGGACACTGCGTGGTCCCGAGCCCGTCAAGCGCCAGCCGATGGCGTCGCCGCCGGGCCGCGCGAGCTCGCCGTGACGCTCGCCGGCGAGGAGCGCGCGGACCGCGTCGCGGCGGAGCTTGCCCCCCGCGGTGCGTGGCAGGGCATCGAGGCGGACGAAGCGCGCCGGGACCTTGAACCCGGCGAGGAGTCCGCGGACATGGGCGGTGAACGCAACGTCGCCCGGATCCTCGGCGCCCTCGAGCAGGACGATCGCGGCCTGCACAACGTGCCCCATGGCCGCGTCGGGGATGCCGACGACGCATGCCTCCGCGATCACGGGGTGCGAGGCAAGCACCGCCTCGACCTCGGCCGGGCTCACGTTCTCGCCGCCACGGACGATGCGGTCGACCCGGCGATCGACGACGGTCAGGCGACCCAGCCGATCGAGGCGGCCCAGGTCGCCGGTGCGGACGGGCACGTCGGCGGGCACCGGCTCGGCGTTCTCGCCCAGGTACCCGGAGAAGCGGGACGCCGACTCGATGACGATCTCGCCCACCCCGGCCTCGTCCTGGTCGGCGAGGGTGAGGCGGACGCCCGGAAGCGGCACGCCCGCGGAGCCGGGCCTGTCCCATGCCTCCTCGGAGGCGAGCGCCGTCGCGCCGGACGCCGTCTCCGACAGGCCATAGGTGGGGACGACCGGCCACCCGGCCCGGAGCGCCCGGGTGACGAGGTCGGGCGGGATGGGGCCGCCGCCCAGCAGCACGGCGCGCAGGCGCGACCGGCGGCGGGGCGCCGCGAGCCTCGTCAAGCACGCGGACCAGCTGCGCCGGGACGAGCGAGACGTGGCTCACGGCTGGGCCCGTGCCGTGGAGCGCCGCGAGGAGCAGCAGCGGGTCACGCCCGGGCAGCACACGGACCGGCACCCGTCCTCGGATCGCCCGCCACACGATCCCGAGACCCGCAACGTGACCCAGGCCCAGGGGCATCGCCCAGCCGGTCGCGGGCGGCAACGCCGCCAGCCATGCGTCCGCGCTCGCGGCCATGGCGCGGGCCGAGAGCACGACCCCCTTCGGCCGGCCGGTGGTGCCGGAGGTCAGGACGACGACGGCCGGCCCCTCGGGATCGCGGTCCGGCGCGGGAAACGGCTCGTCCGTGGCGATGGTCTCGGCGACGCGCAGGACGAGCGATGGCGCGAGCACCTCGAGGGCGACGGCGACCTCGCGGGATGTCAGCCCTTCCGGGACGGGAGCCGCCACGGCGCCGGCGCGCAGGATGCCGATCAGGCCCGCGACGCCGGCCGCGTCGGTCGGCCCGACAAGGGCCACGCGATCTCCCGCCACGATCCCGGCTCGGGCGAGGGACGCCGCGACGGCAGACGCCCAGGCATCGAGCTCCGCCCACGTCAGGCCATGGCCGCCGGCGAGCAGCGCGATCTCGCCACCGGCCTCGCGCGCGTGCCGCGCCAGGAGCTCGTCCGGGAACCAGGTCACCCTTCGGGGACCTCGTACCAGTGGACGACGGACTCGTCGACCGCGACCCCGAGCCCACCACTCCGTGGGCCGCCGGGGACCCGCATCCTCCCTGACTTCACGACCAGCGGGGCGACGAGCAGGTCATCGCGCAGCAGGTCCGACGTGGCGAGCCCGTGGTCCCGATCGGCGGCAGGCCAGCCCGGGACGTCCGGGAGCGCCACGGCGCACGCGAGACCCGTTGCCAGTCCCACGCCCGTCTCGAACAGCGAGCTGATCACCACGGGCACGCCCCGCTCCGCCGCGAGCATCGCGATCTCGCCGACCACCACCGGTCCACCCACCCGGGATGGCTTCACGACCAGGACGTCGGCCGCCCCGGCGTCGAGCACGGCGTGGGCCGCCGCGAGGGACGTGATCGCCTCATCGGCCGCGATCGCGACGCCCACCCGGTCTCGGAGCGCCGCCCCCTTGGCCAGGGCTCCCGGGGCGAGCGGCTGCTCCACGTACTGCAGCGCGAACCCGGCCAGCGCCCGCAGGCGCGTTGCCGCTTCCTCCAGGTCCCACGTCCCGTTGACATCCAGCCGGAGCGCGATGTCGTCACCCACGGCTGCGCGCACGGCCCCGACGCGCTCCACCAGGGTCGCCGTCGTGTCGCGTTTGCCGGCCTTCAGCTTCAGCGTCCGGAACCCGGCCTCCACGGCCAGCTCGGCGGCCTCGACCGTGGCCGTCATCGCCTCGGCAGGGATCGTGGCGTTGACGCCGACGGTCGGAGGGCTCGCGGGCCGCTGCCCAGCGACCGGCCGCACCAGGTCGAGGCGTGCGCCGTCGAGCGCGGCGCGGAAGGCGCGCCCGGCGATCCCGGCCCGGTCCACGAGCGCGACCGACGGAGCCAGACCGGTGGCGACCAGCTCATCGAACAGGGCCTTCAGGACTGGTCGGTCGACCTGCTTCTCCAGCACCGCCTCACCCCAGCCCACTCGCCCGTCCTCGGCAGCGAGCCGCAGGAGCCACGACTCACGGACCTCCCACGTGCCGGCCGCCGTCCGGAACGGGACACGGAACGGGACTCGGACCCGGTGGACTCGGGCGGACCAGCTCACGCCCCACCTCCCGGAACGAACCCGCTGAGCGCGAGGCCCAGGGCGAACAGCAGCGAGAAGGCCAGCGAGAGGCGGGCCGTCCCCTTGAGCACGGGGTTCAGCTCCCGGGGCTCCCCGAAGCCGCGCACGGTCCGCAACAGCTTCGTCGTCATCGGCAGGGTGAGGATCGGCAGCAGCACGAACGGCGTCAGGGGCGCAGACCCGCCCGAAGGGGTCCAGCCCGCCAGCCAGGCCAGGAACAGCAGCGCCGGCACGAAGTACGAGACCCCCAGCAGCGCGCCGAACTCCCCCTGAGTCCGGCGCCTGCCGAGCACGACGGCAAGGGTCCGCTTGCCGGCGGCCGTGTCGGTGGGGATGTCGCGCAGGTTGTTGACCACGAGGATCGCGGTGATCAGCGCACCCGGCGGGATCGCCACGACGAGGAACAGCGCGTCGAACCGCAGGGCCTGGAGATACGCGGTCCCGGCCACCGCCACGAGCCCGAAGAACACGAACACGAAGACCTCACCCAGCGCCCGGTACCCGTACGGGAACGGCCCGCCGGTGTAGGCGAGGGCGGCGACGATCGCCAGCGCGCCGAGCGCGAGCAGGACCCAGCCGCCCACGGCGACGAGCCACAGCCCCACGAGGCCCGCCAGCCCGATCGTGATCGCGATCGCGACCTCCAGCTGGCGCTCGCTCACCAGCCCGGCCGCGGCCACCCGCACCGGCCCCTGGCGGTCCGGGGTATCGGCGCCGCGCCGGAAGTCCGACAGGTCGTTGGCGAAGTTGGCCACGACCTGGAGCAGCAGCGCGACGAGCACGCAGCCGAGGGCGGTGTCCGCCCGGAACGGCGCACCGACCGCCAGCCCGGCGCCGAGACCGACGGCCACGCCGGCAACCGCCGCCGGGAGCGTGTGGGGCCGGGCGGCGTGGACCCAGATCGAGAGGGTCGAGGGTCTCGGGGCCGGCATCGCGGCGGCCGCGGGGGTGTCGGTGAGGGGATCGGCCGTCATCACGGGCGCCGCGGGTACTTGCGGTAGTCGGCGGACCGCTTCTCGAGGAACGCGGTGGAGCCCTCGTGGGCCTCGTCGGTCGTGTAGTAGAGACCCGTGGCGTTGCCCGCGAACTCCTGGAGGCCGGCGAGGCCGTCCGTCGCGACCAGGAACGCGGACTTGAGGAACCGGATCGCCGTCGGGCTCATGTCCAGGATCTCGTCCGCCCACCGGACACCCTCCGCCTCCAGGTCGGCCAGCGGCACGACCTTGTTGACGAGGTTCATCGCCAGCGCTTCCTGGGCGTCGTACTGGCGGCACAGGAACCAGATCTCCTTGGCCTTCTTGTCGCCGACGAGCCGCGCCAGCAGGCCCACCCCGAACCCGGCATCGAAGCTGCCGACGCGCGGGCCCACCTGGCCGAAGATCGCGTTCTCGGACGCGATGCTCATGTCGCAGACGATGTGCAGGACGTGGCCGCCGCCGATGGCGTAGCCGTTGACGAGGGCGATGACCGGGATCGGCAGGGAGCGGATCTGGCGCTGGAGATCCAGGACGTTGAGACGGGCGACCCCGTCCGTGTCCAGGTAGCCGCCGCCGTGGCTCTTGTACTTCTGGTCGCCGCCGCTGCAGAACGCCTTGTCGCCCTCGCCGGTGAGCAGGACGCAGCCAACGGACGCGTCGTCGCGGATCCGGGCGAAGGCGTCGATGAGCTCGCGCACGGTCTGCGGCCGGAAGGCGTTGCGGACCTCGGGACGGTTGATCGTGACCTTGGCGATGCCGGTGCCCGAGTGCTCGTAGCGGATGTCCTTGTACGCGACGACGGAGGTCCAGGCGATGGGCGTGGTCATGCGGGCGAGATCCTCCAGCAGGAAGTCGATGACGAGGCGCGCAAAGGCGCCGGGGGCTTCGAGGTGCGGGGTGTGGCCGACGGCGTCGAGGACGGCGAGGCGGGCGCCCGGGATGCCGGAGGCGACCGTCTCGGCCCGCGGGCGGCCGACGGCGTCGAGCGCGCCCCCGATGACGAGCGTCGGGGCGGCCACGGCGGCGAGGCGGTCGTGCAGCGGCTCCATCGCCCCCTGCCCGGCGGCCCGGAGGCTCTGCGCCAGGCCGCGCGGGTCCGAGGCGAGACGGATCGACCGCTGGCGTGCGAGGAGCGCCGGGTCCGCGGCCGCGTGGGTCGCGAAGACCGGGTTGCGCTCCCATGCGGTCACGAACGCCTCGAGGCCCTCGCGCTCGATCCGGTCCGCGAGCGTCTCGTCCGCGGCGCGCCGGGCCGCACGCTCCAGGGGGTCCGCGATCCCGGCGGCCGGGCTCTCGAGGACCAGGCGCCTGACCGCCTCCGGGTGCGCGACGGCGAGCCGCAGCGCGACTCGGGCGCCCATCGAGTAGCCCAACACGTGCGCGGGGGCCGCGCCCACGCGGTCCAGCAGCGCGGCGAGCGCGTCCGCGGTCGCCTCCACGGTCATCGCGGCGGGATCGCCCGTCGCCGGCGTGCGGCCGTGACCGGGAAGGTCCGGCGCGATGACCCGGAACTGCTCGGCCAGCGCGTCGAGGTGCTCGTCCCAGGACGCGGCGGCGCCGGTGAACCCGTGCAGGAGCAGCAGTGGGTCGCCCGCCCCGCGTTCGGTGACCGCCCAGTCGATCGCCTCCATCGTCGTGCTCACCCGGCCGCACCCGCGATGGCCCGCCCGACGACGGCCGCGACCTCGCGGTGCAGTTGGAGGTTCCGTGCGCGGTCCGTGCGCAGCTCCAGGACCCGGATCCCGGGCCGGCCTGCCGAGTCCCGGATCGCCGGACCGAGGTCCGCGTGCGCCACGACCCGGTGCTCGCCACCCAGCGCCGTCACGGCCGGGCCCACGTCGATGCCGTGCGGGGTCCCGAACAGCTCCTCGTAGTGGTCCGGCAGGCCGGACCCGGGCACGGCGGCCGCCGGCTGGGCCTGGGGCAGGAACGAGAAGATGCCGCCACCGTCGTTGTTGACCAGCACGATCGTGGCCGAAAGGCCGTGGAGCCGCGCCGCCACCAGGGCGTTGAGGTCGTGGAGGAAGGCGATGTCGCCGACGACCAGGGCCACCGGCCCGTCGGCCACGGCCGCGGACCCGAGCGCGGTCGAGACGACGCCGTCGATGCCGTTGGCGCCCCGGTTGGAGCGCACGGCGATGGCCCGGTCGGTGGACGGAAGCCAGGCGTCCATGTCGCGGACCGGCATGGAGCTCGCGGCCCACAGCACCGCCCCGTCGGGAAGGGCCGCCGCCAGCAGCGGCCACGGCGCACCCTCGAAGGGCTCGTCCAGGGCGTTGAGCCAGTCGGCCATCGCCTCCGTGGCGGCGCGCTCGGCCTCGAGCCAGTCGGCGGTCCACGCCGGATCGGCCGGCCGGCTCCGGGGCGAGCCGGCCAGGCGCGCCGCGAGCGCCTGGGCGGTCGTCGTCGCGTCCGCGTGCACGAACGTCGCAGGCACCAGCGCCGCCTCGCGCCAGCCGGCGTCCCCGTCGAGGACGACGAGCTCCGGGCGCGCCCGCTCCAGCAGGCCCACGAGCGGCTTCGACGTGGGCATCGCGCCCGTACGCAGGACGAGGTCCGGCGAGTGGGCCTCGATCCAAGGCCCCGGGCGCACGAGCTGGTCGCCGCGCGTCACGACCATCGAGCGGTCGTGCAGCCCGGTACGCAACCCGGAGAGCGGGTCGGCGATGATGGGGAACCCGGTGACCCGGGCGAGCTGCGCGAGCGCCGCGGGGAGTGCCGGATCGTCGTCCGGCCCCGCGATGATCAGGCCCCGCTGCGCGGATGCGAGCCGAGCGCCCAGCTCCCCCAGCGCCCCATCGTCCAGCGTGCGCCGCCCGGCCACCACCGCGGCGAACGGCCGGGCCGGGGCGTCAGCGTCGCCCGCCAGTGGCCCGTCGGGCAGCAGCGGCTCCCGGAACGGGGCGTTGACCTGGACCGGACCCGCGGGCCCCTCGGCCGCCATGGCCACCGCGCGCGCCGCGACCCAGCGCCAGTGCGCCAGGGTGGCATCGGTCCCGTCGAGCGGCGGCAGCTCCGTGAACCATTTCGCGGCTCGCCCGTAGAGGTGCGTCTGGTCGATCGTCTGCGGCGCGCCGCGATCCCGCAGCTCCGCCGGCCGGTCGGCGGTGAGCACGACCAGGGGCGCCCGCGAGAGCTGCGCCTCGACCACCGCGGGCGCGAACTCGACCACGGCCGTCCCCGAGGTCGCGAGCAGCACGACGGGCCGGCGTGAGGTCCTCGCCATCCCGAGGGCGAAGAAGCCCGCCGCCCGCTCGTCGATCAGCACCCGGACGCGGAGGCCCGGCGCCGTGCGCAGCGCGAGGGCCAGCGGCGTCGAGCGTGACCCGGGGCAGACCACGGCCTCGCGGACGCCGGCCGCGACCAGCTCCTCCGCGAATGCCCGCAGACCCGCAGCGTCGCTCATCGCTCGTCGTCCGGGATGCCCAGGGCGCTGACCACGGCACGGAGCTTGATCCGGGACTCCTCCCACTCGAGGTCGGGGTCCGAATCCGCGACGATGCCGCAACCGGCGAACAGGGTGGCCTGCGTCCGGTCCACGATCCCGCAGCGGAGTGCCACGCACAGCTCGCCGTCGCCGTCGGCTCCCAGCCAGCCCACCGGTCCCGCGTACCAGCCCCGGTCGAAGCCCTCGTGCTCGTCGAGCAGCGCCAGTGCCACGTCGCGCGGCTCCCCGCCCACCGCCGGCGTCGGGTGGAGGCGCTCGCCCAGGGCGAGCAGCCCGTGCGCGTCGGGCACCGTCCCCGAGATCTCCGTGACCAGGTGCTGGACGAAGCGCAGGGTCATCACGCCCGGCTCGGGGGCCACGGTGAGGCTGTCGGCCACCGGGCGCAGCAGGTCCCGGATGGACGAGACGACGACCGCGTGCTCCTCGCGGTCCTTCTCCGATGCCAGGAGGGCGCGCCCCAGCCGCTCGTCCTCGGCCGCATCGGCCCCGCGGCGGATCGTGCCGGCCACGGCGACGGTGCGGAAGGTTCGGCCCTCGGTGCGGACGAGGCGCTCCGGCGTGGCGCCCAGGAACGTCCGGCCGTCGCGCCGGAACGCGTAGGTCGTGCTCTCGGGAGCGCTGGCCGCGAGGCGCCGCAGGGCGTTCGGGACGTCCAGCTCCACCGGGGACCGCAGGTCCACGCGGCGCGCGAGCACCACCTTGTCGATGCGGCCGCGCCCGACGGCGCCCGAGAACATGCCGACCAGCCGCCGCCAGTGGTCGTGGGTGGGTCGCTCGTCGACGGTGGCCAGGGGCGCGAACACCGGCATGGCGACCATGCCGTTGGGGTTCGGCGCGAGCGCGCGGGCCCGGGTCGCGAGGCGCTCCCAGCGCCGTTCGAGTCTCCGCACGTCCGCGGGCACGACCGGCCCGGCCAGCGAGCCGGTGAGGCTCGCGCCTTCGGGCGTCACCGCCAGGAGCAGCTCCGGGAGCACCAGCGAGCTGGCCCCGAACGGGCCCCAGGGGTCGTCCATGGCCGGCACCCGTCCGGTGAACCCCAGCGCGCCCAGCAGGACGGGGCCGGACCCCGGTGCGTCCGCCCCGCGCCGGTCGATGCGCGCGCCGTCCATCGCCTCGCGCCACGCGACTTCGGCGCGGTGGAAGCGGTCCGGGCCGGCGGGCGACGTTGCCCAGGCGCGCCCGACCCCCACGAGGGCCGTCCCCTCCCACGGACGGAGCCAGAGCGCGATCTCGAGGTCCGCCTCGACGGCGGCTGCGACGAGCGAGATCGCATCGATCGACGGGGCCGGCACCGTCGCGGAGACCAGCGTCGCATCGATCGCACCCGCATCCAGCAGCGCGGCCAGCCGGTCGCCCAGGCCAGCCGCCACGTCACCGGGAGCCGGGGGAGCGTGACCCGAACCCGGCGGGAGCACGGCCGTCATCGCATGGGCTCCGGGAAGTCCCAGCCTTCCTGCGGCGGCGGGACCTCGCCGATCCGCTCGGCCGACACGCCCGCGCTCCGGAGCAGCGCGGCCCGCAGGGCTGGGTAGGCATCCTCCAGGCGGCCCGGCTGCTCGGCCAGCAGCCACTGCGCGACGACCTCGTTGATCGCCCCGAACCAGGCGATGCTGGTGATCCGGGTGTCCATCGGCGGGCACGCCCCCGCGGCGACCGCCTCGTCGAGGTAGCCCTGGATCAGTCGCGCGAAGCGCTCGTGGAGGGCATTGGCCTCCGTCTGGAAGACCCGCCCTGCGCCGACCGTGTCGAGGAACAGCAGCCGGGCCATCGTCCGGTGCCCCGAGAACACCGCGAGCACCGTGTGGATCGCCGCCTCGGCACGCGCGACGGGCTCTGTCTCGAGCGCGACGGCCCGCTCCACCTTGGCCACCAGCTTGTCCGCGGTGGTGGACATGAGCTCGCGGAAGATGGCCTCCTTGGTCGGGAAGTGGAAGTAGATGCCGCCCTTGGACGTCTCGGCCGCGCCCGCGATGTCGTCCACGGCCGTCTCGCGATAGCCGCGGCTCGCGAAGGTCGAGAACGCGGCATCCAGGATCCGCTCGCGGCGGCTCCGGCTCTGCTCTGCGGGATCGGGCTTGGCCATGGGTCTCGTCGTCTCGAAGGCTACCGACCGACCGGTCGGTCGGTACTGACGCATCCTACCGCACGGTTCGCAGGAACGTGCGCGCCGGGTGTATCGAGTTTCGCCGATCGAGCGCCAGCTAGCGGCCGAGCTCGTCGAGCCTGTCGTCCCTGCCGATCAGGAGCACCTGGTCGTCTGCCCGGATCACCTCGTCGCGGTGCGGGTTCACGGTGACGCCGTCACCCCGTCGCAGCGCGATCGGCGTGAGGCTGAGCCGCACGGCAAGGTCAAGGTCCTTGAAGGTCCGGCCTACCCACGACGCCGGCGGCCGGACCTTGACGATGCCGAAACGTGGCGCCACGTCCAGGTAGTCCACGACATCGCGGACGGCGAACGAGTGGGCGACGCGCTGGCCCATCTCGCGCTCGGCGAACACCACGCGGTCGGCGCCCACACGCTCCAGGATCGCGCCGTGGAGCTCGCTGCCGGCCTTCGCCAGGACGTTGGAGACCCCGAGCTTCTTGAGCGCCATCGTGGCGAAGATGCTCGCCTCCGTATCACCGGAGATCGCCACGATGGCGTGCTCGAACTCGGCGGCGCCGATGGCCCGCAGCGCGGCCTCGTCCGCGGCGTCGAGCTGGACGGCGTGGGTGACCTCGGGGGCGATCTCGTTGACGATCGCCTCGTCGCGGTCGACGGCGAGCACCTCATGGCCGAGGGCGATGAGCTCGCGGGCGGCCGCGGCGCCGAATCGCCCGAGGCCGATGACGAGGACCGACGTCTTCATGCGTCTCCTTCCGGCGCTCAGCCAATTCGGATGGTCTCGACGGCAGGACGGTACGGGACCGGCCGCGCACGCGCCGAGAGGGCGATGATGAGCGTCAGCGGTCCGAGCCGGCCGACGAACATGGCAACGATGAGGATCAGGAGGGCGGCGTCCGGCAGCGCTGGGGTGACGGCCGCCGAGTGGCCGACGGTGGCGAACGCCGAGACCATCTCGAACGCCACCCTGATCGTGTCCGGGCCGGCGCCCACGACCTCGAGGGCGAGCGTGCCGGCGAACACGAAGGCCACCGCCAGCAGCGCGATCGAGAGCGCCCGGAAGACCGCCTCCGGGACGACCCGCCGCCCGAATGCCTCCGTGTGCGGACGACCACGGACGGTCGAGATGATCGTGAACAGCAGGATCGCGAACGTCGTCACCTTGATCCCGCCGGCCGTGGAACCCGACGCGCCACCGATGAACATCAGCACGATCGCGGTCAGCAACGAGGGATCGGTGAGCCGATCCATGGGGACGGTGCTGATGCCCGCCGTGCGGAACGAGACGGACTCGAACAGCGCGTTGAGCGCACGCTGCGGTGGCGGCAGGGACCCGAGCGTGGCCGGGTTCTGCCACTCGAACACGAGCAGCGCGGCCGCGCCGCCGGCGATCAGCACACCGGTCATCGCGAGGACGAGCTTCGTCTCCAGGGCGAGACGCGTCCAGCGCCGCTTGTCCAGGACGTCGGCCACGATGGCCACGCCAAGCCCGCCGAGCACGATGAGGAACCCGATCGGCAGGAACACGAAGGGATCCTCGGCGAAGCCGGTGAGGCTGGCGAACCCGCCCATCAGGTCGAAGCCGGCGTTGTTGAATGCCGAGACCGAGTGGAACAGGCCATGCCACCCGGCCTTGGCGACATCACCGTAGCGGGCCAGGAACGCGACAAACAGCACGACCGTGCCGATGCCCTCGGCGATGAGCGAGAAGACGGCGACGCGACGCAGGACAAGGCGGACGGATCCGAGGTCCTGCGCGCCGGCCGACTCCTGGGCAACGATCCGGCTGCTCAGCGAGGTGCGCCGGCCGACCAGCAGCAGGAGCAGGAGCGTCGAGCCGGTCATGAACCCGAAGCCGCCAACCTGGATCAGGCCGAGGATCACGACCTGGCCAAACGGGCTCCAGTAGGTTGCCGTGTCGACGACCACCAGGCCGGTGACGCAGACGGCGGACGTCGCCGTGAACAGTGCCGTCAGCGGCGAGGTCCAGGTTCCGGATGCCGCGGCGACCGGCAGCACCAGCAGGATCGTGCCGACCCCGATCAGGGCGAGAAACCCGAGTGCCAGCACCAGCGCCGGCTGGCGGGGAGGCCTGCGAATGGCACGGCGCACGTCAACGCGGAACGCCCGCGGCGCGACGCGCTCGACCCGCACCCGCCGATCACCCGGGCGCCGACCCTGCCGAATCGCCATCGCCCGAGTCTACCGGCGGCTGTCGGCCATCACCGGTGGGCGGCGCTCAGGTCCGTTCGCGCCGACCCCCAGACCGGGCTCGGCACCCGGGCGCGATCAGGCGCGCTGGTACGCGACGGCGACGCCGCCGACCATCTGCTCCATGCCCTGGAGACACTCGAGCTGCGATGCGTCGAGGGGTGCGGGGCGCAGGCCCAGGTGCGTGGCATCGGCCCTCGGCCCACCCTGGGCATAGACGAGCACGATGTCCGCGCCGATCGTCTGCTCCGCTTCGTTGACCAGTGCCAGTGCCCGATCGTCCAGGCGGGCCCAGGTCCAGGTCGTCTCGGTCATCGGTTCCTCCCGTGCGCGTGTCACCCGATTATGGTGCGGGGCGCAAGTGGCCTGCCGTCACGCAGCAGACAGCCCGCCGGCGATGGCCGGCGGGCCGTGGGCATGCTACGTGGCTCGGGGGGCCGCCGCCCCGCGGAGGCTAGACCTCCTTGAACTCGCCCTCGACCGTCTCGTCGCCGGCGTCGGCCGAGGGACCGGCGTCCGGGCCGGGCGCCTCACCGCCGTCGTCGGGAGCGGTCGTGTCGGCCTCGGACGCGGAGGCCTGGTAGGCGGCCGCGGACACGCGGTTGAGCGTCTCCATGATCTTCGTCATCCCGGCCTGGATGAGCTCGGTGTCGGAGCCCTTGAGGGCCTCGCGCAGTGCGGACACCTGCGACTCGACCTCCGCGCGGTCCTCGGCGGACACCTTGTCGCCCAGGTCCTTGAGCGTCCGCTCGGCCTGGTAGGTCAGCTGCTCGGCCTGGTTGCGGAGCTCGACCTCCTCGCGCCGCTTCTTGTCCTCGTCCGCGTGGCTCTCGGCCTCGCGAACCATCTTGTCCACGTCGTCCTTGCTGAGCATGGACGAGGCCGTGATGCGGACCTGCTGCTCCTTGCCGGTCGCCCGGTCCTTCGCCTTCACGTCGAGGATGCCGTTGGCGTCGATGTCGAAGGTGACCTCGACCTGCGGGATGCCGCGCGGCGCCGGCGGGATGCCGTCGAGGATGAACCGGCCGAGGGTCTTGTTGTCGGCGGCGAAGTCGCGCTCGCCCTGGAGGACGTGGATCTCCACCTGGCTCTGGTTGTCGGACGCGGTGGAGAAGACCTGCGACTTCGAGGTCGGGATCGTCGTGTTGCGGTCGATCAGGCGGGTCATCACGCCGCCCAGGGTCTCGATGCCCAGGGACAGCGGCGTGACGTCGAGGAGGAGGACGTCCTTGACCTCGCCGCCGAGCACGCCGGCCTGGATCGCGGCGCCGATCGCCACGACCTCGTCCGGGTTGACGCCGCGGTGCGGCTCCTTGCCGAACACGCCCTTGACCGCCTCCGACACGGCCGGCATGCGGGTCATGCCGCCGACGAGGATGACCTCGTCGATATCGGACGGCTTCAGCCCGGCGTCCTTGAGCGCCGCGAGGACCGGGGCCTTGGTCTTCTCGATCAGGTCCCCGACGAGGGACTCGAGCTTGGCGCGGCTCAGCGAGATCACGAGGTGCTTGGGGCCCGTGGCGTCGGCGGTGATGTAGGGCAGGTTGATCTCGGTCGTGGCGGTCGAGGACAGCTCGATCTTCGCCTTCTCCGCGGCCTCCTTGAGGCGCTGCAGGGCCTGCTGGTCCTTCGCGAGGTCCATGCCCTGGTCCTTCTTGAACTCGGCCAGCAGCCAGTCGATGACGCGCTGGTCGAAGTCGTCGCCGCCCAGGTGCGTGTCGCCGTTGGTCGCCTTGACCTCGAACACGCCCTCCCCGAGCTCCAGGATCGAGATGTCGAAGGTGCCGCCGCCCAGGTCGTAGACGGCGATCTTCTCGTCGTGCTTCTTGTCCAGGCCGTAGGCCAGCGCGGACGCCGTCGGCTCGTTGATGATCCGCTTGACCTCGAGGCCCGCGATCCGGCCGGCGTCCTTGGTCGCCTGGCGCTGGGTGTCGTCGAAGTAGGCGGGGACGGTGATGACGGCCTCGGTGACCTTCTCGCCGAGGTACGCCTCCGCGTCCGCCTTGAGCTTCTGGAGCACCATCGCGCTGATCTCGGGCGGCGTGTAGTGGCCCTCGCCGGCGACGACTCGGATGCCGTCGCTCTTGGGGTCCTTCTCCACGGTGTACGGCACGAAGCCCTTGGAGCGCTGGACCTCGGGGTCATCCCAGCGGCGACCCATGAAGCGCTTGATCGAGTACACGGTGTTGGTCGGGTTGGTGACCGCCTGGCGCTTGGCCAGCTGGCCGACGACGCGCTCGCCCGTCTTCGGGAAGCCGACGACGGACGGCACGGTGCGGTTGCCCTCGGACGACGGGATGACGGTGGGCTCGCCGCCCTCCATCACCGCGACGACGCTGTTCGTCGTCCCGAGGTCGATGCCGATGATCTTGCCCATGTCGGGGGTGTCTCCTGGTCTCGTTGGTCGAAGGTGGTGGGAGTGTCGGAAGGAGCTAGTTCAGGGGTGCCGATGGCGATTCGGGCGCGAGCGTCGTCGCCACCCGCGACCGCGACGAGCGCGGGGCGGATGACGCGGTCGCGGAGCCGGTAGCCGCGCCGGATCTCGTCCACGATCTCGCCTTCGGCGTGCCCGGTCCCGGGAATGATCACGACGGCCTCGTGGTCCCGCGGGTCGAACGGGGTGCCGGGCGTCGCGTCGACCTGGGTCACGCCCTCGCTCTCGAGGAGCTGGCGCAGCTTGCGGTCGATGGCGGCGATGCCCTCCGCCCAGGCGTTGCCGTCGAGGTCGACGGGACGCGTCTCGATCGCCCGGTCGAAGTCGTCGGCGAGGTTCAGCACCTTGGCGATCAGGTCCACGCCGGCGAGGCCGAGATCGCGCTGGCGCTCCTCCGCGGTGCGGCGCTTGAAGTTCGTGAACTCCGCGCGCTCGCGCTGGAGCAGGCCGACGTACTCGTCCGCCTTGGCGAGCGCTTCGTCGCGCTCGACGGTGAGGGCCTCGAGCTGGGCTGTGAGGGCGGCCGGGGAGGTGTCGAGCTCGTCGATGCGTTCCTCGGCACGGGTCTTTCTGGTCATGGCTCTCCGGGATCCGGTGGCTGGCTGGTCAGGCGTAGAGGTGGTCGATGAGCTCGTTCATGAGCCCGGACACGAAGCGGACGGTGCCGATGGCCTGCGGGTAGGCCATGCGGGTCGGGCCCAACACGCCGACCACGCCCACGGCGCGGCCGGGATGTCCGTAGGGCGCGAGGACGAGCGAGACGTCCGCCATCTCCTCGGCCGGGTTCTCGGAGCCGATGAAGACGCACACGCGGCCGGAGCCCGCAACGCCGGCGATCAGGTTGGCGAGATAGGCGCGGTTCTCCAGGGCCGCGAAGACGCGCCGCAGCTTCTCGCTCTGCGCGAACTCGGGCGCCGCCATGACGTTGAGCAGGCCGTCGGAGAAGAGCTCCTCGATCGCGGCCCCGTCGAACTCCTGCAGGGCTCGCAGCACGCGCTGGCCGACGCGGCGCGGGAGGTCGGTCGCCGGGTCATCCTCGTCCAGTGCCGCCAGGGCGACGTTCCGCCTGGTCGGCGGTAAGGCCGTCGAGCAGCTCGTTGAGGAGGTTGGCGACGGAGGACAGCTCCTCCTGGTCCACGGGGTGGTCGAGCGTGATCAGGACCTGCTTGAGCGCGCCCTCGCGCAGCACGAGGATCAGGCTGGCGAGGCGGTCGCTGATGCTCACGAGGTCGAGGCGGCGGAGATGCGCCGACGTGGGCTTGGCGGGCGTGGCCAGGCCCGCGGCGCGGGTCACCGAGGCGAGGGTGGTGGCGGCAAGCCGGAACCAGTGCTCGCTCGCGTACTCCACCTGCCCGAACTGGTGGCGGATCATCAGCTGCTCGACCGGCGGCAGGGGCACGGAATCCACGATGGACTCCACGTAGTAGCGGTAGCCATGCTCGGTCGGGACGCGCCCGGCGGAGGTGTGCGGGTGCATCAGCATGCCCGCGGCCTCCAGCTCGGCCAGCACGGCGCGGACCGTGGCGCTGGACACGCCGAGGCGGTAGCGCTCGACGAGGGCATGACTGCCGACCGGCGCCGCGGTGGTGACGTATTCCTCGATGACGGCCCGAAGGATCGCCTGGGAGCGAAGATCAAGGGGGCCGCTGGAGCGACGCACGCGACGCGCCATGGGGCTCTCCTGCGTTGGTTAGCACTCGCACCATGAGAGTGCTAACTGCGTTGCCCGCAGTCTAGCAATCGAGCGTCGAGAGTGTCAACGAGGATCGGTCGACTGGGAGTCGCCAGCCCGCACCCACGCGAACGGCGCAGCCCAGCCTCGCCGCTGGGCACCCGGGCCGCTCCCTCTCTCAACCGGGAGCCGTAGCCAGCGCGTAGACGATCGCCGCGAGCTGGGTGACCGTCACCGCCGGCTCATCCGGGCGAGGCGAGGGCCGCGAAACGCGCCCGCGCGTCGGCCGCGGACCGGTCCGAGAGCGCCGCGAGCGACAGGGTCCGAAGCTCGCCCGCGTCGGCGGAGCGGATCGCCCGGCGGACCGCCGGCAGAGACGCCGCCCCCATCGACAGCTGCCGCACACCGAGCCCCACCAGCGCGAGTGCCGCGACAGGATCGCCACCCATCTCGCCACAGACGGACAGCGAGATGCCGGCCCTGCCTGCCGACTCCGCGGCCATCGCGATCAGCCGCAGGACGGCCGGGTGCATCGCGTCGCGGTACCGCTCCAGGGCCGGGTTGCCGCGGTCCACCGCCAGCGCGTACTGGGTCAGGTCGTTCGTGCCGAGGCTCGCGAACGCGATGGCCCCGAAGTACGCATCGGCCGCGAGGATCGCAGACGGGATCTCGAGCATGACGCCCAGGTCCACCTCGGCGAACGGCACGCCCTCGGCCTGCAGCGCATCGCGTGCGCGCGCCGCCAGGTCGAGCAGCAGCGCCGCGTCGCCCGCGTCGGCCACCATCGGGGCCATCACCTTGACGGGACCCGCGACCGCGGCGCGGTAGCACGCCCGCAGCTGGGTCACGAAGATCTCCGGCCGGTCGAAGGCGAGCCGGAGCGCCCGGACACCCAGGAACGGGTTGTCCTCGGGCGGCATCGGGAGGTACGGGATGGGCTTGTCGCCGCCGATGTCCAGGAGCCGGATCGTGACCGGGTCTCCCTCGAATGCCTCCACCGCCTCGCGATAGGCGGCCGCCTGCTCGTCCTCGGACGGCGGCGTGGACCGCTCGAGGAACAGGAACTCGGTGCGGAACAGCCCGACGCCGCGTGCCCCGAGCGCGCGTGCCGGCGCCGCCTCGCCGGGCGTGCCGATGTTGGCCAGCAGCGTGACCGCCACGCCGTCCCGCGTCACGCACGGGAGCGAGACCTCGGCCAGGTCGGCAGAGCGTGCCTCGGCGAACCGGGCCGCGCGGGCGTCAAGGTCGGCCACGGCCGCCGCATCGGGCGCGATGAGCACCTCGCCCGTCGCCCCGTCCAGCGCCAGCTGGGCATCCGGGCCCGCGGCCTCGAGCGCGCTCAGGATCCCGCTTGCCCCCACCACCGCCGGGATCCCGTAGGCCCGGGCGAGGATCGCGGCGTGTGCCGTCGGAGATCCCGCCTCGAGGACGATCCCGAGGATGTTCTCGCGGGGCAGCGTGGCGGTCAGCGACGGCGAGAGGTCGTCAGCGACCACGACCGCCGGCGAGGGCAGGAGCGACTCCTCGACCGGCAGGCCGGCGAGCAGGCGCGCGATCCGGTCCGCGACGTCGACCACGTCGGCGGCACGCGCGGACAGGATCTCGTCGTCGAGGGCCGCGAGCATCGCGGCGACCTGCGCACCGGCGGCCACGATCGCGGCCACGCCGTCCTCGAGCTCGTCGCGGATCCGCGCCGCGGCCGTGTCGACCAGCGCCGGGTCCCAGGCCATCGCCGCGTGGGCCATGAAGATCGCGGCCTCGTCGTCGTGGCCGGCGGCGCCCACGCGCTCCGAGAGCGCCATGAGGTCGTCCGCCGCCTGGTTCGACGCCGCACGAAGCCTCGCCTCCTCGGCCTCGACCGCGTCCGGGGCAACCCGGCCACCCACGGGGAGCTCGCGCCGTCGCACGTGCACCCATGCGCCACGCGCCACACCCGGCGCCGCGGCGACGCCGGCCAGCCGCCCACCCTCCGTCACTGCCATCCCTGCAACTCCTCGATGCACGCGGCCCGCGGGGCGCCTGCGGCCGCCACCATTGTTGTCGATCGGTGGGCGTGACGCTCAGACGAGGCGCGCGAACAGCTCGTTCGAGAGCAGGCGGCCCGCGGTCGTGAGGCGGACCCGCTCGCCGGCGGGCGCATCCACGGACTCCAGGAGACCGGAGCCCAGGGCCCAAGCCAGGTGCGGCGCCAGCGGGCCGTGCTCCGCGAGGTCGCGCGCGAGCCCCTCATCGAGCCGCAGGCCGAGGATCACGGCCTCCACCGCCGCCGCATCGGCATCGACCGCCTCGGAATCGCCGGGCGGGAGCGCCGCGGACGCTCCGCCTCCAGCCGGCGTGAGCGCGGCGAGGTACCCGTCCAGCCGCGCCGCGTTCCAGCGCCGCACGGATCCGTCGAACGCGTGGGCGCCGGGGCCCACCGCCTCGAAGGGCTCGCGGCGCCAGTAGGCGAGGTTGTGGCGGCTCTCGTGGCCCGGCCGCGCCCAGTTGGAGATCTCGTAGCCGCGGAACCCGGCCGACCCGAGCCGCTCCACCGCCAGCCGGTACTGGGCGGCGGCGCGGTCGTCGTCCTGGGCCTCGACCGCAGCGAGCCGCCAGCGCCGCGCACCCGGCGTCGTCGGCAGGTGGTCGCCCGTCGGTCCCGTGATGCCCTCCGCGTCCGGGTCGTCGAGCGTCAGCGCATACGCGGACACGTGGTCAACGCCGAGCTCGATCGCGGCCTCGAGCGTCGCCTCCCAGGCCTCGAGCGACTGGCCGGGGACGTCGTACAGCAGGTCGACCGATACCGACCCGATCCCGGCCCCACGTGCCTCGCGGACGGCCGCCCCAACGTCCTCCGGACGGTGACGGCGCCCGAGACGCCGGAGCAGGCCCGCGTCGAACGCCTGCGCTCCCAGCGAGAGGCGGTTCACGCCCGCGGCCACCAGGTCGGCCGCGATGCCCCGCTCGTCCGGCCCCGGGTTGGACTCCACCGTGACCTCCGCCCCGTCCGCGATGCCGAACCGCAGGCGGATGAGGTCGAGGATGGACGCCAGCGATGCTGATGCCAGCAGCGTCGGTGTCCCGCCGCCCACGTACACGCTCCGCAGCGGTGCCCGCTCCCGCCCGAAGGCGGCATCGGCCGCGTCGGCGCGCAGCGCGATCTCCGCGAGCAGCGCCTCGGTGAACGCATCCACCCGCGAGGCCGGGCCGCGAGCCGCCGCGCCCGCGTACACGACGAAGTCGCAGTACGGGCAGAGCGAGACGCAGAACGGGACGTGGACGTAGAGGGCGACCGGGGGCCGCGGCGGTGCTCGGTCGCGGTGCCGGTGCTGCCGGGTCGATGCTCAGCGCTCCCGCGTGTCGCCCGAGTCCAGGACGCGCCAGCCCTCCGGGGTCTGCCTCCGCCGCGCGACCTCCTCCTCCTCCGTGCCGCGCGCCTTCGGGATCCCCGCGTGGCCCGTCGTGAGGAAGATCGCGATGCGGGTGATCGAGTGGCCCAGGAACGCGGCGCCGATGCCACCCGTCGTGGCGGTCAGCCAGCCGCCGGCGAGGCCGATCAGGAGCGACGTGACCAGCATGTACCACGGCCGTCCGGGTGCCCCGAGGCGGGTCGCCAGCGCGTACACGATGGCCTGGATGAGGTTCGCCGCGTTGGGATCCATGCCCGTGGCCAGCAGGAACCCGAACAGGATCCCGCGGAAGATCGCCTCGTCCAGGAACGCCGTGGCGATCGCGTTGGTGATCTTGGCGGGATACAGGCGGGCCTCCGGAAACCGGACATAGTGGTACCGGTACAGCGCGATGCCCACGGCGATCGCCGCCCCGATCGCCCCGTAGGCGAGCCCCAGGATCACCGCCCCGAGGCGGTCGCCCAGGCCCAGGTAGAGCTCGCCCGCCGGGTTGGGGTGGATCTTGAGCACGAGCAGGATCCCGCCGATGCCCAGGGTGTACCAGGCGAGCCTGCGCAGCAGGGACGGCGAGCGGCCCCAGCGATCGATGTCGTCGTACTCGGCGGCGTTGAAGCGCTCCGCATCGAAGCGCAGGATGACGAGCAGCAGCAGCAGCCCGACGACCATCAGGACCCGCAGCAGGTCAGGCACGTCGTCCAGCAGGCCGAGGACGTCGGGGATCGGCAGGTCAGGCATCGGGCGTGCGGTGAGCGGAGGGCGCCGGGCGTCATTCCTCGCCCATGCGCAGGATCGCGAGGAATGCCTCCTGCGGGATCTCCACGGATCCCACGCGCTTCATCCGCTGCTTTCCTTCCTTCTGCTTCTCGAGCAGCTTGCGTTTGCGGGTGATGTCGCCACCGTAGCACTTCGCGAGGACGTTCTTGCGCATCGCCCGGATGGTCTCCCGCGCGACGACGTGGCTGCCGATGGCGGCCTGGACCGGGACCTCGAACATCTGGCGCGGGATCAGCTGCTTGAGCTTCGCGGCCAGCTGGCGGCCGGTGAGCTGGGCGCGGTCCCGGTGGACGATGAGGCTCAGGGCGTCCACGGGCTCGCCGTTGACCAGGACGTCCAGCTTGACGAGGTTGGCCGCGCGGTAGCCGGTCTCCTCGTAGTCCATGGACGCGTAGCCCTGGCTCCGGCTCTTGAGCTGGTCGTAGTAGTCCACGATCAGCTCGGCCAGCGGCAGCTCGAAGTGCATGTGGACGCGCTGCGGGTCCAGGTACTCCATGTTCTCGAAGGTGCCACGGCGACCGGTCGTCAGCTCCATCAGCGCCCCGATGTAGCGGTCCGGCGTCACGACCCCCAGCTTGACCCAGGGCTCCTCGATGGACTCGATCTCGCCGACGTCCGGGAACTTGGCCGGGTTGTCCACGTTGACCCAGCCCCGGTTCATCGTCAGCTGCACCCGGTACTCCACGGACGGTGCGCTCGCGATGAGGTCCAGGTTGAACTCGCGCTCCAGCCGCTCCTGGACGATCTCCATGTGGAGCAGGCCCAGGAAGCCGCACCGGAACCCGAAGCCCAGGGCGACCGAGGACTCCGGCTCATACGTGAACGAGGCGTCGTTGAGGTGCAGCTTCTCGAGGGCGTCGCGGAGGAGCGGGTAGTCGGGACCGCTCAGCGGGTAGAGGCCCGCGAACACGAGGCTCTTCGCCTCCTGGTAGCCCGGCAGCGGCTCGCTCGCGGGCGTGGCCACGGTCGTCACCGTGTCGCCCACCTGCGCCTCGCGCACGTTCTTGAGGCCGGTGGCCACGTAGCCCACCTCGCCGGCGACCAGCCGGTCGACCGGGACCAGCTGCGGGCGGAAGACGCCCAGCTCCAGGAGCTCCGTCTCGGCGCCGCTCGCCATGAGGCGGATGACGTCGTGGTCGTGGAGCGTGCCTTCGGCGAGCCGGACGTAGCAGACGACGCCCTTGTAGGCGTCGTAGTGGGAGTCGAAGACGAGGCCGCGCAACGGTGCCGCGGGGTCGCCCTTGGGGGCCGGGATCCGGTCCACGATGGCCTGGAGGATCTCCGGGACCCCGGTGCCCTCCTTCGCGCTGGCGAGGATCACCTCCTCGCGCGGGATCGCGAGGACGTTCTCCAGCTCCTCCATCACGACATCTGGCTGCGCCGACGGGAGGTCGATCTTGTTGAGGACCGGGATGATCGTGAGGCCCTCGCGCAGGGCGAGGTGGACATTGGCGAGCGTCTGGGCCTCGATGCCCTGGGCTGCGTCCACGACGAGGATCGCGCCCTCGCAGGCCTGCAGGCTGCGGCTCACCTCGTACGCGAAGTCCACGTGGCCCGGGGTGTCGATCAGGTTCAGCCCGTAGACCAGCCCGTCGTCCGCGGTGTGCTCGAGGCGAACGGCGCGGGCCTTGATCGTGATCCCCTTCTCGCGCTCGAGGTCCATCGAGTCCAGGACCTGGCTCATCATCTGCCGGCCCTCGATCGTGTGCGTCAGCTCGAGCAGGCGGTCCGCGAGCGTGGACTTGCCGTGATCGATGTGCGCGATGATCGAGAAGTTGCGCATGCGCGACTGGGGGATGGTCACGAGGCGGGAGTGTAGCGGGTGAGGGTCGCCCGGCCCGGGCATTGGGGGAGCGACGGTCGCGATCGGCGCAGCGTTCGCCCGGTCGTGCGCAGCGGGACCACGCCCACGCGCGAGCCAGGGGCCGCTTGACGACCGGCCCCGGGGCGGGTTGCGTTCGGCTCTCGGGGCGGGTTGCGTTCGGCTCTCGAAACGCGCGGCGACCACCCCGCACCCTCGGCAACGACGGTATCCGCCTCAGGGGGATTCGTGGCCGATCGTCCGCGCCTCTACTTCCTGGACAACCTGCGCGCAGTCGTGATCCTGCTGGTCGTCCTGCTCCACGCCTCGATCACGTACATGGCCTACGCCCCGGAGTGGTGGTACGTCCTGGACCCCGACCAGGGCATCGGCTGGACGATGCTCGTCCTCCTGGTCGACGTGCCCAACATGCAGGCGCTGTTCTTCGTCGCCGGCTTCCTGGCCCTGCCCTCGCTCGCGCGGCGCGGTACGGGCGGCTTCGTCCGCGAGAAGCTCATCCGGCTCGGGGTGCCCTGGGTGTTCGGCGTGGTGGTCCTCGCCCCGCTCATCACCTACATGATCTTCGTCTCCCGGGGCATCGAGCGGCCGTACCTCGAGTTCTGGGCCGGCGACTTCTGGGGCGCCTGGTTCCAGCAGGCGGTGTACTGGTTCCTGGGCGCGCTGCTGGTCCTGTTCCTGCTCCTTGCCTGGGCTTGGGCGGCCAGCGAGCGGCTGCGGGCGTCCACGGTCCGGGTGACCCCGCCGCCCGCGCGGCTGTTCGTGGGCTTCGTGCTGCTCACGGCGGCGGGCTCCGCGCTGGCCTCGCCGGCCGTCGGGCTCGACGACTGGAGGCCGTTCGGGTGGTTCCTCGTGGTCCAGCCGGCCCGGATCGCGTTCTACGGCGGGTTCTTCGCGCTCGGCGTCTACGCGGAGCGCCGCGGCTGGCTGACCGGGGAGGGCTACCGGCCGGAGGTCGGGCCGTGGGTCGCGGGCGCCCTGCTCACGGGCGTCGGGTACCTCGCGTACCGGCTCGCCGGGTACCCGGCCACGATCGTCGAGCGGTCGGTCGCGTCGCTGCTGTTCGCCGCCTTCTGCCTGACCGGGGTGATGGCGGGCCTGGCCGTGTTCCAGCAATGGGGCAACCGCAGCGGGCGGGCCTGGCGGACGCTCGCCGACAACTCCTTCGGCATCTACTACGTGCACCCCCTGGTGCTCTATCCGCTGGCGTTCCTGCTGGTGGGGGTCGCGGTCCCCAGTGTCCTCAAGGTGGCGGTCCTGGTGACGGTCACGATCGGCGCCTCGCTGGCCGTCACCGCGCTGGTCCTGCGGCGCGTCCCCGGGCTCCGGCGCATCTTCTGATCCGGTTCGGCATCTCGCCGCCTCGGGGTGCGCGATGGTCCGCATCGGGGCGCGCATACTCAGGCACATGGCCCAACCCGTCTCGACGCTCTACCCCGACTGGCCGCAGTACGACGCCCGGCTCCGTGCGGCCGTCCGGGGTCTCACGGCGGAGCAGCTCGCCCTGCGTGCGGGCCCGGATCACGACCCCGTCTGGGCCCTCGCCGCGCACGTCGCCGGGGCACGGGCGTACTGGCTGTGCGGCGTGTTCGGCGAGCCGGGGGCGGAGCGGACCCCCTTCACGGAGCCCGAGACGGGTGCCGGCTGGGAGGACGACCCCGACCACCCGAGGTCCGCCGACGAGCTGGAGTGGGCGCTCGAGTCCACGTTCGCCATCGTCCGCGACTGCCTGGATCGCTGGACGGTCGACGACCTCACGCGGGCGGCCGACCGGACGTTCCGGGGCGTGACGGTCACGCACACCCGTGCATCCGTGCTCAACCGGCTGTTCAGCCATGACGCCTTCCATGCCGGCGAGATCTCGCAGCTGCTGGGTCTCCACGCGCTGCCCGCGATCGACCTCTGGCGCCGGCCGACCCCCTGACGGACGCCTGACGGACGCCCCGCGCAGCCGATGTCCACTCCCCTGTCCCACCGTCGCTCGTTCGTGCAGCGGCACACGCGGCTCCGCGACGTCGAGGGGCTCGACGGGATCCGGCTCCATCTGGCCGTGGCGGTCGAGCCCGTCTGGCACGCGACCGAGGAGGCCGCGGGTGCGGAGGGCGAGCCGATCCCGTTCTGGGCGTTCGCATGGGCCGGGGGGCTCGCGCTGGCACGGTTCGTCATCGAGCACCCAGCCGAGGTCCGCGATCGCCGCGTCCTCGACTTCGCCACCGGTAGCGGGGTCGTCGCGATCGCGGCGGCCAGGGCCGGCGCCGCCCACGTGACCGCCGCCGACATCGATCCCCTGGCGGAGGCCGCCGTGGAGCTCAATGCCCGCGCGAATGCCGTCCATGTCGGGTTCCTCCGGCGCGACCTCCTCGACGAGGGCCTGCCGCCGGACGTGGACGTCATCCTCGCCGGGGACACCTGGTACGAGGGTCCCCTCGCCGAGCGCGTGCTCCCGTGGCTGCGATCCGCCGCCGCCCGCGGGACGCGCGTCCTGGTCGGCGATCCCGGCAGGAAGTACCTGCCGGCCTCTGGTCTCTCGGAGCTCGCCCGATACGACGTCCGCACCACGACGACGCTGGAGGACCGCGACGTCCTTCAGGCGCGGGTCTTCACCCTCGCCTGAAGGCAGCGGCTACGATGCCCCGATGACGGACCCCGCCCCTCCTGCGCTTCCCGCCGATCTTGTCGCCAGCTTCCGCCGCTTCCGGAGCTCGCGCTACCCGGCCGAGCGCGAGCGCTACGAGCGCCTCGCGGCGGAGGGCCAGCGGCCGGCGACGATGGTCGTCGCGTGCTCCGACTCGCGATCGGGCCCCGAGACCGTGTTCGACGCCCGGCCCGGCGAGCTGTTCGTCGTGCGCAACGTGGCCGCGCTGGTCCCCGTGTACGCGCCGGACACCGGGAGCCACGGTGCCTCGGCGGCTCTCGAGTTCGCCGTCCTCGCCCTGGACGTGCGCGCCATCGTGGTGATGGGCCACGGGCGGTGCGGCGGCGTCGCCGCGGCGTTCAACGATGCCGCGCCCCTCACGGCGACCGACTTCATCGGCACCTGGGTGGCGGGCCTGCGCGACCTCGGAGCCGACATGGACCCGGCCGTCCGGGCGGACCCCGAGCTGCGTCGCCGCGAGCTGGAGCTCCGCACCGTCGAGCAGTCGCTCGTGAACCTGCGCACCTTCCCCTGGATCCGATCACGCGTGGCGGCCGGCGACCTGACGCTGTCCGGCTGCTGGTTCGACATCGGGCTGGGCGAGCTCTGGGCGCTGGGCGAGAGCGGCTGGGTCGTCGTCCCGGAGGCGTGACTCCGGACGCGCATCCGCAGGTCTACGATGGCCCAATGAGCACGGACGACATGACGATTGCCACACCCCTTGACCGGATGCCCGAGTGGCAGGCGGTCCTTGCCCACCATGCCAGGATCCGGGACCGCCACCTGCGGGAGCTGTTCGCCGACGACCCGGGGCGGGCGGAGCGACTGACCGCCGAGGGCGCCGGCCTGTATCTCGACTACAGCAAGCACCGGGTCACCGACGAGACGATGTCGCTGCTGCTGGCGGTGGCGAGGGCCGCGCACGTGGAGGAGCGCCGGGCGGACATGTTCGGGGGCGTCCGGATCAATCGGACCGAGGATCGCGCTGTCCTCCACACGGCACTCCGCGCCCCCGCCGACCGCCACCTCCTCGTCGATGGCCACGACGTCATCCCGGACGTCCACGAGGTGCTGGACCGAATGGGCGCCTTCGCGCTGAAGGTGCGCCTGGGCGAGTGGACGGGGTTCACCGGCAAGCCCGTCCGCAACGTGGTCAACATCGGGATCGGCGGATCCGACCTCGGTCCCGCGATGGCAACCGAGGCGCTCCGCCACTACGCCGACCGGTCCATGCGCTTCCGGTTCGTGTCCAACATCGACGGGACCGACATCCGCGACGCGACCATCGACCTCGACCCGGCGGAGACGCTGTTCGTCGTCAGCAGCAAGACCTTCACCACGCTCGAGACGCTGACGAATGCCCGGACGGCGCGCGACTGGCTGGTGGCCGGGCTCGGCGACGAGGCGGCGGTGGGGCGCCACTTCGTGGCCGTGTCGACCAACGCCACGAAGGTCCGCGAGTTCGGCATCGACACCGCGAACATGTTCGGGTTCTGGGACTGGGTGGGCGGCCGGTACTCGATGGACAGCGCCATCGGCCTGTCGCTGATGCTGGCCATCGGACCGGACGACTTCCGCGAGCTGCTCGCCGGGTTCCACGCGATGGACGAGCACTTCCTGCACGCGCCGCTCGAGCGGAACCTGCCCGTGCTCATGGCGCTGCTGGGGACCTGGTACGGCAACGCGTTCGGCTTTCCGACCCACGCGGTCCTGCCGTACGCCCAGGAGCTGTCCCGGTTCCCCGCCTACCTCCAGCAGCTGGACATGGAGTCCAACGGCAAGTCCGTCCGCCTCGACGGCACTCGCGTCACCTACGACACGGGTCCGATCGTGTGGGGCACGGCGGGCACCAACGGCCAGCACGCCTACTACCAGCTGCTCCACCAGGGCACGCACGTCGTGCCGGCGGACCTCATCGGCTTCGTCAACCCGACCACGGACATCGGCGATCACCACGACCTGCTCAACGCCAACCTGCTCGCCCAGGCCGAGGCGTTCGCGTTCGGGAAGACCCGCGAAGAGGTCGTCGCGTCCGACACCCCCGCTCACCAGGTCGACGCCCGCGTGTTCGAGGGCAACCGGCCCACGTCGGTCATCCTGGCCGACAAGCTCACCCCCCGCGTGCTCGGCTCGCTCATCGCCCTCTACGAGCACAAGGTGTTCGTCCAAGGGGTGATCTGGGGGATCGACTCGTTCGACCAGTGGGGCGTGGAGTTGGGCAAGGTCCTCGCGACGCGGATCGCCGACGAGCTGATGGACCCCGGGGCCGACGTCTCTGCCGGACACGACAGCTCGACCGCGGCCCTCATCCGCCGCTACCGGTCGCGGCGGCGCAGGCCGGGCTGACGCGGGCCGGGCTGACGCAGGCTCGGCGCGCCGAGGATTCGCTGCTGGCCGATTCCGGCGTGGCTCTGCTACCATTCGCCGTCGCGCCTCGGGCAGGCTTCGCCCGCGCGCGTCGTGATTCACTCGAACACACACGGAACGGAGATCAGCCACCTTGGCTAGAACGCCCCGGAAATGGCAGGGCGCTCGCAACCCGTCCGGGCTGAAGCGCGTCCGCCAGGCTGAGCGCCGGCACGCGATCCTGCAGCCCCGGCGGTCCGCGGCGAAGACCCTCGTTGCCAAGGCCGTCACGGTCGCCACCGCCCAGCCCGATAGCGCGGACGTCGCGACCTCGCTGAGCGCGGCCATCTCGGCCCTCGATCGTGCCGCCAAGGCGGGCGCGATCCACCCGAACGCCGCGGCTCGCCGCAAGAGCCGCCTCACGATCAAGATCAACGCCGCCACGGGTGGCGTGGCCGTCGTGAGCGCGGGCCATGTCTCGAAGTCCACCGGCAAGGCCGCAGCGGCGAAGGCCGCGAAGGCCCGCATCGCCGCCGGCAAGGCCGTCAAGGCCAAGGGCGCCCAGACCGCTGCCGGCAAGGCGCGCGCCGCGCTCAGCAAGACCACCCGCGCCGAGGCCGCTCCGGCCGCGGCTCCGGTTGCCGAGGTCCCGGCCGCGAAGACCACCCGCGCCAAGGCCGCGCCGAAGGCGACCGCCAAGCCGGCAGCCACCAAGGCCGCGCCGAAGGCGACCGCGACCAAGACCACGGCCGCGAAGACAACCAAGGCCGCGCCGAAGGCGACCGCCAAGCCGGCAGCCGCCAAGGCCGCGCCGAAGACCACGAAGACGACGAAGGCCGCCAAGCCCGAGTAGTCCTCGACCCTCGTGAGCTCGCCGAACGCCCCGGTCACCGACCGGGGCGTCTTCACGTCCGGGGCGCGGCTGGGCCGCGACGGGCGGGCCGCCAGACCGACGGGACGGCTGCCGGCGCGACGGGGGTCGCCGTGCGACGTGGGCCGCGAGGTGCAATGTGCCGGCCGCCAGATGAATACGAGGCGTGCGCTACTCGGGCCTGGTCTAGGCGGTCCCCCCGGATGCACGTCCGGCGTGCGGTATCAGCCGCAAACCACCATCCAGGCTCCAAGTGCACACGGCAGGGGCGTTAGCCGGGATCATGTCGGCGAGCGCACACGGCATGTGCGCGTGGAGGAGACGTGTGCGCGTGGAGGAGGTCGCGCCGTGCCCCCGCGCTGAAGGTCGGGACAGCGGTCACGGGAGAACGACCGCGTGCAGGTGGCGACCCTGATAGCGCACATCACATGTGAAATGGGCGCCGGGGAAGCTCCGAGTCGGCGCCGCGGGGTAGTCGCTGCCTATGCGCCGCTCGACGGCCTCGTCGTCCTCGGGCTTGCGCCGGTTCGTGGCGCCGTACATGAAGCCGCCGATCAGCGACCCGCCCAGCGACAGCGCGAGGAACGCCCCCGCCGTGTTGAGCTGGTCGCCCCAGTAGAAGCGGGTGAATGACTCCAGGTCCGTGATCCCGGCCGCCTCGAACGCCGGTCCCCGCCCGATCGCGAGGTACCGCTGGTACACGCAGTCGGGCCCGGTCTCGCAGGTGAGGCGACCGCCGGAGGATGCATCCCGGTACCCGTCGTCCGCGACGAAGAACAGGCCCTTCACCGCCAGGTACAGCACCGCGAGGGTGAGGCCGGTGACCAGCCCCGCGAACAGGGCGTTGGCGATGACCCGGCTCCACGGGCCGCCGCGCCGGTCGGACCGGGCGTTGGCGTAGTAGCCGATCATCATCCCGCCGAACAGCGCCGACGGGACGACGAGGAACTCGATCGGGATCACGAGCAGGAACGAGACGCCGATCGTGACGGCCATGCCGAGGCCGACCCAGGCGGCTCCGACGGCTCCCCGGTCGATGAAACGGCTCACGGCGCACCCCCCTCGCGGGGGATGCGCCGTGCGTGTTCGGTGCGGTGCAGGATCAGAAGATCCCGCGGCCGGCCGCGCCCGAGAGCGCCGCGCGACCCAGGTACCGGGCGTCGTCGCCGAGCTCGTCGGCGATCCGCAGCAACCGGTTGTACTTGGCGACCCGCTCGGAGCGCGAGGGGGCGCCGGTCTTGATCTGGCCCGAGCCCATCGCGACCACGAGGTCGCTGATGGTGGTGTCCTCGGTCTCACCGGAGCGGTGGGACACGACCGCGGACCAGCCGGCGCGGCGGGCGAGCTCGATCGCGTCGATCGTCTCGGTGAGCGTGCCGATCTGGTTGAGCTTGATCAGGACGGAGTTGGCGGCCTTCTCGGCGATCGCACGCCGGATCCGCTCGACGTTCGTGACGAGCAGGTCGTCACCCACCAGCTGGACCTTGTCGCCCAGCCGCTCGGTGATCATCTTCCAGCCGTCCCAATCGTCCTCGGCGAGGCCGTCCTCGAGCGAGACGATGGGGTAGCGCGCGACCCAGTCGGCCCAGAGGTCCACGACCTCGCCGGACTCCAGGGTGCGGCCCTCCTTGGCGAGCACGTAGCGGGTGGGCCGGCCGTCCTTGCCGGAGCCCTCCTCGACGAGCTCGGTGATGGCGGGGTCGAGCGCGATCGCGACCTCGTCACCCGGCTTGTAGCCGGCCTTCTCGATCGCCCGCAGGACGACCTCGATGGCGGCCTGGTTGGTCGGCAGGTTCGGCGCGAAGCCGCCCTCGTCGCCCTGGCCGGTGGCGTGCCCCTCGTCGTGGAGGATCTTGCGGAGGGCCGCGAAGACCTCGGCGCCGGCGCGCAGCGCCTCGGGGAACGAGGCGATCCCCACGGGCATGACCATGAACTCCTGGAAGTCCGTGGAGTCCTGGGCGTGCTTGCCGCCGTTGAGGATGTTGAACATGGGGACGGGGAGGATCCGGGCGCCGACGCCCCCGATCCAGCGATAGAGCGGGACCTCGTGGGCCGAGGCCGCCGCATGCGCGCAGGCGAGCGACACGCCGAGGATGGCGTTGGCGCCGAGCTCCGCCTTGTTGGGCGTGCCGTCCAGCTCGATCAGGACGTCGTCGATGTCGGCCTGGTCGGCGGCGTCGAAGCCGAGGATCGACGGCCCGATGCGCTCGGTGACGTTGGAGACGGCCGTCAGGACGCCCTTGCCGCCGAAGCGGGACTTGTCGCCGTCGCGCAGCTCGACGGCCTCGTGGGCCCCGGTGCTCGCGCCGGACGGCACCGCGGCCCGGCCCAGCGAGCCGTCCTCGGTGACGACGTCGACCTCGATGGTCGGGTTGCCCCGCGAGTCGAGGATCTCCCTGGCGTCGACCCAGGCGATGGTGGTGTCGCTCACTTGGCACCCTCCCGGTCCAGGAGGACCGTCACGCCCGGCAGCTCACGTCCCTCGAGGAACTCGAGGGAGGCGCCGCCACCGGTGCTGATGTGCGTCATCTTGTCGGCCAGGCCCTGCTGGGTGATGGCCGCGACGGAGTCGCCGCCGCCGATCACGACCTTCGCACCCTCGGCGGCCCGGTCGGCCAGGAAGCGCGCGACGGTCTTCGTGCCGTGCGCGAAGCTCGGGATCTCGAACACGCCCAGCGGGCCGTTCCAGAGCACGGTCTTCACGTCGGCCAGGGCCGCCTCGATGTTCTCGAGGCTCTGCTTGCCCACGTCCACGATGTGCCAGCTCGCCGGCACCTTGTCCACGGACAGCGTCTTGTGCTCGGTGCCGCGAGTGACCTCCTTGGCCACCACCACGTCCACCGGCAGGACGATCTTGACGCCCTTCTGCTCGGCCGCCGCCAGGATCGCCCTGGCGTCCTCGACCCGGTCGGGCTCGGCCAGGCTCTTGCCGATGGCCTTGCCCTGTGCCAGCAGGAAGGTGTTCGCCATGCCGCCGCCGATGACCATGATGTCGACCTTGGCGAGCAGGTTCTTGAGGACCTTGATCTTGTCGCTGACCTTGGCCCCGCCGATGATCGCCGCGAACGGGTGCTCGGGGTTGGTGACGAGCATGCCCAGGTTCGCGATCTCCTTCTCCATCAGGAAGCCGGCGTAGGCCGGGCGGAGCTTCGCGATCCCAACCGTCGAGGCGTGTGCGCGGTGCGCCGTCCCGAAGGCGTCGTTGACGTAGACGTCGCAGTAGGCGGCGAGGGCCGCGGCGAATTCGGGGTCGTTCTTCTCCTCCTCCGCGTGGAAGCGGAGGTTCTCGAGGAGCAGGATCTCGCCGTTCCGGAGGCGGCCGACGGCATCCTCCGTGCCGGCGCCGAGGGCGTCGCCCGTGACCGGCACGGTCTTGCCCATGAGCTGGCCCAGGCGCTCGCCCACCGGCCGGAGCCGGAGGCTGTCGGAGACCTTGCCGTCCGGCCGGCCGAGGTGGCTGGCGAGGATGATGCGAGCGCCCTGCGCCTGCAGGTGCTTGATCGTGGGCAGCGCGGCGCGAATGCGCGAGTCGTCGGTGACCCGCCCGTCCTGCAGCGGGACGTTGAAGTCCACGCGCACGAAGACACGCTTGCCCGCGGCGTCCAGATCCTGGACGGTGAGCTTGTCCATCTTCACGTTCCTTCCGGGAGCCGCTCTGGGCTCCGGGTCACATGCGGTCGGCGACGAACTTCACGAGATCGGCGACGCGGCAGCTGTAGCCCCACTCGTTGTCGTACCAGGCGATGACCTTGATGAAGTTGCCGCCCAGGACCATGTTGGACGGGAGGTCGACGATCGAGGACCGGGCGTCGCCGCGGAAGTCGGAGGACACGAGCGGATCGTCGCTGGCGCCCAGGATGCCCGCCAGCGGGCCGGCCGCTGCGTCGCGGAACGCCTGGTTGAGCTCCTCGAGCGTGACGTCCTTCTCGAGCTCCGCGGTGAAGTCCACCACGGAGACCGTCGGGGTCGGGACGCGCAGGCTGAAGCCGTCGAACTTGCCCTTGAGGTCCGGGATCACGAGGGCGAGGGCCTTGGCGGCGCCGGTCGTCGTGGGGATGATGTTCAGGGCGGCGGCGCGGGCGCGGCGCGGGTCCTTGTGGGCGACGTCCAGGATCCGCTGGTCGTTCGTGTAGCTGTGGATCGTGTTCATCAGGCCGCGCTTGATGATCCAGTTGTCGTGGACGACCTTCGCGGCGGGCGCCAGGCAGTTGGTCGTGCAGGACGCGTTGCTGATGATGTTGTGCTTGGCCGGGTCGTACATCCCCTCGTTCACGCCGAGGACGATCGTGATGTCCTCCTTCTTGGCGGGGGCGGAGATGATGACCTTCTTCGCGCCGGCCTGGATGTGCGCGGCGGCCTTCTCGGCGTCGGTGAACAGGCCGGTCGACTCCAGGACGATGTCCACGCCGAGGTCGCCCCACGGCAGGGTGGCCGGGTCCTTGACCTGGAGGACCTTGACGGTCTTGCCGTCGACGACGATCGCGTCGTCCGTGTGGCTGACCTCGCCGGGATAGGCGCCGTACGTCGAGTCGTGCTTGAACAGCAGCGCGTTGGTCTTGACATCGACGAGGTCGTTGACGGCGACCACCTCGACGTCGGGGGCGCGCTCGATGAGCGCCTTGAGGGACTGGCGGCCGATGCGGCCAAAGCCGTTGATGCCGACACGTGTGGTCATCGAGGAACCTCCTGGTGCATGCGACGCCGATCGATGAGCGGCCGGGCAGGCGCGCTCGACGGGTAGACCTGGTGAACGACTGGACGAACCCGTTGCCGCCCGCTTGCGATACCCGATCGGGGCGGCGTCGGGAGCGCTGCCTCTACCACCTGGCGCGTGGCAGTGACGGCGACCCCGAAGACGGCCGACGCTCCCTCGCGGGGGCGGCGGGCGGAGGATCGGAGATCGTGGGGGCTCGTTCCTGCTCGACGGGAATCCATGCCGAGGCCGGGAGCGAGGGCCGTGAGTGCGGACAGGGTGTGACCTCGGCGGGTGCTGGTTCGAGCGTTCGGGTGAATCTTAGCAAAGGGTTTGGCACACTCAGCCGACGGGCGGCCCGGTCCGCAGGGGCCACTGCGACTCAGCCGGGACACCATTGAGCCCCCACCGGCCGGGCCGGAGGGGGCTCTTGGTCATCTCGGACGATGGGGCGGTCAGCCGCCGATGCGATAGACCTTGCCGCCACACTCGGGGCACGTGCCCTTGAGGGCCGGCTTGCCGTTCTTCATCGTGACCTGCTCGGCGTTCTGGACTTCGACCTTCTTCTTGTCCTTGACGCAGTAGGCCTCTGCCATGATCCGGTCCTCCTCACACAAGCCGCGTCGCGAGAGCACGCCTCTCGAATCCACGGGATCGCTGGGCTCTGGCGCTCATGTCGGGACCCAGAGCGACGGGCGCCATCGCGCCGCCCCGGCCTGTGTCTTCTGGCGGTCGAGCTCCGCGAGGATCCGGAGGCTCTCGAGCCCCGTATCGATCGCGGCGGCTTCCGCCCGATCCTTGATGTCGCCTTCGACGAACTCACCGGTCCGACGGTTCGCGTACACGGCGCACACGACGCCGGCACGACAGCCGCCGAGCCCGGCGAGCACGAGTACCGCCGAGGCTTCCATCTCGAAGTTGAGGATGCCCTGGCGGGCCATCTCGTCAGCGAGGTCAGGGTAGCGGATGGGAAGTTGCGGGATCGGGCGACCCTGCGCACCGTAGAAGCCGGGCGCCGTGGCCGTGATCCCCGTGTGATACCGCTGCCCGAGCCCTTCCGCGGCCTCAACGAGCGCGACGACCGCCTCGTAGTGCGCCACGGCCGGATACCCCTCGTGGACGAACCAGTTGGTCGTGGTCTCCAGCCGGACCGAGCCGGTCGAGATGACCAGGTCACCGAGCTCCATGCCGGGCTGGAGGGCGCCGCAGGAGCCGATTCGGATGAAGGTGGGACGCTCGACGAGCGCAAGGATCTCGCTGATGACGATCTCGACGTTGTCCGTGCCGATGCCGGTGGACACGCACGAGACCCTGAGGCCCTTGTACAGGCCGGTCGCGCTGGCGAACTCGCGGTGGCGGTGGGTGCGCTCGACGGAGTCGAAGCGCGATGCGACTCGCTCGACGCGATCCTGATCGCCGGGGAGGAGGATGTAGTCCGCCAGCTCACCGGGTCCCAACCCGATGTGGTACTGCCGCTCGCCGGCGGGGACCGCGACGCGTTCGTCCGCGTTCGGCAAGTGCTCGCTCCCTCGTTCGCCCACGCTCGGATGGCGTGAGGCCAGCCCGAGGATAGGGGGGCGATTCCAAGAGCGTCAAGCCGGTTCACGCACGCTCGGGCCGTGCGTGGCCATGCACGGGCGGTGGACGGGGCCCGAACGGGCGTGCAGCCGGCGTCCGCGCCTGCCCGTTCGGGTCACGCCGGGCGGCTGCGATCATGCGGCCGGATCGGGGCCGACGGGTTGCGCGGGTGCGGCCACGATGGCATCCAGGCGAGCCTGGATGCGGGCCCGCGACTCCCGGCGCACCGTCACGGCTCGGTGGACCGCGAAGGCCGCCGCCATCGCACCCGCGAGCGAGAGCGCGGCCAGCACCGCGGCGAGCGATCCCGGGTTGCGGCCGGCGACCAGCCCGGCGGAGTCCAGCGCGCCAGTCGTCGCATCACCCGTGCCGCCGACAACCCCCGGCACCCGTCATCGCATCGAGCCCGTCGGACCCGAGTCGCCGTCGTCGCCGCCCGGGTCGCCGAGCAGGACCACGCCCGAGGGGTCGCTCACGACGAGCACGACCTCACCGCGGACATCCGGAGTCCCGACGACGTTGACCGCATCACCCGGCTGGAGGAGAGGAGCGACCCCGGCGGCCGGCCCTTCGAGCACGACTGTCGCCGTCGCGGTGCCGTCGTCCAGGCGGAAGGCGTCCGCCTCGACGGCCGTCACGAGGCCACCCACGCGGACCATCGTCCCCAACCGGGTCGCGAGGTCCGCCAGGCTGACATCCGCACCGGACGGCGTGGGAGCGGCGGCGGAGGACGAGCCATCGCTCTCCGGGGCGGACGTGCCGGCTGGGGAGCCGCCCGTTGTCCGCGGGTGCCTGCGGACGCGGTCCTGAGCCGGACGGACCCAGCACGAGGTCGCGCGCCGAACGCGGCACGACCGCGAACCGCTGGTCCGTCGCCGTGGGGTAGGGTCGCTTGACGATGCCCGTGACGGTGGCCGGGCGGCCTTCCTCGACCGTCGATGCCGCGATGCCGCCGCCGGGCAGGCCGGCGACCGGGATCCGGAGGCCGTCGGAGACGAGCTCGGCGGTCCAGCGGTCGCCCGACCGGTGGACGTCGGTGACCGTCCCGCGGATGCGGACGAGGCGCCACTCGGTGGCTGCGCCGGGCGCTGTCCGCAGGTCGAGAACGCTGGGCTCCCGCCGCCCGACGACGCGTAGCGCGTCCACGCGCAGGCGCGGCGCGCCCCATGCCCGGCCGACCACGCCGCTCGCGCGCACCCGCACCCCGGGCCGGATGGAGGCATCGGCGCGTGCGAGGTACAGCTCGATCGCGGCAGTGCCATCCTCCACGATGGTCCGCCGGCCCGTGGCATCGAGGAGCGTCGTCGCGACGGTCACGGTGCCCTCGATGGTCACACGCTTGCCCTCGCGCCCGCGCGCAAGAGCGATCGTCACGCGTGGAGCCGGCGGCGTGGCGGACGCCCTCGGCGATGCCGACGCGCTCGGCGATGCGGAGGCGCTCGGCGATGCGAGCACGTCCTCCGGCCCGCGAACCCAGAGGCGGTACCCGTCGAGTGCGCCCTTCCGCGAGGCACGCTGACCCACGATCCCGGTCACGGTCGCGTTGGTGCCCTTGCGCAGGAGCGATGCGGCAAGACCAGCCGACCCATCGGCCATGACCCGCAGCGACGTGCCGTCCGTGCCGCGAAGGGTGAAGGCGATGTCGCCACTCGTCGCCCGGGTCGGCGCCACGGTGATGGTTCCGCTGACACGAGCCAGGCGGCCCTCTGTCGCCTCGTTCACGGCTGCGGCCCCGAGCGCGACGGACGCAGGAAGGTCCCCGTGACCGATGATCGAGAGGCCACCGTCGACGAGACGGAGCTCGGTCTGGCCGTACGGGGCGGCGATGATCCCGCGCACCTCCACCAGCGTGCCGCGTCCAGGTGCGACCTGGCCGTCGGCGAGGCGCACGGGGAGGCCGCCCGACGCGTCGCCGATCGCGAGGAGGCGTGGTGTCCCCAGGCGCCCGGCCTCGGCGATGACGACGCCACGGACCGTGGCGGTACCGCCTGCGGGGACCTGACGCCCCTCGGCGACGGTGAGCGTCGTCGTCGAGGGCGGCGTGGTGGGAGTCGGCGTAACGCCGGCCGACGCCGAGGGGCCGGGTGTCGCCGAGGGGCCGGGTGTCGGACTCGCGGTCGGGACGGGCGACGAGCTGGGCGCGGGACTCGCCGACGAGGTGGGCTGCGGGGTGGGCGAGGGCGACGCGAGCGGAGGCACGATGGCGAGCTCGCCGGGCAGTGTCGCGTAGAGCCGGTATCCGGCGAGACCAGTGCCGCCGCTGTCGCGCTGGCCAAGCGGGCCCGTCGCGGTCACGGCGTCGCCCCGCCCGGGATCGAGGTCTCCCAGCGCCGCCGGGCCGACGATGACGCGGACCGCCCCGGTGCCGTCATCCACCATCAGGCCCAGGCCGTCGCTCATGGCCGACGGCGCCTCGGTCACGATCCCGGCCACGGTCAGCCGCAGGCCTTCGACGGGTTCGCCCGCCTCGCCCGTGGCCAGGGCGGCGGGCGTCGGCAGTGCGTCGGAGCCGAGCACGACGACGCTCCCCGCCGTCACGCGCAGCGTCCGCTGGGCGTATCTCGAGTCCAGGGTGCCGGCGAGGCGCACGCGGCTTCCGGCTGGGACCGCTGGCACCAGCTCCGTGTCGAGGTACACGGCGATCCCGGCCGTCGCGTCCTGCACGAAACCGGCCCGCCCGCCTTCCAGGGCCCCAAGGGCGGTGGTCAAGGTGCCCTCGACAACGACAGCCGCCCCATCCAGCAGGTCACGGGCAACGGAGATCGGGGTCACTGGCACCGCCGTCGGCGTGGGAGTGGGGTTGGGCTCTGGCGTGGGCGAGGGCGTCGCGGTTGGCACCGGGGTTGGCGCCGGGCTCTCGGTCGGGCCTGGCGTTGGCTCAGGCGGCGACGTTGGCGTGGGCGTGGGGGTCGGCACGGGCGTGGGAGTCGGCGTGGGCGTGGGCGTGGAGGTCGGCAGAGGTGTCGGCGTGGGCGAAGGGCTGGGGCTCGAGATGGGCGAGGGGCTCGGCGTGGGCGATGGCGTCGGCACCGGGGTCGGGACAAGCGTCGGCTCGGCGGTGGGGCTCGGCGAGGGCGTCGGCTGTGCCGTGGGCGTCGGCTGGGGCGCGGGCGATGGGTGTCGGGCTCGGCTCCCATGCCAGCCCCTGGGCCACGGGCGCCGCGTTGACCGAGAAGTCGGCGGCGTTGTCGTTGGTGTCCACGTCGGTGCGCTCGATGGATGTTCCGGCCGCCGGCGCAGGCGCAGGCCGTACCCTCCACGAACGAGCTCAGGGCATCGCCCCAGCCAACGGCATCGACCGGGAGTCCACCGATCGGCCGGAGCACGATCGACCCTCCGGTGGCGGCCAGCCCGCCGGAGTAGGTCGCGTCGGCCATCGCCGCGTAGATGCCGAGCGTGTTCGCCAGCAGGACCCGGCGTCCCGGCTCGACCAGCAGCGATGCCGTCCATGCGGCCTTCCGGGTGACCGTCGCTCCGGAGCTGGTGACATAGGCGACCTCGAGGCCAGCCAGATCCACGGGCACCGTGCCCGCGTTCGCAAGCTCCACGTACTCATCCGAGGCCGAGGCACCACCGGTGACGACCTCGGCGACCACGAGGCCCGTCCGACGGCGGCCAGCCGACCGCAGCGGCGGCCCCCATCGACACGGAGCGGGATGGTGACGGCAACGCAGCCACGCCGAGCAGCAGGACGACCATGAGCGCGGCATACGCCGCCAGCCGGACACGCGCCATCGATGACCTCCGGGCGGGTAGATCGGCGGCGGGACAGGCGAACGGCAGGCTACCCCACGGCACTTATGTGCCACTCACACGCCCGACCGGCGGCGAGCCGGTACCATGCACCGGCCGCGTCCATCGTCCGCGGCCGTCATCACCACCAGGAGGAGCTCGTGGCCCGCGCCAAGCGCACCGATCGCACCGAGGCCCGCCGCCGCCACCGCGCGGAGCAGGCCACGCTGGCCGAGACCGAGCCCGGCGACGCGATCTCCGCCCCGACGGCGACAGCGAAGTCCTCGACCAAGAGCGCCCCGGCGGAGCGTCCCGGCATCAAGGCGGCGTTCCGCGGCGCCATGCGCCCGCTCGACCTGCGGGGCGACCTCATGGCCACGCCGCAAGTCCTCACCAACTGGGGCTTCCTCGCGGCGATCGGCCTCACCACCGGTGCGGCGGCCCTGTTCGTCATCGCCTACTCCGACGCGATGGCTGCCATCCCGGTCGGCACCGCGACCCCGGAGCAGCTCGAGCAGGTGGTCGGGTCCAGCACCATCCCCTACTTCCTGGGCACGATGGCGCTCCAGCCGCCGCCGGCGATCGGCGCCTTTCTGATCGGGTTCGCGGCCAAGCGCGCCAGCTGGCTCGGTGGCCTGATCTACGGCATCTTCGTGACCATCGTCGCGATCATCGTCCTGCAGACGCCTGCCGGACGCCTGCTCACCGGCGATGGCTCCGCGGATGCGGTCATCGTGGGCCACGCGGCATGGTCGCCGGTCGGCGCCGCGCTGTTCGCATCGGCTGCCGCGTGGTACCGCCGGTTCCTGGACCTCGCGAACCCGAACCGGCAGGCCCAGCAGCAGGCGCGCAAGGCGAAGCAGAAGCCCGCTCGCTGATCGCGGTCCGGTCACGGACCGGACGATCCCCTCGACACGAGACCGCCACCAATCCGTCCGCGGCCGCCACCCGAACAAGGGGCAGACACGTCTCGCCCCGGAGTCGGCGGCCCCGCAACGGAAGCTCGGGCCTGACCGGGGCCGCCGCCCTCGGGGCGAGGCGGGTCAGGGCGGCAGCGGCTCTCCTCCTCTCCCCGCTGTCGCCCCCCACTCTCCCTCATGCGGTGACCCTCGCGGGTCACCGCATGCCCGTCTACGGGCCTGCCGCGAGCTAGAGGCGCCGCATCCCCGCCTGTCCCATCTGGCGCAGGCCGACGGGTGATCCGGGTCCACCGGTCCCGGCGGTCGCCTCCACCAGCGGGCGCACCTCGCGCGCCACGACGTTCACCACGTCACCCTCCCGCTGCAGGTCCCCGTCCACCAGCAGCAGCGCGTGGCGCCGAACCACCGACCGCAGCCGGGCCCAGGTGTCCGGCCAGAGCGTGACGTTGACCATCCCCGTCTCGTCCTCGAGGGCAAGGAACACCGTGCCGCGCGCCGTCATCGGGTGCTGGCGCGTGACCACCAGGCCGCCCAGGAGCACCCGGCCCGGCCGCCGCTCGGCGAGCGAGCCGTTCGTGACCGCTCCCAGCCGGTCGAGCGCGCCCCGGAACAGCGCCACGGCCTGGAGCCGCGCGTCCAGGCCCACCACGGCGTAGGCGTCGCCCAGTCGCTCCGGCTCGGTCAGCGGCGGCAGGACCGGCGCCTCCGTCGCAGGGAGGCGCAGGTCCATCGGCCGGCCCGCGGCGCGGGTGATCCCCCTCGCCCCCCGCGTCCTCCCGTCCACGCGCCCCTTCGACGCCCCGGCCACCTCGCGCAGCTGCCACAACAGCTCCCGCCGCGGCCGGCCCAGCGAGTCCAGCGCCCCGGCGCGGATCAACCGCTCCACCACCTCCTCGGCCAGGCCGGTCCGCTCCACCACGTCGGCCAGGTCCACGTATGGGCCACGGGCGAGCTCCGCGTCCAGGCGCGCCTGCTGCTCCTCGCCGATCCCCTTGACCAGGTGCAGCCCAAGCCGGATCCCCCAGCCCGTCATCGACTCCGCCGCCCACCGCTCGCGTGCGGTCGCCCCCGGGACCACGCACGCGGACGAGCGCACGGGCGCGGGCCGGGCGTCGATGCCGCACCCGTCGGGCAACGGCTCGCCCGCGTCGGCATCGTGCGCACCATCGTCGCCGTCGACGCCCGCCAGCGCCCAACCCGGCCGGCCGACCCACTCGGTCGTCGTCCGCCAGGCGCTCCGGTTGACGTCCACCGGCAGGACCGCCACCCCGTGGCGCTTGGCGTCGTTGACGAGGACCTCGACCGGGTAGAAGCCCATCGGCTGGGCATTGATGAGTCCCGTCACGAACTGGGCCGGGTAGAACAGCTTGAGGAAGCTCGACTCGTAGGCCGTCCGCGCGAACGCTGCGGCGTGACTCTTGGCGAAGCCGAAGCTGGCGAACGCGGCGCACCGGCGGAACAGCTCCTCCGCGTCGTCGCGGGGCATCCCGTGGAGCCGCTCGCAGCCGTCCACGAACTCCGCGTGGAGCTTCTCCATCTCGCGCTCGCTGCGGTACGTGCCCATCGCCCGGCGGAACGCGTCCGAGCCCGCCGGCGTGAAGCCCGCCACGTCGATGGCGATCCGCATCACCTGCTCCTGGTACAGGATCACGCCGAGGGTGTCGTGGAGGATGGGCTCCAGGCTCGGGTGGAGGTACGTGACCGGCTCCAGGCCCTGCTTGCGGCGCAGGTACGGGTGGACGGCGTTGCCCTGGATGGGGCCCGGGCGGATGATCGCGACCTCCACGACCAGGTCGTCCAGGCTCTGCGGCCTCGACTTCGGCAGCGTCTGCATCTGGGCCCGGCTCTCCACCTGGAACACGCCGACCGTGTCCGCCGCCTGGAGCATCTCGAAGACCTCCGGGATCTCCTCGGGGATGCGGTCCAGGTCCAGGCAGACGGCGCAGTCGTGCTCGATCAGCTGCACGGTCTCGTCGATGGCCGCCAGCATCCCGAGGCCCAGCAGGTCGAGCTTGATCAGCTTCATCGTCTCGACGTCGCGCTTGTCGTACTGGACGACGACCCGGCCGGGCATGGTCGCGCGCTCGATGGGGGCGATGTCGATGAGCGGCGCCGCGGTCACGAGCATGCCGCCGCTGTGGATGGAGAGGTGGCGGGGGAAGCCGTCGATGCGGGCGCACAGCTCCAGCCAGCGCTCCCAGTCCGGGAGATGCGCGACGGAGCCCTCGTGGCGGACAGGGTCCTTCGGGGGCTCCGACTCGAGGCGGGCGACGCTGCTCTGTGGATCGATCTGCCGGTCCGGTGGCTGCAGGACGCCGCTCTCGGGATCGAGGCGGCGCTGGACTTCGCGGTACGGGGCCCAACGCTCCGTGCCGTAACCCGTCCCGCTGCCCGCCCGGAGCCAGGCGACGCTGGCCGGGGAATCGCCCGGGCCACCCTCGTCGTCGCCCGGACCGCCGGACCGGATCGCGGGCGCGGAACCGGGGGCACCCTCCCAGGTGCCGTTGCCGTCCCGTCCTTGGTCCCCGGCGGCCCCGTGACCCACCCAGGAGTCATTTCCGGGAACCGGGAGCGTAGGTCGTCCCGATTCCTGCACGAATCGGGCCTGAGCTCCTCGTGCAACTCCCTCCGCTGACTCCGGATGAGTCGCCGCGGGCGTCCGTGCCGGCGCCCTCGTTCCGTGCCGACTACCCCGTTCCGTGCCGACACGTGACTCACCATGGAGTCGGATCCGGGACTCGCGTGCAGGGGTCCGCGCCGATTCCTGCACGAATCCGGCGTGAGCTCCTCGTGGAACCTCGCCGGATGACCCGGTGGCGAGTCGCGGCGGGTCCGCTAGGCCTGGAGGTGCCCCGAGCCGCCCGCCGCGCTCGTGGTTGAGCTGGCCCATCGCGTCGATCAGCCCGCGCTCGCCGGCCAGCGCCGCAGCGCCCGCCACCGCCAGCTCGGCCGCGACCCGCCGCGATCCCCGCACCGCGTCCCCGGACCCCGCGCCCGTGCCCTCGCCCGGCCGCGCGAAGAACCCCCCGAACCCGCCCTCGGCCTCGAGGTCCCGCCGGACCATCACGGAGTCGTACGTCTCGAGCGCCTTCGCCACCCGGTCCACCAGGGGCCGCGGGAACCCCAGCGCGTACCCCACCTCGCGGACCGCGGACCGCGCCCGGTAGGTGACGAGGTTGCAGACCATCCCCGTGTGCTCGGGCCCGTACTTCCCGTAGACGTACTGGATGACCTCCTCCCGCCGCTCGGAGCTGAAGTCGATGTCCACGTCCGGGTACGCCGTCCGCCCCTCGTTGATGAACCGCTCGAACAGCAGCTCGTGGCGGATCGGGTCCACGCGGGCGATCCCCAGGACGTACGTCACGATCGAGCCCGCGGCGCTGCCGCGTCCCTGGGCCGGGATCCCGCGCGACTTCGCGAACCGCATCAGGTCCCAGCAGATGAGGAAGAACTCCGCGAGACCCGTCCGCTCGATGACGTCCAGCTCGTGGGCCAGCTGGCGCACGACCGCCGGCGTGAGCGGGTGGTAGCGGCGCCGGGCGCCCTCCCAGCACAGCTCGGACAGGTGCGAGAAGGGTGTCTGGCCCTTCGGCACGGTGAAGCCCGGGAAGCGGTAGCGCTCGAAGGTGAGCTCGACGCGGCAGGCGCTCGCGATGTCGGCGCTGCTGGCGATGCCCTCGCGCCACGCCCGTGCCAGCACCGGGTCCGCGACGGCGGTGGCGTCGTCGCCCGGGGGGAGGGCCATCAGCTCCGGCGAGCCCTTGAGGTACGACTCGCCGTCCGGCCGCCGCAGGTCCGCAAGGTCCGCCAGGGACCGGCCGTGGCGGATCGCCGTCAGCACGTCCTGCAGCTCCCGGCCATCGGGGAGCGCGTAGTGGACGTCGTTCGTGACCACGACCGGCAGCCCCAGCTCGCGCGGCCAGGCGCGCCGTCTCCGATGCGAGCCAGTCGTCGTCGGGAAGGAGGTGGTGCGAGAGCTCGAGGACGAACCCGGCGCCGGCCGCCCCGCCGCGCGACGACGAACCACTGCGGGACGATCCACCGCAGGACGAGCCACCGAACAGCGCCGCGTACCGCTCCGCCACGGCCCGCGCGCCCTCGCGGTCCCCCGCCCGGAGTCGCCGGGCCAGCTCCCCGTGCCGGCACGCCCGACAGCGCGACGAGGCCCTCTGCGTGCTCCGCGAGCAGCGCTTGGGTGAATTTCGGGACGGCCTTCGTGCCCGCGAGGTTCGCCCGCGACACCAGCCGGCACAGGCTCCTCCAGCCGGTCGCGTCCCGCGCCAGCAGCACGAGGTGCGGCCCGCGCCCGGACTCGCCGATCCCCCGGTGGTCCTCCTTGCGGACCTCGCGGTGGCCGGGCAGCCGGGCGCGATCCGGGCGAGGGCGGGCGGGGCGGCCCTCCAGGACGGGGGGTGCCTCCGGGACCACCGGCGCTCGCCGCCCGGGCTTCCACGCGCGCCTCGCCGGCACCACGATCCCGCCCGGGTCCGCCAGTGCGGCATCGACCAGCTCGATCTCGATCCCGATGACCGGGTGCAACCCAGCGGCCTCCGCGGCGGCGGAGAACCGGACCGCGCCGTACAGGCCCTGGTGGTCCGTGATCGCGAGCCCGGCAAGGCCCAGCTCCACGGCCCGGGCGACGAGGTCGTCCGGCGCGGATGCGCCGTCCAGGAACGAGAAGTGGCTGTGGCAGTGGAGCTCGGCGTACGGCGGATGGGCCACGACGGCAGTCTCCGGGGGCGGGCAGGAATGATAGAACGTCTGTTCTATCTCGGTCCAGCCCCAGGTGACCCGATCAGCCCTCGACGATCACCTCGACCAGGGACTCGAGCACGACGTGCGCCCCGGCCGCGGCGAGGTCCACGTCCGGCCGCTCGGGCACGCCGACCACGAACAGTCCGGCCGCGAGCGCCGACTGCACGCCCATCGGCGAGTCCTCGAACGCGATGGCATCGGCGGGCGCCACCGCGAGCGCCCGGCACGCGGCGAGGTACACCTCCGGCGCCGGCTTCGGCTGTCCGAGGTCCTGGCCGGACACGACCACCCCGAACGCCGACAGCCCAACCGCATCCAGCGCCTGGCGGACAAGATCCGCCGTCGGTGTTCGACGCCACCGCCAGCCCGACCCGTCCCGCCAGCGCGTCCACCAGCTCCCGGGCACCCGCGTGCAGCGGCGCCCCGGCGACGTAGTGGGCCAGCATGATCTCGCCGATCTCACGCTCGATGGCGTCCGCCGGAAGGCCCAGGCGCTCCCCATACTCCGCGGCCGTGTCCACGAGCGCGCGGCCGTGTGACGCCTCCATGTCGACATCCGAGAACGTGTCGCCGTGGCGCTCCAGCAGCTCGCGCTCTGCGTCGTGCCAGAGCGGCTCCGTGTCCAGGAGCAGGCCGTCCATGTCGAAGACCGCCGCCCGGAAGCGGCCGGGCAGGACGAGCGACGCGGGTGTGACGGGCATGGTGAAGCTGGCGGCCTCAGGACGGGCGGGGACCTCGCCCGGATTGTATCGGCGGCAGCACGCGCCGGCGTGAAATTCGCCGCGTCGGAAGCGCAACCAAACAGGGGGGTTGTGCGTCTCAACGGCATGATCGCGAACCTGATCCATCGACCGGACCGCCACGTCGCCCTCGACCTCCTCCTGCGGCTGGCGGCCGTCGCCCTGGTGACGATCGCGATCCTCGGCCTCCTGCCCGCGATCGCGGAGGTGGCCGCGTAGCACACGCTCGTCCGTCGGCCTGGGGGCTCACGAGACGATCGAACGGCGGCGGTGCCTGCGATGGGGACCGTCGACCTGGCCACCGGGCCCTGGGCAGCCCGGTGACCCACCGAAAGGACCCTCGTCGCTGGGGCGGCGAGGGTCCTTTCATGTCGGCGGGTACGATGGCGGTGATGACGACGTTCCTCCGCCGTTCCAGCGTCTCCCTCGTGACCGTGCTGCTGGCCGGCGTGCTCGCCGCGTGCGGAGGTACGGCCGCCTCCGGGGCCCCGGCCTCGTCGGCCACGCCCGCCACGGCATCGACCGCCCGGCCCACGCCCGCCCTGACGGAGGGCCCGCCCCCCACCGTGGTCCCCGTGCCAAGCTCCGGCCCCGCGACCGATCCCCCGGAGCCCACGCAGCCACCGGACGGCGGCACCACCGACACCGAGTGGGGATGCGATCCTCGACGTCGTGCCCGACGGCTTCCCGGTGATCCCCGGCGCGAAACCCGCTGAGGGTCTCGACGAGCCGGCGAGCGGCTGGTGGCTGGCCGGGGCGAGCGTGGACGAGGTCGCGAGCTGGTACCAGGGGGCGCTCGCGGAGGTGGGCTTCACCGTCGGGGATCTCTCCTCGCCGCTCGAGGATGGGGGCCGCGTGCTGGACGTGTCGACCGACCTCCCGGAGTGCCGCCTCCAGCTGGCCTTCCGTCCGGCGGACGGATCGACGATCATCAAGGTGCTCTACGGCGCCGGCTGTGCCGGCGGCGAGGGCTGACCAGCAACAAGGAGACGCGAAGCGCATGGAGCCCACGTCGCGCCACTTCCTGGGGGCCGGGCTGCTGGCCCTGACCCTGGCCGTGCTCATCGTGCTGCTCGTCGCCTCGTCGCTCCCCGCCTGATCCGCAACATCCGGCGGGGCTGCGGCGTCGAAGAGAACGGCGACCGGACGGTGCAGGTCCGGGCCTTGGGGGTGAGGGCAACGGTGCAGACAACGCGACCTCGTGACCTCGGCGTTCTTGTCCTGGTCGTGGGGCTGTTGCTCTCGCTGTTCGTGATCACGATCCTGCTCGGGTCGCCGGTCACCCGCTGACGATCCAGCCCGTTCCCCGGCCGGTCGCCGCCAGCCCGCCTTCCCCGCGGACGGCCTGCTCAGTCGTAGAGCCGCTCCAGGTGCCACGTGCCGGCCGTCCGGTCGAGGTACACGAGCGCCAGCCACGTCGCACCCACCACCTTGAAGTAGTCCCGCGCGATGGGCTCGCGCCACCAGGATTCCTCCACGCGCCAGCGGTTGCAGACCTCGATGGGCTCCCGCGTGCCGTTCCAGCGGATGGACACCAGGTGACCGCCCGCGTCCAGCTCCACGTCGATGAGCGGATGCTCCCGCAGCAGCCGGGTCATGACCGCACCTCTCGATCCCCGCCCACCACGGCCGCCCCGGCGACCGGCTGCCACCGCCAGCGGGCCTCGGGGAGCGGCGCCTCGGTGTCGGCCAGCTCCACCCGCCGCACCCGGTCCGCACCGAACGCGATCGCGAGGCGGGCCAGCTGCCAGCCGAGGCGTGCGTCCCTCGCGGCCTGCGGCGTGAACAGCGGGAGCTGCTGGCCGCGCGCCGGCTCCACGAGCGCCAGCTCCAGCTCCAGGCGCGCGACGGCGGCCGGTGGTGGGGCCAGCTCCAGCCGTGCGAGGAGCAGGCGCTCGATGGCCTCCGCGTCCGCGGTGGGCTCCGGCAGGCGCTGCTCCAGGCGGATCTCCGGCGGGGTACCGCGGCGCGCGAACGCCAGGTCATGGGTCACGACGAGACGGGCCAGTCCCGCCGCGCGACCCCTCGCCGCAAGCTGGTCCGCCAGCGCGGCCGCGAGCCGTCGCAGGACGAAGCGGATCGCCTCCAGTCCCTCGGCCGGGGGCTCCAGCTCGAGACCCAGCGCCATCCGCTCGGGGGCACTGCGGGGCCGGAACCGCTCGGTCTCCTCGCCCCGCGCACGGGCGTGCAGCAGCGCCCCCTCGTCACCGAACCGTGCCACCAGCGCCGACCGCGGCAGCTCTGCCACCGCCCCGATCGTCCGCAGCCCGAACCGCGCCAGTCGCGACCGGACGTCCGCGTCGCGGGTGAGCAGGCTTGGCCGGATAGGGTGCCAGGAACCGCTCGTCGTCCCCGGGCGCGACCAGCAGCGGAGGTCCGCCCTCCTTCGCGTGCGCGGCGGCAACCGAGGCCGCGAAAGCCGTGCCGGCGATGCCGGCGCGCGGTGGACCCGGGAGCACCGGGGCGAGCGCCGTCGCCATCCGGGCCACGAGCGTCTCCTCGATCCCCCAGAGCCGCGTCAGGCCGTCGACATGGACGGCGATCCGCCCGAACGACGGGTCCGTGACGTCGCTGGTGCCGGCGATGCCGGGGCTGAAGACGGCGAGGCGCTCGCAGGCGGCCTCGACCGCGTCCCGGTCCGCGTCAGGCGCGAGGTCGAGGAAGGTCGCCTCGGGCGCGAGCCGGTGCGCGCTCCCGAGCGGGATCCCCCGTCGCACGCCGAGCGCACGGGCGAGGGGATCCGCGTCCACCACGGTCCCTTCCGTCCAGGGCTGGCCGCCGAGGATGATCGGGCCGGGCGGCCACGAGCCGGAGGTGCCGTCGCTCGACGGGATCTCCATCCGGCTCCGCGCCAGGCGGAGAGGCAGGTGTGGCCAGAGCAGGTGCAGCAGGCGCATGGGTATCGATCGATCGGTGGGGGCCTTTCAGGTCGATGGGTGATGGCGGTGGCGGCGGGTCTGTCGCCCGAGTGGTCGTGCCCGGGGGCGCGGCGGGGGCGGCGATGCCGTCCAGCAGCTCCGGGCGCGCCAGGCAGGCGTCCCGCGGGCCGCCCTCCGCGTACAGGATCTCCAGGGTGGCGCGGCGACCGGGAGGGCCGTACCGGTTGCGGGCCACCTCCACGGCGCTCCGCTGCCCGACGACGTCCCGGCCCAGGCGGATCCAGCCCGAGCGCCGCAGCACCAGGCGGAGACCGCTCGCCTCCTCCACCGCGGCGGCGAGGCTCCGGCCGAGGCTGGCGGGCTCCAGCACGACCAGAAGCGTCCCGGCGCGCCTTGCGAGGGCCGCCAGCCGACCCAGCCGGTCCCCCACCCGCTTCCCGGCTACCGCCGGATCCCGGCCCTCGGGCAGGTCCACGACCAGCAGGTCCACGGTCCGGGCTGCCAGCAGCGCGCCCGCGAGGGCGAGCGCCTCCTCGAGGTCCACCGGTGTCAGGACCACCAGCCACTCCGGGCGGACGCCGCGCGCGACGGCCTCCACGGGATCGAAGGCACGGGCGAGGTCCAGCCACGCGACGATCGCCCCGCCGGCCTGCGCCTCCGCGGCGGTCCGCAGCGCGACCGTCGTCCTGCCCGAGGACGCGGCCCCGCGCAACGCGACCGTTGCGGCACGCGGCAGCCCGCCCGGACCGAGGATGGCGTCCAGCGCCGCGAACCCCGTGGGGACGATGCGGCCGTCGGCGTCCGGTGCCGGGGACCCGGGACGGCGCGTGATGACGGGCGCGAGGGGCGTGGGCGCGAGGAGGTCCGGCTCGGCGGCCGGGTCGGGTGCACCGGCCGGTGCTGCCACCGGATCCGGCATCGTCATCGGCGCCCGCGCGAGGGCGCCCTCGGTCGCCAGCACCAGGTCTCCCCCGCGCCGTGGAGCGGCCGAGCCCCAGCGGGCCTGGAGGGCGGCGAGTGCCTCGGAGACGTCGGATGCGGGAGTCATCGGACGTCCAATAATAGAACGTCTGTTCTACTCGTCAAGGGGTGAATCGCCGCCTCTTCGACCGGCCGGGCTCGGACCGCTCTGCGACTCCCCGTTGTGTCACACCGGGCCCTTGACACGTCTCGGGGTCAGATCCCGGGTTCCGCCTTGGACCTGGGTCTCAGAATTCGACGGAATCGCCGGCCGTCTCCTCGTGTCGCACCCCGAAATGACACGGGGGTGAGTCGCAGCCTCGACAGCGGCGGTACTGGAGAGACGAGACTGGGAGACGGACCGGAGGCCGCCGGACCTGCGTGCTACACTCTCCCGCCGGTCCACCCGATCCGTCGGGTGCGGCTCCCGTGGGGATGTAGCTCAGCTGGGAGAGCGCCGCGTTCGCATCGCGGAGGCCAGGGGTTCGAGTCCCCTCATCTCCACCATTCGTGGGTCGGTCGGGCAGGTGGTGAGCCCAAGGGTCTGTAAAACCCTCGCCTTCGGCTGTGGCGGTTCGATTCCGCCCCGGCCCACCAGCACCTCGGAATCGAAACGCCCGCCTCGGTCAAGAGGCGGGCGTCATCGTGTCCGCGAGGGATCTCGACCCCGGGCGCTACCCCTCGCCCCAGGCGAACGCCTCGGTGTCGTGCCAGTCACCCAGCACGAACGGCTCACCGTCCCACGTGGCGGCCCCGCCGCGGATCACGAGGGGGACCTGGGCCTCGGGAAGGTCGAGCCGGACCGAGAACAGGCCGTCACCCTCCGGCACCTGGAACCCGTCGGAGTCCAGGCACACCGGCAGCGAGGAATGGCAGCCGCCGGCCGCCGCGGTGCCGTCGTAGAACCCGGTGAGGTCCAGCACGTCCGCGACCTCGCCGCCCCGGATCTCGGTGGCCGTGATCACGGGCCCGACGTCACCGGTCTCCACCACGATCTCCCAGCGCTCCCCGCCAAGCTCGCCGGTGCCCGAGACGACGAGGCGCCAGGCCTTGGCCTCGGGATCCCTGAGCGTGGCCACGATCGTGTCGGTGTCCAGGGTCTCGATCGTGAGCTCGGGGCCGCCGGCGTCACCGTCCACACCGCCGATGACCGGCGTGCTGGTGGGAGCGGGAGCGGCGGGCTGTGAGGGAACCGCCACGGGAGTGGGAACAGGTCCGTGGGCCACGGGGGTGGCCGGGAGGGGGGACGGGCGTGCTCGCCGGGCCGGAACACGCGGCGACGACCACGAGCACGAGGGAGGCGGCGAGAGCGACGGTGAGCCGCGGGGACATGGGACCTCGGGAGGGAACGATGCGATGGCGTAGCTGTTCTCGGGCACGCCTGTGACGCACGACGGCCCCGGATTGTTTCCCGATCCGCGGTCCAGGGGCCGAATTCGCACCCGCTCAGTCGAGCGCGGCGTGGAGCTCTGGGGCGTGACGGCGGAGCCAGCGGCGCCAGGTGGCGTGATCGGGGACGCGCGTCGCCAGCAGCGTCCAGTCGATGAGCGCCCAGCGCAGGTACTTGGGCCCGTTCTTGGCGAGCGGCCCGCGGTCATCCCTCCCGCCCGACTGGCGGACGATGGGGCACAGCCCGGTGTACCCGGCGAGCTTCTTGGGGCTGCTGAACCTCGCGATGCCGCCGATCTCGGACGCGATCGTGTAGCCCAGCACCCAGCCGATGCCGGGCACCGTGCGCAGCAGCTCGATGTCGGGGTGGTCGGCGCCCATCGCCCGCAGCTCGGCCTCGCAGGCATCGATCCGGGTGTCGAGGTCGTCGACGAGCTCGAGGCTCGTGGCGAGGGTTGCCGCCCAAGGATCGGGGACCGCGAGCGAGGCGAGCAGCTCCCGGCCGGCGACGCCGAACAGGTCGCTCACCGGCACCGGGTGGCCGAAGGCGATCAGGGTGGCGTGGATCCGGTTCTTGAGCGCCGTGCGGTGGCGGACCAGGTGGAGCCGGAAGCGCGCCCGCTCGCGCTCGGCGCGGACCGCCGGATCGGCAGAACGCCTGCGAGTGCCCGAAGACGCGGAGATGGCAGAGCTCGTGGGCGGCGACGGCGTCGAGCGCCTCGGGGGGAGCGAGGACGAGGCGCCACGAGAACGAGAGCGCGCCCTTGCGCGAGCAGCTGCCCCAGCGCGTCGTGGTGTCGCGGAGGGTGACCCTCGCGGGGGTGACGCCCAGGACGGGCGCATGGCGCTCGATCGCGCGCTCCAGGTCCGCTCGGGCCCGCTCGCGCAGCCACTCCTCGAGGATGGCCGCCGTCGGTCGCCGGTCGCGGGCCGTCCGCTCGACCAGGAGCTCGTCGCCGTCATCGCCGCCGACACGGGACACGCGGCTGCGGCGGGTGCCGCGGTGGCGCGGGTGCCACGCTGACCCGGTGCGGGACGCCGCGGTATGGGACCAGCCGCCCCTCGTCCAGCGGCGCGCGATCGTCCAGGCGGGCGCGGGTGGCGTCCTGGCGGGCGAGGTGCCTCCTGACCCAGGGCTCGCGCTCCGCGAGGAACCGGGTGACGAGCGGCTCCGGGTGGGCCCAGCCACGGCGCGAGGCCGGAGGGACGGTGACCACCACGTCGCGCTCGGGGTGGATCGTCACGCGCAGGCGGGTGGCCCGCGGCGATCGGCGGAGCGTGTACGGGAGGTCTCCGCCCGGGAGACGGGCGACGGCGGGGGTCTCGGTGACCTCCTCGACACGGCTGGGCATGACCTGGCGACCGTCTCAGGACGCGCGGCGCAGGAGACGGCCGGGGCGGACGCCCGTCTCCGTCCCGTCGCGGACGACGAGCCCGCCGTTCACGATGACATCCCGGACTCCGACCGGGTAGCTGGCCGGGCGCTCGAAGGTGGCGGTGTCGATGACGGTCGCGGCGTCGAACACGACGAGGTCCGCGGCCAAGCCCTCGCGCACGACGCCGCGGTCGCGGAGCCCGACCTGCGAGGCCGGCACGCCGGTCAGCTTCGCGATCGCCGTCTCGAGCGGCAGGACGCCGCGCTCGCGCACGTACCGACCCAGGACGCGTGGCGCCGACCCGTACGACCGCGGGTGCGGGATGCCGCGCCCGAGGACCGGGTGGTCCGGACGGCGGGCCTCGCCGTCGGTGCACACCGAGATCCAGGGCACGGCCATGATCGCCTCGACGTCGCCCTCGTCCATGCAGTGCAGGACGCAGTCGACCGCCAGGCGTTCGTCGGCGAGGACGTCCATGGCCAGGTCGGCCGGGTCGCCGCCCTCGGTCGCGGCGATCTCGGCCAGCGACCTGCCGTTCCACGCGGGACGGGTCGCCGAGAAGGCGATCACGGTGCCCTCCCAGCCAGGATTGATGGCCACGTTCTCCCAGCCGGCGATGCCGCTCGCCTGGAGGTCGCGGACACGCCTGCGCCCGGCCGGGTCGCGGAGGATGGCGACGGCATCATCGAGATCCAGGGCCAGGATGTCCGGCGGCAGGATCGTCGCGAGGGTCGTGTGGGCGGCGGTGTACGGGTACTGGTCCGCGGCGGCGTCGAGACCGGCCGCCCTGGCGGCCTCGATCTGCGCCACGAGCGCGGGGCCGGTGCCATACACGGAGCGCGCGGCGGCCTTGAGGTGGCTGATCTGCAGACGGGCGGGGCGCCCGGCGATGCGCTCCGCGGCGCGCGTGGTGAGGACGGCCTCGTCGATGGCTGCTGCGACACCATCGGCCTCGTTGCGCATGTGGGTCGCGTAGAGACCGCCCCGCCTTGCGGCCACGGCGACCAGCTCGGCGATCTCCGGGAGATGCGCGTGGATCCCCGGCGGGTAGATCAGCCCGGTCGAGATGCCGAACGCGCCCGCATCGAGCGCCTCCTCGACATGGGCCACCATCGCCGCCAGCTCCGCATCGTCGGGGGTGCGGTCGTCGGGACCCAGGACGGCGGCGCGGATCGTGCCGTGGCCCGCGAGGAAGGCGATGTTGGGACCCAGCGGCTGCCGCTCCACCGCCTCGAGGTACTCCGCGAACGTCGTCCAGGCCGGGTCCAGGGTCCGCGTGTCGAGGTCAGGCTGGAGCAAGCGCGCGAGCCGGGGGCGTGAGCGGCGCGAGGGTGTAGCCGCAGTTGCCCGAGACCAGCGTCGTATAGCCCTGGTGCAGGTGGCTGGGCAGGGCTCCGTCCAGCAGCACCGACGCGTCGGAGTGGTTGTGGGGATCCACGAAGCCGGGGGCGACCACATGGCCTTCCGCCGTGATGACCGTCGCGGCATCGGCATCGGGGACCATCGAGAGGTCGCCCACCGCCGTGATCCGGTCGCCGGTAATGCCGACGTCGGCCGGTCGTCCGGGCGCGCCCGTTCCGTCGATCAGGGTGCCGCCGCGGATCAGGAGGTCGAAGGGCATGGCGGCGATCGTACCGGTGGCGGCGCGTGCGCCGGGGCGCCCTGCTCCTGGTTGCTGCCAGCGGGGTTGCCCCGTGCGGGGTTGCTGCGTGCGGGGTTGCTGCGTGCGGGGTTACTGCGTGCGGGGTTACTGCGTGCGCGCGGCGCTCCCCGTGCAGGATGTGCCCCGTGCGCTCGGCAGCGCCCCCTGCGTCTGGTCGCCTCGTGCGCTCGGCGCTCCACCGGGCGCGTCACGGGGCGAACTGGGCGCCTGACGCTCCAATCGTCACGCACACCCGGCCCCCGGTGCGACAAGCGGTGCTGGCGGCGCCCATTCCGTCGCACCGTGCGCCCCTTGGAGCGACCGGCGCCCAGGGGACGCCGGGGGGCGGCCGGATCGCGGTGGGGCGAGTCACCCAAATCACCGCGCCCGTGCATCTACCCCCGGGGTCATGCGCGGCGCATCACCGCGGCGGGCGAGGTGGCCAGTCCGGGACGTGTCGGGCGGCCGGCGGGTCGGGGCGGCCAGCGGGTCGGGCGGCCAGCGGGTCGGGCGGCCGGCGGGTCGGGCGGCGGCTCGGGGCGGCCGGCGGCTCGAGGCGTCCGGCGGCACCGGACCTGCGCTACGGTTCACCTGCGACGGATCTGATCCTGTCGAGCGCCGGTCGACGGCGCCGTGACTGCCCGGCTCCCGCTGACGAGGGAATCACCCGATGTCCGACCGGTTCCACCCGCTCTCCATGGAGCAGCTCACCGACTGGGTGTTCACCGAGCTGGAGCAGAAGGGGTCGCTGTTCAACGTCCCGCGGCCGGCGTTCTTCGTGCCCCGTCCCGACCACCGCTTCCGGCGACGCGAGTACGGCGTGGAGCTGGAGACGCCGTTCGGGGTGGCGGCCGGGCCCCACACCCAGATGGCCCAGAACATCATCGTCTCGTGGCTCGTGGGAGCCCGCCTGATCGAGCTGAAGACCGTCCAGACCCTCGACGAGCTCGAGGTCCACAAGCCCTGCATCGACGTGCAGGACGAGGGCTACAACGTCGAGTGGTCGCAGGAGCTCAAGGTCCACGAGTCCTTCGACGAGTACCTGCGGGCCTGGGTCCTCGTGCACGCGCTCCACCGCTGGCTGGGCTTCCCCGGGGAGCGCCCGGGCGTGCTGTTCAACATGAGCGTGGGCTACAACCTCGAGGGGATCCTCCGCCCGAACGTGCAGTGGTACCTCGACGCGATGGCCGACGCCTCGCGGTACCTGCCCGGCTACGTCGACATCGTCGCGCGGCGCTACCCGGCGGTCCGCGAGATCGACATCCCCGCCCGTATCTCCGACACGGTCACGCTCTCGACGATGCACGGCTGCCCGCCCGACGAGATCGAGAGGATCTCCCGGTACCTGCTCGAGGAGCGCGGCCTGCACACCTCGGTCAAGTGCAACCCGACCCTGCTGGGCGCCGAGCAGGTGCGAGGCATCGTCAACGACGAGCTCGGCTTCGCCGACGTGCCGATCCCGGACGAGGCGTTCGGTCACGACCTCAAGTACGCGGACGCCGTCCCGATGTTCGGCCGCCTGCGCGAGGCGGCCGACGCCCGGGGCCTCACGTTCGGCCTCAAGCTGTCCAACACGCTGGAGGTCGAGAACTGGCGGACGGAGTTCGACCGCGACCCGACGATGTACCTGTCGGGCCGGCCGCTCCACGCCGTCACCGTCAACCTGGCGGCCAAGCTGACCGGGGATCTCGGGGGCGACCTCCCGCTCTCGTTCGCCGGCGGCGCCGACTGCTTCAACGTCGCCGACCTGCTGGGGGCGGGCATCCGGACCGTGACGGTGTGCTCGGACCTCCTCAAGTCGGGCGGCTACCTGCGGATGCTCCAGTACCCCGAGCACGTGGAAACCGCCTTCGATGCCGCCGGCGCCACGGACACCGGCGACTTCATCCGCCGGACGGCGCAGGCGGCCGGTTACGCGGGCGACGCCGGCTCCGTCAGCGCCTGCGCGCAGTTCAACCTGCGCCGGTACGCCGACACCGTCCGTGGTGACTGGCGCTACCGGAAGGATTCGTTCCGGACGGATCGCTCGAAGACGCCGCGCGGGCTCGAGGCCTTCGACTGCATCGCCGCTCCCTGCCTGGACGAGTGCCCGGTGGACCAGCAGGTGCCCCGCTACATGGCGGCCGTCCGCGCGGGGGAGTTCGCCGAGGCGGTCCGCATCACCCGCCTGGACAACCCGCTGCCCACGGTCCTGGGCCGCGTCTGCGACCACCTCTGCGAGAACACCTGCATCCGGACGCACCTGGACCAGCCGCTGGCGATCCGGCAGATCAAGCGCTTCATCATGGACCAGGAGCGGGACGGGTCGCCGCGCCCGGCACTGTCCGCCACCTCCGCTCGCGTGGCCATCGTGGGTGCCGGGCCGGCCGGCCTGGCGGCCGCCGAGTGGCTGGCGTACGCCGGCGTCCGCGTCACGGTCTTCGAGGAGCATCCGTACGCCGGCGGCATGGTCGGCGGGGCGATCCCCAGCTACCGGCTGCCGCAGGCGCAGATCGACCAGGACCTCGGTGTCCTCGAGCGTCTCGGTGTCGAGATCCGGTATGGACAGCGCGCCGGCGTCGACTTCACGCTCGACGAGCTGCGCGCGGCCGGGTTCGCGGCCGTCTTCGTTGCGGTGGGAGCCCAGCTTGCGAAGCGACTCGGCCTGCCGGGCGAGGACTCCAGTGGCGTGATCGACGGCGTGACCTTCCTGCGAAGCGTGCGGGAGGGTCGGCCGGTCGCGATCGGCGCCCGCGTGGGCGTCGTGGGGGCCGGCGACACCGCCATGGACTGCGTGCGCGCGGCGCGGCGCGTCGGCGCCTCGTCCGTCTCCCTGATCTACCGCCGGACGATCGACCAGATGCCGGCCGACCCGGAGGAGATCCATGCCATCCGGGACGAGGGCATCCACATCGTGGAGCTGGCGCGCCCAGTCGGTCTGAGGGTCGAGGGCGGTTCCCTGTCCGGTGTCACGTGCACCCGGACCGAGTACCGCGGCACGCGGGACGCCGCAGGCCGCAAGGTTCCCCACGACGTTCCCGGTTCCGAGTTCGAGATCGGCCTCGACACGCTGATCCTCGCGATCAGCCAGCACCCCGTGCTCGACTTCTTCGGCGAGCGACTGCCCGACCTGACGCAGGGTGGCTTCATCGCCGTGGACCCGGACACCTTCGAGACGTCGCTCCCGGGCGTCTACGCCGGCGGCGACGTTGCGGGCGCCGGCCCGTCCTCGATCGTCAAGGCGGCCGCGGATGGGAAGCGGGTGGCGGCCGCGATCATCGCCTCGGTCGGAGCAGCCGGCGCGGCGGGTGGGGCGGCGGTTGGAGTGGCGTCCCCGGCGAGCCCCGCCGAGGCCGGCCCGCCGGACGTGCAGGCGCTGGTGGTCCGGCGCGCACGTCGGGAATACCGGGTGCCGATCCGGGTCAGCGACCTCGACCGCCGTGATGGCTTCGAGGAGACGGTGCTGGGCTATACGGCCGAGGAGGCCCAGCGCGAGGCGGGCCGCTGCCTCGACTGCGACCAGATCTGCAGCCTGTGTGTCGGCGTCTGCCCCAACGTGGCGCTGATGACCTACGAGACGGCGCCGGTGCGCGCCGCGCTCCCGGTGTTGACGGTCTCGAATGGTGCGCCGGTGGTGGATGGATCCACGTCCTTCGTCGCGGACCAGCGTCTCCAGGTCGCCGTCCTGACCGATCTGTGCAACGAGTGCGGCAACTGCGTGACGGCCTGCCCCACCTCGGGCAAGCCCTACCTCGACAAGCCGCGCCTCTACCTGGACCGGACGGACTTCGAGGCGCAGGCATCGAACGCCTTCATGCTCGTCGGCGACGGGAGGATCGAGGGACGCTTCGACGGGGCGACGCACCGGGTCCAGAGCGGCGGCGACGGAACGCTCGAGTACGCGGCGCCCGGGTTCCGGGCGCTCCTCGACCAGAGCACGTTCGCCGTCCTGGACGCGACCATCACCGACGCCCCCGGCGGGGCCCGCCTGACCATGCAGCCCGCGGCGGTGATGGCAACGCTGCTCGTGGGCATCACGGGCTCGCTGCCCCACATCCCGACGGTCGCCGACGGTGGGTCGCGGATCAGCCATCCTGGCTACGCGGAGTAGCCGGGCGCTGGACCGGCGGCTGCAGCCGGTCGGGATGAATCGGCGAAGCGCCGTCCCGATCGGGACGGCGCTTCGGACGTAGCCGTGAGGCTGGCGCAGAGCCGGCGCATAGGCGCCGCACTCGGCCTCACTGCGCGAGGCGGGTTCCGTTCACGACACCTGCGCGGTTGCTGCTTGCCGCCGGGTACGGGATGCCCGTGTACCGGAGCGAGCCGCCGTTCGAGCCGTTGATGATGAGCTCCTGGCCCTTGCCGGCCGCCGGGTACGGGATGCCCGTGTACCGGAGCGAGCCGCCGTCGAGCCGTTGATGATGAGCTCCTGGCCCTTGCCGGCCGCCGGGTACGGGATGCCCGTGTATCGGAGCGAGCCGCCGTTCGAGCCGTTGATGATGAGCTCCTGGCCCGTGCTGGCCGCGGTGCTCCAGCCGTGGTCGTGAGCGACCGGCGCGGCACCGGCCACGGGATTGGCCTGGGACCTCGTCGAGGACGCCTGGCTGAACCCAACCGCGACGACGAGGCCGACCGCGACGGTGAGGGCTCCAAGAGCGGCGCCGGCCCGGCGCATATCCGGGGTGGCGGGCGTGGTGCGGGTGGCTGCGGACATTTGATCCTCCTTGGACGCCGGCTCGGTCCCGTCCATCGGGGCCGTTGCGACCGGCATCTCTTGATGTCCCCATCCTCGGCGCGCGTCGTCGTGCCGCCATCCGGCGGCTGCCTCACCGCGATGCCAACGGGTACCTCAAAGACAGCGTCGGTGTCGGGCAGGTGCCTTACGCCACCACGGGCGAGACCGGCCCACAGCCAGGGTCCACGGCATCCTGAGGGGAGTGTCGATCCAGTCCTGTCGGCTTGTGCGCCGAAGCACCCGATGGCGACGGATCCTCGGTGGTCGCCCGGAGACCCATGAACGCTGCCCGTGGCAGACTGGGCGAGGGTCCATCGTTGAGGGCGGAGGCATCGCGAATGACTGACAGCCGGTCGGCCGAGGACGGCGCCGCAGTCGCCACGCGGCGAACCGTGAACGACCTGCTCGCCGACGCGCGGGCGCGGCTGGAGCGGCTCGAGCCGACGGATGCGCATCGGGCGATGCTCGGCCACGAGGCCATCCTGGTCGACACGCGATGCGCAGAACTGAGGCGGGAGACGGGCGTCGTCCCGGGTTCGATCCACGTGCCGTGGTCGGTCCTGTACTGGCGCCTCGACCCTGCGTCGGGGTATGACGATCCGCGGCTCTCCGATCCAGCTGCCTGGATCATCCTGCTCTGCGCCCACGGCTACAGCTCGAGCCTGGCCGCGGCGGCCCTGCGCGAGCTCGGCTTCGACAGGGCGACCGACGTCGTGGGAGGGTTCGAGGCGTGGGCCGCAGCCGGACTCCCAGTGGAGTCCGCCCACGACTAGCGGAAGGCACATCGCCGTGATACGGAAGGCGGCGGCGCCCCGTCGTCATCGACGCGTCACCAACCAGACCTAGCATCAGCATCGTCCCGGTTCAACGGCGGGAGTGCCAGTGTCCTCGGAGGCACGCGCTTCGGTCAGCGCGTGGGACTGGATCTACGCGACGCGCGAGATGACCGGCGTCGGCTGGTATGGGCACGACCCGTTCAACTCCGGTGAGCTGGCTATTCGACCGCCTTCGATGCCGCGAGGCGTGGTCTCCAGTCGGCCGGCTGGCGGGTCGCCACCGTCGAGTCGCGGCCCGACGTCGACACTGCGGCGGATCCTCGACGCCTGGCGGTGCTGCTGGACGTGGACGGGCGCTGGGCACCACGGACGGCCGAGTGGCTGAGGCGCAACCGGGCCGAAATCGAAGACGGCTGACGGTGCCCCGGCGCCACGCAGGAAGTCGAGGCTGGCGGCTCGTGATCCCCGGCTCGGACACGTCTTGAGCCGCGCCAGCGAAACGGCATCGATGCCGCAGCGCCCGGCGGCGTCGGTCAGACCGTGGCCGTCATGCAGCGTCCCGGAGCTGGTCCGCATACCCCTCGAGCGAGCGGGCGACCTTGGCCAGGGGTTCCATGAGCGCAGGCGTGCACAGCTGGCCGCAACGCCGGGCGAACGCCGCCGCGTCCCGCAGGCGCTCCTCCATGAGCACCCAGGCCGCTTCCCTGTGCGGGAGGAAGTAGTCGACCTGATAGAACAGTTCGAAGCCTGGGCCTGCCTTGACGCCGGGCATGTCCGGACCGACGGGCAGGGTGGTCACGACGCCACCGAGCACCTTGATCGCGGAGTACATGAGGCCGACTGACACGTCGGCCAGGACCTGGAGTTGCCTGGGCGACTCGTCCGTGTGCGCGAAGTAACGGGAGAGCAGCTGGAGCAGCACCTCGAAGGACACGTTGAGCAGGTCCATCGCCCGCGTGGTGCCAGGATCCGTGATGAGCGGGACGACGATCCCGGTCGGCTGGGGCCGGACGTTGGCCGCCACGACCGCCCGGGACGGCTCGAAGGACGGGTCCGCGCGCTTGAGCTCGAGGAACTCGTCGAGGATCCCCAGCAGGCGACCAAAGTGGGCGTCGCGCCACTCGCCGCGGGCTCCCTCGCCCTGCTCGACGATCGTGTCGATGGCCGCCTTCGCGGATGCCAGATCTGTCACGGGGACGAGCTCCGGCCACCGGAAGTGCTCCTCCGTCGCCTGGGCGTCGGGTGGCCCGACGAACAGGCGCTCCGAGCCCAGTCGGGCATCGAGGTGCTCCAACCCGGCCTGGATCGAGCGGTACAGCTGGCCGATAGTGTCGAACTCCTGCAGGTGGGGGACGATCTGGTCGGCCTCGTCGTGGGGCATGGGGATCGCCTGGGCGATGGCCTCGAACCCCTCCGCGTCCTCCACGTCCATCCCGTCGGGCCGCTCCAGGAAGGCGAAGTGGCGCAGGGCGGCCTCGCCGAACGGCAGCAGCTCGATCCGGACACCGGCCGGGTAGGCGTAGGCGGGCATCGGGAAGTTCGGCCGGGCCAGGCGCGGCGCGGCCCCGACCGCGGTCAGCAGGTTCTGGACGAGCGCCAGGTGGAGCATCTCCTGGGCGCTGATCTCGAGCAGCGTCTTGCGCCAGCGCTTGACGGCGGCGAGCGCCTCGGGCGTCAGCCCCTCCTCCACCTTCTGCTTCAGCGAGAAGGCCGCGAACAGGTACTGGAGCATCACGAGGTGCTCGAGCTCGGCGGCCTTGCCCAGCGTGTAGACCAGGGCTTCGCGGTGCTCGAGCCCGCCCGTGTGGGCGTCGTCGGGTCCCCTCCGGACCTCGATGACACTCGCCAGGGGGCCGTGCGGGGCCAAGCTCGTCTGCTCGCTCATGGGACGCCTCCAGTTGGTAGTGGGGTCAGCAGCCCCCGGATCTCGGTCGGCAGGGCAGGCGCGATGCGCCGGACTCGGCCGGTGCTCCCGTCAGGGCGAGGCACCGTCCGGGGTGACATCGTCCTCGGAGCCGGGCTCGTACAGGATGTCGTGCACGTAGCACCACCACCAGCCCTCGCCCGGCTCGGCGCTGCGGATCACCGGGTGCCCGGTCTCGTGGTGGTGGGCCGTCGCGTGGCGGTTGGGACTCTGATCGCAGCAGCCCGTGCGGCCGCACGTCAGGCACTGGCGGAGGTGCACCCACGTGCCGCCGGACTCCAGGCAGGAGGCGCAGCCGGCGAGTGGCGGGCCGACCCGCGCGCCGGCTTGGATGTGCTCGCACGGGGGCGTCACGTCACGATCCCTCCCAGGTGCCCGCCGCGGGCAGCGTCGAGTGGCAGGGCCCCGGGGGGCACACTACCACTGCCGGACAGGGACACGACCGCCTCGATCACCGGTGCCGTGCGCTATACTGCCGCTCCGGCGTGGGGCTATAGCTCAGCTGGGAGAGCGTCTGAATGGCATTCAGAAGGTCCGGGGTTCGAACCCCCGTAGCTCCACCAACACCCCGCTAACGCCGACAACCTGACCCCTCGCCGGGACCGGCGGGGGGTTTCGTTTCATCCAGAGCAGGGACGGGATCGTGACAACGACAGGCGACATCGAGTCCACCGGCGACGACGCCGTCCGCGACGCGCGTGCCCGCGCCGAGCGCTACGAGCCAGCGGTCATCGAGCCCAAGTGGCAGGGGCGCTGGGCCGACCTGCGCCTCTACGACACGGACCTGGACGACCGCTCCAGGCCGCGGTTCTACCTGCTCACGATGTACGACTACCCGTCCGGGTCACTGCACATCGGCCACTGGTACGTGAAGACTCCCACGGACGCGATCGGCCGCTACCACCGGATGCGTGGCGACAACGTGTTCATGCCGATCGGCTTCGACGCCTTCGGGCTGCCGGCCGAGAACGCCGCCATCAAGAACAACATCAACCCGCGCACGTGGACGATGGCCAACATCGAGAAGATGCGCCTCCAGCTGCGGACCATGGGTGCGTCGTTCGCGTGGGACGCGGAGGTCGTGACCTGCGACCCCGAGTACTACCGCTGGAACCAGTGGCTGTTCCTCAAGTTCCTGCAGAAGGGCCTGGCGTACCGCAAGGTGTCGGCGGTGGACTGGTGCCCCAACGACGGCACGCTGGCCCGCGAGCAGGTCGAGGGCACCGACCGCCGCTGCTGGCGCTGCGGCGAGAAGGTGGAGAAGCGCGAGCTGCCGCAGTGGTACCTCGGCATCACCGACTACGCGGACGACCTGCTGGACTTCACGGGCATCGACTGGCCGGAGCCGGTCAAGCTGATGCAGACGAACTGGATCGGGCGCTCCTCGGGCGCGGAGATCGTGTTCGAGACGGCGCCGTCCGCGCACCATGCCGGCGGCGAGGAGCTGCGGGTCTTCACCACGCGCCCGGACACGCTGTTCGGCGCGACGTTCATGGTCCTGGCGCCCGAGCACGAGCTGGTCGCGACCCTGACCGCGCCGGATCGCCGGGCCGAGGTGGACGCCTATGTGGCACAGGCGGCCGCGAAGACGGAGATCGACCGCCTCTCGACGGATCGCGAGAAGACGGGTGTCGCCATCGGCGCGGACGCGATCAACCCCGTGAACGGTGCCCGGATCCCGATCTTCATCGCGGACTACGTGCTGGGCACGTACGGCACCGGCGCCATCATGGCCGTGCCCGCCCACGACGAGCGGGACTTCGCGTTCGCCCAGGCGTTCGGCCTGCCGATCGTGAACGTCGTGATGCCCAAGGACGCGGACCCGGACCAGGAGCTGACCACCGCATTCACGGAGCACACCGTCGACGAGGTCATGGTCAATTCCGGCCGGTTCACCGGCCAGCCGGCGGCCGAGGCCTGGCACGACATCGTCAAGTGGCTGGGCGAGCAGGGCAAGGGCGAGCAGGCGGTCACGTACCGGCTGCGCGACTGGCTGATCAGCCGCCAGCGCTACTGGGGCACGCCGATCCCGGTCATCCACTGCGCGGCCTGCGGCCCGGTGCCGGTGCCCGAGGCCGACCTGCCGGTCCTGCTGCCCGAGACGGTGGACTACCGCGGCTCCGGCGACAACCCGCTCACGCGCGACGTGGACTTCCTGACGGTCGACTGCCCGCAGTGCGGCGCGGCCGCACGGCGCGAGACGGACACGATGGACACGTTCATCGACTCGTCCTGGTACTGGTTCCGCTATCTCTCGCCGCACAACGCCGAGAGCCCCGTGGACGTTGACCTCGTCAAGGACTGGACCCCCGTGGACCAGTACACGGGCGGTGCCGAGCACGCCGTGATGCACCTGCTGTACAGCCGGTTCTTCACCAAGGCCATGCGCGACCTGGGGCTGGTGCACGAGCGCGAGCCGTTCTACCGGCTGTTCAACCAGGGCCAGATCCTGGGCGCCGACGGCGAGCGGATGAGCAAGAGCCGTGGCAACGTCGAGGACCCGGACGCGCTGGTCGCGCGCTACGGCGCCGACGCGGTCCGGCTGTACCTGATGTTCATGGGGCCCTGGGACCAGGGCGGCCCGTGGAGCGCGGGAGGCATCAGCGGCCCGGCGAAGTTCCTCAACCGCGTGTGGGCGATCGCCACGGACCCGCACGGGCGCGAGCCCGGCGACCAGACCGGCGGCGCGCTGCCGGCCGGCGAGCAGGAGTACGAGGCGCGCGACCGGATGCGCGCCGCCGCCCACCGGACGCTGCGCGACGTCACGGAGGACTACGAGGGCTTCCGCTGGAACACGATGGTCGCGAAGCTGATGGAGCTGTCCAACGTGCTGTTCCGCTACCGCGGGACGTCCGTGGCCGGCCTGCCCGAATGGGACGAGGCGGTCCGGCTGCTGCTCCTGATGCTGGCGCCCGCCGCGCCGCACATCACGGAGGAGCTCTGGTCACGTCACGCGGAGGCCCGCGGTGACGAGTGGGAGTCGATCCACGTCCAGCGCTGGCCCGACGTCGACGAGACCGCGATCGTGGAGGCCACGCGCGAGCTCCCGATCCAGGTCAACGGCAAGCTCCGCGACAAGATCACGGTGCCGGTCGGGATCAGCGACATCGAGCTGGAGCAGATCATCCTCTCCCGCGACAAGGTGCTGGCGGCGATCGGCGACCGGCAGGTCGCCCGCCTGATCCACGCGGGCGGCGGCAGGCTCGTCAACATCGTCCTGCGGTGAGCGCCCGGGAGGCCCCCGTGCCGCCCCGCCCCGAGGCCGACGGGATCGCCGCATGGGCCGCCGCTCGCGAGGCCGCCGGCGAGTGGCCGGACGCCGGTGCCGGGCCACCGCGCACGGTCTCGGAGGGCGCGGTCGTCGAGCTGCGCGAGGTCACGAAGGACACGGTCCGGTCGATCTGCGGGCTGCAGGTGGCGCCCGCGCAGCGTGGGTTCGTGGCCCCCAACGCGGTGTCCTTCGCCGAGGCGCTGTTCGAGCCCCGGGCCTGGTACCGCGCGATCGTGGCGGACGGGGTGCCGGTGGGCTTCGTGATGCTCTCGCTGGACCCGGACGAGGCCGACTACTGGCTGTGGCGGCTGATGATCGCCGACGGCCTGCAGCGCCGGGGCTACGGCCGCCGCGTCCTCGACCTCATCACCGATCACGTCCGGACGCTCCCGAACGCCACCCGGCTGTTCGTGAGCTGGTGCCCGGGCCCCGGGAGCCCGGAGCCGCTCTACCTCGGGTACGGGTTCGTGCCGACAGGCGAGGTCGAGGAAGGCGAGATCGTCGGCGTCCTGGCGCTCTGAGGCAGGCGCCGTCCGCGGATCACCCGCCCGGCTCAGCGCGCCGACGGACCGCGACTACTTGGCCGCGACGAACTCGAGCTGGCCCTCGTTGAGGATGTACAGCGTCAGCCCGCTGGGGCGGATGTTGTAGGTCGTGGCGCTGCTCAGCCCCGCGACGAACTTGTCGCTCAACGAGTCGTCAGGGCAGGCGACGAGCGTCGAGGGTCCGGGGACGATCGAGATGTTCGTCTCCTCCGTGGTGTAGGTGGCGGCGACGTTGTTGCAGTCGGCCTTGATCGCGGCGGTCCCGTCCTCGTTGAAGGTGATCGTGTACCGCGACTGGTCCTCGGGCGGGACGACCCCCTGGAACGCCGGCACCTTCTCGGTGACGCTGGTGAGCTGCCAGGTCGGGCCGGTGAGCTTCTCGGCCGACGCGGAGCACGCGGCCACGGAGCCGATGATGACGAGCGCGGCGATGAGCGCCAGGGCCGCGAACGGGCGGCGCATCGGGCGCCGGGTTGGCTGACGGGTCACGCGTCGTCTCCTCTCGGCTGGACGGCCGGCCGCGAGCGGTCGCGTGGCGTCGGCCGATCCGAGGCGACAATACCGCGCCTGGACCCGTGCGACATCGTTCGCTGCAGGCGACCGGGCGGAGGGGCGTTACGGTGCCATCCGCGTGAAGGCGAGTACGCTTGGTCCAGGATGGCGTTATCGCCTCGGTGGCCGCGCCCGGACCGCCTGAAGGTCCCGCCCGAACCCTCGATAGACCTGGATGTGCAGACAGGAGAACACGATGGGCGGCGAACTGGTGGCACCTGAGACGAAGGGTATTACGGTGAAGTTGCTGGCAACGGTTGACCTTGGCCCTGAGATCGAGGGCATGGAACGGCGCCAGCTTCGAACGCGGATGGTGACGATCGAGCCCGGAGGCGTCTTCGGCCCGATCCACGACCACAAGGACAGACCGGGCACCGTCTACATCCTGCAGGGAACGATCACTGACCATCGAGACGGGGCCGCCACGGACTATGGGCCGGGGGTGGGCTGGCCCGAGGATCGGAACACGACCCACTGGCTCGAGAACCGAGGAGCGATTCCGGCGGTAGAGATCTCGGTCGACATCGTCTGGCAAGCGTAAATTGAGGCACTGCCGCCGGCCCGCGCGTGGCCACCCTGCCCTTCCATCACGGCCCACCTTCCTGATCAAATGGAGCCTGAGTTGAGCGAAATCAAGATCGGCGCGCTCTGCTGGAACCAGTACACCGAGTGGCCCGCGCTGCTCGAGGCCGGCATCCGGGCCGATGAGCTCGGCTACGACACGCTCTGGACCTGGGACCACCTGTACCCGATCGTCGGCGACTCGACGGGACCGAACTACGAGGGCTGGCTGACGCTGGCCGCCTGGGCGCAGGCCACCAAGCGGATCCGGATCGGGCTCATGGTCGGTGCGAACACGTTCCGGGCGCCCACGCTCACGGCAAAGATGGCGACGACCCTCGACCACATCAGCAACGGCCGCGCGATCCTCGGCATCGGCGGGGCGTGGTTCGAGGAGGAGCACGAGGACTTCGGGCTCGAGTTCGGGTCCGGGTTCCCGGAGCGCCTGCGCTGGCTGGGCGAGGCCCTGCCGATCATGCGCGGGATGCTGGACGGGACGGAGCCCACGGCCGCGGGTCCCCACTACCGCTCGCAGGACACGCGCAACCTGCCCGGCCCCGTCCAGGCCCACCTGCCGATCTGCATCGGCGGCAGCGGCGAGAAGGTCACCCTCAAGCTGGTCGCGAAGTACGGCGACATGAACAACATCGGCGGCACGGTCGAGGACATGCGCCGCAAGGAGGAGATCCTCCTCGCGCACTGCGAGGCGGTGGGCCGCGATCCGGCCGAGATCGAGCGGACGACGGGCGTCGGCACCGTGTTCATCCGCGACGACCGCGCCGAGGCGGAGCGGCTGTTCCGCGCCGCGTTCGACCGCAACCGCGTCGCGAAGCACTGGGAGGACCAGCCGGTCGGGACGCCCGAGGACGTGGCCGAGAAGCTCGCACCCAAGGTCGCGCTCGGGTACCGGCACCTGATCGTCGGCATCCCGGCCGACTACGACGAGGAGTCGATGACCCGCTTCGCGACGGAGGTCAGGCCGCTCCTCGAGAAGGTCTAGGCGTCCGCGGGGGTCGGGCCGGCCTCCGCGACCTCACCGTCCGCGCCACGGCGTCTCGAGCGGAAACGCCGAACCTTTGCGCGGTTGCCGCAGGTCGACATGTCGCACCAGCGGCGGTGTCCCGCGCGCGACGTGTCCTCGAAGACCCAGCGGCAGCCGTCGTTCGCGCAGATCCGGAAGCGTGCGCTCTGACCCGCCGAGATCGCCTCGACGAGCGGAGTGGCCGCGCGCGCCAGCGCCTCGCCCGTCGGGTCGTCCGTGCGGTGACGATGGGCGACTTCGACGCCGGCGAGCGTCGCCCGGAGCTCCAGCCTGGGGCCACGGTCGAGGATCGCGTTGAGCGTCCGCAGGGCCCGTGGGTTCGGCGTCCGGCCCTCGACCTGCGCATCCCAGAGCTCCCGGAGCGCGGCCCTCGCCACGCGGATCCGCCCGAGCCAGTCATCACCCTCGCGGCCTGCCTGCGAGCGGAGGTCCTCCTCGTGGGCGAGGCCGTGTCCGACAAGGAAGTCGACCGCGGCCCCAACCGTCGCGAGGTGGTCGTCGGGCTGTCCGTCGGTCAGCTCGAGCGTGTTGATCAGGTCCAGGGGCGCGCTGAGATCCGTGTCGTGCGCGTGGTGGGTGATGGGGGTGGGGGCGTCCATGTCGGCTGTGTAACCACAATACAGGACTTGACGGGTTACGTGCAACCGGATATCGTGTGTAACTGTTCTAGTACTTGAAGCCGGTTACATACGCCGGGCATGGAGATCCGAGATGGAAGTCCTGACGATCATCACCATCCTGTTCGCGGTGCTTGCCCTAGCCGCGCTCGCGGCCGCCGCAGAGAGCCGTGACGGGTTCGCGGGCCTGGACGGCGTCGACGCCGGCCGGTCGATCGGGCGCTGAGGAGGGCCGACACATGCTGCACATCTACGGGTACCTGGCGCAGGACATCGCGCGGGAGCGCCTGCGGGAGGCCGAGGCAGTCGCGCTGGCGCGACTCGCAGCGGAGCTCAACGCCGAGGAGCGGCGTGCACACCCGTCGTCATGGCGAGAAGCGTGGTGGCCGGTCGCGGCGGCCCGCCACGCCATTGCGGGCGCCCTCCGGGGCGTGAGTGGTGTGGCGGAGTACCTCTCCCGATCGGCGTGCAACGCCGCGGCCCGCGTTGAGGGGCGGGCGCAGTAGCTCGGGGCCGTTGCTCGGGAGGGTCAGGGCCCGTCCGACTCACCACTGAGTCGAAACGTCATGTCTGGCGCGGAGATCAGACCCGATTCCTGCAGATTCGCGGACGACCTCTGCACCGGCGTTCTTGATTTGACCCCCACCTGAGTCGCGGGCCGGCAGCGAGTCGCGGGCCGGAAGCGAGTCGCGGGCCGGGCGCAATGGCCGTCGCCGACGAGACCGTTCCTCGGGATCGTCAGGGTCGGTCGTCGCCGCTCTTGCGGGGGTTGCCGCCAGTCGGGTCGCGGGGTGCGGGCAGCTCGATCACGTCGGGCTCGACGGGGAGCAGATCGTCCGCGGAGTCCGCACCGGGTCCGAGAGCAGGCGCACGCCGCACCGACACCCTGAGCTTCGCGGCGGAGCCCCACGACGTCGCGCCCCGGGCGGCGGCCATGCCCCGGCTCGCCGCGCCCCTGGCTGCCGGGCCAGCCTTGGAGCCGCGCCCTTCGCCGCCGGGCCGGCCTTCGTGGCAGCGCTCCTGGCCGCGGGCGCGGCCTTCGATGCCGCCGTCGCAGCCACCGATGCCGTCTTCGCGGTCGCCCGGCCGGCCACCTTCGCACCGGTCACGGCCGCCTTCCCGCCGGTCACCGCTGCCTTCCCGCCGACCACGGCCGCCTTGCCGCCGTGCTTCGCCGCTCGGCCAGTCGTCCGGACACCCGCCCGGACGAGCCAGGCGCTTGCCACGACGGCGGTGCGCAGGTCTTCGGGAGAGGTCATCGTCTCCGAGGCCGACCGACTCCAGGTGCGCACGGCGGCGGACCGGGTCGAGCCCGGACAGGGCGAGCTTGAGGGCCGCGATCGCGAAGGCGATGTCGTCGAGCTGCCCGACCACGGGGATGACCCCGGGAACGAGATCGATGGGCGAGGCGAGGTAGCCGGCCGCGGCGATCACGGCCGCCCGTCGGGCGCGGCTGAGCAGCGGATCCCGGGCAAGACGCCACGAGAGCTTCAGGTATGCGGGCATGCGGCGCAGGGTGGCGCCGACACGTTCGCGCGGGAAGGGGTCCTCGGCCATGGTGCTCCTGTGTCCTCGGGTCGATGCTAGCCCGAGCCGCCGCAGGACGCAGATTCCGGATGCCCGTGTAAGTGGCGCGTAAGTGGCGCCGCGTAGTGTTCGCCCCGGTCACCCGTCCCGTAGGACGTGCCCCCTACGGGACGGGCGGCCCGCCCCATTGCCCGCCGCCGGGCCCGCCGGGGAGACGTCCTACCCGTGGAGCCCTCCAGCGCGCCGTGGCGCGTCCTCGAGACAACCGAACCAGCACCCGCATCACCCACGACAGCGCCCGCATCGCGCGGCCTGCCGTGGCCGGCCATCGGCGTCGCGCTCGTCGCTGTGCGTTGTCGCCATCGCAGCCGCGGCCATCCTGGTCACCACGCGCGACGAGCCGGTCATCGGTGTCGAGGGTGCGGTCGGCCTGGGCACCGGATCCGTCGAGCTCGGGGGGACTCGGCCGACGGATCCGGTGCGACCCGCCGAGGACCTCGTGGTCGACGTTGGCGGTGCCGTCGCGCGCCCGGGTGTGTACCGCCTCCCGGAGGGCTCCCGCGTGGGCGATGCGATCGCGGCGGCCGGTGGCTACGGCGCGACGGTGGACGCCGCGCTCGTCGACCGGCAGCTCAACCTCGCCGCGACGATCCGCGACGGTGAGAAGATCCGCGTCCCGGTCCGCGGCGAGACGACGGCGACCGGTGGGAACCCTGTGAGCGGCGAGACCGGAGGTCAACGCGCCGCGGACGATGGCGGCCTCATCGACCTCAACCACGCGACCCCCGACGCGCTCGACACGCTTCCCGGCGTGGGTCCTGCGACCGTCGCGAAGATCGTGGCCGCGCGTGAACAGCAGCCGTTCGCCGTCATCGACGACCTGCTGGCGCGCAAGGTCGTCGGGGCGGCCACGCTCGAGAAGCTGCGGGCGCTCGTCACCGTCGGGCCGTGAGCACGGCGCGCGTGCAGGTGCCACGGAGCGCCTGGCTCGCCGCTGGGGCTGCCATCGCTGCCGGTTGGGTCTGGGCGGAACAGCCGGCGGTTGCCGCGCTGGTCGCCGGACTGCTGGTGCTCGCCGCTGGACTGGCGACGCGGCCAGCGGGCATCCAGGGGGCGGTCCCGCTACTGGCGGGGGGCATTGGCGCGACCCTGCTCGCGCTGCGCGTCCTCGCGGGCCCCACGGCACCGCCGGTCGCTCCCCTCCCCGAAGGCTCGGGACCGTGGACGGCGGTCGTGGAGTCCGTTGGCTCCCCGCGGGAAGGCGACCAGGTGGCGCGGCTGCTGCTCCGGGCAGCGCCGGGACCGGTGACCAGCTCGGATCCGGGCGCCGTCCGGGTGGCAGCGACGCTGCCCGCGTTCCCGACGGTCCGTGCCGGCGACACCGTGGAGGTCAGCGGCCGCCTGCGGCCGCCACCGGATGACGACGGCTACGGCGAGTACCTCCGGCGGACCGGGGCGGCCGGGAGCCTGGACGGGCGGTCCGTGGCCGTCCTGGCGCCGCCTGCGGGTCTCTCGCTCCAGCCGCTGCGCGATGCAGCCGGTGACACCCTCCGCCTCGCGCTGCCGGAGCCGGAGGCCGGGCTCGCCGCCGGGATCCTGATCGGGCTCCGGGAACGCGTGGACCGTTCGCTCGCCGCGGACTTCGCGACGGCCGGGGCGAGCCACGTCGTCGCCATCTCGGGTTGGAACATCGCGATCGTGGCGGGTCTCGTCGGGGCGATGATGCGCGGTCGGCCACGACGGGTCGTGGCCATCGTGGTCGGCGGCACGATCCTCGCCTACGTCCTGGCGGCGGGGGCATCGCCGTCGGTCGTCCGGGCGGCGGTGATGGCGGGCGTCGTGCTGCTCGCGCGCGAGTCCGGCCGGGCCGGCCGGGCTCCCGCGGCCCTCGCCCTGGCCGCGTTCGCGATGCTCGTGGCGGAGCCGGCGATGATCGGCGATGCCGGGTTCCGTCTCTCCGTGGCCGCGACCGCCGGACTGCTTGCCTGGGGCACGCCGCTCGGCCGCTGGATCGGCGGGCTGGCGGGTGGACGCATGCCCGGCTGGCTCGCGGAGGGCCTCGGCATCTCGCTCGCCGCCCAGGCGGCAACGCTCCCGGACGTGCTGATGACGTTCGGGAGGCTCTCGCTGGTGGCCCCGGTGGTCAACCTCGCCGTCGTGCCGCTGGTTCCTGCGGCGATGGGCGCCGGTGTCCTGGCGATGGCCGGTGGCGCCCTGGCGATGCTCGGCCTCCCGGGCTTCGCCGCGACGCTCCTTGGCCTGCCGGCCTGGCTGCTGCTGCACGTCATCGTGACCGTCGTGCGACTCTCGGCAGGTCTGCCGTTCGCCGCGGTCGCGATCCCGCCCGAGGCCGGCCCGGTCACGGCGCTCGTGGCCGCCGTGCTGGTGCTGGCAGCGCCATCGATCCTGCGCCGGGTCCGCGCGCGACGAACACGGCGACCCGCCAAGGGGTCGTCCGCGGTGAGTGCGGGTGGCACGCCCGCCTCGCCGGGGCTTCCCGACCCCCACCTCACGAGGTGCGCGCGTCCTGGCGATCGCGGCCGGGATCGTCGTCGCGCTCTCGACCATCGCCCTCGCCGACACCGCCGGCCGCGAGACCCGCCTCGTGATGCTCGACGTGGGCCAGGGGGACGCGATCCTCGTCGAGAGCCGCGCCGGCGGCCGGATGCTGGTGGACGGCGGACCGGACCCGGAGCGGCTGCTCACGGAGCTCGATGCGAGAGTCCCGCCGTGGGATCGTCGGATCGACCTCGTCGTGCTGACGCATCCGCACGAGGATCACGTCGCCGGCCTCGTCCGGGTCCTGGAGCGCTACCGGGTGGGCCGGGTCTTCGAGCCCGGGATGCACGGCCCGGGACCGGGCTGGGAGGCCTGGGACGCAGTCCTGCAGCGACGGTCCTCCGCGGGCCGCGCTGGCGGTCGGCGCCCGCCTGCGGCTGGACGAGGTGACCCTGACGGTCGTGTGGCCGGAGACCGCGGTGCCCGTCGAACCCGCGTCCACCGGTCGCGGCATCAACGACACGTCGATCATCCTGCTCGGCGAGGCGAACGGCCGCCGGTTCCTGCTCACCGGTGACGCGGAGGACGACGTGGATCCGCGACTGGTCGCACGCGGCCTCCCGCGGATCGACCTCCTCAAGGTGGCCCACCACGGGAGCGCCACGGCGACCAGCGCCGCGCTCCTCGAGGCGACCCGCCCCGCGATCGCCCTCGTCTCCGTCGGGACCGGCAACGACTACGGACACCCGGCGCCCTCGACCCTCGCGCGCCTGCGCGACACCGGAGCCCGCGTGTACCGCACGGACCTCCACGGGACCCTCGTGGTCGACCTGCGGTCCGACGGGCTGGTGGTCCACGCCTCGGGCGCCCGCCGCACCGGCTACAATTCCCGGCATGACCGTCCCGGCGCGCCGCGAGGCCGCCCACCTGCTGCTCTCGCTGGATCCGCCCGCATGGTCCGTCCAGCACGCCTGCGCCGTCGCGGACGTCGCATCCTGGCTGGCGCACGCGATCGCCCGGAACGGCACGGCGGTCGACATTCCCGCCGTCGAGGCGGCGGCGCTGCTCCACGACGTCGACAAGATCCCGGCAGGCCGCATGGCCGGCCTCCGCCATGGCGACGGGTCCGCGGCCTGGCTGGAGGCGCAAGGCTTGGGCGAGCTGTCGGCGCTGGTCCGGGACCACCCCGTGCCCCGCCTCGCCGACGATGCCGATGCCGCCCGCCTCGCCGCGGCGCCCATCGAGGCCAGGATCATCGCCTACGCCGACAAGCGGGCCGGCCAGCAGCTCGAGCCCATGGCTTCGCGGTTCGCTTCGTGGGGACGCCGGTATCCTTCCGGGCCTGGGGACCCGGTGTTGGGGACGAATGACCGGCCGCCAAGCGGACCCGGCTGGGCCGACGAGACGGCTGCCCTCGTGGTCGCCCGCGCAGATGCCCTCGAACGCGAGATCTGCGGCCTCGCGGGCGTCGAGCCGCACGACGTGCGGCGCCTGCGCTGGGCTCGACGTGCCCTGCGCCAGGCCGCCCTTCAGCCAGCCGCCGAGCACGCGACCACCGAGCACGAGGCCACGCTGCTCGAGGCTGCCGGGTGAGCATGCCCGTCATCGCCTACTACCGCGGCGGCGACGGCTTCGCGCTGGACCGGGCGGTCGTGGCGATCGCCCGTCGACTCGAGCAGGAGACTGGCGCCGCCCCGGACCGCTGGCGGGCGATCGGGTCCGAGACGAGCGCGGCCCAGATCGCCGAGCGCGTGGGGACCGCCCCGATGTTCGGCGGAGGCTGCGTGGCCGTGGTCACGGACCCTGGGCCGCTCCTCCGCTCGAAGGACTCGCGCGAGGCCCTGGAGCGCGCGCTCGGCGTCGTCGCCCCGGGCAACGCCCTGGTCTTCGTGGAGCAGGGGGACGCCGGCAACAAGCGTGCGGCGATGTACGCGGCGCTCGAAGCGGCCGTCATCCGGGCCGGCGGCGAGAGCCGCGAGTACGCCGCGCCCAGGGCCGGGCAGCTGGCCGGCTGGCTGCGCAACCTGGCGGCGGAGCGCGGCGTGGCCCTGGACCGGGATGCATCCGAGGAGCTGGCCCGACGGGTGGGAGGCTTCGTGGCCGAGGGCGACGTGGACCGTCAGCGCCAGGGGGCGCTCGCGGCCGGGGAGCTCGAGAAGCTGGCCATCTACCGCCAGGCGGCACCGATCACCATCGAGGACGTCCGGGCCCTGGTCCCGGAGGTGATCCCGGATTCCACGTGGGCCATGCTCGACGCCGTCGCGGATCGCCGCGCGGACATCGCCGGCCCGCTGCTGGACCGCCTGCTCGAGACCACCCCCCTCCCGGTCGTCATCGTCCAGCTCCACCGCCGGCTGCGCGAGATCATCGTCGCCGCGGACCTGGCCGCCGCGGGCCGCCGCCCGCCCGACATCGTCAAGGCCATCGGCGGGCACCCGTTCCGGGCCCAGAAGCTGGTGGAGCAGGCGCGGCGCTGGACGCTGCCCGAGCTCGACGCCGCCCTCGAGGGGGTCCTCGAGCTGGACGCGATGATCAAGGGGGCGGTGGGCTCGGGGAGCACGGAGCGCCAGGTGCGGCTGGCGTTCACGATGTGGGTCCGCGATCGGGTCGCGGACGGGCGACCAGGAACCGCGACGACCGCCGGGCGACCCGGCGTCTGGCCGGGCGGGCTAGGTCGGAACCAGCGAGTTGGCGTGCCGGGCCGGCTGCGCCGAGGAGCCTGGAACCGTCAGTCGGCGGAGGACCAGGCCTCTTCCTGCATGACGAGGTCGCTCTCGATCGCGAACACGCAGCGGGCGTCACCGAGGCCGAACAGCTCGATCAGCTCGGGATCGATGTACAGCTGGTGGCAGTCCTCGCAGAGGCCGCCGGGGATGCCGAAGCACAGCCGCTCCGTCCGGTCCGAGAGCCGGAAGGTCGTGTCGAAGCGCGTGATGATGAGGCGACGGCTGCAACCGGGGCAGCGATCTCGCAGGCCCGACATCGGGGCGTCTCCGGGGGCGCCGGCCTGGCTGGCCGGCGACATGCCGTCAATCTAGGCGCGGTGCCCCCGCGCCGACATGACCCGTCGGTACGGGCGGGGCCGGTACCCCACCCCGGTGGGGCGGCGGCTCCTCCCGCACGCGGAAGACGCCTATTGGACGCGCACCACGACCCGGGCGCCGGACCAGTGCTTCTCGAGCTCGTAGTAGTCGCGCTCGGGCGGCGTGAAGACGTGGACGATCACGCTCCCGTAGTCGAGCAGCACCCAGTGGGACTCGGCTGTCCCCTCGCGCCCGATCGGCTTGACGCGCTCGTCGCGCAGGCCCTCAACGATCCCGTCGGCGATCGCGCTGATCTGCCGCTCCGATCCCCCGGAGCAGATCACGAACGCGTCGGCCAGCGTCGTCAGCCCGTCCAGGTCAAGCAGCACGATGTCGGCGGCCTTCTTGTCCTCCGCGAGCTCCACGATGCGCCGGGCAAGGTCGAGCGGCTCGAGGTCCGACTTGGGCGCCGCGGTGTCGCGGGCCGGGAGGCCATCCGGGCGCTGGGCTGCGGAGTGGACGGGGTCGGTCACGTGGTCTGGGTCCTCCGGGTGGGGTCCGTGTAGAGCTGGTGGTCGGCGATGTAGCGGGCAACGGCGTCGGGCACCAGGTAGCGCACCGAGCGTCCGACGGCGGCCCGTCGTCGCACCACGCTACCCGAGATCGGCAAGAGGGGCCCCGGCAGGAAGGTGACGCGGTCCTCGCGCCCCGGGAACCGCTCGGCGACCCACGCCCGGTCGAGCGGGTCGTAGCCGCCACGCGGCACCACGGCCAGGCGGCACAGGGCGAGGATCCGGTCCGGCTCGCGCCAGGCGGGGAACCCCGCGAGCGCCTCGGCGGAGAGGATGAACCAGGGCTGCTCGACGCCCTCGGAGCGCAGCGCCTCCAGCGTGTCCAGCGAGTACGATGCCCCACCCCGCTCGACCTCGATCCGGCTCACCGCGAAGGCCGGGTTGTCCGCGATCGCCAGCTCCACCATGGCGAGCCGGTGCGCGGCATCCGTCACGGGTCGCCCGGGCTTGTGGGGCGGCGAGGACGCGGGGACCAGCAGCACCCGCTCGAGACCCAGTGCCTCTCGGGCTTCCTCGGCGATCCCCAGGTGCCCGTTGTGGATCGGATCGAAGGTGCCCCCGAGGATCCCGACCGATCCAGCCACCACCGGCGCCGGCGGCGCGACCTCCTCGAGCGGGGGGAGCGACGGGCCGTCGTCCGTCACCTGTCGTCCTCGGGCGGCTCCCACTCCAGCTCCACCGTCCCGATACGGACCGTGTCGCCGGGGCGCACGCCTGCCTTGCGCAGGGCCCCTTCCACGCCGACGCGGGCGAGGTCGCGCTGGAACCGGCGCGCGGACTCCTCGTTCTCGAAGTTCGTCTGGTTGGCCAGCCGCTCGATCTTCCTGCCCTTCACCACGTACACGCCGTCCTCGCGCTCGAGGGTGAAGCCGTCGCCTGCGGCCTCAAGGCGGTGCACCACCACCCCGGCGGCATCGGGAGGCTCGGCGAGGGCGTCGAAGTCGGGCAGCAGGTCGCCCATTGCGTCGCGCAACGCGTCCAGGCCCTGTCCGTCGTCGGCCGAGATCGGCAGGACGGCCACGCCGGCCCGGCGCATGGCCGTCTCGAACGCCGGCCACGCATCGCGCGCTGCCTGCAGGTCCATCTTGTTGAAGACGGTCAGCATCGGCTTGGCCAGCAGCGCGGGGTCGTGGGCCTCGAGCTCCTCGCGGATGACGCCGTGGTCCCAGGCTGGATCTCGGGCGGCTCCATCCACGATGTGCAGCAGGACGCGGGTCCGCGACACGTGGCGCAGGAACGCGTGCCCCAGCCCCGCTCCCGTCGACGCCCCCTCGATGAGCCCGGGCACGTCGGCGATCGTGGGACGGCGCCCGTCCTCGATCCCCAGGTCCATCACCCCGAGGTTGGGCTCGAGCGTGGTGAACGGGTAGGCGGCGATCTTGGGCGTCGCGGCGGTGAGTGCGGCGAGCAGGGTGGACTTGCCGGCATTGGGGAGCCCGACAAGGCCGATGTCCGCGATCAGCCGGAGCTCGAGGCGCAGCTCCTTCTCCTCGCCGGGCTCGCCCATCTGGGCGTGCCTGGGGGCCTGGTGGGTGGCGGTGGCGAAGTGCACGTTGCCGAGGCCGCCGCGGCCGCCCTTCGCGACCATCACCTCCTGGCCCACCGCGACGAGGTCGGCGATCAGCCCCCCGCTCGCGAGATCGATCACCGCGGTACCGGGCGGGACGGCGAGGTACAGGTCCTCGCCGGCCTTGCCGTGTCGCTTCTGGCGCTCGCCGCGGCCACCGGGCGCCGCCGAGAAGTGGTGCTTGAAGCGGAAGTCGTGGAGCGCGGTCTGCCCGGCGTCCACGCGCAGGTACACGGAACCGCCACGACCACCGTCGCCGCCGTCGGGGCCGCCGCGGGGGACATGGGCCTCGTGGCGCATGGTGGAGGCTCCGTCACCGCCGGCACCGGCACGCACGGAGATGCGGACATCGTCGAGGAACATCGGGGTGATTGTCGCACGGCCCCGGCTGGGGCCCCTGGATGGGGCTCGGCGGGCGCGGCGGAGGGCGCTGGGGCGGAGGGCGCTAGAAGTAGCGCATGGGGTTGACCTGGTAGCCGCCGCTCCAGGGCAGCCCGCCTCGCCAGACCTCGAAGTGCAGGTGCGGGCCGGTCGCCCAGCCGCTCGAGCCGAGCCGGCCCACGCGCTGACCGCGCCCGACCGACTGGCCGTTGCCCACCGACACGCCCGCCATGTGGTTGTACGTGGTGTACAGGCCGCCACCGTGCGAGATCCAGACCTGCCAGCCGCCGCCGTTGGACTTCCAGCCGGCGAACGCCACTCGGCCACCGGCCGCGGCAACGACGGGAGACCCGTAGTCGCCGGCGACGTCGAGGGCGACGTGCCCGGCGTGGGCGTACTGGCTGATGTAGTTGCCACCGCCGACGACCGGCCACCGGAACTGGCCGCCGTTGTAGCTCACGCCGCCACTTCGGGGCTTGACTGCTGGTCTTCGATCCACCGCCGCCGCTACCACCGCTCGCTCGCGACTTGGCCGCCGGCTTCGGGGTGGGCTTCGGGGTCGGGATGGGGGCGCCCTTCGCGCCGGGCAGGACCAGGACCTGGCCCACCACGAGGGTCGGGTCGTCGAGACCGTTGAGCTCGACGACCTTGTCGGCGTTGACGCGGTGCTCCTTGGCGAGCGACTCCAGCGTGTCCGTGTCCTTGACCGTCACGACGAGCCCGGAGACGGGCGGGATCCGGAGGACCTGGCCGATGTGCAGGTCGTCCTTGGACTTGAGCTTGTTCGCCCACCACAGGGTCTTCATCGACACGTCGAACTTGCTGGCGATCGTGACGAGGGTGTCCCCGGACTTGACCTTGTAGCGCTTGATCAGGTCCGCCCCATCCTCGACGCTGGTCTCGGGCGCGTAGCCCGTGAGGATGGTGCCGTCGTCGAGGAAGTCGACGGCCTCGGCGCCCGACACCTCGGCCCGGGCCGCGGTCTCGACGTCCTTGGGAATGATGACCGGCGAGAAGCTCATCGCGTCGCCGCCAGCCTTCGCGTCAATCGCGTCGACGGGGTCGAACCCCGGTGCATCGACGAGATCCTCGGCCGGGCGCCCCAGGCCTCCGTTCACGGCGAGCCGGATGTCCTGGCCCCGGCCCGACACGCTGCCAACGGCACCCGTGGTCGGGCCTGGCATGACCGCGAGCATCGAGGCCCCTGCCAGGATCACGGCGACGGCGATCGGCAGGGAGCGTTGCGGGCAGGCGAACGGTCGCAGGGCGGAACGGACGACGGTGGAGGCCGTGCCGACGGGTACACCGGCATGGTCGGCGAACCATGCCCGGGTGCCTCGGGCGAACCGGACGCTCCGCCTGTTGATGCGGGCAGTCACGGTGTCGCGATGGGGGCGGCGGTGCGCAGGCTCAGCGGGGAGCTGCACGCCATCCGTCGGCTTCTGCAATACGTACTCCAGGCGCGAGGACCGGTCGTGGACGGGGCACCTGGGGGCGCCCAAACCGGCTCTCCGGGGTTCGCGATGGTGGTCAACTGGTCCCCCGAGACCAATTCCGGAGCGTTTCCGCAGTGTTTCCGGATGACCGAACCCCGTCCCGGACCGTACCAGAGTCCGCGCAGGGCGTGCAAACGGTCCTGCCCCTTGGAACGCGCGTGACCGGGGCACGAAACACCGGGCCAAGTGTCCTGAATCTCGGTGAATCGCCCCGGGCTGGACGGTGCCCGGCCGGGCGGTTGAGGGCCGCGTCCGGGCCGTCCCTCAGTCCAGGCTCTTGGTCAGCGTCATCAGGAACTGCGCGTTGTTGTCGGTCTTGGAGATGCGGTTGAGCAGCAGCTCGATGCCCTCGTTGGTCCCGACCGCGGACAGCATCCGGCGCATCGTCCAGACCATCTTGAGGGTGCCCTCCTCGAGGAGCAGCTCCTCGCGGCGGGTGCCCGAGCGCTGGACGTCGATCGAGGGGAAGATCCGCTTCTCGGCGAGCTTGCGGTCAAGGATCAGCTCGGAGTTGCCCGTGCCCTTGAACTCCTCGTAGATGACGTCGTCCATGCGGGAGCCGGTGTCCACCAGGCAGGTGGCGATGATCGTGAGCGAGCCGCCCTCCTCGATCTTCCGCGCGGCGCCGAAGAACCGCTTGGGCGGGTAGAGCGCGATCGGGTCGATGCCGCCCGAGAGCGTCCGGCCGCTGGGCGGGAGCGCGAGGTTGTAGGCACGCGTCAGGCGGGTGACCGAGTCGAGCAGGATCACGACGTCGCGGCCGGTCTCGACCTGGCGCTTCGCGATCTCGAGCGCCATCTCGGCCACGTGCGTGTGGTTCTCGGTGGGCTCGTCGAACGTGGAGCTGATGACCTCACCATGGACGCTGCGGCGCATGTCCGTGACTTCCTCGGGCCGCTCGCCGATGAGGGCGACCATCAGGAGGATGTCGGGGTAGTTGGCGCTGATCCCGTTGGCGATGGCCTTGAGCAGCATCGTCTTGCCGGCCTTGGGCGGGCTCACGATCAGGGCGCGCTGTCCCTTCCCGATCGGGTTGACCAGGTTGACGAGTCGCTGGCTGAGGTTCTTCGGGTCCGACTCGAGGTTGATCAGCTCGATCGGGTGGATCGGCGTCAGGTCCCCGAAGTGCGGGCGCCGGCGGGCGGTGTCGGTATCGACGCCGTTGACGCTGTCGACCCGGATCAGGCCCCAGAACTTCTCGCCCTCGTGCGGGGCGCGGACCGCCCCGGTGACCCGGTCGCCGATGCGGAGGCCGAAGCGGCGCACCTGGCTGGACGAGACGTACACGTCGTCGTTGCTCGGCAGCAGGCCGTGACGGCGCATGAAGCCGTAGCCGTCGTCGACCACGTCCAGGATGCCGGACGCATAGTCGAGGCCCGCGCGCTCGGTCTGGGCCTGGAGGATCTGGTCGACCAGGTCGTCGCGGCGATCGGAGGTGGCGTCCTCGATGTCGAGCTTGACACCGACCTCGCGGAGCTCCTTGACGGACATCTCCGTCAGGTCGCGGATGTCGAGGTCGTTTCGCTCGCGCGCGGCTTCGAGCTCCGCTACCTCGTCCTGCTCCGTCACGGGCAGGCGGTTGGTGGTCTGGGAGCGTCGACGAGGTCGGCGGTTGCGGCTTGGGCGCTGGTCGGGGCCGTTGGGCATTGGGGTGAACACACCTAGAGGGGTGGAGTCCGACACCGGGCGATCGGCGGGGAACGATGAGTCGCGCCACGGGCCGTTGTTCGCGCGGAATCTGGTTGCCTTCGCGCGCGGCCGGTGGGGATGGGCGGAGGATATCGGACGGTCACGCGTGGCGTCAATGTCGAAGTGCGGGGGTCTTCATCGGGGATGTCACGCGGGGTCCAGGTCATCGCGGGCCGCCGTCGCGGCGGCAGTGGTGTGGGGCGCGGGCGTCCCGGGCCGCTGTCCTCGCCTGGGGCGCGGGCGTCCCGTTCGCCGCGAGGCGCTCGTCGCAGTCAGATATCACTCCGGGCCGATCTTCGAAGGCGGACGGCGCGCTCAAGGCCCCGACCATCAGTCCCCACTGATGCAGCGGGCCTTGGCGTGACGCCGGATCGGCGCCGGATCGGCGCAACATCAGCTCGCACCGATATCTGGGATGAACTGGACGGAGCGACGGCCGTCGAGACGCGGGCGGTGGATCCGGTCAGCCACCGCTCGGGGCGCGGGCGTCCCGGGCCGCCGTCCTCGCGTGGGCCGCTGACGCCGTCCTGGGGTAGACCGCGGGCGTGGTGTGGGCCGCGTGATCACCACTGGTGCTATTGGCAGGGCTTCTGGCCGCCCAAGCGTCGCCACGGGCGGAATGCGGCCGAATCTGGTGGGTTGTCGATAGCCCTACCACCCGGGGTGATCATTGCGACGATATCTCGTCCGGCAGCCGTGGATGCCGCCCGACTAGCGGCCAGATAGCACCACTGGTGATCAGGCGGCGGGCAAGCGTGATCAGGCGGCCGGCAAGCGCCATCCGGCGGCCGGCAAGCGGCCTCAGGAGGCGAACCTGGCCTCGGGTTCGCGATCCGGACCGCCGCCGTCTGGGCTCAGCCCAGCACGCCCCGCGGATCCGGGAAGGCGATCATCGGTGCGACGCCACTTGCCTGGACCGCGTAGTGGACGACCACGGACGCAACGTTGCCTGCCTCGTCGATCGCCTGGAATGACGCGGTGTGGAACCCCCGGCTCGTCGTGTCCAGGGTCGCCGTCAAGGGGCATGACCGAATGCCCGACGCGGTGTCCGTGCAGATGAAGTCGACCCGGACCGTGGCGCCCGGTTCGAATGATCCTGCAGGCGGGTTCACCGTCGCGTGGATCTCGGGTGGCATGCGATCGATCCGGATGCCGGCGATCGGTAGCGCCCTCCGGCAGTTGCCAGCGACGTTGCAGATCAACCGCATCCCGGTGGATGCGTTGGCGTCGGCAGCCCCGTCGGGGACGCTGGTCGAGAGGGTGAATGAGGCATCTGCCGGGTTCGCCAGGCCGGAGCCAACGTCGAATGCGGCACAGCGGATCGCAACGTTCGCGGCGTGCCAAGCCGTGTCGGCGCGCTCGCACGTGACGTGCGGCCACGCCGCCCAGACCACGAGCTCGATCGGCGGTTCGACATGCCAGCCGGCCCAGGGGCGGACCCCGACCAGGTCGCCGAGCCCGCCTGGAACCGGCCGCGCATAGGCCGCAACCGGCGATACCGACGCGACCAGAAGGCAGGCCACCAAAGACCCGACCAGCGTCGCCTGCCGCCCGAACGTGCTCGCCCGCCTCCGTGCGGGACGGGTCACGCGTAGATCGGAGTTCTCGTCCATGACGCTTCTCGTGGTGCGACATGCCGCTCCAGGCGTCAGCCGGGACGGTTCCTCGAGCCGACGCGAGCAGGCAACCGCTGGAGTCACACCAGGTGCGGTATTCCGCTGAACCACCTCTGCCGACGGCCGGGTGCCGGGGAGGCGCGTGGCGGGCACTGCACCTCGCGTCTCCCGGTCGCTCCGATGGTCCGAATCACGGGATGCCGGCACCCGCCGAACACCAACGCGATGCGTCCCGCACAACACCGTAGGTGGGTGCACGAGGTAGCGCATCCCCCGAATCGGGGTAGCGCCGCGAGCGGACAGCAGAGGCCCACCCATCGCATCGACGAAGGATGGCGGGGCTTGTGTCGCTTCGGCGTTCGAGAGGGCCATGCCCCCCGCATCAATGGCGGCGCCTGCCGCCGCGAATCAGTCGACGTCGAGGATCCCGAGATCATGGGCCCTGACGACGGCCTCGCTCCGGACGTGCACGTCGAGCTTGCGGTAGATGGCGCGGACGTGCGTGCGGACGGTTTCGAGCGACACGTCGAGCCGGGTGGCGATCTCCTTGAGCGTGAGCTGGGTGAGGAGCAGTTCGAGGACACGGTGCTCCGCTCCGGTCAACGGCTCGATCAGCCGTCGCCGGTCGAGCACGTCCCGGAGCCGCAGCAACCGCCTGCCGAGAACGCCAGCGTCCGGGTAGGACGCGAGATCCTCGAAGCCTGCGTGCATCCAGCGGGTCGCCGTCTCGAGATCGCCTCTCTCGACGAAGATCTCGCCCAGGACGATTTCGCCGAGGAGCGTCAGATAGGGAGCGACGTGGCGAGCACGGAGGTGCTGGGCGATCTCGTCCGCCCGCTCGACCACGATCGGGTCCCCGACGCGTGCCTCGAGGCGCGCCCTCGCCAGCTGCAGCGGGAGCAGCGCGGGGATCCAGTTGAGCCCCGCCTCCTCGAAACGCGCCAGGCCTGCGGCCGTCTTGCTCCGCGCCTCGGCCCACCGACCCTCGTCCGTCAGCGACAGGGCCCGAACACCCATCGCGGTGACCTGGGCGATGCAGTGAGCCACGGCCCCCTCTTCCTCACCAATCCTCAGGTAGCGCGCGGCTTCCTCGTTGCCGCCGGCGAGCCAGAGCGCCTCCCCGAGCAGCGTCGCTGAAGCCGCATGCACGGTCAGGTCAGCGCCGTCGCTGAGGGCCAATGCGAGCTCTGCGTTCTCACGCATCTGCGTCACGCCCTCGGGTGCGAGCGACCCGACGAGAAACGCCTGCATCGCGCGAATCTGGACGCTCGCGCCGGGCCATTGGCCGTCGCCCACGTCAGCCCGGAGCGCCTGCGCAGCCCATCTCCGGCCTCGAGGCGTGTCGCCTGTCATCGGCCCGACGAAGCCCGCCGCGATCGTCAGGGCCGGGTCGGAGAGAATCTGCTCCTCCGTGAACATCTCCAGCCAGCGCCGGGTCGTCTCGTGCCGTGCGCGCTGGGCGTAGTCCATGTGCACGCGACACACGATGTGGCCGGCGCGGGCGACGTCGCCCGCTGCCAGCCAGTGCTGCACGGCCTCGTCGAGCGCACCGTGGCTCTCGAACCACGACGCGGCGCGCGCGTGGAGCGTCGCGACATCGGCCTCGTCGCTCCGACCGAGTTCGGCCTGCAGGAACTCGGCGAACAGATGGTGATAGCGGAACCACTCGTCCGCGTCGTCGAGGGCACTGACGAACAGGCTCTGCCGTGCGAGTGTCCTCAGGTGCGTGCCGGCCTGCCGGTCGCCGCTCACGGCGCGGCAGACCTGGGGCGACAGGCGCGCCAGGATCGAAGTCCGCAGCAGGAAGCGCGCCAGGCTCGGCGGTTGCCGCTCCAGCACCTCGCTCGCGAGGTAGTGGGCAATCTCGCGGCGGTCGCCGCGAATGCTGGCCAGCCACTCCTGGGTGGGTTCCGGCGGACCGGCCAGCGCCGCGAGATAGACGCCCGTCGCCCAGCCCTCGGTGATGCGGCAGAGGTTGCTGGCCGTCTCGGCGGTCGCGGCCATCCCCGAAAGCCGAAGCAGATCCGCGGTCTCCTCGGCGTCAAGCGCGAGGTTCGCGGGACCGAGCTCGATCAGGCGCCCTTCCGCGCGCATCCGGGGGAGTGGCAGCGGAGGCAGTGCCCGCCCGCTCAGGCAGAGCTGCGCCCCCGTCGGAAGCTGCTGCGAGAGCATGTCGACGATCTGCCAGCAGACATCGTTCGTGATCAGGTGCGTGTCGTCGATGACGAGGACGAACGGTGCCGCGGCGTTCACGGCCGCGGAGAGTGCCGGCAGGATGCGCCCTGTCACGGGCGGTGGTGCGAGCTGCAGCCAGTCCGACACCATCGGATCGATGTCGGTGACGGCGCGCAGAGCGGCCGCAAGGTAGGCGAGGAAGAGCACCGGGTCGTCGTCGGCCCCGTCGGCCTGCAGCCACGCGAAGGGCCGAGGATCGCTGTCGGCCCACTGGGAAAGGGCGATCGTCTTGCCAAACCCGCCGGGTGTGGTGACCGCCACGATGGAGGGAGAGCTGGCCGACAATCCCTGTAGCAGACGGTGCCGCCATACGACCTCGAGCTGCGGCCGGGGGGGGCGCAGACGCGAGACGATCAGTTGCGGTCCCAACCCATCGGCACGGGGGGAGATCGCGGCGGAGTCACGCGGCGTAGGTTGCACGGTCTTGCCTCGCAGCTTGCATCCTGGGACGCGCCGGTCGTCCTGATCCTTGGCTACGTGGCCTTGCCGCAGTCTGCACCCAGCTCCGCGCAGTTACAAGCGCCGACGACCGAACCATCTCCTCCATGAGGAGCGATGCGTTGCGGGGCGTCCCCGTCCGGGGCTACGCCTGGTTCGGCGCCGCCGGCTCCCGGAGCAGTCCCACCCGGACAAGCGGGTACCCCGCGGCATTGCAGCGATCGATCGTGCCGTCCGGACCGCGCCCGAAGACGATCGCCTCGCCGCCGGGACGCCCGCCCACCATCGTGAACGCGAGGGGGTCGTCGGTCGCCTGCAGCTCGTGCGTTGGGTCCGCAGGATCGGTGCTCGCGATGACCAGCCGTCCGTCGCGCCATTCGACCAGCGTGTCATCGGCGTAGTCGAGGTCCCGGTAGGCGCCGAGCAGCTCGCGGTAGGCATCGGGGACTGGCTGGAACATCTCGACCTCGGCGCGGTCCGCCTCCTCGGCCAGCGCCGGCAGGAGGAGCTCCACCAGCTGGCGTGAGAGCTTCGCCGCGTTGCCGATGCCGTTGAGCAGGACCACGGCGCCGACCTTGCCGGAGCGGGAGAATGAGACGTTGGTCTGGAAGCCCCACAACGAGCCCGAGTGGCCGATCAGCACGGTCTCGCCGGAGCGCGTCCCGTACCAGCAGAGCCCTTGGGCCTCGGTCCAGTCCGGCTTGCTCAGGTACACGGGCCGGTGCATCTCGGCCAGCGTCGTGCCGGCGAGCACCTGACCTTCGCCGCGGGCGAGGCCGTCGTCCGACCGGAGCTGCTGGGCCAGCCAGCGGCCGAGATCCTCGGCCGTGGACCACAGCCCGCCGTCGGCCAGGAACAGGCCGGAGTCGAGGTCACGGGCGATCGACGGCGTGTCGTCCTGGAGCCGGGCGTTGTACCCGACCGCCTTGCGGGCGTCCTGATCGGAGTCCGGGCGCCAGGTCGTGTCGGTCATGCCGAGCGGGTCGAGGATGGCGTCCCGGACATGCTCTTCGAATGGCCGGCCCGCGACGCGTTCCACCAGGAGCCCGAGGAGCTCGAAGGCGAAGTTGCTGTACTTGACATCCTTCTCGAACGGTGTGCGCACCGAGCCCAGGTGGAGGATGCCGAGGAGCTCGTCGGGCCGGTAGACCCAGAAGCGGTCGAGATCCTGCCACGGCACCTCGCCCTGGAGGCCCGAGGTGTGCATCAGGAGCCGCCGGATGGTGAGGTCCTCGATGGACCCGTGCGGGTTCGCGAGCCGCTCCAGCTCGGGCAGGTGGCGCACGGCCGGGTCGTCGAGGCGAAGCCTGCCCTCGTCGCGGAGCTGGAGCACCGCGGTCGCCGTGATGGTCTTGGTGATGGAGGCGATGCGGTACAGCGTCCGCTGGTCCGGTCGCCGCGCCGTCGAGATGTCGGCGAACCCGGAGCCGTGCCACCAGGTCAGGCCGTCCCGAGTGGCGATGCCGGCCACGATGCCGGGGAGGCGATGCTCGCGCCGGTAACGGCCGATGGCGGCCTCGAGCTTTGGCGCGAGGGAGGTGACGACCTGGTCCATCGCTCGCGGCCGCCCGGTCAGGAGGCGGAGCTCGCCTCGGGTTCGCGATCCGGGTCCGTCACCTGGGCGTCCAGCTCCGCGCCGGGCCCCACCGCGGTCAGCCGGGGCTCCACGCCGTTGCGCAGCGCCAGCGCGGTGGCCACGAACCCGTGGAACAGCGGGTGCGGGCGCTCCGGGCGGGACTTGAACTCCGGGTGGAACTGGCTGGCCACGAACCAGGGGTGGTCCCGCAGCTCCACGATCTCCACCAGCCGGCCGTCCGGCGAGAGGCCCGAGAGCAGCATCCCGGCCGCCTCCAGGGTCTGGCGGTAGCGGTTGTTGACCTCGAAGCGGTGGCGGTGGCGCTCGTAGATGACCTCCGCGCCGTAGACCGCGCGGGCCTTGGAGCCGGCGAGGAGCTTGGCGGGGTAGAGGCCCAGGCGCATCGTGCCGCCCTTGTCCTCGAGGTCCCGCTGGTCCGGCATGAAGTCGATCACCGGGTTGGCCGTGAACATGTCGAACTCGGTCGAGTTGACGTCCCCGGTGCCGATGACCTCGCGCGCGAACTCGATCACGGCGCACTGGAGGCCCAGGCACAGGCCGAGGTACGGCAGGCCCTGCTCGCGCGCCCAGTGGGCGGCCAGGACCTTGCCCTCGATGCCGCGATGCCCGAACCCGCCCGGGACGAGGACCGCGGCGACGCCGGTGAGGCGGACGTCCACGTTCTCGGGCGTCAGCGCTTCGCTGTCCACCCAGCGGATCTTCGCGTCCACGCCGTTGGCCCAGGAGGCGTGGCGGAGGGCCTCGGTCACGGACAGGTAGGCGTCCGGCAGCTCGATGTACTTGCCGACCAGCGCGATCTCCAGCGTCGGCTTGGGTGCCTTGATCCGCTCCACCAGCGCCCGCCAGCCGTCGAGGTCCGGCACGGCGTCGGGATCGCCCAGGCCCAGCTCGCGCACCACGAGACGGCCGAAGCCGAAGGCCTCGAACTGGAGGGGGACCTCGTAGATCGTGGAGGCCGTGGGGGCCGGGATGACCGCGTCGACGTCCACATCCGTGAACAGGGCGATCTTCTCGCGGATCTCGTCCGGCACGTCGCTGTCCGAGCGCAGCACGATCACGTCGGGCTGGATGCCGATGCCCCGCAGCTCCTTGACCGAGTGCTGGGTGGGCTTGGTCTTGAGCTCGCCGGTCGCCGCGAGGGCCGGCAGCAGCGTCACGTGGACGTACAGGACGTTGTGGCGTCCCTGGTCCTTGCGCATCTGGCGGATGGCCTCGAGGAACGGCAGGCTCTCGATGTCGCCGACCGTGCCGCCGACCTCGACGATGACCACGTCCGGGTCCCCGTCGCGCGCGACGCGCGTGATCCGCTCCTTGATCTCGTTGGTGATGTGCGGGATGACCTGGACCGTGCCGCCGAGGTAGTCCCCGCGCCGCTCCTTGGCGATGACCGCGGAGTAGATGCGGCCGGTCGTGACGTTGGAGCCCTGGGTGAGGTTCTCGTCGATGAACCGCTCGTAGTGGCCCAGGTCCAGGTCCGTCTCGGCCCCGTCGTCCGTGACGAAGACCTCGCCGTGCTGGTACGGCGACATGGTCCCCGGGTCCACGTTGATGTACGGGTCGAGCTTGAGGATGCGGACGCTGAGGCCCCGCGCCTTGAGCAGGCGGCCGACGCTGGCGGCGGTGATGCCCTTGCCGAGGGAGGAGGTGACTCCTCCGGTCACAAAGACATACTTCGCCATGGGTCGCGGTCCTCCGGGGGTTTTTCCAATGCTATCGAATTCGGGGACCCGGGACAACCGGGGTTGCCGGCGGCGCCGGTTGCAGCTCGGTCCGAGCCGTCGAAGACGAGGTGGGTGGAGGTGGCGCATGTCGAGATACATCCTGCTGTACCTGCTCACCGTGCCGGTCTTCTTCCTCATCGATCTCGTGTGGCTGGGGCTCGTCGCGCGCGACTTCTACCGGAACCAGCTGGGTTCGCTGATCGCGGATCCCATCGTCTGGTGGGCGGCCATCCTGTTCTACCTGCTGTCGATCGCGGGGATCATCTTCTTCGCGGTGGCGCCGGCGATCGATGACGGGAGCTGGACGAGGGCGCTGCTGCTCGGCGCGGCATTCGGCTTCTTCACCTACATGACGTACGACCTCACGAACCTCGCGACCATCCAGGGCTGGCCGGTGACGCTGGCCGTCGTCGACATCGCATGGGGCACGGTGCTCTCCGGGACGGTCGCCACGCTGAGCTACCTCATCGGGACGCGCGTGCTGGGGCTGTGAGTGGGACCGTTGTGGGCCTGCCGCGGATGGTCGGTGCGCGGTGTGAGGCCTGCCCGGCATCCGCCGGAGCGCGGCAGCGAACCATAGATATGAACGTCCTAGTCGGGATCGCCGCTGCCTCGCTGCTGGCGCTCGTCGCCGCGGCGCCCGTCGCGGCCCATGCGCCGATGGTCGTGGAGCCCGGCAACGAGTCAGCGGCGACGGCCTTCGTCCTGGAGGATCCCACGCTCTCGCGGGCGATCGGCGCGACCCTGGACGGGCCTGGCGAGGTGGACTGGTATCGAATGGACCTGCGCGCCGGCGAGGCGCTGGTGGTGGAGGTCACCGCCCCCGATGCCGCCGGCGGCATCCCCACCTCCTTCGCCGTCCTCGGTCCCGGGCTGCCGACGCCCTCGGGCGACGAGGCGGCTGCGCTCGCGACCGCGGCGGGAGCCGAAGGCGCCCTGGCCCACGAGGCGGAGGGCGGCGAGCGCGAGGTCCACGGCGGCCTCGGCTTCATCGCCTGGGGCGGCGTGCGGACGACCGCCCCCGCGGACGGCACCTACTGGGTCGCCGTCCGGGCGGCCGAGGACGGCGCAACCGGCAAGTACGTGCTGGCGCCCGGGGTCCGCGAGGAGTTCGGGCCCGAAGCCGTCGGTGGGATGGCGGACCTCGTCGCGTTCTTCAACGCCCCGTGGCCGCCGGAGCCGGGCTCGCCCGCCCCCACGGACGGGGCGGACGGCGCGCTGGTCGTTGTCGTGCTCGGCATTGCTGGTCTCGTGGTCGGCGGCGTGCTCCTCGCGGGGCTGCGGCGCCACCGCCGCTCCGAGCCATCCGCGTGATGAGCCCCTAGCGTCCGAAGAACAGCCCCGCCAGGTGCGGGTGCATCGCCACGAACACGCCGACAACGGCCGCGATGGCAACCGACACCACACGGGTGCGCTCGAGCGACTCCTCGGCGCGGGCCCTGCGCGCCGTCGCATCCGCGTCGACGTGGCGAACAGGGACATGGGCGTAGGCGCGGAGGCGCTGCCCGAGCAGGCGATCGAGACTGGTCCGGCCGGAGCCGGGTGGCATGAGCCCGCCCATGTCCTCCTCGATGCGGGTGAGCCTGATCTCAACCGGCGGCTTCGACCTGCGGACTGCCTGGCCCACCTCGGACATCGACAGCCCGGCGACGTGGCGCAGCGCCAGCAGGGCGCGGTCCTCGGGGTCCAGCCGGGCGAGGGCCGTCATCAGCGCGTCGTCGGCCGGGAGGTCCGCCGCGGGTACGGCCGGAGGATCGGTCGGGCGATCGTCGAGCCCCGGGCGTGGTCGACACCGCGCGCATCCCGGCGTCTGGCCAGGTCCGTCGCCTCGGCGGCAGCGAGCGAGCACAGCCACGAGCCGAGGGCCTCGGGCGTCCGCTTCCGGCGCAGGCCGGTCCAGGCGTCGAACCAGGCAGCCTCGGTGGCGCCGGCCGCAGCCGCGGAGTCGCCCACGATGACGAAGGCAACCCGCGTCATGTCCTCGTTGTGCAGACGGACAAGGCGGGCGAAGGCCGCGGTGTCACCGTCCGCGGCACGTCGAACCAGCTCCTCCGGGGAATCCTGGGCCGCGGCAGGGCGGGAGCCTGTCATGCCCCGTGTTCGTCCCGGGCGGAGCCGTGGATTGCGGGGCCAGCTCCGCCACGTCATGGCAGCGGCCGGACCTGCGGTCGCCCCAGCGGGAGGCTCGTCGAGAAGCGCTCGATCGCGCCAGTGGCCGCGTCGACCCAGACGCCGGCGGTGTGCTGGATCGCCGCTGTGATGCGCGACCCGTCCGGCGTCCACCGGGGGTGCCAGAGGTGCTCACCGGGCGCAGCCGTCGTCAGCCGGCGCAGGTCCGTGCCGTCCGGGCGGATGGTGTACAGGTCCCAGGGGTCCTCGGGGTCGGGCGCGGCGCTGTAGCCCACGGCCTCCACGGAGAACACGATTCGGCCGGTGATCGGGTCCCAGTCCGGGTTGTACCCGAACAGCTCGAAGTCGGTGAGGTACCGCAGCGCGCCACCCGTGGAGGGCACGATGGCGATCGCGGCGCCCGTGTCGAAGCCGTCCTCGTCCATCCGGTCGACGCCGACCACCAGCTCGGTACCGTCGGGTGACCACCGGGGCACGTCCACGAGGAGAGGGCGCTCGAGGCGGACGACGGGCGTGACGCGCATCGTGGCGAGGTCCACGACCTCGATGCCGAGGGCCGCCGGACCCGTGGCGCCGAGGGACCCCTCGATCCGGCTGTAGGCGATCCGCTTCCCGTCCGGGGACCAGGCCGGGTAGTCGCAGTACGACGTCTCGCACACGGCCAGCCGTTCGGTCGGTGAGCCGTCGAGGTGGGCCACCCACAGGTGCCCGTCTGCCTCGTCCACGAAGACGACGTGCTTCCCATCCGGGGACCAGTCGGGGTGCTTGTGCGTGCCGGGTGCGTCGGCGCCGATCCGCTGCGGGTTCGAGCCGTCGAGGCCCATCACGAAGTTGCCCGCCTGCCCGCCAGCCTGGCCGCAGCCGGCCCAGCAGTGGTAGTAGAGGATGAGCGGAGCATCCGGGGCGAACACGGGCAGGGAGGGTTCCGACGGGGTCGCCACTGGCGGGGCCGGCGACGGCGTCACGACTTCGCTGCCGGCTGCGATGGGCGACGACTCGCCTGCGGCAGACGCGACGGGCGTTGGCGCGCCTGACGAAGGCGCGCAGGCCGACACGATCAGGGCGGCGGTACACGATCATCGCCACGGTGGACCCGCAACGGTGGACAGGACGCATGGGAGCTCCTCCGGTGGTCGAGCGATCTGTTACGGCACGGGCCGGAAGCGGAGATGGGTGCCCGGGATCGGCGTCGCCGGGTCCGAGAGCGGCGGTCATGGGCTTCGGGCAGCGCAGTCGCTCAGGACGGTGTCTTGGCGTCGACGTCGACCACGCCGATGGCCGTGCGGGTCATGTCAGCGTCGGAGGTGACGTTCGACCATGTCTGCACTTCCACCGCGAGCTGGCGCCCGTCGGGCGACCAGCGCGGCCACGCGAACGCGTCCTCATCGTCCTTCACCGTGATTAGCGTCCGAACCTTCCTGGTCTCGAGGTCGAGGAGCGCCAAACGACTGTGGACATTCTTGCCATCAACCAGATCCCAGCCGGTGAACGCGAGTGTGCGTCCGTCGGGCGACCAGGCCGGGTGATCCGTCTGCGTGCATGGGTCCTCGCAGTCCAGCACGCGCCCGGGCCCCGTGCCGTCGGCATTCGAGACCCACAGGTCGCGGGTGCCCACTCCGGCTGACCCTGACCCCGCCGGGTCGTCTGCGTCGTCCGCGGCGAAGGCCAGTCGCATGCCATCCGGGCTCCAGTCGGGGTGGACCTGCCAGCCCTTGGCCGGGAGCGGGACATCCGGCGTCAGCCAGTGGTCGCCCGTTCCGTCGGGCCGCACGGCGCGGTTGCCGGCACCGCCCGTGATCGGACCTTCGTAGACGATCCACGCTTCGCCGGGCAGGACCGCGTTCGACGCGGGCGACGTCGACGTGGGCGAAGGCGTGGAAGGGGACGGCGCGGCGGGCGTCGCGCTCTGGGTGGAGGCCGGTGGCGCAATCGACGGGGACGAGGTTGGCTGCACGGGGGTCGTCGCCGTAGCGGACGGGCTGCTGCCGGAGCAGGCGGCGAGCGCGACGACGACGATGGCGAGCATGGCGAAGCTGGGGGTGCGCGACATTGCGGTCCTCCTTGGGTGGTGGGTTGGCGGCCGGCCGGTGCCAGCGCTGCGCAGGACTAGGGGGCGACTCGCTGCCAGGCGGGGAACGAGACCGACTCCCATGGAGGGGCCTTCCACGGGCCACCGCCCGGGTCCAACAGCACCTGGGGGGAGTCGTCGGCCTTGGCCAGCAGGAGCTTCCCGTCGGGAGACCACTCCACGCGGACGCCTCGCCCACTGAAGGGTGGCCCGATCGCGACCGCCTGGCTGCGCCCGTCAGCGGCGATGACCGCGAACGGCCGGTCGTTCGGTCCCTCGGGGTCTCCATGCGACCCGAACAGCCGCTGAATGGCGAGCTGGGTCCCGTCGGGGGACCACACCGGCCAGCCCTCGAACCACGCTTGGGGATCGTGCGGAAGCTGTCGTCTGCCGGTGCCGTTGGCGTTCATGATCCACACGTGCATCTGCTCGAGTTCGCTGGACCACGCCTGGTAGGCGATCCGGGAGCCGTCCGGTGAGTAGCGTGGCGCGACGAGGTCGTACCCCGGGTTCGTGCTCTCGGTCTTGGTGATGAGCGCACGTCGGTTCGAGCCGTCGGCATTCATCACGTACAGGGTGACCGTGCTGCCGGTCTGGGCCCGGAACAGGATCTCGCGGCCGTCCGGCGGGCGGATCGCCGGCTCGTCCAGGAGCAGGCCGGCAACCATGACCCGGTAGTCCGTCCCGTCCGTGTTCACCCGCTGGAGCGCGGTCATGCCGTCGATCTCGGAGACGAACCAAACCGATCGCCCGTCCGGCGTGAAATCCATCCAGTTGGCACGGAGCACCGGCGTCGGGGTCACCACGCGCTGGTTGGATCCATCGACGTCGGCGACGACGATGTCCTCCCGCGACTCTCGATCGGTCGACCTCCAGAAGACGATCCGCGTCCCGTCCATCGAGACGATCGGTTCGACGTCCTGCTTCGGGCCCGTGACGATCCGCCGGGTCTCTCCCGTGGCTGCGTTGCCGAGGTACAGGTCCCCACCCGCCGAGTACACGATCGAGCCGTTGCCCGCGGGGCCGAACGGTGGCGGGGGCCGATGCCGCGAGCCGATGATGAGGGCGCCTCCCAGCAGCGCCGCGAGGAGCGCGACGAGGGCGAGGATGAGCGCCGGCCGGAGGCGCAAGCCCGTCATCGCGTCACCGGACGGTCGCAGGATGGCAGGGAGACCGGGCAGCACCCGAGCATGGCGAGTGCGGGCAAGCCATGCCGGGCTCGGCCGCTCGGCGGCAGTGACGGCCGTGACGTGGGCCAGGAGATCCGACGGTGCCGGCGGCAGCGCGTCAGCCTCCATCCACTGACCCAGTGCGCGATCGAGATCGAACGGGGCGGTCATGCGAGCGACTCCGTGGCCCGGCCCGGGATCCGCGAATCGGCTTCGAGCGAGGATCGAAGCGCGGCCGTCGCCCGGTGGAGCCGGGACTTGAACGTCCCGACTGGAACACCGAGCGTCTCGGCCGCCGCCGCATCAGGCAGACCGAGGTAGTGATGGAGCACGAGGACCGCTCGCTGCTCGGTGGTCAGGCGGCGGAAGGCCCGCTCCAGCTCATCGCGGACGAGGAAGTCGTCGTGATCGCTCCTGGGCATCGGCGCGTCGATCTCGGCCACGTGGACCTCCACGACACTGCGGCGCCGGTCCCGGTTGGCCGCACGGAAGCAGGCGTTGACGAGCAGCCGGTGGAGCCAGGCGTCGAACCGGTCCGGATCTCGGACGGCCCGGATGTCCCGCCAAGCCGCGATGAGCGCGTCCTGGACCGCGTCACTCGCCCGCTCCTGGTCGCGCAGGATCAGGCGAGCCGTGCGATGCAGGCGATCCACGGCGGCAAGGGCCAGCGCGTTGTACGCGTCGTGGTCCCCGGTCTGCGCGCGGAGGACGAGGTCTCGCTGCATCTGTCGTCCGTGTGGCTGGCTGCCGGTCTGGCCGCTCTACAGGCTACGGTCCTGCAGCAATGCGGATCGTTCCATCACCGATTCAGCAGCCGCGCCGCCGAGGTCATCACGGCGCGGGCGGGACGGGGCGTTGCAGCGAGTGCGCTCCGAAGGTCGGGCCGAATCGTCCAGGTCGGCGAGCCCGGTCCCGTCCGCCGCGAGCGAGACGAGCGTGAGATCGAAGCCGGGGCGATCGACGAGGGTGGCGAGGATCCCCGACCCGTCCGGCCGGTAGGTCGGCATCCAGATGCCGTCGTCGTCGGGGCCCTGGGTGGTGAGCTGGGTCAGCCCAGTGCCGTCGGGGCGGATCGTGAACAGGTTCGAGGGCGCGTCCGTGGGGTCGAGCGGGTCCCGCGCGCCGGCCGCGAACAGGATGAGGTCCTCCGTGGGGTGCCAGTCCGGGTACGTCGAGAAGGTCTCGAAGTCCCGGATGACGCGGAGCGAGGGCGTCGGCTCGTCGAGGTCCACGACGCCGATCGCCACTCCGGTGATCTCCTCGGTGTCGTTGCCGTCGTCGATGTAGCGTTCGATCTCCACGACGATCGAGCGGCCGTCCGGCGACCAGCGGGGCCCCCGCACGTACTCCGCACCCGTCGTGGACGCGAGCGTGGTGATGGCACCGGTGGCGATGTCGACGACCTGGAGCGTCGAGCCCGGGTTGCGGCCGTCGACCACGTCGTACCGGTGGAACACGATCCGCGTGCCGTCCGGCGACCAGGCCGGGCTGTCGGCATCCCGGCAGGGCGCGACACAGTCGACGAGCACGGCCGCGTTCGAGCCGTCCCAGTCGGACGTCCAGACGTCGCGGGTGCCGTCCGGGTCGTCGACCACGAACGCAAGGCGGCTGCCATCCGGCGACCAGTCGGGGTGGCGCGCACCCGCGGGGCCGTCGGGCAGCACGCGCCGGGAGGTACCCGAGACCGGGTGGATGAGCCGGAGGCCATCGCCCGACTGGTAGACGACCCAGGCAACGTCGCCGTCCTCGGGGATCGTGCTCGCCGACGGCGCGGCGGCCGACGGCGCATCGGTGGCCGATTCCAGGGTGCGGCCGTCGAGGACGGCGGTTGCGCGGCGGTAGGGGCTGGCGATGGCGCGGCCGTCGCGCACGCCGAGATCACGATGAGACAGGCTCCGAGCACGGAGACATGAACGGGACGCATCGCGAGATCCTTCCAGCTACTGCGGCGCAGGCTTGCCGTCACTCATCAATGGCGTTCGCCGACATCAAATCGGTGCGCGAGATCGCTGGACAGCCAACTCGGTCTCCATCCGCGACAGATGCCCGGGCCTTGCGAGGTGTCCTCGGATCCGTCACGGCTCGATCCACGCCAGCGCCGTCACGTGCGCGCCACGTCATGGAAGCGGCCGTACCTGCGGTCGCCCCAGCGGAAGGCTCGTCGGGAGGCGCTCGATCGCGCCCGTGGCCGGGTCGACCCAGACGCCGGCGGTGTGCTGGATCGCGGCGGTGATGCGCGACCCGTCGGGCGTCCACCGGGGGTGCCACAGGTGCTCTCCGGGCGCGGCGTTCGTCAGTCTCCGCAGGTCTGTGCCGTCGGGCCGGATCGTGTACAGGTCCCACGGGTCCTCGGGGTCGGGGGCGGCGCTGTAGCCCACGGCCTCCACCGAGAACACGATCAGCCCGGTGGTCGGATCCCAGTCCGGGTAGTAGCCGTACAGCTCGAAGTCCGTCAGGTACCGGGGCTCGCCGCCCGCGACGGGCACGATGGCGATCGCGGCGCCTGTGTCGAATCCCTTCTCGTCCATCCGGTCGACGCCCACGACGAGCTCGGTACCGTCGGGCGACCAGCGCGGCACGTCGACGAGAAGCGGGCGCTCGAGGCGGACGACGGGCGTGACGCGCATGGTGGCCAGGTCCACCACCTCGATGCCGAGGGCCGACGGGCCCGTGGCGCCGAGCGAGCCCTCGATCCGGCTGTACGCGATCCGGGTCCCGTCCGGAGACCAGGCCGGGTAGTCGCAGTAGGACGCCGGACACATGTCGAGCCGCTCCGTCGGCGAGCCGTCCAGGTGCGCCACCCACAGGTGTCCGTCTGCCTCGTCCACGAACACCACGTGCTGGCCGTCCGGCGACCAGTCGGGGTGCTTGTGCGCTCCGGGTGTGTCGGCCGCCAGCCGCTGCATGTCCGAGCCGTCCGGGTTCATCACGAAGATGCCGGTCTCGCCACCCGCCTGGCCGCAGCCGGCCCAGCAGTGGTAGTACAGGATCAGCGGGGTGTCCGGCGCGAACACCGGCAGGACGGCCCCCGACGGCCCCGGGGTCGGGGTGGCGTCCACGGTCCCAGCCGAGGTCGGCTCGGCGACCGGCGCGGTCGCCCCGGCGCTCGCAGGTGGCGGCGAGGTCGGCGTTTCGGCGGGGGAGGCGGCTTGGCCTCCGCAATAGCTCGGCCAACGTCGAGTCGGCGCCGTCGCCGCCCACGAACAGCACGCGCGGATCGTCGCCGGCGAGCTGCACGGCCGCACTCCACAGATTTGCCGAGGTCGTCTGTCCGGCCACGACGAACTCCCCCGTCGCCGGGCGCAGGATGCCGACGGTGGGGGGATCGCAACAGCCCGGATCCTGGCGAGGTTGGACCACGTCACTCGGCAGGACGACGAGGACGTCGCCGCTGCGGAGCGCGATCGCGGATAGCACCGTGAACGGCGTCGTCCCGATCGGGGTGAGCTCGTTGCGCTTGAGGTCGAGGCGGAGGACCTGCTCGCGGTAGCTGGTTGGCCCCCCGTAGCCAGCGGGCGAGTCGGCTCCGAACACGAGCACGTACCCGTCACCGGCCTGGACGGCGTTCCCGGCCGTGACCGGGATCGCGTACGGCCCGGAGAAGCTCATGGGCGAGGGCGGGTCCTCCAGCTGGTCCACCAGGCGCGCGCCGACTGCCGCGAGACCGGCAAGCGCGAGAACCAGCAGCCCGACGACTGCCAGCGCGAGAACGCCCAGGGACCGTGGGGCGGATGCGCGGCCGCGCGGCCACGGGTCGGCGCCGCAAGCCGTCCTCGGAGTCCCCGTCGCTGCGGCAGCGTCCGTGTCTCGACGAACGCGGCTGTCACCACATCGTCGATAACGTCTGGCGGGCCGGCGGTCTCGAGCCAGGACGTGAGGAGGCGATCGAAGTCGGTTGTCGACGTCATGCCGGCTGCCCTCCGCGGACCGCGGTCCGCTCGCTGGCGTCCAGGGTGGCCCGCATCGCGCGCATCGCGTGGTGGAGGCGAGAGCCCACGGTGCCGTATGGGATGTCGAGGATCTCGGCGATCTCGCCGAGGGGAAGGCCGACCAGGTGGTGGAGGACGACGACCGCCCGGTGGTCCTGGCTGAGGGCGTCGAACGCGCGGCCGAGCTGATCGCGGACGGCAACGTCCCCGATGTGGTCGCGGGCGGTGGCCATCTCGTCGGAGAGGTCGACGATGGAGACGCCCATGCGGCGGTGGCGGCGGCCCTGGCCGCGACAGGCCCTGACGACCATCCGGTAGGTCCAGGCGTCGAACCGATCCGGGTCGCGCAGGCTTGGCAGGTCCCGCCAGATCCCGACCAGTGTCTGCTGGACGGCATCCTCGGCGGCATCGGTGTCGCGGAGGATGCGGCTCGCGACGAGGAACAGGCGTCGGGCAGCGCCGCGAGCGAGCTGCTCGTACGCGTCCCGGTCTCCCTGTTGTGCCCGTTCGACGAGAACCCTGCTCATCCGGCTGTCCTGCTCCCGTGCCGCCCCAACTGGGGCGCTCACACTAGTCGAGGCCACGACGAGGCCGATCTTTCAACCCTGGGTGCGGCCCCTGGCAACCGCGGCGTTGGCCGAATGCTCGTCGGCATCTCGAGCGTGTAGACGCCGGGCCCGGAGGAGCGCAGGCCCGGCGTGGAGGTGGATCAGGACGATTGCCGACGACCCGTCAGTCGAGGGCGTCGCAGAGGGGCTGCAGGGCCGAGGTGTCGCCGTCCACGAAGTAGTCGCGGAACGGATGCGGGCCACTCGACCGGATCAGTGCGCCGGTCGCAACGTCCTCGACGATTGTGCCGGCGTCGAGCACGACGGTGCCCCGCCCGGGCTGCCAGACGCGAGTCATGAGGCCCGTGGTCTTGATCGTGCCGGTCCCGAGGTCGCCGGGCACCGAGAGGTTGTGGAGGATCGTGTCGTGCTGCACCCAGGGCAGACTCTTAGCCCGTGACGGGATTCGAGTACGTGCCCGACATCCATTCGCCGAAATGACGCTGGACGAGGGCCCCGTTCGCGTCGTAGAAGCGCTTGCCGACAACGGAGCGCTCCTGCGAAAAGACGAGCTCGGTGCCGTCGCACACGATGCCGCTTGGCTCATCGGCAAACGGGTCGTCGCTGAAGTGGAGGGTGCACACGGTGCCGCCGGCGCCTTTGTAGCACTGGGCGTTGAAGAAGTCGGGGGGCGGCGGGTTCAGGGTGCCGGGGTCGACCGGCGTGCGGGCGGCCGCCGGGCCGGCGAGCGCGAGGGCGCCGACGAGGGCGGCGAGGACGGCGCGCGCAACGGCGCGCCTGCGGGACGGGTGCGGCTGGGACGCCATTTGGGGGACTCCGTGGCTGGTGCGGCGCGCGCTGGCCGCCTCACTCATCCATGGCGTCGCGCCGCGGGATTTGTTCGCATTCGCGCGGCGTCAGCCGGCGTGCGCGTGTCCCCGCGCCCGAGGGGTCAGCGTCGGACGCGCTGCCAGTCGGGGAGCTCCTCGGTCCAGGGCAGCTCCTCGTACTCCCCGGTGACCGGGTCGATCGAGAAGACCTGCTTCGTGTTCGCCGTGCTCATCAGGACCCGAGTCCCATCCGGCGACCAGGCCTTGATGAGGCCGGTGTCCTCGCCGCCCGGGATCCTGGGACCGATGTCGCGGGCCTGCGCTGATCCGTCAGCCGGAAGGACGGCGAGCCACCCCTCGCCGCCGTTGTTGCTCTTCCACGTCCAGCGGTGGACGAGGATCCAGCGTCCGTCGGGCGAGTAGAGCGGCCAGGCCTCCTGCACCCGAGGGTCATCCGGCGGCACGACGGCCCGATTGTTCGTACCGTCCGGGTCCACGAGGTGCAGCCGGAAGTGGGTCTCGAGCGACGCGCGATCGATCTCGACGGAGTTGTAGGCGATGGTCCCGCCGTCCGGCGACCAGGTGGCCCCGGAGTTCGTGTAGCCGACCCCGAACGACGACTGCTTGATCGGCAGGTCAAGGGGCTCCAGGTCGCTGCCGTCTGCCCGGACCGTATAGAGGTCGTTGCGCCCGTCCGGGGTCGTGCCCTGGAGCAGGATCGTGCCGGGCACGCCCGGACGCCACGAAATCTCGCGGACCGAGATACCGCCGAGGTCCACGGTCCGCACGGCCGGGTCGTCGACGGAGGCGATGTGGAGGACCGGGAACCCGCCGACCTCGTTGACGATGGCGATCGTGCGACTGTCCGGCGCCCACGCCCAGAAGCCGCTGCCAACGATCGGGTCGGGCAGGATCTTGCGCAGGCCGGTGCCGTCGGCATTGGCAACGTAGTCGTAGGCCTTGCCGTCGGCCTGCTCGATGGTCAGCAGCAGCCGCGTGCCGTCCGGCGAGAAGTACGGCCAGACGTCCTTGCCAGGGGTGGCGATCAGCACGCGGCCCGGAGCCGTCAGGGTGTCGCGCACCCACACGTCGCCGTTGAACGCGTAGGCGAGCTGGCCGTTGTCGGCGAGACCGAATGGTTCCGGTACGCGGTTGCGGCTGCCGACGACGAGGACGGCCGCGGCCGCGAGCAGGAGCAGCAACAAGGCGAGCAGCAGGGCCGGGCGCGCCAAGAGACGGCCAAGAGGGCCAGACCGCGCCGGCAGCGTCGCGTCCAGCGGTAGCCACGTGCCGGGGAAGGTCCAGCGCGGCCGCTGCGACGTCTGGGCGGTCTGCCGGAGGATGTCGTCGAGGTAGTCGGGCCGGCGCGGCGCGGCGATCTCGTCGATCGCGGCGGTGATGCGCTGCTCGAACGGGTCGAACCGGTCGATGGCCGTCATGCCGTCGTCCCTCCTTGCGGGCTGGGGACGGGGGGCACGTCCGTGGTCAACGTCCGGCGCAGGCCCTGCATGGCACGGTGCAGCCGCGACTTCGCTGCCGGAAGGGAGATCCCGAGGGTGGACGCGGCCTCGGGCAGCGGGTAGCCGAGGTAGTAGTGGAGGACGACGAGCGCCCGGTGCTCCGGGTCCAGGCGGGCGAGGGCCCGCTCGACCAGGTCGCGGTCCGCGAGGTGACGGGCGCTGTCGGTGGTGGCGACCGGCTCGTGGATGGGGTCGATCTCGACCTCGATCGGGCGGCGCCGGCGCCTGCGGGCCTCGTCGAGGCAGCTGTTCACGAGGAGGCGGTGCAGCCACGCGTCGAACTTCTCCGGGTCACGGAGTCCGGGGAGGTCGCGCCAGGCGCGGACCATGGCGTTCTGCACGGCATCGCGCGCGAGCTCCGGGTCCCGCAGGATCAGGCGGGCGGCCGCGTCCAGGCGGGTGGCGGACGCCGTGACGAGCAGGGCGAAGGCGTCGTGATCGCCTCGCCCGGCCCGCTCGACGAGCTCCCGTCGGTCCACGGTCCCTCTATCACCTCATGCCTGGGCCGGCATCGCGGCCGATCCCCTGCCCGGCGCATGCGGCCGGGTCTGCAGGGTATGGCGTCGGCGCAAGGGGTTTCGTTTCGCGGACCGCTCAAGGAGACCGCCGGTCAGGGCGCCTCGCGGGCGATCTTCGCTGCCGCCTGCGCCAGCGACCCGAGATCGGGCGACTGCTCGCGGTTGGTCAGCAGCGCCACCGTGATGTGGTCGTCCGGGTACCGCGACAGGTAGGTGTAGAAGCCGTTGATCCCGCCGTCGTGGAAGACGCGCTGCGAACCACGCTCGTCGCCGACGTACTGACCGTAGGCGTAGCCGAAGCCGGCCTGGTCGGTGGATTCCACGAGCGGCGTGAAGTACCGGGCCATGGCGGCCGCCGGCGCCAGCTTGTCCGTGTACAGCGCCTCCTCCCAGCGGTTGAGATCCAGGACCGTCGAATACAGGCCGCCGGCCGCGTAGGGCACGGACATGTCGAGGGGATCGGCCTCCGTGAAGCCATCGGAGTAGCCGGTGGCCAGCCCCGGCGTGTCGCCGTCCTCATAGCCCGAGTCCTTCATCGCCAGCGGGCCGAAGATCTCGTCCTGGAGGAAGTCGGCATACGACTTGCCGGACACCTTCTCGATCACCATCCCCAGCAGCACGTACCCCGTGTTCGTGTAGCCGAAAGAACTCGCCGGGTGCCCACGTCAGCGGGATGTCGGCGACGCTCGCCACGGTCTGGGCCGGCGTCGCCGCCTTGATGGGGTCGAAGGTCGGCTGCTCGGTGAAGTCAGCGATGCCCGACGTGTGATCGAGCAGGTGCTCGATCGTCACGGCCTTCCAGGCCTTCGGGCAGTCGTCGATGTAGGTGCAGATCGAGTCGCTCTGCTTGATGAGCCCGCGTGACTCGAGGATCAGGATCCCCATCGCGGTGAACTGCTTGGTGATCGAGCCGATGCGGAACCGGGTCTCCGGGGCGTTCGCAAGCTTCGTGGCGTCGTCGGCCATGCCGAGACCCTTCGCGTAGAGGATCTCGCCGTCCTTCGCGACCAGCGCCGAGCCGTTGAAGTCGCTCCCGAACAGCCGGTCCAGCTCTGCCTCGAGGCCCGGGGCGGCGGTCGGCGACGGAGCGGGCGTCGAGGTTGGCGCCGGGGCCGCGGGCGAGACCACGGGGCTTGAAGGGGCTGCCGTCGGTGCAGCCGGCGATGCGCTGCTCGCGCAGCCGGCAAGGACGAGGACGAGGACGGCCACGCTGCCAAGGACGGGACGCTTCACGGTTGTACCTCGGGTGCGATGCGGGACACGGATCAGGCAATCGCAGCTCCTGCCCGTCTGCAGATATGGCGTCGACGCGAGGCGATTCGTTCACGCGTTCTGTCCAACATGGGGGACGGCGCGTCGGAATTGTTCCATCGTCACCGTTTGCGGGCCATGCGACCATGCGCCATCACCGCCCGCAGCAGGAGCGCCGCCGCCATGCGGTCCAACGCTGGGACGCACGCAGCACTCGCGGCCGGGGCTGCCCTCGTCGGGCTGCTCGCCGTCTGGGTGGCGATGGTCCTGGACGCCTGCCCGACGCGATCCCGCACGCGACAGCGGGCTTCGTCGCGATCGGGTGCGGGCTGGTCGCCGGAATCCGGGTCCGCTGGAGTCGCATCGGTCTCCTGCTCTGGCTGCTGGGCCTGACCTGGTTCGTGGGTGACTTCTCAACCTGCCTCAACATCGAGCCGCTCGCACATCGCTGCCTGCAGCCCGGGCTGTTCGGGGACGCCGCAGGGGCCCTCGCCTGGGCCTGGCTGGGGGTGTTCGGCCACATCGCAGCATCGTTCCCGGATGGGCGCATCCGGAGTCGATGGCGACGTGCAGCCGTCGCCGCCCTGTACCTCGCGGTCATTGCCGTCAGCATCGCGGGGTTGGTGCCACCCCCGGCACAGCTATTGGGCGCCCGGACCGCGCTGGCCGTTGCGGTCTCGCTCGGCGCGCTTGCGGTGCTTGCGGCACTCCTCGCCGTGGATGCGCGTCGGGCGGGCCTGACACCGGACCGCGCTGTGGGCCTGGGCCCGGCGCTGGCGACGGCGCTCGGCGACCCCCGGTTCAGGATCGCCTTCGAGAACCGAGCCGGAGGTGGCTGCGGCGATGCCGCGGGGCGGCCGCCCCGTGCGCCCTCCCAACGGCCGAGCTGGTCGTGACGCCGATCCAGCGAGGATCCGAGACGCGGGCCGCAATCGAGCACGACGTGGCGACGCCACGGACCCGCAGATCCGCGCGATCGGTGGCGATGGCGACGGAGCTCGCGGCACGACGACTCACGCCTCGACCCCGAGCTGGAGACGCAGCGGGCCGAGGTAGGCAGCCTCGAGACGTCGCCTCATCAACGCCGCTCTCGACGAACGGCGCGAGCTGGCCGTCCAGGTCGAGACGGAAGTCAGGTGCCGCAGCAGGCGCTCGCCTCGCGGCTCACGTCGGTCGGTGGCGATGGTGCAATACCCGAGGAGCCAGGCGACATCAACCGGGCCGCAGAACAGCTGGAGGTGGCGCGGAGCGAGATCCGCGATCTGGCGAGCGGCCTGTTCCCGCGCGCGCTGACGACGGACGGGCTCGCAACGGCGCTCCACGATCTCTCGCGCTGGTCGACCGTCCCGGTCGACATCGAGGTACTGGGCGGCATCTCGGCCGGCCCCGAGGTCGACGCGACCATCTACTTCGTGTGCGCGGAGACGCTCGCGAACGCCGCCCGCCACGCTCGCGCGTCGCGGGTCTGGCTCTGGGTCTCGCTCGATGGCACGGCCGTAGCAGCGGTCGTCGAGGACGACGGCGTCGGGGGTGCGGACCTCGACGAGGGCACCGGGATGCGCGGCCGCGGGACCGAGTGGAGGCACTCGACGGCACCTTGGACCTCGCGTCCGAGCCGGGCATGGGAACGCGCCTCGCGGTCACCATCCAGGTGAGCCGCGAGGCGTTTCAGGCCTGACCGAGGATCAGGTCACTCCGTCTTGGTCCAAGGGCCGCCGTGATCCCGTTGTAGGCCACGAGCTCGGACAGGCTACCCGTCGCCTCGTTGACGGTTGCCACGGTCAGCTGGTCGCGTCCAGGGTCCAACGGAACTCCACCCAGGGTCCGTCGCACTCCTCGTTCGGCGTCCAGCGGATCCGGTCGCCGAGGTTCGTGAGCGTGATGGAGCAGGTCTCGACTGGCCGGAGGAGTGCTTGAGCGTCCAGACAAGGTCGATCCGTTGACGACCATCGACCACGTGCCGGCGTTGTTGCGCGCATTCCGCTCGTCCAGGCCCTTGGTCAGGAGATCGTCCATCGACATGGGCGGCTGCATGTAGGTACTGTCCGGGACCATGCCGATCTCCGGGCCGGGCTCCACGGGCGGGATGGTGGCGATCGCGGAGACGGACGGCTAGCACCCCATCGTAGGGTCAGACGATGTCGTGGCAGTCTTCAGCGCGCGGATCGCGTCGAGGGCCGTCGACGTGACCGGGTCGCTCTCGAGCCGGTCGTAGATCGGCTTGACGGCATCCATGAATTTGGCAACGTTCGCCGGCCCAGCCAGGACTACGTGCCGCCGATGGCGCAGTACTTCTTCGCCAGGTCGGCGCTCGACGGGTGCTCCTCGACGGCCTGATCTCGGGCGGTGATGGCAGCTGCCTTGACGATGGCCTGCTGTGCCGGTGAGAGGCGGCTCCAGCTCGCGTCCTCGATCACCATCAGCTCGATCTTGTGATACAGCGTCACGTCGGCGGTGGTCGTCGGGAAGCTGTTGAGCGTCGATGCCAACAGGCCGCCCTCGCGACCGCGGAGCGACCAATCGACGAGCCCGGCATCGCGGTCCATAGTATCGACGGAGCGTCGCCCCGAGCGTCTCAATGACCTCGCGCTGCGCCTTGGTCGGCAGTGCCGCGATCTTCTGTCCCTTGAAGCGGCGGGGCTCACCAGAGGCTCCCCGTTCTGATCGAACGCGAAGGGATGGCGGAGGCCCTCCGGCCAGACTGCGAGACCGACCAAGCCCTGCTCGGCCATTCCTGCAAGCAGCGGCTGCACCAGGGCGTCGTCGGTCGTGACGGCGGTCAGCAGGGCATCGTTGTCGATCAGGAATGGCGTGCCGAGCGCATGGAGGCTCGTGACGCCCACATCGCTCCACGAACGCACGGGGACGACCGCCATATCCACGGCGCCGGCGATCACATCAGCTGCAACCTGCTGCTCAAGGTCACCGGCATGCCCACCCGCGTGGTAGATCACGTCGACGGCCATCGAGCCGTTGGAGGCTTTGGCGACCTCGGACGCGAAGCGGTCCAGGTACGGCTGGCTGGGTAGGTCGCGGCTCTCCGGCGTTGCGAGCCGGAGGGTGATCGCGGCACCTGCGGCTGCCTCGTTCAGTGCGGCGGAGGCGATGGCACCATTCGCCGGGGAGGCCGGCGCTACCGGCGAACCCGCCGAACATGCGGCGATTGCGCCTGCGGCCAGGACTGTCAGCGTCGTTTGGACCAGGGACGCTCTGGATCGGATCATCGGGTCTCCTTCTCGTGTGGCTTGATCCGGTCCCATGCTCCCGGTCCCTGCGTGCGCCGCCATCGATGCCCGCACGGCGAGAATTCGTGATCGATCTGCGTGCTGACCGCAGTTGCATACGCGTCGCTCGCTGGCAGACTCTACAGATGCAGCGTCCCGGGTGGCTACCGGCCAGGACTGGTCCCAGCGCGGCCGCCGTCCCGCTCCTCGCCGGCGCATACCTCGTGCTGGTGGCGACCGTCATCCTGCGTCCCGGTCCGGGCATCACCAGTTACGCGGACGTGTCCCAGGCGCTATCCTCGCCAACCTGGTGGCTGGAGGCCTGCTGCTCGCCGCCGGCTCGCTCGGCTGGGTGCCGTCGGCGGCGCCTCGCGCTGCTGGCGATCGCGGCGGGCGCCTGCTGGTTCGGGGCAGACCTGGCGGGCGTCGTTGGACTGGCTCCCGTCATCCGCTCCGCGGGTGCTGTCGCGTCGCTGATGGTCTTCCCGCTCCTTGTCCACCTGGTGGCACACACGCACGGGGTCGACGGCACGCGCCTCGCCCGGCGCATGATCGCGCTCCTCTACCTGATCACTGGCACGTTGGCGATCGCATGGCTCGCAGCGTATGTCCCGTGGAACGAGCCTCGGTGTGTTGCCCTGTGCGATCCGGCCATGGTGGACCCTTGGCGGACCAAGGCCTCGCCCGGAGGCTCGCCACGATTGGCCAGCTCGTGACGATTGTCGCCGGGGTGGGGCTGGCCGCCTGGGCGGCGGCACGGTACGTGCGCTCAACGACCGTGGCGAGACGACGGACGGGGCGCACTCTGCTGCCCGCCGCGCTGGTCGGGATCGCCTGGGCTGTCTCGGCCGCGGCGTCCACGCGGCCGTCCACCGTGCTCCCGCCACTCGGCGACGTCATGGTGACTCTGTTCCTCGCCCGCGCTGTCGCCGCATCGCTGCTCGGTCTCGGGCTGGCCTGGTGGCTTCTCGACGGGCGCCGGACGCTGCTCGCCGTACGCCGCATCGCCAACGACCTCTCGCCGCTGCCGGGCGGCGGATCTCTGCGCGCTGCCCTCGCAACGGCGCTGGGCGACCCTGGGCTGGAGCTGGTCTTCCCGCTCCCCGATGGCGCTGGCTACGTGGACACGGGCGGCGCAATGGTCCCTGACCCGTCCACGCGACCCGACACGCATGGCACGCCGATCGGGAATGGCGGCCGGGTCGTGGCTGTGGCCGTCGGACGCGGCGACAGGCCGACGGTGCCGCTCGCGGACGACTTGGGCGACGCCGTGCGGCTGCCGGCGTCCAACGAGCGCCTGCTGGCCGCGGTCCGCCACGAGATCCTGGAGCTCCGGGCATCGCGGGCGCGGATCGTCGAGGCCGGCGACACGACACGGCACTCACTCGAGCGCGACCTTCACGACGGGGCGCAGCACCGGATGCTCGGGGTCCTCCATGAGCTGAGCCTCGCGCGTGCCCGCGCCATGGAAACAGGCGATGTGCAGGCTGCCGAAAGCCTCACGGCTGCCATCGCGGAGGCGGATGACGCCATCGCGTCGCTGCGACGGCTGGCACGTGGGATCCATCCGGCGACGCTTACCGAAGCAGGTCTGCTGCCGGCCCTCGAGACACTGGCGGACGAGGCAGGGATCCCGGTCGAGATCCACGCGCCGGCGGGCGTCCGGTTCCCGCCCGAGGTGGAGGCCACGGCGTGGCGGGTCGTCGCCAGCACCGTGGTCGCGGCCGACTGACTCGACGCCGCGGGCGTGTCGGCGCGCGTGAGGCTCAAGGGCGGGCAACTGGAGGTGGACCTGGAGATCGAGGGCGCATCATTGGTGCCGGACCTGACCTCGCTGGAGGACCGGGTGGGTGCCATCGGCGGTTCGCTGACGACTCGGCGCGCCGACGACCGGATGACCCGGCTGCACGTGGAGCTGCCATGCGCGTGATCGTCGTCGACGACCTGCTGGTCACCCGGGCCGGCATCGTCCGCCTGCTCACCGATGCCGGCGTCGAGGTCGTCGCGGAGGTCGAGGACGCCGTCACGCTGTTCGACCTGGTCGGGCGCGTGGTCCCCGATGCCGTCGTGCTCGACATCCGGATGCCGCCGACACACACGGACGAGGGCCTCGTCGCGGCTACGCAGATCCGGGCGAACTACCCGGATGTGAGCGTCCTCCTGCTCTCGCAGTACGTGGAACCCCGCTACGCGATGCAGCTGCTGGCTGGCCACGTGGAGAAGGTCGGCTACCTCCTCAAGCAGCGGGTGTTCCATCACGCGGTGCTGCTCGATGCGCTCCGGCGGATCACGGAGGGCGAGGTCGTGCTGGACCCGACGATCGTGACCCGACTCATGCAGCGCAAGCGACGGGTCGACCCTCTCGAGTCGCTGACGCCCCGAGAGCGCGAGGTCCTGGCACTCGTCGCCGAGGGCCTGTCGAACAAGGGGATCGCGGAACGCCTGGGCATGGCCGAGCGGACGGTGGAGACGCACATGTCCCAGATCTTCGGCAAGCTCGGCCTGGACGAGGCGCCGGACCAGCATCGCCGGGTCCTCGCGGTGCTCACCCTGCTCCGATCGAAGTAGGCGCCCAGGAGCGCCCTCAGGCCCCTCGGATCCTCGCCCGCACCACGCCCGGCACCACCGTGCGTCGCCGCGTCAGCCACACCCCGAACACGATCACCGCGCCACCGGCCACCTGGGCGATCCCCACCGGCTCCGCCAGGACGATCGCCCCCAGCACCACCGCGCCGAAGGGCACCAGGAACTGGGACACGGTCACGCGCGACGGGCCCACCAGGCGGATCGCGTTGAACACCAGGACGTTGGCGATGGCGGCTGCGAACGCCCCCGAGTAGACGATCCCGAGCACCGCGGCCGGGGTCACGTCGGGCGCCGGCGAGTTCGCGATCTCGTACGCCCCGAACGGCAGCAGGAACAGGGTCCCGCCGAGCACCGCCCACGCGGTCGCCTGGAGCGGGTCCACCTGGCGCAGCATCCGGGTGCCGGCGATCGTGTAGACCGCCCACAGGACCGCCGCCCCCAGGGTGAGCAGCTCGCCCACGAGCGACTCGCCCAGCGACAGCTCCTGGCCGGCCGTCACGACGACGGCGACGCCCGCAAACGCGATCAGCGCGCCGAGGAGCTTCGGCGGGGTGAGCCGGTCCATGCCCACGATCCCCGCGAGCAGCACGGTGAGGACCGGCGACACGGCAACGATCAGGGCGGAGTCGCCGGCGGTGATCTGGGTCAGCCCGATGCTCCACAGGAGCTGGTACCCGCCGAACCCCAGCATCCCCAGCCCGATGAGCGTCAGGGCCACGCCTCGCGGCGGCCGCACCGGACCCAGCCGCCAGCGGACGAGCAGGAACAGGGTGGCGGTCGCCACGATGTAGCGGAGGGACGTGAACGTGAGGGGACCGAGCGTCTCGACGGCCGCCTTGGCGACGACGAAGTTGGCCGACCAGATGACGACGGTCGCGAGGACGCCCAGCTCGGCGAGGCGGCGCTCACGCGCACGCGCCGCACTCGTGGGCGGACGGCCCGCGGGGGATCGGCCCACGGAAGCGGACCCGGACGACGGCGCGCGCGGCGCGTCTGACCCAGACACGGAAACGCCCGCCGGGCCGGCGGGCGTCGAGTCGGGAGCTCGGGGGCCGGCGGACTCGGGGTCCCCCGGCGGAGGGGCGTCGATCAGGCGCCTTCCTGCTCGAGCTCGAGGGCCTCCTCGTCGTCCTCTTCGGTGAGCTTGAGCCAGATGAACAGCCCGGAGAGCACCACGAGCGGGATCACGATCAAGGCGCCGAGGGTGACCCCCAGCGCGACGGCAACGGTCTTCAGTGCTTTCATCGGCCTGGGCCTCCTTCGTTACGACGTCGATCGGCCTGATTGTGCCCCCGATGCGGCGGCGTGTCACGGGCCGGGCGACCCCCAGGCGCTCAGCCGGCGGGGTCGGACGGCTTGTTGCGGAGCGCCGGGGCCTGGGCGACGAGGCCCTCCACGTCGTCGCGCGTGAACTCCGCGAGCTCGTGGTGGACGCCCGCCTGGCCGCCCATGTTGAGGCGGACCACGTAGGCCCCATCCTGCTCGAACAGGAAGGTGTCCTTGGGCTTCTGCTGGTCGATCCAGTGGCCGATGACGCGAAGCGCCTGCTCGTGGGGACCGGCAACCGGCTCAACCGCGCCGGCGGCCTCGGCTGACCCGCGCCGCTGGGCGGCCTCCTCCATGAACTTGGCGATGTCCTCGTCGAGGAAGGACAGCGTCTCCTTGGCCACGATGCCCACGGTGTCCGACCAGGCCGAGGTCGAGGTCCCGGCCGCCGCCAGGCCCTGGACGATGAACCCGTCCGGCACTTCCAGCAGCAGGATGTCCCGCATGCCATGGCTGTCCAGGAAGGCACCGATCGAGCGGAAGACCTCTTCGAAGTCCTGGCGGGGACTTCCCTCGTAGATCCGCATGTCTGCTCCCTCGTTGCGGCGTCCCAGGCCCCACGGGGGCTTGCCCCGGATCGGATGGCTACGAGCCGGTGGTCCGGTCGAGCAGGCCCAGTTCGCGGGCACGTCGTTCACTCGATCGGAAGATCGCGATCGCCGCGAGTGTAACCAGCCACCCGGTCACGAACAAGGCGCACAGGACCGTCGTTGCGTCCGGCGCAGCGGTTCCGGTGACAGCGGTCCACAGGGAGCCGTCGCCGCCGATGGAGGACGGGCCATCCGGGACCACCGCGAGGCGCACCGCGGCCAGCCACCAGGTGATCGGGTTGACCAGGCCCAGGGCCTGGACGGGATAGGGCAGCACGGCGAGCGGGAAGACCACGCCGCTGATCAGGGACAGCGCGCCGGCGAATGCATCCGGGTAGGACCAGCTTCCGGCGCGTCTGGAGGCAGACCGCCGCTAGCAACGCCGAGGGCGATGATCGGCACGACGCCCAACAGGAGCGACGCCACGAGCAGGGGCCAGTCGACCGCCGCGAGGTCCACCCGCAGCCCGAGCACGATGACCGCGAACACGAGGGCGACGACGGTGCCCATGGCGCCGGTGGCCAGTCGGGCGCCGCCACGGCCCACGAGCAGGACGAGGAACGTCGCCGGGCTCACGTAGAGGTACTTGAGCATCCGGTAGCGCTCCCGGTCCTCGAGGACGGACCAGGCGGGACCCGCGATGCCCGCCACGAGCATCGCCCACAGCGCGCTGCCCAGGACGACAAAGGTCCGCGCCTCCTCGCTCGCCGCCCCGCCGATGATCTGGATCATCACGACCAGCAGCAGCAGCGAGAACACGGGCCGCGCGACGGTGTAGATGAGGAACAGCGTGGGATCGGTCCAGTTGGACTCCACCCGCCACCCCAGGAGCATCGACGTCTGCAGGCTGCGGGCCGTGTCGGCCAGGCCGCCACCCTCGGCGCGGACCGGATCGAAGCCGGTCATGCCGGCGGGCTGGACGCTCATTGCCAGCGGATCGAGAGGCTGCCGCGGGAACGGGCCATCCGCTCGATGCGCCGGATCATCACGCGGGCAAGGAGCGAGAACACCACCGTCATGGCCAGCAGGATCAGCGCCTCCACCTCGGGCGACGGCGTGCCGGTGATATACGGCTGGCCGGCGAAGACCAGCTGGCGCATGGCGTCCAGGCCTACGGCAAACGGGATCGTCGCGATCGCGATCGCCCCCAGGGCCCCGAGGCGGCCGACCGGAAAGTTGAGGCCGGACACGAAGTACACGGGCTCGATGAGGACGTTGGTCATGTGGAATGCCTCGCGGCCCCAGAGCAGGAACAGGCTGGCGAGCGCCATCCCCAGGCCGTACAGGGCCGACATCGTGAGCAGGAAGACGACGATCACGAGGCCCCACTGCTGGACTTCGAACGTCACGTTGAACACGAGCGCCGAGATCACGAGGACCGCGGCCGCGCGGAGCGAGCTCATCACGAGGCCGCCCACGGCCATGCCCAGCAGCACGGCCATCAGGTTCATCGGCGCGGCGAAGTAGAGCTCGAGGTTGCCCTGGCTCTTCTCCCAGTAGAGCTGCCCGGCCATCATCCAGACGACGTTGAGCCAGAACGCCGACAAGGCCCCACCCAGCACGACGAAGCCGACGTAGGCCTCCGGCGCCTCGAGCGCGCGGTAGACGAGCACGAACGCCGACGTGGTCAGGAACGGCAGCAGGATCTCGAAGAACAGCCACGACGGCTCGCGGGTCATGCCACGCACGCGCGGATAGGCACGTCCGGCGAGCGCGCGCAGGTTGTTGGAGGCCACCTGGCGGCGCGTCCAGTCCGAGGCGGTCCGGGGGTCCGTCCCCCCGCGCGAGCGCGCGAAGATGTCGATCGGATCAGTCACGTTCGGGCTCGTGGGCATGGTCACTCGCCGAGCTCGGGGGGCTCGTTGGGCTCGCGGTCCCTCGGCGCGGTCTCGGGGGCTCCGGACGCTGGCTCGTCGGCGAAGCCCCGTCCCACGAGCTCCACGAACACGTCCTCGAGGGTGGGTTCCGACTTGCGCAGGGCCAGGATCTGGGAGCCCAGGCCGGCAAGGGCGGTGACGACGGCGCCCAGCGCGCCGTCCTCCTCGAGCACCAGATTGACGGCCACGCGCTGGCTCTCGGGGTCCGTGTCGGCGGCCAGGGCGGCCGAGACAACACCCGGCAGCCGCGCAAGTGACGGCGCTCCCCCATCGAGGTGGTCCAGCTCCAGCCGGAAGATGGACTCGCGCTGGACGCGACGCTTGAGCTCGTCCGGGGTGCCGATGGCCAGGATCCGGCCGTGATCGACGATGGCGATGCGCTCGCACAGCTCGTCCGCCTCGGCCATGTAGTGCGTGGTGAGCAGCACGGTCCGCCCGGGAACGGCGGCCTTCCACTGGAGGACGAGGTCCCGGATGCCGCGAGCCGCGGCCACGTCGAGGCCCAGCGTCGGTTCGTCCAGGAACAGGATCCACGGGTCGTTGAGGAGGCCACGGGCCATGTTCATCTTCTGGCGTTGACCGGTGGACAGCGTGCTCACCCGCTGGAGGCGCTGGTCGCCGAGACCGACGGCCTCGATCAGCTGGTCAACGCGCGTCCAGCCCTCCTTGCCGGCCAGGCCGTAGAACTGGCTGAACATCCAGAGCTGCTCGCGGACGGTCAGGATCCCGTAGCCCGACTGCTCCCCGCCCGCGACCATGTTCATGATCCGGCGGATCCGCTTCGTCTCGGTCGCCACGTCGAAGCCGAAGATGCTCGCGCTGCCTTCGCTCGGCAGGAGCAAGGTCGTGAGGATCTTGATCAGCGTGGTCTTGCCGGCGCCGTTGGGGCCGAGGAGGCCGAAGAACTCGCCCGGCGCCACCTCGAGGTCCACCCCGGCGAGCGCGACCACGGGCTCCGGCTTCATGTCGTAGACACGGCGGAGCCCGGTCACGGAGATCGCGGGCGGCAATGTGGAGCTGCTGTGGGTCTGCTCGGCGGACATGGAGGTCTCTCGGGACGTGCCTGAGGGGGTCTGCAGCGTACCACTCGCTGACGGGTCAATGGAAGATGCCGATCTAACACCGATGCGTCTGCCATCAAACCGAATCGGCCAGCACGGCTTGACAAGTCGCTGCTCGTCACCCTGGGCGGCCTGCTCGCGCTGTGGATCGTCCTGGTCGCCGTGACCGTGCGCAAGGAGCGTGCCGTCCGACGCGCGGAGCGCGAGGCCGAGACCCCGGCGCTGGAGCCGGCCGCAGCCTGACCGGCCGGGTCACGCGAGGCTGCGCCCCGCACCGCGGACCTGCGCCAGTTCCCAGCTTCCGGCATCCGGCCGCCCAACGGTTCAGCGGTCCGCTCCCCGAACGGACGTGCCGTGGCGCGCCCGTCTGCGTTCGGTACAGCGGGCCCCACCGAACAGAGCAGAGCGTGGCGTGCCCCGATTGGCGGGGGACCGAACCGTAGAGCCGCTCGAGGCCCGCGTCAGGCCCCGGATCAGCCCGCGAGGGCACCCGCCAGCAGCCCGGCGACCCGCGCGTTGTTGGTGATCAGCGAGATGTTCGCCTTGACCGAGGCACCGCCCGTGATCTCGGCGACGCGGGCCAGGAGCCAGGGCGTCACGGCGGCACCCGCGATCCCGGCCTCGTCCGCCTCGCGGATCGCCTGCTCGATCGCCGCCCGGGCGATGTCCAGCGGAAGCGCGTCCGCCTCCGGGACGGGGTTGCAGATCACGAGCCCGGAGGTCAGGCCCATCGCCCCGTGGGCGCGGATCACGGCGGCCGCGGCCGCGACGTCCGGGACGTGGCTGGGCGCCGGGATCCCCGACAGCCGCGAGTAGAACCCGGGGACCTCGTCGATCCCCACGGAGACGACCGGGACGCCGCGCGTCTCGAGGTACTCGAGCGTCAGCGGCACGTCCAGGATCGCCTTGGGGCCCGCGCACACGACGGCAACCGGCGTCCGGGCCAGCTCGTCGAGGTCGGCCGAGATGTCGAAGGAGGCGTGGCCGCCGTGGGTGCCCCCGCCGAGGGCCCCGCGGTGCACGCCACCGATGCCGCCGGTCGCGAACACCCGGATTCCCGCCGCATCGGCCGCGATCATCGTCGCCGCAACGGTGGTCGCGCCCCACTCGCCGGACGCGATCGCCAGTCCGAGGTTGGGTCGCGAGACCTTGCGCACGCTGCCCTTCGGCGCGGTCGCCAGGGCCTCCAGGTCAGCCCCGGAGAGTCCGACGAGGAGCCGGCCCCCATTGAGCGCGACCGTCGCCGGCACGGCACCCGAGGACCGGACGGCGGCCTCGGACGCGGTGGCAACCTCCACGTTCTGCGGGTAGGGCAGCCCGTGGCTGATGAGCGTGGATTCGAGGGCGACGACCGGGGTGCCGTCGCGAAGCGCGTCGGCCACCTCGGGCGCGATGGCCAGGCGGTCGGGTGTGATCATGCGGTCAGGGTACGTCGGGTGATACAGCGCGTGCGCGGGCGCCTCCGAGACCCTAGGCTCGCACCATGCCCACGATGCGTCGCCGGACACCCCGGCTCCCCACCCCCGAAACCCTCCGCCAGCAGGTCGTCCTCGAGGAGCACGACCTCGCCCCGGACGGCTCCTTCGCCATCGTGACCCGCCGGTCACTCGAGGGCGAGGAGTACGTCTCGCACCTGTGGCTCGTGCCCCTGGACGTCGATGGAGCCGAGCCGCGCCGGTTGACGACCGGGACCGTCCGCGACATGGAGCCGCGCATCGCGCCGGACGGGACACGCGTCGCGTTCACGCGCTGCACGCCCGACGTCGATCGCAAGGACATCCGGATCCTCGACCTGCGCGGTGGCGAGTCCGTGAGCCCGGCGCTCGGGGAGCTGTCGGCCGTGGACATCGCGTGGTCGCCCGATGGCGGGCAGATCGCCTTCCGCGCGCGGATGGACCCGCAGCGCTTCATCGTCGGCCCCGTGCCCAAGCCCGGCGACAAGGACGCCACGGAACCGCGAGCCCGCCGGGTGACGACCCTCGACTACCGCTGGGACGAGACCGGGTACCTGGACCGGCGCCGGCAGCTGTTCGTGGTGGAGGCTGTCGAGGGGGCCGTGCCGCGCAACCTGACGTCGCTGGCCTGCGGGGTGGACGCGTTTGCGTGGCGGCCGGACGGACGAGCCATCGCGATCGTCGCGGACCCCCGGGAGGACGCCGACCTCCACCCGCGCACGTCGATCTGGGAGGTCGATGTCCCGGACGGTGCGGCCGCGGCGGCGCGGCGGCGCTCCGGCTCCGGCACCGGCACCGGCATCGGCCCCGTGTCCGAGCCCCGGGAGATCCTCGCGCTCGCGGGACCCGTGGCCCGGCCGGCGTACTCCCCGGACGGCCGGTGGATCGCCGGCGTGGGGGTGGACGATCCCGACTACTTCGACGACCTGTCGCCCACCCTGTTCGTCGGGCCGGCCGACGGCCGCACGCCGGCGGTCGCGCTCGCACCCGACCTCGATCGCCCGGTCGGCAACTGGGCCGACACGGACCTGACGGGCTGGCAGGGCGAGCAGTCGCCAGGCCCGGCCTGGGACGGACCCGACGGCGTGGTGGCGCTGGTGTCTGACCGCGGACGCACCCATCCGTGGCGGTTCCCCGTGGACCCCGCCACGGGAGGCCCGGCGGGTGATCCGCAGCGCCTGGCCCACGGTGACGTGATGGCGCACACGCTCGGCGTCGGCGGCGGCCGCGTCACGGTCACCGCCACGGTCGGCGCGCGCCCGCCGGAGCTGTGCGTCGTGGATCCCGCGGGCGAGCTGCGTCCCCTGACCACGATGGGCTCCGCCTGGATCGACGGCCTTGCCTGGCCCCGGATGCGCTGCATGGACGTGCCGGGGCCCGGCGGCCCGATCGAGACCTGGATCGCCTCACCGGCCGGCGCCTCCGACGACGAGGCCCTGCCGACCGTCGTGGACGTCCACGGCGGACCCCTGGGGGCATGGTCGCCGGCCCCGATCGCTGGAGGTCGTGCTGCTGTGCGCCCGCGGCTACCGCGTGGTGCTGCCCAACATCCGCGGCTCCTGCTCGTACGGAGGCGGAGTGGATCACGCCGCAGCTCGGCGACTGGGGTGGCCCGGACGCCGAGGACGTGCACGCGGCGCTGGACCATGTCGTGCGGCTCGGCCTGGCGGACCCGGAGCGGCTGGGGGCGCTGGGCCTCTCGTACGGCGGGTTCATGGTCAACTGGCTCGTGGGCACGACGGACCGGTTCAGGGCGGCCGTCTCCGAGAACGGCGTGACCAACCAGGTCTCGGCCTGGGCCCACAGCGACAGCGGGCCTGAGTACTGCCGCGCCGCGCGCATGGGCGACGCGACCACCCCGGAGGGCGCCGCGCAGCTGTGGCGCCAGTCGCCGCTGCGCAACGTTGCCAACGTGCGGACGCCCCTGCTCATGCTCCAGTCCGAGGCGGATCGCCGCTGCCCGACCGCCGACAACGAGCAGTACTTCGCCGCGCTTCGCTGGCTCCGCCGCGAGGTCGAGTACGTGATCTACCCCGAGGAGTACCACGGGATCCAGGCGACGGGCCGCATCGACCGCCGGATCGACCGGATGACCCGGATGCTCGCCTGGTTCGACGATCACCTGAAATCGTAGAGGCCCCCGGGGACGGGAGTCCGGCGGGGCGCGTCCGTGTCGCCTATCGGCGGCAGGCCTCGTCGTAGCGGGCGAGCTCGTCGGCGAGCGCCAGCGGGCGGCGCTGCTGGCGATCCGTCGGCGCCTGGGCGTTGACCCGCGCGATGGACGCGTTGATGCGGGGCACGAGCTCCTCGAGCGCGGCCCGGTCGCGGCTTCGGGCGAGGGCTGACGGCGAGGGTCCCGCGGCGGCGCGCGCCAGGATCGCGTCGCGTCGCCCGAGCAGCTCGCGGACCTCCTTGTCGGCCTCGATCCACGGCGGCGCCACCCCGGCGTTCCGGAGCACGTGGAACGCGAGTCCCAGCTCGCCGGCGTAGGGGTTGTCGTCGTTCGGGAGCGGTTCCCCCTGGTGCGGCAGGTTGTCGAACTGCCCGTCCTCCATGGCCTCGCGGATCTGGCGGTCGATCAACGTCTCCCAGTCGGGTCCGACCTGCATCCGGCCATCCGGGCCGCGGCGGTGGACGAGGGGCTTGTTGTCGGGCGCGTCGGGCATGCCCACATGTTGGCGCACCGCTCGCAGCCGTCAAGGACCGCCGCGGTCGCCCAGCCGCCAGGCCTCCGCACGACCGGCCCGTGACCGGCTCGCGGCCTGGGCGGGACGGCCCTGGGCTATGCTCGCCGGCATGACGCTCGAGGGCCGGATCGCGATTGTCACCGGGGCCGCGTCCGGGATGGGCGCGGCCACCGCCCAGCTGCTCGCCGAAGCCGGGGCCATCGTGCTGGGCGCTGACATCGCCGAGCACCCGGCCGTCGCGTTCACGGGCGACGTGTCCGACCCGGCCTTCTGCGACGCGACGGTCGCCGAGACCGTCAGCCGCCACGGCCGCCTGGACATCCTGGTCAACGCCGCCGGCGTGATCGTCCGCGCCGACGCGCCCGCCACCACCAACGACGCCTGGTACCGGCAGATGCGGGTCAACGTCGACGGCACGTTCTTCATGTGCCGGGCCGCCATCGGGCCGATGCGAGCGCAGGGCTCGGGCGCCATCGTCAACTTCGGTTCGATCTGGGGCGGCGCCGGCGGCAAGGGCCACGTGGCCTACGCCACCGCCAAGGGCGCCGTGCACAACCTGACACGCTCACTCGCGCTCGACCACGCGCGCGAGGGCATCCGCGTCAACGCGGTCTGCCCGGGCGAGGTCGACACGCCGATGCTGCGCGGTGCCGGGCGCGCCGTGCCGTTGACCGACGAGCAGCTGGCCGACATGGCCGACCGCGTGGTGCCCAATGGCCGGCTGGCGCAACCGGACGAGATCGGCCGGGTGGTGGTCTTCCTGTGCTCCGACGCCGCCAGCTACATGACCGGCGCGCTGGTGCCGGTGGACGGCGGCTGGTCGGCCGGCTGATGCAGTACCGCGCCCTGGGTGCCAGCGGGCTGCGCGTCTCGACGCTGGTCCTCGGAACCGACAACTTCACCAACCCCACGCCGGCCGCGGAGTCCGAGCGGATCATCGCCAGCGCGCTGGACGCCGGGGTGAACCTGATCGACACCGCCAACTCCTACGCCGGGGGTGCCGCCGAGGAGCTGATCGGCGCCACGCTTCGCAAGCTGGGTCGCGACGACGTGCTGGTGGCGACCAAGTTCTACTACCCCTTCGGCCCCGGCCTGCACGACCGCGGCAACTCGCGCCAGGCCATCATCCGCGCCTGCGAGGGTTCGCTGCGGCGCCTGGGTCGTGACCACATCGACCTCTACCAGTCGCACCGGCCCGACATGGACGTGCCGCTGGAGGAGACCCTGCGCGCGCTGGACGACCTGGTACGCGCCGGCAAGGTGCGCTACCTCGGCTCGTCGACGGCGCCGGGCTGGCACGTGGCCACCTCGGTGATGACCTCGCAGCGCCTTGGCCTGGCCGCCATCGTCAGCGAGCAGTCGCCGTACAACCTGCTCGACCGCCGCATCGAGAACGAGCTTGTGCCGGCCTGCCAGGCGCACGGCGTGGGCGTGATGTGCTGGTCGCCGCTGGCGATGGGCATGCTGGCCGGGCGGTACGCGGAGGGCCGCGCTGCCGACACCCGCGCAGCCGTGCGCGGGGGCATCTATGCCGAACGGGTCACCGATGCCGGCATCCGCGCGGGCAACGCCTTCGCCGCCCTGGCGCGCGAGCACGGCCTGGACCCGGCGCAGGCCGCCTACGCCTGGGTCATCGCGCAGCCGGGCATCACCTCGGCCATCATCGGCCCCAAGACCGTGGCCCAGGCGCTGTCGGCGCTGCCCGCGGCCGAGCTGCGCCTGCCGGACGAGCTGCTGGCGGCGGCGGACGCGCTGGTCAGCCCGGGTTCGGTGGTCACCAGCTTCTTCAATTCCGCGCCCTGGATGCGCTGGAAGCACGTCGAGCCCAAGGCCGAAGGCTGACGCTCAGCCCAGGACGAGCTCCCCGGGCGGGTTGGAGAGGTGGCGGTGGGCCGTGCGGTTGCCGACGACCGCGCCGCGCCGGAGGGCGGCCGCGAACGTGAGGCCCTTGTGGCGGGCCTCGATCCAGCCGGCGAGAAAGCCCGCGTCGAAGGCATCGCCCGCACCGGTGGTGTCGGCCGCGTCGATGGGCCGGGTGGCGACCTCGAAGCGGAGACGCTTCCGGCCGTCACGGGCGAGGACGACCGCGCCCTTGCGTCCCCGCTTGATCACCGCGATCGGCGACAGGTCCAGCAGCTGGTCCTCGTGCTTCCCGCCCACGAGCGCCCGCGACTCGTCCCTCGTTGCGAACAGGACGTCCGGCGCGGCGCTCAGGATCAGTGACAGGGCGGTCTGGCGCCCCTTCGCGAGCAGCGGGGCGGACGACGAGAGGTCCACCGACACCAGGACGCCCAGCTGGTGGGCGAGAACCGCGGCCGCCATCCCGGCCTCGCCGAGCGGCTGGTCGAGCAGCGAGTAGGCGGGCAGGTGCAGGGCATCGGCGCCGGCGAACCAGGCGGGCCGCAGGTCCTCCGGGCGAAGTCTGAGCGCGGCACCCCGCTCCGTCACGAACGAGCGCTCGCCGCCCGGCTCCACGAGCACGCCGATCCGGCCGGTGGCGGCGCCGGCGACACGCACGGCGCGCACCGTGACCCCGTCACGGCTCGCCGCGGCGACCAGGGCACGCCCGGGGGCATCCCGCCCGATCGCGCACACCAGCGTGCTCCGGGCTCCGAGGCGGCCCAGCCAGCGTGCCGTGCTGGCGGCGGATCCGCCCTGGCGCAGCACCACCCGGCCCGTCACGTCCGTGCCGCGCTTCAGGTCCCGGTCCGGGGCCAGGACGACATCGACCACGAGGTCGCCGAGCACGACGACGGCAGGAGCGACGGGCGGCGCCGCCGGGCGGCGCGGGGCGGCGTTGCGACTGGGCGCGGAGGGACTGGGCATGTGGGGCAGGATACGCCGGTGACCGGGTGGCGACGGGCCACCGGGCGGACCGGCGCGGTACGATGGCCCCTCGCGGCCGAACGCGCCGCGCTGCCCGCCGCCCCACCGGCGTCCGCAGTCCCGCCAATGCGTCCCGCGCACCCGGAGACAGCGATGACCCTGCCCACGGACCAGCTCGAGCGGCTTGCCGTCGACACCATCCGCACCCTGTCCATCGACGGCGTGCAGCAAGCCAACTCCGGGCACCCGGGCGCGCCGATGGGCATGGCCCCGATGACCTTCGCCCTGTGGACGAAGCACCTCCGCCACGCGCCCACGGACCCCGCCTGGCCGAACCGGGACCGCTTCGTCCTCTCCGCCGGGCACGCGAGCATGCTCCTGTACTCGATGCTCCACCTGACCGGGTACGCGGTCTCCATGGACGATCTCAAGAGCTTCCGCCAGTGGGGGTCGATCACCCCGGGTCACCCCGAGTACGGCATGACCCCGGGCGTCGAGGCCACCACCGGCCCGCTGGGCCAGGGCCTCGTCAACGGCGTGGGCATGGCCATCGCGGAGCGCCGCCTCGCGGGGAGTTCAACCGGCCCGGCCACGAGGTCATCGACCACCGGACGTACGTCATCTGCTCCGACGGCGACCTCCAGGAGGGCATCACGGCCGAGGCCGCGTCGCTGGCGGGCCACCTGGGGCTCGGCAAGCTGATCGCCCTCTACGACGACAACCGGATCCAGCTCGACGGGCCCACCGCCTGGACCTTCACCGAGGACGTCCTCGCCCGCTTCGACGCGTACGGCTGGCACACCCAGCGGATCGACGACGGCAATGACGTCGCGGCGATCAACGCGGCCATCGAGGCCGCGAAGGCGGACGACCGGCCGAGCCTGATCGCCGTCCACACGACCATCGGCTACGGGAGCCCCAACAAGGCGGGCTCGCAGAAGAGCCACGGCGCGCCGCTGGGCCCCGAGGAGGTCCGCCTCACGAAGGAGGCCTACGGCTGGGACCCGGACAAGACGTTCTTCGTGCCCGACGAGGCCGGCGAGCTGTTCCTGCGCGCCGTGGACGCGGGCAAGGCCGCGCTGGCGGCATGGAACCTGGCGCTCGACGCCTACGCCGCGGCATTCCCGGCCGAGGCCGCCGAGCTGCGCCGCCGCGTGGCCGGGCGCCTGGCCGATGGCTGGGACGCCGGGCTCAACGTCTACGAGACCGGATCCGAGGTCGCGACCCGGAACGCTAGCCAGGACCTGATCCAGTCGCTGGCAGGCCCGGTGCCGGAGCTGTTCGGCGGTTCCGCCGACCTCTCGGAGTCGAACCTGACCGACGTCAAGGCCCTGGGCCACGACCACTTCGACGCCGCCCACGCCGGCCGCAACATCCGGTTCGGCGTCCGCGAGCACGCGATGGGCGGCATCGCCAACGGCATCGCCTATCACGGCGGGTTCCTCCCCTACTGCGCGACCTTCATGACGTTCAGCGACTACATGCGGGGCTCCGTCCGGATCGCGGCGCTGTCGAACCTCCACGTGGTCTACGTCTGGACCCATGACTCCGTGGGCCTCGGCGAGGACGGCCCCACCCACCAGCCGGTCGAGCACTACGCCGCCCTGCGGGCGATCCCGAACCTGTGGTTCGTCCGCCCGGGAGACGCGAACGAGACCGCCGCGGCCTGGGCGCTCGCGGTCGAGCGGCCGTCGCTCTCCGGGGCGACGAGCGGGCCCGTGGCCCTGGCGCTCACCCGCCAGAAGCTGCCGACCCTGCCCGGCACGACCGAGCTCGCGCGCGAGGGCGTGCGCCGGGGCGGGTACGTCCTGCGCGATGCCGCGAATGGCGCGCCGGAGCTGCTCCTGATCGCGACGGGCTCGGAGCTCGCGCTCGCCTACGGCGCCGCGGAGGCGCTCGAGGCCGACGGCATCCCCACCCGCGTCGTCTCGCTCCCCTGCTGGGAGCGGTTCGAGGCCCAGGACCAGGCCTACCGTGACAGCGTCCTGCCGCCGTCCGTGAAGAAGCGCGTGACGGTCGAGATGGGCATCTCGCTGGGCTGGGAGCGCTACGCGGGTGACGAGGGGGCGATCATCGGCATCGACCACTTCGGCGCCAGCGCACCCGCCGGCACGATCCTCCGGGAGTTCGGGTTCACGGTCGAGCGCGTTGCGGACGTCGCGCGGCGCGTCGTGCGCGAGGGGCTCCGCGGGCGCCAGCCGACGCTCCACACGCCCCACGGCGACCACTGAGGGACCCTGCCATGCGTATCGCGTTCGCGGCGGACCATGCCGGTGCGGCGTTCAAGGACGAGCTGCTCGCGAAGCTGGAGGGCCTCACGGCCGGCGAGCACGAGCTGATCGACCTCGGCGGCGACGGCTCCGACCCGCAGGACGACTACCCGGACTTCGCGTGGCTCGTGGGCCAGGCGATCCAGACCGGCCACGCGGACCGCGGGATCCTCGTCTGCGGCTCCGGCGTGGGAGCCTCGATCGCGGTCAACAAGATGCGCGGGGTGCGGGCCGGCCTGTGCCATGACGCGTACAGCGCGCACCAGGGCGTGGAGCACGACGACATGAACGTGCTGGCGCTCGGAGCGCGGGTGATCGGGATCGAGCCCGCGACCGAGTGCGCGATGGCGTTCCTCGGCGCCGAGTTCTCGGGCGAGCCGCGCCACCAGCGCCGGGTGGACAAGGTCCTCGCGATCGAAGCCGACTCGATGGGCGCGGCCGACTGACGGTGGACGAGTGAGCGACCCCAAGGCGACCCACGAGGCACCCGAGGGCCCCAAGGCACCCGGGAGTTCCGCGCCCGACCTCGAGTGGGTGGAGCCCGGGGAGCTCGAGCCTGCCGACGACCCCCTGGGCGACACGCTCCGTGCCGCCAACGCCCGCTACGCCCTTGCCCTCGCGACCGCCGACGCCGAGACCCTGTGCGACCTGTTCGAGCCGGACGGCGCCATCATCGACGGCGCCGGGCCGGACGTCCTGGGCCACGAGGGCCTGCGCGACATGGCCCACTACGCGCGGGAGCGGTTCGAGGCCGTCGCCTTCGAGATCGACGTCGAGTGGACGAAGCAGGACCCGCTCGATCCGGCGGTCGCCCACGCGGCCGGGACATGGCGGATGTCCTTCGTCCCACGGTTTGGCCCGGGCGCCGGCGAGACGGCCCGGTCCCGGGGCCGCTTCGCGCAGCGCTGGCACCGCGGGCCGGACGGAGCGTGGCGCCTCCACCGCGACCTGACGCTCACCCGCGAGGACGGGTAGCCCCGGCGTGGACGGACGCTTAGAGGTGATCGAGCGGCTCGGGTCGGCGGGCGTACGGTTCTTCGTCACGGGGTCGGAGGCGATGGCCGTCCTGGGCATCGCGTACCGGGCAACGAACGACATCGACCTGGTCCTCGATCTCGATCCCGCGGCGTACGAGCGCCAACTTCGACCCGCGTTCGAACCCGACTATCTGGTCGCGCCCCTGCTCCATGTCGGCCGTCGCTGGATGGGCAGCGCAATTCGCAGCCGTGGCGAGGTCTACAAGGCCGACTTCGTGATCCGCGAGCCGGACGCCTGGGGCACGGATGCCCTCAGGAGAGCCATCGCGGTGGACGATCCGGGCCTGGGAACCGTGCGCGTCTCCACGATCGAGGACCTGGTGCTGGCGAAGCTCGAGTTCGCCGACGGTGACCTGGACGGGCTCCAGGGCCGCGACATCCTGCGACTTCTCGTCGCATCCGGGGACAGGCTCGACGATGCCTACCTGCGTCGGCATGCCGCGGGGTTGGGCGTCGCGGCGCTCCTGGACGAGGCGGTCCGCCGTGCCGGCAGCTGACCTGTACGAGCGCGACCTCCTTGAACGTGAGCTGGCAGAGAGCCCGCGTGAACGCGCCGCGCGCCGGGCAGAGCAGCGATGGATCACACAGCTGCGCCTGTGGGCGGTGATGGACCGCGAGGGAATCTCGGAGCCCGGGGAGCAGGCGCGGTTCATCTGCGAGCGCCTGTGGCCCGACCTCCGGCCCGAGATCGTGGAGCAGTACGTGGTCGCCGTCCGCGAACAGTCCGCCGCGGGCCATCCACTCCATCGACCCGCCCGGGCGAGTGACGTCGTGGGCGAGGCGCTCGAACGACTGATGGCGGAGCACGGATACGCGGTAACGGTGCGATCCCCGGAGGACGGGCCGAACGGCGCCAAGCGTCAGGACTCGAGCTCCCACAGCGCCCTGTAGTAGCAGATCCGTTCCTCGTCCGGGGCGATGCCGTAGGCGTCGAAGAGCTCGGGCTGGTGCCCCTCACCGAAGTTCCAGTCCAGGCTGAGCCACGCGATCGCGAGATCGGCCCAGCGGTCACCGACGGCAAGGTCGCCGAAGTCGACGTGGCCGGTCCAGGCCCCCGTCTCCGAGATGAGCGTGTTCGGGGCACAGGCGTCGCCGTGCACCACCACCGGGTCATCGACGGGGGCGATCCCCGAGCGTGGACGGACGCCGCCCCACCCAGACCTCCTCCGTCCAGCCGACCGGGAAGTCGCCGATGGGGATCGCGTGGATGGCGCGAAGCCCGGCGGCGATCGCCCGGATCGCATCGGGTCGCCGAGCCCGCCACTCGTCGCCGACGGCCGATCCGCCCGGGATCGCCTCGCTGAGCAGCCACTGTGCGTGGTCGTCTGCACCGTGGTCCACGACGCGCGGCGCCGGGTGGCGGGCCGAGATCCAATCGAGCCGGACGCGCTCACGCTCGAGATCGATCCCGGTGGAGCGCGGGTTCCACTTGAGATACCGCCGGCCGATCAGGAAGGTCAGGCCGCCAAGGTCGTTGTGCCAGACCAGCTCGGGTGCGACGCCGCCGGCCAACTCGCGAGCGATCGCCGGCACCTCGAGGCCGCGCATGGTGTGGAGCTCGGCCGGATGGGCGAACCGCGGGTCGCTCATCTGGCCTGAGGACTGGTCGCCGTCGCGATCCACGGGACCGTCGTGTCATCCGGCAGAGAGGATTCACCCACCACGACCACGCGTCCCGCGGCCGCGGTTCCACCCGAGCAGGCTGCGGTGGCGAGGACGAGCCCCGCGACCAGCGCTCGCCGGACCGTCAGGAGCCCGATCTGCATCCGTGTTCCCCCCAGCCTGAGCCGATCCGCAACGGGCGGATGACAGCATGCGGGCCTATGCTTGAGCCAGCGCCATCGTAGTCAGTCCCGACCGCCCAACGGAGACCTCCCATGCGCATCGGCTTCATCGGCCTCGGCCGGATGGGCGCGAACATGGTTCGCCGCCTGCTTCGCGACGATCACGAGATCGTGGCCTACAACCGGACGCCCGAGAAGACGCGGGACATCGCGAAGGAGGGCGCCGAGGCGGCCTTCTCGATCGCCGAGCTGGTCGAGAAGCTCCAGAAGCCACGCGCGGTGTGGATCATGGTCCCGGCCGGCGATGCCACCGAGGCCCAGATCGAGGAGCTCCTCGAGCACCTCGAGCCGGGCGACACGATCATCGACGGCGGCAACACCAACTTCCACGACGACGTCCGGCGCCAGAAGGCGCTCGCGGAGAAGGGCATCGGCTACGTGGATGCCGGCACGAGCGGCGGGATCTGGGGCCTCCAGGTGGGCTACGCCCTGATGGTCGGCGGCGAGGACGCGTCCGTGAAGCCGCTGGAGCCGGTCTTCCTCTCGCTCGCTCCCGAGGGCGGCTATCTGCACGTGGGCGGTCCCGGCGCAGGGCACTACGTGAAGATGGTCCACAACGGCATCGAGTACGGCCTGATGCAGGCGTACGCCGAGGGCTTCGAGATCATGCACGCCAGCGACTATCCGCTGGACCTCGCCGCGATCTCCGAGATGTGGATGCACGGCTCCGTGGTCCGCTCGTGGCTGCTGGAGCTGATGGTCCGCGCGTTCAAGGCCAACGGCCAGGACCTGGACAACCTCAAGGGATGGGTTGCGGACTCCGGCGAGGGCCGCTGGACGGTCCAGGAGGCGATCGACAAGGACGTCCCGGCGCCGGTCATCACCCTCTCGCTCCTGACCCGGTTCCGGTCGCGCCAGGACGACTCCTACGGCGCCAAGGTGCTCGCGGCGCTCCGCAACGAGTTCGGCGGCCACGCGGTCAAGACCGAGTAGGGCTGATGGCAACAGCCGGGCGCAAGGCGGCGCCTACCGCTCCCACCGCGCCCACCGCGCCCGCGAAGCCCGCCGGCGCCCCGGCCAGGAAAGACGCCCCGCGCACGATGCGCGACCTGCGCCTCGCCACGGAAACCCGGCGGAAGACTCCCGCGAGCCGGTCGACCGAGAACCCGCTCCGCGAGGGCCTCCGCCTCGAGCGTGTCCCGGACCCGGCGACCTTCGTCCTGTTCGGCGCCACCGGCGACCTCGCCCATCGCAAGGTGATCCCGGCGCTGTACCAGCTGTGGCGGACGCACCTGCTGCCCCACGAGTTCACCATCGTTGCCGTGGGTCGCCGTCCGTACACGGACGAGGCCTTCCGCGCGGAGCTCAGGGCCTCCCTGGACGCGCACTCGCGCGTCCTCCCGGTGGACCGCGGGGCGTGGGACGAGCTCGCGGACCGCATCATCTACCACCGGGGCGACTTCGGTGACCCGGCGCTCTACCAGGGGCTCTCGGACCGGCTGGAACAGCTGGACGACGAGCGCGGCACGCGCGGCAACCGGATCTTCTACCTCGCCTGCCAGGCGTCGGGCTTCGCGGAGATCGTCGCCGGCCTGGGACGCGTCGGCCTCGACCACGAGCGCCACGAGGGTGGCTGGCGGCGGGTCGTCATCGAGAAGCCGTTCGGCCGGGACCTCAACTCCGCCATCCGGCTCAACCGGGAGGTGGGCAAGGTCTTCCGGGAGCGGCAGGTCTACCGCATCGACCACTACCTGGGCAAGGAGACGGTGAGGAACCTCCTCGTCTTCCGCTTCGCCAACGGGATCTTCGAGCCGATCTGGAACCGCCGCCACATCGACCACGTGCAGATCACGGTGGCCGAGTCCATCGGCATCGAGGGCCGCGGCGCCTTCTACGAGGAGACCGGCGCCAGCCGGGACTTCCTCCAGAACCACCTGCTCCAGCTGCTCAGCCTGGTCGCGATGGAGCCGCCGGCGACCTTCGAGGCCGACGCGCTGCGCGACGAGAAGGTCAAGGTGATCCGCGCGATCCCCGAGCTCACCCGCGAGCAGGTCACGCGCGACGTCGTCCGAGGCCAGTACGGGCCGGGATGGGTGTCCGCGAAGCCCGTGGTGGGCTACCGCGAGGAGCCCGAGGTGGACCCGGCGTCCGAGACGGAGACCTACGTCGCCGCCCGGTTCACCATCGACGACTGGCGCTGGTCCGGCGTCCCGTTCTACCTGCGCATGGGCAAGCGGCTCCCCAAGCGTGCGACGGAGATCGCGATCCAGTTCAAGGAGGTCCCGCACCAGCTGTTCAAGGACAGCGCCAGCGAGCCCGAGGCCAACCTGCTCGCGATGCGGATCCAGCCCGACGAAGGGATCATGCTGCGGTTCGGGGCCAAGGTCCCGGGCCTGGGCATCGACGTCCGCAACGTGACGATGGACTTCACGTACGGTTCCGCGTTCCAGGCGGATTCGCCGGATGCCTACGAGACGCTGATCCTCGATGCCCTCCTGGGCGACGCCTCGCTGTTCACCCGCGCCGACGAGGTGGAGGAGGCGTGGTCCATCGTGGACCCGATCGTCGAGGCCTGGGCCGAGATGCCCGCGCCGGACTTCCCCAACTACGAGGCGGGCACGTGGGGCCCCGAGACCGCCGACGACCTGCTCGCCCGCGACGGGCGCCGCTGGCGGAGGATCTGATCCCGGTGGCGGCGAGCGCAGGATCCGGTGGACGGATCGAGCTGGCGGAGGCGCTGGTCCCGGGAGAACCCACGATGCGCTGGGCGTCCACCGCCCACACGATCGGCGACATCGAGAAGGAGCTGGCCCGGATCTGGGCCCAGCCGGACCTGGTCGTCCCCGGCGACGAGGAAGGGGGCGAGCGGGGCGGGCGGCACGTCGCGGCCCGGACGTCGGTGATGAACCTCGTGGTCATCGCGCGTCGGCCGGAGATCGGCGAGCGGTCCGCGGAGACCATCTCCCGGCTGACCGGCCGGCACCCGTCGCGCACGCTGATCGTGCTGTCCGCGGACCCCGATGGGCCGCCCTGGCTGGACGCGCGCATCCAGGCCCACTGCGTGCTCCCGCGCGCCGACGCGCCCGAGACCTGCTCCGAGCAGATCTTCCTCACGGCGGGCGGCGAGACCGGCCGGCACCTGTCGGCACTGGTCGCCCCGCTGCTCATCCACGACCTCCCGGTGACCGTCTGGTGGCCCGGTGAGCCGCCGCTGGGCTCCCTGCCCGCGACGGCGTTGCTGGAGATGACGGACCGCCTTGTGGTGGATGCGTCGTCGTTCACCGGCGACGGCCTGGGGCGCCTTGCCCAGCTGGCGGGCCTGTTCGACCGCTACGACCGGCTGTCGATCCGCGACTTCGCGTTCGTCCGGCAGACGCGCTGGCGCGAGGCGATCGCCGGGGTCTTCGATCTTCCCGAGTTCCTCCCCTACCTCGGGCACCTCCGGCGGGTGTCCGTCGCCTACGCCACGGGCTCGGAGTCAGGCGAGCCGGGCACGACGAACGTGGTCAAGCCCCTCTACCACGTCGCCTGGCTGGCGTCGCGACTCGGCCTGCGGGTCGCGGCGCCGCTGGAGCCAGTCGAGTCACGCGCGAAGGCTGCGTCCTCCGCGCGACCGCGCGCCGGCGAGAAGCCCCCGCTCCACCGCGGGCTGGCGGCGCGACTCGTCCGCGGCTCATCGTCGGAGGTGGCGGTCGTGATCCGGCCGCTGGCGTCGCCGCAGCCCCCCGGGACCACGCTGCGCGTGGAGCTGCTCGCGGACCGGCGCGGCTCGGAGCTGCGCGCGGACGTCACCGCCGAGGCCGAGAACGTCCATGTCCACACGTGGGTGGACGGCGTGCAGGCCATGGATCGCACGTTCAGGGCACGCCGCAGCACCGATGTCGACCTCCTGGGCGAGGCGATCGAGGCGGGCGGGCGGGATCCGGTGACGGTCGCCACGACGCGGATGGCCGCCCGGCTCATCGGGGAGGTCGCACCGTGAGCGGACGCGCGAGCGGGCCCGAGAACCGCACCGGGAGCCTCCCCCGCCTGGTGGTGCTGCCCACCGATTCCGTTCCAAAGGCGGCCGCGGCCGAGATCGCGCGGATCCTGGCGGCGGCGGTCGAGGCACGGGGCGTCGCGCACTGGGCGACGACCGGCGGCTCCGCGGCGCCCGGGATCTACGCCGCCCTCCGCCAGGCGCCGCTGCGCGGCACCCTGGACTGGTCTCGGATCCACACCTGGTGGGGCGACGACCGGTTCGTGCCTGCGGACCACCCGCTATCCAACGTGATGCCGATCGCCGGCATGCCGGTCCCGGGCGCCAACCTGCACCCGGTCCTGGCCGGCGAGGCCATCGCACTCGGGGAGAGCCCGGCCTGGGCGGCGGCGCGGTACGCGGCTGAGCTTGCGGCCACCGTGCCGGCCGACGCCGATGGGACACCCGTGCTCGACCTCGTGATCCTGGGCGTTGGCCCCGACGGGCACATCCTGTCCGTCTTCCCGGGATCCGGGGTCTGGGACGAACACGCGCTCGTCTGCGCCGTGCCCGCCCCGACGCACATCGAGCCCCATGTGGCGCGGGTCACGATGCATCCGCGGCTCGTCGCGGCCGCGCGCGCGGTGCTGGTGATCGCGGCCGGTGGGTCCAAGGCGGCGAACCTTGGCCGGGCCTGGACCGGCGACGATGTCCGCGAGCTGCCGGTCCGGGCCGCGCGGCTCGCGACGGCGACCTGGTTCCTGGACGAAGCGGCGGCAGCGGAGCTTCCGCGAGGCTGATCACCGCGGATCGTTTCCGGCCATCCGACACGGAACCGGGGCCGCTACCCGACAAGCGACCCGCCTGGTCGCGCGCCCAACACCTGTCGGGCGCGCCAAGGCAGCCGCGTCCGCCCTTCCCGGCCAGGGCGGTCGAGGCGCGGCACTCCTGCGGCTCTCGATGACGATGACCGTGCTCGGCCAGCCTATCGGGATCAATCTGCTAGAGCATTTAACCTGCGCGTTTCGCGAACTTGAAATGCGCGCTGTACGGATGATACTGCTCGCATGACCGACCTCGACCGATCCTCGCTGATCGAGGCACTCCGCGCGCTGGGCGATGTGCTCGGCCCTCGCGGGTATGCATACGACCTCGTCATGATTGGTGGCGCGGCGCTCCTCCTCCGTGGCACGGTCGCGCGCCCGACGAAGGACGGCGATGTCGTTCGGCGAACGCCGATCCGACGGCTCCATCGCCCGCCTCGACGCGCTGCCGCCGGAGCTGGAACGGGCGGCCCTCGACGTGGCCCGGGAGCTCCTCGCTGCCGTCCTGGCACGACTCGGTGCGGAGGGGGCAGACGATGACACTGGGCGATAGGCTGCGATCGGCCGCGCTCGGCCGGCTGGCAGCCCAGTGGACCGCCCTGGGCGGCCAGCTCGACGGCCCGGCCGAGATCGCCGTCGTGGATCTCGAGGCACTGCTCGCCGCCACCGCCCGGCTCGGACCCCTGGAGCCACGGATCGCCGAGGTCTGCATGGCCTGGAGCATCCGCCACGGGACGGCGGTCAACAGCGCGCGCCTGCGGACCGTGACAGATGAGCTCAGCGTGGCGGATGAGACGGCGTCGCTCGCGGCGGCCGTGCGGCGGGCCGGCGGACCGCCGTGGCCGCTCGCGGGCACAGGCGGGGCGGCGGGGGCGTGGGACGGCATCGCATCGCGGTCCGGCCTCGTCGTCGTCCGCGACCTCGCCGCCCCGGCGAGGCTGGTCTGGCGCCTCCGGGCCGGCTTCGGCGTCAATGCGCGCGCCGATGTGCTCGCCGTGCTCCTCGTCGCGGCGGCACCACTCTCGGTCGCCGACCTCGCTGCGCGGACCCGATTCGGCAAGCGCACTGTGGCAGGCGCCATCGCCGACATGGCCCTTGCGGGACTCGCTGAGGTCGCGCGCATCGGGAACACCGACCGGATCTGCCTCGCAGAGGGGGTATCGCTCCGCTCCTGGCTCCCGGCCGGTGCCTTATCTGCGCGCGACGAGGCTTCACGGTGGCGGTGCGTGCTGGCCGCGCTCGCCCTGGCCGAGCGGGTCGAAGGCGCCCCGGACTCCGTGCGAGCAGTGGAGGGCCGCGCCTCGACCGACGAGTTGCGGACTGCCCTGACGGCCGGCGGCCTGCCGAAGCCGGACTCGAGGATGGTTGGATCGACGTTCTCGGCGGCGCTCGACACGTGGCTCGAGGCGTTGGCGGTGGCAATCGCGCCGTAGGCACGCAGTCGTCGGTCTCCTGCTGTCCCCCTGCGACCGTGCTGACCTGTGGCTATGCTGAGCCCGTGGGACGCTCGACTTCCAAGCCCGAGCTGATGGCGGCCGCCGAACAGGAGTTCGATCGGTTGTGGGTCACGGTCGAGGCCGTGTCGCCCTCCGCCCGTGAGACGCCGGGTGCATGCGACTCCTGGTCGGTCAAGGACATCCTCGCCCACCTGGACGCCTGGAACCGCATGTGGCTGCGCTGGGAGCAGGCCGGCATCCGGGAAGCGTCGACACCGATGCCGGCCGAGGGATTCACCTGGGCGCAGACCCCTGGCCTCAACGAGCGGATCCACGCGGACACCGCCGGTGACCCGTGGGATGCCGTGTGCGATCGGCTTCGGGACTCCCACTCCAACGTCATGGTCGTCCTGTCTGGATACTCGGACGAGGACCTGTTCACCAAGAGGCGGTACCGATGGACGGGCTCGACCTCGGTGGGTTCCTACGCCGTCTCAGCGACGTCGAGCCACTACGCCTGGGCCTCCGGCTTGATCCGCCGCTGGCTGAAGGGCCCGGGCTGATCGCGCGACGCACCCTCGCGCCCCTTGGTCGACCGGGCTCAGGACCCCGCGAGCAGCGCCATCACTGAGCGCCGGGCGCGGAGCGGGCCGGGGTCCGCACGGAGCTGCATCCCGAGGTCGGCGGCTCTCGCCGCCGCGGGTCCCTCGAGAGCCTCGAGGACCGCGTCGCCGATCTCGGCCGGACGCGCCCGGTTGGGATCGAGCGCCCGGCCGAGGCCCGTCCGCTCGAGATCCGCGGCGACCGCGAACTGGTCGGTCGAGAACGGCAGGACGACGAGGGGCACGCCGTGGGCGAGCGCCTCGGTCACCCCGTTGTTGCCGGCGTGGGTGATCGCGACGGCAGCATGGGCGACCAGGGCCACCTGGGGCAGGAAGGGCCGCACCAGCCAGTCGCCGGGCAGCGAACCGAGCTCCGTCGAGTCGGCTGAGCCGGTGGCGAGGGCGACGCGCACGTCCAGCTCCCGGAGCGCGGCCGCGACGCGGGCCAGCACGTCGCCGCGGGCCGTGAGGAAGCTGCCGAACGAGACGATCGCGAGGGGTCGCCCGGCACCCTCGGCCAGCCAGTCGGCCGCCTCGGCGTCGAGCGTCTCGTCCCGCACCGACGACCCGAGGAACGCATGGCGTTGCGGCAGGGAGGCTGCCCGGACCGGATCGTGGAGCGCCTCCGGGTAGCTGTAGAGGACCAGGTCGCCGTGGACCCGGAACGCGTCGTCGACCCCGGCCGCCGCCGGGTCGAGCTCGCGGAGCGCCCGGTTCCAGTCGTCGGTGAAGCGGCCGGCGACATCGCCGGCGAGCTGCGCGAGGCCGGCGAACTCGGCCGGGTCGGGACGGAACGCGGCCGGCCAGGCGGGAGGGACGCCGTATCGCTCTCCGCCGACCGGGAGCGCGGTCGGATGACCGAGCACCACGTCCGCGTAGGGGATGCCTGCTGCGCGCAGGCCCAGCGTGGCCCCGAACGCGAGGTGGTCGACGATGACCACGTCGGGCGCGACGGCTCGGACGGCATCGATCGTCGCCCGCGCGGTGTCGACTGGCCGCCACAGGAGGTCGTTGCGACGCAGCTCGGCCTGCAGGCGGAGCGTGGCGACCATGCCGGCACGGGTCGCCGCGAAGAAGGCTCGCAGGTTCTCGTCCTCGCCAGCCGGCTGGTCGTCCGCTCGGGCCGTCCCCGCATTCGACCCGCGGCCCAGGGCGAGCGGCACCCGCTCGAAGCCGGCCTGCTCGGCGAGCGGCGCCACGGCCGGCCCGGTGGCGACGACCACGCGCTCCCCAGCCGCCGACCAGGCCCCGGCGAGCGCGAGGAGCGGGAACAGGTGCGAGGCGTAGTCGGGGCTGACGACGAGCAGCGTCACGCGGGCACCAACGACGGCGGTGCAGCCCTCCGCATCGCCCCGTCGCGGGGCGCCGTGGCCCTCCGTGCCGGTCCGTGCCGGGGCGCCCGGGCGGTCCGCGCCGTCCCGTACATGCGCGCCAGCACATCGGACATCGTGCCGATGGTGAACCGATCCTCGACGAGGCGCTGCGCCCGTTCCCGGCGGCCGGGCTGAGCCGCGAGATCGAGCGCGCCGTGGACCCCGGCGCCGATGGCCGTCGGGTCCATGGTGTCCACGAGGAGTCCGGTAACACCGTCTTCCACATAGGAGGCAGGGCCGCCCACGCGTGGCGCGACGACCGCCAGGCCGGCCGCCATGGCCTCGACGATCGCCAGGCCGAACTCCTCCTTGCGGCTGCCGCAGACATACGCGCCACCCGGCGCGACAGCGGCGTCGAAGCCCAGGTCGGCAACCGCCATGACCCTCAGCACGTCGTCGTGCGGACGATGGCCGAGCAGGATCAGCGCCTCGACGAGCGCCGGATGGTCGGCCCGGATGGCCTCGATCCGGTCCATCTCGGCGCGCTCCTCCGGCGTCGGGTCTTCGAGGCTGCCACCCACGATCACCAGGTTCGCCCGCCGGCGGAGTGCGGGATCGGCAGCGAACGCCTCGACGATCCGGGACATCCCCTTGATCTCGGTGAGGCGACCGACGCTGACGACGAGCGGGAGACCGCTCCGGCCCGGCCCGAGGTCCCGGATGCGCTCCGCCAGGTCTCGAACGACGGCCGGCGTGGAGGGCGTGACGGCGGGCACGACGGCTTGCGCCGCGGCCACCGTGCCAGGCCTGGCGCGGGCCACCTCGGCCTGCGCGACGCGCACCTGCGCGAGATCGATCCCCTCGGGGACTACGTGGTACCGCCCCGGGTCTGCCGCGATGTCGATGCCCAGGAGGCCACGGAGGCGGACCGCCAGCTCTCGCCGGGGAAACAGCGCGATCTGCTGCGCGCTGTCGGCCAGGTGGCGCACGAGGCTCGCGCGGTACCAGAGGGCGGCCCGGGCATCGGCCTCTCCGAACGTCGCCCGGTCGAGCTCGCCGGAGCGCTCCATCTCGGCGATCAGGGCGTTGGGATCGGGAGCGAGGCTGAACACGTACGGCAGCCCTTCGCGGCGCGCGATCCGGGACGCAGCGAGGCTCCCGACGTCGGCCATCCTGAGGTGGAGCACCGTCGGCGGGCGGACGCGGAGCACACGGCGCAAGCCGCGCTCGGCGGCCACGACGGCCGGCCACGCACCCGCAAACGAGGTGGTCTCGTGCGCCTCCATGGGCGCGGCGATCACGGCGTGGCCGCCGCCATCGGGACCCGCGATGGCGGCACGGTCGACCCGCTGGAGGGACTCGAGCGCCTCGGCGGCGCTCCCCCGACCAATCGTGGTCACGTCGGCGATCCGCGGGTCGGACGTCAGGGCGTCGCCGAGCTGGACGAGGAGCGTGGCGATCCCTCCCGTGTCGCCCTCGCCGGCGTGGGCGAGGAACCGGTCGAGGCGACCGCCGAGATGGACCTGGGCGACCCGCAGCACATCGTCCTGCACCGCCGCCACGGGGGTTGCCCACGCCTGCAGATCGAAGAGCGCGAGGCGAGCCGCATCGCCGGCGATGTCGTCCCCCACCGAGAGCGAGGTGAGGGCGGCGTGCGCCTTCACGTGAACCCCGGGCCGATCACCGAGTGCGGCGGTCGCGGCCGTCCGGACGTCCATCGGCTCGTCGCGATCCAGCGCCATCTCGGTCAGCAGACGACCGGCCGCGCCGACAACGCCGAGCGTCTCGACCAGGCGTGCCCGCCCGGGGGATCCGGCCCCTCGAAGGCGGGCGATGAGGACCTGGGCGATCGGCTCGGGCATCTCGACAGCCCACCGAACGAGGGTCCGCTGGGCGAGCATCCCGCCGATCCGACCGGCCTCGACGAGGTCGACGAGCGGGTCGACCAGCGCCTCCGCGGGGCGGCGGTCAGCCAGCGACCAGGCGACGTGGGGTGCCAGCAGGACATCCGACCCGAGCAGCTCCTTGAGCCACGGATCGTGCGTCTCGACGGGAAGGTGCGCGAGCGCCGTGGCGGCCGCGATGGCCGTGGGCGCGTCCGTCCGGTCACGTGTCGCCTCGATCAGCGACCTGCTGACGCGGTCCGCCCCGCTGCCGGAGCCGCCGGCCGCCTCGAATGCGACCGCAGCACCGGCGACAAGCTGGTCGGAGAGCAGGATGACATCGAGGATGGAGGGAGCGCGGCGAATCCGGCCGAGGATGTCGTGCATACGCCCCGTTCGGTCTGGCGAGGCCCCCGGATGTGCGGATCGGGCGGCAAAGTCCGAGTGCGTCGCCACCGGCGCGGTCGTGACAGTCCGAAGCCGCCGCTGCGCGACGGGACCCGGCGAGACCGCCGGCGCTGTCGCACGCCAGAGGAGTACACGCCCTCGGGCGATGCCGCGCGGGGCGCGTACCATGTCGTCATGGCCAACCTGTCCGACGCCGTCCGGAGGTTCATCGAAGGCGGTCCGCTCGCCCACGTCGTCACGCTCAACCGGCACGGAGACCCCGACGTCTCGATGGCCTGGGTGGGCCTCGACGGGAACGAGGTGGTTATCGGGACCCTGGGTGATCAGCGCAAGCTGCGGAACCTGCGGGCAGACCCGCGGATCGCGCTCTCGTTTGCCGCGCCCGGCCGCAACGCCTGGGGACTGGACAAGTACCTGGTCCTGCGCGGCCACGCGCGCGTCACCGAGGGCGGCGCGCCGGAGCTCCTCCAGCGCCTCGCCCACATCTACATCGGGCCGGACGTGGTGTTCCCCGCGATGCCGGACCCGCCGCCCGGGTACACGATCCGGATCACCGTGGAGAAGGTGTCAGGCCTCGGCGACTGGGACTGACGCGCCCGGACCCGGCGACGGCGAGGCGCCGGCTCCGATATATGCAGTTGACTTCATGAAGTCTATCGTCTGTATGATCTCCGCCATGAACCGCATCCCCGTCACCCTCATCCCCGGCGACGGCATCGGCCCCGAGGTGGTCGGGCGCACGCCCAGCGGATCATCGAGGCCACCGGCGCCCCGATCGACTGGGAGGACGCGCGAGGCGGGCGACGCAGGTCTTCCTCCGCGGCCTGCCCTCGGGCGTGCCCGCCGAGACGATCGAGTCCATCCGCAGGACCCGGGTCGTCCTCAAGGGTCCCCTCGAGACGCCGGTCGGGTTCGGCGAGAAGAGCGCCAACGTCACGCTGCGCAAGCTGTTCGAGACCTACGGCAACATCCGCCCGGTGCGCGAGCTCCCGGGCGTGACCGACGCCCTACAGCGGCCGAGGCATCGACCTGGTCGTCGTCCGCGAGAACGTCGAGGACCTCTACGCCGGGATCGAGCACCAGCAGACGCCCGGCGTGGCCCAGTGCCTCAAGCTGATCAGCGCGCAAGGGCTGCGAGAAGATCAGTCCGGCTCGCCTTCGAGGTGGCCCGCGCCGAAGGCCGTCGAGCTCGGTCGCCTGCGCCACGAAGTCGAACATCATGAAGCTCACCGAGGGGACTGCTGAAGCGGACCTTCGAGGAGGTCGCGCTCGGAGTACCCGGACATCGAGTCGTGGCACGTCGATCGTCGACAACGGCGCCCACCAGCTCGTCAAGAGGCCCGAGCAGTTCGACGTGATCGTCACCACCAACATGAACGGCGACATCCTCAGCGACCTCACCTCCGCGCTCGTCGGCGGCCTGGGCTTCGCGCCGTCGGCCAACATCGGCACCGACGTCGCCATCTTCGAGGCCGTCCACGGGTGCGCGCCCAAGTACGCGGGCACGGACACCATCGAACCCGTGCGCGCGTGATCCTGTCGGGCGCCATGCTGCTGCGGCACGCGGGCCTCGACGACGCCGCCGGCCGGGTCGAGCGGGCGGTCGAGGCCGCCCTGGCGGCGGGGATCCACACCCGCGACGTGCCCGGCGGGGAGCCGGTGTCCACGACGGCGTTCGCGGACGCGGTGATCGAGCGCCTGGGCGAGACGGCCGGGGCCGCGCCGGCGAGGCCGTCGAGGAGCCGCCTCGTGATCCCGGCCATCGGCGACTCGCCGCGGAAGGCCGAGACACGGGCCGTCGTCGGCATGGACGTCTTCGTCGAGTGGGACCGCGACGCCCGAGGAGCTAGGGCGCGTCGCTGGAGGCGCCGTGACGGCCGGGACCGTGCTCCGGCTCAAGATGATCTCCAACCGCGGCACCGTGGTGTACCCGGCGCGTGGCGCCATGCCGACGCTCGTCGACCACTTCCGCTGCCGCTTCCTCGCGGCCGACGGGGTGGAGCCCACCGAGGCGGAGCTCCTGAGCCTGCTCGGGCGGTTGGCGCGAGCCACCGCTGGATGCACGTTGAGCGACTGCAGCAGTTCGACGGCGAGCGGGGTTACACCCTCGCCCAAGGGGAGGACGCGGCATGACGACCGACAGCAGGAGTCGCCATCCTCACGACTGCGGGAGGGTCCCGTTCCGGCGGGGCAGCCTTCGCGCTGACCGAAGCCACCGGCCCTGGCGTGCCCGAGGTGGCACTCCTCGGCCGAGCCCCGACGTGCCGTGGCGCGGCCGTCGTGGGAATCAGCGTGCGCGTGCCCCCAGCTCTGCCTGCGGGACCACGAGCGCGACTGACCCGGTCCAAGCCCGGGCGTTGAGCGCCAGGGCCCGAGCGGGCGAGCGAGGCCGGGAGCTGCCCGGACTCAACCCGCCCGCAGCGCGTCCGTCGGGGGCACGTTCGCGGCCCGGATCGCCGGGTACAGCCCCGCGATGGACCCGACGAGCAGGGTCGCCCCGAAGCCGATCGCCACGGCGGGCAGCGAGACGACGACCGGCCAGCCCTGGCTGGTGGCGTAGGCGGCGCCGATCGCCATCCCCGCCGTGACACCCAGCACGCCGCCGATCGCCGCCAGCAGCAGCGCCTCGCCGAAGAACTGGCCGGCGATCGCACCCCGCGTGGCGCCCAAGGCCCGCCGCAGGCCGATCTCCGGCCGGCGCTCGAGCACCGTCATCAGCATCACGTTGGCGATGCCCAGGGCCGCCACACCGAGCGCGACGGCCGCCAGGCCCAGGAACAGCGTGGTGAAGGTGGTCGCGGCCGCGGCCCGTGCCTCGATCGCATCCGAAGGGCGCTGGACGTTGACGGCCTCGGGGTTCTCGGGGTTGGCGGTGGCCCCCAGGACGGCCCGCACCTCGTCGACCCTGGCCGGGTTCACGCGGATGTAGACGGTCGACGGCGCGATGTCCGCCTCGAGCCAGGTCGCCGCGGCGTCGCGGCCGATGAGCGCCGCCCGGTCCAGCTCCGGGGCGAGTGGCAGCGAATCCAGGATGCCGACGACCGGGAACCAGCGGCCGGCGATCCACACCTGGACGGGAGCGTCGAGGTCCACGATCCCGAGGCGTGCGGCGGCCACCGAGCCCAGCACGACCGCCGGGTATCGCTCCAGGGCCGCGTCCAGGAAGCGACCCACCCGGACCGTGCCGCCCAGCGTCTCGAGGAGCGAGCGATCCACGGCCTGGACAGTCAGGCCGTTCGTCTCACTCCGGCTGATGAGGTCGGTCCGCCGGACCGACGCCTGGAGCGTCGTCGCCGCGCTCGCAGCCTGCACCGGGCGAATCCGACGGATCATCCCGATCGCCTCGTCGGGGAGGGCAGTGTCGTCGCCCATGAACGACTGGCCCGGAGAGACGGTGAGCATGTTGGTGCCCAGCCGGTCGAGGACGGCGAGGAGCGACGCCCGGCTGCTGTCCGAGATCGCGAGGACGGCGACCATCGCCGCGATGCCGATCGCGATGCCCACCGCGGTGAGCGACGACCGCAGCCTGCGGGACGCGAGGCCCCGTCCGGCGATCCGCGCGATCCCGATCGGCCCGGGGCCGCGCGGGTCGGGGATGGATCCTGTGCGAGGCCGGCCGGCGGGCCCGGCCGCGGCCGTCAACCCAGCAGACCCGCTCGGGGCCGTCACGCCCACGCCCCGGCTGTGCGCCCGTCGGCGGTGATCCGCCCATCGTGCAGCTCCACGCGTCGGGGCAGCGAGGCGGCGAGGTCGCGATCGTGCGTGATCACTGCGATCGTGGCTCCGTCGGTCGCGTTGAGGTCCCGCATCAGGTCCACGAGCGCGGCGCCCGTCACCGAGTCCAGGTTCCCCGTGGGCTCGTCCGCGAGGATGATCGCCGGGCGTCCGACGAGGGCGCGGGCGATGGCCACGCGCTGGCGCTCGCCGCCGGAGAGCTGGCCCGGGCGGTGGCGGGCGCGATCGGACAGGCCCACGCGATCCAGCGCGGCCTCCGCGGCCAGCCGCCGGTCCTTGGCCGGCACGCCGCGGTAGAGGAGGCCATCGGCCACGTTGTCGAGCGCCGATTCCCCATCGAGCAGGTGGAAGTGCTGGAAGACGAAGCCGATCCGCCAGGCACGCAGGGCGGACAGGCGGCGGTCGGATAGCTGGTCGACGCGCTCGCCGGCGACGAAGACCTCGCCCGCCGTCGCCCGATCCAGGGTCCCGATGAGGTTGAGGAGGGTCGTCTTGCCGGATCCCGACGGCCCCACGATCGCGAGGAGCTCGCCGGCGTCGATCGCGAGATCCACGTCCACCAGGGCATCCACGGGCGGCTCGCCCGGGTACCGCCGGCCGACGCCGTGCAGCTCGATGACCCGGTCCGGGGGCATGCCGTCCGGGGCCGTCTCGAGGGCAGCCATCCCGCTCATCGCGGTACCACCACGAGGTCGCCGGCCTCGATGCCCTCGCCCGTCACCTCGACCTTGCCGTCCTCGAACAGGCCCGTCTCCACGCCCACGTAGCGGCGTGCTCCCTCGGCCCCTACCACCTCGACCGCATAGCCACCCTCGAGCAGCGCGACCAGGGCATTCACCGGGACCGCCAGGACGTCGGGGTGGCTCTCGGTCACGACGTGCACGGTCACCGGCGCGGCGTCGAGATCCGGCAGGGTCGCCCCGGGGTCGATGTCGATGGTGACCGGGACCGTGGCCGCGGCCCCGTTCTCGCCGGCCGTGGCCACGCGCCCGATCGACCGGACATGCCCGGGCACGACGGAGCCGTCGGGCAGGTC
>CAVOWV010000007.1:0-49363 GCA_963700245.1 uncultured Chloroflexia bacterium
CGGGGGCACGTTCGCGGCCCGGATCGCCGGGTACAGCCCCGCGATGGACCCGACGAGCAGGGTCGCCCCGAAGCCGATCGCCACGGCGGGCAGCGAGACGACGACCGGCCAGCCCTGGCTGGTGGCGTAGGCGGCGCCGATCGCCATCCCCACCGTGACACCCAGCACGCCGCCGATCGCCGCCAGCAGCAGCGCCTCGCCGAAGAACTGGCCCGCGATCGCACCCCGCGTGGCGCCCAAGGCCCGCCGCAGGCCGATCTCCGGCCGGCGCTCGAGCACCGTCATCAGCATCACGTTGGCGATGCCCAGGGCCGCCACGCCGAGCGCGACGGCCGCCAGGCCCAGGAACAGCGTGGTGAAGGTGGTCGCGGCCGCGGCCCGTGCCTCGATCGCATCCGAAGGGCGCTGGACGTTGACGGCCTCGGGGTTCTCGGGGTTGGCGGTGGCCCCCAGGACGGCCCGCACCTCGTCGACCCTGGCCGGGTTCACGCGGATGTAGACGGTCGACGGCGCGATGTCCGCCTCGAGCCAGGTCGCCGCGGCGTCGCGGCCGATGAGCGCCGCCCGGTCCAGCTCCGGGGCGAGTGGCAGCGAATCCAGGATGCCGACGACCGGGAACCAGCGGCCGGCGATCCACACCTGGACGGGAGCGTCGAGGTCCACGATCCCGAGGCGTGCGGCGGCCACCGAGCCCAGCACGACCGCCGGGTATCGCTCCAGGGCCGCGTCCAGGAAGCGACCCACCCGGACCGTGCCGCCCAGCGTCTCAAGGAGCGAGCGATCCACGGCCTGGACAGTCAGGCCGTTCGTCTCACTCCGGCTGATGAGGTCGGTCCGCCGGACCGACGCCTGGAGCGTCGTCGCCGCGCTCGCAGCCTGCACCGGGCGAATCCGACGGATCATCCCGATCGCCTCGTCGGGGAGGGCAGTGTCGTCGCCCATGAACGACTGGCCCGGGGAGACGGTGAGCATGTTGGTGCCCAGCCGGTCGAGGACGGCGAGGAGCGACGCCCGGCTGCTGTCCGAGATCGCGAGGACGGCGACCATCGCCGCGATGCCGATCGCGATGCCCACCGCGGTGAGCGACGACCGCAGCCTGCGGGACGCGAGGCCCCGTCCGGCGATCCGCGCGATCCCGATCGGCCCGGGGCCGCGCGGGTCGGGGATGGATCCTGTGCGAGGCCGGCCGGCGGGCCCGGCCGCGGCCGTCAACCCGGCGGACCCGCTCGGGGCCGTCACGCCCACGCCCCGGCTGTGCGCCCGTCGGCGGTGATCCGCCCATCGTGCAGCTCCACGCGTCGGGGCAGCGAGGCGGCGAGGTCGCGATCGTGCGTGATCACTGCGATCGTGGCTCCGTCGGTCGCGTTGAGGTCCCGCATCAGGTCCACGAGCGCGGCGCCCGTCACCGAGTCCAGGTTCCCCGTGGGCTCGTCCGCGAGGATGATCGCCGGGCGTCCGACGAGGGCGCGGGCGATGGCCACGCGCTGGCGCTCGCCGCCGGAGAGCTGGCCCGGGCGGTGGCGGGCGCGATCGGACAGGCCCACGCGATCCAGCGCGGCCTCCGCGGCCAGCCGCCGGTCCTTGGCCGGCACGCCGCGGTAGAGGAGGCCATCGGCCACGTTGTCGAGCGCCGATTCCCCATCGAGCAGGTGGAAGTGCTGGAAGACGAAGCCGATCCGCCAGGCACGCAGGGCAGACAGGCGGCGGTCGGATAGCTGGTCGACGCGCTCGCCGGCGACGAAGACCTCGCCCGCCGTCGCCCGATCCAGGGTCCCGATGAGGTTGAGGAGGGTCGTCTTGCCGGATCCCGACGGCCCCACGATCGCGAGGAGCTCGCCGGCGTCGATCGCGAGATCCACGTCCACCAGGGCATCCACGGGCGGCTCGCCCGGGTACCGCCGGCCGACGCCGTGCAGCTCGATGACCCGGTCCGGGGGCATGCCGTCCGGGGCCGTCTCGAGGGCAGCCATCCCGCTCATCGCGGTACCACCACGAGGTCGCCGGCCTCGATGCCCTCGCCCGTCACCTCGACCTTGCCGTCCTCGAACAGGCCCGTCTCCACGCCCACGTAGCGGCGCGCTCCCTCGGCCCCTACCACCTCGACCGCATAGCCACCCTCGAGCAGCGCGACCAGGGCATTCACCGGGACCGCCAGGACGTCGGGGTGGCTCTCGGTCACGACGTGCACGGTCACCGGCGCGGCGTCGAGATCCGGCAGGGTCGCCCCGGGGTCGATGTCGATGGTGACCGGGACCGTGGCCGCGGCCCCGTTCTCGCCGGCCGTGGCCACGCGCCCGATCGACCGGACATGCCCGGGCACGACGGAACCGTCGGGCAGGTCGATCGTGACGGCCTGGCCGGGCGCCACGAGGTCCTGGCGGCTGGCGGACAGGTCCAGCGTCACCACGCGCGTGGCGGTGGTCGCGCCGAGGACCGGGGCACCCGGTGCCACGGTGGCACCGACTCCGGCCTGGTGAGCTGCGACGCGGACGGCGCCCGGGAGGAACGCGAGGTCGGCGCCGTCGAGCTTGGCGTCCTGCTTGCGACCGGTCGCCTTCTGCCAGCGTTTGACCGCGGTGGTCGTCTTCGCATCCCAGTGGCGGTTGACCTTCATGCCCTTGGGGGCGTACCCCATGGCCTTGAGGTTCTGCTCCAGCTGGAGCACGTCGGCGCCATCGGAGACCTTCGGGCCCAGGGGGCGCCACAGCGGGCGGTCGCCGTAGAGGAGCCGCGGACGAACGCGCCCGTCGAGCTCGTAGAGCACCCCGCCACGCTCGATGACCGATCCCTCGGCGGGCAGGCGGGTCACGGTCCCCGCGCTGCCGGCGGCCACCGGCCGCGATGCCTCGTAGGCCAGGCTGCCGCCAAGGTCGGCTGTGGTCGCCATCGTCCGCCGCTCCACGGGCGCGGTCGTGAGGTCCGCCGCCGTGGCCGCCGAGGACGACGGCGTCGCCGTTCCGCCGCCCGCGAGTCCTGGGACCAGGCCCGAGGTGGCCACGATGGCGCCCGCGGCCACCACGAGCAGGAGCCCGGCGCCGGCGATCAGCGACCCCCTCACGGCGTGACCTCGACCGCAGGCCCGCTCACGCCGGAGCTGGACCCGCCGATCACGAACGGGGCGCCGCCGGGCAGCTCCTTGCCGCAGGCCTCCTGCGCCGCCTGGAACGTCTCGGACATCGGGTCGATGGCGCCGGCCTCGTCGCCACCCACCTGGACCATGACGCCTCCACCCGAGAACTCCGGATCCGGGAAGTCCACGCCGTGGTCCCGCATGCACTGGGCGAACTCGAGCATCTGATCGGCCACGGCCGGGTCCATCGTGGCGTTCGGATCACCCAGCATGCCGCCGGCCGGAAGGAGATCGCGGCACGCCTTGTCGGCCTCCTCCATCGCCTTCGGATCGAACGCGCCGGTGACCGGCTGGGCCTCCGTGCCCACGTCGGGGCCGCCCTCGATCTGCACGCCGCCGGTTCGCCGCTGCCCTCGGTGACGATCGACATCTGGATGTCGACGCCGTGCTCCTTCATGCACTTCGTGAAGGCCAGCATCGCCTCCTCCGGATCGACCGAGGCCGTGGGCGCGGCCGACCCGCCCGGTGCGGCGGAAGGGCTGGCGAGGCTGACGACGCCGCCGTCGTTCGAGGCGGCCCCGCCGCAGGCCGCGACGCCGATGGCCATCGCGAGGGCGAGCGCCGCGGCCGGCGCCCCGGTCCGGCCGAGGATGGGAAGCTGCAGGTTCATCGGTGGTGCTCCGTGACGGATCGCTGGTACGGGCCGCTCCTGACGGCCCGGGGTCGCGGCGCCTGGACGGTTCGCCGTGTCCGGTGCCCACCGTCGCGCAGGACGATCAAAGCCACGTCAAGATGGCTTTCAGAAACCTTTGATCCGTGGCCGGTACACAGGACCCATGCACCTCCTGCTCGTCGAGGACGATCCTCGTCTCGCCGATCTCGTCGCCCGACTGCTGCGCGGCGAGCGGCACCTGGTCGAGCGCGCGGCGGACGGGACCACGGCCCTGGAGATGGCGGAGGCGCCCGGCCTCGATGCGATCGTGCTCGACGTGGGCCTGCCGGACATCTCCGGCCTCGAGGTCGCCCGCCAGCTGCGGGCCCGTGGCTCCATGATCCCGATCCTCATGCTCACGGCGCGCGACGCCGTGGCGGATCGCGTCGCGGGCCTGGACGCGGGCGCCGACGACTACCTGGTCAAGCCGTTCGCGATCGAGGAGCTGTCCGCGCGCGTCCGGGCCCTCGGGCGGCGTGGCCGTACCGGCGCGGGGATCGCGGGTCCATCGATCACGTCGGGCCCGATCTCCCTGGACGAGGCCAGCCGCCTGGTGTCGGTCGACGGCCTCCGCGTCGACCTGAGCCCGCGCGAGTTCGCGCTCCTCGAGTGCCTGCTGCGCCACCGCGGCCAGGTCCTGACCCGCGACCAGCTCCTCGACCATGCCTGGCCGTACGACTCCGAGGTGGATCCAGCGATCGTCGACACCTACGTCTACTTCCTGCGCCGCAAGCTGGGGCCTGTCGGCGGGGGCTGCATCGAGACCGTGCGTGGCGTGGGCTACCGGGTGGCGGCGTGACCTCCGCGGCCGAGGCACCCATCCTCCGGCGCACCCGCTGGCGCCTCATCGCCTGGAGCGCGGGGAGCACGCTGGTCGTGCTGGTCATCCTCGGGATCGCCATCTACGTTGCGGCCGCGACGAGCCTGGCTGCCGGCGGAACCGCGCAGCTCCAGGCACGGGTCGACGAGCTCTCCGGCACGGGCTTCGGGCCGGTCCCACTGGGCGCCACGCAGGTCGTCGGTGTCACGTCGGATCCCAGCCAGCCCGGCCTCGTCATCGGCGGGGACGCCTCCGGGACCATCGGGTTCGTGCTCGGACCGGGCCCCGAGGGGATCGTGCCTTCCGCAGCGACGGGCGCTGGCGTCATCTCGGGCGGCGAAACGCTAGGCCCGATGCCGCTGGACGCGGAGGCGCAGGCGGCGGTGACGGCTGGCGAGACCGTCGTGCGCGAGACGACGATCGGGTCCGCACCGGTACGCGTCATGGCAGTGGCTGTCCCGACCATCACCGGGCCGGCGACGATCATGGTCATCGGAGACCGGTCGGCGGAGGTGGACACCCTGCGGACGCTGCTCGCCGTCCTCCTGGTCGGCGGCCTGGCCGTCCTCGCGGCATCGGTGGCCGTGGGCTATGTCTATGCCGGGCGCGCCCTGGTCCCGATCCGCGAGTCGCTCCAGCGCCAGCGCGAGTTCGCCGCCGATGCGAGCCACGAGCTCCGGACCCCGCTCGCGATCACGCGCGCAGCAATCTCGGAGCTCAATCGTGGCCGCAATGATCCGGCGACCGTGGACCGGGCCCTGGGCGATCTCGACGCCGGAGCGACGAGGATGGAGCTGCTGGTGGACGACCTCCTGCTCCTCGCGCGCACGGACGCGGACGCGATCGACATCGTGCTGGCCGATGCCGATCTGGCGCTCGCCGCCGCCGAGGCCACGGAGGCGCTCGAGGCCGTGGCCGCAGCCGCGGGCGTGCGCCTGGCGCTGGACGTCCAGCCTGCGCCGGTCCGCGGGGACGAGGCCCGCCTCCGCCAGCTGGCCGGGATCCTGGTGGACAACGCCATCCGGCACTCACCGGCAGGTGGCCGGGTGACGGTCACGGTCCGGTCCGGCGCGCTGCTCACCGTGGACGACGAGGGGCCCGGGATCGCCCCCGAGCACCTGGACATGGTGTTCGAGCGCTTCTGGCGAGCACCCGGCGCTCCGGCCGAGGGCACGGGGCTGGGTCTCGCGATCGCCCGCTGGATCGCGGAGCGCCACGGCGGCTCCATCCACGCGGAGAACCGCGCTCCCGGCCCCGGCGCGCGGTTCGTGGTCCGGGTCCCGCCGGGCTGACGTCGCGAACTCGACCACCGCGCAACCGCGCCATTCGGCCCCCGTCGTTGCGCCGGTCGGCCCCTCACGGGCGGGCCTGTACGGCTACCATCCGCACATGACTGAGCCCGTCCTCGCTCCCGAAGACCCCCGTCCCTACTCCCCTGGCCTCGAGGGCATCGTCGCCGGCGAGACCTCCCTGTCGTACATCGACGGCGAGAATGGCCGGCTGCTGTACCGGGGCTACCCCATCGGGCAGCTGGTCCACGCGGGATCGTATGCCGCCGTGGCCGAGCTCCTGTGGACCGGCGAATGGAAGCCCGACAGCCACCTCCCCTGCGCGCCCATCCCGGACGCCGTCATGACCGCGCTCCGCGCGCTGCCGGCCACCGCCAAGCCGATGGACGCGCTGCGGACCGCCGTCGCCGCGTGGGGTGCCGTCACCAATCCGGGCTGGCCCGCGACCGCCGACGAGGCGCGCGCCCTGACCGCGTTCTCACCGTCCGCGCTGGCTGCGTTCGCCCGGCTCCGCCAGGGCCTCGAGCCCATCGCCCCCGACCCCGATCTCGACCTGGTGGCGGGCTTCCTCTACCAGCTCAACGGCGAGCCGGCGACGGCGGAGGCGGCCCGCGCCCTCGACGCGTACTTCATCGTCGGCGCGGAGCACAGCTTCAATGCGTCCACCTTCACGGCACGCGTGATCACCGCGACGCGTGCTGACATCGCGTCCGCGGTCGGCGGCGCGATCGGCGCGATGAAGGGCCCGCTCCACGGCGGCGCCCCGTCCGAGGTCGTGGAGCAGATCCACGAAGTGGGCACGCCCGAGCACGCCGAGCAGTGGGTTCGCGAGGCCATCGACAACAAGACCCGCCTCATGGGCTTCGGCCACCGCGTGTACCGCGCGTACGACCCGCGCGCCGCCGCCCTGCGCGAGGTGGCGGAGTCGATGGAGAACAAGCCCGACTGGCTGGAGCTCGCGATGGCGGTCGAGGACGTCGCCCTGCGCGTGCTGGCCGAGAAGTACCCCGACCGCCCGCTCAAGACCAACGTCGAGTTCTACGCGGCGCCCGTGCTCATGGGCGTCGGCCTCACGCCGGACCTGTTCCCGGCCACCTTCGCCCTGGCCCGGCACGCCGGCTGGACCGCCCACACGATCGAGCAGGGCGCGAACAACCGGCTCATCCGCCCGGACGTGAAGTACACCGGCTACCTGGAGCGCGACCTGCCTGCGTAGCCGCACCACCCGGTCAGTCGCTGCAGGGCGCCGGTCCCCGGCGCCCTTTCGATTCCCGGGAGATCCTGTCAGTGCAGGACGAGCATCTTGAGGCCGACGATCACCAGGCCCATGGCGACGTCCACCAGGGCCACCCCGAACGCCACGAGCCACCCGCGCCCGAGCGCCCGGCCGACCGCCAGGCCCCACACGAACAGCTGCGCCACGCCGACGGCGAGCGCCAGGTCGACGGCCTGCTGGCTCGTCGTCAGACCGATGCGGTGCGTCCACAGGGCGAGTGCCGGGGCAACCGCGGCCGCGATCATCGGCAGCTCGGCCAGGGCGACCCGCGCGCCCTGGTGCAGCGTCAGGTGACCGTCCAGCCGGACCGCGACCAGCTCCGCCCACACCTCCATCGCCCAGAACACGCCAACCGTCACGAACAGCGATATGGCGACGAACGGCTCGGTGAGGTCTGACCGCGCCTGGAGCGCGATCAGCGCGGTCACCAGCAGTGAGCCATAGACGGCGGCGGAGAGCCCGCGGCTGCCCAGGAGCCTGCGGGCGGGCGTCATCCTGAACCGCCGCGGGGCGGCGTCGACCCCGGGGGACGGCGGCGCGGTGGCCATCTTCGGGAGACCGACGCTACAGGTAGCCGCGCCGGCGGAAGAAGTACAGGAGGCTGGCGAGGATCACCGCCATCGTCGCGATGATCAGCCAGAACTCGGCAATGGACTCGTCGCCCGGCAGGTCCACGTTCATGCCGCCGATGCTCGCGATCAGGGTCAGCGGGAGCAGCAGCACGCTGAACGCGGTGAGGATGCGCAGCGAGTCATTCAGCCGGTGCGACAGCACGGACTCGTTCGAATCCTCGAGCGCCTCCGCGACCTCCTTGTAGTTCTCGAGGACGTCCCAGATGCGCTCGGCGGCGTCGGTGATGTCGTCGAAGTAGATGTCGAGGTCTTCCTGGAGGTACCGCTGCTTGGTGCGCTCGAGGTCGCGGAGCACCGCGCGCATCGGCCGCACGACGCGCCGGAAGTTGATGATCTCCTGCTTGGCGTTCGACAGGTCCCGCACGATCTCCGCGGACCGCCCCTCGAAGATGTCGTCCTCGAGCTGGTCCAGCTTGGCGCCCATCTTGCGCAGCATCGGGAACGAGGCGTCCACGCAGGTGTCGACGATCTTGTACAGCAGGTAGCCGGTGCCCTTGGAGAAGATCGCCTCGCTGACCTCCTGGCGGGCGCGGTACCGCTCGAACATGGCGGACAGCGGCGGCAGGTTCTGGTCGGGCAGGGTGATCAGGAAGTCCGGCCCCACGAACAGGTCGAGCTCGGCCGTGAGCAGGCGCTCCTGCGTCTTGTCGAAGACCGGGAAGTGGAGAACGATGAACAGGTAATCGTCGTAGGCGTCCAGCTTGGGGCGCTGGTTGCGCGACGCGACGTCCTCGATGGCGAGGGGGTGGAACCCGAACTCCCGCTCCAGCCAGTCGCGGTCCGCCTCACGCGGCCGCTCGAGGTTCAGCCAGCGGACGCCGCCGGACGCGATGATGTCCGGCTCGGCAGCCTCAGCGCCGTTGCCGTGGGCGACCGGAAGCACCCCGGGCCGCGGCGAGCGCAGCCTGGGCCGGGGCAGCAGGTTCGGCACTTGGAGGAACCCCGGTTTGCATGGGGCGATCCTAGCGCAGCGTGGGGTTCCAGGTACAGCCCCTGGAACTCCGCTGCTGACGATGCGCCAGGGCGACGGCCCGGGCCGGCACGGGGTGAGTCGCTCAAGGCGGCCCGGCCGGCCACAGTCAGACGACGGTCCGCGCCACGCGCCGCCTGCCCCGGCGCAGCCACACCATCGCCCCGCTGCATAGTTGCAGGAATCCGGGGCTCAGCCGATCCTTCCGGGCGATGTCCGATCCGATCTCCCCCGACGCGACACCCGTCGAGCCGTCGCGCGCCTCCGGCCGCCGCACCCCGGCCGCCTCGACCCTCCTCCTGCTCAACGCGATCTTCCCCGGCCTCGGGCACCTCGTGGCCGGCCGTCGGGCGTGGGCACTGCTCCTCGCCGCCCCAGTGCTCGTCGCGGTCGCGGTCTTCGCGATGGCCGCGCTCACCGGTGGCGTCACCTCGCTCGCGGCCCGCTTCATCGACCCCGGGGTCCTGGGTCTCCTCCTCGTGGCCGAGGGCGCGTTCCTCCTGTGGCACCTGTTCTCGCTGGGCGCCGTCCGTGTGGTGACCCCGATCCGCGCGACGGCGGTCAACGTCGTCGCCGTCATCGTCGCGGTCGCCATCGTCGTGGGGCCACAGGTGGTGCTGGGCAGCGTGACCGCAGACGCGCGCGACGCCGCCGCCGAGATCTTCCAGCCGGTCGCCGAGGGCGGCGCCTGGGTCCCCGATGCCACGCCGCCGCCAGTGGAGCCTGGCGAACCCGACTTCGTGACCACCCCCTCCGAGGAGCCCTCGCTCGACCCCTCGGCCAGCGCGTCGCTCGAACCGTCGGCGTCCCCCATCCCCGAGGTCCCGCGGATCAACGTGCTGCTGATCGGGATGGACTCGGGCGTGGGCCGCACCACCGCGCTCACGGACACGATGATCGTCGCCTCGCTCGACCCGGTCGGGAAGACCGTTTCGATGGTGTCGATCCCCCGTGACATGGTGGATGTGCCGCTGCCGGACGGCCGGTCGTTCCGCGGCAAGATCAACTCGCTTGTCTCGTTCGCGCGCTGGAACCCGAAGAAGTTCCCAGGCGCCAAGGATGGCCAGTCCGTCCTCGCGGCGGCCCTCGGCGAGCTGCTCAACCTCAAGATCGACAAGTGGGCCCAGGTCAACCTGGGCGGCTTCGTGTACCTGGTGGACTCCGTCGGCGGGGTGAACGTCACCGTGACCGACGGCTTCTGCGATCCCCGGTACAAGGAGTACGGCATCAGGGGCTTCAGCATCTCGCCCGGCCGCTACCGCTTCGATGGCGAGCAGGCACTCGCTTATGCGCGCGTGCGCAAGGCCGCCGGCGAGTCCGACTTCACCCGGGCCGCCCGGCAGCAGGAGGTGATCGGGGCCCTGCGGGACAAGATCGTCAAGGGCGCCTTCCTGGAGAACCCCGGCAAGTTCCTCAAGTCCCTCGGGCAGACCGTCCAGACCAACATCAAGCCGTCGTTCATCGCGGACTGGATCGGCGTTGCCTCGGAGGTCGGCCGTCAGGACGTCTTCCGCGATGTCATCGCCCGTCCGCTAGTCAAGGGCGCCTACGACGAGCGCGGCTCCATCCAGGTCCCCAACATCAAGAAGATCCGGGCGCTCGCGGAGCGCCTGTTCACGCCGGTTGGCGTGCGCCCCGAGGGCTTCGAAACCATGCCTGCCGCCGGTTCCGGGCCAACCAAGCGGGCCGGCAAGTCGTCCACGTGCGGCATCGCGCCCACCCCCAGGCCGACGCCCAAGGCGACGCCGAAACCGACGCCCAAGCCCACGCCCAAGCCCACGCCCAAGCCGACCGCCGAGCCGACCCCCGAACCGACGGCGGAGCCGACCCCGGAGGTCACACCGGAGGCCACGACGGACCCGAACCCGGAGCCCTGAGCCGGAAGGAGGGGCCGGAAGCCGGGGGCCGGCTGCCGGGGGCCGGCTGCCTCCGGCTGGGATCCGACTGCTGGCGCCCGTCAGGACCCGGCGGCTGCCTTCGCCGCCCCGTAAACCGCGAGAGCGCGCTCGCGGGCACGTCCGTGGTCGACGATCGGTGCCGGGTAGGTCTGGCCGAGACGCACGCCCGCTGCCGCCAGCTCCGCCGCGCCCAGCTCCCACGGCGCGTGGATCGAGGCATCGCCGAGGCCGCGCAGCTCCGGGACCCAGCGGCGCACGTACTCGCCAGACGGGTCGAACCGCCGGCCCTGCAGGATCGGGTTGAAGACGCGGAAGTAGGGCTGCGGGTCTGTACCCGTGCCGGCCGTCCACTGCCAGCCGCCGTTGTTGCTGGCCAGGTCGCCGTCGACGAGGTGGGCCATGAACTCGGCCTCGCCCAGCCGCCAGTCCACCAGCAGGTGCTTGGCGAGGAAGGAGGCAGCGATCATCCGCGCCCGGTTGTGGACGAACCCGCTCACCCGCAGCTGGCGCATGGCCGCGTCGACAACCGGGTAGCCGGTGCGGCCCTCCGCCCATGCTGCGAAGCCCTCCGGGTCGTCGCGCCATGGCAGACCGGCGAAGGCACGCTGGTACGGCTCGGTCGTGACCCGCGGGTTGTGCCACAGGACGTGACCGTAGAACTCGCGCCAGGTGACCTCGCTGGTGAACACGCGCCGGCCGTCGCCCGGACCTTCGGCCCGCTCCACCACCTCGAGCGGGGAGATCAAGCCGAAGCGGAGGTCCGCCGACAGCCGTGACGTGCCGTCGATGTCGAGGCGGTTGCGGTCCTCGGCATAGGCGTCCAGTGCCCGGTTCGCGAGCCAGTGGTCGAGGCGGGCGCGGGCGGCGGTCTCACCGGGTGCCGGCAGGAGCGTGAGGTCGGCCGTGGGCAGCGCGACCTCCGGGATGGGATCTGCGATGACGCGGCCAGGCGGGCCCTGGATTCGGGCCGGTGCCGGGAGGACGGATCGGCGGGCGCGGGACGCCCATGCACGCCGGAATGCGCCGAATACCGAGAAGGGGCGGCCATCGGCGGTGAGGACCTCGTCAGGCTCGTGGACATAGAGGCCGCGCTTCGCGTGGACCGTGACGCCAAGCGGCGCGAGGACCTCGGCGACTGCCCGATCGCGACGCCGTCCGTACGGCGTGGCATCGCGTGCGAGATACAACGAGGCGGCCCCGGTCTCGCGGGCCAATGCCGGCAGCACGTCCGCCGGCCGGCCGGCCAGCACGCGGAGGCCCGCGCCGTGCGCCGCGAGACTGCCTGCCAGCTCCGCCACGCTCTCGCGCATGAACCAGACACGATTCGGGGCGGGCCAGCGACCCTGGAGGAGCGCCTCGTCGAACACGAAGACCGGCACGACGATGTCAGCCTCGGCGACAGCGGCGCTGAGGGCGGGATTGTCGTGCAGGCGCAGGTCGCGCCGGAACCAGACGATGGCGACGCTCGGCATGCCCTTCCTTCGCAGCAGGGTTGGCGGCGGACGTACATGATGCGCCCGTGAGCACCCTCGTCCTGCCCGATCCGTGCCTGGTGCTGCTCGTGGGAGCGGCGGGGTCAGGCAAGTCCACGCTGGCTGCGCGGCTGTTCTCGGCGGACGAGGTGTTCTCGTCGGACGCCTACCGCGAGCGCCTTTCGGGTGACGCGGCGGACCAGGGTGCCACGGGCGCCGCGTTCAGGGCGCTCCACCGCGACGTCCGGGCCCGGCTGCGCAGCCGTCGCACGGCGGTCGTGGATGCCACCAGCATCCAGCGGCACGCCCGTCGGCCGCTCATCGGGATGGCGCGGGAGGTGGGAGCCCCGGTGGTCGCCATCGTGCTGGATCTGCCCGAGGACCTCGTCCTGGCGCGAAATCGGGCGCGCGCACGCGTCGTCCCCGAGGATGCCGTGCGGCGCCAGCTCGCCACGCTGCGCAAGGAGATCGGCCTCGACGGCCGCGAGGGCATTGACGCCGAGGGATATGCGCAGGTGATCGTGCTGCGCTCGCCGGCCGCGGTGACCGGGCTGACCGTCAGCCGGCCGCCTCGTCCAGCCTGACCCGCCCGAACGGCTTGGCGCGCAGCTCCACCCACACGCCGTTCTGCATGTAGATGTCCTCGCGGGCGATGTCGATGGCGGCGGCCTCGTCCTCGGCGCGGACGATCAGCAGGGCGCCGGACAGGTCCAGGAACGCGCCGGCCTCGACGATCGTGCCGGCCGCTTTCAGGGTTGCGATCCGGGCGAGATGGCGTGCGCGCAGCGGGACGCGGGTCTCGGCGGCGTCGGGTGCGTAGGTCGCCTGGACGAGCCACACGTTCTCCAGCGAGTGGGCCGGCGCGGCAGGTTCGGTCATCGGGGCTCCTTGGGGTCAGTGCGGGACGAGGGCGTCCGGGTCGTCGAGCAGGTCGGCCACGTCGGGCGAGATCTCGCCGGCAACGACGTCGGCGATGGAGACGCGCTCGAGCACGCGGCGCAGGCTCACGCGCGTCGCGAGCCAGACCTCCCGCAGCGAGGCGGCGGACCCGGTGAAGGTGAGCGATTCGGGGCGCATCCCCCGGACGTCGGCGAGCGGCCCCTCGACGGCGCGGATGACGTCGGCGATCGTGATCTCCGAGGCCGGCCTTGCCATCCGGTAGCCGCCGACCTGGCCGCGCAGCGAGCGCACGAACCCGGCCCGGCGCAGGTCAACCAGGATGTTCTCGAGGAACGAGAGCGGGATCTCCTGGGCCGACGCGATCTGCTCCGCCTTGAGCGGCGCGTCGCCGGTGTGGGCGGCGAGCTCGCACATGGCGCGCACGGCGTAGTCGACCTTGGCGGAGATCCTCACCCGGTCATCCTAGCCGGGCTCGAGGCCGGGGCCGAGACCGGAGCGCCGGGGCCGAGGCCGAGAGCGCCGGGGCCGGACCGCGCGACGCTCACGCCGCGGTGACGCCGGCGGCGATCAGCACGATCGCCACGGCGGTCAGGACGATGCCCGCGACATGGCTGCGCGTGAGGTGCTCGCGCAGGATGACGATCGCAAGGATGACCGTCACGACGGGGTAGAGCGACGCGAGGACGGTGGCGATCGCCAGCGCCCCCGCCTGCGTGGCCAGGATGAAGGTCGCGTTGCCGGCCATGTCCAGCACGCCGATCAGGATGAGCTTGGGCAGCATGTCCACCGGCATCCGCCAGGGCTGTCGCCACAGCACGATGAGCAGGCTGATGACAGCCACCTGCAGCAGCCGGATGAACACGAGCAGGCCGAAGGCGCTGTCGCCCGAGAACTGGCCGATGCAGATGTTGAACGCTCCGATAGCCACCCCGGCTGCGAGCGCCCACCTCACGCCCGACGGCCGGTCCGAGCCGTGGCCCGGCGCCCGCGTGACCAGGACGACCGCGACCAGGGCAGCCACGATGCCTGCGATCGTCATGGGCGTCGGGACGCCCTCCACCAGGAACCCGAACGCGACGGGGATCGTGGCGCCCAGCACCCCCGCCGTCGGTGCGACGACGCCCATCCGGCCCACCGCGAGCCCGCGGTAGAGGCACGTGATGCCGATCATGCCGCCGATCCCGGCACCGACCGCCCACGCGATATCCGAGAGCGCCGGGAACGGCTCGCCCAGCAGGACCGCGATCACGAGCGCGGCGAAGATGCCGACGAACTGCGTGACCCCGACGACGGAGAACAGCGGCGCACGGCGGCTCAGCAGGCCGCCCCCGAAGTCGCCAGAGCCCCAGGTGACGGCCGAGATCAACCCGAGGACGATGACCGCGACCCCGGGGCCGAGCTCAGGCAGGCGTGGCCTCCTCGGCCTCCACGTGGCTGTCGATCGCGGTGGGGCCGGACAGGACCACCACCTTGTCGGCCAGCGCGTCGTAGCGGTCCGAGGTCGTGAGGTAGATCACCTGGAAGTCCGCGGCGACCTCGCGCAGGAGCTCGAGCGCGCGGGGGGCGCGGTCGTCGTCCAGGGTCACGAACGGGTCGTCCAGGATCAGCGGGGGCCGCCGGTCGCCGGTGACCAGGCGCACGAGCCCCAGGCGCGCGGCCAGGTACACGACGTCGAGCGTGCCCTGCGACAGGTCGGTGACCGGGACCCAGTCGCCCTTCTCGGGCGAGAACACGTCCACGCCGAGGTTCGTGTCGTCGACGCGGACGCGCCTGTAGCGACCGTCGGTGACGCGTGCGACGTCCTTGACCATGCGGCGCTCGAGGTAGCGCGTGGCGCGCTGCATCGTCGCCTGCTCGGCGGCGTTGATCTCGCGCAGGGTCAGGGCGTAGACGCGCTCCCGGCGGCGCAGCGCGGACAGCTCCTCGCTCCAGCCGGCCAGTCGTTCCTCCAGCGCGGCGACTTCCTCCGCGTCCACCGGGTTCTGCTCGACGCGGGCGCGGGCGTCGGCCTCATCGTCGCGGGCTCGCTCCAGCTGGCGCTCCGCGTCCGCGACCTCCACCTCGAGGCGCTCGCGCGCTCGCGGCTCCTTGGCGATCGGGCCAAGGGCCTCAAGGGCCGCGGTCTTCTGCTCGATCTCGAGGGCAGCCGTGTCGCGTCGCTCGGGCAGGCGCTCGCGCGGCTCCTCGCCGACCAGGCCTGCCAGGAGGGCGGTGCGCTGGTCGATCTCGGCCACGTGGGCCTCCTCGGCCTTGAGCTGCTCCTCGGCGTCCTCGGTGCGCTCGAGGCCCAGGGTGTCGAGCTCGCTGGCCCGCTCGGCCTGGGTCATCTTGAGGTCCTGCTCGATCTCCGAGCGGCCCCTCAGGCGGCGGTCCACCTCGACGTCGCGCAGCTGCTTCTGGACCCTGTCGCCACGACGGAGCCACGCGGCGGCGATCCCGAACGCGACCCCGACGACGGCGATCAGCCCGCCGATGAGCGGGATCAGCGAGCCGAGCTCCAGGATGCCGGTCGCGTTCAGCAGGAACCCGGCGGCGGCGACGACCAGGCCCACGGCGGCGAGGATGACGGCCATACGGGACAGGGGCTGCCAGCGCGGCTCCGGCGGGACCTCGAAGCTGACCTGGACCTCACCCTCGAGCTGGGCCTCCAGGGTGGCGATCTTCGTCTCCAGGCCGCGCAGCCGCTCGACCGCGGGCCGCAGGACCGCGACGGGCAGCTCCGACGGGTGGCTGGCCTCGAGCTCGTTGAGCTCGTCGCGGACGATGACGGCGCTTCGGTACCGCTCGTAGCGCTCCTTCGCGCCGTCCCGCTCCGTGGTGAGCCGCTCGGCCTGGCGAGCCTTCTCGAGGAGGGCGCGACGCTCGGTGAGGGCCTTCTCGGTCTCGGAGCGGCGCTCGCGCGCGAGCGACAGGGTCTCCCGGTCCCGCTCCAGGCGGGCGAGCCCCTCTTCGCCGGCGCGGAGGCTGGCAGTGACGTCGGCGACCGCCTCCTCGGCGACCTTGAGCCGGCCCGGGTTCTTGGCGCCGCTCGCTCGCAGACCCGCGAGCGCGCGCTCGAGCTGCTTCTTGGCCCGGCTCGTCCCGCGGTCCGCGCCGCTGATCGACGCCTGGAGCCGGTCGCGGAGCGCGGCCTCGTCGCGCTGCAGGCCGGCCAGCTCGTGGTGGCGCACGGACGCCGTGGAGCGGAAGAACCCCTCCGTCGGCACCCCGGACAGCTCGGCGAGCACCTCGTCGGCACGAGCCGGGTCCGTGATCTCCTCGCCGTCAATGCGAAGGCTCACGGTGCCCTTGGCACCCGCGAACGTCTTCTCCAGGTGACCCCCGTGGGCACCGCCGTCCTCGTCCTCGTAGGAGAAGGTCATCGCGACGGCCGGGCGTGCGGCCGGGCTCCCGTCCCAGGGAACCAGCTCGTCGAGCTCCCCCGCAGCACTGGTGACCTTGCGGGTGAGCGCGAGCTCGATGGCACGCTGGATCGTGGACTTGCCGGCCTCGTTGGGACCGCGCACGACGGTCAGGCCCGGGTCGAGCTCGATGGAGGTGTCCTGGTACCGGCGCAGGTCGCGCAGGGAGAGGTTCGTGATCCTCACAGCGTGACCTCCTGCCCCGCCAGCAGCAGACGGCCCAGCCGGAGGACGTCGCGCAGCTCCTCGGCCTCGCGCGCCGCAGGGGTGTCCGGCGAGCCCTCCAGCGAGGCGATCCGCTCCTCCACGGTCCGGATGAAGGCGCCGGCAATGGTCTCGGCCGGTGGCAGCGCGCCCTCGGTGAGCGGCGGCTGGCTGAGGTCGCGAACCCGGACGCGAAGGTAGTCGGGGCGGAGGGCCTCCTCCACCTCGACGATGTCCAGGTCCAGCTCGTCGGGCCGCACGCCGATCAGCCGCACGTCCAGGACGCGGTCCTTGTCGGCCGTGCCGCGCAGACGGGCGATGAGGGCGGGCTGCGATTCGACCGTCCCCGCGTCGATCTCGAGCCGCTCGAAGGTCGTACGGCCGACGACCCGCTCCTCGACCGTGACGGTCTTGGCCCCCGCGCGCTGCTCGAGCGTGACCAGGAGCACCTTGCCGGCCTTGTCCTGGTCCAGGGCGACCGGTTCGGGAGCGCCCGCGTAGGCATACGTGACGCCGCGGGCCTTCGCGACCTGCGCCCCGTGCCAGTGGCCCAGGGCGAGGTAGTCGAGGCCGCTGGCCGCGATCTCGTCCGTGGTGATCACGACCTCGTCGTGGTCCGTGCGCCCGGGGATGGCGATGGCGGCGTGCAGCAGGCCGAGGCGCCAGGTCGCGTCCGGCGTGCGGACCGAGGCGAGGTCCCGCAGCGGGCTGTGCGGGGCCCGCTTCGTGGCGAAGACGGGTCCGTGGACGACGACATCGCAGGCGCCGATGTGGACCCAGGGCCGCTCCGGCGTGAGCACGGTGACCAGGTCGCCACCCTCGGGCGCACCGGCGAGGGCCGCCAGGTCGTACGCGCGGTAGACGGAGGATCGGTCGTAGACGTCGTGCGTGCCGGGGATCAGCACGGTGCGGATGCGCGCCCCGACGAGGCGGGCGAGCTCGGCCGCGACGCGCTCCACGGAGCGGCGCGGCTGGACGTTGGAGTCGAACAGGTCACCGGCGACCAGGAACAGGTCCACCTTCTCCGCGAGAGCAAGGTCCACGCTGGCGGCAAAGGCGGCGAACTGGCGCTCGCGCTGGGCCGAGGCGGCGTCCCCGAGGTCGGCGTGGCGCGCGCCGAGGTGCACGTCCGCGGTGTGCAGGAGCCGGAGCATGCTGTGGGCTGCCTCCATCTTCCTCGTCGGCGGGCAGACCGACCGGGCCCCGCGAGCGGCCGCTCCTCGCCCTCGACGGCGGTGCCCTTGTCGGGAGCCGCGTATCGCTCAGGCGGGGCCGGTCGCCCCCGGGACCCGGTTGCGATCCGGGCGCCCCCATCGCTCCCGTCTCGCCACGCCGAGTCTCGGGTGCCATTGTGACAGGTTGGATGTCATTCACGACGGTGGACCTAGCCCGCTTTCGACCTCCGGGGAGGGGCCCGGATTGGCCACCTCGCGAAGATCGGTTAGGCTGGCAGGACCGATCACCGGTGTGCCCCCGTCCAGGGACTCCGACGACACCCGGTTGCGTGGTCCGGCTGACTCCCCGCCGCGACCGCCACCGCGTGTATCCCGAAGCAGGGCCAGCACCACGTACCCGATCCGAGCGCGCGCCCGGGAGGAGTTGTCTCGTGACCTACGTCGACAGGACGATGACCTGCGTCGACTGCGGGGTGGAGTTCATCCACTCCGCCGCGGACCAGGAGTTCTACGCAGCGAAGGGGTTCACGTCCGACCCCAAGCGGTGCACGTCATGCCGGGCCTACCGGCGGTCCTCCCGGGACGGTGGCGACGACGTCCGGTCCATGGGCGGCCCGAGGGGCTACGAGCGCACCGACGACCGCGGCCCGAGGGAGCTCTTCGTCGCGCTCTGCTCGTCGTGCGGGAACCAGGCGCAGGTGCCGTTCAAGCCGCGCATGGACAAGCCCGTCTACTGCTCGGACTGCTTCCGCCAGGTCAAGCCCGGCTGAGTTCGGGCTGGACCCGCCTGCCATCCTCCGGCCCGCCTCAGAGCCGGAACGCGTCGCCCTTGCGGAAGCGCTCGCGGTGACGCCCGCGCCACACGGTCACGCGGCCGGCGCCGTGGACCTGCCACGCGCCGTTGCGCCCCACGACTCCCGTGTCCTCGTCGATCCCGAGGACCACGAAGCCCTTCGGCGACTGCAGGGCCACCATCGCGGACAGCGGCTCCGGCCACGCGTCGTAGTGCGGCAGCACCACGATCCCGTCCACGAGGGCGAGCCCGGCGGGCCAGCGGATCGGCCACGGGAGCGGCAGGCGGAGCTTGGGCACGACGCGGAACCCCATCGTCCGTCCCGACGATCGCCATTGCCCCGGCGCTGCACCCGGCCACGACCGTGCCGCGCGCATGGGCCTCGGCCAGCGCGGCGCCCAGCGGCGACTCGCGGAGCACGCGGGCGAGGTGGGCTGGATGACCGCCCGAGAGATAGACGAGGTCAGCCTCCCCGATCGCCTGGAGCGCCGCAGTGTCATGGCCCTCGGCCACGTTGCGCACGAGGACCGGCTCCACCTCGGCGCCGAGCGACGTGAAGTGCTCGACCCCCATCTCGGCCCACGTGCGGAAGGTGGACTCGCCATCCGGCGCCGACGCGGTCGGCAGGATCGCGACCCGCGGCCGGGGACGGCCGATCGCCTCGAGCAGCCCGCGGTCGAACTCGACCATGGGAGCGAGGAACTCACCGGCGCCGACGAGTGCTACGGGTCCGGGCATCGGCCGCAGCATAGATCAGGTTCGCGATCCCGACCCACGGGACGATGACGCCCAACCGCGGCCCGCCTGTCATCCTCATCCCCATGCCGATCGATGCCCCCGCCGACCTGATCCTGACAGGGGGGAGGATCTTCACCGCCGACGCCGACCGGACGTGGGCCGAGGCCCTGGCCGTGCGTGGCGGCCGCGTCGTGGCCGTGGGCGGTGACCGGGACGTGAGGCCCCTGGCGGGCGCGTCCACACGCGTGATCGAGCTGCGTGGACGGACGGTCACGCCCGGGTTCGGCGATGCCCACGTCCATCCGCCCAGCGCCGGCCTCGCCCGCATCGCCTGCGAGCTCCACGGCAAGCGGGGCCTCGACGAGTACCTCGCCGCCGTGGCCGCGTACGCCGCCGCCAACCCGGACACGGAGTGGATCACCGGCGGCGGCTGGTCGCTCGCGGACTTCCCGGGCGGTCTCCCGCGCCGCGAGGACCTGGACCGGGTCTGCCCGGATCGTCCCGTGTTCCTCCCGAACTGCGACGGGCACGACGCCTGGGTCAACTCCGCGGCGCTTGCCCGGGCAGGGATCACGAGCGACACCGCGGACCCGGACGATGGCCGGATCGCCCGCGACACCGATGGCACGCCGCTCGGCACGCTCCACGAGGGGGCCATGGCGCTGGTGGAGCGGCTGGTCCCGCCCGCGACGGAGGCTGATCTGCACCGGGCGCTCCTTGAGAGCCAGCGCCACCTCCATTCCCTGGGCATCACGAACTGGCAGGACGCGTGGGTGACGCCGTCCGAGGAGGCTGCCTATCGAGCCCTCGGCGAATTGGGCGAGCTGACGGCGCGCGTCGTCGGCGCGCTCTGGTGGGAGCGTGGCGAGGGTCTCGACCAGATCGAATCGCTCGTGGAGCGCCGGGCGAAGGGGCCGGCGGGACGTTTCCGGCCGACCAGCGTGAAGCTCATGGTGGACGGCATCATCGAAAACGGGACCGCCGCCATGCTGGAGCCGTACCTCGACGTCCACGGGCACGCCACGGACAACCGTGGCAAGGACTTCATCGACCCCGCCGTGCTGGCGGAGGCGGTCGTCCGCCTCGACGCCCTCGGGTTCCAGGCGCACTTCCACGCCATCGGCGATCGCGCGGTCCGACATGCCCTCGATGCGGTCGAAGCCGCCCGGCGCGCCAACGGCTGGACCGACACCCGGCCACAGGTCGCGCACATCCAGGTCATCCACCCCGACGACCTGCCGCGGTTCCGCGAGCTCGGCGTGCTGGCCAACGCACAGCCCTACTGGGCGGCGCTCGAGGAGCAGATGACCGAGCTCACGCTGCCGGTGCTGGGGCCCGTGGTCTCCGCGCGCCAGTATCCGTTCCGCTCGCTCCGGGACCACGGGGCCACGCTGGTCATGGGCTCCGACTGGGCCGTGTCCACGCCTGACCCGTTCCTCCAGATGGAGGTCGCGGTGACGAGGGTTGCCGACAGCCTGCGTGGCGTCGCCGAGCCGTTCCTTCCCGACGAGCGCCTGGAGCTGGCGGACATCCTCGCCGCCGCCACCGCGGGATCCGCCCATGCGAGCCACCTCGACGAGGCGGGCGTGCTCGCCGTCGGGCGTCTGGCGGACCTCGCGGTGCTGGACCGCGACCTGTTCGACCCGGGGCAGGGCCCCATCGGCGAGACACACGTCCTCGCCACGTTCGTCGAGGGCGTGGCCGTGCACGAGGCGCCCGGCCTGGACGGCTGACCGCCCGCCTTCGGACCGGCGTCCCGCTCAGGTTCCGTCGTACAGCGGGACTTCCTCGGCGAGGGCGGCGCGGGCCAGGGCCCGGTCCCGAGTCGCGAGCTCCCCGTCGATGTCGAGGGCCAGCCACAGGTACGTCGCGTCGTACACGCTCAGCCGATGGCGCTCGGCGAGGTCGAGGGCGAGCTGCACGCCCAGTGGGCCCCGGTCTGCCGTCTCGAGCCCGGCCATCTCGAGCGCCTGCAGGCCGGCGACGACCTCCGCCAGCGGGACCTTCTGGCGACCAAGCAGTGCGTTGCCCACCTCCGACCAGATGATCGGCGGTGCGAGGAGCATGCGGCCCTCGATGGCCCACCGTTCCCAGGACGCGTTCGCGGACTCGTCGCCCAGGATGCCCGCCACGGCGAACGACGCATCGACGACGACGGGCAGCGGAGCCGCGATCAGCCCCATTCGCCGTGCCCGTGATCCCGATCCTCGCGCACGAGGGCCGCCCCATCGACCTGGCCGTAGCGCTTGCGCGAGCGGGCCGCCATGCGCCGCAGCTGGGCCACCGCCTCCAGCCGGCGCGCCCGGATACCGTCCGGATCGCTCAGGTCCAGGTCCCGCAGCGGGACGATGGCCGCGACGGGGGCGCCCGCGCGCTCCACGACGAAGCGCTCGCCGGCGGCGGCCTCGTCCAGGACCTGGCCGAACTTCGCGCGCACCTCGAGGGCGCTGATCGTCTTCATCGGACCATGATGGTGCTATGAGAGTGCTCTGTCAATGTTCTGAGAGGTCGTCCGGGCGTGTCCACGTCGCGCAGGGTTGAGCCGTCGGGGTCGAGGGCGCGCCAGTCGCCTGCGGGCACGACGGCGGTCGGGACGGCGGCGAGGAGGCCCCGGAGGCTCCGGCGATCTGCGGCCAGGAGGGCGGACGCCGCGGGACCCGCGACCGAGGGTCGGACGGCGGCCGGCAGTGGCGACGCCGGGTCCGCCTCCAGGCAGGCGACGCCCAGCGACGGGTCGTGCGCCAGCGTCCCGGCGAGGAGCTCCAGCACGGCCGGCACCAGGGTGGGCATGTCGCCTGCGACCACGATCGCGACATCGACTGGGCGCGGGAGCGCTGCAAGCGCCCCGAACCCGGCCTCGAGACCGGCCAGCGGTCCGCGGTGGGCGACGGCATCCCGGGCCAGCACCACACCGGCCCCGAGGTCGGCCGGCAGCCACGGCGCCGGGTCGTCCGGGCCGATGACCAGCACGATCGGGCTCGCGACGGCCGCGGCCGCCCGGAGCGCATGCTCGAGGACGGGGCGTCCTTCGAGCTCCGCGGCCAGCTTGTTGCCCCCGAACCGTGACGATGCTCCCCCGGCGAGCACGATCGCGGCCGGCCTCATGCGCCGGCCTCATCGCCCGTCGCGGCGTCCTGCGCGGCGCCCGTTCCGGCGGCACGGGCCTTGAGCCGCGCGATGGTCCTGGGGCCAAGAACGTGTCCCGCGTCCGTGCGCCGGAGGAGCTCCCGGCGATCCAGGTCCTCGAGGATCGCCAGCACGTATCGTCGGCTGGTGCCGGTGGCATCGCGGTAGGCGGCAGGTGACAGCGGGGCGGCGGCGGCCATCGCAAGCGCCTGGCGCACGAGGTCGCGGTACGTGCCGGCAGCCCACGCGAGATCGTCCTCGAGGCGGATGAGGCGGCCGGCGGCCTCGAGGGCGCGGATCCCATCGGGCGGGCAGCCGGCCTCGCGCGCGGCCACTGCCAGCGACGGGGGCGCCGCGACGGACAGCGCCAGCTCCAGCCGGTCCATCGCAGCCAACGTCGCCGCCGGGAGCCCGGCCGGCCGTGCAGGGTCCCGCAGCCGGTCACCGTCCCGTGCAAGGGTCCCGTCCATCACGAGACGGTCCACGAAGGCGCGTGCCACCTCATCCGCGGCGGCACGGTCCAGCGTGGCCAGGCGGCGTGCGGCGACGGCGAGCCGGGTGCGGATCGCGGGCAGGGCAACGCCCGGGGACGCCGGCTCAGCGGCGTGGTGCGCCGCGACGAGGTCCTTGGCCGTCCGCTCGAGCGCCGTCTCCACGTCAGGCGCGAGGCGCCAGCCCTCAGCATCACGAATGGCGCCGTGCAGGTCGACCCGTGCGGCCGCGAGCGCGGCGGCAGCCCCTTCGTGGCCGGACGACACCGACGCCACCGCGGACGCGAGGGCCTCCGCCCGTGCTGCCGAGAGCCGCCGACGCGAAACCCCTCGCGGTGGCGCCGGATCCAGCACGACGCCTCCGCCGGCGGACGAGCCGGGCGACGGCCGGCGCAGCGCGAACCGGTCTCCGGGCGCAGCGGCAGCCTCGCCGTCCAGGCGCAGGATGGCCAGTCGTGAGCCGTCGGGGAGGTCGACCGCCTCTCGAGGACCGCGGATGACGAGCGCGCCGGCTTGCGCCGTGCCCGCGTGGAAGCGGAGCCGGTCGCGGTCAGCGGGGGTCTTCGGCCCGCCGTCCGGCGCTGCCCGGCCACCCCGGGCCACGCCGAGACCCGGGTGCGTCAGCCCGGCCGCAGGCCGTATCGCCACCAGGACGCGGGATGTCGCCACGACCGAGGCGTCGTCCGTCAGGACACGGCCGCGCTCCAGGCTCCCGAGATCGACACCCGCGACCAGCAGCGCGGTCCGGCCGCCCTCCGACGCAGGGACGGCGGCGCCACGCACCTGGACCTCGCGCACCCGCACCTCGGCACCACCGGGGACGAGCCTCAGCACCGCACCCGACGCCACGACGCCCCCGCGGAGGCTCCCGGTGACGACCGATCCACGGCCCCTAACGGCGAACGACCGGTCGATCGCGAGCCGGGAGCCGCTGCTCGTCGCGGGTGCGGGGCGCGCCAGGACGCGGTCTCGGAGCGCCACGAGCTCCGTGCGCAGCTCCTCGAGCCCCTCGCCCGTCACCCCGCTCACGGCGACGATCGGTGCTCCCTCCAACCGGGTCCGCGCGACAAGGGCGCTAACGACGGACGTCACCTCGGCGACCCGGCCGGCATCGACGACGTCCGCCTTGGTGACCGCCACCAGCCCGTCGCCGATCCCGATCGCGTCGAGCAGCTCGAGGTGCTCGATCGTCTGGGCATTGGGCCCGTCGTCGGCGGCCACGACCAGCAGCGCAGCGTCGATCTCGCCGGCGCCCACCAGCATGTTGCCGACGAGCCGGTCGTGGCCGGGCACATCCACGAAGTCGAGGATGGACCCGTCGGGCAGGGCCAGGTGCGCGTACCCCACGTCGATCGTCATGCCCCGGCGGCGCTCCTCCGGGAGCCGGTCGGCGTCGATGCCGGTGAGGGCGCGGAGGAGCGTGGTCTTGCCGTGGTCGATGTGGCCGGCCGTGCCGACGACGACGCTCATCCGTCCGCCAGCGATCAGCCCGCTGATGGCCCGGACGAGGTCGCCGTCATGGAATGGCGGGACGGTCCGGAGGTCAATTACGAGCTCCCCGTCCTCGACGCGCGTGAGGATCCGTGGCTCGCCCTTGCGCAGCGCTGCCGCGGCGCGCGAGGCCGAGCGAACAGGCACCGCGACTCCGAACGACGGCAGGGTCTGCCCCGGCAGCGACCCGCCGCCGACCGTGGAGCGGAGCTCCGCGACGTGGGCGCTGGGACGGTCTGCGGTGGACGGCAGCTGCCCCAGGATCCATTCGGCGCGCGCCCGGAGGTCGGCCGCATCCAGGGCGATCGTCCGCCACACGGGGATGTCCAGCGCGGCCCGCCCGGCGCGGTAGATCGCGAGCGTCGCCGCCACGCCGGCCAGGATCGCCTTGTCGGGGCGGACCGCGCGGGCCAGGGGATCCCGCCGCATCCGGGCCACCAGGTCCCGGCGGCCGACGATCAGCCCCGCCTGCGGCCCGCCCACGAGCTTGTCCCCGCTGAACAGGACGACATCCGCCCCCGCGGCCAGCCGCTCGGCGGGCGTGGGTTCGTGCTGGAGGCCGAACGCCGCCGTGTCCAGCAGGGCCCCCGAACCCAGGTCATCGAGGACGAGTGCGCCGTGCCGGTGGGCGATCGCCGCCACCTCGGCCAGGTCCGCCGACTCCGTGAAGCCGCTCATGGTGAAGTTGGACGGGTGGACGCGAAGCACAGCCGACGCCCGGGCCTCGGCCAGCGCCGCCTCGTAGTCGGCGGGGCGGGTCCGGTTCGTGGTCCCCACCTCCACCAGCCGCGCGCCGGCCCGGGCCACGATCTCCGGGATCCGGACCCCGCCCCCGATCTCGACGAGCTCCCCGCGCGAGACCACGATGGATCCGCGTCGCCCGGCGAGCCCCACCGCCAGCAACAGCGCCGCCGCGTTGTTGGCCACCACGAGCGCCGCCTCGGCGCCCGTGAGCGCAACCAGGTGCTCCTCGGCTGCGGCGAACCGCGGCCCGCGCTTGCCGGTGTCCTCGTCCAGCTCGAGGTAGCCGTAGGTCGAGGCGCCGGCGATCGCCGCCAGCCGCGCCGCCCTGGGCCACGGCGCCCGTCCGAGGTTCGTGTGGAGGATCACGCCCGTCGCGTTGATGACGAGCGGCGGGATCGTGAGACCCGGATCGCCGAGGTCTTCGCAGGCGGGCGATGACCGCGTCGGCCAGCTCCTGCTCCGACAGGGGATCGGCGCCGGCCGTGATCCGGGCGCGCTCCTCGTCCACGACCCGTCGCACGATGGCGGTGAGCGCCGCGGGCTCGGACGCCTCCACCTCCGCGCGCACGATGGAGAGCAGGCGCTCCACGCCCGGTGGACGCGGCCGATCCGGCTGCGACCGTTCCGGCATGCTCACGCTGGCCGCCGGGCCACGATGTCGAACACGTGCCAGTGGGTGGGCCCGACGAACGAGCCGCCGTCCTCCTCGACCTCGGTCAGCTCGATGATCTCCAGCCCGGCGAGCAGCGCCTCCACCTCGGCGCGCGGCAGGAACGTGGTGTCGGGCTCCCCCACCCACGCGTGGCGGTCACCGAAGATGTTGACGACGATGAACCCGCCCGGGAGGAGCCGCTCGCGGGCCCGCGCCCAGAGGCGCGCGAACGCGTCGGGCGGCAGGTACGAGAGCACGTACGCCGAGTACAGGAGATCGAACGGGGGCAGGTCCACCTCGTCGGCGGGTGCGGTCACGATCGTCAGCCGGTCGCGGGCGTCGTCGGCCACCCGCGGCTCGAGGACCTCCGCCGCGGCCGGGGCGCTGTCGATCGCGGTCACGCGCCACCCGGCCTCGAGCAGGTGCATGGTCTCCGTGCCGTCGCCGAACCCGACGTCCACCGCGGTGCCCGGTCCGGCGCCCGACGCCTCGATCGCCGCCCAGCCGCGCAGGAACAGCGGCCTCGGCTCGCGGCCCAGCGTGTAGCGGTAGTAGGCGGCCCAGTCCTGTTCCTCGGGCAGGTCCGGGTCCGGCGGCCCGGCCTCGGCGGTCTCGACACCGGTCGCAATCGCATCCTGGTCCATCGCCGGAGCGTACCCCGCCGGACCACGCCAGCGCAGAGAGCGGGACGGCCCTTGCGCAGTGGTGTATGGGTCCGACAAATTCGCCCGGCGGCCAGCCGCCCCAGCGGCACATGATCGCGACTCCGGCGCGAGCCACCGTGGCCGCGCTACGTGCGATACGGAAGGGGGCTCGTGGCGAACTCGGCTCGACCCGGCGGCACGGACCTGGGGCAGCACGCGGCTGCGGACGTCCGCCTCGTGGACCTCCGCAAGCGGTTCGGCGAGGTGTCGGCCGTCGACGGCGTCGACCTCGAGATCCGGGCGGGCGAGTTCTTCTCACTCCTGGGTCCCTCGGGCTGCGGCAAGACCACCACGCTACGGATGATCGGCGGCTTCGAGCTGCCCACCACGGGCCGCATCGAGCTGGGTGGCGTGGACATCACCGGGGAGCCGCCCGAGAAGCGCCCCGTGAACATGGTCTTCCAGAGCTACGCCCTGTTCCCGCACCTTTCGGTGTTCGAGAACGTGGCGTTCGGGCTCCGCCGTCACAAGGTTCCCCAGCCCGAGGTCGCGCAGCGGGTCGGCGACGCGTTGGGGCTGGTCAGGCTGGCCGGCTTCGACAGCCGCAAGCCGGACCAGCTCTCGGGCGGCCAGCAGCAGCGGGTGGCGCTCGCGCGAGCCCTCGTGAACCGGCCCCAGGTCCTCCTGCTGGACGAGCCGCTGGGCGCCCTGGACCTCAAGCTCCGGCGGCAGCTCCAGGTGGAGCTCAAGCGCGTCCAGCTCGAGGTGGGGATCACGTTCATCTACGTCACCCATGACCAGGAGGAGGCCCTCGCGCTGTCCGACCGGATCGCCATCATGGACCGTGGTCGCGTGGAGCAGCTGGGTACACCGGAGGAGCTCTACGACCAACCTCGCACGCTGTTCGTGGCCGGCTTCATCGGCACATCCAACCTGCTCTCGGGCATGGTCGAGTCGGTCGACGGGGGCACGGCCCTCGTCCGGCTCGTCACGGGCGAGGGGGTCCTCGCAGCCGCCGGCGCCACGGCCCCCGGCGACGCGGTCGACGTGGCGATCCGCCCCGAGGCCATCCAGCTCGAGATCATCGACGGCTCGCGTCCGTCCCTGGACGCGCCGGCCGACACCACCACGCTCGATGCCGAGGTGCTCCAGAGCGCCTACCTCGGCGTCTCGATCAACACCCAGGTCAGGACCACCACGGGGGTGACGCTCGCGGTGGTCATCCCATGCAGTCACGTACGGCCGGGGATCGGTGACACGGTGCGCGTCAGCTGGCGCGCAGCCGACGCGATGATGCTCCCCCGCCTCGAGGCGGCGGAGCCGGTGGAGGAGACCCGATGAGCGAGCTGCACCGTTCGACACCGCCACGCCGTCCGGTGACGAGACGAACCGTGCTCCGAGGCATGGCCGGCCTGGGGGCGGTCGCCGCGACCGGCGGCCTCGTCGCGGCCTGCGGCGGCTCCGCCGCCAGCGCGGCGCCGTCGATCGGACCTGCGCCCACGCCGGCGGGCACGATGCCGCCCGACGAGACGGCCGTCCCGTCTGCCGAGCCCACCCCGGTCCCGCAGCTCGAGGACGAGCTGTACGTCTACAACTGGGCGGACTACATCGCCGAGGACACGATCGCCAAGTTCGAGGACCAGTACGGCGTCAAGGTCACCTACGACTTCTTCGACAGCGCGGAGACCCAGACAGCCAAGATCGCCACCGGCAACAGCGGCTATGACGTCACCTTCCCGACCTCGTCCTACCTGAAGGGCTATCATCGAGCGCAACCTGATCCTCCCCCTGGACCTGGCGCTGATCCCGAACGTGGTGAACCTGGCCCCCGAGTGGCAGGATCCCGCCTACGACCCCGGCAACGCCCACTCGATGCCGTACATGTGGTGGACGACCGGCATTGCCTATGACACGGCGAAGATCCCGGAGACGCTGACCTCATGGGCCGCCCTCTGGGACGAGCAATGGGCCGGCAAGATGGCCATGCTCGACGACGTGCGCGAGACGTTCGGGGCGGCCCTCATCCGTCTCGGCTACAGCGCCAACACGGTCAGCGACTCCGAGCTGGACGAGGCGCTGGCCCTGCTCGAGAAGCAGAAGCCGCTGCTGCGCACCTACACGACCGACGACATCGGGGTGCTGTCCTCGGGCAACGTGTGGGTGTCGCATGCCTGGGGCGCGGACGTGTACCAGGTCCAGGAGGAGCGCGAGAGCGTCGTGTACTACATCCCCGAGGAGGGTGGGGTCAGGGGCTCCGACACCATGGTCCTGCTCACCGGCGCCAAGCACCCGGTCGCGGCCCACGCCTTCATCAACTTCATGCTGGATGCCCAGGTCTCGGCGGCCAACACGAACTACATCGGCTACATGGGACCCAACGAGGCAGCCAAGCAGTACATCGATCCGGCGATGCTTGCGGATCCGACGGTCAACCCCTCGCAGGCGGCGGTGGCCAAGCTCCAGGAGATCCTGGACCTCGGCGCCGACGAGCAGAAGTACACCGACCGCTGGACGAAGTTGCGGTCGGGCGGCTGACGGTGGGCGACCACCGACGACCACGCGCGGCGTAGCACAACCCATGGGCGGCGGCCGGTTCCGGGACACGGCCCTGTTCGCGCCGGGCATGTCGTGGCTGGCCGTCTTCTTCCTTGCGCCGCTGGCCGTCATCTTCGTCGTGAGCCTGGGCACGCGCGACCAGTACGGCGGCGTCGTGTTCGAGGGCTTCGGGCTCCAGAACTACCTGCGCGCGCTGGAGCCCGACTTCCTGCCGACCGTCGCCAACTCGCTCAAGTACGCGGCGGCGACCACGATCCTCTCGATCGCCGTCGCCTACCCGGTTGCCTACTGGATCAGCCGCTACGGGGGCAGGCACAAGGCCCTGCTGATCGTGCTGGTGATGCTGCCGTTCTGGACCAGCTTCGTGATCCGGACGTACGCCTGGATGATCATCCTGCGCGACAACGGCGTCGTGAACAGCGTCCTCGGAGCGCTCGGCATGCCCGAGCCGCTCCAGCTCCTGAACACGGACCTCGCCGTGATCCTGGGCATGACCTACGGGTTCCTGCCGTTCGCCATCCTGCCCCTCTACGTCTCGATCGACCGCCTCGATCCAGCACTCGTCCACGCAGCGCGCGACCTGTACGCAAACGGCCGGCAGGCATTCCTGCGCGTGACGCTGCCGCTGACGATGCCCGGGATCATCGCGGCCGCCATCCTCACCTTCATCCCCGCCATCGGCGACTACGTGACCCCGGAGCTGCTGGGCGGTGCCCAGACCACCACGATCGCGAAGATCATCCAGGTCCTGTTCATGTCCGCTCGCGACTGGCCGTACGGGGCGGCGCTCGGGTTCCTGCTGATCATCGCAACCATCGCGGGCACCCTCGCCGGGCTGCGCTTCCTGCGCCAGGAGGTGATCGGCTGATGCGCTCGCGCAACCGGATCCTCACCGCGTTCACGGCACTGGTCTACGCGTTCCTGTTCGCCCCGATCGTCATCCTCATCCTGTTCTCGTTCAACGACAGCAAGCGCAACTTCGCCTGGCGCGGCTTCACGCTCGAGTGGTACCCGAAGCTGTTCGCCAACGAGGCGCTGCTGTCGGCGCTGGGCGTCACGCTCCAGGTCGCGCTGATCTCGGTCATCGTCACGACTGCGCTGGGCACGCTGCTGGGCCTCGGGCTCGCGAGGCTCCGCTCGAGGCGCGCGGCGGGGGTGGCCGACACCGCGATCCTGCTGCCGATGGTCACGCCCGAGGTCGTCACCGGCATCAGCCTGCTGCTGTTCTTCGCACTGCTGTTCGATGCCAATGGATCGATCCTCCAGATCGCCGTCGCCCACATCGCGTTCTCCATCTCCTACGTCGCGATCATCGTCCGGGCCCGTGCCGTGTCGCTCGACCCCCGGATGGAGGAGGCTGCGCGCGACCTCGGCGCAAGCCCGCGCCAGGCGTTCTTCCACGTGACGCTGCCGCTCCTTGCGCCGGCGATCGCCGCCGGCGCGCTGATCGCGTTCGCCTTGTCGTTCGACGACCTGATCATCACCTCGTTCAACGCGGGCGTCGGCTCCTCCACCCTGCCGCTCTACATCTACTCCCGCATCCGCTTCGGTGTGACCCCGGAGATCAACGCGATCTCGACGATCGTGGTCGTCGGTACCGGGATCATCGTGCTGATCGCCATGCGGAGCTCCAACCGCCGGGCACGCCGGCAAGCCACCGATGCCTGAGCTCGAGGAAGGGACAATGACGGACGCAATGGAAGCCCCGGCCTTCAGCACCACGCCACCGCTGGAGCCGATCCGGTCGACCCGGCGAGTCCGGTTCCTCGACGACGACCAGCTCGATCGCCTGCAGGAGGCGACCCTCACGGTCCTCGAGGATGTGGGTGTCCGGTTCCCCAACGAGGCATCGCTCCGGGTCCTGGGCGACGGCGGCTGCGTCGTGGACGCTGCTACGCAGGTCGTGCGCTTCCCGCGCGACGTCGTCCGGCGGGCGATGGCCCTGGCGCCGCGCTCGTACACGCTTGGCGCAAGGAACCCAGCCTTCGACCTGGTCCTCGAGGAGGGCACGTCCTACTTCACGACCGACGGCTGCGGCGTTGCGGCGATCGACCCGGACACCGGCCTGGAGCGGCCGTCGCGCAAGGAGGACGTGGCGCGCATGGCGCGCGTCGCCGATTCGCTCCCCTCGATCGGGTTCATGTGGCCCACGGTCAGCGCGCAGGACTGCGGGGCCACCTCGCAGCTCCACGAGATGGACGCCGCCTACAACAACACCGTCAAGCACTTCCAGGGCATGGTCATGGGCGAGGAGGCCGCCCGGTTCGCCGTGGAGATGGCGACGGTCATCGCGGGGTCCCGCGAGGCCCTCCGCGCCCGTCCCGCCTTCTCCAACCTGATCTGCTCCATCGCGCCCCTCGCGCAGGACCACGCGGGCCTGGAGTCCGCGCTGGTCATGGCCGAGGCCGGGATCCCGGTGGGCTTCCTGTCGATGCCGACGCTGGGCACGACCGCACCATCCACGTCGGCCGGCGCCTTCGTCGTCGGCGATGCCGAGGTGATCTCGGGCATCGTCCTCCTCCAGCTGGCCTACCCGGGCGCGCCGGTCTTCCACTCGATCATGAAGGCCCACGCCGACCCGCGGACTGGCGCCTACGTGGGCTACTCCATCGACAGCGGCGTCGCCCGCTACGCGCCGGTCGAGATGGCCCACCACTGGGGCGTGCCGTCGCTCGCCGCGTGCTTCGGCACGGACTCGGCGGCCGCGGGGACGTGGCTCGCCGCCTCCGACATCGCGCTGGACCCGCTGCTCGGCGGGCTCGCCGGGCCGGAGCTGGTCACGGGCCTCGGCCTCGACCGGACCTACACCCTGCTCTACCCGGAGGGGATCTTCCTCGACAACGAGCTGTACCAGCGGGCGAGATACTCGCTGATGCGGATGGAGATCGACGACGAGACGCTCGCGCTCGACGTGATCGCGAACGTGGGTCCCGGCGGCCACTACCTGGCCGAGGAGCACACCCGCAAGCACATGAAGACGGCGCTCAAGCGCGGGCTGGAGCACGACCTCGTGAATGGGCACTACCGCGACCCGATCGAGGTGGCCCGCGAGCGGGCGGCCTGGGTGCGCGCGAACCACCACCCGGAGCCGCTCGACGCGGCCAAGGCCGCCGAGCTGACCCGGATCCTGGACGCGGCGCGGGCCGCGATGGGGTGACAGCGATGCCTGGAACCACGCGGGAGTCCTCGTCGGGCGCCACACCGAGCGTCACGCCGCCCCTGGCACCCATCCGTTCGTCCCGGCGGCTCCGCCTGCTGGACGATGGGCAGCTCGCCGATCTTCGGGCGGCGACGCTCGAGATCCTCGAGACCGTCGGGGTCCACGTCCCGTCGGAGCGGGTCCGACGCGAATACGAGGCCCACGGGGCGCTCGTGGACCATGCGACGCACGTCGTCCGGCTCCCGCCCGACCTCGTCCTCGCCGCCATGGCCCGGGCGCCTCGGACCTACACGATGGGCGGTCGCACGCCGGAGTTCGACCTGCTGCTGGACGGCTCCGCGCTGTACGTCGCCACCGACGGGTGCGGGATCCGGGTCATCGACCGCGAGACCGGGGCCGTCCGCGGATCGACCGCGACCGATGTCGCCGACATGGCCCGCGTGTCCGATGCGCTGCCCGCGGTGGGCTTCTACTGGCCGATCGTCTCCGCCTCGGACCACCCCGCCACGGCGCCGGTCCACGAGCTCCTCGCGTCGTATCCCAACACCGTCAAGCACGTCCAGACCGAGACGGTCATGGGCGCCCGGATGGCCCGCCACGCCGTGGAGATGGCCCGCGTGCTCGCGGGCTCCGAGGCGGTCCTGCGGCAACGGCCGCCGCTGTCCTCGCTGATCTGCGCGATCTCGCCGCTCGCCCAGGACGACGAGGGCATGGAGGCCGCGCTGGTCTTCGCCGAGGCCGGCGTCCCGGTGGGGATCATGTCGATGGCCAACTGCGGGTCCACCGGGCCGGCATCCATCGCGGGCAACCTCGCCCAGGGCGACGCCGAGATCATCGCGGCCCTCGTCCTGGTCCAGCTGGTCCACCCGGGAGCGCCCGTCTTCCATTCGATGATGCCCGGCGTCATGGATCCGCGGACCGGCGGCTTCCTCACGACGAGCATGTCGGGCGACGTGGCCTATGGGGCCGGGGTGGAGATGGCCCACGCGTGGGGCGTGCCCACCCTGGCGGGCGTGTTCGGGACCGATGCCCTCGAGCCCGGTGGCTGGCAGGTCGCGGCCGAGTCGGCGGTGAACCTCACGCTGTGCGGCCTGCTGGGCGCCGAGACCGGGAGCGGGATGGGACTGCTGGACGCGTGCACGCTGCTGGTCCACGAGCAGCTCGTGCTCGATGCGGACCTCCACGAGCGGGTCCGCCTCGATCTCGCCCGCCTGGACACGAGTCCCGCGGCGATGGCCCTCGACGTGATCCGCGAGGTGGGGCCGCGCGGGCACTTCCTCTACCAGCCCCACACGCGAGACGGGCTGCGCGCGATGCACTTCTCGTCCCTCACGGGCCGCCGGGCGCCCGACGGGTCGGCCGTGGAACCACGCGACGTGGCGCGGGCGACGGTGGACCGCCTGCTGCGGGAGCACCACCCCGAGCCCCTCGACGAACGCGTCTCGGCGGAGCTCGCGCGGATCGTGGCGGCGGCGGACGGGGAGGCCGCGGCTGCCGGCACCGACGGCGGGTGAGGAGGACATCCGGCGCGTGTCACGGGGCGTCGCCCGCAGGCGTCACAATCGGGCAATCCCCGGAGGACGCCGCATGACCGTGCTCGGAACCCGCCGCTCTGCCGCAGTGCTCCTGGCCCTCGCGCTGGTCGCCGGCTGCGAGGCGGCGCCGGTCCCCCCGACGGCCGCCCCGGCCACCCCTGTGGCGGGCGCCACCGCGACGCCCTCGCCCGCCACCACCCCAGCGGCATCGGACTCCGTCGCGCCGTCTGCTTCGCCGTCCGCGGGTGCTCCCAAGGCGCGGACCTACGCGGCAACCGGCGAGGTCGGCGACGTCCGGTTCGCTCCTGACGGCCGGATCGTCCTCGTGGAGCGCGACTGGACGGCGAACCAGTCCCGCGTGGTCGCGCTCGACCGGTACGGCGCAGCGTCCTGCCGGGGTGGCCATGGACGCAGGGTGACACGGGCGATCCCATCGCCTTCGCGGAGCTTGGCCCCGAGGGATCCGTCTACGTCGCGGTCCGCGGCGCCCAGGGCGACCCGCAGACCCTCACATGGACCCTCCACCGTCTCGACGCCAACGCCCGGGAGCTGCCGGGCTTCCCGGTAGCGCTCCCCGAGGTGCCGGTCTGCGGGATGGCGGTTGGGGCGGATGGCACGGCCTACGTCAACTGCGAGGGCGAGGACGCGTCGACGGCCGCCGGGGTGACCACCGTGCGGGCGATCCGCCCCGACGGATCCACGGCCGGCGGCTGGCCCGTCGTCCTCCAGGGCGGGGGAACCATCAACGGGTTCCGACCCGACGGCGCCATCGTCATCACCACCGTGGACGAGCGGGGCTGGCGGATCGCCGTGATCAGGCCCGACGGCACGTCCGCACCTGGCTGGCCTCGCGGGACGCCCGTCGGCAGCACAGTGGCGATCGACGGAAGCGGGCGGATCCACGTCACCTCCCACGCCTGGACCGAGGGCCAGTGCGGTCCCGCGACCCGCACCACCTACAACCTGCTGCGCGGTGATGGCACGAAGGTCCCCGGCTGGCCCGTGACGCTCCGCGGGTGGGCATCGGAACCCCTGGTGGCGGACGACGGGTCGATGACGATCCTCACCAAGAAGGGTCAGGCCATCAGGTATGGCCGCAACGGCAAGGTCGTCGGTGGCTGGCCTGTCACGGGCGTTGGCGTGTCCGTGGGCTGCTACAGCGGCTCCGTCCCCGTCTCGGCGGGCAAGGACGGGATCGTGGTCGTGGGCGACGGCGAGGCGACACGGCTCACCAACGGCGGCCGGGTCGCGCGCGGATGGCCGGTCGACCTTCCCTACAGGCCCGCCATCTCGTGTCCCGGCTGCACTCCGGGTCCCGCGGGACCGCTGGCACCGGCGATCGGCGATCGCGGCATCTACGTGGCCGCATACCGGAGCGACCGGCCGCGGATCATGGCGCTCGCGCGGGACGGGGCGCTGATGAAGGGCCGCCAGAAGGCCATCGGCAAGAAGGGCGACGACGTGGAGTGGGTCCGGATCGCTCCGGACGGGCGGGTCTGGATGCTGCTATCGCGCTGGTCGAACGAGACCCAGTCGATCTCCGGGCTGCTGGTCCCGGTCGCTGCCGACCGGCCGCTGAAGGACTGACGTCGCGAGGTCGCCGGGCGTCCTCGGGGCGTCCTCGATGCGTCGCGTGCCCGAAGCGGCCTCCAGGCTCTCAGCGCCGGCGCCGGAGCAGCGCCCGGACATGGAGCGTGGCCGCCAGGGCGATGAGCGCCGTCGACCAGACGGGGATCGTCCGCGCGACCGGATCGGGGAGGAAGATGTCGGACACCCCACCACGCCGGGCGCCATGCCGTTCCGCGAGGGGCGTCAGGGGGCAGACGCCGTCGTTGGCGAGGAAGACGGCCGCCTCGCCCGCCACGAGGACCGCTGCCACGGCGGTGGACCGGTCACGGCGGCCCACGATGCCGGTCAGGACCAGCCAGGCGATGGCGACGAGCTCGACGAGGAAGATCGCGGAGTGGATCCCGCGGATCAGCACCAGCAGGGCCGGGCTGGCGGTAGCGGGGGCGGGCGACTCGTGCGACGGCACTTGTTCCTCCGGGGGTGGCGGGAGCGCATGGGAGTCGAACCCACCGCGCGACGCCGAACGCCGCGCCACTGGTTTTGAAGACCAGGGGGCCCACCGGGACCCCTCCGCTCCCCCGTTCTCGGGACGGCGGCTCGCCGCCCAGCGCAGCGTAGCGTGTCGCATCGCGGGATCGGACGTGCGGGGCGGGTCTGGCCCGCGGCTATGATCCGCCGATGAGCGTGCGGCCCGACCTCCACCCGATTCGCCTCACGGAGATGACCGACTGCGGCGGCTGCGCCGCGAAGCTGGGGGCGGACCTGCTGGGCGAGGCGCTGGCAGGCCTGGGCGCGGCCGGCGGCGTTCCCGATCCCGCGCTCATCGCCGGCCTGGATCCGCCCGACGACGCCGCCGCCTACCGGGTGAGCGACGACCTGGCGATCATCGGCACGCTGGACTTCTTCCCGCCGCTCGTGGACGACCCGGTCGCCTACGGGGAGATCGCTGCGGCCAACGCCCTGTCCGACGTGTTCGCGATGGGCGGGCGGGTGCTGTTCGCGCTCTCCATCGCGGCCTTCCCCGAGGACTTCCCGCAGCCGGCGATGGCCGCGGTGTTCGAGGCGGCGGCGGCGAAGGTCCGCGAGGCGGGTGGCGTGCTGGCAGGCGGCCACACGATCCGGGACCCGGAGCCCAAGTACGGGCTGGCGGTGATCGGCGCGGCACACCCGGACCGGCTGCTCCGGAAGGGCGGTGCTCGGCCCGGCGATGTGCTGATCCTGACCAAGCGGCTGGGGACCGGACTCCTGGTCAGCGGCCGGCGCTCCGGTCAGACGACGGATGCCGACCTCGCTGCGGCGATCGACGGGATGCGCGCCCTCAACCGCGCCGCGTCCGAGGTCCTCGTGCGCCACGGGATCCGCGGCGCGACCGACGTGACGGGGTTCGGGCTCCTCGGCCACGGGTTGGAGATGGCGCGCGCGTCGGGTGCGCGGCTCATCGTCGAGGCGGCCGCGCTGCCGGCGCTCGATGGGGCGCTGGACGCCGCGCGCGCGGGCGTGGAGACCGGCGGCGCCGGGCACAACCGGCGGTTCACGGCGCCGTCACTGGTCGTGGGAGCTGGCATCGCGCCGGAGCTGGTGGCGCTCGCCCACGATCCGCAGACCTCCGGGGGCCTGCTGGCCGCGATCCCGGCAGCCGATGCCACGGCAGTCATGGCAGCGCTCGAATCCGCCGGCGTCGCGGCCTGGCAGGTCGGGGCCGTGGAGGCGGGCGAGCCGGGGATCGAGCTCCGCTGACTCCGCACAGGCGAGCCAGCACACCGGCGACGCGGCGCGCGTGGGGCCGACAGTCGGGCACCGGACCGCGCGACCCGGGGCCGACCGCCGGCCGCAGGTTGCAGGCCGCAGGATCATCACCAGCGGTGCTATCCCCCCGGGATCTCCGCCGGGCAGGCCTCGAAACCTGCGGATACGGGGGCAGATATCACGGCGGGTGATCCCAGGCAACGCCAACGGGCATCGCAACGCCCGTTTGGGCGTCATCTAGCACCGCTGGTGATACGCCGCCGGTCAGGGTCGAGCGGCGCGTCCGTCGCCCGTCAGGGTCGATCGGCGGGGATCGAGCGGCGAGGTCCAATCGCCGCCGACTGCCGCCCGCCCGTGGGCCGTCGTCAGCCCTCGAACGTCCCGTCGATCCACTCCGGGTCGTCGTCCAGCATCGAGCGCAGCTCGAGGTACCGCTCGTGCTGGTCCGGGCTGTCGGCGTTGGCCCGGTAGGAGGCCTGATCGTCGAACACCGCGACGAGGAACAGCGTCGGGCGATCGTAGGGGTTCGCATCGGGCCGGAACACGTAGGAGGCCCGGTAGCCCGGGACCTCGACCTCGCGGATGCGGCTGCCGTAGGCGATCAGGTCATCCTCGCGGCCGGGCGAGGGATGCAGACGAGCGATGGTGCCGTACATGGGGACGCACCTCCTTCCCGCGCATCCTGATGGACGGTGGTCGCGGCGGCAAGGGGGCAATCTCGGACCCAGGCGACCGCCTCGCAGGCGCAAGGTCGGCCGGTCCGAAGGAGACCGGCCGCTCCCGCGGACGCCGGGTCGGCCGTACCGGCGGCGCCGGGTCGATCGTTCGGCCGCCCACGCGGGCGACCGATCAGTCCTCGTGCAGCTCCGCGTCGGCCGCCGCGAGGATCCGGTCCACCTCGGCGAGGGTCGCCTCTGGCACCGGGTCCACCATCGGGCCGTCCAGGATCTCCCGCACCCGCGCCCGCGCCCGGTCGTACATCGTCGGCTTGCCCAAGGCGTGCCAGGCGTCGTAGCTGGCCCGGCCGATCAGCGCCGGTTCGTAGAACTCGCCACTCCTGGCCGCCCGACGGGTCGCCTGCAGCGCCAGGAAGTTGCCACCCGGCCCGATCTCCGCGATGTCCTCGTACAGCTCCGCGCCCTCGCGCCCGTCGACCCCCTCGACCATGCGCAGCACGAGGTGCGCGAGCTCGTTGTCCACGAGGATCTGCTCCAGCACGAGCGTCTGGTCGCCGTCCAGCTCCCCGTACCCGACCACGATGTCGGCCCCGGCCGAGACCGACGGCAGCATCGTGATCAGCTTCTCGATGCAGGCCTCGGGCCCGATGTCGTGAGCATCGGTCGCGCAGCCCGCGCCCATCGTGGGCAACCCGTAGAAGCGGCCCATCGTGGTCAGCGCCGCGGACTGGATCCCCATCTCGGGCGTGCCGGCGAGGAAGGCGCCGGTCCGGAAGTCCATCGACCCGACGGCGCTGCCGTACATGATCGGCCGCCCTGGGCGGGCGAGCTGGAAGACGACCAGCGACGACAGGGCCTCCGCATTGGCCAGGGCGATGTTCCCGAGCAACGCGGCGGGACCCGTGGTTCCGGGGACGGGCATCGGCAGCACGCACACGGGGACGTCCCACTCCCCGAGGTCCAGGTAGGCGTCGAGCATGGGTCCGTCGTGGACGAGCGGCGCCACGGGGCAGTAGATGAGCGACGCCTCGTGGCGCTCCCGCGCGCGGTCCTCGCCGCCGGCCAGGGCCGAGATGATCGCCCCCAGGTACGGCGCCTGGTTCCGCTTGTGCAGCTCGTGCTGGCCGTGCTTGGAGGTGCTGGTGAGCATCGCCGCGAACTCGTGCAGCGGCCGCGTGGCCACGGGCCGGTCGTTGGCGGCGACCGGCGGCCACCCCATCACGGTGAGGTCGCAGGACCCGAAGACCCGCATCGCGTCCACGATGTCCTGCCGGGTTCCGTAGCGCCGCTCCCCGGTGACGAAGTCGCGGGTGAAGGCGGCCGTCCCATCCATCGCGAACCGCGTCACGGGCGAGGGCACGGCGTAGTCGTGGGCCGGGTTCCGGGCACCCAGGACGAACGACCGGGGCGCCGTCGCGAGCGCCGTCTCGACCAGCGAGGGCGGGATCTTCACGAGGCCACCCTCGGTGTCGACCTCCGCGCCCGCCTGCGCGAGGAGCGGCAGGGCGACGTCCCCATGAACCCTGATCCCGACATCGGCAAGGATCCGCAACGACGTCTCGTGCACGCGCGCCTGCTCGTCCGCGCTCAGGAATGCCGCCTCGTACCGCATGTCGTCCTACCCCCCGATGGCCGGCGCCGGGGCGCCGGATCGTGCTGCCTGCTCGAGTCGTTCGAGTGCCGTGGCCACCTCGTCCGGGAACGGGAGCGACTGGTGGCCGGCGATGGCGGCCATCGCGAGCCTCCCGCGCCTGGCCCACGACGTCCGGGCGGCCGGCCGCCTCCCAGCGGTCGAACGTTGCGTGGGATCCGAGCCGGGGCATGAACCACTCGCCGCCGCGAACCGCGTCCCGCGTCTGCGTGCGGGCAAGGAAGTCGCCCACCGGCCCCACCTCCTCGAGCGCCTCGAGCACGTCCGTCTCGCCGATCCCGGCCCCGATCCCTTCGTGGAGCCGGCGGCACATCCGGTAGACCTCGACGTCGATGACCATCTGCTCCAGGCACAGGGTGGAGGCGCCGCCCAGGGACCCCGGGCCGATCATGATGTCCGGCCAGGACAGGACCGGCAGGGTCCAGTTGAGCGTCCGCTCATATGCGGCCTGAACGCCGGTGACGAAGTGGTCCGTGCCGCCGTTGGAGGCGATCACCGGCAGGCCATAGAAGCGGGCCATCTCCGTGGTCGCGGCGCCCAGCAGCGAGTGCTCGGGACCGCCGCCGCCCCAACGGCCGGTGCGGGGCTCCATCGTCGCCAGCGCCGGCGCGTAGATCACGGGCGTGCCCTGCGAGGCCGCCTGGGCCAGGACGATCGCCCCCAGCACCTCCGCGTTGCCGGACACGATCGTGGAGCGCAGGCCCGTGGGCGCCGACGTGCCCATCATCGGCATCGGCATGATCGCGATCGGGATGTCCCAGCCCGCGGTCGCCAGCCAGGCATCGGTGTGCTCGGCCTCCATCGCGAGCGGCGACACCGGGCAGAACAACACCGAGTACGGGTGATCCCGCCGCACCGCCTCCTTCGAGCCGAAGATGATGGCGAGGAGCTCCAGGAGCCAGGCGGCGTCCTCCTCGGTCGCGATCTCGTCCTGGACGTGCTTGCTGAACAGGCCGAAGGTGTTGCGCCAGTGGGCGACCGCCGGACCGGGGCCGCCCTCGCTCTCGAGGCCCGAGGTGACCATCCTCCAGTACGCGCCCACCTCGTCCATCGTGTCGACCAGCTTCGTGGCATTCACCCAGTCGTCACGGGTCGGAGCCCGGCGCACGCCTTCGACGGGGTCGTAGAACGTGGTCGCCTCGCCGTCCGGCATCAGGGTGCACTCGCCCGCGTTGAGCGCGAACGAGAACCCGGGCCGCCGGCCGCCGAGCGAGAACTGCCGCGGGGCAGCGGCGAGCGACGCCTCCACCAGCTCGCGCGGGAAGCGGACCCGGCGATCCGCCTCCTGCACCCGGGCGCCGGCCTCGCCCAGGATCCGGCGGGCCTTCGCAGAGTCGATCCGCATGCCCGTGCGCGCGAGGGCCGCCAGCGACTCCTCGTGGATGCGCCCGATCTCCGCATCGGTCAGGACCCGCAGGACGGTCGACATGCTGATCGCTCCGGCTGGGGCGCCCGTCGCGGGGCGCGGACGTGGGCGAGGACGTGGGCGGGGTCGGAACGGGACCCGGGCGGAGGCTAACACCGGGCGGATGGCGCGGGAACATGGCGGTGCACGGGGTGGGCCGGGACAGCCGGCGAGGCGAGCGATGCTCGAGGTGCGGGCCGTGGGCCTCCCGCCGAGCCCCGTCCCTAGTCCTCGCGCGAGAGCACCACCACGCTGTAGGGCCCGACGGCGACCAGGCCGCTCTGGTCGCATCCGTCCAGCGGCCCGCCGTCGGCGTCCAGGTCGTTCACCTCGTGGCTCCCGAACTGCGTCGCGTAGACGGCCGAATCGAGGTTCAGGCGAACATTCCAGCGGCCCGGCGCCGGGAGGCCGATCCGCAGGTCGTCGATGGTGCGGTCGGCGAAGTTGGCGATCACCACGGTGTCGTCGTGCGGCCCCCCGTGCCGCCAGCGGTGCATCACGAGGACCTTGTCGTCGTTGTCGGCGCGGAGGATTCGCGCGTGCGGACCGCCGAGGCCGCGCGTGGCGCCATCCCTCGCCCGGCGCAGCGCGATCAGGTCACGGTGCAGGCGAAGGATCCCGTTGTTGGAGGTGGCCTTGTCCCAGTCGAGGGGCACGGTGTCGTCGAAGAAGCGGTCCTCGAGCAGCTCCTGGCCCTGGAACAGCATCGGGATCCCTGGCGAGGTGAGGACGAGCGCCGAGCCCAGGACCGCCCGCTTCGTGGCCCACCAGCTGTCGGCATCGCCGGGCGAGATCGACTCCGGCACGCGCACGGAACCGTTGGCCACGTCGTCGTGCGACTCCGTGTAGATCACCCGCGTCCACGGCGCGCCACGACCTTCGCCCAGGATCGCCGCCGCGACCGCCGCCACGTCCCGGTCGGCATCGTCATGCGCCGCGAGCGCGGGCCGGACGTCGTAGACGAACAGCGGGTCCCACTGGGCGTTGAAGCCGGCACCGCCGTCGGCCGTGGGCGCCACCATCGACGGGTCGCCCTGGATGTCCTCGGCGATCGTGATCTTCCACGGCTGGCGTGCGCGGATCTCGTCGTTGAGCCAGGCCATGAACGACCAGCCGTCGGGGAGCTCTGCCTCGGCGTCGCCGGGCTTGCCGGTCACCGACCGGATGAACACCGTCGCGTCGAAGCGCAGGCCGTCGCACCGGAACTCCTCGAGCCAGGTCAGCGCGCTGTCACGCAGGAACGTGCGGACCTCGCCGCGGCCGTAGTCGGGCCGCGTCCGGCCCCAGGGCGTCTCGGCCCGATCGTCGTTGTAGAAGTAGATGCCGCCCCCGTCGCCCTCCGACCAGCCGTCGAACCGCCACAGGTCCAGGTCGGACGGGCCGAGGTGGTTGAGGACGACATCCACGATGACCGCGATCCCGTGTCCGTGGGCATCGCGGATGAAGCGCTTGAAGGCGTCTGGCCCGCCGTAGCCCGACTCGATGGCAAACAGGTGCACCGGGTTGTAGCCCCACGAGATGTCGCCGGCGAACTCGAACGGCGGCATGACCTGGATGGCGGACACGCCCAGCTTCTGCAGGTACGGCAGGTGGTTGCGGGCGGAGTCGAACGTGCCGCGCCGGTCCGCGGTCGCCGAGAACGTGCCGATGTGCATCTCGTAGATCACGAGATCGTCCCAGCCCGGAGCCCGGAAGTGGTCGTCGCCCCAGTCGAACGCGGCCGGGTCGTACACGACGCTGTTGCCCACCGAGCTGGTCACCTGGCGAGCGTAGGGATCCATGCGCAGGAGGTCGCCGGCCGGGGTGCGGATGGTGAACCGGTACTCGGTGCCCGGTGTCACGCCCGGGACATCCGCCGACCAGGTCCCACCTCCGTTGGTTGCGGCGTCGTCGGGCGCGAGCGGCGTCGCGTCCATCGCCCAGCCGTCGAAGGTGCCGGTGACGAAGACCGCCTCGGCGTGGGGTGCCCAGACGCGGAACGTCGTGCCGCCGTCATACGGGATCGAGCCCATGCCGGGGCGGCGCGAGGGGTTCTGAGAGTTCATGCGCGGAACAGGGTAGCGGGCCTGCGCTCGCCGGATGCCCGGCAGCCGATCCGATGCCCCCTTGCCCGACCCTCTACACTCGGCCGGTCGGACCAACCACCCGAGGTACGCCCGTGCCGAAGGAGTACGTCCGCCTGACCACGCCGCTCGTGCGCGACGGCGACCGCCGATCCGGGGCTCCCCTCCGCCCAGCGAGCTGGGACGAGGCGCTGGATCGAGTGGTCGCGGGACTGCGGGCAGCCGGTGAGGCGCACGGCTCGGGGACGTTCGGGGTCTTCAGCTGCAGCAAGTCGACCAACGAGGTCAACTTCGCGGCCCAGAAGCTCTCCCGGACCGTCCTGGGCAGCAACAACATCGACAGCTGCAACCGCACCTGACACGCCCCCTCTGTCGCCGGTCTGGCGACCGTGTTCGGCGCTGGCGGCGGTACCAGCTCATATCGTGAGATCGAGGAGACGGACGTCGTCCTCCTGTGGGGCAGCAACGCCCGGGAGACGCACCCGATCTTCTTCCACCACCTCCTGAAGGGGGTGCGCAACGGCGCTCGCCTGTACGCCGTGGACCCTCGCCGGACCACGTCCGCGCAGTGGGCCGACCTGTGGCTGGGCCTCGACGTCGGCACCGACATCGCGCTGGCGAACGCGATGGGCCGCGAGATCATCGCGGCGGGCCTCGCGAACGAGGAGTTCATCGGGCGCGCGACCAGTGGGTTCGAGACGTACAAGGCGGCGGTGGATCCGTGGACCCTCGAGCGGGCCGAGCTGGTCACCGGCGTGCCCGCGGAGGCGATCCGGGAGACGGCCCACGCCTACGCGACCGCCAGGCGGGCGATGATCTGCTGGACGCTGGGCATCACCGAGCACCACAACGCGGTCGACAACGTCCTGGCGTTGATCAACCTCTCGCTGCTGTGCGGGCACGTGGGCCGGTGGGGCAGTGGACTCAACCCGCTCCGAGGCCAGAACAACGTCCAGGGCGGCGGCGACATGGGCGCCCTGCCGGACCGGCTGCCGGGTTTCCAGCACGTGGAGAACGATGGGCTGCGGGCGGCGTTCGATGCGGCATGGGGCGTCACGATCCCGCCGAAGCGCGGCCTGAACCTCACGGCGATGTACGACGCGATGGAGCGCGGTGACCTGACGGCCGTCTACTGCATCGGCGAGAACCCGGCCCAGTCGGAGGCCGACACGCACCGGGCCCGGCGGCTGCTCGCCGGGCTCGAGCTCCTGGTCGTCCAGGACATCTTCCTCACCAAGACCGCCGAGATGGCGGACGTCGTCCTGCCGGCGGCTGCCGCCTGGGCCGAGACCGAGGGCACCGTCACCAACTCCGAGCGCAGGGTCCAGCGGGTGCGGCGCGCGCTCGATCCGCCCGGCGAGGCCCGGGACGACCTGTGGGCCATCTTCGAGATCGCCCGCCGGATGGGCCACGACTGGGGCGAGGCATCGGCTGAAGCGGTGTGGAACGAGCTGCGCACCCTGTCGCCGGTCCATGCCGGGATGAGCTACGCGCGCCTCGAGGCCGAGGACGGCCTGCAGTGGCCCTGCTACGACGAGACCCACCCCGGCGAGCCGTTCCTCCACTCGCGGCTGTGGGCGGATCCCGTGCCCGGGTTCGCGGGCGCCGTTCGTGGCGGTGGAGCACGAGGGGCCAGTGGATCTCCTGTCCCCCGACTTCCCGGTGCGGCTGACGACCGGGCGGCACCTGGACTCGTACAACACCGGGGTCCAGACCGGCGGGGTGCGAACACCCCGGCGGCGCGGCGAGACCCTGGATCTCTGCCCCGAGGACCTGGAGCGGTTCTCGCTGGCCGAGGGGGAGGTCGTGCGCGTGGTCTCGCGGCGAGGCTCCGTGCAGGCGCCGGTCCGCGCCGACCCCTCGCTGCGGCCGGGGCTCGCGTTCATGACCTTGCACTTCCAGGATGAGGTGCCGGTCAACCAGCTGACGATCGACGCCACGGATCCCAAGTCCGGCACGGCCGAGTTCAAGGCGACCGCGATCCGGATCGAGAAGCTGGGGCCGGAGGCGGGGGCGTAAGCCGCGACCGAAGCGGCGACCTGTTCACTCCGAGTGATAGATGTCGCCGGTCAGACGCAGCAGCCCCATGCAACCCGCCGCCCGCGCCGCCCTGGCACGGATGGCGCAGGAGGTCGGCCGAGCTTCGTGGTCATTGACGCGGGCTCGAAGCGCTTGACGCAGCCCCAGAGCGTGCGACGATCTGCGGACCCCGCGACGGCTCGGACCCCTCGAGCCCACGGGTCCCCGGAGGGTTCGGCCCGATGCCGCACTACATGTTCCGCGCCAACTACACCCAGCAGGGCATCCAGGGAGTGATGAAGGACGGAGCGGCGAGCCGCGTCGCGGCCGTGGAGGCGATGGCCGGCAGCGTCGGCGGCAGCATCGTGTCCGCCCACTGGGCCTTCGGCGACGACGACTTCCTCGCGATCGCGGAGCTGCCGGACAATGCCGCGGCGATGGCGATCGCGGCAACCGTCGGGGCGAGCGGTGCGGCCAGCGTGACGACGACGGTGCTGCTGACGGCAGCCGACGTGGACGAGGCTATCGCGCGCAAGGCGATGTTCAGGGCGCCGGGCAGCTGATCGGCGAGGTCGCGTGACCAGCCCCGCTCCTGATCAACGAGGCCGCGTGACGAACACCCCCCAGCCCAGGTAGCGGCGCCCCCAGCGCAGATAGGTGCGCCGGTTCTCGTCGAGGAACCGGCGCATCGCCGCGTGATCGGGGTCATCCGGGTTGGCGATCAGCCAGTCGGCGACCGTCCGCCACTGGGATGCCTCGTAGCGGTCCCAGCTGTCGCCGTCCGCCAGGACCATCTCGAGCAGCTCGAAGCCCGCGGCGTCGAGCCGCTCCGCCGTGCCCGCGAGCGACGTGTAATCGTCCGGCCCGAACCCCCATGCCTCCAGCGCCGCGGCCGGGGGTTCCTCGATGAAGTACGGCTCGCCCACGATCACCAGGCCGCCGCCACGCACGGCCGGGCGCAGCAGCGCCATCGTCCCGGCCAGCCCGCCGCCGATCCAGGTCGCGCCGAGGCAGCTCGCGATGTCGAAGGCGCCAGCGACCGCCCGATACGCCCCCGCGTCGCCCTGGGCGAACGAGACCCGATCCTCCACCCCCAGCTCGCGCGCACGCTCGCGCGCCGCAGCCAGGAACACCTCCGACAGGTCCACGCCCACCCCGCCGCTGCCAAACCACTCCGCCCAGCGACTGAGCATCTCGCCCTTGCCGCAAGCGAGGTCCAGGACCCGGGTCCCCGGCCCCACCCCGGCGACCTCACCGAGGAGCCGCAGCCTGGCCTCCGTGAACGGGTTCAGGATCCGGTGGCCGGCCTCGGCGATCTCGTGGTGGCGGAGCGACATGATGGCCTCGCAGTGGCGGGGTGAGGGGCGGTGACTGGGGCGGTGAAGCCATGGGAGCGGTGAAGGGAGTGCGCCGGCATGACAGCGCTGGCATGACAGCGCCGATTCTGCGGCCTGACCCGCTTGTCCGGCGTCGTACACTCGCCGGCCATGGACCTCCACGTCGTTGGACCCGCTGCGACCGCCGTGGAGCGGGCCGCGGTCGACGCCTTCCTGGACCCGCTGATCGGGCCCGCAAAGGGCGGTTGGGACGGCGGCGAGCGTGACATCGAGGCCGACGGCCGGGTCGCCCGCGGTGGTCACGAGGCCCGCGCACGCCGGGACCTGCTCCTGCCCACGCTCCACGCGATCCAGGACCGGATCGGCTGGATCAGCCAGGGAGCGCTCAACCACGCCTGCCGCCGGCTCACCGTGCCGCCCGCGGACGCCCACGGGGTGGCGAGCTTCTACGCGCTGCTGACGACCGTCCCGAGGCCGGCCAGGGTCGTCCACGTGTGCGACGACATGGCCTGCCGCCTCGCCGGCGCGGAGCGGATCTGCGCGGACCTGGAGAGGACCCTGGGGCCGGCCGGCCACCCGCGTGATGGCGCGGACGCAACCTGGATGCGCAGTCCGTGCCTGGGCCAGTGCGAGCGGGCCCCGGCCGCCCTGTTCACCATCGCGGGAGACGAGCCCGTCCGCGTCGCCACCGGACCACAGGGCGCCTCCGGGATCCTGCGTGGCCTCGAGGACCCGGCCACGGCCGACCGATCCCCACTCGCAGGCCACGAGGACACCCGGCCCAGCCCGGAGCGCCTCGCAGCCCTGCGCAGGTTCGTCCCGCAGGCCGGTGACACTGGCCTGCGCCTCCTGGCCCGCGTCGGGCGCACCGACCCCACCAGCCTCACGGACTTCCGTGCCAACGGCGGCTATCGCGCGCTGCGGATGGCCATCGAGTTGGGACCTCATCGCACGGTGGAGGAGATCATCACCGCGGAGGTCCAGGGCCGCGGCGGCGCCGCATTCCCCGCCGGGCGGAAGTGGGCCGCCGTGGCGTCGGCGTCCGGCTCCCCCAAGTACGTCGTGTGCAACGCGGACGAGGCCGAACCGGGCACGTTCAAGGACCGCGCGATTCTCGAGGAGGATCCATTCAGCCTGGTGGAGGCGATGACGATCGCCGGCTTCGCGACCGGTGCTGAGCGGGGGTTCCTCTACATCCGCGGCGAGTACCCACTCGCCGAGGCACGCATGGCCGGCGCCATCGCCAAGGCACGTGAGCGCGGGCACCTCGGCCCGGACGTCATGGGCGCGGGCTTTGCCTTCGACATCGAGATCCGGCGCGGCGGCGGCGCCTACATCTGCGGCGAGGAGACCGCGCTGCTCGAGTCCATCGAGGGACGGCGGGGCGAGCCGCGCAGGAAGCCGCCGTTCCCGGTGGAGGCGGGGCTCTACGGCCGGCCGACCGTGATCAACAACGTCGAGACCCTGATCAACGTCCCCGGGATCATCCTGGATGGAGGGACGGAATACGTCGCCCTGGGCACCCCGGCGTCCAGCGGCCACAAGCTGTTCAGCATCTCGGGCCACGTCGCCCGACCGGGCGTGTACGAGGCGGAGTTCGGCCTGACCCTGCGCGACCTGATCGCGCTCGCAGGCGGCGTTCCCGGTGGGCGCGCCGTCAAGACCGTCAACCTCGGCGGTGCGGCCGGGGTCTTCGTGGGTCGCGAGGCGCTGGACGTGCCGCTCACCTACGAGCATGCGAAGGCGATCGGCGCGACCCTGGGGGCCGGGGCGGTTGTCGTGTTCGACGAGACGACGGACATCGCTGACATCCTGCGGCGGATCGCAGCGTTCTTCCGCGACGAGTCCTGCGGCCAGTGCGTCCCGTGCCGGGTGGGAACGGTCCGCCAGGAGGAGCTGCTGGCGAGGCTGGCAGCGCAGCGGCCGAACGGGACAATCGAGGATGAGCTGGCGCTGCTCGGGGACCTCGGGCAGGTGCTGCGCGACGCGTCCATCTGCGGCCTGGGGCAGATGGCCAACGACGCCGTGCGGACCGGCCTGCGCTTCGCGGAGGTGCCGGCGTGACCGACCTGCCCAAGGTCCCCGAGCCCCCCAAGGCGCCGTACACCGGCGTCGACCCGGTCATCTTCACCCACACGCCGGCGCGATCGCCGGTTCTGCCCACGTCCCCGCCCGCCGCCGAGGCGTCGGCCGTCGAGGTGACCATCGACGGTGTGCCGGTGACCGTTCCGCAGGGTTCGACCATCCTCGAGGCCTGCCGCTCCCAGGACATCGACGTCCCCACGCTCTGCCACGCCGGAACCCTGGCGCCGGAGGGCGTGTGCCGGGTGTGCGTCGTGGACACGGGCGGTCGCACGCTGGTGCCGTCATGCGCCGCGGTCGTGACGCCGGGCATGAGCGTGGAGACGGACAACGACCGGGTCCGGCACTCGCGCAGGCTGGTCCTGGAGCTGCTGGGGTCGTCGGTGGACATGGGCCTCGCGGGGCCGCTGCTCCCCGACGGGACGATGGCCGGGTACATGGAGCGGTACGGCGCGGATCCGGCGCGGTTCGGGCCTCCAGCGCCAGCGTCCGCGGCCGGGGAGCGGGACGCGCGCCACGCCGGCCACCACCACGCGCCGGATGGGGCCACGGCCGAGACCGTCGCCCAGCCGGTGAAGGTGGACAACGCGCTGTTCGTCCGCGACTACGCCCGCTGCATCCTCTGCTACAAGTGCGTCGAGGCGTGCGGAACCGATGCGCAGAACACCTTCGCCATCTCCGTCGCCGGTCGCGGCTTCGACGCACGGGTGTCGACTGAGTTCGACACCCCGCTCGACACGTCGGCCTGCGTGTTCTGCGGCAACTGCATCAACGTCTGCCCGACCGGCGCCCTGATGTTCCGCTCCGAGTTCGAGATGCGCGAGGCCGGCACCTGGGACGAGGCCGCGCAGACGGTCGTCGACACGATCTGCCCCTACTGCGGCGTGGGCTGCACGCTGTCGCTCCACGTCCAGGACAACCGGATCGTGAAGGTGCTCTCGCCGCTCGACTCGGACGTCACGCAAGGCAACCTGTGCGTGAAGGGCCGCTTCGGCTTCGACTTCGTGCAGGTTCGCCCGAAGGGCTCGCCGCGGGAGTAGGCGCGCGACGACGCACGTGCGCGGC
>CAVOWV010000008.1:0-74036 GCA_963700245.1 uncultured Chloroflexia bacterium
ACCGACCCGTGGAGGTGCCCGGCGCTGGTGCTGACCTCTCCTGATGGCCGGACGTGGACGCAGCAGCCCTTCGAGCAACCAGGCGATCTCCGCACCCTCACCGTGATCGGTGGCCGGTACTACGCCACGGCCCCTGACGGACCCCGGAGCCCTTGGACGAGCAACGACGGATCGGCATGGATACCCGCCGTGGTGGAGGGTGGACCCGCCGCCACCGCCGAGGGTAGCCTCCCTGAGTGGCACTTCGCGGCGACCCAGGACGCGGCGGTGTGGATCGGGAACGACTGGGAGAGCCACGACCCGGTCGCCTGGGTCAGTAGCCGGAAGTAAGCGCTGGGCAAGTGCGCACGGCGCAAACCCACGAGGCAGGCTCGAAGTCAAGGGAGTATCAGACTAGAGGCCCGATACTCCCCGCATGACCCTCGACGCCAGCCCCGCCCCCGACGCCCTCCAGGCCCACCTCGAGACCATGTTCGGCCCGGGTGCGGCGTTCCGGGAGGGCCAGCGCGAGGCGATCGAGGCCGTGGTCCGGGACGGCTCGCGGACGCTCGTGGTGGAGCGGACGGGCTGGGGCAAGAGCCTCGTCTACTGGATCGCCACGCGCGTCAGGCGGGACCAGGGGCACGGCCCGACGCTCATCGTGAGCCCGCTGCTCAGCCTGATGCGCAACCAGATCGAGGCCGCTGACCGGCTGGGGTTGCGCGCCGTGACGATCAACTCCGCCAACCGCGACGACTGGGCGACCATCGAGGGCGACCTCGTCCGCGACCGCATCGACGTCCTGTTCGTGTCCGCGCAGCGCTTCGCCAACGAGGACTTCAACGCGCGGCTGCTGCCCGGGATCCAGCGCACGATCGGCATGTTCGTGGTGGACGAGGCGCACTGCATCAGCGACTGGGGCCACGAGTTCGTGCCGGACTACCGGCGGATCGGCCGGCTGCTGCCGTCGCTGGGCCCCGACGTCCCGGTGCTGGGGACGACGGCGACGGCGAACGACCGCGTGGTCGAGGACGTGGCGCGCCAGCTGGGCGACGACGTGGTGGTGGTCCGCGGACCGCTTGCCCGCGACACGCTGCACCTGGACGCGATCCCGCTGCGGGACCAGGCGGAGCGGCTCGCCTGGCTGGCGGAGCACCTGCCGTCGATGCCCGGTGCCGGCATCGTGTACTGCCTCACGGTGGCCGACACGCAGCGCGTGGCGGGCTGGCTGCGCGGGCGGGGCATCGATGCGCGGCCGTACAACGCGGACATCGATCCCGCGGAGCGCGAGGCGCTCGAGCAGGACCTGCTCGCGAACCGGCTCAAGGCGCTGGTGGCGACCGTGGCGCTGGGGATGGGGTTCGACAAGCCGGACCTGGGCTTCGTCATCCACTACCAGCGCCCGGGCTCGCCGATCGCCTACTACCAGCAGGTTGGCCGCGCGGGCCGGGCCGTGGAGAACGCGTACGGGATCCTGCTCTCGGGCCGCGAGGACGACGCGATCGCCGAGTACTTCATGGCCACGGCGTTCCCGCCGGCCGCGCGCATGAAGGACATCCTGGCGGCGCTCGAGGCCGTGGACTCCGCGACGATCAAGGGCCTCCAGGCGCAGGTGAACCTGCCGTACGGGCAGATCGAGAAGGCGCTCAAGCTGCTCGAGGTGGACGGGGCGGTCGCGCGCGAGCGCGGGCGGTTCGTGCGCACGGGCGAGCCCTGGGAGCAGGACGAGGCCTGGGTGGCGGCGGTGCTCGAGGCGCGGCGACGGGAGCTGGCGTCGATGCGCGAGTACGTCGATACGGATTCATGCCGGATGGCGTTCCTGGGCCGGCTGCTCAACGATCCGGCTGCCGGCGAGTGCGGGCATTGCGCGAACGACGGGGGCGTTCGATGGCCGCGCTCCGTCTCGCCGGCACTGGTCCAGGACGCGGTGGCCTACCTGCGGCGCGACGTCCGGGCGATCGACCCGCGGCGGCAGTGGCCGGAGGGCGCCCGGATCGCGAAGCCCAACGAGATCGGGCGGGCGCTGTGCATCCTGGGCGACCCGGGGTGGGGGAGGGACGTGGCCCGGGTGGTCTCGAGTGGCACGGGCCCGGGGCCGGGGCCGGACCTGCGGTTCGAGGACCATCTCGCGGGCGCCGCGATGGAGGTCATCCGTGGCCGCTGGCGCCCGAACCCGATGCCGGAGTGGGTGACCTGCGTGCCGTCGCTGGCGCGGCCGGGTTCCGTCGAGGCGTTCGCGGAGCGGCTGGCGTCGGTGCTGGGGCTGCCGTTCGCCGCGTGCCTGACGTCCGCCGACGGCCCGCCGCAGGCCCGGATGCAGAACAGCGCCCAGCAGGGCGCGAACGCACGGACGCGCCTGGGCGTCGTCGGGCGGGCCGTGCGGTCCGGACCCGTGCTGCTGGTGGACGACGTGGTGGACTCGCGTTGGACGCTCACCGTGGCCGGGTCCCTGCTGCGGGACGCGGGTGCAGGCCCGGTGCTCCCGTTCGCGCTGGCCGTGGCGACGCCGCGCGGGGAGTAGCATCGGCGACACTTGTCGCGCTGCTGCGGCACGCCCGAGGAGGGGAGAGGGGCTTGGCCACGATCGTCAACCGGCGGTACGCGCGCGACCTCGGCCCCGCACCGGCGCGCGGTCCGGGCGCCAGCCTGGATGCGCTGACATGGGTCGGCTGGGCCTCGGTGCTCGCCGCGTTCGGGTTCCTCGTGTTCGGGCTGCGGCCGCTGACCGAGCTGGGGGACCCCGGGTTCTGGGATTGGGGCCAGGTGGGCTTCACCGTGCTCGAGTCGATCCGGAACGCGACCGTGGTTGCGCTGCCGGCCGCGCTCGAGTGGGGCGTCCCGGGGGCGAGGCGCAGGACGCCGTGGCTGATGCGGGGCGTGGTGCTGCTCGCCATCGAGCAGCTCGCGCGGCCGGTCCTCGAGGTCGCGCGGGAGCAGTACTTCGAGCGGGTGCCGGAGGCGACCGACCTGTTCTTCGACACGCCCCTTGGCCTCGCGCTGGTCCTCGTGTCGCTCGGGGTCTCGATCCTGGGCATCGCGGGGGCGTGGGCGCTCTCGGACGGGCTCGCGGACGCGGGCGCCCGGCCGCGTCGGGCGATCGTGGTTGGTGTCGTCGCGGCGGGGACGGCCCTCGCGCTGTATGCCTACCTGCCGCTCTACGGGTTCTTCACCGAGGGCGTGGTGCAGGAGATCGACAGGTTGCTGTGGTGGCTGAACCTGGGCGGCCTGCTGCTCGGGTTCGTGGACATCGCGCTGTGGCTCATGGTCGGCGTGCGTCTGCTTGGCGGGCTGCCGCTCGGTCTCCGTCCGCGGCGGGCCTGGATGCTTGCCGCCGCCGCGGGTGTGTGCGTGATCGGCCAGCGCCTCCTGACGTCCATGCTGCCGCTCGCCGACCTGGCCTCCTCGGAGCTCAGCTGGGGCCTGCGTCTCGTCACGGACGCCTCGTGGGTCCTGCTGCTGCTCGCGTTCGCCGCGGGCCTGGGTCGCGGTCGCGAGCGCCGGGAGGAGCGTCCCCGCCGCATGCGGCTGTTCGTCCTCAACCCGACGGACTGAGGCGTCCCGTCAGGTCTCTCCTGGTCCATCTCCTCGAGCAGCGTGTCGAAGTTGATCGCCGCGTCGCACTCCTCGCAGATGGGCGGGTCCCAGTCCCCGGTCTCCGGGAGGTCCGTGCGGCCGCACGTGGTGCAGGTGAAGACGGCGGCGGCGAGCAGGGCATCGATGTCGATGCCATCGAGGGGGTCCTCGATCGTCATCGGCCGGGCGTGCGGGGGGCGTGGCGCGGGCCCGGGGTCCCGGCGCCGGAATGGCCAGTTCATGCGCGCATCGTCGCAGTCCGGTTGTGACACCAGCCTGTCACCGCGGCGCGGAGCCGATCGACCGTATCCTCGCGTCATGCGCTACATCGAGATCGAGGGGATGCGGCTCTCCCGCATCGGGCTGGGAGCCTGGCAGTTCGGCAGCCGGGAGTGGGGCTACGGCGACGGGTACGCGAAGGATGTCGCCCCGGCGCTGATCAAGCGGGCGGCCGAGCTCGGGATCACCATGATCGACACCGCCGAGGCCTACGGCCCCGGGAAGTCCGAGCGGATCATCGGGGAGACGCTCCCATCGCTGACGGATGAGCAGCGTGCCGGGCTCGTCGTGGCCACCAAGTTCCTGCCCATCGCTCCCGCGGAACCCATCGTCGCCTGGCAGGCCGCGGGGTCCCGGCGTCGCCTCGGCATGGACGCGCTCGACCTCTTCTACGTGCACTGGAAGAACCCGTTCGTGTCGGCGCGACGCGTCATGCAGGCGATGCGCCCGCTCGTCGATGAGGGGCTCGTGCGCCGGGTGGGGGTCTCCAACTTCACGCTGGCCCAGTGGCGGGACGCCGAGGCGGCCCTGCGGGCCCCCGCGGTGGCCAACCAGGTCCAGTTCTCGCTGGCGGCGCCGGGGCCGGCGGAGGAGCTCGTGCCCTACGCCGAGGCCGCCGGCCGGGTCGTGGTCGCGTACTCGCCCCTTGGCCAGGGCGTGCTCGCGGGACGCACCGACTGGTCGGGTGCGGGGCTCGGCAGGCCACAGGCACGCCTGGCCCGGCGCCGCGACGGCCTGGATCCGATGCAGGTCGTGATCCGCCGGGTCGCGGAGGCCCATGGCGCCACGCCGGCACAGGTGGCGCTCGCGTGGGTGATCTCGCATCCCAACACGCTGGCGATCCCAGGCGCCCGCACGATCGAGCAGCTCGAGGAGAACGCGGCAGCCGTGGACTTGGAGCTCACCGAGGAGGAGCTGGTCCAGCTCACGGTGGTCTCGAGGGCCTTCGCGGGACGGTAGTCGGGCGGCGGGCCCCGGGCGGCAGGCCCCGGGCGGCAGGCCCCGGGCGGCAGGCCACCCGCCTTCCAGCGGTTCTACGGTCCGGTCCGCGGAGATTCGCGCCGTCCCACGCAACCCGGTGTTCGCTGGACGGCCGATGAGCCGACATGGGCGGGCGATCAGCGGCGCGCCTGTCCGGTCACCGGCCCGTAGCCCCGGTCCACGCCTCCCAGCACGGGGTGGGTGGCGGGTGGTGAGGGCCAGGAGCGTGGAGCCGCGCGACCTGGGTTGAGTGCCGCGTAAGTGACGCCGGGCACGATGTCCGGCATGACGGCTCGAGAACGACCAGCAGATGTGGGTGCCGCAGATGCCCGCCGGCTCGCCAGCAAGGCTGGAGCCGAGGTCAAGGCGCAGCGCATGACGCTGGGGATCAGCCAGGAGCTCGTAGCGGCCCGGGCAGGCGTGTCGAAGTCGGCGTTTGCGAGGCTGGAGCGCGATGACCTCGACCGCCCGACGCTGGACCGGATCTGCCGCGCGGCCCGTGCCGTGGGACTGGCGCCGTCGCTCTCGTTCTACCCGACCGGCGAGCCGATCCGTGACGCAGCCCAGCTGGCCCTGCTCGCGCGGTTCGAGACCCTCCTCGGACCACCGCTCCGGATGCGCCGAGAGGTTCCGCTTCCGATTCACGGCGACCTCCGCGCATGGGACGGGAGGATCACTGACGGAATCAGGACGGCCTCGATCGAGGGTGAGTCGAAGCTCCACGACGCCCAGGCGCTCGCCCGCCGGATCGGCCTGAAGTCACGCGACGATCCGGGCGCCGGAGTCGTGATCCTCGTCGTGAACCAGACCGCGCACAACCGGCGGGTTCTCGCCGCGCACCGTGAGGTGCTGCGGGACCAGTTCCCGCTGGACGGTGGGAGGATCGCTCGGGCGCTGCGAGGTGGGACCGTCCCGTCGGCATCCGGGATCATCCTGCTGTGACTGCGGGACCGTCCTTGGTACCCCGTGGCCGGTGGCGCGTGGTCGCGAGCCCCGGCGCGCAGCGGTGCAACGGTTCGGTGCCCGGCGAATTGCACCGCCCCGGACCTCGGTGTGTTCGCTCGCGGACCCTCCACCGGACGGGTCCGTGTCGGCAGCGGGGTTCCTGTTCGCTCGCCGAACGGTAGCGCCGGTGCACGGTGCCTCGGGCGCGTGGTGAAGCCCAGGACAGAGCAGCGCAACAGTGCGAGCCCAAGAGGGGCCACGTGCACCCGCCCGACACCCACCATCGGCCCGTGCGGGCGCCGCGCCCGCTGACGGAGACTCCGGGCATGGACGCCGATCCGCGGTCCCAGGTCGAGGCGCCTGTCCGCGGCGCGCTGGTCGGCGTGATGGGCCGCGGCCTGGCGCTGGTCGCCACGGTGTCGCTCCTGGCCATGTGGCCGATCGCCGCCCAGCCGGAGGCGGCCGTCCGGGACGCGATCGCCGGCGTCGTGTTCGCCGTCCTCGTCGGGTACGGGGCCTGGATCCTCATCGCGCAGCGCCTCCACGGTCATGCGCCGGAGGAGGCCCGCGAGGTCGCGTGGGACCGGGCCCGGGAGATCGACGGCGATGATGCGGCCCTGGGTCTCCTCGTCGCCGGCTGGGTGCCCGTGGGATTGCTGCTCGCCCTGGGCCTCCTGCTCTGGCCGCACTTCACGGATCCGAACCCGGCCCTCGCCGCCGCCTGGGTCGTGCTGGGCCTGCCGCCGTTCGTGGCGGCATGGCTGTTCGTGACGACGATGTGGCTCGACGCCTGCCGCGACGACCTCGCCCGCGCCGAGCAGGAGTCGGACATCCGGCTCCGCAGCTACTGGGCGAACGTCGGCCGCTGAGCACCTGCGGCGGGCGGCGAGCTCTCGGGCGGCGAGCTCGGAGGCGGCGTGCCTCGCCCGGAGGCCGCGAGCCCACGGGGCGACAAGCCCGGCTTGAGCCTGCCCTGCTAGCCTCGGCGGGTGTTCTCAATCGATCGCGAGGATCCTGGCTCGGCCCGGCCCCGCCCCGCCCCCGATGACCTGCTCGCGGACCTGGATCCCGAGCAGCGCGAGGCCGTCCTCGCCACGACGCGGCCCGGTCGCGATCCTCGCGGGCGCCGGGAGCGGCAAGACGCGGGTGATCAGCCGTCGGACGGCCTACGCGATCGCCACCGATGTCGTGGCCGCGGACCAGGCGCTCATCGTGACGTTCACGGACAAGGCGGCGGGCGAGATGGTCGCGCGGCTGCGCGACCTCGGGTTGCGCGGCGTGACGGCGCGCACGTTCCACGCCCATGCCCTGAGCCAGCTGCGCTTCTTCTGGCCGTTGCGCCACGACGGCGAGCCGCTCCCGGAGCTGCTGGACTCCAAGGCGCCGATCATCGGGCGCATCGCGCGCCAGCTCCCGGGCCACTACCGCTTCACGCCCACGAAGGACCTCGCCGACGAGATCGAGTGGGCCAAGTCGCGGCGCATCGTCCCTGGCGAGTACGAGCAGCGAGCAGGGGGCAGACAGCCTCCGATCCCCTCCGACCTGTTCGTTCAGCTTTACCGGAACTACGAGCGTGAGAAGACGCGCCAGCACCGCATCGACTTCGATGACCTCCTGCTGCAGACGATCGACCTCCTCGAGGGCGACGAAGAGGCCGCCGAGACCGTTCGGGCCCGCAAGCGCTGGTTCAGCGTGGACGAGTACCAGGACACGAACCCGCTGCAGCAGCGGCTCCTCGAGCTGTGGCTGGGAGACCGCCGCGATCTGTGCGTGGTGGGAGACGAGGACCAGACGATCTACTCGTTCACCGGGGCATCGTCTGCGTTCCTGACGACGTTCGAGGAACGCTGGCCGGACGCGAAACTGGTTCCGCTTGTGCGGAACTATCGCTCCACCCCCCAGGTGCTGGAGCTCGCCAACCGCCTGATCGCCGCGGAGGGCCGGGCCAAGCGCCTGATCCCCACGCGCGGCGATGGACCGCTGCCCACGATCTCGAGGCATCCCTCGGCGGAGCATGAGCTGGCGGCGCTGGTGGCCTGGGTGCAGGCGCGGCTGGGTGAGGGGACCGCTGCCGTGGAGATCGCCGTCCTGGTCCGGATGAACGCCCAGCTGCCGCCCATCGAAGAGGCGCTGACGCGGGCCGGGGTCGCGTACCAGGTGCGCGGCCTCCGCTTCTATGCGAGGCCCGAGGTGCGCTCCGCGCTGGCCAGCCTCCGGCGACCCGCGATCGATGCCGTCGGTGCGGCCCTCTCCGACGCCATCCGTGCCCGGTGGACCGAGGCCGTGGGCTACGAGGAGGATGCGACCCCCGAGGGTGACGAGGCACGCGAGCGCCAGGCGTCGCTCGAGACGCTGCTCGCGATCGTCGACGGGATCGCCGCCGCGGACCCGGCCGCCGATGGCGCGACCGTCATCGCGGACCTCGAGGCCCGCGCCGCCCACGAGCGCGAGGGGGCGGCCGGTGGCGTCAACCTCCTGACCTACCACCGGGCGAAGGGCCTCGAGTGGGACGCCGTGTTCCTGCCCAGCCTCGAGGAGGGGATCCTCCCGATCCGCCAGGCAAAGGAGGACGAGACCGCCCTCGCCGAGGAGCGACGTCTCCTGTACGTCGGGATCACGCGCGCTCGGGTGCACCTGGCCCTCTCCTGGGCGGAGCGGCGCGAGAGCCGGGGTCGCGAGGCTCGCCGCCAGCCGAGCCGGTTCCTGCTCGACCTGCGTCCGCCCCGGGGCACGAAGATCACCCAGCTGGCCGGCCCGCCCCCGGCGGAACGGGTGCGGCGGCGCAGCGACTCCGACGACCCGGTGTTCGAGGCGCTGCGCGCCTGGCGGACCGCCAGGGCCCGCCAGGAGGCGATGCCCCCGTACGTGATCGCCCACGACGCGACGCTGCTCGCGATCGCCGAGGCCCGTCCCCGGACCATGGCGGGGCTGCGCCGCGTGAAGGGCATGGGCCCGGCCAAGCTCGAGAAGTACGGCGAGGAGCTCCTCGCGGTGATCGAGGCGGCCCTCGGGGCGTGAACCTCGCGCCCCCGGCCTGAACCTCGCCCCCGGCCTGAGCCTCGCGCCCCGGCCTGAGCCTCCCGCCCCCGGCCGCCGCGTCGCCCTCAGGCCGCCAGGTCGCGCCTCCGGAAGGCCACCAGCGCCCCGACCCAGCCTGCCACCGCGACGAGCGCGAACAGTGCCATGTCGCCCGCCGGCACGATGCCGTCGTCGATGAGCTCCGTCGTGCGGAAGTGGTCCCAGGCGCTCACGGGCAGGATCCACGCCCAGTCGGCGCTGATCTGGGTCACCACGAACACGAGGTACATCGCCACCAGCACGCCGGTCACGATGCCCGACGCGCGCCCGCGGCTCAGGGTCACCACGGCGAGCAGCGTGGCCACGCCGGCGATCGCGCACCCGAACAGCCACGACAGGGTCCCGGCCAGCGCGAACCGCCCGGGGTCGAAGTCCCCCCCGACGAGCTCCCCGATCACCCACACGCCACCGACGGTCGCGACCGCCAGCACGGCCATCGCGAACGCCTGGCCGACGATCGAGGCGGCGAGGTATCGGACCCGCGACACGGGCGTCGCCAGCGGCAGGTCCAGGAACCCGCGATCGAGGTCCGCAGCCACGCGCGTCCCCAGCAGCAGTGCCAGGACGGCGGCCATGATCGGCCACAGCCAGGACGAGATGTACGTGGTGTAGAAGATCCCCGGGTCGGACAGCGACCCCGTCATGCCGAAGGCCGCCAGGAACTCCTGGGGGAACGTCTCCATGTAGGCGGTGAACAGGGCGTCGTTCTCCACCATGACCGGGTACATGGCCGCGATGATGGCCCCGTACAGGGCCATGGAGACGGCGAGCCAGATCGTGAGCGTGCGGTTGCGCCGCAGCTCCAGCCGGAAGGCGGTCATGCCCGCACCTCCTCGGGGACATCGGCCCGGTACTGGCGGAGGAACAGGTCCTCCACGTCGGGCGTGGTGATGGCGATGTCGGCCACGTCATGGGCGGCGATCCGGGCCAGCAGCGGGTTGATGTCGCCGCGGACCATGAGGTGGACCTCGCGGCCCGTCAGCGCCGCGATCTCGACATTCGGGAGGTCGAAGTCGGACGCCTCGGGCGGGTGGGCGAGGACGAGGTTGATCGACCGCCAGTGCGAGTCCAGGAGCTCGCCGACGTTGCTGATCTCGGCGATGCTCCCCTCGCGGATGATCGCGACGCGGTCGCAGGCCCGCTCCACCTCCACGAGGTTGTGGCTGGAGAGGAAGACCGTGCGACCAGCCTCGCGCGCCTCCGCCAGCAGGGCCAGGAACTCGCGCTGCATGAGGGGGTCGAGGCCGCTGGTGGGCTCGTCGAGGACCAGCAGCGGCTCGTGGCCCATGAACGCCGCCACGACGCCGATCTTCTGGCGGTTGCCGCGGCTGAGCTTGCGGATGCGGACCGTGGGGTCCAGCTCGAGGCGCTCGGCGAGCTGCTGCCAGCACCGGCGGGGGAGGCCCCGGAGCTCGGCGAGATAGTCAAGCTGCTGCGCGCTCGTGAGCTCGCCGAGGAACCCCGGGTCGCTGCCCAGGTAGGCCACGTTCCGGTGGATCCGGGCCGCGTCCGTGAATGCGTCGTGCCCGAACAGCATGGCGCTGCCGCTCGTGGGGCGGAGGAAGCCCAGGAGGACGCGGATCGTCGTGGTCTTGCCCGCGCCGTTGGGGCCCAGGAAGCCGAACGCCTCGCCCTCGGCGACGCCGATGCTGACGTCCACGATGCCGCGCCGCGACCCGTACTGCTTGGTGAGGCCGGTGGTCTCGATCACGAGGTTCGGCATGTGCGGACCCTGCTCTCGCGACGCCACGCTGCGTCGCCCCGCCGCGCCCGTCGTCCGGCGCGCGCAACACCGGCGGGCCGCACGTTGCCTCACGGCCCGTCGTGGATCGGCCCCATCGTCAGCCCGGCCGCGTGACGCGGGACAGGGCCACGCGTCCCGATGACGCAGGGTCCGCGAGCCCCACCGGCGGGAGCCTCTCTACGCCACGGCCTCCTCGAACTGGCTCGCGTACAGCTCGTGGTAGAACCCGCGGGCCGCCAGCAGCTCCTCGTGCGTGCCCTGCTCCACGATCCGGCCCTCGTTCATCACCAGGATGATGTCCGCGTCGCGGATCGTGGACAGCCGGTGCGCGATCACGAACGACGTCCGGCCCTCCATGAGGCGGTGCATCGCGCGCTGGATCAGCACCTCGGTCCGCGTGTCCACCGACGAGGTCGCCTCGTCAAGGATCAGGATCGGCGGGTCGGCGAGGAACGCCCGGGCGATCGTGAGCAGCTGCTTCTCGCCGGCGGACACGCTGGTCGCGTCGTCGTCGAGCACCGTCTCATACCCCTCGGGGAGCGTCCGGACGAAGTGGTTCACGTGGGCCGCCTCGGCCGCCGCGTGGAGCGTCTCCTCGCTCACGTCACCCTCGGCGCCATAGGCGATGTTCTCCCGGATGGTGCCGTTGAACAGCCACGCATCCTGGAGGACCATCCCGAACGTCCTGCGCAGGTTGTCCCGCGTGAGCTCCCGGGTCTCGATGCCGTCCACCGTGATCCGGCCGCCGTCCACGTCGTAGAACCGCATCAGCAGGTTCACGAGGGTGGTCTTGCCGGCTCCGGTGGGGCCCACGATGGCCACGGTCTGCCCGGGCTCCACGGTGACCGACAGGTCCTCGATGAGCGGCTTGTCCTCCACGTAGCGGAACGAGATGTCCTCGAACGTCACGCGGCCGGCGGCCGGCTCCACGAGGATCCTGGGCTCGACGGGATCCGGGACCTCCTCCGCCTCGTCGAGCAGCTGGAAGACGCGCTCGGCGGAGGCGACCGCGGACTGCAGGACGTTGGCGATCGAGGCGACCTGGATGATCGGGAAGGTGAACTGGCGGCTGTACTGGATGAAGGCCTGGACGTCGCCCAGGGTCATCTGGCCGTTGGCCACCTGGATGCCGCCGATGACGGCGATCGCGACGTAGTTGAGGTTGGAGATGAACGTCATCGCGGGCTGGATGAGGCCGGACAGGAACTGCGCCTTGTAGCTGGCCTGGTAGAGCTCCTCGTTCCGGCGGTCGAACTCGGCGATAGCCTCCTCCTGCCGCCCGAACAGCTTCACGATGGCGTGCCCGGTGTGCATCTCCTCGATGTGCCCGTTGAGATTCCCGGTGCGCTCCCACTGGGCTGCGAACTGGACCTGGCTGCGCTTGGCGATGACCATCGCGACGATCATCGACGCCGGCACCACGAGCACCGAGACCAGCGCCAGGAGCGGGCTGATCGTGAGCATCATGATCAGCACGCCGATGACCGTCAGCAGCGACGTGATGAGCTGGGTCAGGCTCTGCTGCAGCGTCTGGCTGATGTTGTCGATGTCGTTCGTGACGCGCGACAGGATGTCGCCGCGTGATTCGCGGTCGAAGTAGGCGAGGGGCAGCCGGCCCAGCTTCTTGTCGACCCGCTCGCGGAGCCGGTACACGGTCCGCTGGGTGACGCCGGCCATGATGTAGCTCTGGGCCCAGCTGAACACCGAGCTGGCCATGTAGACGATGGCGGCAAGGCCCAGCCATTGCGCCAGCAGCCCGAAGTCGATCCCTTCGCCCGGCACGAGGTAGGGCATGTTGGCGATCATCTCGGCCTGGTTGTTCTGGCCCTGCGCCTGGAGTGCCGCCACGGCCTGGTCCACCGTGATTCCGGCCGGCATCTGCTCACCGATGGCGCCGGCGAAGATCACGTTGGTGGCGTTGGCGAGGAGCTTGGGCCCGATCACCGCGAGCGCCACGCTCACGACGGCGAGCAGCACGACGGCGATCACCCAGCCGCGCTCGGGGCGCAGCTCGCCCATCAGCCGGCCGAAGGAGCCCCGGAAGTCCGTGGGCTTGGCGACCGGCGCGAGCATCGCGCCGTGCATGCCGCCGGGACCGGGGCCGCCACCGCCGGGGCCGCCACCACCGGGGCCGCGCCGCGGGGCGGCGCCGGAGCTGCCGGAGCTGCCGGAGCCGCCTGCCGGCCCGCTCATGCGACCTCCTCCTCGGTGACCTGGGACAGGACGATCTCGCGGTAGGTCTCGCAGTCGCGCATCAGCTCCTCGTGGGTGCCGATGCCGGCGATGCGTCCGTCGTCGAGGACCACGATGCGGTCAGCGCGCAGGATGGTCCCCACGCGCTGGGCGACGATGATCACGGTGGCGGTGGCCAGCTCCCGGGCCAGCGCTGCCCGCAGGCGCGCGTCGGTGCGGAAGTCGAGGGCGCTGAAGCTGTCGTCGAACACGTAGATGTCCGGACGCTTGGCCAGGGCTCGGGCGATCGCCAGGCGCTGCCGCTGGCCGCCGGAGACGTTGGTGCCGCCCTGGCTGATGGGCGCGGCGAGCTGCTCGGGCATGTCGGAGACGAACTCCTTGCCCTGTGCGATCTCGAGCGCCACCCACATGTCGGCCTCGGAGGCGTCCGGGTCGCCCACCTGGAGGTTGGTGGCCACGGTCCCGCCGAACAGGAACGCCTTCTGGGGGATCATGCCGATCCGCCTCCAGAGGTCCTGGCGGTCCATCTCCCTGACATCAACGCCGTCCACCAGCACGTGTCCGCCGGACGCGTCGTAGAAGCGGGGCAGCAGGTTGACCAGCGTCGTCTTGCCGGAGCCCGTGGAGCCCACGATCGCCGTGACCTCGCCGGGGTTTGCCTCGAAGGTGATCCCGCGCAGGACCGGCTCCTCGGCACCCGGGTAGCGGAACTCGACGTCCTCGAAGCGGACGCGGCCGGAGCGGGCGGGGGAGATGGGCGTGGGCGGGTCCGAGATCGTGGGCTCGGTGTCCAGCACCTCGCGGATCCGCCCGGCGGACACGGCGGCCCGCGGGACCATGACGAACATGACCACCGCCATCATGATCGCGAACAGGATCTGGGTGATGTACTGGATGAACGCGGTCAGGTTGCCGATGGGCATCTCGCCGCTGTCCACCCGGAACGCGCCCAGCCACAGGACCGCCACGGTGGACAGGTTCATGATCAGCATCAGGACCGGCATCGTGATCGCGAACAGGCGGTTGACGCGCAGGCCCACGTCCATCAGGTCGCGGCTGGCGTCGTCGAAGCGCCGCTCCTCGTGCTCCGTGCGCACGAAGGCACGGATGACGCGGACGCCGGTCAGCGTCTCGCGCATCACGAGGTTGATACGGTCGATCTTGACCTGCATCGCCTGGAACAGCGGGATGGCCCGCTTCATCACGACGCCGATGAACACGGCCATGACGGGCAGGATCACCAGCAGGATCAGCGGTGAGCGGCCCGTCCTGGCGGTAGGCCATGATCACGCCGCCGATGGCGAGGATCGGGGCGCTGATCATCATCGTCAGCGCCAGCAGCACGACCTGCTGGACCTGCTGGACGTCGTTGGTGTTGCGCGTGATCAGGCTGGCGGTGCCGAAGTGGTTGAGCTCCACCTGGCTGAAGCTCTCCACCTTGCGGAAGAGCGCCGAGCGCACGTCGCGCCCGAAACCCATCGCGACCTTCGCCGAGTAGTACACCGCCACGAACGCGGCGAGCATCAGGACGAAGGTCACCACGAGCATGAAGGCGCCCGTCTGGATGATGTAGTCGATGTCGCCCGTGACGACGCCGTTGTTGATGATGTCGGCATTGAGCGCGGGCAGGTACAGGTTGGCGATGGCCTGGACCAGGAGCAGGAACAGGACGAGAACGATGGGTGCCGTGTAGGGCCGCAGGTACTGCCGCAGGATGGGGATCACCGGGCTGCCTCCGGCGGGCTCGAGGCGGTGCGGGGCTTCGCGGTATCCGGGGCCTGGTGATCAGCCGCACGGTCATCGGTGGCATCGGCGGTCGGGTGCTGGCCGGCGTGATAGCGGTCGCGGGCGCGGCGCATCGCCCGGGAGCCGAGGAGGAAGCCCGCGAGCTCCTCGTCGGTCAGGGTGTCCAGCATCGCCGCGAGGTGGTCCCGGCGCTCCGCGGTCATCCCGGAGACCAGGCGACGGCCCTCGTCCGTGAGCGTGACGCGGACGACCCGCCGGTCCTCGTCGTCACGCTGGCGCTCGACGAGGCCCCGCTGCTCCATCCGGTCGACGATCCCCGTGGCGCTCGCCTGCGAGACGTCCATCGCCTCCGCCAGGCCGCGCATGGTGAGCGGGCCGTCGAGCTCCAGGATCGCGAGCACGTTGATGTGGACGAGCGACAGCCGACCACCCGGCCAGTGGCGCATGTGGCGCATCGCGGCGGTGGGGGAGTGGGCGGCGAGCTCGTCGAGGAGCTCTCGGAGGAGGGACTGGCGGTCCATGGCCCTTCGCTACGTGTAGATGATCAACGTGGCATGAAGAATACGCGGCCGTACCAGAAGGCGCAACTGGGCGCCCCTCGCGACTCCACCACGGGTCAGGCGCCCCTCGCGACTCCACCACGGGTCAGGCGCCCCTCGCGACTCCACCACGGGTCAGGCGCCCCTCGCGACTCCACCACGGGTCACTTCACGCTCCTGTCGAGGAGCTCACCGCCGATCCTGCAGGAATCGAGGCTGAGGTGCGCTCCGAGACCAGCCTAGCGACTCCCTGCCGTGTCACGGCGGCGCCGGAACCGGATTGGAGGCCGGCGGCGAAGGGGCGAGGTCACAGACCGGCTCGGCGGGGCCGTCCAGGGCCCCGCGACCACGCCGCGTAAGCCCCCGGTGAGTGTCGAGCGGTAGAACAGCCTCGTGACCGATACGACCATCGACCTCACCCGCTCACGGCTCGGCCCCGAGTTCGGACGCCTCGTGCGGGATGCGCGCCGCCTCATCGGCTGGAGCCAGCGAGATCTGGCTGCTCGTGTCGGTGCCTCGCAGGCGGCCATCTGGCGGCTCGAGACGGATCAGCCGGGACGCATCGATCTCACGCTCGTCGAGGGGGTGATCGACGCCCTCGGCCTGCGCGCAACCATCGGGATCGAGGGGCGGCACCTCGACGATCGGCGTCGCCAGCGCGACGGCGTGCACGCGGTCATGAACGGGTTCACAGCGCGCCGCCTGGGTCGTCTCGGGTGGGCTACCGCCACGGAGGTCCAGATCGGCGATCGGCACCCGCGTGGCTGGATCGACCTCCTCGCGTTCCGCCGGGATGACCGGGCGCTCCTGGTCGATGAGACCAAGACGGAGATCCCCGACATGGGAGGGCTACAGCGCAGCCTGTCGTTCTATGCGCGCGAATCCAGGACCGTCGCGGCGGGACTCGGCTGGCAGGCGCGCACCATCACCGTCCTGGTGGTGGCCCTGGACTCGGAGTCGCTAGCCAGGCGGATCGCGGACAATCGGGCGATCGTGGAGCAGGCCTTCCCCGGCTCCGTGTCGGCCATGGTGACGTGGCTCGCCGACCCGCGCGCGCCGATTCCTCGTGGGTGGACGCTCGGAACCGTCGATCCGACGGTCCGCGGCGAGAGCTGGCTTCGTCCCACGATGCTCGGAACGCGGCGGCGGCCGCCGGCGTATCGGGACTATGCGGACGCGGCAGGCCGCCTGCTCCGTGGATGACGGTCTCCGCCGGCCTCCGCCGCCTCCGCCGGCCTCCGCCGGCCTCCGTATCCGCTTCCGGGCGCCGCCGTGACTCGGGAGGGAGTCGATCCGCGGGTCGCTGAGCGCACCTCAGCCTCGATTCCTGCAGGATCGGCGGCCAGCTCCCCGGCAGGGTGCCCGGCGTGACTCGGGGCCGAGTCAGGATGCGCACGTGACTCGGGAGGGAGTCGATCCGCGGGTCGCTGAGCGCACCTCAGCCTCGATTCCTGCAGGATCGGCGGCCAGCTCCCCGGCAGGGTGCCTGGAGTGACTCGGGGCCGAGTCACGACCCGCGCATGACACGTGGCTGAGTCACGACCCGCGCGTGACTCGTGGTGGAGTCGCAGATGGCGATGGAGTCGCAGATGGCGATGCCGGCCGGGCCGTCGCCGGCCGCGGATCAGCCCGAGATCGCCTTCCGGAACCGCCACGCGGCGAGGGTCATGACCACCGCCGCGTAGACCGCCAGCACCACGACGTTGAGCACTACCGTCTCCAGGCCGCCGCCGGTCCGGATCAGCTCCTGCAGGCCGAGCAGCGCCCAGGAGTGGGGAATCAGGCGGGAGATGGACTGCATCGCGTCGGGCATGAACGCGAACGGGATGAGGCAGCCGCCCAGCGCCGCCAGCGCGAGCCCCAGGAACACGCCCAGCGACCCGGCCTGGTCCGCGTTGCGCGAGAGTGCCCCGACCAGCAGGGCGAAGCCGGCGGCGACGAGCCCGAACAGGGCGATGATCACGCTCGCGGCGAGCGGATCCCCCCAGGTGACGTTGAACGCCACGGCGGTCACGAGCACGATGTAGGCCGCCTGCAGCATGGCCACGAGATAGCGGCCGAGCGCCTCTCCCGCGACGATCGTCCAGGTGGACGTGGGGGTGGCGGTCATCCGGCGCGACAGGCCCAGCTGCTTGGTGTAGACGAGCCGCGCGGCCGCCGTCATCGACGTCAGGAACATGAACAGGATGAGCTGCGTGGACGCGCCGAAGGTGAACTGGGAGAAGCCCGCGAACATCCCGGGCTCGCCGATCTGCGTCACGGAGACCTCGACGCCGGGCACCGTCTCGTAACCCTCCTGGGCAGCCGCCGCGGCTTCCCCAGGGGTCCCCAGGCTCTCCGCCACCGAGATGCGCGCTGCGGTCGTGATCGCTCCCAGCCGGGCGACGGCAGCGTCGATGGGCGTACGCAGGCCGGTCGTGAGCGCGTCGGTCGTCCCGATGTAGAGGATCTCGACCTGGCCCGGCCAGCCGAGCGACAGGGTGAACCCGTCCGGGATCACGAGGCCGGCCTCCAGCTGTCCGCGCTCCACCTGGCTCTCGAGCGTCTCGATGTCGGCAAGCCGGCGGATCTCGAACCGGGCGGTGTCCTCCGCGAGGTTGTCGACGAGTGCCTCGGCTGCCGCGTCGCCCACCGGTGCCACGACGCCGAGGCGGGCCCGCGCGGTGCCCCCGAACTGGAGCCCCAGCGCAACGATGATGATCGTGGGCAGGACGAACACGAAGAACAGGTCGCCCCGGTCCCTGACCTGCCGCAGCAGGTTGATCCGGCCGATCTCGAGGACCTTGCGCAGCTGCGCTCATCGCGCCTTCACCAGGCGGCGCGCGCGCGCCATGCCGATACCGCCCGTGATCAGCCCCATCGCCAGCAGGACGACGACCGATTGGAGGCCATCGGCCACGGTCCCGCCGCCCTGCATGTCGCCCAGCCCTCGCATGAACCAGCCATGCGGGGTGAACAGCGCGATCGTGCCCATGATCTCCGGGCCTTGGGCGGTGGGGGAGAAGGTCCCGCCCAGGACGCCCAGCGTGATCGCGACGGCCGAGCTGGCGGCACCGGCGACCTCGGCCGAGTTGGTGAAGGAGATGACGAGCGTCGAGATGCCGAGGGCGGCGATCACGGCGGCGGTGCAGACCAGCGCCACGCCGAGCGGCGAGCCCCACGAGGCGCCGATCAGGAGCGTGGTGGCGACGACCAGGACGGTCATGGCGAGCATGCCCTGCGCGAAGCCGCCCAGGAGCTTGCCGCCCAGCACGGTCCACGGCTTCACGGGCCCGGCCAGGATCCGCCCGAGCGTGCCCTGGCGCCGCTCGTCGAACAGGCTGACCAGGCCCATCTGCGCGGAGAAGAACAGGAACAGGATCGCCATCGACGCCGAGAAATAGGTCGCCATGCTCAGCTGGCGCAGCGCGGCCGTCTGGTCGGCGAGGATGACCGGGGGCCTCGCGGAGGACGCGGCCCCGATGATCCGCGCCTGGAGCGCCGGGTCCGGCGTCGCGCCGGGCCCTCCCGAGCCTCCCGCTCCACCCGCGCGGGCAAGCTCGAACGCCGTGGCCACGGACAGCTGCACCGTCACGACCCCATCGCCGAAGCGCTGTGCGACCGATCGTGCGATCTCCGTCGCGAGCCCGGAATCCCGGGCGCCCACCACCTCCAGCGTGACGGCCTGACCCGCGCCGATGGCCGCGCTGAACCCGGCCGGGACGAGGAACGCCGCGTCGGCAGTGCCATCCTCCACGGCGGCCCGCGCCGCGGCCTCGGTGGGCAGGTCCGTGACGGTGAACGCCCCGCCGTCCTCCAGCGAGCCGATCACGTCCTCCCGCAAGACGGTCGCCAGCGGCCCGCCGTCCATGTCCGCCACGACGTACACCGCGCGGAAGTCCGTCGTTCCGGCGAGCAGCTGGCTGAAGATGAACGCCAGGCCCAGTGGCGCGACGACGGAGACCAGCAGCGCCGTGCGGTCCCGCAGCCGCTGGCGCAGGTCCTTGAGCGCGACCAGGAAGACGATGCGCATCGGGGGCCGGGTCGCGCTACTCGGCGTCGCGCAGTGCGCGGCCGGTGAGGTGGAGGAAGACGGCCTCGAGGTTCGGCTGGACGATCTCGACGCCGCGCACGTGGGCTCCGGCCGCCTCGACCGCGTCGAGCAGCCTGGGCAGCACCCGACCCGCGTCCGCGGTGAGCACCTCGACCTCGTCGCCCTTGGCCGCCGCCGAGGCGACTCCGCGGACGCGCCCCGCGGCCCGCGCTGCAGCCACGACGTCGCCTGCGAGGGTCAGCCGGACCTGTTCCCGCTGCCCGATCAGGGCCACGAGCTCCTTGCGCGTCCCCTCGGCGCGGATCTCACCGCCGTCGATGATCCCGATCCGGGTGCACAGGCGCTCAGCCTCCTCCATGTAATGGGTCGTGTACAGGATCGCCATGCCCTGCCGGCCCAGCTCGGCGACGGACTCCAGGATCGCGTTGCGGCTCTGCGGGTCCACGCCCACCGTGGGCTCGTCCAGCAGCAGCAGCCGCGGCTGGTGGAGCAGCCCGATGCCGATGTTGAGCCGGCGCTGCATGCCGCCGCTGAAGGTGGACGTGCGGTCCTTCGCCCGCTCGGTGAGGCCGATGAGCTCCAGCACCTCGCCCACCCGCGCCTTGAGCTGCGCCCCGCCGAGGTCATACAGCCGGCCGAAGAACTCGAGGTTCTCGCGCGCCGTCAGGTCGGGGTAGATCGCAAGCTCCTGGGGCACGTACCCGATCCCCGCCTTGGCGGCCACGGCGCCCACGTCGATCGCCTGACCGTCCAGGGTCACCTCGCCCGCATCGCGGGTGAGCAGGCCGCAGACCATGGAGATCGTGGTGGTCTTGCCGGCGCCGTTGGGGCCTAGCAGGCCGTAGGTCTCGCCCTCGTGGATCTGGAACGAGACGCCCTTGACCGCCTCGAGCTCGCCGTAGCGCTTGCGGAGGTCCCGGGCTGCCAGCACGACCGACGACTCGGCCGTGGGTCGCTCAGTTCGTCCTTGCGGGCTCACGGCGACGGCGTCCGGCTCTGCGGTCATGAGGGGTCTCCGGCTAGGTGCGATGGGCGACCGTCGGATGGTGCGCGCTCGGGCGTGCGTTCCGCAAGTCCGAACGGACTCTCGTCGCCGAGGCCCGCCGGATCCCGGTGTTCTCCGGGCGACGCAGGTGGCCTCACAGGTGGCTCACAGGCTAGGATGGCACCGTCGGGGGTAGTCCGGAAGGGCCGGACAGGAGCTGGAGGTTGTTATCCATGGCGATCCGCAAGACCCGACGTGCGCTTGTCGCGGTGCCGCTCCTCGTGGCGCTGGCCCTGCCCACGGCGGCCCTGGCCGCCGCGCTCACCGGGACACCCGGCGCAGACGTCCTCACGGGCACCGCCGAACCGGACACGATCCATGGGCTCGCCGGCAATGACACCATCAAGGGGCTCGACGGCGCGGACCTGCTCTACGGCGACAACGGCGCCGACATCATCCGTGGCGGCAACGGGCAAGATCGTCTCTACGGCGGCAATGGCCCCGACCGCCTCTTCGGAGACGCGGCGAATGATGTGCTGCGCGGCGGCGACGGCAACGACGTCATCCGCGGCGGCGGCGGCAACGACCGGATCTACGCCGGCTACGGCAAGGACGTGATCATCGTCGCCTACGACAAGTCTGCCGATGCGGTCGACTGCGGGCCCGGCTGGGACGTCGTCACCTACGGCCCGGGCGACATCGTCAGCGCCAACTGCGAGCGGCGGATCAAGGTCTCCAACTAGGTCCCCGCGGGGGTCCCAGGGGGCGAGCGGCAACGCTCGCCCCCTTTTCGCGCGCCCTACGCCGCCCGCCTGCGCCGTGGTGTTCCGGGCAATCCGCACGCGCTCCGGCCCCGAACAACCAGCATGAGCATCACGAGCCTCGCCCCGGCAGCCAGCCCGCCCTACGCGAACCCACCGCAGCCAGCGATCCGAGCCGTCGGAGTCCGACGGGTCTTCGGTGAGACCGTCGCCCTCGACGGCGTCGACGTGACGGTCGAACCGGGCGAGATCTACGGCTTCCTCGGTCCCAACGGGGCGGGCAAGACCACCCTGGTGCGCGTCCTCACGACCCTCCTGCGGCCGACGGCCGGAAGCGCCATCGTCGCCGGCGCCGACGTCGTCCGGGACACGGAGGCCGTGCGCTACCGGATCGGCGTCGCGCTCCAGGAGGCCTCGCTCGACCCGGGCCAGACCGGCCGCGAGCTCCTCGACCTCCAGGCCAGCCTGTTCGCGATCCCCAAGGCCGTCGCGCGGACCCGGGTGGCGGAGCTGATCGAGCTGGTCGACCTGGGGGACGCGATCGATCGTCGCGTCGAGACCTACTCGGGTGGCATGCGCCGCCGCCTTGATCTCGCGCTCGCCCTGGTGCACGACCCGGAGGTCCTGTTCCTGGACGAGCCGACGACCGGCCTGGACCCCGTCAGCCGGCGGCAGATCTGGGACGAGGTGCGGCGCCTCAACCGGGAGCAGGGACTCACGGTCTTCCTGACGACGCAGTATCTCGAGGAAGCCGACGAGCTCGCCGACCGTGTCGGGATCATCGCCAACGGACGGATCGTCGCCGAGGGCACGCCGGAGGACCTCAAGCGCACGATCGGACGCGATGTGGTCGTCGCGCAGATCGAGGGAGACGTCGCGGCCGCCCGCACGGCGCTGGAGGCGCTCCCCGACGTCGAGAGCGTCCGCACGGCCGGCGAGGAGCTGACGGCGGTCGTCTCCGATGGCCCGGCTGCGGTTCCCGGGATCGCCGTCGCCCTCAACGAGATCGCGCACGTTCGCGTGACCCAGCTCTCGTTCCGTCGACCGTCGCTGGACGACGTGTTCCTCGAGGTGACCGGTGCCCGGATCGCCGGTGCGGCCGCCGCCCCAGCCGAGGACGCCTCCCACGCCGCCCACACCGCCCACAACGCCTATCCCAACGCCCGAGCCGGAGGCAGCCCTCGATGACCGCCGATGTCCGCGCCGCCTCCGCCGCGGCCGTCCGCCTGTCCCGCCCCCGGGCCATCCGCTCGGCGGGTCCGACGCGGTTCGTCCGGGACATGCTCACCGTCGCGGGCCGCGCGACGCGTCAGCTCCGGCGGGAGCTGGCCTTCGTCATCCCGGCCCTCATCATCCCCATCTTCTTCTACGCCGTGAACGTCGGGTCGCTGGAGGGGATCGCCGCAGCTGCCGCTCCCGGCTTCGACGTGCGGGCCTTCCAGCTGCCGGTGGCGATCATCTTCGCCGTGACCGGTGTCTCGCGGGCCAACGCCCTCGTCCAGGACATCAGCGGTGGCTACTTCGAACGACTGCTGCTCACGCCGGTCAACCGGCTTGCCCTGCTGCTGGGCCTCATGGCTGCCGACTTCGTCCTCATCGTCGCGCTGTCGATCCCGGTCATCCTGATGGGCTGGATCACGGGCGTGTCCTTCGTGACCGGGATCGGCGGAATCCTCGCCTTCATCCTGATGGCGGCGATGTGGGGGATCGCCTTCAACGGGTTCCCGTACGCCATCGCGCTCAAGACGGGCAATCCGAGCGCCGTCGGCGCCAGCTTCATCCTGTTCTTCCCGTTCGCCTTCCTCACGACGGCCTACGTGCCCGAGGAGGCCCTGTCCGGCTGGCTCGCGACGGTCGCCCAGTTCAACCCGGTCACCTACCTGCTCGCGGGCCTCCGCTCGTTGATCACGGTGGGCTGGGACGCGCAGGCGATCGGAGGCGCGCTGCTGGCGACCGGGCTGGTGGCCATCGTGTCTCTCACGCTGGCCCTGACCGCGCTGCGGGGACGCGTGGCGAACGGCTAGCCGGGCAGTCGCTATCGCAGCCCACGGGCGGCTCCGAGGCGAGCCACCGGCGGACCGCCCTGCTCAGGCGCGCCTGCGGACCTTCCAGATCTCCTCGATGGGCCAGCGCCGGGCCCACTCCACCGGCGCCCAGGCGAATGTGGTCTCGGCACCCTCGGGCGCCTGCGGCTCGAGCAGCTCGAGGATCTCGAAGCCCGCGTCGCGGAATAGGCGGATCCACTCGCCATGCGTGGGGTGGAACTCCACGCTCGTGCCGTCTGGCCAGTCCTCGCGGGTCGGGCGGAAGTAGGACCGGGCGAACCGCTCCTCGAGCGGGTCGTCCTCGCCCGCGTCCTCGGCCGTGGCGACCATCGAGAGGATGTGGTTCGTGAGGACGTGCAGCCGGCCGCCGGGGCGCAGCAGGCGCGCCGCCTCCGGGAGCCACGCAGCCGGGTCCGCCCAGAGGACGGCGCCGTACTCGCTGATCGCGAAGTCGAACGAGGCGTCGGGCAGCGGGACGCGCTCGGCGTAGCCGTGGATCAGCGGGAACGAGATTCCGTGCTCCGCCTGCAGTCGCGCCGCGGTCTCGAGCTGCCGGCTGCTGTTGTCGATCCCCACCGGCCGCGCCCCGCGCCGGGCCATCCAGGCCGACACGTAGCCAGTCCCGCAGCCCAGCTCGATCGCGTCGAGGCCCGCCAGGTCGTCCGGCAGCAGGCGCACCTCGGACTCCGGGAACCCGAACATGCCCCACGTCTCCTCGCCGGGGCGCATCGCCCAGTTGCGCTCCGCGGCGCCGACCCACTTGGGGGCGTAGTCGTCCCACATCGCCCGGTTGATCCGGACGTGGTCCGGCAGCTCCTCGGTCACGGGACCTCCTCTCCCAGGTGGCGGGCCCGGGCCTCGAGCAGGACCTCGATCGTCCGCTCGTCCGCCGGCCGGAGGTCCACCTGGACGTGGCCGACGCCGAGGTCACGCCACGCGTCGAGCGCCCGGGCGATGACGTCGGGGTCCGACGGGAGGAAGGCGGGGGCGGCGGGCCGGCCGCCTGCCGCGGCCTCGTTGTCGATCGTGATGCCCGCGGTGATCTCGATGGTCGCCGGGTCACGGCCCTCCGCCTCGCAGGCGGCGACGAGGTCCGCCCGCCGTTGGGCAAAGCGCTCGTCCGGGAACCCGAACCACGCGGCATTCCAGGCGTCCGCCCAGCGAGCCGTGAGGCGCAGGACGCGCTCGCCCTTGGCGGCGACCAGGATCGGCATCCGGCCGGGCATTCGGGCGGGGCGGGGCGGCGCCGGGATGAGGACGGCGTCCTCGACGTCGTGCCAGCGGCCCTTGAGGGTGACCCGCTCGCCACGGAGCAGCGGGACGATGATCTCGAGGGCCTCCTCGAACCTGCCCGCACGATGGTCGAACGGGTAGCCGAACGCCCGGTACTCGGGCTCGTGCCAGCCCGTGCCGAGGCCCAGGATGAGGCGGCCATTCGCGATCTCGTCGAGCGTCGCCGCCATCTTGGCGGTCAGCGCCGGCGGCCGGAAGCCCGTGCCCAGCACGATCGTCCCGAGCTCGGCCCGCTCGGTCACGGCGGCGAGGGCCGACAGGAGCGTCCACGCCTCGTGGATGCCGTCCTCGGCCTCACCGGCCATCCGGAACACGAGGTGGTCGTAGACCCACAGGCTGTCGATCCCGCCCGCCTCCGCGAGGAGCGCGAGGTCGCGGATGCGGGGCCAGGTGCCGGCGCCCGGCCCGTCCGCTTCTGCCATGGGGAGCACGAGGCCGATCTTCATCGGCCGATGGTAGCGGTCGGTCGTGGGTTGGGGCCGGGGACTCCCGCCCACCGACGATGGACCCAGGAGCGTGTCCTCCGGGTCTCGGATGCCGTCTCGCCCCGGTCAGCGCGCGGGCAGCGCCGCGAGCGCCTCCACCAGCGCGGCCGAGGCCTCGCCGACCGAGCACAGCGGCAACTCGACATGGGCGTCGGCGGAGACCCAGAGCATCACGTTGAAGGAGATCCTGCGGATCTCGCCGGGCTTCCGGAAGTCGCTGCGGAAGGTGACGATCGGCTTGCCGCGCGCATACGCATACCCGCACTCCCAGGCCGTGCCCGAATCGGGGTCGGAGCCGTCCATCACCGCCACCACCGCCTCGGACCAGTCGAGGCCTTCCATGTCCGTGCGGAAGATGTCCTCTGGCGTAGGGTCGGGGATCTGGCTCGCCTGGGGGAGGAACACCTCGTGGCCGGCAGCCGTGAGCAGGGCCGCGAGCGCGGTGTTCCAGTCCTGCTCGGGTGTGGTGAACAGCGGACCGGCCAGGTACAGCTTCACGAGGGCTCCTTCGGGTTTCAGAGACGATGAAGCGACCTGGCTGGTGGCTCCATCAGGGCAAAGGTCCAGGCCGACGGTGGGCGCCCCCATGATGAGGCCGCCGGTTGCGCAAAGGGCGGGATCCACCGGAGTGCCATGAGTGATGCGTAGTCGTGGCATTCGAGGACGGGCTCGCCACGCGGCTGCCCGCGGCGTGCCGGACCAGGCGCTGGGGTGAATTCGCCGCCGCAATCAGGCCAGGGCGGCATCCCCCACAATGGCGGGCGACGCCAACCGTATGGCGGGCGACGCCAACCGCCCGCAGGGGAGCCATGACCTCGATCCGCAGCCGACCGAACCTGGTCCCGTTCGCGGGCGTGGCGGCTGCCATCCTGATGCTGGTGCTCGTCGTCGCGGGCTCGGATCCGACGATCGACGTCACCGAGCCGTTCAGCGGCAAGCTGGTCACGGGCCAGGACGCACGGTCGTACTACGGGCTGAACCTCGCCGACCTCTACGAGGGCCGGACGAACTGGAACACGATCGGCGCGTATCCGTACTCGCCGGCGTTCGCCCAGCTCGTCTACCCGCTCAACCTGCTGCCGTGGCCCATGTTCGTGGCCGCCTGGACGATCCTCCTGCTGGCTGCCGTCTTCTTCCTGACCGGCCCCCGGCTCCTGCTGCTGGGCCTTGTCCTGGGCGCGATGGAGATCGCCGGTGGCAACATCTCGCTCCTGCTCACCCTCGCGATCGTGGCCGGGTTCCGCTACCCGTGGACATGGGCGTTCGTGATCCTCACCAAGATCACGCCGGGCATCGGCCTCCTGTGGTTCGTGCTCCGCCGCGAGTGGCGGCAGCTGGGGATCGCCCTGGGCGCCACGGCCGCGATCGTCGCCGTGTCCTACCTGCTGATGCCGGGGGCCTGGGCGGACTGGATCGCGCTCCTCGCCGCGAACTCGGGCAAGGGGGGCACCTGGGCGGCCGTGCCCATCCCGCTCGTGATCCGCCTCCCGGTCGGTGTCCTGCTGCTGATCTGGGGTGCGCCGCGCAACCAGCGCTGGGTGGTGCCCATCGCGGCGATGCTCGCGTTGCCGGCCCTCTGGTACGGCTCGCTCTCGATGGTGCTGGGCGTGATCCCGCTGACGACGCCCGAAGAGCGCCGTCGGGGCTGGGCGCGCCTCGCCGGGCTCGTCCGGCGTGGGGACCTCGCGCAGCCAGGAGCGTAGGTCCCGGCGGCGGGCCTCGCGCGTGTGAGCTCCCGCGTGTGACCTCGCGCGCATGACCTCGCGTGCGGGATCGCGTGTGCGGGATCGCGTGTGCGGGATCGCGCGTGCGTCGCCTTCGCCCGCAGGACCTCGCGTGCGTGCCACGCAAGGATTCCCAAGCTTCCTGTCGCCGATTGAGCGGCACGCACGGCGAGAGCATCGCTGGCGGCCGAATCGGGTCTTTGCCCGCGACGACCTTGCTCGTCACGCAAGAGCGAAGCGCGGGTGCCTGCAAATCCTTGCGTCGCACGCAAGGGCCGCCGGATCTCGGCACGCGGGCCCGGGCGGGCCGGAAGGGCCGGAGCGGGGAGGAGGCCAGGCTGGCCGCGGGAGGAGTCCGGGGCGGGCCGAGGTGGGCCGGGGCCGAGGCGGGCCGGGGAGGAGGCCGGGCCCGCAGGCCGAGGCGGGCCGGGGAGGAGGCCGGGCAGGCGCCGGCGAGGCCACGAAGAAGGCGCCGGCAAAGCCCCAGCGAAGCGACGGGTGTCACGCTGGTCGCATGGCCAGGACCAACCTCCAGATCCGGGCTGATGAGCACGCGGCCGAGTTGCGGCGAGTCCTCGCCCAGGACCTCCGCCGCATGCGGGAGGACGCGGGCTGCACGAGGGTCGGCCATCGCGGCGCTCGCCGGCGTCGATCCGTCCCTCATCACGAGGATCGAGTCCCGGGACATCGACCCGACGCTCGAAACCTACGCGCGTGTCGCGGCGGCCCTTGGCGCCAACCTCGCGACGAAGGTGTACCCGGACACCGGGCCGAGCGTGCGAGATCGCCACCAGGTCCGCATCGTCGAGTGCTTGCTCGCGTCACTCCACCCGCGCTGGCGTGCGACGCCCGAGGCGGCAGTCCGCCGGCCAGTCAGCGGCTGGGTCGATGTCGCCCTTCACGACCCAGCGTCGGCGCTGGTGGTGGCCACCGAAGTTGAGTCGCTCCTCCGCCGGCTGGAGCAGCTGCTCCGCTGGAGTCAGGAGAAGGCCGAGGCCCTGCCATCCTCGCCGGCGTGGGCCTCGTGGTCGGCGACGGGTCGACCGGCGGTTTCCAGGCTCCTGATCGTGCGCTCGACGCGAACCAACCGGGAGGTTGCCCGCGACACCCGCAGGCTGCTGGCGGCCGCCTACCCGGCGGACCCGCGAGATGCGCTCGACGCGCTCACGGGGACGGCGGCATGGCCCGGCCCGGCGCTGCTCTGGGTGCGCCTCGAGGGGCCTGGCGCGGCCGTCCTCGACCCATGGCGGCCGTGATGCGAGGGGCTCGGTGCGGCCGTGACCGATTGCAGCCGTTGCGGCCGCCATGCCGAACCGGACCCATGGCGGCCGTGACCCGACTGCGCGGGCGGGTCGCGAGGAGAACCGGGCGCCCCACAAGCAGAACCCCGCGCCCTGCGAGCTACGAGGTCGCGAGCACCTCGGCCAGCGCGTCCGCGAACGGGTCCAGGTTGGCCGACGTGAAGCCCGCCACGTTGATCCGGCCCTTGCCCACGACGTACACACCGTGCTCGTCCTTGAGGCGGGCAACCTGCGCCGTCGTGAGGCCCAGGAGCGCGAACATGCCGCGCTGCGTGGCGATGGCGGACCAGTCGCCGGGGATGCCACGCGACTCGAGCGCCTCGACGAGCGCGACCCGGTTGGCGTTGATCCGGCCGCGCATCCCGGCCAGCTCGGTCTCCCACTGGGCGCGGAGGGCTGCATCGGACAGGATCGTGCGGACGATGTCGGCGCCATGCGCGGGCGGGTTGGAGTAGTTGACGCGGATCGCGGCCTTCACGTGGCTCTGGACGGCAGCGGCGTCAGCGGCGGTGCCCGCGATCACGATCAGCGCCCCGACCCGTTCCGCGTAGAGCGAGAAGGTCTTGGAGAACGAGGTGGAGACGAGGAGCTCCGCGCCGGGCCGCACCAGCTCGAGCAGGCCCGCGGCGTCCTCGACCAGCCCGTCGCCGAAGCCCTGGTAGGCGAGGTCCACGAGCGGCAGCAGGCGGCGCTCCTCGACCAGGTCGCCGATCTGCTTCCACAGGGCGGGGGAGGGGTCCACGCCGGTCGGGTTGTGGCAGGCACCGTGGAGGAGGACGATGTCGCCGGGGCTGGCCTGGCCGAGCGCCTCGAGCAGCGCGGTCTCGTCGATCCGGCGCCCGGTCCCGTCCGTGTAGGGGTAGGTCCGGATCCGGAAGCCCGCCGCCAGGAACAGCTGCGGGTGGTTGGGCCAGGTGGGCTCGCTCATCCAGAGCGTCTGGCCCGACCCGGTCTGGCGGAGCAGGTCCGCCGCGACGCGCAGGCCCCCGGTGCCGCCCGGCGTCTGGGTCGCGAGCGCCCGCCCGGAGGTCACGGCCTCGTGGTCGGCGCCCAGAGCGAGCGCACGCACGAGCTCGCGATAGGCGACCTCGCCGTCGATCGGCCGGTAGAGCTTCGTCCCCGCGGCGGCCGCCAGCCGGCGCTCGGCCTCGATGACCGTCGGCAGCACCGGGGTCGTGCCGGTCTCGTCGACGAACACGCCCGAGCTCAGGTTGATCTTGCTCGTGCGCGGGTCGGTCTTGAAGGCCTCTGCGAGGCCGAGGATCGAATTGGGCGGGGCGGGGATGCGGGCGAGCGACGGCAAAGACACGGGCGTGACCTTTCGAGGGCGGTTGAGCGGGGCGCCGAGGGGAGTCTATCCGCCTGACGGGGTTGCGGGCCGGTGACGACGGCCGCGGAACCCGTTGGCCGCCCGGGCGGTAGGCTTCGCTGAGACCCGCGAACCCGCCACCGCACAGGAGCCGCCGATCCATGGAGGCCGACCTCGCCGCCGGCGCGCCCGAGCCCGAGCCTGCGCCCGCCCCGGCGCTCGCGCCAGTGCTCGCACCCGCACCCGCACCGGGGCCCGAGCCCCATGTCGACGTGACCGGCGCCGGCCGCCGGCTGTGGGACGACCTCCGCCGTTCCGTCGCACGTGCGGTGGTCGGGGCGGACGATCCGCTGCGGATGATCACCGTGGCGCTCCTGGCGGATGGCCACGTCCTGCTCGAGGACGTCCCGGGTACCGGCAAGACGCTCCTCGCCCGCGCCGTCGCCCGCTCACTGGACCTGCGGATGACCAGGATCCAGGGCACCCCGGACCTCCTGCCCTCGGACGTCACCGGGTCCAGCCTGTTCGAGCCCGGCGGCCTGCGCTTCGTGCCGGGGCCGGTGTTCACCAACCTGCTCCTCGTCGACGAGGTCAACCGGGCCACGCCGCGCACGCAGTCGGCGCTCCTGGAGGCGATGCAGGAGCGCCAGGTCACCATCGAGGGAACCACCCACCTCCTGCCCGACCCGTTCCTTGTTCTCGCGACGCAGAACCCGGTCGAGTTCGAGGGGACCTTCGCCCTGCCCCAGGCCCAGCTGGACCGGTTCCTCCTCCGGGCCCGGATCGGGTACCCGGACGGTCTGGGCGAACGGCAGATCGCCCGCCGCTACCAGGATGCCGCGGAGCCGTTGGACGCGATCGAGCCGGTCATCGACGCCACCCGCCTCCTCGAGGTGCGCGACGAGGTCCGCCGGGTCCGCGTGGCCGACGAGGTGGAGGCGTATCTCGTGGAGGTCAGCCGCGCGACCCGCTCGCACCCGGACCTCGACCTCGGCGCCAGCCCGCGGGCCACCGTCGCGCTCTACCGCGTCGCCCAGGCGTACGCCGTGCTCGAGGGCCGCGCGTTCGTCACCCCCGACGACGTCAAGGCGGTCGCACCCGCCGTGCTGGTGCACCGCCTGGTGGTCAACCTGGACCGGAGCCTGCACGGCGCCACCGTCGAAGGCGCGGTGTCAGGGATCCTCGGGTCCGTGCCCGTCCCCCCGGTGGCCGGGGCCTGACCCATGGCCGGGCGCGTCATGGCGGCGATCGCCCTCATCGTGATCGGGAGCGCGCTGGACGTCCCGATCGCGATCCTGCTGGGCGTCGTGGTGCTGCTGCTCGACGTCGTCCACGCCGCCTGGGCCCGTCGAGGTCTCCAGGGCATCCGCTACGAGCGCCACCTCGGAGCCCGCCGCGCGCCCTTCGGCGAGAGCATTCCGCTCGAGATCGAGGTCTGGAACCGCCGCCGCCTGCCGCTCGCCTGGCTGCGTGCCGACGACGAGGCCAGCGATGGCATCGAGCTGCTCGAGCGCGACCTGGATGACGGCGAGGAACCCGGCACGACGGTCCTGCGCAACGCCTGGACCCTGAGATCCTGGGAGCGGGTCAGACGCCGGTTCCACGTGTTCGCGGAGCGGCGGGGCGTCTTCACCCTGGGTCCCGTGGAGCTCTCCGCCGGCGACCCGTTCGCGAGGCGCGTGGCCGCGGAGCTGCGCCCCGGCACCGACACGTTCCTCGTCTGGCCGCGCACCGTCCCCACCACGGAGCTGGAGCCGCCCGACCGCTGGGGCGACCGGGAGCGGGCCCGAGGCGGCCTCGCGGAGGACCCGGCGCGGTTCGCGGGCGTGCGCCCGTACGCCCCCGGCGACCCGCTCCGGCGGATCCATGCCCGGGCCAGCGCGCGTGCCGGCGCCCCGGTCACGAAGCGCTTCGAACCGTCCCGGGACCGCGAGGTGCTGATCGCGCTCGACGTGCAGACCGCCGAGGGGGCCGCGTGGGAGGCCGGCTGGGCCGACGACGACGTGGAGTCCCTGTACGTGGTGGCGGCGTCCATCGCGCGCTCGCTCGCGCTGCGGCGGGTGGCCTTCGGGATCCTGGCCGCGGGGTACAGCGGCGCCGAGACGCGGATCGCCAGCGTGCCGGTGTCATCCGCGCCGGGCCAGGCGGAACGCGTGCTGGACCTCCTGGCCCGGCTGTCCCCGCACGCGTCCATGCCGTTCGAGCGACTGCTGGTCGTGGCGGCCCGGACCGTCCGGCCGGGGACCACCGTCCTCGTGCTCACGGCGAGGGATCCGCGCCCCTTCGTGGCCGCGCTGCGGCGGCTGGAGAACGCCGGGGCCGACGTCGTGCTGGTCGCGGCGGGCCGCCAGGCCTCGCGGGATGCCGGTCGGGCGCGGCAGGCGGGGATCGCCGCGCGGCGCGCGATCCTGGACGGGCACTGGCGCGTCGCCGAGCACCTGGTGATCGGGCGATGAACGGGATCCTGCGATGAACGGCGTCCTGCTCTACCTGCCGGTGGCTCTCGCGCTGCTGGCAGAGGCGGCGTGGATCGCGGTGTTCGCGGGCCTCCTCGAGGCGTTCGTCCTGCACGCGCCGATCTCCGGGATCCCCGTGATGCTGCTCGCGGCCGCCGCCGGTCTGCTGGCGGCGCGCAGCCTCCCGCGCCGGGTCGGCGGCGCGTGGCACTGGATCGCCGCCGGTCTGGCGGCGACGGCCGGGCTGGCGGGCTGGCTCGCCTCGCCGGAGGTGCGTGCGCTGCTGGCCGACGAGGGCGTCGGCGGGCTCGGCGCGGCGCTCGCGGTCAACCCCGGCGGCTGGCTGGCCGCCCTCGCGCTGGTGCGCGGCATCGGATATGCAAGGCTCCCGGTGGATCCGAACCGGGTCGGGACCATGCTGGCGCTCGTCGTGCCCGCGCTTGCCGTGGCGGCCGTGATCGGGGGCATGATCGCCGAGCCGTGGCGCGGCCAGTTCCTCGACGCCGCCCAGGTGTGGGTCGTCATCTTCCTGGCGGCCGCCATCCTGTCACTCGCCCTGGCCCGCCTCTCGCAGGTCGGGCGCGGAGCGCCGGTCGACTGGCGGCGCAATCCCGGATGGCTTGCCCTCGCCGGGATCCTGGTCCTGGTCACCGCCGGGCTGGCGGTCGCGATCTCGCTGGTTGCCGGCCACGCCATCGCCATGGCGCTGTACGTCATCGCGGTGCCGTTGCTCGTCATCGGCTTCGTGGTGGGGTTCGACCGGCGCAGCCTGCGGATCGTCCTGATCAGCCTCGCCGCCGTCGGTGCGCTCGGGACGATCCTCCGCTTCATCGCCCCGGGCGGGCCCTCGCCGATCGGGGGCACCACGCTCACGCCGGTGGTCCCCGACGGACAGTCCGAGGCGGGCACCGGGTTCGCCGTCGGCTTCTTCATCCTGCTGCTGGTCCTCGGGGTGATCGCGGCGCTGGTCCTCGCCAGGCTCTGGCTGCGCCGCCAGCCCGCCGCCGCCCAGGATGCCGACGAGACGCGGGTCATCGATCACGGTGGCGACGGCGAGGCCCCCGCCCGCCGGCTCCGCCCGTCCCGGTTCCGGCGCCGTCCTCGTCCGGCCGACGCCGTGGCCGCCTACCGTGCCCTGCTCGACGACCTGGACGGGCGCCCGCCGGTGGCCCGCGAGCCCGGGGAGACCCCGGCCGAGCACGCCCATCGCCTGCGCGCCGCGGGACACGGCGGCCTGGGCCTCGATCTCCTCGCGGCCGACTACGGGCTGGTTCGATTTGGGGGCGCGGCGCTCACCCCGGCCGAGACCCGCCGTGCGCTCGTGCGCGCGGACGACCTGCGACGGGCGCTGCTTCGCGTGCCGGTCGAGGCTCCGGAAGCTGTCGGGCTCGGCGCCGGCGTGGCCGGGCGTCAGGCTGCGGCGTCGGGTCCCGAGGGCGTGCGCGGGAGCCGGCGGGGCGCGGGCCCGGGCGCGGACCTGCCGGATGCCGACCAGCCGGGCACCCTGAACACGATCCTCACCCGGATCCGCCGCGGCCCCTGATGGCCGCCGCCGCGGCCCCGGACGGACCCGCCGCGGCCCTGAAGGATCCGGCACCGGCCCCGGCCGCAGCTCGCCGCCGTGACCCCATGTGGATCTCTCCCGGAGCCCAGTACGGCGGCTTCGGGTAGGGTGGGGCCATGACTGCGCCCCAGACCTTCGATCCGCTCGCGCCCGCCCACCCGACCCGTGTCGCCGTCGTCGGCACGGGCGCGGTCGGCTCCACCTTCGCCTTCGGGCTCCTCCTGTCCGGTCTCGCGTCCGAGATCGTCCTGTCCGACGCCAACGAGCGGAAGGCCGAGGGCGAGGCGATGGACCTCATGCACGCCGTGCCCTTCGCGCGCACGGCCCGCGTCTGGGCCGGCCCGATCTCCGACTGCCGCGGCGCCGCCGTGACGGTCATCGCCGCGGGTGCCGCCCAGAAGCCCGGCGAGACGCGCATGGACCTGGTCCGAAGAACGCCGCGATCTTCCGCGAGCTCGTCCCGCAGGTCGCGGAGGCCAACCCGGACGGGATCATCCTCGTCGCCACGAACCCCGTCGACGTGCTGGCCTACCTCACGTACCGGATCTCCGGGCTGCCCGCAGAGCGGGTCATCGGGTCCGGGACGATCCTCGACACGGCGCGCTTCCGGATGCTCCTCGCCGATCACTACGGCGTCGACCCCCGCTCGGTCCACGCCCACATCGCCGGCGAGCACGGCGACTCGGAGGTCCCGGTCTGGTCGTCCGCGAACATCGCGGGCATGCCGATCGGCGACTTCGCGACCGCAGCGGGCATGGCCGACGACGACGAGGCCATGCGCGAGATCTTCGAGAACACGCGTGACGCGGCGTACCAGATCATCGAGCGCAAGGGCGCCACCTACTACGCCGTCGCGGCCGGCCTCGTGACGGATCGTCCAGGCGATCCTGCGCGACCAGCGGACGGTCCTGTCCGTGAGCTCGCTGATCGACGACTACTACGGGATCGACGACGTCTACCTCTCGCTGCCCACGGTGGTCGGGCGACGGGGCGTCGAGCGCACGCTGCGGCTGGGACTCTCCGCGGAGGAGGCGTCCGGGCTGCGGCGCTCCGCCGGGCTCCTGCGCGAGACGATCGAGGCGATCGGGCTCTGATGGCCGGGCTCGTCCGGGTGCTCCGGATCTGTGCTGCGGGCGCCGTTCGATCTGCCCGACAATCGGGGCATGGCGAGTCCCACCGCGCCGAACCCGGCCGCCCTTCCCGTCGCGGCCACGATCACCGTCTACGGCGCCGACTGGTGCGGCGACTGCCGCCGCACGAAGCGCTGGCTCAATGCGTCCGGGCTCGAGTGGACATGGATCGACCGCGATGCCGATCCGGAGGTCAGGCGCATGCTGGCCGACGCCGGCTACCTCGCGATCCCGGTGGTGGTGCTGCCCTCCGGCCAGGTCCTCGTGGAGCCCTCCGACGCCAGGCTCGCCGAGGCCGTCGGAGCAGCTCGCTAGTCACGCTGGCTGGGCCGCTTGCGCCGCGTCGCGTACACTCCGCGAGGCCGGACACCTGTTCGATCCGGCAGTACGAGGTGATCGTGACGCAGACAGCACGAGGAAGGCGCGCCAGCCGCGCCCGGGTGTCCCGCTAGTGCCGGCGCGCAAGCGGAAGGTCTACATCCCGCCCAAGAAGTCGCCGCCCCGGCCGCAGACGGGCGTTGGCGCTCCGCCGGCCGGCGTGCAGATCAACACGGCGGCGCTGGACGGGCGTGCGGGCCTGGAGCCCGGCGACAAGGTCCGGATCCTGGGCACCGGGCTGTACGCGGGTGAGCTCGCGGTCATCGAGAAGATGGCCGGCGGCGTCGTCCCCGCGGCAGTCGTGCGCACGGAGGCCGGGCGCTCGCGGACGGTCCGCACGGTGGACCTGGAGCCCGTCGCCTAGGGACCTCCGGCCCGATCGTCAAGGTCCCGCGTCTCCATCTCCTGTGTCGGGCCGCTGGCGCCAGGTCCCGCGTCGCCAGGTCCCGCGTCGGGCCGCTCGCCATCTCCCGCGTCGGGCCGCTGTGCGGACCATTCGTCGCCGGTCATCGACGCCTCGTCCTCCTGAGCGGCCCGGAGACCACCGATCCGCCCCGCTGGGACCTTCCCGGCCGGCCAGGCGGACAGTGGGTCGGACGAGGGCGACGGATGGTCCGCCTGGCGGCCGCTGCGGCATGGGCACCGCCGCGGCATGGGCGCCGCCGCGGCCCCGCCGCGGCCTCGGCCGCCGCCGCCGCGGTCCGAAGCGAGCTACTCCAGTCCGGCGGCGTCCAGCTCGTTGAGGAGCTCGTAGGCCTCGTCGCCCAGGAACGCCCGGGCAGCAGCCTCGGCGTCCACGCCGGCTGCTTCGCTGGCCGTCGCGTCGTCCTCGTCCTCGATGTCGCCGCCGGCGAGCACCGACATCGCGCGGGACGGCGTCGGTTCGACGATCCACTCGTCACCCGTGTCCGGGTCCACGTCGAAGAACGACACGGACTCGATCTCGTAGGTCTCGCCATCGGGGCGCGTCAGGGTGCACGCCCAGGCCTCGTCCTCGTCGGCAGCCGAGCGGACCGTGAGGGTGAGACCGAGCGAGCGGAACAGCTCGGCGATCGTCGTCGGGGTGGAAGCCATGCGGAAGTACCTCGGGAAAGCGTGTGGTGGCCACCACCGTACCGCCGCTCGCCAGTTCGCGCCGTCGTCCGACCCATGGCCCCGCGGTTGCCGAACCTGCAACAGTGCGTCCCACCGACCCGGACCGCGGTTACGATCCGCTCGTGGACGACCACGCCTCCGCCTCGTTCTGGCTCGAGACCTCCGGGGACGACCTCGACCCGAGGCCGCCCCTGGACGGCTCCGCCGATGCTGACGTCGCGATCCTGGGCGCCGGCCTGACCGGCCTCTGGACCGCGTACTACCTCGCGCGGCATGACCCGGGGCTGCGGATCGTGATCGTGGAGCGGGAGATCGCCGGGTTTGGGGCGTCGGGCCGCAACGGGGCCTGGTGCGCGCCCGACCTCAACATCTCCATGGACCGCCTCGCGCGCCTCCACGGGGAGGACGCCGCCCGGCAGATGCAGCAGGCGACCTACGACGCCGTGGACGAGGTGGGCCGCGCCTGCGCCGAGGCGGGGATCGACGCCGGGTTCCACAAGGGCGGCGAGATCATCGTCGCGCGCGGGCCCCAGGGCGTGCCGTCATTGGAGGACTCGCTCCGGGAGTACGAGCGGTTCGGGTTCGGCGACCGCTACCGGCTGGTGGATGCGGCAGCCCTGGAGGACCGGATCCGGATCGCCGGCGCCGTGCGTGCGCTGGTCTCCGACGACGCGGCTGTCGTCCACCCCGGCCGCCTCGTGCGCGGCCTCGCCCGCGTCGTGGAGGGCATGGGCGTCACGGATCGTCGAGGGGACGGCCGTCACCGCCGTGCGGCCGCGCGACGCGTCCGGCCGGGCGACCCTGGTGACGACGCGTGGCGACGTCCACGCTCCGGTCGTCGTCCTCGCGGGCGAGGCCTACCTGAGCCAGCTGCCGGGCCTGCGCCGCCAGCTGATCCCGCTGTACTCGCTGATCGTCCTGACGGAGCCGGTCAGCGACGCGCACTGGGCGGAGATCGGCTGGGCGAACCGCGAGGTCGTCGCGTCCACCCGGCTCTCGATCGACTATCTCTCGCGCACCGAGGACGGCCGGATCCTGTTCGGCGGGCGCGGCGCGCCCTACCGGCTGGGCTCCCGGATCAGCCCCGAGATGGACCGCCACGACCCCACCCACGAGCGGCTCCGGGGCTTCGTCCGGGAGTGGTTCCCGGTCCTGGGCGACGTCCGGTTCACGCACGCCTGGGGCGGGCCGCTGGGCATGCCGCGGGACTGGCATCCCACGATGGCGTTCGACGAGGCACTGGGATCGCCACCGCGCGCGGCTACATCGGCCACGGCGTGTCCACGACGAACCTGGCCGGCCGTGTGCTCACGGACCTGATCGCGGGCGCCCGGACCCCGCTGACCGAGCTGCCGCTGGTGAACCACCACTCGCGGAACTGGGAGATCGAGCCCTTCCGGTACCTGGGTGTGCGCTACGCGCAATGGGCCATGGGACGGCTCGACGAGGAGACCGCCCGCACCGGCAGGCCGCCCACCGGGAAGAGCCTGGCCGAGCGGATCTCGGCGCACTGAGCGCCGGGGCCAGCCCTGGTGACGGCCCCGGGCCGCCACGGCACCGGCGATTGGTGATCCGGCCACCCGTGGGATGCGTGACATCGCGGCGGCCGATGCGTCCCATGGTCGTAGTGCGGGAGGTTCCGCCATACGGCCATCAATCTGGCCGCGTGGCACGTGCCGAGTCATCGACGGACTGACCCGCCGGCAAGCCACCCTGGAGGTGGGGCAATGGGCGCGAACCGTGCAATCATGCGTCTCCTCGCCGGTCTGACGGTCACGTTCCTGTTGACCAGCTGCGGCCCTACCGCGACCCCGTCGCCATCAGCAGCCCCGACGGTGTCGGCGACCCCCTCGGTCGCGGCCGCCACGCTGCCTCTGACCCCGGCGCCGATTCCGGTGCCGACCCCGACGCCGACCTCGACTCCCAGCCCGGCTGCGACGGCTTCCGCGAGCCCGAGCCCGGTGCCGTCGCCGCTCGCGGCAGCTCGATGGAGCCGGGTGCCCAACCAGGAGACGTTCGCGGATGCGGGCATGGCGGCTGTCGCGGCCAGCCCGGACCGCTACGTCGCGGTCGGCTGGACGGGGGACTGGGGCGCCAACGGTGTTGCCTGGACCTCGGCGGACGGACGGTCCTGGCAGCGCATGCCCATCCCCTCGGCCGAGCACGCGGCGCCCCGCGGGATCATCCACGACCGGCTCGGCTTCGTCGCCTGGGGCTTCGACACGGGCGCATCGACCAGTCGGGCGGCGATCTGGATGTCACCCGACGGTGTGACCTGGCAGCGGGCGTCCGACATCCCGAGCTTCGCGTTCGCCGACATCACCGGGATCGCCCGCCTGGGCGAGCAGCTGGTCGCGGTGGGCATGGGCAGCAACAACAGCGAGGGTCCTTCCTTCCTCGCCTGGACCTCCGATGATGGCCAGGTATGGCGACCCGTGAGCGGGACCGAGGGGTTCTCCGCCACTCCCAATGCGCTGGCTGCGACGGACACGGCGCTCGTGGCGCCGGCTGGCGACGGGACCGTGCTCCGCTCTGCCGACGGCCTGCAGTGGGAGGTCGTGACCAGTCCGGCGCTTCCAGGGTTCATGGAATTCATCGTCGGATCCGGCGGTGGCTTCGTCGGGGTTGGATCGGGTCCGTCGACCGGCGGGGCCGGGTCGCTTCCACCGGCGACGGCCTGGACCTCGACCGACGGGCGATCCTGGCTCCAGTCGGCCCTCAAGCCGTCGGCGCTCGGCTGGATGGGCCCGGTCGCCGCTCACGGGTCCGAGTACGTCACCCTCGGCGGGGGCTTTGGACCGACGTTCGCCTATCGGTCGACCGACGGGCTGACCTGGGTGGAGATGTCCTCGGCCCCGGACACGACCCGCGAAGGCCGGGTCGCCGGTGCCTGCACGGGCGGACCCTGTAGCTATCGGACGACGGCCTCGGGCCTCGCCGATGGGCCGCTCGGTCCGATCGCCGTCGGTCGAACGGAGCTCAAGTCGGGCGGATACCGGGCCGTCGTCTGGATCTTGCGGTAGCCGGGCGCGGACCGCCCGATTGCCGGCACCCCGGGCAATCCACCGTGCCCGCGGACCCGGGAAACAGCGACCACCGCCTGGTCAGCCCAGGATCTCGGCCGCCAGGCGATGGTCCGCGCGCTTCACGACCGCGTCGGCGGACTCGCCCTGCTTGGGGCTGGCCCAGCCGAAGATGAACCGCAGTCCGTGCGTGCCCTTGGGCATGGCGCGCGGGCCGGTCTCACGGACGCGCTCCACGAAGTTGATCGCCTCGATCTCGTCCGTCTCGGTCAGCACCACGCCGAAGCGGCTCATCCCGATGCGGGTGCAGTAGTCGCTGGTGCGGGATGCTCGCCGGATGCACTGGCCGGCCTCGCGCAGGGCGTGACGGGCGACCTCGACGCCCCAGGCTTCGGCCACCGCGGGGATCCCGTCCAGCTCGACGATCACGACGGTGAGCGACCGCCGGTAGCGGGCGGCCCGGGACACCTCGGCGACCAGCGTGCGGCGCCAGAAGTCGGGGCCCTCGAGGCCCGTCATCGGATCATCCCAGCCGGCGGGCTCGGGAATGGGGTTCGCGTCCACGCGAAGGGACTCCCTCTGTGTCAGTGCGCCGCCCCTCGCCCCGGGAGCGGCGCGCGGGTGCTCGATATGCATGGATCGTCGCCGGTGGTGCCAGGACGCGCCATCGGACGGTTGTCTGCCAGGGCGCGCCGAAGGTCCTGCCGGCCATCGCGCGGCACGGCCCGGAGCGTGGTGTGCGTCGGCTTCGACGCTGCGGAGGTGGCGCCCACCGGAGGCTGGGGGCCACATCCGGCGGGCATCTACCCGAACAGCAGGTCCACGGAGAGGTACCGCTCACCGGTGTCGTAGGTGAAGGCGAGGATCCGCGAGCCGTCCGGCACCTGGGGCAGCAGCTGCGCCACCGCCGCGAGCGACGCGCCGGACGACACGCCGATCAGCAGCCCCTCCTCGCGCGCCGCGCGCCGGGCGTAGGCGAACGCGTCGGCGGGCTCCACCTGGAGGATCCCGTCGAGCAGCTCCGGCCGCATGATCCCCGGGATGAACCCGGCGCCGATGCCCTGGATCGGGTGCGGCGAGTGCGTTCCACCGGACAGCACCGGCGACAGCGTCGGCTCCACGGCGAACACCTTCAGGTTCGGCCAGCGCGGCTTGAGGACCTCCGCGACGCCGGTGATGTGGCCGCCGGTGCCGACGCCCGTGACGATGTAGTCCAGGCCGTCGGGGAAGTCGCGCGCGATCTCCTCGGCCGTTGTGCGCCGGTGGACGTCCACGTTGGCCGGGTTGTCGAACTGCATCGGGATCCAGGCGCCCGGCGTCTGCTCCGCGATCTCCCTGGCTCGGGCGATGGCGCCCTTCATGCCCAGCTCGCGCGGCGTGAGGTCGAGCTCCGCGCCGTAGAGCTGCATGAGCTTGCGGCGCTCGATCGACATCGACTCCGGCATGACCAGGATGATCCGGTAGCCCTTGACCGCCGCGACGAGCGCGAGCCCGATCCCGGTGTTGCCCGACGTGGGCTCGATGATCACGGAGTCCGGCCCCAGGACGCCGCGCGCCTCGGCGTCCTCGATCATCGCGAGGCCGATGCGGTCCTTGATGCTGCCGCCCGGGTTCTGGCGCTCGATCTTGGCCCACACCGAGACGCGCGGGTCGTACAGCCGGTTGAGCCGGACGTGGGGCGTGTTGCCGATGGTGTCGAGGACGTTGTCGTAGATCACGGGGACGCTTCCTTTCAGATCACGTAGTCGGTGGGATCGGCGACCTCGGCCACGGTCCGCACCCGGACCTGGCTCTGGTGGTAGACGAGCGAGTTGGGGGGCACCGAGTGGGTGAGCCACACGTTGCCGCCGATGACGGAGTCGGAGCCGACGACGGTGTCGCCGCCCAGCACCGTGGCGTTCGCGTAGCAGACCACCCGGTCCTCGATGGTGGGATGGCGCTTCGTTCCCGACGCCGACTTGCTCACCGAGAGGGCGCCCAGGGTGACGCCCTGGTAGAGCTTGACGTCGTCGCCGATCACGGCCGTCTCGCCGATGACGAGACCGGTCCCGTGGTCGATACAGCAGCTTCGGCCGATGCGGGCCGCCGGATGGATGTCGGCGCCGGTCCGGCCGTGGGCGATCTCCGAGATCATCCGCGGGACCAGGGGCACGCCGAGACCGTGAAGCGAGTGGGCGATGCGGTAGAACGCCAGCGCCAGGAACCCGGGATAGGCGAGGACGACCTCGGCGGTGCCGTGCGCGGCCGGGTCCCCGGCCTCGATGGCCTCCGCGTCCAGCGTCAGCTGCTCGTGGATGGCGGGCAGGCTCACGTGGAACGCGTGGGCGATCTCCTCCGGCGAGGCGGTGAGCTTGTCCTTCAGCGGCGCCAGGACGGGCACGAGCAGTCCGGCAGCGGGTCTCGAGCTCGGCCTGGATGCCGGCGGCGGTTCGCGGAGCATCACGGCCGTCCGGAAACAGCAGCGAGACCACGCCGTCCGCGAACGCCGCGACGAGGTCGCGGTCAGGAAGCCGGCCGAACATGGCCGCCTCGTCCTCGGCGATGTGCTCGGCGAGGGTGGCCAGGTCGGCGGGGTGGGGATCGGGATCCGTCTCCGGACGGGGGGAACGACGGGAGGACATGAGCAGCACCGGGAGTAGTGGGAATGGGCAGGTGGGCATCCGCGACGAGCGGCGGTCGGCGTGCGGCACGGCGGGGGCGCGCGACGTGGTTGCGGACGAGGTCGGCGGGACCGGACGTCGCTCAGGCGCGGACGGCGCGCGGCGTGCGCGGGAATGGCGGCGTTATCGCCGCCGGGGACACGCGCAGGAGAGCCGGATGGACGCCATGGACGCAACCATGCCGGTGATCGTCCGGCGCGTCAACCGATCAGGTCCCGACCGAGAGGAAGCCCGACGCCAGGACCCGGCCCTCCGGGTTGACGAACGACACGATCCAGGTGCCGGGGGTCAGGTTGTCGGCCGGAGAGATCGGTCGCGAAGAAGGAGGCGCTGCCGGGGTTGTCCATCGCCATCCGGCGCCCGCAGCGGCTTCGGCTTGCCGCCCGCCTCGATCTGGACCTGGACGCCCGTTCCGTCCACCGGGGCGAGGGCCTTGCCGACGGCCACGATCGGGGTCTGGCCCTGGGTGATCCTGCCCGTCTTGTCGGCGACGGCGAAGGTCGACGGGTCGTACGCCGAGCCGAAGAAGACGGTGCTGCCCGGCGGGATGTCGCCGTCCGCAACCGGCGCCGCGCCCGCAGCGCTCGCCGCCGCGCCGCCGCCCCCGGAGCCACCCCCACCACCACATGCGGCCGTCACCAGGGCAAGGGTGGCGAGCAGGATCGCAAGAACGCGGGGCATCGATTTCCTCCAGTCGACCACGGGCACCCTCTGCGGGCCGGCGCCGGCTCGGCCCACCCCCTCCGCGGCGTTGCGCGGAGAGTCACCGATCGGCGCGTGCGCGTCAAGGAAGAAACGCGCGGAAGAGCCGCGCGGCTCCTCGGCCCTTGCCGCCGCTCAGGCCAGGACGACCACGATCGCGAGCCATGGCTCGTCACCGACGACGCGGGTCCGGTGGCCCACCCCGGACGTGTCCTCGAGGAGCACGGCTGCGCCGGGTCCGAACCTGCGAACCTCGCCATCGGTCGTCGTGGCCTCCACGCTGCCCTGGATCATCACGACCCACTGGCGGGCCGGCGCCGGGTGGGGAGGGGAGTCCCAGCCCGCTGGTGCGCCGATGAAGCGCACGGACCGTGACCCGGCCTCGGGTCCCAGGCCAAGCGGCGGGGCCGGCGGGGCGAAGTCGCCGTCCTCGAGGCCGACGGCATCGTCGACGAACCGGGAGCCCCCGTCGGGTGTCGCGGCGATCCGCGTGAACGGCGCATGCATGGCTCCATTGTCGGGCAGCCCGACGGCCCGGGGCCGCAGCGATGCACAATGCCCGGGCGGGTGGCGGGCGGACCGGTCCCGGCACGCAGCCGTCACCGGGGAGGATCGATGACGTCCGACGACACCGCCGCTCGGGAGCTGGCGGACCGGATCGACGCAGCGACGCTCGGGCTGTTCGACATCGCCACGATCTACATCGGGGACCGGCTCGGCTTCTACGGCGTCCTCGGATCGACGAGCTCGGCGACCCCGGGCGAGCTTGCCACCGCGACCGGGACTCGCGAGCGGTTCACTCGTGAGTGGTGCGAGCAGCAGGCCGCGGTCGGGATCCTCGTCTGCGACGACCCCTCCGCCGAACCTGACGCCCGGCGGTTCCACCTGCCGGCGGGGCACCGCGCCGTCCTCGCGGATCGCGACGACCCGGCGTTCGCCGCGGGTGGCATGCCCGGGCTGGTCGCCGCCCTTGCCACGCTGCGCGACCTGCCCGACCTCGTGCGCGTGGATCCCCGGCCACCGCCGATGGATGCCGCGGAGGCAGCGGCACGGGACGGGCTGCGGGAGTCGAACCGGCCGCTGTTCCGGCACCGCATGGCGGGCTGGCTGGCGTCGCTGCCCGACATCCACGCCCGCCTCGTGGCAGTCGCCGCCCGCCCGCGTCCTGGACGTGGCCTGCGGTGCGGGGTGGTCCAGCCTCGCGATCGCCGCGGCGTATCCGGACTGTCCGGGATCGACGCGATCGACCTCGATGAGGCCGTGATCGCGCTCGCGCGCCGCCACGGAGCCGAGGCCGGCCTGGGCGACCGCGTCAGCTTCCGGGTGGCGGACGCAGCCGACCCCGGGCTCGAGGGGCCCTACGACCTGGTCACGTGCTTCGAGGCGCTCCACGACATGGTGGACCCGGTCGGCTCGCTCGCCGCGTGGCGGAGTCTCCTCGGCCCCGGACGGTGCCTGCCTGGTCGTCGACGTCCGTGCGGGCTCCGTCTTCACGGCGCCCGCAGGCCGCCTGGAGCGTCTCGCGTACGGCTGGAGCGTCGTCGACTGCCTGCCGGCCACCATGGGATCGCCGGGATCGGCCGAGACGGGTGCGGTGATGCGGCCCGCGACGCTGGAGCGGTACGCCGTCGCCGCCGGGTTCACCGCGGTCGAGATCCTCCCGATCGAGGATCCGGGCTGGCGCTTCTACCGGCTGCTGCGCTGAGCGGGCTGCCGCGCTGGCGGGCCGCGGCGCAGCGAGAGTCAGGCATCGACCATCCGCGTCGCGGTGCGATGCGCCAGGGCCATGAGCGAGAGCATCGGGTTCACGCCACTCGCGCTGGGCATCGCGCTGGAGTCGGTCACCCACAGTCCGCGCACCCCGTGGACCTGGCCGTCCGGGTCCGCCACGCTCGTCCGGGGAGAGCGGCCGATCCGGCACGAGCTCATCTGGTGCGCCGTGAACAGCAGGACGCGGTTGGAGGCGATCGGGCGTGCCTTGAGCGCGTCGAGCCAGGGCTCGAAGGGCCGGCCCTGCCGCCACTCGAGCGGCGGGGTCACGAGTGGCACGATCCGCTCCGCACCGGCCGCGCGATGGAGCCGCGCCAGCTCGAGGGCCGCCAGCCGGAGCAGCTCCCGGTCCTGCGGCCCGGGCGCGTAGCGGACGGTCACGGTCCCGTCGCGTCCGGCGTCCACGCGTCCGGTGCCGCGGTCGCGCACGATCGCCAGGAAGGACGCGATCCGGCCCGCGAGCACCATGGCCTCGCGGTGCCCGGCGCTGTCCCACCACGGGAAGCCGCTCGCGATGAGCCCGGGGTGCGTCGGGGCGGCCTCGATGCGGAAGCCCCACGCGCCCGCGACCCCCGCGTAGGCGTCGGACATCACGCTCTGCGGGACGCCCGACCAGGGCGCCATCGGCTCCCCGTAGATGCCGGAGACCGCGACGACCGGGTGGATGTGCAGGGTCTGTCCGGCGACGCCCTGGGCGATCCCGGACCGCTGCAGGACGGCCGGCGAGAGGATCGAACCCCCCGCGAGGGCCACCATCGGGGCGCGGACCGTGATCTCGCCGCCGGGAACGCGCGCGACGACGCCGGTTGCCCGCCCGTTCTCGACCAGGATGCGCTGGGCCTCCGTCCGATCCAGGACCTCGGCCCCGTGCTCGCAGGCCGCCGCGAGCGATCGCCGGAGCACGGACTGCTTCGCGCCGCTCCGGCAGCCGACGGCACACGGCCCGCAGTCGCCGCAGCCGCGGACGTTGCGGGGGATGACCTGCCACGGGAGGCCCATCGCGTCCAGGCCCGCGGCGAGCCGCTCGTTGGGGCCGTTGCGCGGACTCTCGTCGGACGTGACTCCGATGTCGGCCTCGATCGCCGCGTAGTGGTCGTCCAGGTCGTCGCCGATGCCCGCCGCTCGCCACTCGTCGCGCACCTCGTCGGGAGCTCGCAGCGACGATGCCCAGTTGATGACGGAACCGCCGCCGACCGCGCTCCCGGCACGGATCGAGATCCACCGATCGCTCGTCGCCGCGAGACCGCGGTCCAGGAACAACGCGCCCAGGCCGTCGAGCTCCGGGCCGCCAAATCCCTCCTCGCCGATCATCGCCGCCCGCTCGAGGACGAGCACCCGCCGGCCGGCGCCGGCAAGCATCGCGGCCGTGACGGAGCCACCCGGTCCCGACCCGATCACCACCACGTCGGCATCGAGCGTCTCGCCCGGGCGTGGTGTCCGGACGCGGATACGGCTGGGGCTGGGCGGGTCGGGGACCTGCGGCACGAAGCCGGTCCGGGCGCGCCACGGCGAGTCCTCGATGCCATAGCCAAGCAGCAGCGTCAGGCGCTTGAGGTCCTGGAACGCCGTGCGCTTGAGGCCGATCGAGCTGCCGCCCAGCCGGCGCATGAACGCCTCGCGGGCGGCCTGGTCCATGTCCGCGAGGCTTGTCGGCCGCCCGGGTCGGCCGCCGAGGGCCATCGTCCCGAGCGGGGTCGACATCGCCCGGACCAGCAGGTCCAGCTGGCGCCGGATCGCCGGCTTGCCCAGCGCGTCCACCTCGGCCAGCAGACGGCGGTGCACCCCGAGCTCGCTCGCGGACGGCAGGCCCTCCGCGGCGGGCAGGAACGTGTCCACGATGGCGGCCAGGGTCCGTTCGGACGAGGTCATGGTCGGGAGCCTAACCCGGGCAGGGATCCTGTCGTCGCACGTTCCGGTGCCCGGCCGACCGGGAACATCCCGGCCGCCCGGCCGACCTGGTACGTTCCGGCGCCCGGCCGCCGCGCCGACGGGCGCGGTGCCCGCAGGCGAGGCACGGACCTCGTATGCTCCCGGCATATGGGTGCTGCGCGTCGAGATCGGACACCGGCTTCCGCAACGGTTCCCGACGGGGAGCTCGCGGCGGATCCGCCCGTGCCGCCGGCGCCCGACATGCCACCGGGATCGGCGCTCGGGATCGCATCCGGCCGCGATGTCCACGGCGCGCCCACCCACCGCGGCTGGGCCCAGGTCGGCTCGCACCACCGCTGGATGGAACCCTTCGTCCTCGCCCTCCTGGCGAACGGGTCAGCGCACGGCTACGCGATCGTCGGTGAGCTCGCCCAGCTGGGGATCACCAACGGATCGGTGGACGTCGGCCAGGTCTACCGGACCCTGCGTGACCTCGAGCAGGCCGGACAGGTTCGTTCCACGTGGACGACGGGGACTGGCCCGGCGCGACGGGACTACGAGCTCACCGCGACGGGATGGGAGGCGCTCGACGAGTGGGCGGCGGTGATGAAGGAGCGCACGCGCCTCGTCGCCGAGTTCGACGCGCTCTACCTGCAGTGGGTCGCGTTCCCGCGGCCCTCGGCCGAGTAGGGCGGGGACGCGTCGCCGATGGCGGGCCGCGGCTCGAACGACGGGCAGGACTGGGAGGAGTTCGAGGGGCGGCTCGCCGCCGCCCTCGGACGGATGAAGCCGGACACGTTCCTCGTCCTCACGGTCTCCATGCCGCGTTCCGGAGGGCCCGGCACCCTACGTCCAGTATGCGCACAGCGGCCGCCGAGGGTTCCGGGCCGAGGCGTCCGGCAACCACTTCCTGGCCCCTTCCCATGCGCTGTCGCCCGATGCCGAGGAGCGGCTGGGCGAGCTCGGCTGGCAGTGGCCGGAACCCGTGGGCGAGGACGACCGCAACTTCCACCGCGAGTGGCCCAACCCGGCCCCCTGGCTGGAGGTCGCGGCGCTGACCGTGCGCACCCTGCGCGATGTCTTCGGCGTTGCGACACCGGCGAGCCTCCGCTTCCTCCACCGCGGCTTCCCGGATTTCACCGGACGCCTGCCGCGCCTCGACCTTGGCATCGCCCCCGATCGCTCATCGCGGGGCAATCCGGAAGCCACTCCGCCCGGACCGGTGCCTGCCCTGACCGGTCTCAACCGGAGGCTGGAGGACGCGCTCAAGCAGTTCCTCGGCCTCGATGACCTGATCCGGGATGCGGACGGCGACATCCCCGTGCGCGTCGGCAGCGCCCTCATGTTCGTCCGAGCGGTACCGGGAACGCCGCCGCTCGTCCAGCTGTTCGCGCATGTCCTCGACGACGCGGACCTGACGCTGCCGCTCCTCGAGGCGGTCAACGACATCAACCGCCGGATCCTGTTCGGCCGGGTCTTCTGGGCGCACCGCGTGGTGATCGTGGCGATGGAGATCACGGGTGTGGGTCTGACGCCCGAGCAGGTCTCGTTCGCGTGCGTCCAGCTGGGCAGCCTTGCCGATCACCTGGACAACGAGCTGGCCGCCCGATTTGGGCGGTCGGACGGGGACATGTCGAAGCGCCCACTGGTGAACTAGAGCCGCACCCGCAAGCCGCGACGCAGTGCCTCGCGGTGACTCGGGCAGGGGTCATCCCGGAGCGCGGCACGAGGGGGTGGGGCGCGACTCCTGCAATTCCGTGCCCCAGGTCCCAGACATGCCCCCGGATCTGACCCCATGGCGCGTCAGCAGCCGGGTCTGACACGGCGGTGTGTCATGAGCTGCTGGTGACGGGAGGCTGCGAACGGGCTCGGTCCCCGAGGTGACCCGGGCCTCCGCCTGCGGGCAGGCGGGTCACGGACCCGGCACTCCACCGCCATCCAGGAGCCGCCGATGCCGACGGCCCCGGGCCACCGGTCCCTCGATTGTGTGACCTCCGGCCCAAGGCGTATATATGCTAAAAGCATATAGATATGCATGACAGGTACTCAAGCATGTCAGGAGTCCAGTGTTCGACCCCGCTGCCGAGATCGATCACATCCAGATCGGCCTCATCCGGGCACTCGCCGGCATCCACCGGCTGAGGATCGTCCACCTGCTGGGCCGCGGACCGATGGAGGTCCGTGAGCTGGCCCAGGAGCTGGCCATTCCCCAGGCGACGGTCTCCCAGAACCTGGCTGCCATGCGAGCCGTCGGCCTCGTGGACGCGACGCGCGACGGCCGCGCGGTCCGCTACCGCCTCGCCGATCCCGAGATCCTCGCCGCCTGCGACCTCATGCGCAGCGTGATCGTCCGGCGCCTCTCCGCGTTGGGCAGCCTCGCCGCCGCGGCGGACGACATGCGGCCCAGGACCCCAGCCGACCCCCTCCAGGCACAGGTGACCCCTCGATGAACGACACGCTGAACCTCGTCCTCTTCTCCGGCACGGCCGACAAGCTGCATGCCGCGGCAACGCTTGCCGCCGGCGCGGCGGCCATGGACCGCCCGGTGAACATCCTGCTCCAGTACTGGGCGCTGGACGCGTTCCGCGCGGACCGGATGGACGTGAACCACGGTCTGGCCTGGGATGCGATGGCCGATGGTGCCAGCCGCCCGGTCAAGGGCACGGCAGCCATTCCGTGGCTGGAGACCTTCCGCATGGCCAAGGAGCTGGGCACGGTCTCGGTCCTCGCCTGCTCCGGATCCCTGGACGTGCTGGGCATCGACGTGACGGCCCTGGACCCCATCGTGGACTCGTCGGGCGGGATCGCCGTCTTCCTGCTGGCCGCCGAAGACGGCCAGCTCGTCTTCATCTAGGACCCGGTGAACGGATCAACCAGCACCAAGCACACGTTCGAGGAGTACGCATCATGACCGCAACTGCAGCCGAGCTCGAGACCATCGTCGCCGAGAAGGTGGTCGACGCCCGTGGCGCGGCCTGCCCGGGCCCGCTGCTCGAGGCCAAGAAGGGGATGCCCGGCGTCGCCGTCGGTTCCGTCATCGAGATCTGGTCGACCGACCCCGGCACCAAGTCCGACATCTCCGCCTGGTCCGGCAAGGTGGGCCACGAGTTCATGGGCGTGCTCGAGGCCGAGGGCTACGACCGCGTCTTCGTCACCCGCCGCAAGTAGAGCGTCATCCCACATGTCGTCGCGGCGCGCCTCCACGGGCAGCGTCGCGACGGCATCCCTCCGCGCAGGAGCCATGCGTCCATGACCGCACCCGTCGCGACGGAGCCACGCAGCACCCGGGGACGTCTTCGTCCCCCGGATCCTCGTGTTCTCCACCAACAACATCTCGGATCCCGGCATCGACCTCGCGGGCAGTGCGCACATGCACTACTCGCCGGGCGTGAACGTGATCGGGCTCCCGTGCACCAGCGGCATCCGGCCGTCCTGGATCCTGCACGCGTTCGAGTCCGGGTTCGACGGCGTGTTCGTCGCATCCGACGGCGACGAGTGCGCCTACCTCCACGACTGCGCCAAGCGCTCGTCGCGGATCATGGCCGAGGCCCAGAAGGCGATGAAGGAGCGGGGGATCGACGGCAACCGGCTGCGGATGGCGGCCATCTGCTCCGTCTGCTCGGAGCCGTTCACCAAGCACATGACCGGGTTCGCGGGCGCCCTCGTCCCGATGGGCCCGGCGAAGGCACGGTGACCACGATGATCGACACCTGCGCCACCCGCGACGAGGCCCCGTCCGCCACCGACTACGACGTGCTCGTCGTGGGTGCCGGCATCGGCGGCATGGAGTCCGCCCTCAAGCTGGGCGACATGGGCTACAAGGTCCTGCTGGTCGAGAAGGACGCCAGCGTGGGCGGCAAGATGATCCTGCTGTCCAAGGTCTTCCCCACGCTCGACTGCGCGTCGTGCATCTCGACGCCCAAGATGGCGTCCACGATCCACCACCCCAACATCGAGGCCATGACCTACGGCCGGGTGGACCAGATCCGGACCGCCGCCGACGGGACCTTCACCGCCAAGGTGACCCAGAAGGCCCGCTTCGTCGACATCGACACCTGCACCGGCTGCCAGAAGTGCGAGACCGCGTGCACGGTCGCCGTGCCCGACCAGTTCAACGCGGACCTGGTCGCCCGCCGCGCGGCCCACATCACCTTCCCGCAGGCGGTGCCCAAGAAGGCGGTCATCGACCGCGCCGGCAGCTCGCCCTGCTCGTTTGCCTGCCCCGCGGGGATCCAGGCGCACGGGTATGTCAGCCTGATCCGCAGCGGCCTGGACGAGGAGGCCTACCGGCTGGTGCTGGACGCCACGCCGCTCGTGGGCACGCTCGGTCGCGCCTGCTACGCGCCGTGCGAGGTCGACTGCACCCGGGGCTCGCTCGAGGGCACGCTGCCCATCCGGCGCCTCAAGCGCTTCGCCTCCGACGCGCACGACGCATCCGGAGCGGACAACGGCATCGAGCGCCCAGAGGCCAATGGGAAGCGCGTCGCGATCGTGGGCTCCGGGCCTACCGGCCTCACCGCCGCCTGGCAGCTCGCCCGCCTGGGCTACTCGGTCAAGATCTTCGAGGCGGCGCCCGTGGCGGGCGGCTTCCTGCGCCTTGGCATCCCGTCCTACCGGCTGCCCGAGGCGGTCGTGGAGCGCGACATCGAGAACCTCACCGACCTCGGCGTCGAGATCGAGACCGGGACCACGGTGACGGACCCGGCCGGCCTCAAGGACGAAGGCTTCGACGCGGTGCTCGTGGCCACGGGGACGCATCGTTCGACCAGCCTCGGCGTCCCGGGCGAGGATCGCCTGGGCGTCCTCGGCGGCACGGACTTCCTGCGCAAGGTCAAGCTCAACCACCCCATCGAGGTCGCCGGCAAGCGCGTGATCGTGGTCGGCGGCGGCAACGTCGCCATGGATGCCGCGCGGACCGCCCGACGCCTTGGCGCCGCCTCCGTGACGATCGCCTATCGCCGCTCGCGCGACGAGATGCCGGCCCATCACGTGGAGGCGGAGGACGCGGAGAAGGAGGGCGTCGCCTTCCGGCTCCTGGTCGCCCCGGCGGAGGTCCTCGGCAACGCGGAGGGCGCCGTCTCCGGGTTGCGCTGCGTCGAGATGCGCCTCGGCGCCCCGGATGCGTCGGGCCGCCGGTCCGCCGAGCCCATCCCGGGCTCCGACGTGACCATCGAGGCCGACGTCATCATCGCCGCGATCGGGATGCGCCCGGACACGGCCGCCTTCGGCGATCGCGTCGCCACCCTCAAGAACGGGCGCCTCGCCTGCGACGTGGCGACCTGCCAGACCGAGGTCCCGCACGTGTTCGCCGCCGGCGACGCGGTCCACGGGCCCACGGACATCACCCGTGCCGTGGGGGAGGGCCGCAAGGCCGCCCACCAGGTCGATGCCTGGCTCAACGGCCGCGCCTTCGACGACTGGGACACGCGGCTTCCCGTGGTGGACAAGCAGGCCGTCCTGGCGCGCCAGAAGGCATACACCCTGTCGGCCGCGACGCCGGACGGCATGGAGCTCGTGTCGTCGCCCACGGACTTCCACGAGGTCGAGGCTCCCCTCACCGAGGCGGAGGCCCGTCGTGGCGCCGGCCGGTGCATCGACTGCGCCGTCTGCTCCGAGTGCAACGAGTGTGTCAGCGCCTGTCCCGTGGACGGGTGCATCGACCTGCGGGCCACGGACCAGGAGCGCGAGGTCAGGGTTGGGGCCGTCGTCGTGTCGACCGGCTTCAAGCTCTTCCCCGCCGACCTCAAGCCCGAGTACGGGTACGGCGTCTACAAGAACGTGATCACCGGCATGCAGATGGACCGGCTGCTCGCCCCCACGCGGCCGTTCAACACGATCCTGCGCCCGGGTGACGGCAAGGTCCCCGAGCGGATCGCCTACATCCTGTGCACGGGCTCGCGGGACGAGACCGTGAACAACCCGCTCTGCTCCCGGTTCTGCTGCATGTACTCCATCAAGCAGAACCAGCTCCTCATGGGCGCCCTGCCCCTGGCCGACATCACCGTCCACTACATGGACATCCGGGCCCCGGGCAAGCGCTACGACGAGTTCTACGAGCAGGCGAAGGCGATGGGCGCCACCTACGTGAAGGGCCGCATCTCCAACGTCGAGGAGACCCCCGACGGGCGATCTCGTGCTCACCTACGAGGACATCGAGAACGGCGGCGCGATCACGAAGGCCGAGTACGACCTGGTGGTCCTCGCCGTGGGCGTCCAGCCCAACCGCGACGCCGAGCGCCTGTTCGACGTCGAGGAGCTGGCCACGGACACCGTGGGACTGGGTGGACGAGCCGGAGGAGGACGTGAACCCGGGCCAGACCAGCATTCCGGGCGTCTACGTGGCCGGCGCCGCGTCGGGCGCCAAGGACATCGCGGACTCCATCCTCCACGCGGGTGCCGCCGTGGCCCAGGTCGCGGCGCATCTCGAGCGGACCAAGCCGCTCCCGCAGATCGAGCTGGTGCCGGCATGAGCGAGCAGCAGGTCCCGGTCGACGCACGACCCATCGTGCCCGCCCCCGACGGCGAGCCCGGTGGCCGGAGGATCGGCGTCTATGTCTGCCACTGCGGCGGCAACATCACCGACTACGTCGATGTCGAGAAGGTGGTCGAGGACATCCGGGACGACGGCGACGTCGTCGTCTCGCGCACCGCGATGTTCGCCTGCTCCGACGCGACCCAGCAGGACATCGCCGCGGACATCGAGGCCAACGGGCTCGACGGCCTCGTCGTCGCGTCCTGCTCGCCCAAGCTCCACACCTACACCTTCCGCGGGGTCGCCCAGCGGGCCGGCCTGAACCCCTACGAGTACACCCAGGTCAACATCCGGGAGCAGTGCTCCTGGGTCCACACGGACGACCACGACGGCGCCACGGCGAAGGCCACGGCCCTCGTCGAAGGCCGGCATCGGGCGCACCCGCAACACCGTCCCGCTGGAGCCCATGGTCGTGGAGACCATCCCGCACACCCTCGTCATCGGCGGGGGCATCGCGGGGCTGCGGGCGGCCATCGGCCTGGCCGACATCGGCCTCCGGGTGACGCTCGTGGAGCGCGAGCTGGAGCTGGGCGGCTGGGTCCGCCGGTTCGGCCCGATGTACCCGCACGATCGCAAGGGCTCGGACCTCATCGACCACCTGGTCGCCGAGGTCCGCAAGCGCCCCACGATCACCGTCCTCACCGGCGCCGAGCTGGTGGGCAAGTCCGGCAGCTTCGGGAACTACGGCGTCAGCCTCCGCATCGGTGGCGAAGGGGCGGGGACCATCGAGGTCGCCGTCGGCTCCATCGTCGTCGCGACCGGGTTCGACGAGTACCGGCCCGAGGACGGAGAGCTGGGCTTCGGGATCGACGGCGTCGTGACGCTGTCGGACTTCAAGGCCCTGGTCGACGGCTCCGAGGGAGGCCGCCTGGCCTGGAAGGGTCGCCCGGTCCGCAGCCTCGCCTACGTCTACTGCGTGGGCAGCCGCGAGACCGCCGGGTGCGCCAACCAGTACTGCTCGCGGTTCTGCTGCGCCGCCACCGTCCAGACGGCGGTGGAGGTGTCCGGCCTGGACCCGTCCATCCGCCAGTTCCACCTCTACCGCGACATGCGGACGTACGGCAAGTTCGAGCCGCTGTACACCGAGGCTCGCGACCGCGGGTCGGTGTTCCTCAAGTTCGACAACGAGGAGCCGCCGGCGGTGGCCGTCGGCCCCGATGGGCGCCTGACCGTCACCGTGCGCGACCTGCTCACGGACCGGACGGAGCTGGCGATCCCGGTGGACCTCGTGGTCCTCGTCACGGGCATGGTCCCGCGCGAGAACCAGGGCCTCGTGGACGTCCTCAAGCTCCCCGCGGGCAGCGACGGGTTCTTCAACGAGATCCACCCCAAGCTGCGCCCGGTCGAGACCGTGGTGGACGGCGTGCTGATCGCCGGCGCCTGCCAGGGTCCCAAGACGTCGGGGGAGAGCGTCATGTCCGGCCTGGCCGCCGTGACGCAGAGCGCGGCGGTCCTCAAGAAGGGCTACACCGAGCTCGACCCGCTGGTCGCGATCGTGGAGCCCGAGACGTGCACCGCGTGCGGCGACTGCCTCACCGCCTGTCCGTACGACGCGATCTCCATGGCCGAGGAGGGCGACCGGCACTTCGCCGTCATCAGCCCGACCGGCTGCAAGGGGTGCGGCGGCTGCGTGCCGATGTGCCCGGAGAATGCGATCGACCTGCTGGGCTACACCGACGCCCAGATCACCTCGATGATCGAGAGCCTCGTGGAGGTACCCGTCTGATGTCCCTCACCAACCGGGATCCCCGCGAGGTGATCCGGGAGGAGCCGGTCATGCGTCCCCGGATCCTCGCCGCCCTGGCCAACGGCCCCCTCACGGTTCCCCAGATCGCCGAGGCCATCGACGCCCCGACCCACGAGGTCGTGTTCTGGGTCATGGGCATGCGCCGCTACGGCTGGCTCGCCGAGATCAAGGGCAGCGACGACGACGGCTACTTCACCTACGAAGCCTCCGGGCGGGTGTCCTGATGACCGCGACCACCGCTCCGGCCGGCACCACGCCCGTCGCCCCCACCGCGCTGCGCCTGGACCTGGGCCTGTACCCGGACATCCAGCGCTTCGGCGCCGCCGACATCTCCGCCTGCTTCTCGTGCGGGACCTGCTCCGCGACGTGCCCGATGTCCCAGACCGACGGCACGTTCCCGCGCCGGATCATCCGCTACGCGCAGCTGGGCATGAAGGACGCGCTCCTGGGCTCCAAGGAGCTGTGGGCGTGCTACCAGTGCGGCGAGTGCGCCGAGACCTGCCCGACGCAGGCCGACCCGTCCGAGTTCATGGCGGCGACCCGGCGCTACGCCATCGCCTCCTACGACAAGACCCACCTGGCCCGGACGATGTACACCCGCCCCGTCCTGGCGACGGTCATCGCCGTCCTCCTGGCGGTGTTCTTCGCGGCATTCATGTACGCGGCCCGCGGGCCGATGGACGGCGAGACCCTCGCGATCTTCGAGTGGATCCCGGCCGAGCTCATCCACGACATGGGGATCGTGGTGATGATCCTCGTCGTGCTCGCGGGGGTCGTGGGCATCGCGTCGATGGCACGCGGCATCGCGAGGCGTGAGGGCGAGAGCCCGCGCTCCGTCCTGGGCTCGCGCGCGGCCCTCGCGCGGACGGGACGGGCCCTGTGGTCCGCCGTCGGGCGCGAGTCCCTCGGCCAGGTCCGCTTCCGCGAGGAGTGCGAGGCCGACGACGTCGCCATGGCCGTGCCCTGGTACCGGCGCCGCTGGCTGGTCCATGCGCTGGTCGTGTGGGGCTTCCTGGGCCTGCTCGCTGCTACCGGGCTGGACTGGGGCCTCGCGCTGCTGGGCATCAAGGAGACCGGGACGCCGGTGCCGATCTGGTACCCGGTCCGGCTCCTGGGCACCGTCGCCGGCGCCATCCTCGTCTACGGCGCCACCATCCTGATCATCGACCGCTATCGCGCCTCCAGCCGGAGCGTGAAGACCTCGACCACGGCCGACTGGCTGCTGCTGGGGCTGCTGTGGGTCACCGCCGTCACCGGCTTCGCCATCGAGCTCGCCCTCTACCTGCCGAGCGCCCCGACCTGGGGCTACTGGGTCTTCCTGGTTCATGTCGCGGTCGCGATGGAGCTCGTGCTCCTCGCCCCGTTCATGAAGCTCGCCCACGCGGTCTACCGGCCCGTGGCCCTGTTCTTCGTCGCCCTGTCACGACAGCCAGCCAAAGGAGGTTGAGCCATGACCACGCCGACCCTGCCGCAGGCAGCCCACCAGCACCACGAGCGCCTGCTCGAGCGCGTCAACCAGATCCCTGCAATGGCGGACGCGCTCCTCACCGAGAAGCCGGAGGAGGCGCTCAAGCACATCGCCGAGATGCGCCAATTCCTGACCGGCACGCTGCTGCCGCACATGGAGGCCGCCGAGCGCGCCCTCTATCCGCAGCTCGAGCGGATGTTCCAGAACCGCCACTCCATGGCCCCCATGCGTCGCGAGCACGACCGGATCCGGGAGCTGGTCGGCGAGTTCGGGACGCTGGTCGACAAGGATGCAGGGTCACGTGTCGCTCGGTCGCACGCTCGCCCTGCGGCGGGTGCTGTTCCAGCTGTACGCACTGCTGAAGGTCCACCTGGGCGAGGAGGAGGCCTACCTCCGCATCGTCGAGCGGGGCGTGACCGACGACGTCGCCGACGCCGTGACCGCGGCGCTGGAGCACCCCGTCGCCGGCGCTAGGGGCTAGGATGCCCGGGTGACCGACGACAGCGCCTCAGCCCGGGGAGCTCGTCTCGCTGCGAGCGACGAGCGAGGCCCACCACGCGCAGCTCATGCCGCACGTGGACCGGCTGCTCACGCTCGCCGAGATGATCGGCCGCGTCGAGTGCGCGGCCCTCCACGCCCTGTACAACGAGGAGTACCGGTTCGTCGCGGCGCAGCTCATCCCGCACATCGACACGGTCGAAGCCGTCCTCTACGAGCGGCTCGAGGTGCTGATGGGGCCCCGCCACACCATGGCCCCGATGCGCGAGGAGCACGCGACGGTACGGACCCTCGTCGCGGAGCTGGGCACGTACCAGGTCCACGAGGACCACTGCACCTGGAACGAGATGGAGGGCCTCGCCCTGCGCCGGGCCCTCTACCGCCTCCACGCGCTGCTCAAGGTGCACCTGGCCGAGGAGGAGCAGTACCTCGCCGTGCTGGACCGCAGCCTCACCGCCGCGGAGAAGGATGTGCTGGCGAGGCACCTGGAGCACGCGACGGCGGGAGAAGGGTAGGCGTCGCATGGCCCGCTACCGTGTCCTCGCCTGGCGGGACATCCCCACCCAGGTCCAGGCGGCCGATGAGACCGGCGGGACGGTCAACCGGAAGATGGCCCGCTGGTTCATGCAGGAGATCAGCCGGATCACGATGCGCGAGGGACTCGCGGGGACGGACGACTACCTCGAGGCGTTCGCCTGGTCGGAGTGGACCGAGCGGGACGGTGGCGCCGAGGAGGTCGCGGACGCCGTGGTCGAGGAGCTCTCGGCCCGGTTCGGGCGGCGCCCCGACGGGCACACGATGCGGGAGATCGGCTAGCGGAGCAGGGTCAGCGCCATCACCAGCGGCGTCGTGGCGCGGATGGCGTGACGCATTCCCGGCGGCATCGAGATCCACGCTCCGGGACCGGCCTCGCGGGCTTCGCCATCAAGGGTGACCAGCGCCTCGCCCTCCAGGATCTCGATCAGCGCCGCGTGGGCCGAGGTGTGCTCGGTCAGCTCCTGGCCCGCATCGAACGCGAACACCACGAGCGTGCACCGCTCGTCCTCGTGGATCGTCCGGCTCAGGATCCCGCCCTCGGGCACCGTCACCTCCGCCCGCAGGTCCGCGACGAAGCCGTAGCCGATCATCGATGGCTCCTTATCGGTGCCCCAACTCGCTGGGGTGCGCCGGGGACCGCTGTTGCACGACTACCCCACGCGACTTGCGCGAGTAGGCGACAATGGCCCCCGTTTGGGAGGGGTGGACGTATCACCCACAATAGACGACGCATCCGCCAGCGGGCGCCCTGTGCCCGGGATGCAGCCACCTAGGCACGACAAGAGGTACGCGAATGTTCAACGGCAACTTCCTCGACTTCTTCTTCACGATGATGATCATCTTCCTGTGGGTGATCGCCATCATGATCTGGGTCCAGTGCTTCATGGACCTGTTCCGGCGCGACGACATCGGCGGCGGCAAGAAGGTCCTGTGGATGATCTTCCTGTTCTTCATCCCGTGGATCACGGTGCTGGCCTACATGCTCATGCGGCCCAAGGTCACGGCCCAGGACGTGCAGACGCTGGCCCGCGCCGACGCTGCCAATCAGGCCGTCAGCCAGGTCTCCACGGCCGACGAGCTCGCGAAGCTCGCCGCGCTCAAGGACGCCGGCACCATCAACGAGCAGCAGTACGAGGACCTCAAGGCCAAGCTCCTGGCCTGATCGTCCGCCAGACGCGAACACGGAAGCCGGTCCTCCCCAGCGGGAGGGCCGGCTTCTTCGTTTGTGCCGTGTCTGTGGTCCCCGGGTCCCTCAGGCTTGCCGGCCGGGCAGCCGTCCCTCCGCCGCGGCGACCAGCTGGGCCAGGTGCGACGCCTCGTGACGCGCGAAGTACGCCGCCTGTGAGAGCACCGTGACCCGGCCCCACTCGGGATGGGTCCCGCCGCGCCCCCAGGATGATTCCGGCAGGCTCGCCAGCCGCCCCACCGTCGCGTGCCGCAGCTCGGCGATCCGGGCGGCGATGACCGAGGCCGGCTCGCCCGTCTCGGCCGTGCCCTCGTCCGACGCGGGCGTGTCCGCCCAGACCGCGGCGGCCGCGAGGTCCGGCTCCTCCTCGTCCAGCAGGCGGCCGATGCGCCTCGCGAGCAGCTCCTCGCAGAACAGCAGGTGCTCCAGGGCCTGGCGGGCAGACCACTCCCCGGGCGCGGGCGGTCGGGCGAGCGCCTCGTCGGTGCGGCCCTCCAGCGCACGCTCAAGGTGACGCGGGCCACCCACGAGTGCCCCGAGGATCGCGCCCCGGTCGGCAGGGCCCAGGTACCAGACCGGGAGCTCCTCGTGGAACGAGAGCGCAGGCGCCTCGCAGGTCGGGCAGGTCGCCGGGACCTCGTCGCCGAGGAAGGTCTCACCGCACACGCGGCACACGTGGACCCGCGGAGCATCGCGCAGCGGGATCGTGTGGCCCGCGCGGATGGCATCCGGAAGTGGGCGCAGGAGGGGCTCCACGCCCGGCGCGAGCTCGTCCCCGAGGTCCGACACCAGCGAGGCGAGCGCATCGGCGGCTGCCGTACCGCCCGACGGGCCCTCCTGCTCCGCGTAGCGCACGAGCTCCCGCTGCAGGGCCGCCCTCAGCAGCTTCGCGGCGTTGTAGGCGCCCTCGCGCTCCAGGCCGCGAGCCACCGCCGCGTAGCGCCCGATCCGCTCCAGCCGTGCGTCCATGCCGGTGCCTCCCGCCTGCGTTGACTGTCATCCGCGTCCAGGGCGATTCTGACGCCGCTCAGGCTGCTCCACAAGGGCGACCATCTCCACGAGGGCGACCATCTCCACAGGTGCGCCCATGGTCTTCGGGCCGAATGGCGCCCCGGGTCGGGCGAGTGGACCCCTGCCGCAGCGATCAGGTCGCGCGATCTTGGATGCTCCGCCCAACCACCCTTCCGCAGCACGGTGCATATGTCTCCCTTCCGCCTCGCCCGGGACCGACTGACCCAACTCGTTACGCCGACGGGCCCCCACGACACGCCCGGCGCCTCCGTCGTCCGGCCGATGGTCTTCGGGGCGTCCGACGGCCTGGTCAGCAACCTCGCCCTCGTGATGGGCGTTGGTGCGGCGGCCGCCAACGATCCGGGCGCGGTCATCATCGCGGGCATCGCCGGCCTCCTCGCCGGCGCCTTCTCCATGGCGGTGGGTGAGTACATCAGCGTCAGGAGCCAGCGCGAGATCCTGGACTACCAGATCGAGCTCCAGAAGACGCAGTTCCGGGAGGATCCGGCTTCGGAGGCGGCCATCCTGCGGTCCATCTACATGGCCAAGGGACTCTCGTCGGCGGAGGCTTCCCTCATCGTGGACCGCGTGATGGAGGACCACGGCCGGGCCCTGGACACCTTCGTGCGCGAGGAGATCGGGCTGTCCGGGGAGACGATGGGCTCGCCGCTCGCGGCCGGCGGATCCAGCTTCGCGGCCTTCGCGATCGGCGCCATCATCCCGGTGATCCCGTACCTCCTGCTCGAGGGCATGGCGGCCTTCTGGGTGTCGCTGGTCGTGTCGATCGGCGCGCTGTTCGCCCTCGGGGCCGTGGTCAGTCTGCTGACCCACCGCCCGCCGCTCGTGGTTGGGGCACGCCAGGCGCTCCTGGGGCTCGCGGCCGCCGGGATCACGTACGGCATCGGCGCGCTGCTCGGGGTGGCGATGGCCTGATCACGGTCATGCGGTCGCGCCTCTCTGCGACTCGCCACCGTGTCAATTCAGCCAGGCCGGCGGGGGGCTGGGGCTCGATCCGTGCAGAATCGTCGTTGAGTCACTCGGCAGGGTGCCCGAGATGACTCCGCGCCGAGTTGACGGCCCGTCGTGACCCGACATGGAGTCAGGACGGTCATATGACACGGCAGGGAGTCACCCGAGGACTCGCCCGACGGGTCGCCCGAGAGGTCGCCCGAGGGAACCCAGAAGGAGCCTCCTCCGGTCGCCTTCCCGGGACTCCGCGTCCCCCGGGACGTCCCGCTGCCACACGGGACCGTCCACGTGCAGGTCCCCGCTCCGGACCACCGGCACTTGACAGGATTCCTTGTCAAGCCCCCCGACCGGGGGTACTCTCGGCCGTCGGCGAGGCCTGTCAAGACTTGACAGGTCCGCAGTCATTTCCGCCGGAACGAGAACCCGGATACCGGGGAGGAGCTGCGGTTGGCGGTCGGCGTCGTCGCCGAGATCAAGGGCCGCCTGCCCGTCGCGGACGTGGTGGGGGAGACGGTCCAGCTGAAGAAGGCGGGCACCACCCTCAAGGGGCTGTGCCCGTTCCACGGCGAGAAGACGCCGTCCTTCGTCGTCACCCCGGCGCGCGACACGTGGCACTGCTTCGGGTGCGGCAAGCACGGGGACATCTTCACCTTCGTGATGGAACGCGACACCCTCGCGTTCCCCGAGGCGCTCAAGCAGCTTGCCGCCCGGGCCGGCGTGGAGCTGGACGAGCGGACGAAGCGCGAGGATGCCCACAACGCCCGGCTGCGGACGGTTCTCGAGGGCGCCATCGCCTTCTATCACGCGGTCCTGACGGGTTCGAAGACCGGTGCGCCCGCGTTGGACTACCTCCGTGGTCGCGGCTTCACGGACGAGACCATCGCGAAGCACCAGCTGGGTTGGGCGCCGGCAGGTTGGGACCAGCTGGTCCGCCAGCTGGCCACCAAGCGCCAGGTGACACCGCAGGAGCTCCTCGAGGTTGGCCTCGCCAGCCCGCGCCAGCGCGGTGGAGGCGTCTACGACCGCTTCCGGGAGCGGGTGATCTTCCCGATCCGCGATGCGGGCGGGCATCCCGTCGGCCTCGGCGGCCGGATCCTGGGCAAGGAAGGCGAAGGTGGCGCGGACACCGGCCCGAAGTACCTCAACTCGCCGGCGACCCCGCTGTTCGACAAGAGCCGAACCCTCTATCTCATCGACCGCGCGAAGACGGCGATCCGGAAGACCGGCCAGGCCGTCATCGTCGAGGGCTACACGGACGCGCTGATGGCGCACCAGTCGGGCTTCGAGAACGTCGTGGCGAGCCTGGGCACGGCGCTCACGCCCCAGCAGGTGGCGCTGATCACCCGCTACGCGAAACGGATCGCGCTCGCCTACGACGTCGATGCGGCGGGCGAGAAGGCGGGCACGTTCGGGGCGACGGCCCTGGAGGAGGTCATCCGCCAGCTGGCCGCCGGCGACACCGGCGTGGAGCTGGACGACGTCCGTGTCGTGCGCCTGCCAGAAGGACGGGACCCGGACGAGGTCCTGCGCGACGAGCCGGATCGCTGGCGCGAGGAGGTCCGGACCGCGCGGCCCATCGTGGACCACCTGATCGACGTCCACGCGCGCGCCCACGACCTGCGCACTCCGGGTGGCCAGGCCCGCTTCGTGGACGCGGTGCTGCCGATCGTCCGCAACCTCGCCAACCCGGTGCTCCGGGACGCGTACCTCGGCCGGATCCGCCAGGTTTCCGGCGTGGAGGAGCGGACCCTGATCGAGGCGATGCATCGCCGCCGCGACCGCGAGCACGACGCCAGATCCGGCAGTGACCGCTTCTCCGCTGCCGCGGTGACCAGCGCACCCGACGCGCTGCCCGTCACCGAGATCCTGCGCGGCGTCTCGCGCACCGAGCAGGAGATCCTGCGCCTGGTCCTGCTCGTCCCCGAGTCGCACGACGCGCTCCTCGACGGGCTGGGCCCGGACCGGATGCCCAGCCAGGTCGCCCGCGAGCTCTTCCGCGCCGTGGTGATCGCCCGGACCCGCGACGATCACGGGGTGCGCCCGCCGTTCGCGCTGACGGCGATCCTCGACGGCCTGGACGAGGAGAGCCGTGCCCTTGGCCAGGCGCTTGTCTCCCGGCCCGGGCCCAACCCCCGGGACCTGGGTGACCGGTCGCTCGCCTACGAGATCGAACGCCTGATCCTCGAGCTCGAGGACGCCGAGTGGCACGAGCGCAGCGGCTTCAACCGCGACGCGATGGCCGAGGCGGAGCGCGACGCCGACACCGGCGCCTTCGAGCGCCTGATGCAGGAGCGCCGCCACCTCAACGAGCAGCGCCGGTCGCTGGACAAGCGCCGCGACCAGACCCGCCTCCTTGCCCGTCCGGCGGTCCCCGCCGGATGAGCCGCCATCCGATCCCCACTGCCAGTCATCGCCACCCGCCACGCGTCCCAGCGCCGCTCCAGCCAGCCCGGAGGTTCCCTCGAGCATGAACGACGACATCCTGGAGCCCATCCTCTCGCCCACCCGCCGCTCCAAGCGCGACCTGGAGGACGTGAAGCTGGCCAGCCAGCGCCCCCGCAAGGGTGCCGCACCCGAAGCCGGGCTCAGCACCGACCCCCTCGTCGACGTCCCGGACGAGCTCGAGGAGGACTTCTCGCCGGGACCCGACGACGCCGAGCCGGACGTCGCCACCCTCGCGGTGGAGATCGCGACCGAGGACGCGATCGAGAGCGTCCCGGTCCCGCCCGACCTTGACGCCCCGGCGAAGCTGTCGCCCGCGGAGGTCGAGGAGCCCACCACCGAGGAGCTGGAGGCCGAGGCCCTCTCCGCGGACATGATCGGGATCGACGACCCGGTCCGGATGTACCTCAAGGAGATCGGCAAGGTCGCGCTGCTCACCGCGGAGGAGGAGGTCGTCCTCGCCAAGGCGATCGAGCTCGGCGAGCAGATCATCGTGGAGCCCTGGAAGGCCGTCCTCTCGCTCCACGAGTGGACCCTCCACGACACCGAGCGCAAGACCCGGACCACCAAGCTCCAGCACCGGCTGCCGTTCGGGCCCGAGACCCACCGGATGGTCGCGGACGCCCTCGCGGACCCGGGCGCGGCGGACCTCCTCGTGCCCCATCCCGACTTCCACCTGGTCAAGGCGGGCCGCGATGCCCAGACCGAGGGCACCAAGGCGCTGCTCAAGGAGGCGAAGGGCCTGCTCGCCGCCTACAACGCCGCGCCGACGCCGGAGGCGTTCCAGGCGCTGCTCGACTGGTCGTACCTCTCGGTCCACAACGGCGACCTGGACTCGCGCGACAACGTGGGCCTGCGCGCGATCTACGACTGGACCCGGGACGTCGCGGCCTACCCGCTGCCGACACGCGACCCGGAGGACGGCTACCGGCCGGCGCTGCAGCGCTGGATCGACGCCGGCCACGACTCGGACCTGCTGCGCCACATGGGCTGGGACCCGGAGGTCCCGCCGCAGACCAGGATGCGCGACCGCAAGGGCGAGGTCGTCAAGATCGGGCGCGACGCCCGGGAGCAGCTGACGTCGGCCAACCTGCGCCTCGTGGTCTCGATCGCCAAGAAGTACATCGGCCGCGGCATGTCGTTCCTGGACCTGATCCAGGAGGGGAACATCGGCCTCATCCGCGCGGTCGAGAAGTTCGACTTCGAGAAGGGCTTCAAGTTCTCCACCTACGCCACCTGGTGGATCCGCCAGGCGATCACGCGGGCCATTGCGGACCAGGCGCGGACCATCCGCATCCCGGTCCACATGGTCGAGACGATCAACCGCCTGATCCGCGTCTCCCGCCAGCTGCTCCAGGAGCTGGGCCGCGAGCCCACGGTCGAGGAGATCGCCGAGGCGATGTCCAAGGGCCAGGAAGTGGTGGTCACCCCGGAGAAGGTGCGCGAGATCATCAAGGTCAGCCAGGAGCCGGTCTCGCTCGAGACGCCCATCGGCGAGGAGGAGGATTCCCACCTCGGCGACTTCATCGAGGATCGTGGCGCCCTGGCCCCGGCCGAGGCCGCGTCGCACCAGCTGCTCAAGGAGCAGGTCGAGGCGGTCCTGGACAGCCTCACCGGCCGCGAGCGGCGCGTGCTCCAGCTCCGGTTCGGTCTCGAGGACGGCCGGGCCCGGACGCTGGAGGAGGTGGGCAGGGAGTTCAACGTCACCCGCGAGCGCATCCGGCAGATCGAGGCCAAGGCGCTGCGCAAGCTCCGCCACCCGAGCCGCAGCCGCAAGCTCAAGGACTACCTGGAGTAGGTTCCGGAGTCGGGCAGCGGCGGGGCCGCCGGCGCCCTCCGGGTATCATGGGGACGCGTCAAACGTCCATAGAAGGCCGGGTCTGCCCGGGAGGTTGGTCATGAAGCTCGTCGTCGGTTTTCTCTCCGGGCTCGTCATCGGGGCCGTCGGTGCGGTGGCCTACTCGGTGCAGTCCGGCCGTGATCTTCGCGAGGCATTCGAGGAGGTCCGCGGCGACCTGTCCAAGGGTGACCTCGAGGCCCTCGGCGCGAGGCTCGAATCCCGGGTGACCGAGATGCAGGCCCAGCTCGAGACGCGGATCGCACAGGTCCGCGAGCGCGCGGAGGCCGCCAGGGACGAGGCCACCCCGGTCGTGACCGATGCCGTGGATGCTGCCAGCGAGAAGGCTGCGCCCGTGGCCGACGATGTCGCTGCGGCCGCGAAGGACACCACCGCCGACGTGAAGGACGCCGCGGCCGATGCCGCCGAGCAGGTGGCCGATGCCGCCGAGGCCGCCCAGGACAAGGCGGACGCCTGAAGCCTGGCGCCGCGCGTTCGCCGCTGACGGCCGCACCCGCAGATCCGGGCTAGCATCGAAAGCATGCCGCCGCAGGCGTATGCCCTCGTCATCCTGTTCCTGGCCTGCTCCGTGCTGGCCGGGATCGTCGCCGTGCGCCTGGTCGCACGGCTCGGCGGTCCTCGCGGGCGGATCGCCTACGTCCTCCCCATCCTCGGCGGGTTCGGCGCCTTCTACCTGATAGGGCACCGCTTCGGGATCGTCATCGGCCCGGAGGTCGGGCTGTTCGGCTTCCAGGTCGCGCTGCTGGGTGACATCCTCATCGGGTTCGCTGCCGCCCTCTCGGTGGCCGTGGTCCAGGCGCTGGTGGTCCGAGCGCTCCCAGGCCGGCGGGCACCCGGCGAGGCCTGATCGGGTCGCGGCCCGCAACCTCGGTCGCTAGCCCTCGTACCTGCCCGGCTCGTCGCCGGTCGTCACCGGCAACCCGGCCCGCGACCAGTCGCTATAGGAGCCCGGGTAGAGGATCGGGTCCGGCAGCCCGGCCACCCGCATCGCCAGCGCCGTGTGACACGCCGTGACGCCGGAGCCGCAGGACGTCACGACATCGGGGCCAAGACCGCCGAGTCGGTCGCGCAGCTCGTCCGGGCCGAGGAAGTGCCCGTCTGGGGCCAGGCTGGTCGCGCTCGGGTGGCTGCGGGCGCCCGGGATGTGCCCGGGCACCGGATCGACGGGCTCGAGCTCACCGCGGTAACGCTCGGTCGCACGGGCGTCGACGAAGCGTGACGTCGCCGGCGAGCAGGCGGGCGACGAGTGCATCGCGATCGATGACGCGTGTCCAGGCAGAGCGCAGCGAGAGCTGGCCCGGAACCGGCACCGGCACCTGTGCCGTGAGCGGGCCGCCGGCGGCCACCCAGGCCCCGATCCCGCCATCGAGGACGCGGACGTTGCGGTGGCCCAGGTCGTCGAGCATCCACCACAGGCGCGCCGCGATCGTGCCGCCGGCGTCGTCGTAGGCGACCACCTCGCTGTCATCGCCGATGCCGATCTGCTCCATGCGGGCCACGAAGTCGGCCGGAGAGGGGAGGGGATGGCGGCCAGGGCCCTCGGCCGCCACGAGGTCGCGGTCCACGTCCACGAAGACGGCGCCGGGCAGGTGCGCGGCGTCGTAGTCGCGACGGCCCTTGCCGGGATCGGTCAGCCACCACCGGACGTCGCAGATCCGCAGCGCGGGGTCGTCGAGTCCGCACGAGCAGGGCGCCGGCCGAGATGAGGCTCATCGGCCGGAGTCTATGGGCTCGGCGAGACCCACGCGGGACGGGGTCCTGCTATTCTCTGCCGCGGCGCCGCGACGGCGCCCCGAGACCGGCCCGTCCGGCCTCTTCGCTCCGGCGTAGCTCAGTGGTAGAGCGGGTGACTGTTAATCACTTGGTCAGAGGTTCGAATCCTCTCGCCGGAGCCACTGTCATGAGTCGCGACATATGAGTCACATGAGTCGGGACATGTGAGTCAGTCAGTCGCCCGAGACCCCGGCCATCGGCCGGGGTCTCGCCGTGTGTTGCGCCAGTACCCCTTGTCGGGCTCGATCAGGTGGCTCGAGAGGATCTCGCCGGTGTCGAGGGCGACGACGGTCACCTCCTGCTCGTCCACGATCGCGAGCACCCGGGTGCGCGCGTGTGCCTGCGCCGACCTTGAGGTGGTGCAGCCGCCCGGCACGCCGGAGGGTTATGGCGCCCTTGCTGTCCGTCGTGTCGTAGCGGAGGCGGAAGTGGCCGCGGCCGGCGGGACCCGATGGCCGGTCCTTGGGGATCGCCCGGTACGCCTCGCCCGGGGTCCGCCGGCCGATCGCCCGGTGCGGCCGCTGCTCGTTGTAGACCTCGCGGAAGGCGTCGAGTTGGGCCTGGAGCGCGGTGAGGGTCGGCGCGCCGTGGCTGCCGTGCCAGCCAGCGCTTCAGGGTCTGGTGGAACCGCTCGATCTTGCCCTGGGTCTGGGGGTGGCCCGGGTTGCCGTTCTTCTGGCGGATGCCGAGGTACGCGAGCAGGTGCTCGAGGCCGTTGCGGCCCCCGACCAGCCTGTGGTGTACACGGTCCCGTTGTCGGTGAGCGTGGCGGCGGGCCAGCCGTGCGCGTCGCCCGCTGCGGTGAAGGTCGCGACCACGTCGTCGCCGCCCACCCGCCGGAACACCGTGCACCCGAGCAGGTAGCGGGAGTGGTCGTCGAGCCAGCTCGCGATCTCGACCTCGCTGCCGTCGGCCAGTCGCCAGTGGGTGAAGTCCGCCTGCCAGACCTCGTTGGGCGCGGCCGCCTCGAACCGGATCCAGGAGCTCCGTGGACGCTTGTGCGGCTCGGGCACGACGAGGCCCGCGGCGTGGAGCGCCCGGCGGATGGTCGAGACCGACGGCACCGGCAGGCCTTCCCGCCCGAGGTGCCAGGCGATCGTGACCGGCCCCGCGTCGAGCCCGCGGGCGGCCAGCTCCCGGCGGAGGGCGAGGACCCGGTCGCGGACCGCGTCCGGCGTGTCGCGCGGGTTGGTCAGGGGTCGGCGGGAACGTGGCTCGAGGGCCTCGAGCCCGCCGTCGCGGTAGCGGGGGAGCAGGCGAGTGAGCTGCTGCCGGCTGATCCCGTACGCGGCCGCCGCGGCCGTGACGGACAGCTCCCTGGAGACGACCTTGAGGACGGCCACCCGATGCTTCGACATGCGCTCGACTGTCACGCATGTCCCGACTCATCAGACTCGTATCACCTGACTCACATGTCGTGAACTCAGACACTCTCGCCGGAGCCACTACTCCAAGCACGAATTAGGCCCTCCCGATGCAGGGAGGGCCTCTTCCTTGTCGGGGCATACCCGATCCTTACCCCCATCAGTTTCGGCAACCTCGCGCATCAGGAGGTCCATGCGGTCGGCCGACCGCTGCAGCATTGACGGATTGACGTGCGAGTAGAACGAGGCCGTGGTCGAGATGCTCGCGTGCCCCAGGATGCGCGACACGACGGACAGTCCTTCGCCGGCCTCGACGACGGGCGCGAGCGGTCCTTGGAGGAGGTCGCCTTGGAGTTCGGCCTGACCCGCGAGCGCATCCGACAGATCGAGACCGAAGTGCTGCGCAAGCTCCGCAACCCGAGTCGCGCCCGCGGGCTCAGGCAGTACGCGGAGTAGCCCGCCAGTTCGATCCCGGTCGGCCCACCAGCTGGCAGGGCCAGCGGGCGACCGGGATGCCCGCGGCTGCGTGACGGGCGGCGGCGATAGGCGGTCCGTTCGACTCTCGCAGAGTGGCACCGCTCCCGTGCATCGTCGCGGCGTTGCGGGAGGCCGCGACGCGCGGCTGGCTCGCCTGATGTGGTGATCACTCGTGCCCGGAGGCGGGACGGTGCGACGCGTCGTCATCAGCAGCTTTCTTGCCGCGGCCATGCTTGGCTGCGGCGGGACGCCACCCAGCGCACGTCCTGGCGAGTCTCCAGCCGCGTCGCCACCGCTGGCGGCGGCCATCTCCCCTTCGCCCAGCCCGTCGACGGTGTCGTTGCCCAAGGCGACAGCCCCCACGTCGTCAACCTGGACGTCCTCTCCGACGCCGTCGCCCATCCGGATGGCCGAGATCCGACCGGAGAACTTCACGACCCACCCCGTCAAGGCGATGAGCAGTTCCGAGCGGACATGCGTGATCCGGAACGACGCGACGCTCGCCTGCTGGGGCCAGCCACAAGGGCAACCGCCGAAGGGGACGTTCACCGCCGTGAGCGTCGGCATGAGCGGCAGTTGCGCGATCCGGACTGACGGGACCGTTACCTGCTGGGTCTTCGATCCCGACCATGCGGGGGTGATGTCCGCTCCGCCCCCACCCGGCACCTTCACCTCGGTCAGCGCCGGGGACGGCCACTACTGCGCCATCCGGACCAACGGGACGCTCGCCTGCTGGGACGATCTGTCCGAGGACGGGGGCGACTACGACGAGGCTGACTACGACGAGGCCGACTACTCGGCACCCGTCCCTCCCGCCGGAAAATTCACAGCGGTGAGCGTCGGGAACCAGGCGGACTGCGCCATCGGCGTGGACGGCTCACTCATCTGCTGGGGATATGACCTGGCGCCGTCCACGATCGACGACGGGACCTTCGCGGCAGTGAGCGTGCCCTGCGCGGTCAGGACCAACGGCGAACTGGTCTGCTTCGGGCGGCTGGGCTTCGAGGGCGCGCGCCTGCCGACCGGGACATTCAGCGGCGTCGGTGTGGTCTCGTCCGGGGCGGAGTCCGGCTGTGCGATCCGGACCGACAAGACGCTCGCCTGCTGGGGCATCTCGGGCATGGACGATGCCGGCAACGACCTTCATGCGGCGACTCCGGCCGGGACCTACGCCGCCGTGGCCGTCGGCTGGAGTCACGCCTGCGCGCAGCGGACCGACGGGACTGTCGTCTGCTGGGGCAACGGGGGACTGCCCGGCCCGCTCGTGACGACGTCACCGTTGCGGCCCCTGCAGGCGACGACCAAGATCCCGCTCCGCTGGAGCGGGTATCCGCTGTTCACGCCGATTGCCTCCTACTCTGTGAAGTACTGGGACTCCGGCTGGAACGCGGGGAACAGCGATGACTCCGTCCCGTTCCCCGATCCAGACGAAGACCTCCAGCCAGACGAAGACTCCCAGCCGATCACTTGGCGGTCGGCGACCAGGGCGACACATGGCACGTTCGCCGGGTCGCCAGGGCACACCTACTGCTTCGAGGTCACGTCGCGCGACGCCGAGGGGTTGGTCTCGGAGCCTGCTTGGCCCGGATGCACCGCCATCCCGCTCGATGACCGCTCCCTTCGGAGATCGGGCGACTGGACGCCACTGACCGGCTCGCGCTTCTACCAGTCCACAGCACTCCGGTCGTCCAAGCGCGGAGCGACGCTGCGTCTCGATGGGGTCACCTCATCCGGTATCGCCCTGCTGGCGACCACCTGTCCCTCCTGCGGCTCAGTCGAGGTCCGCCTCGGTGGAGAGCTGCTGGAGAAGGTCAGCCTCCGCTCGCCGAGGACGATGAACCGACGGCTCCTTGTCGTGTTCTGGGACGACGGACAGTGCGAGTGCGGCGGTACGCTCGCGGTCAAGGTCGTCACGCGAGGCAAGCCGGTGATCATTGACGGGATCGCCCTGAGTGCAACCGGCGACAGCTGAGCGACCAGATGCATGAGAAACGGGCAGTGATCGATGCCCGCGGAATGCTCGGCTCGCCGGCAGGTGGCCCTAACAGCCCTCACGGCATGCTTGTGCGGTCCGTTCGCATCTGGATAGATCGAGTGGCCCTCATTCATCGTCGCAGCGATGTGGAAGGCTGAGCTTCACGGTTCGAACTCAGCCGCCGGGGCCACGCCAAGGTAGTGGCAGGTCCGACACGCAGAGACGGCGTCCCAGAGAGGGGCTCTCGCTGTGGCATCCGAGTTGACAGCCGCCGCTCGGCGGTGGACTGGCATCGCAGTCATCGCCCTGCTCGCGTCGCTGCTGCCGCAGGCCCCAGCGCGCGTCGCTGCCGCCGAACCGGTTGCCTCGGCCGCTTCCGCGTGGGTGGACGTTAGTGCCGGCGACGACCACAACTGCGCGATCAGGGCGGACGGCTTGATCGCCTGCTGGGGACTCAATCAGTGGGGGCAGGCGACCCCGCCGACCGGGACATACCGGGTGGTAAGCGTCGGCGTTGGAAACAGCTGCGCCATCCAGACCGATGGCACGCTCGCCTGCTGGGGCCACAACTACTACGGCCAATCGACTCCGCCGGCAGGCGAGTTCACGGCGGTGAGCGTTGGCGACTTCCACGCATGTGCGATCGCTGGCGGCGGCACCATGGTGTGCTGGGGCGACGACACGTATGGCCAGGCGACGCCGCCATCCGGCACCTTCGCCACGGTGAGCGCCGGGGGCAACCACACCTGTGCGCTCAGGGACGATCGGACGCTCGCCTGTTGGGGGGCGAACTTCGGCGGTCAGGCGACGCCACCACCCGGGACATTCAAGGCCGTGAGCGCGGGCCTTGTGCACACCTGCGGGCTGAGCAGCGACGGTAGCCTCGCGTGCTGGGGCGCCGCGACCGCTCCTGATGGCCGGTCGAACCCGCCCGCAGGTCCGTTCGCAGCCGTGGCGGCCGGCGGGTACCACACCTGCGGGATCCGGACCGACGGGACGCTCGCTTGCTGGGGCGCCGACTGGAACGGCCAAGCGGTTCCTCCCGCAGGCTCGTTCGCCACCCTAAGTGCCGGCGGCTGGCACAACTGCGCCACCAAGACCGACGGGACGCTCGCCTGCTGGGGCGAGGACGGGCGGGGCAAGACCTCGACTCGTCCAACTGCCGCCATCGCCGCTCAGCCGCTGTTCGTCGCAACGGCCTCCGTTGCGCTTGGCTGGAGTGCCACGCCCGGCATCGCGCCGGTGACCTCCTTCGACGTCCGCGTCCGCCGAGCCCCTTGGAACGGCGGCTTCGGGTCCACCTCCGACTGGCTATCGGGGACTACGGCCAACACCGCCACGTTCAACGGGTCGCCGGGTTCCACTTACTGTTTCTCGGTTCTGGCCCGGGATGCGGTGGACATGCTCTCGGCGTGGACGACCGAGACCTGCACGGCCATCCCGCTAGATGATCGATCGCTCGCCCGTGCTGGTAACTGGGTGGCCGGTACGGGTTCGCCGTACTACCGGTCGACCTACTCGCGCTCGTCCAGCTACGGCGCGAGACTCACGCGGACCGGCGTGGTGGCGAAGCGGATTGCCCTGCTTGCGACCACCTGTCGCACCTGCGGGACGGTCAAGGTCTACTGGGGCTCGACGCTCCTGAAGACCGTCAGCCTGTATTCCGCCACCACAATCAACAGGAAGGTCATTCCGATCAAGACGTTCACCACGGCCCGATCGGGGACACTCAAGATCAAGGTCGTCTCGAGCGCCAAGAAGGTCATCATCGACGGTGTGGCGGTCCGGCGGAACTGAGGCATACGCTGCGGCACGCACTCACTGAAGAGGTGCAGCAGTGACCGACCGCGTGCCATCCTCAGCCAGGCGCTGGGTCAGCGTGTTGGCCCTCGTCGCACTCTTCGCGATCGTGACCGCGCCACCCGTCTCCGCGGCCGACGGTTATCCGGCTCTTCGCAACACGGCACCCGGAGACACCGAGGTGCTGGCCGTCGACCAGGGGTCCGACTACTACTGCGCGATCCGAAGCGATCGGAGGCTTCTCTGCTGGGGGTGGGGCTGGAATTCCGACGGCCGGGCGAGCCCGCCGAGTGGGCGGTTCAAGGCGGTGAGCGCGGGCTACGACCACACCTGCGCCATCCGGACCAACGGCAGGCTCGCGTGCTGGGGCTCGGATCTCGACGGCCAGGCGAGCCCGCCGAGCGGACGGTTCAAGGCGGTGGGCGCGAGTTTCTCCGGGTCCTGCGCCATCCGCACCAATGGCAGGCTTGCGTGCTGGGGGAGCGTTGGCCCGACGCCGACGGGGACCTTCACGTCTCTGACCGCGGGCGTGCTCGACCACTACTGCGCAATCCGGACCGATGGGACGCTCGCCTGTTGGTGTCAGTACAAAGCGTGTGAGGTGAACCCACCCGCCGGCATCTATAAGGTGGTAAGCGCCGGAGTGGACCGCACTTGCGCCGTGCGGACCGACGGGACGCTCGCTTGCTGGTCGGTGACGGAGGACGCCGATCTCGTCCCGGGGCAGGGCAACACCCCGATGCCGTCCGGGACGTTCAGCGCTGTGGGTTGGAGCCCCGACTACATGTGCGCCATCCGGAGCGACGGGACCCTGGCGTGCTCCCCGCCCGATCTTGCGAGCCCACCCTCGGGCACCTACACCGCGGTGAGCGGCAGGTGCGCGATCCGGACCAATGGAACGCTCGCGTGCTGGGACGAGGTGGTGCGCGCCGACGCGGGCGGCCGGAAGATGCTGGCGAGGCCACCCGAAGACATGAAGGTTCTGGCCATCGACGCTGGGTACGACTACTCCTGCGCGGTCCGCAATGATCAGAAGCTCGTCTGCTGGGGATCGGGCGACAACGAGTACGGGCAGGCCGGGTCGCCACCAGGCATGTACACGGCGATTACCGCGGCAGAGTCGCACACCTGCGCGATCCGGACGGACGGCCAGTTGAAGTGCTGGGGCGCGAACGACGCGGGGCAGGCGAGCCCGCCGACGGGAACGTACGAAGCCGTGGCTGCAGCATGGGGGAGCACCTGCGCCATCCGGACCGGCGGCACACTCGCGTGTTGGGGTGATCGACGCGGATGGGCGGCGAACCTGCCTATCGGGACGTTCACGGCCCTGACTGCCGGGCAGGACACGTACTGCGCGATCCGAACCGACAGAACGCTTGCGTGCTGGGGTGCCTCTTCATGGGACCTTGTCCTGCCGAACCCACCCGCAGGCACGTTCACCGCGGTTGGCTCCGTGTTCTGGTTCCAATTCTGCGCCATCCGGACCAACGGCAGGCTCGCGTGCTGGGGCGACATCACACCGGGGCAAGGAGCGGGCACGTTCGTCGCCGTTGATGACGAATACGCGATCCAGACCGACGGGACGCTCGTCCCCTGGGACCATACCGACACCCCTCCGCCCGCAGGCACCTACACCGCCGTGAGCGGCACCTGCGCCATCCGGACCAATGGAACGCTCGCATGTTGGGGGTCGCTCGAGGAGACTGACACCAGTCCGTTAGCCGCTCGCAGTCCGGCTCCGGGCCACGGACTGCCCTGGATCGCCCCGTGGGTAGCGGGCATGTTCGGCGCTGTCGCGATGTTCGTTCGCCTTTCCCGGCGCGTGCGTCACGACGATCGCGAAGGCCGCTGCTAGCGAAGAGTGCGGCACATTCAACCAAGGCTCCCGCCACCCGCCCTCGGCAACGCACCGCGCCTGACCGATCGGCATGCTCTTGGTTGAGTACGGGATGGTCTCGGGCGTCAGGCGAGGAGTCCGCGACCGAATATGGCGAAGAGCACGGCGAACGCGACCAGGCCGATGACGATCTGAAGCCCGAACCCCTTCCGGATGCCCTGCTGCGTCACGTCGTAGGCGTTGAGATGATGCCCGTCGTGCCCACTTGGCAAGGCACACTGCTGTCCGTCCGGCGCGATCGCCTCGCACTGCTGCGTCGGCCCCCAGTCCGTCATCCCACCCTCACCGCGACAAGGCGCCGGTCAGTGGCGACTTCGATCATCGCGCGCCCTCACCGCTCCCGCCGCCACGCCACCAAGACGAAGATGACGGAGATCGTCGCGCCGATGGCGAGCGCCGCCATCTCCTGCCGCGCCAACATGCCGATGAAGAGGGCCGCGACCATCACGAGCAGCGGCGGGATCACGATGCGGGCGACCGAGGTTCCCTGCTTGGCGGCGACGGCCGCCCCGTGCTGGCCGCTGTGCCCCGCCTGGAGCCCGCACCGGGCGCCGTTGAAGTCCACGGCGTCGCAGCGCGCTGCCTGGGTCATTGCATCCTCCCCGTGTAAGCCAGCGGTACGCGGAGCCCGCCATCATCATGCCCCGCCGGCGACGCACCGCGCCTGACCGATCGGCAGGGCCGGCGGGCGACCGGGGGCGCTTAGTTTGACCCCACTTTCTGACCCCACAGCCCGCACCAAGCGGTAGCATTCCATCAACGCCATGGGCGTCCGACAAGGGAAACGAGTTCACGTGCGGCAATCTCGAGCGACTGTTAATCACTTGGTCTGAGGTTCGAATCCTCTCGCCGGAGCCACTTC
>CAVOWV010000009.1:0-130977 GCA_963700245.1 uncultured Chloroflexia bacterium
CCGCCCACTCGCAGCAGAGCAGCCGCCGCCATGAGCCAACCGCGAACCCTCGTCGAGAAGATCTGGGACGAGCACGTCGTCTCGCAGGACCCGGGCGCCCCGGCCGTCCTAGCGATCGACCTCCACCTCGTCCATGAGGTCACCAGCCCCCAGGCCTTCACCGGGCTCCGCAACCGGGGCGCGCAGGTGCGTCGTCCGGACAAGACCGTCGCCACCGCGGACCACGGCACGCCCACCACGCCGCGCGGCCTCCCGATGGTCGACATGCAGGCAGCGGCCCAGATCAAGCAGCTCGAGACCAACTGCGCGGACTTCGGCATCCCGATCCATGCCTTCGGCAGCGATACCCAGGGCATCGTCCACGTCATCGGCCCGGAGCTCGGCCTGACGCAGCCCGGCATGACCATCGTCTGCGGCGACTCCCACACGGCGACCCACGGGGCGTTCGGGGCGCTCGCGTTCGGGATCGGGACCAGCGAGGTCGAGATGGTCCTCGCGACCCAGACGCTGCTCCAGCGCAAGCCGAAGACCTACGAGGTGCGCGTCGACGGCCGCCTCAACCCCGGCGTCAGTGCGAAGGACATCATCCTCGCCCTGATCGCCCGGATCGGCATCGGCGGCGGCACCGGCCACGTGTTCGAGTTCCGGGGCGAGGCGATCCGTGCCCTGAACATGGAACAGCGGATGACGATCTGCAACATGAGCATCGAGGGCGGCGCGCGCGCCGGTCTGGTAGCCCCCGACGACACGACGTTCGAGTACATCCGCGGCCGCCGCCACGCCCCGCAGGGTGCCGCGTGGGACGCGGCCGTCGCCAAGTGGCGCACCCTCCCCACCGACGACGGCGCCGTCTTCGACAAGTCGATCGTCATCGACGCCTCCGCCCTCGAGCCCATGGTCACCTACGGCAACAACCCCGGCATGGGCATCCCCGTGACCGGCCGCGTGCCGCGGCCGGAGGACCTCGAGGACGCGCAGGCCCGCCGCGGCCTCGAGCGCGCGCTCGAGTACATGGCGCTCACGCCGGGCCAGGCCATCGCCGGCCAGCCGGTGGACGTCGTGTTCATCGGCTCCTGCACCAACAGCCGGATCAGCGACCTGCGCCTGGCCGCGAGCGTGCTCAAGGACCGCCACGCCGCCGCTGGCGTGCGGCTGATGGTCGTCCCGGGCTCGCAGCAGGTGAAGGCCCAGGCCGAACGTGAGGGCCTCCACGAGATCTTCCGCGCCGCGGGCGCCGAGTGGCGCGAGGCCGGCTGCTCGATGTGCATCGCGATGAACGGCGACCAGCTGTCGCCAGGCCAGTACGCGGTCAGCACGTCCAACCGCAACTTCGAGGGCCGCCAGGGCAAGGGCGGCCGCACGTTCCTCGCCAGCCCGCTAACGGCGGCGGCGAGCGCCATCACCGGCGTCGTCACCGATCCGCGCACGCTCCCCGGCGTCGAGGACCTGGTCACCGTCGGCGGAGGGTACTGATCATGGCCGAGCCGTTCCGCTCCTTCGCCTCCGCAATCGTGCCGCTGGCGGCCGAGAACGTGGACACCGACCAGATCGTCCCCGCCCGCTACCTCAAGGTGACCGACAAGGAGGGCCTGGCCGAGGCGCTCTTCCGCGACTACCGCTTCAACGAGGACGGCACCAAGAAGGACCCGCCCTGGCTCCTGGACCGCCCCGAGATGCAGGGCCGGCGGATCCTCCTCGTGGGCGACAACTTCGGCACCGGCTCCTCCCGCGAGCACGCGCCCTGGGCGCTCCGCAGCTGGGGCATCCAGGCGATCCTCTCGACCAGCTTCGCTGACATCTTCAAGAGCAACGCGCTCAAGAACGGCGTGCTGCCGATCGTGGTCGACCCGGCCACGCACGCGGCCCTGTTCGAGATGGTCGAGGCGGATCCGGCCGCGGAGCTGCGCGTGGACCTCGCCGAGCAGGGGATCCTGCTGCCAGACGGCACGACCCTGGACTTCGACGTCGACCCGTTCAGCAAGATGATGCTGATGGCCGGCACGGACGAGATCGGCTACGTCCTGGGCAAGGAGGCCGAGATCGCCGCCTGGGAGGCGGCCAACCCGCCCCGGGTGGACACGCGCATCGGCACCGCGGTCGCCGGGTAGGCACCGCGGTCGCCGGGTAGGCACCGCGGTCGCCGGGTAGGCACCGCGGTCGCCGGGTAGGCACCGCGGTCGCCGGGCAGGTGCCGGCGACCACCCGTCCGAGGCGGGATCCGGGGACCTCGCCGATACTGCCCACGTGGAGTTCAACCCCAACCTGTACGACCTGATCGCGATCCTGGTCCTCGTGCTCGCCGTGCTGGCCGGCATCCGGACCGGGGCCCTGCCGCAGGTCGGCGGCATCGGCGGGGCGGTGACCGGGCTGCTGGTCATGCTCTACGCCGCGCCCTGGCTCCTGGAGGTCACGTCCGAGCTGGAGCCGATCCCGCGCGCGCTGCTCGTCCTGGGGGCGATCCTGGGCGCGGTCGTCCTGGGCGAGGTGCTGGGTTCCGCGATCGGGCGCGCCATCGCGGACCGGCTCGGGGAGGGCCTGTTCTCCGGCATGGACCGGGTGGCCGGCGGACTCGTCGGCGCGGCGCAGGCGCTGCTCATCATCTGGCTCGCGGGCGGTCTCATGGCTGCGAGCCCGTTCCCGAGACTCGCCCAGACCGCGTCCCAGTCCACGGCGGTCCGCACGATCGACGAGTACCTCCCGCCGCCGATCGACGTGATCGGCCGGATCGCCGGCGCCCTGGACGACTCGGGCCTGCCGGACGTGTTCGTCGGCCTGGAGCCGGTCCCGCTCCAGCCGGTCGACACGCCCACGGACCCGCAGGCCGAGCGGATCGCCGGCCGCGCCGTGGAGGCCACGGCCCGCGTCGTCACGCGCGCCTGCGACACGCAGGTGACGGGCACGGCGTTCCTCGTGGCCCCCGGGTACCTGGTGACCAACGCGCACGTCGTGGCGGGCGCCTCCACGATCCGCCTGACCACCGGGGACGGCGTGGCCGATGCGGACGCCGTCCTGTTCGATCCCGACCTCGATGTCGCGCTCCTGCACGCCCCCGATGTCGACGGCCCGGTCCTGGGGCTCGCCACCGATACCCCGGACCGCGGCACGCTGGGCGCGGCGCTCGGCTTCGCGGGCGGCGGCCCCCTGGTCGTGATGCCGGCCGCGGTCTCCGGCACGTACCCCGCCACGGGCCGCGACATCTACGGTACGAAGCGGGTGACCCGCGACATCCTCGAGCTTCGCGCCGAGGTGGAGCCCGGCGACTCGGGCGGTCCGCTGGTGCTCGAGGACGGGTCCGTCGGCGGGCTGGTGTTCGCGGAGTCGAAGACGGACCCGGCCGTCGGCTATGCGCTCTCGCCTGGCTCGGTGTGGGCGCGGATCCGGCCGGCGCTCGGGGCGACCCGCGCCGTGGACGTGGGCGACTGCCTCCGCTGAGGCCCGATCGAGCGCCGGGTGCGGCCGCTAGCATGGGCGCCATGACCGAACCTGCAGCCACCCGACCCGTCGACGCGCTCGCGGCGACCTACTGGGACGCCTTCCTCGAGACGAACCCGCTGTTCGCGACGACGCTCGGCGACCGGCGGTTCGACGGACGGCTCCCGGATCCAACCCCCGAGGGCGAGGCTGCAGCCCGCGCCCGCTATGCCGCGATCCTCGCGCAGGCGGACGATCTCGACGCGGACGACCCGGATGCGGACAGGCCCGGCAACGCCATCACGCTCTCCTCCCTCCGCGAGGGGCTCCGTGCCGACCTCACGTTCATCGACAGCGGGCTGCTCGCCTGGAACGTGGACCCGCTCGACGGGATCCCGGTCCACCTCCTCCAGGCCGGTGAGTACCAGCCGGCCGGCAACCCGGCCCAGGCGGCCGCCCTGCTCGAACGCTGGCGCGCCATGCCCGCCTACACGGACGCGCATACCGCGACGCTGCGGCGTTCCCTCGCCGATGGGCTCGTGGCCTGCAGCGCCCCCGTGGGCCGGGTGATGGGCATCCTGGCCGAGCTGCTGGCGCGCCCGGACGACGACTGGCCGCTCTTCGCGCCGCTGGCCGGCCTGGCACGCGGGGACGGCGGGGCCTGGTCCACGGCGGATCGGGAGCGCTTCGTGGCGGACGTGCGCGCCGCCGTCGCCGACGGCATCCGGCCTGCCTTCGCCCGCCTCCACGAGACGCTTGCAGACGAGATCCGGCCCGCCGCGCGCCCTGCGGACCGGCCCGGCCTGTGCCACCTGCCGGATGGCGAGGCGACCTACCGGAGCCTGGTCCGCGCACACACCTCGCTGGACGCGACCCCAGAGGAGCTGCACCGCACCGGCCTGGCGGAGATCGACCGCATCGACGCGGAGCTGATGGACCTCGCCGGCCGGACGATCGGCACCCGCAACCTGCCGGACGCGCTCGTCGCGCTGCGGGGCGATCCCGCCCTGCACTTCCGGACCCGCGACGAGGTGTTCGCCAAGGCGGTCTCGGCCCTCGAGCGAGCCGCCGAGGCCATCCCCGACTGGTTCGGCCGACTCCCGCAGGCGCCGTGCGAGGTGGTGCGCATGGGGCCGCACGAGGAGGAGCACTCGACCATCGCGTACTACCGCCACCCGGCCGAGGACGGCTCGCGGCCCGGGCAGTACTACGTCAACACGGCGCATCCAGAGACACGGCCGCGCTACGAGGCGGAGGTCCTCGCCTACCACGAGTCCATCCCAGGGCACCACCTCCAGATCGCGATCGCCCAGGAGCTCGCGGGCCTGCCCGCGTTCCGGCGCCACCTGGGCCCCACCGCGTTCTTCGAGGGCTGGGGCCTGTACACCGAGCGCCTCAGCAACGAGATGGGCCTCTACTCAGGCGACCTGGACCGGATCGGCGTGCTCAGCTTCGACGCCTGGCGCGCCTCGCGCCTGGTGGTCGACACCGGCATGCACGCCATGGGCTGGACGCGGCAGCAGGCCATCGACTTCATGCTCGAGCACACGGCCCTCGCGCCCAACAACATCGCCAACGAGGTTGATCGCTACGTCGTGATCCCGGGCCAGGCCCTCGCCTACAAGACCGGCCAGCTGGAGCTCCTGCGGCTTCGCGCCGAGGCCCGCGAGCGGCTGGGGTCCGCATTCGACATCCGTGCGTTCCACGACACCGTCCTGGGCAACGGCGCGGTCGCGCTGCCGACCCTGCGCGGGATCGTCGAGGCCTGGGTGGCGGGAGCCGCGACGGGCCCGACCGCGGCCTGACGCGCTCTCGCTCGAGGGCCGGGCCCGGATGGCGTCGATGCTCAGGTGGCGGCGGCGTCCAACCCCCGGACGCGCTCCGCCAGCGCCTGCATCACCGCGGCGCGCACGTCGGCGTGATCCGCGATCAGGGTGTCGAACTCCCGGTGGGTGAGGACCAGGAGATGGCATGGGCTCGTCGCCGTGGCCGTGGCTGTCCGCGGCCCGTCATCGAGCAGGGCGATCTCGCCGAGGAAGTCACCGGCCACCAGGGATCGCAGGTGTCGCCCGCCCCGCGTGACGTCCACCGTGCCCTCGACGATGACGAAGAACTCGCGCCCGGACCGGCCCTCGGTCATCAGCACCGTGCCCGCGTCCACGTCGACCTCGTCCACCATGGTCGCCAGCTGCGCCAGCGCGCGCTTGTCCAGGTGTGCGAAGAGCGGCACGTGCGCGAGCATCTTCGTCTTGTCCATCGGTGCACCCTCCCAGGTCGCCACGGAGCCGTCCGGGCGAGTGGGCGGAGGATACGGGTCGAGGTGCGGCGCCACAAGTGAGCGCTTGACCCGTACCCTGTTGGGGCACAGTCCCGCATCGCCGTCACGTCCCGAGGACCCACATGGCCGCCGACCACCCGCTCCCCTACTCCCGCCCCGCCGACCCCGGCAAGCGCCACAGCCACGCGCTGACCGACGGGCCGGACCGCGCCGCTGCGCGCGCGATGCTCAAGGCGGTCGGCTTCACGGACGACGACCTGGCCCGGCCGATCATCGGCGTCGCGACGACATGGATCGAGACCATGCCCTGCAACCTCAACCAGCGGCGGCTGGCGGAGTTCGTCAAGGAGGGCATCCGCGCGGCGGGCGGCACGCCGATGGAGTTCGGGACGATCTCGATCAGCGACGGCGTGTCGATGGGCACCGAGGGCATGAAGGCCTCGCTCATCTCCCGCGAGGTCATCGCGGACTCGATCGAGCTGGTGGCGCGCGGCCACCTGTTCGACGGCCTGGTCTGCCTCGTGGGCTGCGACAAGACGATCCCGGCCGGGGCGATGGCGCTCGGGCGCCTCGACATCCCGGGCCTCGTCCTCTACAACGGCACGATCATGCCCGGCACCTACAAGGGCAAGCCGGCGGACGTTGTGACCGTGTTCGAGGCGATCGGGGCATACCGCGCCGGCAAGATCACCCTCGAGGAGCTGTACGAGGCCGAGAACGGCGCCTGCCCCGGCGCCGGGGCCTGCGGCGGCCAGTTCACGGCTAACACCATGTCGATGTTCCTCGAGTTCGTGGGCCTGTCACCCGCGGGCCTGAACGGCATCCCGGCCGAGGACCCGGCGAAGGACGAGGCCGCACGCAAGGCGGGCGAGCTGGTGATGACGCTGGTCCACCACGACATCCGGCCGTCGCACATCGTCACCCGCAACTCGATCGAGAACGCGGTCGCCGCGGTCGCGGCCACCGGCGGCTCCACCAACGCCGTCCTCCACACGCCGGCCATCGCCGCCGAGTACGGGATCGCCTGGACGGTGGACGACTTCGCCGCGGTCGCGGACCGCACGCCGCTCATCGGCGACATGCGGCCGGGCGGCCGCTACCTCGCGAGCGACCTCTACGAGGCGGGCGGCGTCGCCATCGTCGCCAAGGAGCTCCTCAAGCAGGGCCTGCTCCACGGCGAGGAGAAGACCGTCGACGGGCGCACGATCGCGAGGATCGCCGCGGACGCCGTCGCGACGCCCGGACAGGCGGTCGTCAGGCCCATCGAGACCCCGATCAAGCCGTTCGGCGGCCTCACGATCCTCAAGGGCTCGCTCGCCCCGGAGGGCTGCGTCGTCAAGCTCGCGGGCCACGAGCGCCGCTCGCACCGCGGCCCGGCCCGCGTGTTCGACAGCGAGGTCGCGTGCTTCGCCGCCGTCCGCGACCGCAGGATCGTCGAGGGCGACGTCGTCGTCATCCGCTACGAGGGGCCGGTCGGCGGTCCCGGCATGCAGGAGATGCTGAGCGTCACGGGCGCGATCCAGGGCCAGGGCATCGGCGAGGCGGTCTCGCTCATCACCGACGGCCGGTTCAGCGGCGGCACCCATGGCCTGATGATCGGGCACGTCGCCCCGGAGGCCGCCGTCGGCGGGCCGATCGCCCTCGTCGAAGAGGGCGACATCATCACGGTCGACGTGGAGGCCAAGGCGGTCAACCTGGAGGTGGACGAGGCGATCCTCGCCGAGCGCCGCGCCCGGTGGACCCCGCCGGCACCGAAGTACACCACCGGCGCGTTCGCCAAGTACGCCGCGCTCGTCTCGTCGGCGTCCGAGGGCGCGGTCACCAGCGGGGCGGCCCTCCGTCGCGCCCTGGAGGCTCGTTCGGGCGACGTCGGCTAGGAGAGGCGCGTGATGGCGCTGCGGATCTCGTTCAAGACGTCCCCGCAGCGGGTCGACTGGGCGACGCTCGACGCCACGTGGCGCCTCGCCGGGGAGCTCGGCGGGTGGGACGGCGCGTGGCTGAACGACCACCTCACGGACATGGACCCGGATGTGCCGGGACCGTCGCTGGAGGCGTTCACGCTCCTGGCGACGCTGGTCCACCACGTGCCCGGTGTGCGCGTCGGCCACGCCGTGCTGTCGAACACGTTCCGCCACCCGGTGCTGCTCGCCAAGGCGGCCACCGTCATGGACCACGCGACGGGCGGACGGTTCGTGGTGGGGCTTGGCGCCGGCTGGTTCGAGGGCGAGCACGAGCCGTTCGGGATCCCGCTGCCGCCCATCGGCGAGCGCATCGACCGGCTGGTCTCCGCGGTGGAGGTGCTCCAGGCGCTGTTCTCGCCGGAGGCGGCGGCCCCGCCCGGCGTCACGCGGCCGGACCCGTTCTACCCGCTGGCCGGTGCCGTCAACGCCCCGCCGCCCCTCACCCCGGGCGGGCCGCCGATCTTCCTGGGCGGGCAGAAGCCACGCGGCATCGCGCTGGCGGCGCGGCGCGGCGGCCGGCTGGCTGCTGACGGGCACGGAGGCGGGCAACGTGGAGTACTTCGCCGACCGTCGCGAGGCCATCCTCCGGGCGCTCGAGGTCGAGCGCCGCGACCCGGCCACGTTCGAGTTCGTGGGCCAGGTCCACACCGGCTCCGATGCGGCTGCGCGGTCACGGGCGCTGGTCCAGGCACGGGCGATGGTGGCGGCGGGGGCCACCGAAATGGTCGTGGGCATCCCGGCGGCGCTGGGACCGCAGGCGCTGGAGGACGCGCACCGGGACGTCCTGGTGCCGCTGCGCGCCGAGTTCGGGCAGGTGCGACGCTGATGGCCACGACCATCCGGCGCATCGGCCCCGGCGACGACGATGCGCTCGCCGACTACGTCCGGATCCGCAACACCGTCGCTCCCGAGAGCACCGACTCGCTGGAGCAGATCGCCTGGCAGGGCAAGGCCTACCCGGGCCAGGGCGCCCGCTTCCTCGCGCTGGACGCGGACGGGAACGCCGTCGGGACCGCCACCACCGGCCGGATCTGGATGTACGGCCCGGAGTTCGAGCGGTACTGGCTGGGGATCTGGGTGCTCCCGCACGCCCGCGGGCTGGGCCTGGGGTCGGCCCTGTACGACGGCGGCGAGCGAGCGTGGCCCGAGAGGCCGGCAAGACCGGCTTCCAGACCGAGCTGTCCGAGGTGCACGAGGACGGACACCGCTTCCTGGCCAATCGCGGGTTCGTGGAGATCGAGCGCAACAAGATGGTCCGGCTGGACCTTGCGGGCATGCGGCCGCCGGACGTCCGGGCGCCCGCCGGGATCCTGCTCACGACCCTGGAGCAGCGGCCGCAGCTGATCCAGGGCGTGTGGCAGACGGCGCTGGAAGCCTTCCCGGACATCCCCTCGGGCGACGAGCCGATCGAGGTGGGGTCGCTGGAGGCGTTCGTGGCCCGGGACGTGGACCGGGTCGGCATCCCGAAGGACGCGTTCTTCATCGCCGTCGACGAAGCCACCGGCGATGTCGTCGGCTACGCCAGCCTGATCTACGACGCCGCCAGCACCGACCGTCGCCTACCACGACATGACCGCCGTCCGGCGCGCCTACCGGGGCCGCGGCATCGCGATGGCGCTCAAGCGGGCCACCATCGCCTGGGCCGTGGAGCACGGCCTCGAGGCGCTCGACACCGGCAACGACGAGGAGAACGCGCCGATGCGCGCCGTGAACCTCGCCCTGGGCTACAAGCCGGTGCCGGACTGGATCGGGCTGCAAGGGGCCGCTGGCCCCGACGCGCTGAGATCGGCGGCCTACCGCCCCTCGGCGCCCGACGGCATCACCACCGGGAACCCGTAGCGGGCCTGGCCCCGGTCGAACGTGGCGAGGGCCACGGCATCGACGCCCATCGCGGCAGCCACGATCAGGGCGTCTGGGATCGGCCGGCCGGCGAGCGTGCGGGCGCGAACCAGCATCCCGACGATGACGTCGGTCCGCCCGCCAAGGACGCGCACGTTCTCCCTCTGGACGAAGGCGATCAGCGCGTCGATCACGTGCGACTGGGGTACGGCGTACTGGGTCCGGAGGACGTGCGCGCACTCGACCAGCGCCACCGGCGAGATCCCGATCTCCTCACCCGCCTCGATCAGCGCACTGGCGGCCCGCGCCTGGTCCGGCGGCGACCCGACGACGTACCTGACCAGCACCGAGGTGTCGATGGCGATCACTCCGGCGAACCGCCGTGCTCTTCGTCAGCGAGGTCCCAGGCCGGATCCGGGCTCTCCCATGCGGCCGCCCGGAGCACCTCCCAGGACTCATCCGCAGGCCACCGCCCCACGTGCTCCCGCAGCACGCCCGCGAGCGACCGCGCGTGCCGCCCGGGCACGATCTCGATCACGATCCGGCCGTCCTCCACGCGCTGCACCGCCTCGTCGCCGGCGTAGATCGCGAGCTGCTCGCGGATGGCCTTCTCGATCGTGATCTGGCCCCGTTCTCCTACTCGACTGGTCATGGTAGGTATCGTACGTCGCATTCGTATCCGGCTGTCAAGCGGCACTTGGGCATACTTCTCCCGTGGCCACCATCGACCTCAACGGGATCAGGCTCCGGAACCGGCTGCTCACCAGCGCCAGCCTCCTGGGCTACGGCGCTTCCAAGAACCGGCTGATCCTGTACGGCCTCTCCCCCATCGCCCAATGGGTCCCGCTGGAGCGCTTCGGCGCCGTCACGACGCGCACCGTCAGCCTGCAGCCGCGCGAGGGCCACTTCACGCTCAAGGAGGACTGGGGCCTGCGCGAGTTCCCGGAGATGCTCCGGCTCTACGGGCGGGCGCTGCACAAGGTCGACGGCGGCTGGCTCAACGCCTTCGGCTGGTCGAACATCGGCATCGAGCGCTACTTCGACGAGTACTTCGGCCGGACCGCGAACCTGAACCGGATCGTGTCTGTTGGCGGCTTCTCCGCCGATGAGATCGAGCAGCTGATCGAGATCGTGAACGAGCGGGCGAAGCCGGGCGAGATCGCGGCCATCGAGCTCAACGCCTCCTGCCACAACGTCAACTTCCCGTTCGGGACGATCCTCGAAGAGGCGCTCCGCCGTGCCGTTCCCAAGAGCCGCCACCCGGTGATCCTCAAGGTCAGCCCGGACGAGGACTACCACTGGCAGGCGCACCTGGCCGCGACCCACGGCTGCGCGGCGATCACGGCGATCAACACCGTCAAGGGCCTGCGCCTCCGCCCCGACACCGGCGAGCCGTACCTCAAGAACCGCTACGGGGCGGTGAGCGGCCGAGCGATCAAGCCGATCGGGCTGCGGGTCGTGGCGGAGCTGCGCGACGCCGGCTTCCGGCTCCCGATCATCGCCAACGGCGGCATCCGCGACTTCGACGACTGCCGCGAGTACTTCTGGGCCGGCGCCGACGCCGTGTCGCTGGGGTCCGCGGTCTGGCTGCGGCCGATGCCGCTGTACGCGCTGGGGCCGGTCGAAGGGCTGCGGATCCGGCGGCTGATCGACCGGGTGGCGCGGTTCACGCCGCCAGCCTCCGCGCCGCACTGGGAGCCCGCGGCGACACCGGCGGCCGCGACGTGAGCCTCCCCCGCGTCGCCGTCGTCACGACCGGCGGCACGATCGACTCGGTCGGGACGGATCGCCTGGACCTCGCCGCGTACCTCGACAACGCCACGCGCCTCGCACCCGGCGAGCTGCTCTCGGGGATCGCTGCGGAGCTGGAGACCATCGCCCGCGTCCACGAGGTCCCATTCCGCCGCGTCCGTGCCCATGCCATCACGGACGACGACCTCGCCGACCTCGTCGCCACGATCCGGTACCAGTTCGAGCGCGACGAGGCCGACGGCGTCGTGATCACCCATGGCACCAACACGCTCGAGGAGACGGCCTGGCTGCTCCACCTCGTGATCGCCTGGGACCGGCCGGTGGTGCTCACCGGTGCCATGCGCCCCGCCTCCGCCCTGTCCGGCGACGGACCGCTTGAACCTGGTCAACGCCGTGCGGGTCGCTGCGTCCCCGGCCGCGCGCGACCTGGGCGTGCTGGTCGTCCTCGACGACACGATCCACGGCGCCCGCGACGCGACCAAGTCGGACACGATGCGGGTCTCGGCGTTCCGGGACGGGGCGTCCGGGCCGCTCGGCTGGGTCGATGGTGACGGTCGCGTGGTCATCAACCACGTCCCGCGCCGGGCCGCGTCGCTCCGCGGCCGATTCGCCGACGTCGACCTGCGGGCGCTTCACCGTGTTGACGTGGTGACCAGCTACCAGGGTGCGGACGGCGTGCTGATCGATGCCGCGGTGGCGGCCGGCGCCCGCGGGATCGTGAGTGCCGGCACGGGTGCCGGCTACCCGACGCCCGGCGAGGTCGAGGCCCTCGAGCGCGCGACGGCCGCCGGAGTCACCGTCGTCCAGGCCACGCGCGTCGACGCCGGCCGCGTGCCGGCCGTTGGCTCGCTGATCGCCCGGGGCTGGATCGCCGCCGACGACCTCCGGCCCTGGAAGGCGAGGATCCTGCTGCGCCTCGCGCTGGCGGCCGGGATCACGGACGCGAACCAGCTGCAGGCGCTCTTCGACGAGGCCTGACCCTCAGGCTTCGGGTGAGTCGTTCGCCGCTGAAGACCGCCGGACCACCGGCGGCCTCGGCACCCCCAGCGGAATCACCGGCAGCTGCTCCCGCGCCACCACCGGCACCGCCCCGTGGCACCGCTTCACCTTCTGCCCGGAGCCGCACGGGCACGGGTCGTTGCGCCCGGCCGCGGCCACCGCCGTCGCCAGCTGCTCGTCGTAGCCGGCCATCAGCGGCATGACCTCGCGCGCCTCGCGCCCGGTCTTGAGCAGCCGCACGATCACCTTCGCCGGCTTGTCGATGTGCCGGAAGAAGGACATGTACCCGGCGCACAGGTAGTTGAGCCCGGGCTCCCCGTCCGGCGTGGTCAGGAACCGGTTCTTGGGGCACTCGCCGTGGCACGCGAACCGCACGTCGCACTCGCGGCACATCCGCGGCAGCGTGTCGCGCTTGGCCGCCCCGAACGCCAGCTGCTGCGGCGAGCCCACGAGGTCCACCATCGGCAGCTGCCGGATGTTGCCCAGCCGGTGCTCGGGCTCCACGAAGTGGTCGCACGAGTACAGGTCGCCGTTGTGCTCCAGCGCGAGACCCGCGCCGCACGTCTCGTTGAACACGCACAGCCCGGACCCCGCCGCCCCGAAGTGGTTCCGGATCGCCGCCTCGAACGTCTGCACGTACACGCGCCCGACGTCGTTGTGGACCCACTCGTCCCAGATCGCCGTCAGGAACCGCCCGAACTGCTCCGGCCGCACGGATCGCACCGATGCCGACATCCCCCGCATCGGGTCCGGGTGCCCGTGCTCGTCCACCCGTTCGACGACCGGGATGAACTGCATCCAGTCCGTGCCCACCTCGTCGCGCAGGAACCGGTAGACCTCGAGCGGGTAGTCGCCGTTGAGCCGGTTGACGGTCGTGAGGACGTTGTACTCGACCTTGTGCTCCTGGAGCAGCCGCAGGCCGCGCATGACGTCGTCGAAGGTGGCCTTGCCGCCCTTGTCGACGCGGTTGCCGTCGTGGAGCGGACGCGGCCCGTCGATGGAGATCCCGATGAGGTACCCGTGCTCGGCGAGGAACGCCGCCCACTCGTCGTCGATCCGCGTCCCGTTCGTCTGGATCGTGTTCTCGAAGGTCATGCCCGGCCGGCGGTACCGCTCCTGGAGCTCCGCCACCCGCCGGAAGAAGTCCAGGCCCATCAGCGTGGGCTCGCCGCCCTGCCAGGCGAACGTGACCCGGTCGGTCCGGTGCGCCTCGATCAGCCCGCGCACGTACGCCTCGAGCGTCGCGTCGTCCATGCGGAACGACGAGCCCGGGTGCATCGCCTCCTTGTCCAGGAAGAAGCAGTACGAGCAGGCGAGGTTGCAGATGGCCCCGGTCGGCTTGGCCATGACATGGAAGCGCGGTGGGGCGGTGGGAACGAACGGGGACGGGGTTGAGGCCGGCGGGGACGGGACGGGGTCGCTCACCCGGGCAGTCTAGCCGTCGAAGACGGCGGACCAGTCGCGGCGCATGCTCACCACCGTCCAGCCGAGGCGCTTCGCGGTCTCGCCGATGGGCTCTGCGCCCGGATCCGTGAACGACGCGCCCGCATACGCGTACTCGCGCTCATCGTCGTCGTGGTCGATGACGAGCCCGAGTCCCGGTCCGTCGCCCGTGGTCGCGTACTCCAGCATCTCCCGGTCGCCCGCGGAGTTGCCGGCGGCGAGGATCGGCCGCAGGCCGATGTGCGCCTGGATGTTGGCGGGCTTGGGTTCGCCCTCGTTGGGACGTCCGCGCAGCGCGGCCCGGCGCACGAGGACCATGTGCCCGTCCCGCCGCTCGACGTCGAGCTCCACGGAGGTCCCCACCACATCGGATGGCGGGACTCCGTACAGCTCCTCGCTGACGGCCCGGACGAACTCCACGCCGCCGCCGGTCACGATGAAGACCCGGAACGAGGATGCCCGCAGGAGATCCAGCAGCTCCACCATGGGCCGGTAGGCGAGGCGCGTGAACGGGACGCCGAACCGGGGATGGACGGCGCGAGCGAACCACGCCGAGGCCGCCGCCGCGAACTCCTCGGCCGTGAACCCGGCGTGCGTCCTGAGCAGGACGTCGGCCAGCGGCTCGAGGCCGTCAGCCGTCGCCGCGCGCAGGTCACCCTCGAGCAGCGCCTGGACGACGGGGCGCGCGGCCAGCTCCGGGTCCTCCGCCGCCTGGGCGTGGAGACGCTCCAGGAGGAAGAACGCCTGGGGGTAGGTCGGCCGCTCGCACCACAGCGTGCCGTCGTTGTCGAAGACGGCGATCCGGGCGGCCGCCGGGACGAACCCCGCCGAACCGCTCGTGGTCACCCCGTCGACGAACGCGAGGATGGCGCTCTTCGCGTCACCCTCGCGCCAGGACGGGAGTTGATCGAGCACGAGGATCAGTGGCCGCCCTGCATCGCGGCTTCCATCTTCGCCAGCACCTGGTCCACGGTGAAGCTCGCCGCCTTCATGCGCGGCGGGAACTGCCATGAACGTCATGCAGGAACTCGCCGACGACCTTCTGCGACGGGACGATCAGGTACACGCGGTCCAGCACCCAGTCGTAGTAGGTGTTGGAGGTCGTGGGCGCACGCTCGAACGGGTCCGTCCGCAGGTTGAACAGCAGCGGGACGCGCAGCTCGACGAACGGCTCCGCCCAGACCTGGAGCGTGCCCACGGCGCGCTGCTCGGCGAACACCAGCTTCCAGTTGTCGTAGCGCGTCGCCACGAGGTCGCCGTCGTCGCTGAAGTAGAAGAACTCGATCCGCGGGCCCTTCGCCTCCTCGCCCGTCAGGTAGGGCAGGAAGTTGTAGCCGTCGAGGTGGACCCGGAAGGTCTTGCCGTTCGCCTCGTGCCCCGTCAGCAGCTTGTCCTTGACCTCCGGGTCGCCGGCCGCGGCGACGAGCGTGGGCAGCCAGTCCATGTGGCTGATGATCTCGTTGGAGACCGTGCTCGGCGGGGATGTGCCCGGGCCAGCGGATCATCTCCGGGACGCGGAAGGCGCCCTCCCAGTTCGTGTTCTTCTCGGACCGGAACGGCGTCATCGCGCCGTCCGGCCAGCTGTTCATGTGCGGGCCGTTGTCGGTCGAGTAGATGAAGATCGTGTCGTCCGCGATGCCCAGCTCGTCGAGCTTGTCCAGCACCTGCCCCACGTGCCGATCGTGGTCGATCATCGTGTCGTGGTACTGCGACTGCCACCGCCCGGACTGGCCGACGGACTCGGGCTTGGTGTGGGTCCGGAAGTGCATGTGGGTGGTGTTGACCCACAGGAAGAACGGGACGTCGTCGGCGTGCTTGCGCTCGATGAAGTCGATGGCGCCCTCGATGATCTCGTCGTCGATCGTCTCCATCCGCTTGCGCGTCAGCGGGCCGGTGTCCTCGATGGTCTGGGTGCCGTCGGCGTTGGCCCGGCAGCGGAGCACGCCGCGCGGCCCGTAGTTCGCCTTGAAGTCCGGGAAGTCCTCGGGCTTCGGGTAGTCCTCGTGCTCCGGCTCCTCCTCCGCGTTGAGGTGGTAGAGGTTGCCGAAGAACTCGTCGAAGCCGTGCGCGGTCGGCAGGTGCCGGTCCTGGTCGCCCAGGTGGTTCTTGCCGTACTGGCCGGTGGCATACCCGAGCGGCTTGAGCAGCTCCGCGATCGTCGGGTCCTCGTCCGGCATGCCGACGTCGGAGCCGGGCATGCCCACCTTGGACAGGCCGGTGCGGTAGACGCTCTGGCCGGTGATGAACGCGGACCGGCCGGCGGTGCAGCTCTGCTCGCCGTAGGAGTCCGTGAAGCGCATCCCCTCGTTGGCGACGCGATCGATGTTCGGGGTCCGGTAGCCCATGAGCCCGTCGCTGTAGCACGACAGGTTCGAGATGCCGATGTCATCGCCCCAGAACACCACGATGTTGGGCTTGCCGTTGGGCACGCTGGCTCTCCTTCTCCGGGCGGGAGATCCCCCGCATGTGCTCGGGCGATTGTAAGCGCCCGATGTCAACGCCGACGGACGGCGGCTGGGGCATCATGGTCGCGTGACCGACCCGAACCGCACCCCCCTGCCCCCCGACCCCGAGAAGTACGACGAGGCCCGCAACGTCGCGGCCCGCAGGCGCGGTCTCGAGCAGCCGTACATCGCCGGCGGCGAGGACCCCGAGATCGAGGAGACGCTTCGTCGCGAGCGGCCCTACGTGCGGATCCTCATCGCGATGGTCGTGATCATCGTGCTGACGGGCTTCGTCCTCGGGTTCATCGGGGCCATCCTCGCGACGCCGCGGACCTGAGCCCGCGGCCGTGACCACCCTGCCGTCCGCAAGGCTGGATGCGGCGACCTGGGAGGCCGCCCACCTCGAGCTGGTCGCGTTCCTGCGGGACCTGATCCGCATCCCATCGATCAACCCGCCGGACCCGCCCGGCCCGGAGATGGACGCCGCCCACTTCATCGCCGGCGTCCTGCGTGCCGAGGGCCTTGACCCAGAGGTCATCGAGTCGGCCCCGGGCCGCGGCAACGTGACCGTCCGCCTCCGCGGCGACGGCACGAGCGGGGACGCGCTCCTGCTGCTGAGCCACCTCGACGTCGTCCCGGCGAACGCCGCCGACGGCTGGACGCACGACCCGTTCGCCGCCGACGTGGACGACGGCTACGTCTGGGGTCGGGGCGCCGTGGACATGAAGCAGATGGTGGCGCTCGAGACGCAGGTCATCGTCCTGCTCGCGCGCCGGGCGCGTGCCGCCGGCCTCGACCCCACCCGCGATCCCATCCCCGGGCTGCGCCGCGACGTCCTCTACACCTGCACCGCGGACGAGGAGGCCGGGGGCCGCGAGGGGGCGGGCTGGCTCGCGGAGCACCGGCCCGACACCCTGCGTGCCGCGGGCGCCCTCAACGAGGCCGGCGGTGTCTCGGTGGAGCTTGGCGGGCGCCGGTTCTACCCGATCCAGGTCGCCGAGAAGGGCTTCGAGGTCTTCCGGATCCACGTCCACGGCACCTGGGGCCATGGCTCCATGCCCCGCGAGGACAATGCCGCCGTCATGGCCGCGGAGGCGGTCCGTCGCCTGGCCGCTCCCGGTGAGCCGCGCCTGACGCCGGTGATGCGCCAGTTCCTGGACGGCATCCGCGCAGAGCTGCCGCCGGAGGAGGCCGAGTTCGTCGCCGCCATCGCCGACGAGACGAGACCCGCGCCGGAGCGAGGCCGCCATCCGGGCGGCGTGCGACCCGATGTACGCCCGTGCCATCCGCGCGCTCCTGCGCGACTCGATCAGCCCCGACATCATCCGCGCGGGCGTGAAGTACAACGTGATCCCGGGCGAGGCGATGATCGAGATCGACTGCCGAACCCTCCCCGGCACCACGCCGGACGACATGCGCGAGGAGGTCCTGGCCCGCCTCGGCGACCTCGCCCCGCACTGCACCCTGGAGCACGTCATCGGCCGGCCCCCGGTGGAGGCCCCCGCGTCCGGCGAGCTCTACGACCTGCTGGCCGCCACCATCCGCGCCCATGACCCCGACGGCATCCCGGTGCCGGTCATGGCGCCGTTCGCGACCGACGCCAAGTCGACCAGCGTGCTCCTGGGCGTGCCGACCTACGGCTTCTCGCCGCTTCGCCTGGAGCCGGACGAGCGATTCCTGGAGCGGTTCCACGGCGTGGACGAGCGCGTCGGCCTGGACGCGCTGCGCTGGGGCCTGCCCGTCCTCTACGACGTGGTGCTGGGCTACTGCGGGTAGCCAGCGACCGGGCGCGATGCCGTGAGCCCGCGGATCAGCCCTCGCCGCGCACCAGCCGCCCGCGCCGGCTGATCGCGCCCGTTGCGAGCGCGGCCACGCCCATCGCGATCAGCGCCCGCTCGCCGCGCGGCAGCGGCCGCACGGTCGTCAGGAACTGCTCGGCCCGCGCCCGATCCACCATGCGCAGGATGGCCCGTCCTCGAGCGGTCAGCCACACGGAGCGCTGGCGGCGGTCATCCTCCTCGTGCCGGCGCTCCACGAGGCGCCGCTTCACCAGGCCGTCCACCAGCCGCGACGTCGCGGACGGCGACCGCCCGATCGCCTCCGCCAGGTCCGCGATCGTCGTGGTCGCACCCTCGGCCAGGACGTAGAGGGCAGCCAGCTGCGTGAAGCCGAGGTTGAGCTCGCCCAGCTGCGAGGCGAAACCCACCACGAGCTCCCGCCACAGCGCTCGGCCCATGGCCACGCGCTCGCTGATCTGGCGCACGTTCTGGATCCGGGTCCCCGCGGCAACCACCGGAGCGGACAGGTCCGCCTCGAACACCCGCGCGATCACCCGGCTGGGGGCCCCCTTGCGTCGCGTCCGCAGGAGAGCATCGGGAAGCGGCGGTCCTGCCGCCGGATCGGAGGGTCGCGCCCGGCGCACCGGCGCCTTCGCAGGCGGGGCAGCCTGCGGATCGCCGGAGCCGTCCGCGGACAGTCAACGCACGGCGGGCCGTGCCCTCCGGCTCGAGCGGATCGCTCACGAGTGGCTCCTCACCGCCCGAGCGTAGGTCCGGTTGGTCAATTCCTGCAAATCTGCACGCACTTTCGGGGGGTTCGACGCCCCGCGGGCTACCCTGCAGCCTGATGAACAAGATCGCTTTCGTGTTCCCCGGCCAGGGCAGCCAGTCCGTCGGCATGGGCCGCGCACTCGCCGAGTCCTCCCCCGTCGCCGCAGCCGTGTTCGCCGCCGCCGATGCCGCTCTCGGCGAGCCGATCAGCCGCCTTGCCTGGGAAGGTCCCGAGGACGAGCTCAACCGGACCGAGAACAGCCAGCCGGCCCTCCTCGCAGCCTCCATCGCCTATCTCGAGGTCGTCAAGGAGCGCTGGTACCAGCTGGGCGTGGACATCCCGGAGCCCGCGTTCGCGGCGGGCCACTCGATGGGGCAGTACTCCGCCCTCGTGGCCGCCGGTGCGCTCGACCTCGCCGACGCCGTCCGCCTGGTGCGGATCCGGGGCCAGAAGATGCAGGCTTCGGGCGCGGGTCGCGAGGGGCGCATGGCCGCGATCATCGGCCTCGACGACGCCCGCCTGCCAGAGCTCGTGGCGCAGGCCGGCGAGCACGGCATCTTCGGCGTCGCGAACCGCAACTCGCCCGGCCAGGTCGTGGTGAGCGGCGAGCGACCGGCGGTCGAGGCGGCGCTCGGCATCGCGAAGGAGCTGGGGCGAAGCGCGCCATCGAGCTCCCGGTCTCGGTCGCCGCCCACTCTCCGCTGATGGCAGATGCCGCGGCGGGGATGCGCGACGTTCTCGCCGGGATCAGCTTCCGCGACCCGAACCCCCCGCTCCTCGCCAACGCCGACGCCCGTCCGATCACCACCGCCGAGGGCTGCCGGGCCGAGCTCGTCGACCACCTGACCACGGGTGTCGACTGGGTCGGCGCGATCGGTGCGATGACGGCGGCGGGCGTCACCACGTTCATCGAGATCGGTCCCGGCCAGGTCCTCACCGGCCTCATCAGGCGAATCACCCCCAACGCGCTGGCACTCGCGCTCGACGACCGTTCGGCTGCCGATCGCCTGGCGATCCCCTTCGCCGACACCGCGGCAGCCGACGAGTAGCCACGCCACCACCACCCGACACCCGAACCCCCGAGAGGAACCACGTTGCGCCAGCCCGATTACTCCCGCCGTGTCGTCGTCACCGGCCTCGGCGTCATCAGCCCCGTCGGCAACGACAAGGACACCGCCTGGCAGAACCTGCTCAACGGCGTCTCCGGCCTGCGTGAGATCACCAAGTTCGACACCACCCCGTACCGCAACAAGGTCGCAGGCGAAGTCGTGGACTTCGACCCCAAGGCATGGATGGATCCCAAGGCGGTCCGCCGCAGCGAGCCGACCATGTGGTACGGCGTCGCGGCCGCCAAGCAGGCGGTTGCGGACTCGGGCCTCGAGATCACAGACGCGAACCGCGAGGACATCGGCGTCGTGTTCGGCACCGGCGCCGGTGGTCAGACCCTGATGATCGACAACTGGCACGTGCTGCAGGACCAGGGGCCCGGGCGTGTCGCGCCGACGTTCATCGCGAACGCCCTCACCGATTCCACGTCGGGCATGATCGCGATCGAGACCGGCGCCATCGGCCACAACATGTGCATCGTCACGGCGTGCTCCACGGGCACGAACTGCGTCGGCGAGGGCGCGGAGCTGATCCGCCGCGGCGACGTGCACACCGTCATCGCCGGCTCGTCCGAGATGCCGCTGCTCGAGGTGGGCCACGCCGGCTTCGGCAACATGCGCGGCCTTGGGTTTCCCCGCGAGGGCATGCCGATCGCCGACACGAGCCGGCCGTTCGACCGCACGCGCGACGGCTTCGTGCTCGGCGAGGGCGCCGGCGGCCTGATCCTCGAGGACCTCGAGATGGCGATGGCGCGCGGGGCGCACATCTACGCCGAGGTTGTCGGGTACGGCGCCGCGGCCGACGGCTTCGACATGATCCAGCCGATCGAGAACGGGGTCGGCTCCGCCCGGGCGATGCGGGCGGCCCTCCAGCGCCGCGGCGTCCCCGCGGAGGAGATCGACGTCATCAACCCCCACGGGACCAGCACGCCGGTCGGCGACAAGCGCGAGGCGGAGGCATTCTGGGCGGTCTTCGGCGATCGGGCCTCGGCCGCCAGGCGGTCACTTGCGATCAGCGGGACCAAGTCGATGACCGGTCACATGATGGGCGCCGCCGGTGCCTTCGAGGCGTTCGCCTCCGTCATGACGGTCGCGGAGCAGACCGTGCCGGGCACGATCAACTACCGCGAGTTCGACCCGGAGGCCGACCTGTGGGTCCTGGGCGAGACGACGCGGATGCCGGTGCGCTACGCCCTGTCCAACAACATCGGGCTGGGCGGGCACAACGGCGCGATCATCTTCAAGCGCTGGGACGGCCGCTGAGCGGCGCTACAATCCCGACCACCCATCAACCGTCTGCTCGCTGAGGCCAAGACCGTGCCCTCGTCCGACCTCGCACGCCGTGCCGTCGTCACCGGCCTCGGCGCGGTCATGCCCATCGGCAACGACTTCGAGACCTACTGGCGCAACCTCCGCAACGCCGTCACCGGCACGCGCACGGTGCGCTCGTTCGACGCGTCTGCGTTCGAGGTCCAGATCGCCGCCGAGGTGCTGGACTTCGACCCGGACACCGTCATGGATCGCAAGATGGCACGCCGGATGAGCCGGTTCATCCACCTGGCCATGGGGGCGGGCAAGGAGGCGATCGGCGCGTCGGGCATCGACTTCGCGGCGATGACCCCGGAGCAGCGCGACCGCGTCGCCGTCGTGGTCAACACCGGCGGCGGCGGGATCGAGCAGATCATCGACGGGACGCACGTCCACGACCAGAAGGGCCCGCGGTTCGTGTCGGCATTCGCCGTGCCCGCGCTGTCGGGATCGATGGCGGGCTGTCTGCTGTCGATGGAGTACGGGCTCACCGGCCCGGTCATGACCCAGGTCGCCGCCTGCGCCACGTCCGTGATCGCCTTCCACGACGCGCTCCGGCTGATCGCGACCGGCGAGTGCGACGTCGTGCTCGCAGGCGGCTCCGAGGCGCCCATCTGGCCGATGGGCCTCGCGGCCCTGTCCAACATGGGAGCCCTCTCCAAGCGCAACGACTCCCCGGAGACCGCGTCGCGGCCGTTCGATGCCACGCGCGACGGGTTCGTGCTCGGCGAGGGCGCGGGCGTCGTCGTGGTGGAGTCGGCCGAGCACGCACTGGCGCGTGGCGCGACGCCCATCGCCGAGATCCTGGGTGGGGCGCTCACCGCGGACGCGTTCCACATCTCCGCACCGGATCCCACGGGGCGCGGCCAGGCGCGCGCGATGACCAATGCCATGCGCAACGCTGGCGTGGCGCCGGACGAGGTCGACTGGATCGTCGCCCACGGAACCTCCACATCGCTCAACGACGTCACCGAGACGCGGGCCATCAAGCTGGCCTACGGATCCGCCGCTGCGACGCGTGCGATCTCCTCGCCCAAGTCCATGATCGGGCACCTGGTGGGAGCGGCCGGCATCGCGTCGGCCCTGGCGGCGCTCGGCGGGCTCCGCGACGGGGTGATCTCGCCCACCGCGAACCTCCACACGCCGGACCCGGAGTGCGACCTGGACTACGTGCCGCTGGTTGCGCGCGAGGCGAAGCTCGACACCGTCGCGATCAACGGCTTCGGCTTCGGCGGCCAGAACGCGGTCACGATCTTCCGCCGCTTCGAGGCGTAGGCGGCGGAGCGCCCGGCCGCTCGGAACGCCGCTCGGAACGCCGCTCGGTGCTCAGGACCGCGCCCACGTTGGGAGCCCGATCGGCGGGCGGGGCGGCCCGGCGTGCGTGCCACGCATGGATATCCGTGCCCGCCGTCGTCAACGTGCGTGGGACACGCGTCGGCGGCAGGTTCAGCGGCCGCATGCACCGGTCCGGCGCCTTCGCCGTGCGTCCGGCGCACGCGCGCGTCATCGCGGTCCGGCAATCGTGCGTGCGACGCACGGGCCGCGGGCCTGCGCACGCGCCGCGGTCCGCCCTCAGCCCCGGAGGGGCCGTCCCTCGTAGGCCTCGAGGCGCGCGACCACCTCGTCGGGGATGACCCGCGGGCGCTCCGTGGCGTAGTCGAAGAGGACCAGGACGTCCTCCGCGGTCGCGACCAGCCGCGCGCGCCCCCGTGCGCGACTCCGAGGCCGTGACCCGGTGCTCCAGCGTGAACGAGGTGCGTCCCAGCCGCCCGAGCCGGGACTCCACCGTCAGCAGCTCGCCGAAGTAGGACGGGCTCCGGTACGTGACCCGGATCTCGGCCAGGATCAGCGACTCCTCCGCGCCGTGCGTGACCAGCCCGAACGGCTCGCCGGTCGCGGCCTCCCAGTAGTCGATGCGCGACGACTCGCAGAAGGTCAGGAACCGCGAGTTGTTGGTGTGGCCCATCGCGTCCGTGTCGCCGAAGCGGATCTGGACCTCGAACCGGTGCGGGAAGTCGCCCAGCAGGTCCCGCGGATCGGCGGGGACCTCGATCCGGGACCGGACGGGTTCGGCGGGGGCGGGTCCGGCGGGGGCGGTCTCGAGCGGCGTGTCGGTCACGAGCGGGAGTCTACGCGCCGTCGGACCTCAGCGCGCCTCGACCGTCAGCGTCCCCACCATCCCGGCCTCGGCCTGGCCAGGGATGGAGCCCATCACCATGTACTCGCCCGGGTCGTCCAGCACGAACCGGAGGGTCTCCGTCTGGCCGGATCGGGCGATGACCTCGAGGTTGGGGATGCCCTCGACCATCCAGTCGTGGACCACGGGGTCCTCGTTGCGGAACTCGAGCAGCGTCCACTCGCCGGCCGTGACCCTCACGTCGGCGGGGTCGAAGCGCATGTCCTTCGCCACGACAACGATCGTCGGCAGGCTCGCGTTGACCGCCCGGTCCGCCGCCAGCACCCCGCCGGCCAGCGCCAGCCCGACGACCGCGATCACGACGAGGAACGCCGCGTCCCGCACCAGGCCGAGCGGCCCGCGCCGGAGCTGGGTCACGTGGCCCGGACGGACGTCGACGCCGCGCAGCCGCAGCGAGTTGGTCACGACGCTCACGGAGGACAGGGCCATCGCGGCGGCCGCGAGCGCCGGGTTGAGCGTGATCCCGAAGGCTGGGTAGAGCACGCCCATCGCGACCGGGATCAGCACCACGTTGTAGGCGAATGCCCAGAACAGGTTCTGGCGGATGATCCGGATCGTGGAGCGCGACAGCGCGATCGCCGAGCCCACCAGCCGCGGGTCCCCGCCCACCAGCGTGATGTCCGAGGCCTCGATGGCAACGTCGGCGCCGGTCCCGATGGCCACACCGAGGTCGGCGCGGGCGAGCGCCGGAGCGTCGTTGATGCCGTCGCCCACCATGGCCACCTTGCGGCCCTCGGCCTGCAGACGCTCGATGACGGCGTCCTTGTCGCCGGGGAGGACCTCGGCGATGACGTTCTCCGCGGGGATCCCCACCTGGCGCGCCACGGCCTCCGCGGTTTGCCGGGCGTCGCCGGTGAGCAGCCACACGACCATACCGGCGGCCTGGAGGTCCCGGACCGCCTCGGCAGACTCGGCCTTGACCGGGTCCGTGATGGCGACGAGACCCGCCGCCGATCCACCGGCCGCGACGAACACGACGGTCCCGCCGTCCGCGGCGATGGCTCCCGCGGGCTCCAGCAACGCCGCGAGGGAGATCCCCTGCTCCTCGAGCAGCCGGCGGCTCCCGACGAGGACCGCCAAGCCATCGATCACGCCGCGCACGCCCCGGCCGACGATCGCCTCGAACCCTTCGACCTTCGCGAAGCCCAGCTCCGCCTCGCGCGCCTTGCGCACGATCGCCTCGCCCAGCGGGTGCTCGGAGCCGGTCTCGAGCGCCGCCGCGAGATCCAGGACGCGCGCCTCATCGAAGCCCGGCGCAGGGATCACCGTCGTCACCACGGGTCGCCCCAGCGTGAGCGTGCCGGTCTTGTCCATGACGACGGTGTCGATGCTGCCTGCCGCCTCGAGCGCCTCGCCGCCCCGGACCAGGATGCCGACCTCCGCGCCCTTGCCGGTCCCGACCATGATCGCCGTAGGCGTGGCCAGGCCCATCGCGCACGGGCAGGCGATGATCACGACACCGATGAAGGCCGTGAGCGCCAGGGTGAACCGCGGCTCCGGCCCGAAGACGAACCAGACGACGAAGGTCCCGGCCGCGACCAGGAGCACGGCCGGCACGAAGACCTCGCTGATCCGGTCGGCCAGGCGCTGGATCGGGGCCTTGGAGCCCTGCGCGCGCTGGACCAGCTCGACGATCCGCGCCAGTGCCGTGTCGCGCCCGACGCGCGTCGCGCGCATCACGAACGATCCCGTCGTGTTGATGGTGGCGCCGATGACCTCGTCGCCGGCGCCCTTCGTGGCGGGGATAGGCTCGCCGGTGAGCATCGACTCGTCCACCGCGGACATGCCCTCGACCACGACGCCATCGACGGGCACCTTGTCACCGGGGCGGACGCGCAGGAGATCGCCGGGCACGACGATCGCGAGCTCCACGTCCTCCTCGACCCCGTCACGGATGCGGCGGGCGGTCGTCGCCTGGAGCCCGACAAGGCGCCGGATCGCACCGGTCGTGCGGCCCTTGGCGCGCGCCTCGAGCCACCTCCCCAGCAGGATGAGGCCCAGGATGATCGCAGCCGAGTCGAAGTAGGTCTCCGGGTGCATGCCGGCGGCGTGGATGACCTCCGGCCACAGCGTCACGAACACGGAGTAGCCCCAGGCCGCGCTCGTCCCGACCGCGACCAGCGTGTCCATGGTGGCCCCGCCGTGCCGGCCAGCGCGCCAGGCGGCCCGGTAGAAACGGCCGCCCGCCCAGAACTGGATGAACGTGGCGGGGATCAGGATGAGCTTGTTGATGTCCTCCATCGCGATGGTCGTCTGCGGCGTGAACATCAGGACCATGAACACGATGGCGGCGCCGATGGAGACCAGCGCCTGGAACAGCGTCTGGCGCTGGGCGCGCTCGCGCTCCACGTCCTCGGCGGTGATCTCCAGCTCAAGGGCAGCGGTCCCCGCCGGTGCGTCCACGGCGACCGGAGCCTCGGCCTTGACCTCGTAGCCGGCGGCCTCCACGGCCTTCACCAGCTCATCGCGGCCGGCGACTCCCGGGTCAACGCGGACGGTGGCCTTCTCGGTGGCGAGGTTGACCGCGGCCTCCTCGACGCCGGGCGTCTTCTTGAGGAAGCGCTCGATGCGGTTCACGCACGAGGCGCAGGTCATGCCCTCGATGGGCAGGATGATCTCGATGGGCTGGGGGGCGGTGGGTTGGGACGTCATACTAGGGGGGAGTATAGCGCCCGGTCCTGGCCACGCCTACCCGGCGCGCCTCAAGATTGGGTCAACGTGGCCTCGAGGCCGGGCGGTCGGCCAGTGCCGGCCCGTGCGACCATCGTGCATGCCTTGCGGGAGCGATCAGTGAACCCCATCGTCATGGTCGTCGCCGACAGCCCATTCGGGCCGGCCCGAATCGCGGCAGGGGCGAACGGCGTGGTGGCCGTCGAGCTGCTCGGGACGGCGGAGGGGTTTGCGGCGGGACTCGCACGGCGGGGGTTCGGGCCGGCCGTGCCGCTGGATCGGGCGCGAGACGACCTCAAGGTGGCCGCGAGCATGGCCGCTCACGGGCAGGCGTTCGTGATCGCGATGCTCGAGGGCGAGCCCGCGGATCCGGAGGCGTGCCGGTCGACATCGATGATCGTCCGGCCTGGGACCGACTGGTCCTCGAAGCGGTCCGCGCGATCCCTCGCGGGCATACGGCCGCGTACGGCGAGGTGGCCCAGCGGATCGGCCGCCCGGGCGCCGCACGAGCGGTGGGCGGTGCGGTGGGCAGGAACCCGGTCGGGCTGCTGATCCCCTGCCACCGGGTGATCGCCGGCGACGGAACCCTCGGCGGATACGGAGCCGCCGCCTGGGGCGGCCGGGAGGCGGCCCTGGATCTCAAGCAGGCCCTGTTGAGCCTCGAGGGCGTTCACGTCGCGCGCGGCGGGGTGTCGGCGAGGTGACAACGCGGGTCTAGCCGCTGTGGCGGGCGGTCCGAGGCCGTACACTGCGCGCCAGTCCTCGCGTCCGGGACGGTCGCTGCGACGCCGGGGCATGCAGGGACTGGGAGGCTCCATGCGGCAGCGCGTGACCCGGACGTCGTCGGTGAGTCCCGTCGTGAGCGACGCACAGGCAGTGCCGGCGCGCGTCTCGCCGACCGCGGTGTTCAAGAAGCCCGACTTCGTCCTGATGTGGCTGGCGCAGCTGGTGTCGACCGCCGGCTCCGCCCTGACGGACCTGGCCGCGGGCATCTACGTCTATGACCAGACCGGGTCCGCGTTCCTCGTGGGCGTGACGCTGATGGCCACTGCGGTCCCCAGCCTGGTCGTCGGGCTCATCGCCGGCGTGTTCGTGGATCGCTGGGACCGGCGCAGGACCATGATCGCGAGCAACCTGCTCCAGGCGGTGATCGTCGCCACGATCCCGTTCCTGCTCGGCATCGACATCACCCTGCTGTTCGCCGCCATCCTGGTCAACGCCGGGGTCAAGATGTTCTTCGACCCCGCCTACGAGGCGCTGATCCCCGAGATCGCGAGCGACGAGGAGCTCACGGCAGCCAACGCCTTCCTCCAGATCGCGTCCTTCGGGTCGACCGCCATCGGGTTCGCGGGTGCGGGGCTGCTCGCCGCCATCGACATCCGGCTCGCGTTCTGGATCGACTCGCTGACCTTCGTGTTCTCGGCCCTCTGCATCTACTTCATGAAGACGCGGGTGAAGATGGAGGCCGCTGACGAGGACGCCTCGGTCAGCCTCGTCGTGAACAACCTCAAGACCGGCGTGCGCACGATCTGGGACACGCCGATGCTGCGCTCGCTATTCCTGCTGGGTGCCCCGGTGTTCTTCGCCTTCGGCCTGTGGAACGTCCTGCTGCTGCCGATGGCCATCACCGTCCTCGGCGGCTCGGAGTTCGAGTACGGGATCCAGGAGGGCCTGACCTCGATCGGGTTCGTATTGGGCAGCCTGTTCATGGCCAAGTACGCGGACCGGCTCCAGATCGGTTTGTGGGTCTTCGTCGGGTACATGGGCATGGGCATCGCCGGGATCCTGTATGGCCTTTCGCCGACGATCCTGATCGGCATCCTCTGGGTGACGGTGAGCGGCTTCTTCAACTCGCCCTCGGCCGTCGCGCGCCAGACGCTGCTCCAGCGGCACACCCCGCGCGAGATGCGCGGCCGCGTGTTCTCCGCCCTGTTCGTCATGCGCGACGTGATCTTCCTGGCCGGCATGGCGGCCGCTGGCCTGGCGGACGTGTTCGATGTCCGGGTGCTGATCATCCTGGCCTCGCTGATCCTCGTGGTCACCGCGCTGGCGGCGCTCGTCGCCCCCGGTGTCGGGCGTCCGGCGGCCGAGTGGCGTCGGGGTCTCGCCGCGCTGCGTGCCACCCCCACTCCGGTCACCGCCGCGGCACGTCCGGCAACGATGGCCGACTTCGACCTGCTGGTGGGCCGGCTCGCCACCTTCACGCGCCTCTCGAGCCCGCAGCGGGCCGCCTTCATCAAGGATGCGCTGGTCCGCGACGTGCCCGAGGGCTCACGCCTGGTCGCCAAGGGCGACAAGGCGACTGCGGCGTACTTCATCCTGGAGGGCGAGGCGGCCGCGGGCATCCCCGAGGAGGACGGCGGCTACCGCGGCCTGTCCACGATGGCGGCGGGCGACTTCTTCGGCGAGATCGCGGCCCTCACCGGGAGCCCGCGCACGGCAGACGTCGTGGCCACCCGGCCGAGCACCCTGATGGAGGTCCCCGCCGACGCGCTCCGCGGGGTGATGGATGTCCCCGAGGTCAGCAAGCTGCTGCTGTCCACGCTGACGGAACGCCTGCTGCGCACCGACCAGCCGGACCTGCCGCGGCTCGCGTCGATGGACCAGGCCGCGCTGCGCGACCTTCGCACCAAGGCGCCGGCAGTGGAGGCGCTGCCCAAGGCCTACGACGCGGGGATCTGAGCGGCCGGCATTGCCGGCCGCACGGCGCTATCCGTCGCGGCGCCGGTGCCGGCGGGACCGCAATCCCGGTGATCAGCCCCGCGGGACGGGACGCATCGGGTACACGCCCACGACGACGGGCGTGATCGGGTCCAGGGACAGCTCGTAGCCGACGTCGCCGGCACTCAGCAGCTCCGCCATCAGGCGGCCCTCGGCCGGCGGCAGGCCGATGAACAGCGTGTGACCGCCGACGCGCATCGGCGAGACGTCATCGTCGTCACCGACGATCTCGAAACGGCGACGGAGCTCGTGCATCGGGATCCACGGCCGGCTCTTGATGAAGCGACGGAGCTGGGCGACGGTGCACGTCGGGCGGTACGGATCGCCGTCCGACCGCATCGATAGCGCTTGCCCAGTCGGGGCCGGTGCGGCGGCCGTCACCACGGCGTCGGACACGATCGGCGCCGGTGACGGGGCGAGGGGACGATGCGAGCGGCACGCCTGCGACCGGGGCCGTCTCGACAGGGAAGGCGGCGACTGGGGCTGCGGCGGCCGTCGCCTCGGTACCGGAGGATCCGTCCACGGCCAGGTCGATCGGCGGGGCAGCAGTGCCCTGGGCGAGGGGCTCCGGGCGCGCGGCAGGATGCGCCTCGACGGGCGCCGTCGGGCGTTCGTGAGCCTGTGCCGCCGGGCGAGGCCGTGGAGCGGCACCGGAGTGCTGATGACGACCGCGCCGGCCGTGCCGGCTCATCGGCCGTTGGAGCGCGGGGCGTTCGCCCGCGCGGGAGAGGTGGTCATCGTTCGAGGCTCTGGCGTCGGCCGGGGGTCGCGGTCGATCGGCGGATGATACCTCCGCCGGCCGGGTGGTGCCCCGGGTCAGCCGGTGACGACCTGGAGGTCCCTGGTCACCTCGTTGAGGACGGACGGCCCCGTCTCGCCGCACACGACGATGTCCTCGATGCGGGCACCGTACCGGCCCTCCAGGTAGATCCCGGGCTCCACGCTGAACGCCATGCCCGTAGCGAGCGGCTCGCGGCTGCCCGCGACCAGGTACGGCTCCTCGTGACCCTCGAGGCCGATCCCGTGTCCGGTCCGGTGGAAGAACCTGGGCCCGTACCCCGCGTCCGTGATCCGGCGCCGCGCGACCGCATCGATCTCCTCGCAAGGGACCCCGGGCTGGACGGCGGCAGTCGCGGCTGCCTGGGCATCGCGGAGCACACCGTACAGGCGGAGGAACTCCGCGTCCGGACCGCTGGCCCCGGGGCCGGTGACCCAGACCGTGCGCGTGATGTCGGAGCCGTAACCCCCCAGGGTCCCGCCGATGTCGATGACGATGGGCTCGCCGCCTGCGATGACGCGCTCGCCGGGCTCGTGGTGCGGCGACGCGCTGTTGGGACCCGAGGCGACGATCGAGAACTCGGCCTGCTCGTGGCCCTCGGCGATCAGACGCTCCCTGATCTCGCGGGCGACATCCGCCTCGGTCCGGCCGACGAGCGGACCGCTCGTCACCGCGGCCACGACCCGGTCGGCGGCCTGGGCGGCCGCCCGAAGCAGGGCCACCTCGTCGGCGTCCTTGCGCATCCGGAGCACCCGCAGGACGCTCGACGTCACGGAGAAGCGTGCCGCGGGCAGCACCCGCTGGAGACCCAGCACGAACGCCGCACGGAGCCCGTCGGACACGGCGACGGCGCCGATGGCCCCGGCCGCCATCCCGGTGGCCGCCTCCAGCCGCGCAGCGACCAGCGCCATCGGATCCTCGGTCTCCTCCCAGGTCGCGATCTCCACCGCGCCGGACGCCGCCGCGGGACAGGCGCTGGCGGGCGTGACCTCGAGGCGCGGGGCGATCAGCGTGAGCGGTGCGCCGTCAGTCGCCGGCACCACGAGCAGCGTGAGGCGCTCCGCCGGCAGGGCGGCATAGCCGGCCAGGTACAGGAGGTCCGGTCCCACGCCCGACCAGCAGGGCGTCGAGACCGCTCGCACCGGCCACCCGTCGCGCGGCAACCAGCCGCTCCACGTACCGCTCCGCGGGGATCCCGGTCATCGTGCCTCCTTCTCCTCGGCGCCGGCCGCGAGGCCGGCGATCCAGGCGCCAAGCTCGCGGTCGCCGTGCTCGAACAGGGCCCGATAGGCGTAGACGCGCGCGGCACCCGCCTCCCGTGCCGCGCGTCGCAGGTCCGCGTCATCGTGCTGGCCCACCGCCACGGCTGGAACCCCGGCCCCTCCCGCCACCCGGAGGGCCGCGAGGCCGTCGTACGCACGGGCCGTCAGGTCGACGATGCACCCGGCAGCGCCCTGGAGCGCAAGGTCGAAGGCCGCCGCGGACCGGGCGGGCACGGGTTCGCCGCCGACCCGGCGCACACCGTCGGCCAGGCGCGTGGACCAGATGAGATCGTCGGCGAGGACGGCGATGCGCGGGAGCGGTGCCTCGGGGTCCGCCGTCACCCGAGCGAGCGGACGAGGTGGCGGAACACGTCGGCAGCCGCCACGACGCCGATCGGCCTGCCATCCTCGACGACGGGGATGTGCCGGAACTCGCCGACGGCCATCTTGTGGATCGCCACGGCGATCGTGTCCTCGGGTCGGAGCACGACCGGGTCGGAAGTCATGAAGTCGCGGACGTGGTACAGGGCCAGCCGCTTGTCGACCGCCTTCGCCACCGCATCGCGATCCGTGAAGATCCCCACCAGGCGACCATCCTCGCAGACCAGCAGGCAATCCCGCCCGCCCTGGTGCATCGCGCGGATGGCGTCCGCGACCGGCATGTCCGGCTCCACGAGCATCGGGTCGCCGATCCCCAGGGTGTCGAGGTGGTCGCCGAGGATGGTGTCGTGGTAGTCGAACGCCGTCTTGCCGACGTCGGTCAGCGCGAGATCCGCGCCACAGTTGGCGCAGTTGTCGTCGCCCTCGAAGTTCTCGAATCGACAGGTGGGGCAGAGCATCGCTACGTCACCGTCCAGGTCTCGCCGGCGAGCAGGACCGTGGCCAGGTCCCCTTCGCCCGATTTTGCCTTCGCCTGCTGGATCTGCTCGTCGATCAGGTCCGAATGCGTTGGCCGGTCGACCTCGCGCAGGACGCCGACGGGAACCGGGAACTCGGGCCAGAACATGCGCGACAGGATCAGCGCGAGGTAGGGATCCTCGGCGTGCTGGTCGTGGACGAGCAGATCGGCCTCCGTGATGCCGTTCTCGCCGATCGTGACCACCTCCGGGTGGAGCCCGTTGAGACGGATCCCCTTGTCGCGCTCCTTGCCGAAGATGAGTGGCTCGCCGTGCTCGAGGAAGAGCATCCGCTCGTCGCGCACGTCACGGTCCGTGAAGTCCCGCCAGGCGCCGTCGTTGAAGATGTTGCAGTTCTGGAGCACTTCGATGAACGACGCGCCTCGATGCCGGCCGCCGGCCTCGAGCGTGCCCTGGATGTGCTCGGTGTGGTTGTCCACGGTCCGGGCGACGAACGTGGCCTCGGCGGCCAGGGCGATCGTGAGCGGCATGATCGGCCGGTCCACGGAGCCCATCGGCGTCGACTTCGTCCGCTTGCCGAACTCCGACGTGGGCGAGGTCTGGCCCTTGGTCAGGCCGTAGATGCGGTTGTTGTGCATGACCATCGTCATGTCCACGTTCCTGCGCATCGTGTGCAGGAAGTGGTTGCCGCCGATCGACAGCGCGTCGCCGTCACCCGTGATGACCCAGACCATGAGGTCCGGCCGGGCCGCCTTGAGCCCGGTCGCCAGCGTGGGGGCGCGGCCGTGGATCGAGTGGAAGCCGTACGTGTTCATGTAGTAGGGCAGGCGCCCGGAGCAGCCGATGCCGGAGATGAAGACGATGTTCTCCCTCGGCACGCCGAAGTCGGGCATCACCTTCTGGGTCTGGGCCAGGATGGAGTAGTCCCCGCAGCCGGGGCACCACCGGACCTCCTGTTCCGCGACGAAGTCCTTGCGGGTCAGCCTGATCGGCGTGGGGTCGAGCGTCTCGGTCATCGGTCAGCTCCCCTCCGCCAGGATCCGGTTGGCCTCGTCCACGATCTCGGAGATCCGGAACGGCTTGCCCCGTACCCGTCCGTAGCTCCGGGCGTCCACGAGATACGTGCCCCGGATCACGAAGCTGAGCTGGCCGAGGTTGAGCTCGGGGACCAGCACCGTCCTGAAGCGCCGCAGGACGTCGCCAAGGTTGGCCGGGAAGGGGAAGAGGTACCGGACGTGCGCGTGCGAGACGGACTTGCCCTCGGCTTGGAGGAGCTCCGCCGCGCTGCGCAGTGCGCCGAAGGTGGAGCCCCAGCCGACGATCAGCAGGTCCCCCGAATCCGGGCCGAAGACCTCCTGGTCGGGGATGTCCTTCGCGATGCCCGCGATCTTGTCCCGGCGGAACACGGTCATCCGGTGGTGGTTGTCCGCGTCGTAGTTGACGGTGCCGAGGCCGTCGAGCTTCTCGAGACCGCCGATGCGGTGCTCGAGACCCGGCGTGCCGGGGATCGCCCACGGGCGGCTGACAGGGTCTCCGGGATCACGACCGTAGGGGAGGAAGGTGCCCTCGCCCTTGACGGCGTTCGGGACCGAGATGTCCGGCAGATCCTCGACCGACGGCACACGCCATGGCTCCGCGCCATTGCCGATGAACGCGTCGGAGAGGTACATGACCGGGGTCATGTACTTGAGCGCGAGGCGCGACGCCTCGATGGCCATCGAGAAGCACTCGCCAGGGGTGGCCGGGGCCACCACGGGCATGGGGCATTCGCCATTGCGGCCGAAGACCGCCTGGAACAGGTCCGCCTGCTCGACCTTGGTCGGGAGGCCCGTCGATGGGCCGGCGCGCTGGACGTTGACGATGACCATCGGCAGCTCGGTCATGACCGCGAGCCCCATGGCCTCGGTCTTGAGCGCGACGCCCGGCCCGGAGGTCCCCGTCAGGGCGAGGGCGCCGCCGTAGGCCGCACCGATCGTCGAGCCCATCGCCGCGATCTCGTCCTCGGCCTGGAAGGTCCGCACGCCGAACGACTTGTAGCCGGCCAGCTGCTGGAGGATGTCCGTTGCCGGCGTGATCGGGTACGAGCCGTAGAAGAGGTCCCGCTTCGCGGCGTGCGCAGCCGCGAGGAAGCCGAGGGCGGTGGCCTCGTTGCCGGTGATGTTCCGGTAGGTGCCCGGAGCGCAGCGTCGCCTTGGGCACCCGGTAGGTCGTGTGGAACATCTCGGTGGTCTCGCCGAAGGCGTAGCCCGCCGAGAGAGCGCGACGGTTGGCCTCGGCGATGACCGGACGGCCCCCGAACTTCTCGTTGATCCACGCGATCGTGGGCTCCATCGACCGCTCGTACAGCCAGAACATGAGGCCGAGCGCGAAGAAGTTCTTCGTGAGGTCGACCTGCTTGCTGGTCATGTCCAGCCCCTCGAGCGCGTTCGCGTTGAGGGTGGAGATCGGGACCTCGAAGACCTTGTACTGCTTGAGCGAGCCATCCGCCAGCGGGTTGGCCGCGTAGGCCGCCTTGCCCAGGTTGCCGGGGGTGAACGCGTCCGAGTTGACGATGATGGCGCCGCCCGCCGGCAGGTCCATGACGTTCGTCTTGAGGGCCGCCGGGTTCATGGCGACCAGCACGTCCGGCGCGTCACCCGGGGTATGGATGTCCGATGCCGAGAAGCTGATCTGGAACCCCGACACGCCGGGGAGCGAGCCGGCGGGGGCACGGATCTCGGCCGGGTAGTCCGGGAAGGTGCTGATGTCGTTGCCGAACACCGCGGCGGTGCGGGTGAACTGGGTGCCGGTGAGCTGCATCCCATCGCCGGAGTCACCCGCGAAGCGGATGGTGACCCGATCGAGCAGCTGGACGTCGTGCTCGATGCCTTCAGTCGTCGTCATCCGCCTTCGGCCTGCTCCATGCGCTGGTGGGGTCGGGGTGGGAGGTTGAGCAGCTCCTCGGGGAAGGATTCCGCGAGGAACTTGAGGATGTCCACCTGGCGGACCACCCCGACCAGGCGCCCGTCGTCGTCCACCACGGGCACGTTGCGGAACGCTCCGGTCTGCATGAGCTCGAGCGCGTCGCGGACCGTCTGGCGCAGCCGCAACGTGTGCGGACCCGTCGTCATGAACGCCTCGACCGGGACGTCGAGGTCCACGCCGGCGGCGACGTCCGGGCCGACGAGGCGGCCGAAGATGTCGCGCTCCGTGAGGACGCCCGCGAGGCGTCCGTCCGCACCGGTCACGAAGACCGAGTCGCCGGTGCCCGTGCGCTGGATCGCCAGCAGGCAGTCCCCGAGGGTCGTGCCCGGGGGCACCGACACGGGGCGCCTGCGTCCGACCATGGTGAGGGGTTGTGATACCAGGTTGGGGACACGCGCCGTGACGACGCGCTCGGAGGATTCAGCCACGGGCCAAGTGTAACGCGCACCCGCGCGTGGGCGCGGGATCTGTTGCCGTACGGTTGCGGGAGTCCGGACGGCCCGGTTCTCGCGTGCCCGGAGACCCGCGCGAAACGGCCCCGCGCACTCCCGGCGCCGGCATGGCGTTCGCTACCCTCGGGAGGGTGGACCGGACCCGCCTGATCGGCGTCGCCCTCGTCGTCGTCTCCGCCATCGCCTTCGGGTCCGGCGGCCTGTTTGCGCGCCCGGTGTACGAGACGGGCGTCGACTGGCTGACGCTGATGGCCTGGCGCTTCCTCATCGCGGTCGCGCTCGGCTGGGTGCTGCTGCTCGCCCGCTCGAACGCCCGCCGGGCCCTGCGCGCGATGCCCCGTCGGCAGCTGCTCGTCACCCTGGGCCTGGGCGTGGTCTACGTTGGCAACACCGCGGCGTACTACGCGGGGATCACGACCGTGGACCTCTCGCTCGCGGCGCTGATCGTGTACATCTACCCGCCCGTCGTCGCCGTGCTGGCGCTCCAGTTCGGGCGGCCGCTCGAGGGCCGGCGGGCGTGGACGGCGCTCGGAATCGCGGTGGCGGGCGTGGTGCTCGCGGTGGGTGGAATCCCCAAATCGGCGGTCCCGCCGATCGGAGGGCTGCTGCTGATCATCGCCTCGCCACTCCTCTACTCCGTGTGGATCATCCTGGCGGCGCGGCACTCCGGGGAGCGCCGGGACCGGACCGGCCACGGGTCAGACGAGGGAGCGAACGCGTCCGTGGTCGGTGCCGTGATGCTGACCGCGACGGCCGCCGTGTACTGGACCGTCAACCTGGGCATCGGGCATCCCGTGCTTCCGGCCGAGATCCCGTCCGACGCCTGGCCCGGGATCCTGGGCGTTGCCGTGGTCGCGGGGTTCCTGGCCGTCCAGGGCTTCTACGCCGGCGCACAGCGGGTGGGTGCGGCCCAGGCCTCGCTGATCTCCACCGTGGAGCCGTTGTGGACGATCCTGGCCGCGTCGATCCTCCTCGGCGAGCGCCTGGCGCCGATCCAGTGGGTGGGCGGCGCACTGATCCTGGCCGGCGTGCTCCTGTCGCAGACACGCGGCAGGGGCGCCCCCGCCCCGGCAGACCCCGAGGAGCCGACGCTCCCCCAGCCCGCCGTCCGCCTGGGCGACGAGTAGGATCTGCAGATGTCCCTGCGTGAATGGCTGCGGCGACTCGGTGCCTCCGACGAGCCGTACGTTGACCTCCCGCCCCGGCACGAGCGGAGGGACCAGGCGCGCGAACGGCAAGCGGCGGGCGGACCCGGCTGGTCCGACGCCGACCGTCACCTCAACCCTGATGGCCCGCGCGAGGTCGCCGACGTCGCGCCCGGCACGCCCGGTCACCCCGCGTCGAGGCGGACAACCGACCGGCAGTGACAGGACAGGGGTAGGACTAGGCCCGGACTCGGACTCGAGTGGAACGCGCGCGGGCCTGGCGATCAGCCCAACGCCCGGCGCGCCTCCGCCAGCTGGCTCCGTGCCCCGCTCATGACCAGTCCTGAATCGGAGCCGATCCCGAGGAAGCCGTAACCCCGCGCCAGGTAGGCCGGCACCTCCGAGGCGTCACGCACCAGCATCCCGGCCGCCTTGCCGTGGGCCTTCGCTGCAGCCGCGACACGATCAAGCGCCGCGGTGAACTGCGGGCTGGCGAACTCGCCAGGGATCCCCATCTCGTGGCTCAGGTCCGCGGGGCCTACGAACAGCACGTCCACGCCGTCGATCGCCGCCAGCTCGTCGGCTGCGGCGACTGCCGCCCTCGATTCCACCTGGAACACGCCCAGGACCCGCTCGTTGAGGTCCCGGATCTGGGGGTGCGCCACGGTCGAATACCCGGCTCCGCGCGTCCCGGCCGCCACGCCACGGATGCCCGCCGGCGGGTAGTGCATCCAGCTCACCGTCTCGCGCATGTCGGCCGCAGTCTCGAGGCGCGGGATCATCAGCCCGTCCGCGCCAAGGTCGAGGACCCGGCCCACCCGCATCCGCTCCGACGACACCACCCGCACGACCGCGGCGGTGGGCGTGGCCTGGATCGTCATCAGCTGGGCCAGCAGGTCGGCCTCGGTCGTCATCCCGTGCTCGAGGTCAACCAGGGCCCAGTCGTAGCCGGCCCTGGCCACGATCTCCGCGGAGACGATGGATCCAAGGTTGACGAACAGGCCGATCGTCGGCTCACCGGCGAGCACGCGGCGCCGGAGATCGGGTCGGGGCGGGACGGACGGGGCTGTGGGAGCGGCGTTGTTCGGCATGGACGCATCATGCCCCAGCGCAGGGCCCGCCTGCGGCCGGGTCCGCCTTGCACGAGCGGCGCCGTTCCGGCATCGTGAGCGGCCAATCCACGCAGGGAGGGCGCATGGCGCGAGCGGTCCTGATCGTTGACGACGAACAGCACATCCGGCTGCTGATCGAGCAGACCCTGGAGGAGCTCCTGGACGAGGACGTGGAGCTCTATACGGCCGCGGACGGGGACGAGGCGATGGCCGCGATCGCCGCCCAGCACCCGGACCTCGTGTTCCTCGACGTCATGATGCCCGGCCGCAGCGGCCTGGACGTGTGCCGTGCCGTCCGCGCCGACCCGGAGCTGGCCGGGGCCCACATCGTCCTGCTCACGGCCAAGGGCCAGGCGCAGGACCGGGCCGAGGGCCTGGACGCGGGCGCCGACGAGTTCCTCACCAAGCCCTTCGACCCGGACGCGCTCCTCGCGCTCGCCCGGGGCGTCCTGGGGCTGGCATGAGCGAGCTGCGCCGCCTGATCGTGCGGCATCGCCACGTGGCGCCGATGGTCTCCGCGCTGCTGGCGTCGATGGATGCCGCCGTCACGATCCGCGACGGCGAGGGGGCGATCATCCTGGAGCGGGGAGGACCGGCAGGCGCAGAACCGGGGGATCCGGTCATCCGCCAGGACGTCGTCGTGGACGGCGACATGCTGGGCTGGGTCGAAGGTGGCCGGACCGCCCGCGGCATCGCGGCGGTGCTCGCCTACGCCGCTGCGCGGGAACGGGACAAGCGATCGCTCGCGAACGAGGCACTGGAACGCTACCGGGAGCTGTCCCTGATCTACGACCTGGCGGCCACGATCGGCGGCTCGGACACCGTGGAGCCGGTCGTCCACGCGGCCGTGACGGAGCTGTCGCGCCTGCCGCACGACGCGCGTGGGTTCGTCCTCCTGGTCGACGGCGACGGCACCACGCTGCGGACGGCGCCCGGGGCCGACGGTGAGGGGGGCCCGATCAGCGAGGCTCGCGCGGGCGTCGGGATCGTGGGCGAGGTGGCCGCCTCGGGCGGGTCGGAGCTGGTCGAGGACTCCGTGGCGGACCCTCGAGCCAGCGGGCCGGAACGAGACGGTGGCAGCCTGGTCGTGGCGGCCCTGCGCGCCGGCGACGTGACCCTGGGCGTGCTGGGTGCCACGGCGACCGGTGGGCCGTTCCGGTCGGCGGATCTCAAGGTGGTGACGGCGATCGCCGCCCTTGCCGGACCTGCGATCGGGAGGGCGATGGGTGTGAAGTCCGGCCCAGGCATCGCGGACGGCAGCGCCGGCGGGGACACCTCCCGGAGCCCCGGGTCCTGAGCTTCCGACCGGATCGCGCCGCGTCGGCCTCGCGAGCGGACCGGACCGCCGGCACCGCCGGACGGTCGGCCGTGCTCGAGGATCGTCTCCGCCGCCGCCTCGCAGAGCTCGGCGCGATCAACGCCCTCGGGATCGTCATCGCGTCCACGCACGACCCCTCGCGGCTGGTCGAGCTCGGGCTGAACGAGATCGTCGGCCGCCTGGGGTTCGAGCGAGGGGTGGTCGGCCTGGTCGACCCGGTCGCGGGGTCGATCGCGGACTGGCGCGTGGCCGGGGGGGCTCCTGGGACTGGGGCTGCTGCTGGCCGACGTCGTCGTGACCCCCGACGATCCCACCGCCGCCCCGGCGCTGCTGGTCCGCGCCGACGGCCCGCTCCTGTTCAGGGACGCCGCGTCCGAGGGCGACGAGACCAACCGCCGGCTCGCCGCAGTGCTCGGCTCGGCCGGCTTCACCGGCACCCCGCTTGCCACCCAGGGCCGGGCGATCGGCGTGCTGATCGTCCCCGACACCCGCGACGGCTCCCCGCTCGAGGCGGACGACGGCCCGCTCCTGTACACGGTGGGCTCGCTGCTCGCGGGTGGCCTGGAGTCGGCGCGCCTGCGCTCGGAGCTCGAGACCCAGAACCGCGTCCTCGAGGCACGGGTCGCCGAGCGCACGGCGGACCTCGTCGCGGCCATGACCGAGGCCCAGGAGGCCCGCGCCGCGGCGGAGCTCGCGAACGAGGCCAAGAGCCGGTTCCTCGCCAACGTGTCGCACGAGCTGCGCACGCCCCTCACGTCCGTCGTCGGCTTCGCGAGGCTCAACCGCAAGCGCCTTGACGAGGTCGTGTTCCCGGTCGTCAGCCGCGATGACCCCCGGGTGGACCGGGCGGTGCGGCAGGTCGGCGACAACCTCGGGATCATCGTCGAGGAAGGCGAGCGCCTGACCGGCCTCATCAACGACCTCCTGGACCTCGCCAAGATCGAGGCGGGCCGGATCGAGTGGCGCATGGCCCAGATCCGCCTCGAGGAGGTCGTGCGCCGGGGGCTCGCCGCCACGTCGGCGCTGTTCGAGGTGGGCGGCGTCGCGGTCGAGGAGCGGGTGGCCGACGACCTGCCGGAGGTGACGGGCGACGAGGAGCGCCTGGTCCAGGTCGTGATCAACCTCATCTCGAACGCCGTCAAGTTCAGCCCGGGAGGCCGGGTGTCGGTGACCGTGGACCAGGCCGATGGCAACGTGCGGGTCGCCGTCGCCGACACCGGGCGGGGCATCCCCGAGGCGGACCTCGAGCAGATCTTCGAGCCGTTCCGACAGGCGTCCGACACCCTGCCGGGCGGCCCGCGCGGGACCGGCCTCGGGCTGCCCATCGCGCGCCAGATCGTGCGCGCCCACGGGGGCGACCTGCTGGTGACCTCGACGCCCGGCAGGGGCAGCACGTTCTGGTTCTCGATCCCGGCATCGGGCGCCTGAACCCGTCGAGATCGGCCCCGGTGCGCTGGGGCAACTCCCCACACTGTCAGGGGGGTACCGGTACCAATGGGTCATGCCTTAAGGCGCCGGGGGCACGTTACGGTTCGGGTCCTCCACAGGGAGAGCCCTACCAACTCCCAGCAAAGGAAGCGCCGGACATGCCCACGATGAAGGCCCTCGCGCAGCGCGCGATCATGTTCCTCGGCACGATGGCCGCGTTCGCGTTCGTCATCAATGGTGCCAAGCGCTGGTAGCCAGCATCCGACTCGTGCCCACCGCCGAGGCCTGAGCCGCCGGTTCACCGGCGGCTCTTGGATTCCCGGGCCGGTCGTCAGCCCGTGGCGCCGTCCTCCACCAGGATGGTGCCGGCCATGCCGTCCAGCACGACCATCTCCCCGTCGGGGATGGCGTCGCAGGCACCGTGCACCGACACGATGCACGGGATGCCGTACTCCCGGGCGACGATGGAGGCGTGGGACAGGATCCCGCCGGCCTCCGCCACGACGCCTGCAGCCCGTGCGAACAGCGGCGTCCACGCGACGTCCGAGAACGGGATCACGATGATGTCGCCGGCGGCGACCCGCCCGAAGTCCGGAACGCCTCGCACGATCCTCGCCGGCCCCCTGGCCGAACCCCGAGAGGTCGGGATGCCCGCGTGGGTCGACCGGATGTGCTCACCGGCCGGGCGGGCGACGAAGGCGTCGCCATAGACGACCTCGGGCACGACGAGGTCGGCGGCTTCGGCAACCTCGGTGCGCCGCCTGCCGACCAGGCCGTGCGCCTCGCCGGCGGATGGCGTCGCGCCCCGCACCAGGGCCCGGACCTCATCGAGCGAGAGGTAGAAGACATCCTCGGGGACGCCGAGGAGCCCTCGCTCCACGAGCCGCTCGCCGAGGGCGAGGAACGTGCCCCTGAACAGGCCATAGGCCCGGGCCCACGTGGCGCCGACGGCATCGCGGTACACGCGAAACGCTCCGGCACGCCGCCAGAGCAGGCGGACCAGCGGCCGACGAGGACGTGCCGTCCGCTCCAGGACGGCGGAGAGGTCGGCTCCGGCGCTCGGCCGGGCGGGTGCCTCCGGACGCGCTCGATGGGCGAGGATCATCGCCACGACCACGTCCGGGTCCTCGCGCCAGGTCGGGAGCGAGAAGTCGTTGCCGCTCTCGGAGAGATGGCCGAAACGATCCAGGAACCGGTCGAGCCCGACCCGGAGCTGGGCGAGATCGGGCCGTTCGACGAGCGCGGCCGCGCCACGATCGGAGAGCGCCGTGGCGGCATCGGGGGGCAGGTCGCGTGCGACGGCGGCCAGGTCATCCAGGGCCGCGGTCGGGCTCCAGGCCGTCCGGTCACCCCTCCCGGCTGCCGGGTCGACACCCACCGGGTCGATGCCGGCGGCCCGAAGCTGGGTGGCAAGGGTGCGATCGTATCCGTGCATCACGAGCGGAACGACGATGTTCGCGTAGGCAGCTCGCCGGGCGAGCGCCGTGACCGCGTCGATCCGCCGGAGCAACGCCTGGTCGTCGAGCTCCATCGGGTCCTGGTCCGCGAGGATGGCCTGGGCCCGGGCCAGCTCGTCGATCTCGGCGCGCGCCCAGCGGCCGCGCCGGAGGGTGCGCCGCCCGGCGCCGGCAACCCGCGGCAGGTGCCGCAGGGCCCCGGCACCGGGGCGGAACCCGGGCGCCTCCGGTCCCTTGGGCAGGCCGAGGAGGAGCTCGAGGCTGTCGCGGGGCATCCCGAGCGCCTCGAAGACGCCGCCGATCGTGGTCATGTCGAAGTACGCGCGATAGCCGAACGAGCGGGCGAGATCCTCCGGCCGGACGTCGAGCGGGCCGACCAGCTCCTCGAGCACGTCGATCCAGGCGGCATTCACGAGCGGGACGTTGACGGACCACACGAGCGGCTTGATGACCCCCGGCAGGACGTCCCGGGCGATCCGGTTGGAGTACACGCGCAGGCCGTCGATCCCGGTGATCGGGCGGGCCTGCAGCCACCACGTCGTATGGCCATCGTGGGCCCACTCGAGATCGACGGGTCGACCGTACGCACGCGCGAGCCGGACCGTCTCCCGGGCGACCAATTCCACGACCGCTTCGGGGGTCCTCGGCTCGGCCGGCAATTCCGTGAACGCACCCCAGCGACGGACCCAGCGGTCGGGGGTCACCCCGTCACCAGCGAGCGCGTCGCCGCGTGCCGGCACGGCCTCCACCACGACCTCGTCGAGGCCGGTCAGCGGGTTCCGGCTGAACGCGACGCCCGCGCTCGCCGTCGGGACCATCTCCTGGATCACGACGGCAACCCGCTCCGGCATGGCGACGCCGCTGCGCGCGGCATAGGCGGCGATCCGATCGCGGTCCGGCGCCGCGATCGCGCGGACGGCGTCCAGGACATCCCCGGCAGGAACATCCAGACGGCTCTCCAGCTGGCCGGCGAACGAGCGCAGGTCACCGTCCTCACCCTCCGCAGAGGACCGCACGGCGTAGACGCGCGACGGGTCGAGCCAGCGGCGGAGCGCCCCGGCGAGGAGCTCGGTGGACAGGGTGTCGCCCACCGCGACCCTCCCCGCGACGTCTGCCGGGACTGCGACCGCGGCGGGAACGGGAACACCGTGACTCGCGAGCCAGCCGAGCGAGGCGGCCTTCGCTCCAACAAGCGCCCGGTCCGGCGGTCGCCCACCGGGACCGAGGGGCACCAGCGGCGACGGCGCGACGGCGTGCGGCCGGGATGCGTGGGGCGGCCGCTGCGGAGCCACCGGCGCGTCCGGCTTGCCGTCATGCTCCCCGTGATGGGCAAACGCGACGACGGACGGGCGCGCGATCGCGCCAACGCGGGCTCTGAGGCGCATCACCATTCCGGGCTCAGGCTGCGGTCGATGCGTCGTCGATGAGCGGTGCGATCCAGTCGGCCGCGAGGGCCATGAGTTCCGGATCGTCGTTGAGGCTGGGCAGCCGCAGGATCTCCACGTCCGGGTGGAGCTTGGCGAGTCGGTCCGCCGTGTAGCCAACGTCGAGGATCGTCTCGTGGTTGTCCGTCACGAAGCCGATCGGAACGAACACGATCGCCCGGGCGCCCGTCGTCACGAGGTTCTTCGCCGCCTGGAGCATGTCCGGCTGCGTCCAGCGTCCGGGCGTGGGGTGGTTCATCCAGCCCACGCTGATGTTCGGGAACTCGTGCCACAGCCGCTCCTTGACGGCGTGGTACAGGATGCGGCTGTCACGGATCCCCGTCTCGAACCCCTTCGCCTTGTACGGGCAGCCGTGGTTCAGGAGGACGACCCCGATCTGTGACGTGGCATAGCGGTCGCGCAGCGGGGCGACCCCGTCCCGGACGTGGCGGGCGAGTCGCTCGTGGTAGGCAGGCCGATCATGGAAGCTGGCCAGGTAGCGGATCTCGTGCACCCACGCCCCATCGCTGCCGAGCGCCTTGTTGACCTGCTCCAGCGACAGGCCGCCGGTGTAGACCGAGTCCACGACCAGCAGCGGGTAGACCACGACCCGCTCGTAGCCCGCGGCCCGGATCACCGGCAGGACATCCTCCGGCATGAACCCGGCGCAGAAGTTGAGCGCGCTGAACACCTCGACGCGGTCGCCGTACCGCTCGCGGAGAGCCGCGGCGATCCCCGCGCGCTGCCGCTCGAAGATGGCGTTGTGGGGGGAGACGAACCGGTTGGCGCGCTCGTACTCCTCGCGCGCCTTGCGTGCGAGACGCCTTGAGAGGAACGGGACGGCCACGTCGGGGATCGGGACCGACTTGCTGACGAGCAGGCGCAGCGACTTCGCGTTGTACTCGGCGAGGTCGTCGTTGCTCTCCACCTCGCCGTAGCCGCAGAGGAGGACCGCTACCCGCTCGCCGTCCGCCTCCGGGGCGGGTCCCGAACCCATGGCGACGCCAGGGGCGTCGTCACGCTTCTTGGTGCTCATCTTCCCTCGCACGTCGGTAGCCCTGATCGGGGCGCCGGGCTCGGGTCGGCCGCTCCGTGGATGCCGATCCTGCCACACCCACGGCCAAGTGCGCACTGGGACCCTCGGAATCGGTGCATTCGAGCACCGCTGGACGGGGTCGGCCGGCCCTCCGCGTGGACCGTCTGCGACGGCGCGGCCGCGATCAGCCCCGGCCGCGCTCCCGCCACAGGTTGCGCAGGATGAACGACACGTTCGCCGGTCGCTCCGCGAGGCGGCGCATGAAGTACGGGTACCACTGCGAGCCGAACGGGACGTAGGTGCGAACCGTCCAGCCCGCGCCGACCAGCTGCTCCTGGATGTCCCGGCGCACGCCGTACAGCATCTGGAACTCGAAGGCGTCCTTCGAGATCCCCTCCGCCCTCGCGACCGAGACGGCCCGCTTGATCAGCTTCACGTCATGGGTGGCGATCGCCGGGTAGCGGCCGGCGCGCATGAGGCGCAGCATCTGCCGCTCGTAGGCCGCGTCCACGTCGGCCTTGTCCTGGTAGGCGACGCTCGCGGGCTCCTTGTACGCGCCCTTGCACAGGCGGACGCGTCCCCCTTCGGCGATGATCGCCTCGATGTCGTCGTCGCTGCGCCGCAGCGCCGACTGGATCACGAGCCCGACGTCCGCACCGCCGTCCTTCCAGGTCGTCGGCCTGACGTCACGCCACAGGGCCAGCGTGCTGTCGGTCGTGGTGTGGTCCTCCATGTCGATGCGCATGAAGGCGCCGAGCTCAACCGCCTTGGCGACGATGCCGCCGATGGTCTCGCGGGCGAGCCCGGGATCGATGGCCAGGCCCATCTGGGTGGGCTTGAGCGACACGTTGCGGTCCAGGTCGGCAACGGCAAGGGCATCCAGCACCGTGACGTAGCGCGCGGCGGCGGCCCGGGCATCGGCTTCCTCGCTGACGGACTCGCCGAGCACGTCCACGGTGGTCCGCATGCCCTCGTCGTGCAGGCGCCTGATGGCCGGCAGTGCCTCCTCGAGCGTCTCCGCGCAGATGAACCGGCGGACCATGGGTCGCGTGATCGGCGTTCGCGTGGCAAGCCGGCCGAGCGAGCGGCGGTGGGAGAGCGTCAGGAGTGTGGAGCGCATCGCGCGCTCGGCAATGTCGCTGGCGGTGGACTTGGCGGGCATGTGGGCCTCTGGGTGGTGTGGGGGATCAGTCGGCGGAGGGTGAGGGCGGTGGGCCATACGAGCGATCGAGCTCGGCGATGAGCTTCCTCTCGTCGCGCCGGGAGAGGAACGAGTAGACGAGGTGGCCGGCGATGGCAGCAGTCCATAGGAGCTGGACGGCGACGATCAGCGACACGGCATCGATCCCGAGGACCGTTGCATCGGGGACCGGAGCGAAGACCGAGACCGTCCCGATCAGGCCGGCGAACCACAGCAGGGCGGCGCCTCCGGAGTACCCGATCGTCGTCGCGGACATCATTCCCAGCGGGTTCCCGAACGAGAAGGCGGCGATCTTGGGCGCGTCGGGTGGGTAGAAGTACGCGGCCTCGAGGCGATGGGCCACCAGCACGTCCTTCCCGAACCGCGCGTTGATCGTCCGCTCCAGGTACTCCGCGTGGCGGCGGGCGAACACGGTGTAGTAGAAGAGATAGCCCGTCTCGAGCATCGCGAACGGCACGAGGAACGGAACCGCGATCACGGCCCCCGGGAAGACGCCCGACCCGCTCACCACGAGCAGCGTCAGGCTGATCACGAGGTAGGTGCGGATCCGCTCGAAGAACCGCTCCGAGTAGCCGAAGAGCATGCCGCGCATGCGCGCGAGCTGGTCGGCGAGGAGCCGGAGCTCCTCCGGGTCAGGCGCCGTGGGACGGCCGGCGCCGGCCGCGTTGGTATCCATCGCCGCGAGGATAGCGACTGGCCACCGGGCCGGAAGGGAGGCTCGGCCGCTTGTTGCCGGGCCATGCGGTCCTGCCCGGCCGGGACCAGCGTGCGGCGCCCGGCAGGACCCGGCCTCGCGAGCCCGCGCCGAGCCGGTGTCAGCGGACGGGTTTGCCCCGGCCCTTCGCGCGGAGTGCGGTCTGGGCCTCCATCTCGTCGCCCAGCTCCACCGTGCGGCGGAAGGCGGCCCACACGGCCTCGGAGAGCACCGTGCGCAGGCGGCCCGACTCCAGCTCGTGGATCGCCGCGGCGCTGGTGCCCGCGGGCGAGGTGACCATGTTGCGCAGCACGGCAGGGTGGTCGCCGGACTGCTTGGCGAAGCGGGTGCTGCCCTCGAGCGTCTCGATGACGATGTCGTGGGCGATGTGGCGCGGGAAGCCCAGGTGGACCGCGGCGTCGATCAGCGCCTCCATCACGAGGAACACGTAGGCGGGACCGGTCCCGGAGATGGCGGTCGCCATCGCCACCCACTTCTCCTCCTCCACCTCGAGCTCGACGCCGAGGGCGGAGAGGAGCGCCCTGGCCTGCGCCCGCTGATCGCCGGTGCAGGCGGGCGTCGCATACCAGACGGTCATTCCGCTGCCGATGCGCGCAGGCGTGTTGGGCATGGCCCGGACGACCTGGTCGTGGTCGAGGGTGGTCACGAGGGCGCCGGTCGTTGGGCCCGCGAGCACGGACAGGACGAGCTGGCCGGGGCGCAGGTGCGGGGCGATCTCGCGCCCGACCTTCGCCAGCGTCTGCGGCTTGACCGCAAGGATGACCACATCCGCGCCATCGACCGCCTCCGCGTTGGACGCGACGACCCGAATGCCGTGTGCCTCCTCCAGGGCGGCGCGGCGCTCCGCCCGCGGGTGGCTGGCCACGACCTGGGAGGGCGTGACGAGGTTGCCGCGGAGCAGGCCGACGATCATGGCCTCGGCCATGACGCCGGATCCCACGGTGGCGATGGTGCGGTCTGCGAGGGGCGACATCGCGGCGGAGGATACCACCGGGGCTCCAGCGGTCCTCCTCGGTGGCCTGCTGTCACCCGCACCTGCAGGGTGCGGGATTGGTCAGCGGGCGACGGCGGACGCGGTCAGGAAGAAGCGCCCAGTCGCGGCCATGCGGAGGTCCGAGAAGCCGGCACGGCGGAGCGCAGCCTCGATGAGGGCCGGTTCGTGCCACGTCCAGGCCACGCCGGGCGGCGGGCCGCCGGCGGCATCCGGGTGGAGCTCCACGAGGGCCAGGAGCCCGCCCGAGCGGAGGCGGGCCCGGAGCGACGCGGCGGCGTTGTCCAGGCCGGCTCCCCGGACGCGGCCCACCAGGAACGCAGCGACCACGACGTCGGCGAGGCCGCCATCGCTGAGCCCGCCGGTCGCACCGGTTGCGGCGCTGGGCACAGCGGCAGGCGCCGCGGCCCACGGGTCCGCCTCGTGGAGGTGGGCGCGCAGGTTGTGGGCGAGCAGGCGATCGCGGGCGCGATCGAGCGCCTGGCCGTCCGCGTCGAAGGCGAACAGCTCGCCACGATCGGCGAGGAGCGGCGAGAAGAAGCCGACTCCGGCCGCCGGCTCAACGATCCGGCCGGCGAGTGGCAGGCCGTCGAGCCAGCGCGTGACCATGTCCAGCTCCGCTGCCCAGGCGGCGTCGTGGATGGCGCCGCGCTGGAACTCGCCGCGGCGCAGGAACCAGTCGTCCGGGAATGCCGGGTACGGGGTCGGTCGTGACACCGCGCCCGGGGAGGGAGCCGGGGAGCGAGCCGGCGACGGACCCGGCGCAGCGTGGTGGGCCACTGCCGCGTGGTGGGCGGCGGCGGCCGCAGCCGCGCTCGCCTGCTCCACCGATACCCGCTGGGCGAGCGCCGCGCGCAGGCGTCCCCGCAGGAAGGGGTTCGAGCCCGCCCTGCCCAGGCAGTCCGGGCACAGCTGGGCCCATCCCTCCAGGTCGTTGGGGCCACGCGTCGCCCACGCGACCCCGCACCACAGGCAGTCGAAGGTTGGGCGGTAGGCCATGGTGATCTCGAGGCTAGCGGGCGCGTGCCCACGTCGCGGGCGGCGACATGCCGTCGAACGCCACGGGGTCGAAGAGCTCGGCGAGGATCTCGATCCCGTCGATCACCCGCGGCCCGGCCAGGACGAACGGGCCGCCGTCGACGACGAACACCCGGTCGTCGCGGACCGCGCGCAGGTCCGCCCAGCCCTCCGGACGCGGCGTGGACTCCCAGGCCCGGATCGCCTCGCGGAGCGGGAGTCCGTCGGGAAGCAGCACCAGCACCTCCGGGTCCATGTCCCGGACGGCATCCCACGAGGTCTCCTCGGAGGGGCCACCGTCCTGACCGAGGAGCTCCCAGCCACCGGCGAGGCGCACCTGGTCGGGGATCCAGCCGCCGACCGCCCGCGGCGGATCGACGGCAGCCAGCAGCACGACCCGTGGCGGCTGGAACCCGTGATCGCGGCGCCCCACAACGATCTCCTCCAGGCCTTGGAGCCGCTCGCGCATGCCCAGGACGATGTCGAGCGCCGCGTTCTCGGATTCGGTCATCGCGCCGACCGCCACGATGCCGTTGAGCACGCCTTCGACGGACGACGGCGCCAGCGTCAGCACGGACGGCGGCTCGTCCTCGTCGTCGGCGAAGACCGACTCCACCGGCCGCGCGCCGATCGTGCCCACTGCCCCCGTCGCCCACGATGACGAGGTCCGGGTCCGCATCGAAGAGGGCGCCGTCATCCAGCTCGTCACCGCCGCTGCCCGGCCTCGTCAGGAGCGCGACCTCGCCCAGGCCGGGCGGGACCCTGCACCGGTGGGTGACGCCCACCAGCTCCATGTCCAGCCCGAGGGCGATCACGATCTCCGTGGCGGCAGGCAGGAGGGAGGCGATGCGCACGCCGCCAGTCTACGGGCCAGATGCTGCAGGGCGACGGCGTGCGACGGCTCGCCGGCACGCGAACGGCCCCGCATCGCTGCGGGGCCGCATCGGTTGCTGCGGGGCCGGGTCGCACCGGCCCGGGGAGGGCTTCGTCAGGCTGGCTTGAGCGCGTCCATCGCTGCACGGGCCGCGGCCTTGTCCGTGAACCACTGCGCGTCGATCGCGGTGTAGCCGGCCCACTCGGCGGGGAGGCTCTCCTCCGGGAAGATCGCGTTGACAGGGCACTCCGGCTCGCAGGCGCCACAGTCGATGCACTCGTTGGGATCGATGTACAGCTTGCGATCGACACCTTCGTCATAGTGGATGCAGTCCACCGGGCAAACGGACACGCAAGCGGTGTCCATCACGTCGACGCAGGGCTCGGCGATGACGTACGTCATGTTCGAAGGGTCTCCTGATGAATTCGAGTGCGGCCTGGGCGCGCGGAGTCTCACGCACCGAGGGCTAGCCTACCACCGGAGGAGGCGCCCACGACGTGCTCGCGGGTCACGTCCACGGGGTGACCGATGGCCCGGCTTCAGCCCCCCGACGCGGACGACGGGACCGGAGGGATGGACGCCAGCGGCGCACCGGCCTGGTCCACGAAGCGCACCGGGACCACCATGCCCTTCGCCCAGTGGCCGGGGATGTGGCAGCCCACGAACCAGCCACCCGGGGCGGTCGCGGCATCGGGCGGCACCGTCCAGGTCACGTCCAGCCGCTGTCCCGACTCGACGACGATGCGCGTGCCCTCGAAACCGGGCGGAGGAGGCACGAACGGCGTGGGCCCCGGGGGCGGGTCGGCGGCGGCCGCCTCCGCCTCCTCCCAGGCCATCTGGTCCTCGAGGTCGCTCACGATCGCCTCGTGGATGACGAGCCCCCCGTTGATCACCTGGAAGGTGACCGTCTCACCCGGCACGAGGTCGACGGTGGTGGGAACGAAGGCGTAGTCGCGGGCGACGATGTTGACCGTTCTCGGCGCCGATCCGGTCCCCGGGGTGATGGGTGGCGTCGAGCCGGGCGTGCCGGTCTCGCAGGCGGCGGCCACGACGGCCGCCAGGACGAGGCCGGCCGGCAGGGCGAGGTGCCCCGCGACGCGGCGCCGAGTGCGCGGATATGACGAGGGCAGCGGGCGTTGCATGTCCGCAATGATGCGGGACATCCGGTTCTTGAGGCCGAAAGCCGCCGGAGACGGGCGAGCAGGCTACCAGCGGCGACTGTGGGGACAGGGCCGCATCTCGACCGGGATCACCATCGCTTGGCTCCCGTGATCACCACGGCCAGGACGGCCAGGGTCCCCGAGAGCGAGCCGGCGAGCGAGCCGGCAAGGATCAGCGCACGACGCGCACGGTCGGCCACGTGGATGCCTCCTCCGCCCGATCGCAGCCGGGCCAGTCTCCCGGCTCGCCGGGCGTCCATGCCCGGGTCGAGCGACCGGGAACCGGAGTCTCGCCGCCGCCACTTACGCGCCGCTTACACGGAGCGGCCGAACGGCCCTCACGCGGCCAGGGCGAGAGCGCGGTAGGATCGCGGGGTGATGGACGCTCCGAAGACTCCCACCGACCCGCGCGAGCTGCTCCTGGCCGAACGCGCCCGGGTGCTCGAGGAGGTCGCGGACAACCAGGTCGAGGCCCCGGGCCAGATGACGTACGGCTCGCAGGCGGCGGCGGCGACCCACGTCTTCGAGCAGCAGCGAGACCTCGCGCTCCTCGACCACAACCGCCAGCACCTCGCCGCCATCGACGCGGCTCTCGCACGGCTCGCGGCCGGCACCTACGGAGCCTGCACCGCGTGCGGGAGGCCCATTCCCGCCGAGCGCCTCGAGGCCCTTCCCTGGACCGCGCTCTGCATCGACTGCTCGCGGACCGCCCGCCGCCGATGACGGGCGAGCAGCCCCTTCCGGCCCTCGTCGGGCTACCCGAGATCCGTGCGGCCGCGGGCGTCCTGGCCGGCATCACGGTCCGCACGCCACTGGTCCCCTTCGGCCGCCCCGAGCGCCGTCACTGGCTCAAGGCCGAATCCCTCCAGCCGATCGGCGCGTTCAAGCTGCGCGGCGCCTACGTCGCTGCCGCGTCGCTGACCAGGGAGGAGCGGAGCCGCGGGCTGATCACCTACTCGTCGGGCAACCACGCCCAGGGGGTCGCCCGGGCGGCCCGCCTGTTCGGAGTGCCGGCCGTGATCGTGATGCCCTCGGACTCGCCGGCGCTCAAGCGGGCGCGGGTCGAGGACGACGGGGCCGAGGTCGTCATCGTGGGCACGGCATCCGAGGAGCGGCGGCGCGTCGCCGAGGAGATCGCCGCCGCACGCGGGCTGGCCATCATCCCGCCCTATGACGACTCCCGGATCGTGGCCGGGCAGGGAACGGCCGGCCTGGAGATCGCGGAGGACATGCCCGACGTGGCCGCCGTCCTGGTCCCGATCGGGGGTGGCGGGCTGGCGAGCGGCGTCGCCGCGGCGATCAAGGCACTGCTGCCGCGGACGCGGATGATCGGCGTGGAGCCGGAGCTGGCCGCCGACGCGCGCGAGTCGCTCGCCGCGGGGCGCATCGTGGAGTGGCCGGCCGAGCGCGTCAGCCGCACGATCGCCGACGGCACGCGGACGCAGTCGATCGGCCGACTCAACTTCGCCCACCTGTCGGTGCAGCTCGATGCCGTCGTGACGGTTTCCGAGGCGGAGATCGCCGGGGCCGTCCGTCTCGCGGCCGAGGAGGCTCGCCTCGTGGTGGAGCCATCGGGCGCGCTGACCGTGGCGGCCATGCGGTTTCGGGCGGCCGAAGCCGGCCTGGTGGGCCTCGACGGTCCAATCGTGGGGGTCGTCTCGGGGGGCAACGTGGACCCGGACCGCTACCTGGCCTATCTCGAGGCGCCGATCCCGCCGGAGGGCTAGCGGCCGGATGATCGCTGGCGGCGCGGGGCCGCGAGGCCATCGGCGCGGCCGCAGGACTGCCAGTCATGGTTGCAGCCGCACGGGAGCCTGAGGCGGGACTCCGAGACCCGCAATCGACGTGAAACGGGGGCCCCGACGGTCGAACCAGGACTGTCAGTCAGGGGACGGCGGCGAAGATCGATATGGCGAGGACTGTCAGTCCCCCCGGGCCACCGCCCGGACCGCGAGGCCGCGAACCCATCACGACCCCGGTGCAGCGCCGCCGTCGCCGGCCGCTCCCTCCGCGGCATTCCGCTGCGGCCAGGCGCGCGGCCCGCTCCCGGATCGCCGCCTCCTCGACCCCGAGCCGCCTGTCCTCGCCCACGGTGCGGCGCTCCTCGTCGCGCATCCACGCCCACACGAGCAGGATCACCATGGTCAGGAAGACCAGGTCGCCCCCGAGCCACATGATGCCGCCGGCCATCTGCTGGTCCTCGAGCGGCGTCGGCCCCCATGTGCGACCGGTCGTCACGTAGTGCTGGTAGAGCGGGATCGTCGACATGTAGATCGCCAGGGCGAGGAAGGTGTTCTGGGGCATCTGCAGGCCGACGTACAGGACCTTGGCGCCCGGCTTCATCCGCCACGGTGACGGGTCGGGGCCGACGACCGGCCACCAGAACAGGAGCGCGGAGGAGAGGAACAGCGCGTGCTCCAGCCGGTGGATCCACTCGTCCTCCAGGGCCGCCTCGAACAGCGGCGAGAAGTGGCTCGCCCACATCACGGCCGCGAACAGCAGCCAGGACACGACGGGGAACGACAGGAAGCGGACCACCCGCGAGTGCAGGAGCGGGAAGATCCACCGCCGACGCGTCTCCGCGGACGAGGCGCGCAGCAGCAGCGTGATCGGTCCCGCGTACAGCAGCAGGATCGGCCCCACCAGGGTCAGGAGCATGTGCTGGATCATGTGGACCCAGAACAGCGTCGTGTCGTAGCGCTCGATCCCCGAGTCAAGCGCGAACAGGACCGCCAGCACGCCCGCGACCCAGGCCCAGGTCCGCGCCTTGGGCACCGGGTTGCCCGGGTGCGCCCGGTTGACCCGCCGCACGCCGGTCCGCCACAGCACGAGCGCGACGACCGCCGGCAACCAGACAAGCGGATCGCCCGACCAGCCGAGCAGCAGGATGGCAGGGTCGGGCGGGACGGCCGGCACCTCGCCGCCATGCGCGAGCACCGCGGGCGCGGCAAGCAGCCCGAGGACGGACGCCGTGGCCAGCGCACCGACGGCGTGCACGACGGACCGGTGGGCGGAACGTGGGAGGCCGGGTTTCACGCTCCCATTCTCGCCGGAATCGGCGCCCGGACGGGAATGTGACATCCGGCAGGGGTTGGCTCGACAATTGGCCCCCCGAAACCGGGACCTTCCGGTATGATGCGCGCGTCCGGCGCCTCCCGACGGGATGGCGCGCGTCCCCGGACCGCTGTCGCCCCGCCCAGAACCGGCAGCCCACGGCCCCGGCTATTCATCATCGAGGAACCCGATGTCGATGCCCTCCCGGTCCAGGACGAGGTCCGGACCCCTCGTCGCCGGCCTGATCATCGTCGCGGTCGCGGCGGTCGTGATCGGCGTGCTGGCGGCGGCAGGCGTCACCCCGCAGCAGGCCTGGGACAGCTTCTTCCCCGTCGACGGGCAGACGCCGGTCACGGACCGGGGCGTCGCGACGCGGCAGCTCTACAACATCGTGTTCGCGATCGGCGCCATCATCTTCGTGGTCGTCGAGGTCCTCATCGTCTACACCGTCTTCCGGTATCGCCGGAAGCCCGGCGACGAGTCGCTCCCGCCGCAGACCCACGGCAACAACCTCGTCGAGGTCATCTGGACGGCGATCCCCACGGCGATCGTCCTGTTCCTGTTCGTCCTCTCGTGGCAGACGCTCAACGTCGTCGATGCCGCCACGCCAAGCGAGGTCAACGTGCGCGCGGTCGCAGCCCGGTTCCAGTGGCAGTTCGACTACCTCGACGAGGATGGCGAGACGCTGTTCACCCAGTCGCTCCCGGTCGGTGAGGACGGGGGCCTGGTCCTGCCCGTGGGCGAGCCGGTCCACATCAAGCTGCGCAGCCCGGACGTGAACCACGCCTTCTACGTGCCCAAGTTCCTGTTCAAGCGGGACGTGATCCCGGGCCAGGAGAACTCGTTCGACTTCACCATCGAGGAGCCGGGCACGTACCGCGGCCAGTGCGCGGAGCTGTGCGGCACCTACCACGGGTCCATGCTGTTCGAGGTGCACGCGCTGCCCAAGGCCGAGTACGTGGCCTGGCTGGCCGGGTCGATCGAGAAGGCCAACGCGACTCCGGCGCCCCTGCCGTCGGGCGACGCCGCCGGCGCCGTCGTCGAGGAGTCCGCCAAGAACGTCGAGTTCGTCGTCAAGGACCTGACCGCCGCGGCCGACACCGCGTTCACCATCCACTTCAAGAACGAGGATGCGCCCGGCGTGCCCCACAACATCGAGATCAAGGACGCCGCGGGTGCGGTGGTCTTCAAGGGCGACATCATCGACGGCGGCAAGGAGATCAACTACGCCGTCCCGGCGCTCGCCGCGGGGACGTACCCCTTCATCTGCACGGTCCACCCCAACATGACCGGCACGCTGACGGTCCAGTAAGGGAGCGCTGGGATGGCCACCACGACCCTCAACCCCGCCGCTCCCGCCGTCCGAGGCGGCCTGTACGCGTGGCTGACGACCACCGACCACAAGAAGATCGGGATCATGTACTTGATCAACTCGATCCTCTTCTTCCTGGCCGGCGGCATCCTCGCCCTCGTCGTCCGCCTCGAGCTTGCCGTCCCCGGCCTGCAGCTGGTGGACGAGGCCTTCTACAACCAGGCGTTCACGATGCACGCCTCGTTCATGCTGTTCCTGTTCGTGATCCCGATCCTGGCCGGGTTCGGGAACTACGTGGTGCCGCTCCAGGTCGGGGCGCCGGACATGGCCTTCCCGCGCATCAACGCCCTGTCCTTCTGGCTGCTGCCGCTGGGCGGCGCGCTGATGGCGTCGGGCTTCCTCGTCTCTGGAGGCGCTGCGGCGTCGGGCTGGACGGAGTACCCGCCGCTATCGGGTGGGCAGTACAGCGGCACCGGCACGGACCTGTGGATCATGGGCCTCACGCTGATCGGGACGAGCTCCATCCTCGGGTCGATCAACTTCCTGGTCACGATCTTCAAGATGCGGGCCCCGGGCATGACCCTGTTCCGGATGCCGATCCTCGTCTGGACGATCCTGGTGACCAGCGTGCTCGTGCTGATGGCGACGCCGGTCCTGACCAGCGCCCTGGTCATGCTGTTCATCGACCGCAACTACGGCGGCCACTTCTTCGACCCCGCGAACGGCGGCAACGCCGTCCTGTACCAGAACGTGTTCTGGTTCTACTCCCACCCGGCGGTCTACATCATGATCCTGCCGGCCATGGGGATCATCAGCGAGATCCTGCCGGTCTTCTCGCGCAAGCCCCTGTTCGGCTACAAGGCCTTCGTGTTCGCCACCGTCGCGATCGGCGCCCTGGGCTTCTCCGTGTGGGCGCACCACATGTTCACGACCGGCGCGGTCTTCCTGCCGTTCTTCTCGCTGATGACCTTCCTGATCGCGGTCCCGACGGGCGTCAAGATGTTCAACTGGATCGCCACCATGTGGCGCGGCAAGCTGAGCTTCGAGACGCCGATGCTGTTCGCCATCGGCTTCCTCACCATGTTCCTGCTGGGTGGCATCAACGGCGCGTTCTCGGCCGCGGTGCCGGTCGACTTCGCCATCCACGACACCTACTGGGTCGTGGCGCACATCCACTACGTCCTGTTCGGCGGGTCCGTGTTCGCGATCTTCGCGGGCATCTACTACTGGTTCCCCAAGATGACCGGCCGGATGCTGGGCGAGGGGCTGGGCAGGATCCAGTTCGTCCTGATGTTCATCGGCTTCAACCTGACCTTCTTCCCCATGCACCAGCTGGGCCTGGCCGGGATGCCGCGCCGCATCGCGGACTACGCCGCCAGCACCGGCTGGAGCGAGCTCAACCTGGCGGCCACCGTCGGCGGCTTCGTCATCGCGTTCAGCATGCTGCCGTTCTTCTGGAACGTCCTCGTGTCGCTCCGGAACGGGAAGATCGCGAACGACGATCCCTGGGAGGCCAACACCCTGGAGTGGGTGACCACCTCGCCGCCGCCGGCCTACAACTTCGACTACCTGCCCGAGATCCGCTCCGAGCGTCCGGTCTTCGACGCCCGGCACGGCCGGACGGCCGCTCACTGAGGGGGAGACGATGACCGCCGACGCCACCGCCCTCACCGCCCACGCGGACACCCATGCCGACGCCCACGCCGCCGAGGCGCACGGCACCGGGGGGATCGGGAATCCGGTCCTCGGGATGCTCCTGTTCATCGCCAGCGAGGTCATGTTCTTCGCCGGCCTGTTCGCGGCGTACTTCAGCATCCGGGCCGGCTACACCGAGATCGTGGGCGGGGTCCCAACCCACGTCTGGCCGCCGACCGCCTACGCCGGGCTGCTCAACCCGTTCACGCTGGTCACGCCGGACGGGCAGCTCAACCTGATCCTCCCGGCCACGATCATCCTCGTGCTGTCGTCCGTGACCTGCCAGCTCGGCGTCTGGGGGATCATGAAGGACGACCGGCGCAAGTTCCTCCGCAACTTCGCGGTGACGATGGTCCTGGGCATCGTCTTCCTCCTGATCCAGCTGTACGACTACAGCGTGCTGATCCACGAGGGCCTCACGATGGGCTCGACGACCTTCGGCACGACATACTTCACGATGACGGGCTTCCACTTCGCCCACGTGTTCGGCGGCGTCCTGATGCTGGGCGTGGTGCTGTACCGTGGCATGGCCGGCCAGTTCTCGGCGAAGCACAACGACATGGTCGAGGCGACGTCGCTCTACTGGCACTTCGTGGACGTGGTCTGGATCCTGCTGTTCTCGGTCCTCTACCTGCTGTGACGCGGAAGGGAACCCATCGATGAACCCCAAGCGCGCCGCCCTGGTCGGGCTCGTGTTCGTGGCGATCGCGTTCTTCTACGCGACCGTGCAGGCGGTGGCCGGCGTGCCCGTGGACTTCGCGGGGTTCACGATGCTCCTGGCCCTGGGCGCGGCGACGTCACTGATGGCCTACGTCCTGTTCGCCGGGCTGCAGCAGGGCTGAGGCTGCGCCGATGATCGAGGAGCTCTGGTCCGGCCTGATCGAGTTCAGCGAGCAGTTCATCGTCCCCGACTGGGAGGAGCTGGTCGCGCTGATCCCGATCCTGCTGGCGGGCCTGGTCTTCGTGTACCTGGCCTGGATCACCTACCGCTTCGCCACTGCTGGACCCAAGCGACGCGGGATGCGCCGCATGCCGCCGGTGACCCCGCCCGGGATCCACATGCCCGGCCCGTCCTTCGCGCCCCTGCTCGCCGCGATCGGCGGCTTCTTCCTGGTCTTCGGCACGGTTGCCGGTGGGATCTGGCTGTGGGTGGGCCTGGCGATCCTCGTGATCACGCTCCTGTACTGGGGCCGCGAGGAGATGCGCGACTACGGCCGGATGCGGACCGCCGGTGCCGCGGGACAGCTCACCACCGGGGCACTGCCGGCCCCAGTCGGCACGCCCCCCAAGGGCGTTCACATCCCGCCGCCCTCCTTCCGGCCACTCCTCGTCTCGATCGGCTTCACCGTGCTCGTGGCCTCGATGATCATGGGTGGGCTGGCCCTGGTGTTCGGGTTCCTCGCGGTCGTGATCACCGCCATCGGCTGGCTGTGGGACTCGCGGCGCGAGTACGCGGCGACCGAGGAGGCTGATCGCACGGGGCACCTGGACCTGGGCGGGGCGCCAGCGTGGCCGAAGGCGACGTTCGCGGCCCTCGCGATCATCGTCGGGCTCGCCATCCTGCTCAGCTCGGGGATCCTCGGCGGCTCGGGCGACGGAACGGCCACGGCCAGTGGTGCGCCCGGCGCGAGCGCGGCACCCGGCGCGAGCGCAGCACCCGACGCGAGTGGGACGGCCCCGTCGGTAGCCCCCTGAAGCTCAAGACCAGGCCGGTCACGAGACCGGCGGTTGTGGTCTACGATGTTCCGGCCCTTCCCGCCGGGCAGTACAGCTTCGTCTGCACGGTGCATCCCAACATGACGGGGACCCTCACGGCACCATAGCCGGGACGGCCCCCCGAGGCACGTCCACCCGCCCGTGCTCCGCCTGAAAGCTCTAGCCCTCACCGCCTGCGTGGCCGCGATCGTGGTCGTCAGCGCTGCCTGTGGGAACGGCGGTGCGCCCGAGGCGAGCACCGGCAAGCCCGCCCCCCCGCTGACCGGCACGGCGCTCGACGGCACGCCGGTGGACCTCGCTTCGCTCAAGGGCAAGCCCGTGATCGTGAACTTCTGGGCGTCCTGGTGCACCCCCTGCCGCGAGGAGTTCCCGCTGTTCCAGGAGAAGCTCGCCGAGCTCGGCCCCGCCGACGGGCTCGAGATGATCGGCGTCCTGTACAAGGACGAGCCGGAGCTCGCGCAGGCGTTCCTCGACGATCTCGGCGCCGCGTGGCCCAACGTGGACGACCCGGATGGCGTCCTGGCCAAGGCCTGGCGCACCGTTGCTCCGCCACAGACGTACTTCATCGACAAGGACGGCGTCATCCGCGGCATCCAGATCGGCCAGGTCCGCGAGGAGGACTTCGACGCCCAGTACGCCAAGATCAAGCCTTGACGGCGGGGGCAGGCACCGTCGGTGGTGCGCACGCCGGGGGCGCGCCACTCCCGGGCACTCCCGCCATCCGGGTCGAGGGCCTCCGCAAGGCGTACGCCGGCCGCCACGTGCTCGACGGCGTGACGTTCTCGGTCCTCCGCGGCGAGCTGTTCGGCCTCCTCGGGCCGAACGGCGCGGGCAAGACCACGACGGTCGAGATCCTCGAGGGCTACCGGCGCGCCGACGCCGGGACCGTGCGGGTTCTGGGCCTCGACCCGGCACGGGACGGACGCGCGCTGCGACCGCGGATGGGACTGATGCTCCAGGAGGGCGGCATCGACAACCGGTCCACGCCGCGCGAGGTCCTGCGCCTGTACGGCCGCTTCTTCCGCGATCCCGAGGACCCGGATGCGCTCCTCGATGCAGTCGATCTCGCGCACTCGGCGTCCACCCGGTACCGACGCCTCTCGGGCGGCGAGAAGCAGCGGCTCGGCCTGGCGCTGGCCCTCCTCGGGCGCCCGGAGCTGCTGGTCCTCGACGAGCCCACGGCCGGCATGGATCCGGCCGCCAAGCAGGCGACGCGCGAGCGCATCGCGGCGCTGCGCGCGTCCGGGACCACGATCATCCTGACCACCCACGAGCTGGGCGACGTCGAACGGCTGGCCGATCACGTTGCCGTCCTGGACCGCGGCCGGATCGTGGCCCACGGGACGCCGGCGGAGCTCACGGGTGCCGGCTCCCCCAGGATCCGGTTCCGGCTGTCGGCCTCCCTCGAGGACCGCGACGGCGCGGCGCTGGTGGCTGCGGTCGCTCCGGACAGCAGGGCGACGCTGCAGCCGGCGGGTGCCGACGCCCACTATGAGCTGACGGGCCTCGCCGCCGCTCCCGACCCGCAGCTGGTCGCCGCGCTGGCGGGCTGGTGCGCGGAGCGAGGGCTCCTGATCACGGAGTTGCGCCTCGGCGCCGCGAGCCTCGAGGAGCGATACCTGGAGCTCGTCGGAACCGACGTGGCGGCCGAGACGGAGGGGGCGGCATGACGACCCCGGTCCGCCTGCCGGGCGCGGGGACACCCGCGGTCCCCGCCCCGTGGCTGCAGATGGCGATGGCGCTGACGGCGACGGAGCTCCGGCTCGCCCTGCGCCGCGGCGAGAGCCTCCTGGTCACCTTCGTCATCCCGGCCGGCGTGCTGCTCGTGTTCAGCGCGTTCGACACCAGCGGCGGCACGGGAGCGGACCAGCCGGTGGACCGGATGCTGCCCGGATCCATCGCCCTCGCGATCATCGCCTCCTCCATGGTCTCGCTGGGGATCGCCACCGCCTACGAGCGCTCCTATGGGGTCCTCAAGCGCCTGGGCGGCTCGCCGGCGGGCACGTCCGTGCTCGTCGCCGCCAAGACCGCATCCGTCATCCTCGTGGAGATCGCGCAGGTCGTCCTCCTCGTCGCCATCGCGGCCGCGATCCTCGCGTGGACTGCCGGTGCGGGTGCGTCTCCGCTCCTGGTGGCGGCGGGGATCCTCCTCGGCACGGTCGCGTTCGCGGGTGCGGGCCTGCTCATCGCCGGCACGCTCCGTGCCGAGGCGACGCTCGCGCTCGTCAACCTGCTGTTCCTGCTCTCGCTCGTGCTCGGCGGCATCGTGATCCCACTCGACCGGCTGCCTCCCGCGCTGGCGTCCTTCGCCCATGTCCTGCCACCCGCGGCCCTCACCCAGGTCCTGACCGTGGGTCTCGGTGGAGCCGGCGACGCGACGGAGTCGCTGGTGATCCTGGCCGGCTGGGCGGTGAGCCTGGCGACCCTGGCCGCCCGCAGGTTCCGCTGGGACTGAGGACGGGGCCGAGCCGGTCCCGAGCCGCTCGCTAGGGCGCCTTGTCCCGGCATCGCGTATCGTCTCGGCGTGATCCCGACCCGTCGCCTCGCCGCACGTCCGCGCCTCGAGCGGCTCCGGTTCCCCGCGCTCGCCGCCCTCGGCGCGCTGGTCGCTCACGACGCTGTCTTCGCGGCCCAGTATGGCCTCGGGCCGGACCGGGACGTCGCACTGGCCGCAACCGCCCACGGCTACTGGCCGGCCTTCGTCATCGTCACGCTGCTGGCGGTCGTGGCGGGCGGCGGCGCGGCGATCGCCGGGGTCGTGCGGCTCCACCGCCTCGTCCGCGGCGTGCCGGCGATCCCAACACCCCCGAGCCGGTCCCGCTATCTCCGCGAGGTCGCGCACCTGTGGCCGCGGCTGTTGCTGGTCGTCACGGGCGCCTTCCTGCTCCAGGAGAACGTCGAGCATCTTGCCGCCGGACGCGAGCTCCCAGGACTCTGGGCGCTCTCCGCGCCAGGCTATCCCCTGGCGATCCCGGTCCTCGTCATGGTCACAGGGCTGTTGGCCGCAGTCGGCGGCTGGTTGCAGTGGCACAGAGAGACCCTGATCCGCCGCCTCCGCGCCGTGCAGACGGCGATCATCTGCCGGCGCCACCTCTCACGGGCGCCGCATCGACGGTGGGCCCTCGTCGCCGCGTTGATCGCCCATCAGTGGATGCTGCTCCGCCTCGACGCCGAGCGGGCGCCGCCGGTGCCGACCGCAGCCTGACCCGGGCCGCCACGGTCACCCCTGACGCCGGCCCGCCCATGTCCGGCACCCTCGCACGCCGTTGCCGAGGTGCCACACGCAGCGCGGAGCACATCCCTCATGTCAAACCCCGGCCGACGGGCCGGCCTCGCGTTCCACGGCCCTGTTGTGGTCCTTGTCCTCGCCGTGACCGCCGTCCTCGTGGCTGCATGCGGCGGCGCAGCCGCCAGCAACCCGTGGCCGACACCCGTCTTCATCGAGGCGGTCACCCAGGCGCCCCTGGGCAACCGGGAGACCGCCTACGATCCGCCCCGGCCAGCGCCTGCCCTGCGTCTTACCGACGGGGACGGCCAGCCCTTCGACCTGGCGAGCCTTCGCGGCCGCCCGGTCTTCGTCTACTTCGGCTACACCCACTGCCCCGACGTCTGCCCCACGACCCTCGCCGACCTGCGCGCGGGGATCAAGGAGTCCGGCGTGGACGCGAAGGTCGTCTTCGTGACCATCGACCCGGCCCGGGACGATGCCGCGGCGATGAAGCAGTACACCGACTACTACAAGGCGGGCTACACCGGCCTCACCGGGACCGCCGACCAGATCGCCGAGGCCGCTGAGGCCTGGGGCGCCACCTACCAGCGGCTCCCCTCCGACTCCGCCAACGGCTACGCCATGGCGCACTCGACCGACGCCTACCTCGTCGATGCCGAGGGACAGCTCCGCCACCACATCTTCTTCGGTGCCGGCTCCGACGTGATCGCAGACAAGCTCCGTGAGGTCGCCGGCCAGTGAGACCCGCCACCATCCCCCGTGAAGGAGAACCGATGCACATCCCCACCCGGTCCGGCCGCATCCTCGCGCGGCTTGCCCCCATCGCCCTCGTCGCCCTGCTCGTCGCGGCCTGCTCCGGCGCCGCGGGCGACATCAAGATCAGCGAGCCCTGGGCCAGGACGTCGCCGATGGTCGCGGGCGCAGGTGCGGCCTACATGGTCATCGAGAACAAGGCGTCGGCGGCCGACGCCCTCATCGGGGCCGCGAGCGACGTCGCCAAGGCGGTCGAGGTCCACGAGACCTACGCCGTCGAGTCCGAGATGCCGATGGAATCCATGGGGACGGCTTCGGAGATGCCGATGGCGTCCGAAGCGCCCATGGCGTCGATGGACATGGGCTCCGGAATGATGGGCATGCGGAAGATCGACAAGTTGGAGATCCCGGCCGGCGGCACCGTCGAGCTCAAGCCGGGCGGCTACCACATCATGCTCATCGACCTCACCCGCGAGCTGAAGGCCGGCGAGAAGATCGAGATCACCCTCAAGTTCGAGAAGGCAGGCGACGTCAAGGTCACCGCCGAGGTGCGCGAGGGCTAGCCCCGACGGTCGGCGCCGGGCTCGGTCCTCGAGCCGTGGCCCGACCCGTGAGCCACGCGGACGAGCCCGCCCGGCCGAGATGGCCAGGGCGGGCTCGACGCGTATCGAGGCTGGAGTTCCGCTCGCTAGGCGGCGGGGATCAGGCGGGCGGCCTGACCGGTTCGGGCTGCCTTGCGGAAGCCATCGATGATGTCCCAGCCGGTGACCGCGATGATCACGACCGCAGTCACCACGCCGGCGGGCCGGAAGGCCTCGGCGAGGCCCATGGCGTCGAGAGCCGCGACCAGCCCCGGGTCGAACAGCAGGTCCTGGGACCACAGCCAGATGGCCGGGACCAGGAAGGCGAGGTTGAGGATCGCGTTGATCACGGCGAACGGCCAGGTCCAGCCGCCGCGGAGGTAGCAGCGCGACGTGGAGCACGATCTCAAGGCCGAGGATGATGAGGAACCACGGCATCCAGAACGACCAGAGGGCGGGGTTGAACAGTGGGTAGGAGACGCCGTCGATCGTGATCGGCATGGCCGTCTGCTGCCAGACCAGGGCCGTGGCAGCGACCGCCAGCGCAGCAATCGAGAACGCGATCTCAGCGAGACTCTCGCCCTTGCCCGAGGGCACCTCGGGGAGCTTGTCCGGCGTCCAGGCCAGCTCCTCGTCGAAGTCCGCGATCTCCTTGCGCTCCATGACCGCGAACACCACCGTGATCCAGAACGCGAGGTTGACGCCGACCATGAAGGCGGCACCCAGGCCGCCCACGACCACCTCCAACAGGTCCTGCCCGCCGAGGTAGCTCGCGCCCATCGTCGCGATGGCGACGATCGGCACGACGATGGACAGCAGCAGGGTCAGCAGCCGCTTCCAGTCCGGGAAGTAGCGCGGCCCGATGAGGAACAGGGTCTTGTCCGTGTACTGCGCGGCGAGCCGCTCGGGATCGCCGAGCTCCGCGATGGCGGCGCGCTCGGCCTCGGCGGGGACCACGCCGGCGGCGACCCGGGCCTCCACCGCATCGGCGACGAGCGCCCGGATCTCGGGTCCAAGGTCGGCGCGTTGGGCCGTGGGGACGGCCCGCAGGACGCCCCAGACATAGCGATCGGTAAGGGTGCTCATGACTCCCGGCCTCCCTGGCCCAGTCGGCGGACCGATGCGTCGATCCGCTCCCAGTCTGCGAGGAGCTCCGCGGCGAGGCGCTCGCCGTCGGGGCTGATTCGGTAGAACTTGCGCGGCCTGGCTTCCTGCGTGTTCCACTCGCTCGCGAGCATCCCCTGCCCCTCCAGCCGGCGGAGGAGCGGGTAGAGGGTGTTCGCGTCGACCGTGAACCCGAGGTCGCGAAGCTGCTCCAGCAGGGCGTATCCGTATCCGGGCTCGCGCAGGAGGAGCAGGCAGGCCAGCACCACCGTGCCGCGCCGCAGCTCCTGCTGGCTCCCGGAGAGGATCTCGTCGAAGCTCATGGCTGACACTATAGTGTGTGTTACACACTATGTCAACAGCCACTATATCGTGCATGCGGACCTCATCCGGGAGGGATGATCCTCGGCAGGCGACGAAGGGCTACGCTTCGCCGATCGAAAGCAACCTGCCAGTGGCCAAGACCGACATCGGAGGTTCCCATGGACCAGCTCATGAGCGACGCCCGCAGGCTCGCCAGCATCGGCACGTTCTTCATCATCGTCGGCTGGGTGTTCGTCGTGTACGCCCTGGTGGCGGGGGTGATCTGGTGGATCGACCTCGCGGGGCGCGAGGCGTTCAACCTGTTCGAGGCCCTGGCGATCTCCGCGAGCGCGGTCGGCCTGCCGATCTTCGCGGCATTCGTGGTCGCGGGGTTCGGCTACACGATCCGGCTGTTCGCGCTCTACGTCGCGACGAAGAGCCAGTAGCCGGGCCGCGGACACCACCATGTCCATCCGGCGAATGGGGGCGCTCCTCGCGCTCCTCGTCCTGGTCGTCGCTGCCTGCTCACCCGGTCCCGGGACGGGCGGGCAGCTGGAGGGCACCAAGTGGGTGCTCAACTCGTTCGACGTGGACGGCTCCCTGACCATCGTTCCCGAGACCGTCTACGCGGACGCCAGGTTCGACGCGCGCCGCGTGAGCGGCTTCTCGGGCTGCAACCAGTACGACGCGCTGTACCGGGCCGGGGGCCGGACGCTCCTGGTCTCGCAGCCGGCGTCGACGCTCATGGCCTGCGACGAGGCGACCATGGCCTTCGAAGCGCAGTTCCTCACGCTGCTGCAGGCGAGCCGGTTCTACACCGTGCATCGCGACACCCTGACCGTCTTCGGCGCCGTCGGTGAAGGCGCGCTCCTCGTCTTCGACGCCGCGCCACGGAACCCGCTGCTGGGCAAGTGGACGGTCGACTCCTACGGCGTGCCGCCGAGCACCGTGGTCGCGGTCCTGCCCGACACCGAGCTCGACGTCGTGTTCGGGATCGGCACCGTGGGCGGGTTCGCCGGCTGCAACTCCTTCAGCGGCACCTATGGGACCAACGGCACGGTCGTGCGGATCTCGCGCCTTGCCACCACCCGGATGGCCTGCGACGAGGCCGTCATGGAGCAGGAGACCGCGTTCCTCGAGGCGCTCCAGGGGGCCGCCCTGATCGAATCGCGCGGCTCCACGCTGAACCTCACCGACCGCAAGGGAGGGATCGGCGTCGCCCTTGCCAGACCCGTGCCGCCGGAGCCCGACGCGAGCGCCAGTCCCGCGCCGAGCCCGACGCCCGGGGCGACGGCCACGCCGACACCGACCACCAAGCCCACGGCGTCACCGACGCCGACCCCCAAGCCGACACCGAAGCCAACCCCCAAGCCGACACCAACACCGACTCCCAAGCCCGAGCCGACGCCCGCGCCGACGGCGGCGCCCACGGAGGCTCCGCCCACGATCGTTCCGCCGACGGCCTCGTGCAAGCTGGCCGTTCCCGGGGAGGTGACCGTCGCCACGATCGTCTATCCCGGGACCTGGTACACGGTGTCCGAGCCCGCCGAGCTGGCGTGCCGGTACTTCGATGCCGTGCCGATCACGGTGCCGGACGACCCGGCGACCCTCGACACGCCGGTTCGGGCGGACATCCTCGAGACGCCGTACCAGGACGCCGTGACCGCGGCGACGGACGCGGCCAACTGGAAGGTGGCCACCAAGTCGGAGTTCAACGTCCGCGGGACGGCGGTGACCTGCGTCGGCGCGATCGCCGCGACCGATGCGGCCGGCATCCCTGTGGGCCAGGCGAGATATGCCTGTCTTGCCAACGTGCAGACGGCGGGGACCGTGGCCATCTGGGCCACGGGCGCGCCGGACGACGAGGTGTTCCTCATGGAGGCCGCCGTGGTCAACCAGATGACCCTGGCCTCCACGTTCACACCGCCCGGCTGAGCTCGAGCCTCATGGCCTGCCGGGGTCACGCGGCCTCGGCAGGCCATCGGGAACCAGGCCGGAAAAGGCGAAACCCCGGGGTGGTCGGGTCCCGGGGTTTCAGGTGAAGCGATGTTGGTTGCGGGGAGGGGATTCGAACCCCTGACCTTCGGGTTATGAGCCCGACGAGCTACCGCTGCTCCACCCCGCGACTGCGCACCTTACCGGCGATCCGCCGATCCGTCAAAGCGCCCCGGCCCGAACCCGAAGCGCCCCAAGCCACGTGTCCAGCGCGAGCGGCCACCAGCGATCGAGGAACCGGCTCGAGCCGTACCACTCGCGGCCGATGCCCTGTCCGTGCGCCGCATCATCGAGGATCAGCTGCTGGGCGCCCGGGAGCACGGCGGACGCCAGCGGGATCAGCCCGTCGCCGACGATCTCGTCCGTCACGGGCTCCGGCGTCAGGTCGCGGTACACGGCCCACGTCCGACGCTCCCCCACCGATCCCGAGCGCCGCCCGACGACCCGGCGGGACGCCACGGCGAGGTACCCCGTCGCCGGCGCGAAGAACGGTCCCGGGATGACGCCGTTGGCGAACGCGGCCGCCTCGGCGCCGACGCGGTTGCGGGCACCATCCCGGAGCGAGACCACGTGGGGCGTCCCGAGGGTCACGATGGCCCCGATCCGCGAGGAGCCGTTGAGCCGGCGCTCCGCGAACGGGACCGGTGACGTCAGCAGCCTCGCGGACATCCCGCCCGCCGAGTGCCCGATGACCAGGACCGGCGCCCCGCCCGACAGCTCATCGGACCGGTGGGAGGCCTCCAGGAGCGCACGCCCGGACCGGGTGAGGATCGGGCCGAGGCCCCGGGAGGCCGCGAGCAGCCAGTCCATCGTCCACACGCTGCCTACCACCACGTCGGCGGCACCGCGACCCATGAGCCCGCGCCGGAACGGCCGGTAGAGCGGCGGCGAGGTCAGGAACCCGCCCAGCACCAGCACGACCGGCGCGGGCGGCCGTCCATCGAGGACCTCGCGCATCCACGTTGCCGTCATGCGCCGGCCACCGGCGCGGGGATCGCTTCCGGAGCCCGCGCCACGCGGGGCTGCATGGCGTCATAGAGCCGCCGCCGCCCGATCGCCAGCCCGAGCGCCAGGGTGATCAGTGTCACCACGCCCGTCACCCAGAACGGGTAGCGGAGGTCGATCGCCGCCAGCGACCCGGCCGCAAGCGACGCGACGATCGTGCCCACGGTCCCGGCCCCACCCAGCAGTCCCTGCGCCGACGACGTCCGGCCCGGCGGCGCGGCCCGGGCCGCGAGGAGGAAGACCGCCGGCACCAGGAGCGCGAACGCCGAGCCCTCGATGAGGCCCAGCAGCACCATCCACCAGATCTCGGGCACCAACGGGTACAACAGCCCGCAGATGCCGATCCCGGCCACGCCGATGACCAGCGCCCAGAACCCGCCCGCACGGTCGATGAAGCGGCCCGTGAAGGGCGACAGGAGCAGCGGCGGCAGGCCGAAGGAGAAGAACGTGAGCCCGATGGCCGCCAGGTCGGCCCCCAGCGAGGTCATGTACAGGCTCCAGATGACCTCGTAGCTGCCGCCGGCGAAGTAGCTGCCGACGTTGAACATGATCGCGGCCACGAGCAGGACGTTGAGCAGCCGCACCGGCCGGGACCAACCGGCCGCGTCGACCACCTCGTCCTCCCCCGCCGCGACCGCAGCCGCCGTGGCCGTCGCGGTGTCCGCCGCGTGGAGGTGTTCCCGCTCCGGGACCAGGACGGCCACCAGGATCGCGGACACCAGGAGCGCGATGCCAGCCACCCAGAACACGACCGTGGGCTGGCCCGTGACCGCCGCCAGCACGCCGCCGATCGCCGGTCCCAGCATGAATCCGCCGGTCTGCGCGGCGCTGTACAGGCCGAACGCCTCGCCCTGGCGCTCGGGCGGATTGGCGTCCACGAGGTAGGCACGGGCGGCCGGGTCGTACATCGCCGCCGCCACCCCCGAGCACGCCCGGAACAGGATGAACGCCGCCGGGCCCACGATGAACAGGGGCAGCACCGCGAACACGGAGGCGAGCACCAGGCCGGTGATCATCATCGGCCGCCGCGCGACGCGGTCCGCCAGCCAGCCGAAGAAGGGCTCGCCGACCAGGCGGGCCGCCGGCCAGGCGGCGACCACGACGCCCAGGGTGGGCAGGTCGACGCCGTGCTGGGTGAAGTAGATCGGCAGGATCGGGAGCAGCGCGCCGAACCCGAGCCAGATGGTGGCCTCGGCGAGGAGGAGCGGCAGGACCGGCCCCCACTGGGCCAGCCAGGCACGGAGGCGTCGGATCACGGTCGTCCTGTGGGTGCGAGACCCCAATCGTAGCCGGTCGGGCTGCCGGGACCCAGCGCGGCCCACGGGTCGGGACCGCGCGCGAGATCGCGCCCCGGACCGCGCCCGCAGTGATCGGCCGGGGTTCACCGCCTATGATCGGGCCATGTCTCCCGGCCTCGTCCTGCTCGTGATCCTCGCCTGCCTGGTGGCGATGCTCCCGGTGTGGCGCCTGCGGCTGGCGGGCTGGCCGGCTCGCTGGCTGTTCGCGGCCTGGCTCTTCTACGCGCTCGGGATCATCCTCTCCGTCCGCTTCGCCGGCGCGTTCCGCTTCCTGCTGCCGATCCTCGTGCTGGCCTACGTCGCACCGTTCGTCGCCGGCCCGGAGCGTCTCGCGCGGGTCCTGCGTGGACGACCGAAGGAGGAGCCCACGATCATCGACGTGACCCCGAAGCCCGCGCCGGAGCTGCCGGAGCCTGCGGACCCTGCGGCGGACGACGGTACAGCGGACGACGCGCGGGGAGATCCCCGCTGACCGGGCTGGTCGCCCTGCACGGCGGTGGGGAGTACGTCGCGGGCGACGAGCCGGCGATGGACGCCCTGGTCGCGGCCGGGGCGACGGCTCGTGCCGCAGCCGGCGACGCGGGCCCGCTCCGGGTGGTGCTGGTGCCGACCGCCGCCGCACGCCAGAGGCCGGACCTGGCCGCCGCCCATGGACGGCGGGCGTTCGAGGCGGCCGGGGCGCGAGGCGGCATCGCCATCGACGTGCAGGTCGCGGGCGTCCTGGACGGTCGCACGGCGGCGGACACCGCGAACGTGAGCCGCCTCGAGGCGGCTCACGTGATCCACCTCCCGGGGGGCGACCCCGACCTGCTGCCCGCCGTCCTGCGCGGGACGCCCGCGTGGGCCGCCATCCTGCGGGCACACGCCGCCGGGGCATGCGTCGCGGGTGCGAGCGCCGGGGCGATGGCGCTCGGCGAGCGACTGTGGACGCGCGATGGACCCACGGAGGGGCTGGGGCTCGTGCCCGGGATCGCCGTGCTCCCCCACTTCGACCCGGGGCGCGCGACCGCCTGGCGCAAGGTCGTGGATCCCGTCGGCCGCCTGGCCTGGCTGGGGCTCGACGAGCGCACGCTCGTCATCGGCCGCCCGGGAGACACCTGGACGGTGGCAGGGGCGGGGCGCGCCCACGTCATCCTTCCGGGCGCCAGCGCACCGGCGCTGTCGGTCGGGGCGGGCGAGGCGCTCTCGTTCCCCTGACCTGCGACCCGGCCCTCCAGCGGCGGCCGCCGTGGGCTAGAGTCGCCGCGTGGCTGCCCGCACCTTCGACCGCTCGCCGTGGCGTCTCGAGCCGGACGTCTCCTTCCTCAATCATGGGTCGTTCGGGGCGTGTCCGGAGCCCGTCCTGGAGGCCCAGCGGGCCTGGCGCGACCGCCTGGAGCGCGAGCCGGTCCGCTTCCTGGACCGCGAGCTCGAGGGCCACCTCGACGCCGCCCGCAGCGATGTCGCCGCCTTCCTGGGCGCGGACCCGGAGGGCCTGGCCTTCGTGCCCAACACGACCACCGGCGTCTCGACGGTCCTGGCGTCGCGGCGGTTCGGCCCCGGCGACGAGCTCCTCGCCTGCGACCACGAGTACAACGCCACGCTCAACGCCCTCCGGGCGGCGGCGGCGCGGGACGGGGCGACCGTCGTCATCGTGCGGGTGCCGTTCCCGGTCCGGGATCCATCCGAGATCGTGGAGGCATTCCTCGAGGCGGTGACGCCGCGTACCCGCCTGGCGATGGTCAGCCAGGTGACCTCGCCGACCGCCCTCGTCATGCCCGTCGCCGCGCTGGTCCGGGAGCTGGACCGGCGGGGCGTGGACACCCTGGTGGACGGGGCGCACGCGCCGGGGATGCTCCCGGTCGACCTGACGGCCCTGGAGGCGGCCTACTGGACGGGCAACGGGCACAAGTGGCTGTGTGCCCCGAAGGGCTCGGGCGTCCTCCACGTCCGTGCCGACCTCCGGTCCGGGATCCGGCCGCTGGTCGTCTCGCACGCCGCCAACACCGACCGCACGGATCGCTCCCGCTACCACCTCGGCTTCGACTGGACGGGCACCGGAGATCCCACGCCGTACCTCGCGATGCCCGCGGCGATCCGGTTCGTCGGCGGGCTCCACGAGGACGGCTGGTCCGGGCTCATGGCGGCGAACGCAGCGCTGGCCCGCGGCGGCCGGGACCGGCTGTGCGAGGCCCTGGGCGTCGCCCCGCCAGTGCCGGACACGATGCTCGGCTCGATGGCAGCGGTGCCGCTGCCGGATCTTGCGCCAACTGCGGCATCCGCGCAGCAGCTGCAGGCCGCCCTGTTCGACGAGGACCGGATCGAGGTCCCGGTGCTCGTGTTCCCGGTCCGGGCGGCCGTCGAGGCCGGAGGTGGCCCTGCGCAGGTCCTCGTCCGGATCTCCGCCCAGCACTACAACCAGCCGGAGGAATACACCTGGCTCGCGGAGCGGCTCGCCGCGCGGGTGCGCGCCGCACGCTCGCCGAGGTCGCTCCTTGGCCGGCTCCGCCGGGGCTGACCACGGACCGCGTCAGCCCCGGCCGTCGAGCGGGATCCGCGCACCGTTGACGGCGGCGGCCGCGGGCGATGCCAGCCAGGCGATGGCATCGGCCAGCTCGTCGGGCGTCGTCCACCCCGCCGTCCTGGCGTTGGGCCGGGCGGCCCGCGACCGCTCGTCGTCCAGCGTCCGCACCAGGAGGATGTTGGCGGTCACGCCGTCCATGGCGGCCTCCCTGGCCACTGTCCGCAGCAGGACCTCCTCCGCCGCCTTGGCGATGGCGTAGCTGGCACCGCCCGGCCCGGGTGTCGCGGCGAAGGGCGATGAGACGCCGACCACCCTCCCGAAGCCGCGCGCCCGCATGCCCGGCAGCGCCGCCTGGAGCATGTGCAGCGTCGTCCACAGGTGCTGGTCCAGCATCCGGCGGACCTCGTCATGCTCCAGTTCGGCGACCTCGGTGCCCCCGACCCAGCCACCTACGAGGTGCGCCACCACGTCGACCCGGCCGAACGCGCGCTCCACCGTGGCAACAACCCCGCCTGCCCGGACGGGATCGGTGAGGTCGCCGGGCACCGTGAGCACCCGGTCCGAGGGAGTGCCCATCTCGGCGGCCGCGTCCGCGAGGCGCCCGGGATCCGAGCCATTGAGCGCGACGCGGGCCCCGTCGGCGAGGAACCGGCGGGCGACGGCGCGGCCAGCCGGGCCCGTGGCGCCCGTGACGAGGACGGCGAGTGTCTCGGGGATGGCGGCGCCGGGGCTCATGACCGTGCCCCGGTGTCCGGGCTCGCGGTGCGCCGCCCCTGGCGCGGGTAGATGACCAGGATCCGGCCGGGCTCTTCGCCGATGTTCTCCACGTCGTGGGGGACGGTGGGGTCCCACGCGAGGTAGTCGCCGGGGCCCAGCTCGAACACGTGTGCGCCCTGCGTCATGCGCCACCGGCCGGCCAGGACGAGGTGGTGCTCGTCGCCGTGGTGCGCATGGACGCCCGTCCCGGTTCCCGGGGGAACCACCGCCTCGAGGATGCACACGTCCCGGGACGTCCCGGCATCCACCTCGGTCAGGCAGGCGCCCCCGGGTCCCTCCACCCGGGGTCGATCCGCCTCCCGCACGAGGCGCGGGGGTGCCGACGAGTCCAGCAGCAGCCAGGCGGCGGGCACGTCGAGGGCGCTCGCGATCGTCGCCAGCGCCTCCAGGGACGGGACGGCCTTCTCGTTCTCGATCTGGGACAGGTAGCCGATGTTGAGGCCGCTCGCCTCGCCGACCTGGGCCAGGGTGAGCCCGCGGGACTGCCGCCAACGGCGGACCTCGCGCCCGACCGGGAGACGATGGGGTTCGGGTGTCTGTTTTTGCTTCAGCCAATCTACTTGACCTCTGGGAAACTGCATGTCATAGTTGCGGCTGCAAGCAATTCTGGTTTGCCAACAGCAAAACGTCAAGGGCCAGTCCGGGCCTGACGAAGGGAGCACCAGCCATGACCACCATCGCGATCATCGGGACCGGGAACGTCGGCACCGCCATCGGGGCCAGTGCGGTCAGGGCCGGCTACGACGTCGTGTTCGCCGGCCGCGACGCGGACAAGGCACACGCCGTGGCGAGCAGCCGCCGGCGCAAGGTCCGCCGCCACGGCGCGCGACGCGGTCTCCGGAGCCGACATCGTCGTCCTGGCCGTCCCGTACACCTCCGTCGCCCAGGTCGCGGCCGAGATCGCCCCGGTCGCCGCCGGCAGGATCGTCATCGACCCCACCAACCCGCTCAAGCCCGACTACTCCGGCCTCTCGACCGGTGGCGACACCTCTGCCGCGGAGGAGCTCGCCCGCCTGCTGCCGGAGTCCAAGGTGGTGAAGGCGTTCAACACCGTCTTCGCCGGGAACGCGGCCGACCCACGGGCACTCGGCTTCCAGCTCGACTCGCTGTTCGCCACGGACGATGAGGCGGCGAAGGACGCGGTGTGCGGCCTGTCCGGTTCCATCGGCTTCCGCCCGATCCACGTGGGCCCGCTTGCGGCGGCCCGCGAGCTCGAGGCCATGGCCTGGCTCAACATCCGCCTGCAGCTGATCAGCAACGGCAGCTGGAACACGGCCTACGCGCTCGTGTCCCCGCCCGAGGCTGCGCTCACCTACGGCAAGTAGCAGCGCACCTCCTCCACCTCGCCCGGCGGCGCGGCTGCGCCAAGCGTTGCGCCACCGGGCGTGACCCTCTACCGTTCCCCCATCCCGTCGTCCCACGGAGCCCGGCGTCCCGATGACCCAGCCTCTCCCCGCCCTCTACCTCGGCCACGGTGCGCCGCCACTGCTGGACGACCCGCTGTGGATGGCGCAGCTCGCCGGCTGGTCTGCCGAGCTGCCGAGACCCAAGGCCGTCCTGATCGTCAGCGCCCACTGGCAGACCGCCCCGATGGCGATCGGCGCCACGACGACCGTTCCCCTCGTCTACGACTTCTACGGCTTTCCGCAGCGCTTCTACGACCTGCAGTACCGGGCACCGGGTGCGCCGGAGCTGGCAGCGGCGGTGAAGTCGCTGATGCCCGCGAACGAGCCCGTCCTCGACCGCCCGACGCGCGGCCTGGACCACGGCGCGTGGGTGCCACTGATGGCGATGTACCCGGACGCGGACGTCCCCGTCCTCCAGATGTCGATGCCGGACCTTGATCCCGTGCGCCTGTTCGAGGTCGGCCGGCGGCTGGCGCCATTGCGCGACGAGGGCGTGCTGATCATCGGCTCGGGGTTCATGACCCACGGCCTGCCGTTCATCGGCGAGTACTGGGACGGGCGGCCGGGCGCTCCGCAGTGGTCCGTGGAGTTCGACAGATGGGTGGCGGAGGCCCTCGAGCGCGGCGACGTCGACTCGCTGTTCGCCTTCCGCGAGAAGGCCCCGGGCATGCCGTTCGCCCACCCCACGGTCGAGCACTTCGCGCCGCTGTTCGTCACCCTCGGGGCCGCGGCCGCGCCGGATGACGCACCGAAGACGGCCATCGATGGGTGGTTCCTCGGGCTGTCGAAGCGGTCGTTCGAGGCTCGATAGCGGGGCTCCAGACTGCCATTTCCTCATAGGCCCACCGGGTGATGGCCGCTGGAGCCCGGGCAGTCGACGATCCGCGCATGCCCAACGCGTGGCGCGCCCAGCTCGAGGACCTGCTGGACGCCGGGCTGCGCGACGGGTCGCCGGCTGATCCCTTCCGGGTGGCGCTTCTCCGGTGGGCCGCCGAGACGGGCCGGGATGCCGATCCGGATCCGTTGCTGACGATGCTGGAGCAGTCCGTCGCCAGCGGCTATGGCGCAAGGCGCTTCCGCTGGCACGTGCCCATGGGCCAGTGGGTCCCGCTCGAGAACCGGCGGCGCTGGCGCACGGCGGAGGGGGAGCTTGCCGAGCGGCACGCGAACGACCATGCCGGCCGACTCTGGCTTCCGCCGCTGCTCGTGGAGCACCTCACGTGGCTGGAAGAGCTGGCAGCGGGCCCGGATGCCTCGCTGGCTTCTCGCGCCCGGATGATCGCCGACGAGGCACTCCCCACGGTGGAAGACGTCGTCGCCGGGTCCGTCACGGCGCGGGACACCTGGGGCGACACCTTCCTGCTCTGGTCGTTCGCCCGCTCGCCCCGCGCGCTGGGCCAGGTTCGCGGGCTCGTGCTTGCCCTGGCCGCTCGCCACGCGGCGCGCGCTGGTCGGACACGGGGCATCGTCCACGGGAGGACCTTCCCGTTCTTCGACCTGCCCATGGCATCCGCAACCGCCCACCTGGGAACGGCGTCCACGACGCTCGGCGAGGGGCTGGCGCTCGTCGACGCCCAGCTCGCCTTCCTGCGCGACGCCCGCCGCCGCGACGGCGGCTGGGGGGATCCCGGCCAGGGCTCGGACATCCTGACGACGCTCGCCGTCGCCCGGCTGCTTGGCTCCATCGACCCGTCGTTCGACCCGGGCTCCGCGGTGGAGCCGCTGCGGGACCTGGCTGCTGCGTCCGGCCGACGGCCCTGTGCGATCGGGCCGGAGTGGCCATGGCTCACCGCCGAGCTCGTCCGATACCTGCGCTGGGCTCCGCTGCCCTTCACGGAACGGTTCCGGTGGCCGAACGTCGCACCATCCGCCATGGACAACCGGGTGGGCGTGCCGCGGTTCGAGGGCTACCTGGCGGTCGCCGACCTGTTCCGCGCGATCCCTGCGCTCGGCCGGGGAGAGGTCGAGGTCGCGTTCATCGATCTCGCCAACTTCGGCAAATGGAACACCAACCACGGGATGGCGCTGGGTGACGAGCTGCTCGCGCTCCTGACGGCGCAGCTTCGGACGGTCCCGGAGTCGCGGACCTTCAGGGACGGCGGCGACGAGTTCCTCGTGGTCGGCGCACCCGACGCGGCGCGGCTCCAGCACGACCTGGAGGGCCTGTTCGCACGGTGGCCGGAGGTCTGCCGGGAGGCCTTCCCGTCCTTGCCCGTCGTTCCCCTGCGGGCGGTCGTGAGCCGCGAGCAGGCGTCGAGCCTGCGCGCTGCCCGGGAACGCCAGGGCGTGTGGATCGGGGAGGTGAAGCACGCGCATCCAGAGCCACCACGCCGAGGGCGTCATCGTGCGCTACGAGGGGACGAGCGCCGGTGCACTGACTGGTGAGCCCGCTGGGATTCGAACCCAGGACCAAGGGATTAAAAGTCCCCTGCTCTACCGCTGAGCTACGGGCCCCGGCGCAACTCTACCCCGCCGGGGGCATCGCCTCCCGACAGGAGACCGGCGCCAGGTCCTCCTTGCCGGACGATGCGCCCCGGGCGTGATCGATCGGCTATCCTTCGGGCCGCCGGATCTTGGCCCACGCGAACGACGGACGGCCGAGGTCCATTCTCATTGACCCTGAACAACCCCCGAGCACCATGGAGTCAGCCACATGCGGAAGCTCACCCTCATCGCGCTCGCCGTCGGGCTGGCCGCCGCCCTGGCGGCGTGCGGTTCGGACAGCGAGAACCAGCTGGTGGCACGGCCCTGGCAGCTGACCGCGATCACCGAGAAGGTCCCCGCGTTCCAGGGCGTCATTCCGCCCGAGGAGCAGGCCAAGTACGAGATCACCTTCAACGCCGACGACACCTACAACGGGACCGCGGACTGCAACAAGATCGCGGGCACCTACAAGACCAGCGGACGGAACGGCCTGACGATCAACCCGGGCATCTCCACGCTCGCCCTGTGCCCGGAGGGCTCGTACGGCGACCTGTTCGTGCACGGCCTCACCCAGGCCGAGACCTACGAGATCGCGAACTGAGACCCTGACGATCACGCTCAAGGACAAGGGCACGATGACCTTCGTCGTCGGCCTCGCGCCGGGTGCGACCGCCCGAGGCGACCACCGCGCCGACGCGCGGCCACGGCGACGACTGCCCCCACGGCCACGCCGACTCCACGCCGACTGCCCAAGCCCACGCCGACGCCCACCGCCGAAGCCGACCACGGCACCGACCGCCGCGCCCACGGCGAAGCCGACCGCGGCACCGACGACGGCCCCGACGACGGCCGCGCCGACGACCGCCCCCACCGCCGAGCCGACACCCGCTCCGACGCCCAAGCCCACGCCCAAGCCGACCCCTGCCCCGACCCCGGCGCCGACCCCGACGCCCGGCGCGGACCTCACCGGCATTCCGTGGCAGCTGACGGCCGTGACCCTCAAGGACCCGGCCTTCCAGGGCGTCGTGCCGCCCGACCAGCAGGCCAACTACACGATCAACTTCGCGACGGACGGGACGTTCTCGGCCAGGGCCGACTGCAACACCGTCAACGGCGGCTACACCGTCACGTCGTCGGGTGGCCTGACGCTCACCCCGGGCCCGACCACCACGGTCGCGTGCGCAGACGGCTCCTACTCGGACCTGTACATCATCGGCCTGACCAGCGCCCGGAGCTACGTCGTGGCGAACAACCAGCTGACGATCACGCTGGCCGACGGGGGAACGCTCCAGTACCGGAACAGCGCCTCCTGAGCGTCGCGCGAACAGGCCGGGTCCCCGCACGGGGGCCCGGCCTTTCCATGTCCGCGGCGAGGCGAGTGCCCGCAGCGTCAGGGCAGCAGCGACTCGTCCACGAGCTGGTCCACCGTGATCGGGTTCGGGACCAGGCCCATGCCGGCCATGAAGTCCAGCGACCGCTGCCAGCCGTCCCGGTCGATCGACCCGAGCGGCGCCCCGGTGCGCGCGTTCTTCCAGGTCGCGATGGTCGCGTCCAGGATCTGGCGCTGGAGCTCCGGGTCCTTCGCGAGGTCCGGCACGGCCTCGAAGGCCGCGTCGAGGCCCTTCTGCGGGTCCGCGGTGATCTCGTCCATCGCCCGCAGGGTGGCCGCCGTGAAGGCCTTGAGCGCCTCCGCCTTGTCTCCGAGCGTCTTCGTGCCGGTGACGAGGCCGGGGCCCGGCAGCGGCACGGCGTCGTCCACGGTGAGGACGACGGGCTCGATGCCCGCGTTCCGGAGCTGGATCGGCTCGTTGTTGGCGAAGCCGGTGGCGGCGTCGACCTGGCCCTGCTGGAGCGCGGCCGCCTGGCTGAAGTCCGGGAACTCCACGATGGTCACGTCGTCCACCGTCAGCCCCGCCTCCTTGAGCAGCGCCTGGAGCATGACCCAGTTGGTGCCGTAGCGACCCGGGATGCCGATCCGCTTGCCGCGCAGGTCCGCCGCGGTCGCGATCCCTGAGTCCGCCCGGGCGATCACGACGGCCGGGAACGTGCCGTAGATCGTGGAGGTGTAGACGACCGGGATGCCCTGGCTCACCGCGGGGATCACGGACGTGCCGTCGCCCGACCCGATGTCCACCGCGCCCTGCCCCAGGAGCGTGATGAGGTCGGGGTCGATCTTGTTCTGGAGCGTGACGTCGAGGCCGGCGTCGGCGTAGTAGCCCGCCTGGTCGGCGAGGTAGAACTGCGCGAACTGGACGTTCGGGATGTAGCCCAGGCCGACGGTGAGCGGCGTGACCGGCGCGGACGATGGCGCGGCGGTGGACGGTGCGGCGCTCGTCGTCGAGCCGCCGCAGGCCGCCACGACGAGGGCGAGCGCGAGGGTCGCACTGGCCAGGGGGAGGGTTGCGGGTCACGGGTCAGCGTTCCTCCGGGTGTCGGGCGGCGGGTCTCACCGGTCGCCGACCAGGCGGCGCTCGATGAGGACCATCACGAGGTAGAGGCTCACGCCGATCAGCGCCAGGGTCGCCAGCGCCGAGAACATGAGCGGGGTGTCGAACAGGGATGCGCGCGCGATGTTGATCAGGACGCCGAGACCCTTCTCGCCGCCTGCCCACTCGCCGACGATCGCGCCGATCACGGCCAGCGTGACGCCGACCCGCATCCCGCCGAGAATCGCCGGGAGGGCGGCTGGGACCTCCACGCGGGTGGCGGTCTGCCAGCTGGTGGCCCGGAAGCTGCGGGCCATCTCCAGGAGCCGCGGGTCGACGCTGCGGATGCCCACCATCGTCGCGATGGCGACCGGGAAGAACACGATCAGGGTCGTGATGACGAGCTTCGACGACAGGCCGTTGCCGAACCACAGGACGATGAGCGGCGCCAGCGCGAGGACCGGCGTCGCCTGGGCGGCCACGAGGTAGGGGCTCAGGAGTCGCTCCGCGAGGTGCGACCGGGCGAGCAGCACGCCCACGACGAGGGCGACGGACGCGCCGATCGCGAAGCCCAGGAGGATCTCGAGGAGCGTCTGCGCGACATGCGGCCACATCGTGCCGTCGCTCCATGCCCGCACGAAGCGCTCGAACACGGTCCATGGGCCGGGCAGCACGAACGACTGGAACCCCGAGACGAAGACGACGGCCTGCCAGGCCAGGACGAACACGACGAGGCTCAACGCCACCGGCCAGGCGACCCCGAAGGCGCGCCGACGGCGGGGCTCGGCCGGGGCGGTCGACGTCGCGGCGGTCGGGCGGACGTCGCTCATGCGTCATCCTCGGGCCGGAACGGGTCGAACCAGGCTGGGGTCCCCGGTGCGGTCTCGGCGTGGCGCGTCCTGTCCTCCGGGCGAGCGCCTGCCGGGACGGCGGTTCGGGCCTCCTCCATCGCGACCGCGTCGTCCGTCATGTCCACGAGGTAGGTGCGCACCTCGGCGGCAACCGCGGAGACGACGGCGGAATCGAGGTCCGCGACACGACGCGGACGCGGCAGATCGACCGGGATCTCCGCCGCGACGCCGGCCGGGCGCGGTGACATCACGATGACGCGATCGGCGAGGAAGACGGCCTCGGGGATCGAGTGGGTCACGAGCACGATCGTCGTCCCGGTGCGCTCCCAGAGCCGCAGCAGCTCCACGTTGAACCGCTCGCGGGTCAGGGCGTCGAGGGCGCTGAACGGCTCGTCGAGGAGCAGGACCCGCGGCTCCAGCGCCAGCGCTCGGGCGATCGACACGCGCTGACGGGTACCGCCCGACAGCGTGGACGGCTTGGCCGCGGCGAACTCGCGCAGGCCCACGAGCGCGAGGAGGTCCTCGGCGCGTCGCTCCTGCCGCTCCTCGGACCAGCCGGCGAGCTCCAGCGGGAAGCGCACGTTCTGCTCCGCCGTGCGCCAGGCGAGCAGGCGAGGCTCCTGGAAGACGAGCCCCACGCGCTCGTCAGGGCCGGTCACGGGGTCGCCGTCGATGGTCACGCTGCCGGCGTCCGGCGGGATCAGGCCCGCGAGGACGCGCAGGAGCGTGCTCTTGCCGCACCCGTTGGGGCCGATCAGCGCGAGGACCTCACCGGGTCGGATCGTGAGGTCGATGTCATCGAGCACGTGGGTCGGGCGAGTGCCCCGGAAGGTGAGGGAGACGCCATCGATCCGGACGCCGGCGCCGGGGCGGGGAGCGGCGACCTGTTCGGGCGCGAACACGGACAGGGGCGCCGTCGTCGCGGGCTCCCTCTCCGTCGCCATCACGCACCTCCGTCCAATGCACCAAGGGCACGACGGGGCGGACGGCGCATGTGCACGGACGCACGGCCCATGCACGGGCCCGGCCTTCTCTCATCCGGACTGTACCGTCGGCTCCGGCCGGCCCGGCTTGCGCCGGGCCTCGGATCTGCAGCGGGCCGCGGGCTCTGCCGCCACCGTGCCGCTCGTGGGCTCGTCCCGCGTCGCGGGACCCTACCACCGGTCGGGAATCGCACCCTGCCCCGAAGGCTCTGCTGCGGAATCTACCACTCCCCGTGCGCGGCGCCGCCCAGATGCGCCAGCTGGCGTGCGTCGCCGCAGTTCCCGGGCTGGCCGGCCGGCCCTATCCCAAGTCGGGCGTGCGTGCCGCGCATCCAATCCCACGGAGCCTGCGGTGGACGTGCGCAGCAGGCACGGCGACGACGGCCCGGAGCGTGATCTGGCGACAATCACCGCCGTCCGCCTGCGTGGGATGCACGCCCATGACAAAGGGGTCCGGAATCCTTGATTGCGACGCAAGGGTGCCGTGGCCGGGGTGGGCGTGCCGTGGCCATGCAGCGGGGGCAGCGCGGTCAGTGGCGGTTCGGTGCGCAGGCCCGCTGTCCTCCGCAGGCCCGCTGTCAGCCGCCCCGGCCCGCCCCGCCGTCGAACACCGGACGCAGCGCAGGGTAGAGCGACTTGTACGTCGCGAAGGCGTCGTCGTAGGCCCCGCGGACTGAGAGGTCGGGCTCCAGGCGGCGGACCACGGACGTCATCGCCGCCACGCCGGCCTCGAGGGATGCGAACGCCCCCACCCCGACGGCGGCCAGGATCGCCGCGCCCATCACCGCCGTCTCGCCGACGGTGGGGATCGCGACCGGGACACCAAGGACGTCGGCCTTGACCCGGGCCCAGACATCACCCGCAGATGGCCGGCCGGCCAGACGCAGCTCCCGGACCGGCGCCCCGGCAGCGGCCAGCGGCTCGGCGACGTGCCGCATCGCGAATGCGGCACCCTCGAGCGCCGCGCGGGCAAGGTGCTCCGGGCCGTGGGCCAGCGTGAGCCCGAAGAGCACGCCCCGCGCCTCCTCGTCGAAGACCGGCGCACGCTCGCCAGCCAGGTACGGCAGGAACACGAGCCCGTCGGCGCCGGGCGCAACCCCGGCAGCCGCCGCGAAGAGCTCGTCAGGCGTCCAGCGATCGCCCAGCACCGCGGTCCGCATCCAGTCCACCGATGCACCGAGCGCGGCCATCGCCCCGCCCACGACCCACAGCCCCGCAAGCGGTGCGGGGGACAAGAACGACCGCCCCACCGAAACCGGGTGATCGACATAGATCGCGATCCCGCCGGACGTGCCGCCCGTGTCGACGGCATCGCCCGGCGCGCGGAGCCCGGCACCAAGCATGGACGCGGCTCCGTCATTGACGCCCGCGATCACGGGGATGCCCCCCGTGAGCCCCAGCGCCGCGGCCGCGTCCGGGCGCAGCGATCCCAACCGCGACCCGAAGGCGAGTCCGGGCGCGATCACGTCGCCTGCGACGCCGGCCGCGGCCAGCGCCTCCGGCGACGGCACCGTCTCGTGGACCTGGACGGTGGTCACGGCCTCGCCGCTGAGCCACAGGCCAACCGCATCCCACGAGGCCAGGAGCCACCGCGCCCGCGCGGCACGCTCCGGATCCTCGCGAGCCAGCCAGGCCATGCGCGGCAGCAGCCCGTACCCCCCTGCCCCGGCTCGCCGGTCCTGCCAGGTGACAGCCGGTCTCACCGGCCGTGCGGCCTCGTCCACGGCAGCCAGCGTCGGACCCTGCCCCACGGCGCAGACGGCCAGCACGTCGGCATCCTGGAGCTCGCCCGCAAGCGGGCGCGTCGCCTCCGCCAGTGCGGCCCACCAGTCGCGAGGATCCTGCTCGGCCCGCCCGTCAGCACCGACGTCCGTCGGGTAGGTGCCGCGCCCCAGCCCCAGCGGCCGTCCGTCCAGCCCGACCAGTGCCGCCTTCGCCTCGCTCGTCCCGAGATCCAGCCCGAGGACCGCAGGGGTCCTAGCCACCGGCTCCGCCCGCCATGTCCGCGGCCCCGGCACCAGCTGCGGCCCCGGCATCTCCGGCGGCCTCGATGGCAACGTCCTCGGGCAGCAGGAACCAGCGCAGGGCCTCGAAGTCCGGGCCGACGCCTCCGGGTGGGATCGTGGGCGCCGTGAGCACGCGCGGCGGCAGGGCCAGGATCCTCAGCGCCTCCGTGACGTACTCGGCGAGCCGGGACTCCGGCTCGTGGTGACGATGGGACGGCCAGGTCATCACGCCGTCCTGGTAGCTGATGTCGTGCAGGGACAGCGGCGGCTCCGGTGTTCCATCGCGGTGCCGCCACAGGCCGGTGGCGGGCAGGAACTCGTAGTCGGCCAGGAGCCGCCAGCCCTCGCTCGCCACGAGGTCAACGGCGTCGAGGATGAACTCGAACACCGCCTCGCTGATGAAGTAGTTGAAGTTGACCCGGACCCAGCCGGGCTTGATCCCCTCGCAGCCGCGGGAGATCTCGCGCTCGAACTCGTGCGACGTCTCCAGGTCGATCCCGAGCAACCGGTGCCCGTACGGCCCCGCACACGAGCAGCCACCCCGCGACTGGATCCCGAACAGGTCGTTGAGCAGCGCGACCACGAAGTTGTGGTGGAGGTAGCGGCCCTCGTGGCGCACGACGAACGACACGATCGACAGCCGCTCGGCCTCGTGACTGCCCAGGATCTCGATGTTGGGATTGGCCTCCCAGCGCTCCAGTGCCCGACGGATGAACGCCTCCTCGCGCTCGCGGATCGCCTCGACCCCCACGGCGGCCTTCAGGCCGAAGACGAGGCCCGCCCTGATCGACTCCACGATGGCGGGCGTGCCACCCTCCTCGCGGTGCTCGATGTCGGTCAGGTAGACGTGCTCCACGGGGTTGACATACGCGACCGTCCCACCACCCGGCACCGAAGGCACGCGGTTGCGGAACAGCTCCCGGCGCGCCACGAGCACGCCCGGCGTGCCCGGCCCGCCGATGAACTTGTGGGGCGAGATGAACACCGCGTCCTTGGCCGCGAGCGGGTCGCCGTCCGGGTCCATCTCGATGGCCACGTAGGGCGCCGCCGCCGCAAAGTCGAAGAACGAGAGCGCCCCGTGCTCATGAAGGAGGCGCGAGATCCCCTGGGTGTCGGACACGATCCCGGTCACGTTCGAGGCCGCCGAGAACGACCCGATCTTCAGCGGGCGGTCTGCGTGTCGCTCCAGCTCCTCCCGCAGCACGGCGAGGTCGATGTGGCCCTCGCGGTCCTCGCGGATCATCACCACGTCCGCGATGGACTCCCGCCACGGCAGCTCGTTGCTGTGGTGCTCGTAGGGGCCGATGAACACGACGGGACGCTGGTCGGCGGGGATCCGGGAGGCGAGATCCCATCGGTCGTCGAGATCGGCCGGGATGCGCAGGTTGAGGACGTCCACGAGCCGGTTGATGGCCGCGGTGGACCCGGAGCCGCAGAAGATCACCGCGTGACGCCCGGGGTCGCCCCCGACGCCGTCGAGGACCAGGCGCCGTGCCTCCTCGCGGAACCGTGACGTCTGGAGTCCCGTGCCCGACGACTCGGTGTGGGTGTTGGCGTAGAGCGGCAGCACCGCCTCGCGGATGTAGTCCTCGATGAACGACAGGCTGCGGCCGGAGGCGGTGTAGTCGGCGTAGGTGACGCGCCGGATCCCATATGGCCCGGCGACGGCCTCGTCCTCGCCGATGACGGACGCGCGAATCCGGTCGATCAGGGGATTGGTCGAGGGTGCCGCGGCGCTGGTCTCCATGTGGCGAGCAGTCTACGGGGTCGTCCGCGGTCGGCGACCGTCGCGCCGCCGGCGAGCGACCCTGGCGGCGGAGGCGGCCTACGGGATGAGGACCGGCCAGAAGTCGGCGCTCCGGTAGAAGTCCAGGTCGACGCGTCCGCTGATGCCGGGGACCGTGCCGCTGGACGTGTACTGCCAGAACGTCCAGCCCAGCCCGCCCCAGTTGCTCGCAGGGAGCGTGGGGCCGGCGGCCGTGGTCCAGTGGGCGATCCAGAGGGTCTGGTAGCCGTCGGCGGCGAACGTCGGGTCGTTGCCCATCTTGCTGGACCAGAAGCTGGGCGAGACGTAGATCGCCGCCCGGACCCCCGTGCGCTCGTAGACCCGCTCCAGGAACGCCCGGACCCAGAGCCGCAGGTCCGTCACGCCCAGGCCGCCCGTCTGCTCCAGGTCGAGAACGGGGATCAGCTCGCCGGACTGCGGGGTCGCGGTGTCGATGAAGTGGTCCGCCTCGGCGATCGCGTCGATGGTCGGGTCACCGGCCAGCTCGCTGGGCGGCAGCTCGGGCCGCGCGAAGTGGTAGGCGCCCACGAACAGGCCGTTGGCCTTGGCCTGGGCGCGGTTGGTCTGGTATCGGTCGTCGACGAAGTCGTCGTCCTCGGATGCCTTCATGAACGCGAAGCGCTTGCCCGACGCGGCGACCTTCGCCCAGTCGATGGTCCCCTGCCAGTGGCTGATGTCGATGCCCTGGGTGTAGTTGGCCCAGGCGCTGGGGGTGGGCGCGGGCGTGGGGGCGGGCGTCGCCGTCGGTGCCGAGGTGGGGGCCGGTACGGGTGTCGGGGGCGGTGTGGGCGTGGGGGTCGGCTTGGGGTCGGGGTCGGCGTGGGCTTGGGGGTCGGGGTCGGCGCGCGGAACAGGCCCTTCGCGCCGTAGAGGTAGGTGACGCCGTAGCGGGTCTTCACCGACACCCCGGCAATGTGGGTGATCCGGTACCACGTGGTCCCCGATGAGGCGGACCCGTTGCACGTCGCCTTCCACGAGGCGCCGGTCACCGTGCCGTACACCTTGACGTCGGTGCCCGCGGCCAGGGTTGCGCTTGAGCGGTGGCGGTGGTCTTGGGGCCTGTACGGAGGCTGACGCCCCCGCAGGCAGCCTCGAGCGTCGCGGGCGTGATCGCGGTCTTGAACAGGCCCGTGGCGCCATAGACATAGCTCACGCCGTACAGCGACTTGACGCTTCTGCCGTTGATCGAGGTGATCCGCCACCATGACGACCCCGACGAGGAGCTGCCGGCGCACCGGACCGACCAGCGACTGCCGCTGACCTTGGCCACCGCCGTGACCTTGGCCCCGGCGGACAGGCTGCGAAGCGTGCGGGCGGTCGTGGTGGGCTTCGTCCGCAGCTTGACCCCGTCGCAGCGGGCAGCAAGCGAGGTCGCACCGATCGCGGGCGTCGGCGCGATCGCCACGGCCGCGAGTGAGCACCATCAGCGCGGCCAGGCCGGCGGCAGCGAGCGCCAGCAGCCTGCCGCGTCGTGCCGGCCGGTCGGGAGCGTCGACGGTGGGCGGGTTGGCGAGGATCAGGAGGACCTCCAGGGGGCGATGGCCCAAGCCTCCACCACGGACGCCGGGCCGGCAATGGCCCCGTGGGGCCAGTTCCGTACCGCCCAATGGTAGCGGGCGCCTTCAAGCCGGGCGAGTCGAGCGGCCGATCCGGACACCTCCAAGGGCAGTCCCGGGGCCGTTGGCTACAATCGGATCGTGTCCCGCTTCTACGGTCCCGCCGACGCCAGCGCACTGGTTCCCGAGCTCGTCACGGTCGTCACACGCCTGGGCGAGCAGCGCCTGGAGCTCGTCGGCCTGCGCGATGCCTTCCGGGCACGGGAGGGCGAGCTCGCGAGCGACCTGGCCGCGGACGCCGCCCTGCCGGACGGCGACGACCCCGAGCTGCGTCGGCTGCGCCTGAGGATGAGCGGGATCGTGGACCAGATGGCGGCCGACGTCGCCTGGATGGACGAGCGCGACATCGTGCTGCGCGACATCGCCACGGGCCTGCTGGACTTTCCGGCACTCGCCGCGGGCCGCCCGGTCTGGCTGTGCTGGCGCCTGGGCGAGGAGCGGGTCGAGCACTGGCATGCCATCGATGCTGGGTTCGCGGGACGGCAGCCGCTCGCAGCCCTCCCGGACGGCGCCGCGCTGGGCTGATCTCCGGGGCTGACTGCCGGGGACTGATCGCCGGGGACTGATCGCCGGGTCTCGCGGTACGCGCCGGTACACTCCTGCAATGCCCACCACCCGGTCCGCGCCCGGTGCCGGTCTGATCCGCCAGGGCGATCGCGACAAGGCCTACCGGCCGCTACCCGCGGCCGCGCGCCGTGAGGCGTTCGAGGCGGGCCTCGCCGCCTACGCCCGTGGTGACTACTTCGAGGCCCACGAGGCGCTGGAGCCCGCCTGGATGGGCAGCGACGACCTGGCCGAGCGCGCCCTCCACCAGGGCCTGATCAAGGTCGCGGCGGGGTACGTCCACGCGGTGCGCGGCAACCCGGCGGGGATCGTGAAGAACCTCGAGGGTGCCCGGCGCCACCTGGTCGCTCTGCCGAACCGGTGGCGCCCGCCTGGGGCGTGGACATCGCCACGCTTCTCGCGGACCTCGACGCCCGCCTCGCCGAACCAGACATCATCGCGACCATCCCAGCACCCGTGATCCGGAGGACTCCGAGCGCATGAACCGGCCCATGGCCATCCCCGCCCTCGACCCGCTCTACGCCGACATCCGGCGCCGGGACCCCGTGCGGCCAGCGCTGCTGCTGGACATCCGAGAGCTGGACGAGTTCCGCTCGGTCCGCGTGGAGGACTGCCTGTTCATCCCGATGTCCCAGCTGGGCGTGCGACTCCAGGACATCCCGAAGGACCGGCCGCTGCTGGTGATGTGCCAGTCGGGCAGCCGCTCCACGGGGGTCACCAACTACCTCCTCCAGCAGGGCTGGGAGGACGTGGGCAACGTCGCCGGCGGCATCGACGGCTGGCAGCGCATGGGCCTGCCGGTCAGGCGCGGCCCCGTCGAGCCGGGCGAGGGTCAGCTCCCCGGCTGACGCTCCATCCCGAGGCCGAAACCGGCTCCCAGGGCGGGATCCGGCTCCCAGGGCGGACTCCGGCCCCCAGGGCGGGCTCCGGCCGCCGAACTGGGGAACCCCCAGGCCGGATCCGCCTCCCGGGCCGCCCCCGACCGGACTTCCGGGCAGCCCCCGACCGGACACACGAAGGCCGCCGGCGGAGCCGGCGGCCGATGAGCGGCGGCGATCCCTCGGATCAGCTCTTCTTGCGCCTGCGCTTGGCCATGAAGGCCCGCACCTTCTCCGGGCGGTTGTACAGGTATCCGATCAGGATCAGGAGGATGAAGTTGATCGTGCCCACGCCCGCCGCGTTGAGGTAGCCGATCTGCTGACCGACCTCTCCCTGCAGCTGGAGCGCAGGCAGCGTCGCCCCGAGGACGCCCAGCCGGAAGAACGGCTCCTGCGGTGCGAGGTTGGTGCGGGCGACGCCGGCGGTGGGACCCGCGGAGGTCGTCCCGCCGAACAGGAAGGCATGGGAGCCCGAGACGACGGCGGACGAGCCTTCGAGGCCCTCGCCGAGGTCGGTCGCGGCTAGGGAGTGCCACTCGGGGATCACGCCCTCGGCGTCGGGGACGGCCCACAGGGTCTCGCCGCGCGGGCTGCTTCCGTCGGTGCCGCCCTGGACATAGAGCGCGCCGTTGGCCGTGAACCCGGACATGTTCGCCCGCGGGAAGGGCAGGTTGGTCTGCTCGCTCGCGCGCCACAGGGCGACGATGGCGTTGGGATCCTCCGGCGAGGCGTTCTCGCCACCTACGAGGCCCTGCTGGACCGTGGCCACGACGGCGCCGTCCTTGTTGCGGCCGCCGACCAGGAAGATGACGTCGCCGATGTGGGCCGCGACGCCCGAGACGTTCTCCTCGAACAGCGGTGACTGCGGCACCCACTTCTCGAGGGCGCCGGTCTTGTCGATCGTGCTCTTCCAGACGCTCCGCGTCGCAGCGGTGCCGTCCGTGCCGCCCAGGAGGACGAGGCCGTCCGAAACCGTCACCGCAGACGCGCCGGCGCGCGGCTCGGGGAGCGCGGCGGCCTCTTCGGTCGCCCACGCGCCGACGCTGCCGTCGTTCTCCACCTTCAGGCTGAACACGGTGGTGGTGGGCTGGCCGTCCGGCCCGTACCCGCCGATGACGTACAGCGTGTTGCCGGACACGACGGACGCCGCGTCCGCACGCGCCTCGGGCAGGGCCGGACCGGCGGCCCACTTGTCGATGTTGCCGGTCCCGACCGCCGTCGACACGAAGGTGTCGGCGGACGGCGCGCTGCCATCGGAGCCACCGGCGTAGACGTAGGTCAGTCCGATCACGCCGGCCGAACCGTCGGTGCGTGGGGCCGGGAGCGAGGCCTCGGCGGGCCCCGGGTACCAGGGCATCGTCGCGCCGGCCGGAACGGGGCACGGCAGCGTCGTGTTCTCCGGCGGGCAGAGGTTGACCGGCGACCAGGCCAGCAGGCCGACGTCCACCGTCCGCTGGACGGTGAAGTAGTACGCGCGGTCCGGGATGTAGCCCAGCATCACGATGATGACCACGAACCAGAAGAGCGCCTTGACGAACGACCACGGCCAGCCGTCGGCGTTGAACAGGCCGAAGAACGCTCGGCGCCTTGGGGTCACGTGCTGCGGGGCAGGGAGGGCGGTCTGGGCCATGACGTCAGCCTCCCACCTTGAGCGTGCCGATCATGTTCGGGTGCACCGTGCAGACGAACTGGTAGGCGCCCGCTGCCAGGGCAGGGACGTCGTAGGTCTTGACGGCGACGCCGTTGAAGATCTCGCCCTTGAACACGCTCTGGCCGCTCGCGTCCTTGATCTCGACGTTGTGCGGGGTCCCCGCGTCCTTGTTGTCGAACTCGATCTGGAACGGGGCGTCCGCGGGGGCGGACACCTCATCCTGCTCGAAGGTGATGTTGAGCGCGGAGATCTTGACGACCTCGCTGGCCGGGGCCTGCGACGCGCCCGGCTCTCCGGACGCGGCCGGGCCACCCGAAGGAGCGGGTGATGCCGGCACGGCAAACGCATCGGACCAGCAGGCGGGAACGGGTGTCGCGCCGGGCTCGGGCTGCCAGTTGGGATCGACCCAGCCCTCGAACGTCTTCTCCTGGCCGGTCACGGGATCCACCACGGGCTCGAAGTACGCCGGATCCATCACCCGGAACTCCTGCCCCTGCTGGGCGCGGATGAACGCGATGACGTACTCGATGTCCTTGTAGTTGAACGGGCCGGGCGGGTTCCCGGTGTTCGACCAGACCGGCATGATGCTGTCCGGGTTGCCGCACACGTACCGGCCGCCGGCCGTCAGGACGGTCCGGAGGTACTGCGGGTTGAGGTGGGCGAAGAGCTTCGACTGGTCGTTAAGGATGGGGCCGATCCCACCCTCGCCATCGACCCCGTGACACTGCGCGCAGTTCGCCTGGTACAGGTTGTAGCCGCGCTCCACGGCCACGACCTGGAGGTCGTTCGAGGCCTGGTCGAGCCGCGGCTCGCTCATGCCACCGGGCAGCCCGACCTCGTAGAAGTAGTAGCCCATGACGAACAGCACGACGACCGTCACGGCCAGGAAGCCCACCCACCGCGCGTTCGCGGACTGGCGGACGATCCGGCCGGCGCGCTCGGGCGTGAGGTCGTTGCGGTGGGCCGCCGGTGGCGCCGAGAAGCGGTCGGCAGGGACCGGCGCGGACGACGGCCGCGGCGCGGGCAGACGCTCCTCGGGCGGGCGTCCGGGCTGGTCGGTCATCGGTCTCCTCGGTGGACAGGCGTGCAGGCGGGCAACGGACTAGATGCAGCCGGTGGGCGTGAGCGGCGGGATGATCCCGGGCTGGCCCAGCGCGACGGGCAGTGGGCCGAGGGTGATCTTGCCGGTGTTGATCGTCAGGGCACCCGCGCCGTCAACCTTGACGGCGAAGCGGTCCATGCCGCGCGGCGCGGGGCCGTACTGGTCGCCCGCCGCCTTGACGCCGAGTCGGTCGTAGCGCGACCCGTGGCACGGGCACTCGAGCCAGAAGTTCTTCTCGCAGGCATTGGGCTTGCAGCCCAGGTGGGGACAGCGCTGGTACAGGGCGCGGACGTTGACGGAGATGCCCTCACCGGTGGAGTCCTCGCCCGGGATGAACGCCTGCTGGTTGGGATTGATCAGGATGACGAAGGCCTTCGCCGACGAGAAGTAGGCCGGGAAGCCCTGGTCGACGGGCAGGTCGGGGACGGCGGCCTTGACGTCATCCAGCGTCCCGATCAGGACGTCGCCGCCGAACTTGCCCTCGAGATTGGGCCACAGGAAGCCGATCGTGCCGGCGGTGACCTCGAGGAGCCAGATGCCCAGGCCCGCGGCCAGCGAGCCACGCAGCAGCTCCCGGCGCGAGACGCCCTTGACCTGCTCGTGGCGAACGGCCTTGATCGCCTCGGTGGTCAGCGCCTGGGGCTTGTTGGCCGGTTCGACCTGGTAGTTGCTCATGACTCCGGCTTCCTTCGGATCAGAGGGCGAAATGAAGGCCCGGCGTCCCGATCGAGAAGAACTCGAGGTACGGGATGACGAACGCGTAGCCGGGACCCCGGAAGAAGATCCCGACGAAGGTGACGAACAGGCCCAGACCGGCGAACAGGGAGAACAGCACCACGGCCGTCTTCCGGTCCGACGGCCGCGTGGCCAGGATGTTGGCGCGATCGATGAACGGGATGAGCGCCGCCCCGACGAGCACGAAGGTCGGGACCAGGACGCCGGCGACGGTGGGATGGAAGTAGGCCAGCAGCTCCTGGAGGCCCAGGAAGTACCACGGCGCCTTCGCCACGGCGGGGGTGACGTTGCCGTTCGCGAGGTCCTCGAGGGGGGCATTCATGATCAGCCCCATGATCAGCAGGAAGACGCTCATCACGGCCGCGGCCATGAACTCGATGGCCAGCAGGTGCGGCCAGGTCATGACCGTGTCGTCGGGTTCCTTCTGGACCCGGACGACGGCGTCCTGCTTGACCAGCGCCAGCAGGCGGTACGGGCGCGCCGCCATGGGCACGCGCTGCTTGTCGATCTCGGTTCGACGCGCCGGATCGACCGGCAGGACGACCCGCGTCTCGTTCGGCGCCTTGGTGTCGGTCATCTCGTGGGCCCTCGGCTCAGAGCGGGCCGCTGATGCCACCGTCCTTGCGGATCCGCCAGAAGTGGACCGCGAGGAAGATGGCCGCAACGAGCGGGAAGACCATGATGTGGAGCACGTAGAACCGCAGCAGCGTGTTCTGGCCCACCTCGATGCCGCCCAGGAGCAGCAGCTTGGACGGGGTGTTGAACAACGGTGCGTAGCCGGCCATGTTGCTGCCGATGGTGATGGCCCAGTACGCGATCTGGTCCCACGGCAGCAGGTAGCCCGTGAAGCTCAGCATGATCGTCAGGAACAGGAGCACGACCCCGACGACCCAGTTGAACTCGCGCGGCGGCTTGTAGGCCCCGTGGTAGAAGACCCGCATCATGTGCAGGAACACGAAGAACACCATCAGGTGGGCGGCCCACCGGTGGATGTTCCGGGTCAGCAGGCCGAACGTGACCCGTGACTGGATGTCGAGGATGTTCGAGTAGGCCTGGGTGTCCGACGGGATGTAGAAGAACATCAGGTAGACGCCCGTGACCGTCAGCACCAGGAACAGGAAGAACGACAGGCCGCCCAGGCAGAACGTGTAGGCGAACTTGACCGCGTGCTGCCGGACCCGCACCGGGTGCAGGTGCAGGAACACGTTGTTCATGACCGCGTACGCGCGCGACCGCTCGTCGTCCGGGTACGGGTTGCGGAAGATCGACCGCCACACCGGGCTGCGCCGGATGCTCTGGTCGACCCGCTCCAGGAAGCTCACCTACGCTCCTCCTGCCACGCCGGCGGTCCCGGCGAGTTGGGCATCACGATACGACTCCTTGTAGAGCCGTCCGTCGCTCGAGATCTCGTGGAGCTCGAACCGCTCCATGGTGATGGCATCGAAGGGACACCGCTTGACGCACAGGGCACAGCGGATGCAGCGCTCCTCGTCGAGGATCATGGCCGCCCCCTGCGACCAGCCGTAGGCCTCCTCGATCTCGGGCAGCAGCCCCTCGGTCTTGAGCTGGTTCACGTCCACCATGTGGATGACCCCCTCCGGGCACACGTCGGCACAGGCGCCGCACAGCACGCACCGGAACGGGTCGAACCAGATGTTGTAGTTGCACATGAGGCAGCGCGTGGACTCGGCCACCGCCGCCGTCGTGTCGTAGCCCAGCTCCACGGGGGTGGAGAAGTTGACCGTGGGATCCACCGACGGCATCCGCGCGGGCAGGTCCACCATCGGGATGTGCTGGCGCGGCAGGACGTCGTAGAACTCCGGCATGTCGTGGCGCCAGGAGCTGGTGATCTTCACGTTCGGCGTGACCGTGACGTCCGTCCGGCCGGCGAGGTAGCGGTCGATGGCGTACGCGGCCTTCTTGCCGTGGCCCGCGGACTCGATCAGCGTGGTGGGGCCGGTCACGAAGTCGCCGCACGCGAAGACACCGCGGACGTTCGTGGCATAGGTGGCCGGGTCCACCTTGATGCGGCCGCGGTTGACCTCGAACGCGCCGTCCACCGGCAGGAACGAGAGGTCCGCCGCCTGCGAGACCGCCGGGATGACGGTGTCGGCCGGGACCACGAACTCGGAGCCCGGGATGGGCACCGGGGAACGGCGGCCCGAGGCGTCCGGCTCGCCCAGCTTGTTGCGGATGAACCGCACGCCCGTCAGCCGGCCGTCCTCGCCCAGGAGCTCCATGGGACTGACGAGGAACTCGAGGCGCACGCCCTCGCGCTCCGTCTCGCCCAGCTCCTCCTCGTCGACCACCAGCTCCGAGCGGGTGCGCCGGTACGCGATGGTGACGTTCTCGGCCCCGTAGCGGAGGCTCGTGCGCGAGCAGTCCATGGCCGTGTAGCCGCCGCCGATGACGACGACGTTCTTGCCGACGGTCAGCTCCTGGCCCAGGTTGGCCACCTTCATGAAGTCGATGCCGTACCTGACGCCGTCGAGGTCCGCACCCGGGACGTCCAGGTAGACCGGGTTCATGGCGCCCGCGGTGATCGCGATCGCGTCGAAGTCCCGCTGGAGCTCCTCGAACGGGACGTCGATGCCGACGGTCGTGTCGAAGCGGAAGGTCACGCCCAGGCGCTCGACCAGGCGGACGTCCATCTCGATCGCCTCGCGCGGGAGGCGGAACGCCGGGACGCCGATGAGCATCGTGCCGCCGCCGAACGGCAGGCTGTCGAAGACGGTCACCTGGTAGCCGCGCGTCGCCAGCTCCCTGCTGACCGCCAGGCCCGCGGGGCCGGCGCCGATCACGGCGACACGCTCCTCGCGCGGCGTGATGGCGGGCATGACATCCGGGATGCCCGAGGCCTCGTGCCACTCCACGAGGAAGCGCTTCATCGCGCGGATGGCCAGCGGGCGGTCGATGTCGCCCCGGCGGCAGGCACGCTCGCAGGGGGCAGAGCAGACGTAGGAGCACATCGCCGCAACGGGGTTCGGCTCGCGGGCGAGGATGTACCCCTCCTCGAACCGCCCTTCGGCGGCGAGGTTGAGGTAGCCCCGGCAGTTGGTGCCGACGGGACAGGCCTCCTGGCACTCGATGTTGCACTGGAGCCAGGACGCGTCCACGGGCTGGACGAGGAACTCCTGGGTCTGATCGAGGGTCACGAAGGGGACGGGCCTCTTATCCTGGCGCTCGGGGCTGGGCGACGGGAACCACGGCGGTGCGGACCGCCGACGCGGGGCAGATTACCAAGCCGAGAGCCGCCGTGCACAGCAAAGGGGGCCAACCTGGACCGCTCCGGGGGCCCGATCGGCCGGATCGCGACGGCTCGGACGGCGGAACTGCAAGGAACCGGGCGTGCGCCGCGCGGCTTCGGGAGCCCTGCGACACCCGGCGCCGGTCACAAGGGGCGGTGGAGTGAGGTTGACGCGACCCACGGGCGCAGCTACGCTGACCCGAACCCGGAGTTCTCGAGAGCCGGGTGGCACAGGAGAGCCGTGAGCCCCTCCGAGATCGCGTTCCTGGCATTCGGTCTGGTGCTCGGCGCCGCCATCGGTGCGGCGCTCGTGCAGGCCTCCGGCTCCCGTCTCGCCCCGCGGCGCGAAGTGCGCCTGACGATCACCCCGAACGCGATCCCCGCCCGTCGCTCGCACACGCTCGCCGTCCCGTACGACACCGCGCACCCGGGGGTCATCCCCGGGTCGCCGGACGCGGATGCCTTCTTCCTGGCCTGGGCAACCGGGCGGGGCGCGGGCTCCGGCCCGGTCGCGGGCGAGCCGGGGACGGTCGCCATCACCAGAACGCGCGTTCCATCGCCTCCGGCCACGGTGCCCGCGACGGCCGTGGCCGTGCCCGTCGCGATGGCGGCTGCCGCCTCCGGCCGGGATCTGTGGCCCGTGATGGCTGAGCTCCGCCCGACGGTGCTCGCCCGGTCCGGGCTCGAACGGCCAGGCAGGGACGACCCCTTCACGACCCCGGCGATGCCAAGGCCCGTCGCGGACCAGGGTGGACGCCCGTGAGCACCGACAGACCCGCTGACCCGATCCCCCCCACGACGACGCAGGCGGGACCTGCCTCCGATCAGCCCACGGGCGTGCCTGATCCCGGGGTCGTGCTCCCGGTGCCCGCGCCCGACGCGGGGCCGTGCGCGGGGCCGCGCAGGATGCTCGACGAGCGGTGCGCCCTGGCCGACGTCGCCCGCGACCAGGCCCGACGCGCGGCTGACGCCCTGCGCGAGGCGCAGCGCACCTACGACATCCTCCGCGACCGCGTCGACCGGGCCGAATCCACGGCGGACCCGCGCCGTGTTGCAGCGGAGAAGGACCGCCTCCACGCCGAGTTCCGGGCGGCAAGCGACCGCTTCGGGAGCCCTGACGACACCGAGACCGCCGCGCGCACCTGGCTGACGAGGATCAACGAGCTCAACGGCGCGGTCCGCGAGGCCCAGCGGGTCCTCGAGGCCGGCAGAGCGGAGTTGCGAGCCCAACTGCCGGCCCTGGAGCGGCTCTCCGCGGAGGCGGATGCAGCGCGGATCTCATCCGAGAGCGCGGACGCCGGCTGCCAGGAGGCGCGCGCGTCGCTGGCCGAGTGCGAGGAGGCAGAGGCGCGAGCCAGGGAGGTCCCGCCCCCGCCCGCCGAGGAGCCCCACCCCTTCGACGGCATCTGGCCGGGAGAGCCCGCCGGCATGCCCGATCCGTCCGCGGGGCCGGCATCGGCGACCTCCTGACCGGCACGTCGGTGATCATCCGCGTCCTCCACGGCGACCGCGATGCCCGCGACCGCCTCGTCGCGACCCTCGCCGCGGGCGACGCGGCTGCCGAACGCGACTGGGGTCTCCGCATCTCCCGCCTGGTGAATGCCATCTCGGGCCGGGCCATCGAAGCCGGCTACCTCGACGTCGCGGAGGACCACCCGTTCTGGCGGCTGTTCGAACCCCGCGAGGCACGTGACATCGTGGGTGCCCTGTCGGCCCTCGGGTTCCGCTACGACGGGATGGGCGGCTTCGCCGACGAGCGCGTCCCCGCCGCGCGCGACCTGTCGCTCGCCGTGGGCTATGCCGGCCTCGATCGGATGCGGATCCGGACCTGGCCGCGGGAGGCGGAGCTGGCCGGGCTCTACGAGGGCGTCGTCGTCGCCGCGGACGAGTGGCTCGCGGACCAGGCCGACGACCTCTCGCTGGGCCGGATGGTGGACGCGCTCGGTGGTCGGGCCGCCGAGCTCGCCGATCTCTGGAACGCCTGGGGGCGGGTCCGACCGGCGCTGCTCGCGCCGTAGGCCGCCGGCGGGGTCAGCCCGCCACCGGGTCGCCGCCCTCGGTCTGCGGGGGCGTCACGTGCGTCGGGCCCTGCTCCTCGATCGCGTCCTCCTCGATCACGATGACGCGGAACGCCTCCGCGGCCGTCCCGGCGATCGCAGCGCCCTCGTCGGCCGCCCACTCGCGGATGCGCGGCTCGAGCCGTTCGGGATGGCGGATCTGGCTCGGGTGGGCTCGCAGCGCGTCGAGCTTGCGGTCCAGGGTCGCGGTCACATCGACCCATGCGGACGGATGGTTCGACCAGAACAGGTACAGCCGCCGGACCACGTGGGGCTCGAGGCCGTCGCGGGCAAGCCACGGGAAGGCGAGCGCGTTGCGGGCGGCGGGGTAGACGGCGTCGACGGCGGCCATCCCGGCCGCCCTGTGGTCGGCGTGGTTCACGCCGCCGGCCCCGTAGAACAGCGTCTCCGGGTCGACCGTCAGGACGGCATCCGGCCGGAACGTCCGGATCTGGCGCACGAGCTGCTCGCGCAGGGCGAGGTCGTTCGCGAGGGCCCCGTCGGGCTGGTGCAGGAACGAGACGCCGGCGTAGCCCACGATCCCGGCCGCCGTGCGCTGCTCCGCTTCCCGCAGCGCCGCGAGCTCCAGTGGGTCCGTCCGCCAGTCGTCGGCGCCCGCATCGCCGCTCGTACAGCACACGAGCCAGCCCACCGAGCCCTCGTCGATCCAGCGGGCGGCCGTCGCCGCGGGCCCGAAGTCGGCGTCATCCGGGTGCGCGACGATCACCATGAAGCGCCCGGGCCGCCACGCGTGAGGGGTCCGGACCACGGTCTCGGTCATGCTCGTGTCACCTCAGCGTCGGCCGGATCTGCCCGGTCCTCCCATCGGCTGCGGCATCGCCTTGACGCCGGGGCCATTGTGCTAGATTGCCGCAGAGGCTTCGCTCGTCTCCCCCCACGGGCGAAGCCTTCCTTCTTGCCCTCGATCAGGACCCGGCCGGGCCGTTGGCGGTCCGCAGCGCCTCGAGGACCTGGTCGGCATGACCGTCCGCCTTGACGCTCGGCCACGCCCTCGCGACCCGTCCGTCCGGCCCGACGAGGAAGCTGGACCGGATGATCCCCATGTAGGTCTTGCCGTAGTTCCGCTTCTCGCCCCACGCCCCGAATGCCTCGGCGACCGCGTGGTCCTCGTCGGAGAGGAGCGTGAACGGCAGGCCGAACTTCGCCCGGAACGCCGCGTGGCTGCCCGCGCCGTCCGGGCTGATGCCCCAGACCCGCGCGTCCAATCGCTCCAGGTCCGCGTTCACGTCGCGGAACGCCGCAGGCCTCGGTCGTGCAACCGGGCGTGTCGTCCTTGGGGTAGAAGTAGACCACCGTCCACGACCCGCGGCGGTCGGCCAGGCGGTGGACCGTGCCGTGCTCGTCGGGAAGCGCGACCTCGGGTGCCAGGTCGCCGGCCTGCGGCATGCTCATGTCCGGGAGGATAGCCCTCCCGTCACGGGCGCGGATTCCACGACCAGGAGGCGGCCGCGCCGAACCGTGACGGCGGCGTCAGGGGCGACCCGGACGTTGGACAGTCCACGCGCGGGACCCGTGACGAGCGGCTCATCGCGCAGCGGGTAGCGGAGCCCCACCGTCGTGATGCCGGACACGTCTCCGCCCAGGGGCAGGAGCGACAGGATGGCACCGGGCGGGCCGGGCAGGAGGCGGCGCACCGGGGCGTCGTCCGGACCGGGCGCGCAGACGAGGACCAGGCGCGAGCGGGCGTCCAGCAGGGTCACGTCCACCCCGGCGAGCGCGGGGTGGGCCAGGAGCCACACGTTGGCGAGCGCATGGTCCACGCGTGGTCCGCCGAGGGCGCCCAGCACCGTCACGCGGGTCGCGCCACGCCTGACAGCCTCGAGACAGGGCGAGCTCCGTGTCCGACTCGTCCTTGTCCGCCCGGGCACGGAGCACCGGGAGTGCCCGTCGCCTCCGCCTCGGCGAGCAACCCCGGGGCGAGCGAGTCCATGTCACCCACGAGCAGCACCGGCTCCAGCCCCAGGTCGCGGGCCCGGGCCAGGCCCCCATCGGCAGCCAGGACCTCCACCATGCCCGCGTCCCAGCCGGGCCAGGCGGCATCCAGCGCGGCACGCGGAGGGACGTCGCCGTCGGCCACCACCACGACGTGGCGGGGGCGGGGCTCGTGAGGCACACGGGCGTCGGACATGGGTCGGATCGTACTCGCCCGCGACGGCGGGGCGTCCGGGCGTTCGTGTACCCTTCGGACCGTGCCCGAGACGCCGTTGCCCACGCCGACCCAGCGGGTCGTGGACGCCGCTTCCCGCAAGGGCGTGACCCTCGACATCCACGCCTTCGAGGAGTCCACGCACACCGCCGAGGAGGCGGCCGCCGCGGTCGGCGCGGAGCTGGGCCAGATCGTGAAGTCGCTGGTCTTCGTGGCACCGGAGGCGGATGGCGCCCTGGAGCCCATCCTGTGCCTGGTGTCCGGCCCCAACCGCGTGGACCTCGCCCGGCTCGCCGCGGTGACCGGTGTGCCCGATGTCCGTCGCGCGACCGCCGTCGAGGCTCGCGACCTGACCGGCTACACCATCGGCGGCATCCCGCCCATCGGCTTCGCGCGGCCGGTGCGCGTCGTCATGGACCCCGACCTCGGCCGGTTCCAGGTCGTGTGGGCTGCCGCCGGAACCGCGACCACCGTGTTCCCGGTCGCGCCCGGCACGCTGCGCATGCTGTCCAACGCCCACGTCGCACCGATCTGCGAGGAGCGCCGCCGGGCCGACGTCCTCGCGGAGGGCGCGGGTCTCGGGACCGCGGAATCCGATGGTGGCGACCCCGAGGGCGCGCGACTGCCGGGCGGGGAGGCGTAGCCCGCACCCCGTGCCCGCCGTCGAGCCGCGCCACGCGGTCATCCAGTTCCCCGGCGCCATCCGGGCGTCCATGCGCTGGGCGGGCAGCGGCGGCGGTCCTGCCGTGTTCGCCCTGACCGAGGCCGGCGGGCCGCTCACGGACCTTGGCGCGATGACCGGCTCGGATCCGGAACGCCGCTGCAGGGCCGAGATCAGGGTCGACACGCCGGCGGGGCCGTGGACCGTGCGGCTGGCATCGCTGATCAGCGACTCGCCGGCAGGACTCCTCTGGGACACCGAGGGCCTGCTGCTCGTCAAGTACGGGTTCCACGTCTACGCGTTCGAGGCACGGACAGGGGACCTGCGCTGGGCCCACCGGTCCGCGTCGCCCGTCGTCGTGATCGTGGGATCGTCACGACTGCCCCACGTGATCGCCCAGGCCGAGATCGAGACGTTCGCGCTCCGTGCCGACGGTGAGGTCGGCTGGCGGGTCGCGCACTCCGACGTCGTCACGGACGCCGAGCTCGTCGGCGGTCGGCTGGTGCTCACCAGCTTCGACGGTCAGGCCCGGGCGCTGGACCCGCTCACGGGGCGCGACACCGGCTGAGCACGTGGCCGGGTGGCGGGCGCATGCGGGCGGGTGGGTGCCGTCGCCTGCGCCGGGGCAAGCGGTCGTGAACGCGTTGATGGCTCGTGGACAACTCCCCGCAGATTGGACGGTGCGGGGTGGATAAGTACATTGACCCCGGCGGGTGCGCACGCGTAGCGTTGATTCCAGCCCGAAGGGGCCGAGCGATGCTAACGGCCGCGATGACATCAAGGTCCATGCGTCGAGTAGGTTCCTTCGGGCTACTGATTCCCCGCGGATCGCGCCTCCGGCAGCGTCACGACCGCGGTGTGCGATCATCGACGCCGTGATCCCCATCCTCCTCATCGTCGGCGGGATGCTCGCGGTCGTCGTCGCCTGGGGACTCCTGCGCAGCATGGGTCCGAGAGCCCGCATCGGCCGGATCATCGCCGCCACCAAGGTCGTGCCCGTGGGTCGTGCGGTCGCGCTCGCGGGCGAGGCGACCCCGCGCTACGTCGGTGTCATCGGACGGGTGGACGCGGACGAGGCGCTCGAGGACGAGGACCATCGGCCGCTCGTCCTGCGCCGCCGACGGCTCGAGCTGCAGGACGGGAGCCGGTGGACGGCGTTCGAGGACATCCGGGAGGTCGTCCCCTTCGCCATCAGCGAGGGGCTGGACCGGATCGCCGTGGACGGCGAGGCGCTCGATGACGGCCTGGTGGTGGTCACCCGCGAATCCGTGGGTGTCGCCGCCGACCTCGGCGACCGTGTCCCCGAGGGCACCGACCCAGGGACGCCCGCGCGCCTGCGCCTGGACCTCCTGAGCAGCGTGGATCACGCGCTGGTGCTCGGCGTGCCGGCGGTCGACCCGGAGCGTGGTCCGATCCTCCGGCCAGGCCTCAACCGGCCGCTCATCCTCACGAACCTCGAGCCGAAGGAGGCCATCCGCCTGCTCGCCGATGGGCGCCAGGGAACGACCCGGGCGATCAGCCTCCTCCTCTTCGTCGGCACCGCCGCCGTGCTCGGCGGCGTGGCCTGGGCGCTGATCGATGCGGTGGCCTGATCGCGTCCGCGCCCTCGCGATCGCCTTCGGGTCCTCCTTCGCCTGGCTCGCGACCTCCGTGACCGTGCTCGCGGCGTCCCCTTCGCCCACCTCTGGCCCTGGCGGCGACCCACGCAGTTCCGGACAGGGGCCTGGCCTCGTGGGTGACCCCCTGCTCGCGATCGTCATCGTCGTCGTGATCGGCGTCGTCGCGCTGGCCGCGACGCTCCTCTGGGTGCGTGCAACGGGGGGTCGGAGCCGGGCCTGATCGTCCGCGCACCCAGTGCCAGGGCAGGCGGAGTGAGCCGATCTTCCTATTGGCAACTCCTGTGAAGTCTGGGACAGTCTCGGCAACCCGCCATGCCTACCAAATCCCACAGTCAATCACCCAGCACCTGGACCCCCCGCCCGGGCGACGCGACCCTCACCGTCACGAGGGCGGCGCAGGTTCTCGGGGTGCACGCGAACACGGTCCGCGCCTGGAGCGAGGCGGGCCGCCTCCGCTACTACCGGATCAACGAGCGTGGCGACCGGCGGTACCGCCTGGGAGACCTCCAGCGCTTCCTTGCGGCGGCCGAATCCACGGTTTCGGCCGGCGGTCCGGATGGTGGCCCGTCCCGGGGGATCCGGCGAGACCAGTCCTCCACCCTGACCGAGACGTCCGCCGGTCTGGACCTGCTGGCCGACCTCGCGGAGGTCGCCTCGTTCCCGACCGGTCTCGACCCCGCGCTCGACGAGGCGTGCCACCGGATCCGAATCGCGACCGGCGCCGCCCTCGTCGGGATCTGGGAGCGGCGGCCGGGCGGCCTCGTCGCCCGCGCCACCGACGTGGAGGGGACCGCAGGCGCACCCCCCAGCATCCCCAGGGGTCCGAGCCTGTTCGCGCGGGCGCTGGAGAGCCCCGAACCGATCCATGCGCGGCCCGGTGACCCGTCCGCCCTCCCTGTGCTGGGCATGGGCACCGACGAGCTGCTCGTGGCGATCCCCGGCGGCGAGGCTCCCTGGGGTCTGCTCGCGATCGCGGGCGCGATGGAGCTGGGTCCCGACGATGGCCGCAGGCTCGCCACCGCGATCGCCCGGACCCTGGGCGTCCTGGTGCGGGGCGCCGGCGCCGCGGAACAGGCCACGAGCCGCCTGCGGCGCTCCGAGGCCCTGCGTCGCGTCGCCACCGACCTGGCGTCCCGGCTGGACGTGGCCGACGTCGTCCGCGACCTCTGCGACCATGCCCGGGTGCTGTTCGGCGCGGACCGGGTCGCCGTCATCCTCCGCGACGCGGAGGGCCGCGTCTCGTCCCCCGGTGGCACGGGGTTCTCCGAGGCGTTCCTGGCGGCCGCCCGCGAGCAGGAGCTTGCCCGGGCAGGCGTGCGCGATCTCCCGTCGCGCCGCCCGGTGGCGCTCCTTGGCCCGGACACCACGCGGTCGTCCAGCCCGGTCCGAGCGGCCGCCATCCAGGAGGGGGTCGAGAGCCTGCTGGCGGTCCCGCTCGTCGACGGCCAGGCCCTCCACGGCGTCTTCTACCTGGCCCACAACCGATCCCACCGCTGGCGCGAGGGTGACCTCGACGCCGCCGAGGCGCTCGCGGGCGACGCGGCGGTCGCCGTCCGATCCGCGCGCACGTTCAGCCGGATGGCCGCCTGGGCGGCGCAGCTCCAGTCGATCCAGCGCCTTGGGGCTCGCCTGGCGGGCATCACGGACGTGCACGACATCGGCATCGCGATCGCCACCGAGCTCCGCCAGCTCATCACCTACGACAACGCCCGCGTGTACCGGATCCACGAAAGCGAGCTTGCTCCCGGTCGCCTTCCAGGGCCAGGGGCTCGTCTACGGAGCGGAGACACCAGAGGTGCTCTCGGTGGCGGTCGGCGAGGGGATCACGGGCTGGGTCGCCCAGTTCAAGGTTCCGCAGCTCGTGGACGACAGCGCCCACGACCCGCGCGGAGTCACGATCCCCGGCACCGACGCCGAGCAGGACGAGTCCCTGCTCCTCGCGCCGATGGTCCACGAGGGCGCCTGCCTCGGTGTCGTCGTGCTCGCGAGACAGGGTCTCCGCCAGTTCACCGAGGACGACCTTCGGCTGCTGGTCATCTACGCATCCTTCGCCGCCCAGGCCATGGCCAACGCCGACGCCACGTTCCTGCTGCGCGAGCAGTCGCGCGCGCTGGAGCGCCAGCTGCGGGCACAGCGCGAGCTGCTGCGGACCACGGAGTCCATCCTCACCACGCTTGACCAGCGTGCCGTCCTGGAGCAGATCACGGACCGCCTCGGGTCGCTGATCCACTGCGACAACATCGCCATCGAGGTGGTCGACGCCACCAACAAGATGCTCCGACCCCTCACGGCCCGCGGCGTGTACGCCGACCACTACCTGGCACCCTGGGAGCCCGGCGAGACCGGCATCGCGACCTGGGTCGTGGAGCACAACGAGCCGGTCCTGATCGACGACCAGCGCGACGACCCACGCGTCAACCACTTCCTCGAGACCGGCGCCATCGACGGCAGCCTGATCGTCGTCCCGCTGATCGGCCCCAAGGGTGCCGCAGGCGTGCTGACCCTCGAGCGCCTCGGGACCGAGGACCCCTTCGACCAGCGGGAGTTCGAGCTGGTGCAGCTGTTCGCGGCGCAGGTCTCCATCGCGCTGCGCAACGCGGAGTCGTTCCAGGCCGCCGAGGTGCGCGCCCGGACCGACGGCCTGACCGGGCTGCTCAACCACGGCGCGTTCAAGGACTGGCTGGCCGAGAGCGTGGCTGCCGGAGAGGCGTTCGGCGTCGTCATGGTCGACCTCGACGAGTTCAAGGCGATCAACGACACCCTCGGGCACCAGGTCGGCGACCAGGCCCTGCGCGAGGTCGCGCGGGCCATCCTCGGCGCCGCCCGCGACTCGGACGCGGTGTTCCGGTACGGCGGCGACGAGTTCGCCGTCCTCCTGCCGCGCAGCGACGCGTTCGGCGTGGCCGGCGTGGCCGAGCGCGTGCGTGTCGCCGTCGAGGCCGTCGGTGCCCCCGGCACCACGTGGGCGGCCGAGGGGGTGCGTCTGTCCGCCTCGATCGGCACCGCCGCGTTCCCCCTGGACGGGGCCGACGCCGAGGCGATCCTGCTCGCGGCCGACCGGGCGTGCTTCGTGGCCAAGCGCCGCGGCCGGGGACGGATTGCGACGGCCCTCGAGGGCGTGGCCCTGGCGGCGGAGTTCACGCTGTCCGAACCGACCCCGGTGGACCCGCCGCTGGTGGACGCGTAGCCATGGCCGGCACGCGTCAACCGGGACGTGCGCTGACGCTGGCCCTGGCGCTGGCGTCCCTGGCCCTGGTTGCGGGCGCCTGCCTGCCTGCCTCGGTCCGACCCACGCAACCGCCCCCGCCGACGCCCACGCCGACCCCATCCGCTCCGCCGACGCCCACACCCACGCCGGGGCCACCCACGCCGACGCCGGGGCCGGCCTTCGTCCTGCACACGGTGGTCCGGGGCGACACGCTGACGAAGCTGGCCCGGCTGTACGAGACCAGCGGCCGGAGCATCGCCTACTGGAACCGGGACGAGTACCCGTCGCTCGATCCGGAGTCGGCGGACTACCAGCCCAACAATCTCAAGCGCGGGTGGGTCCTGCGGGTCCTTCCCGGCCAGGAGTACGAGCCACCCGTCGATGACGGTGAGACCGGCGAGCAGGTGACACCCAGCCCCGACGACTCCGAGGAATACGAGGACGAGGAGACCCTCCCCTCCGACGCCTCCGAATCGCCCGGCTGAGCCACGGGTATCCTCGGAAGCATGTCACCTGCCGCGGGGCCTTCGCCCCGGATCGTCGTCACGCTCGCCGTCGCAACCGCGAGCACCGAGCCGGCTCTTGCCGCCCGCAAGAACGCCCTCTATGTCGATGCCGTGACGCGCCACGGGGCGACGGCGATCCCGCTGGATGCGACCGCGTCCGATTCCACGCGGGCGGGGGCGTTCGCGTCCATGGACGGGCTGCTGCTGACGGGCGGCGAGGACGTCGATCCCGCGCGGTACGGGCAGGCACGGGACGCGGCGACGGTGGTCGATCCGGGGCGCGACGCCCTCGAGGCGGCGGCGTTCGCGGCGGCCGACTCGCGCGGACTGCCGGTGCTGGGGATCTGCCGCGGGCTCCAGGCGATGAACGTGTTCGCGGGCGGCACACTCCTCCAGCACGTGGACGGTCACGCCGGTCCGGGCTGGGGTCACGGAGCGGCGCTTGCCCACCCCTTGCGATTGGTGCCGGGATCGCGGCTGGCGCGGATCCTCAACCCCGTCAATGCCGGGGGCGCGGTGCTCACCGTGAACAGCTACCACCACCAGGCGGTGCGGGCAACCGACCTCGCAGCGGCGTACGTCGTGGCGGGCTGGTCCACCAGTCCGGCCGGGGACCTCGTCGAGGCGTTCGAGGCGGCGGCCGGTCCGTTCCGGATGGCCGTGCAGTGCCATCCCGAGCGCACGGAGTCCTCGCCCCGGGCGTTCGAGCGGCTGTTCGCGTTCTTCGTGGACGCCTGCCGGGGGCCGCTCTCGGGCCGGTAGGAGTTCCCGGCCTCACGCAGATCTGGACTCCCCGGTCTCGCTGTCCGACCCGGTCCGGCCTTTCTGCCTCCGGTCCGGTCTCGCTGTCCGACCCGGTCCGGCCTTTCTGCCTCCGGTCCGGCCTTGCTGCCGCCACCCGGTCCGGCCTTGCTGCCGCCACCCGGCCCCGGCGGTCGTGTGCACCGTCCTCTCTGCCACCACTCGGCCTCCAGCGGTCCTACGGTCCGGTCAGCGAACAGGGACGCCGCGCGACGCCCACCTCCATTCGCTGGGAGGATCGCCAGCAAACGGAGTGGGGAGTGGAGCGGTACTCCCGTCCGGGCACCGAACCGTTGAACCGGTCCACGCCCTCCGCCGTGCGCCGCCGCGCACGCCGGCCCGCGGCCCGCCGGAGCCTACAGCCGGCCTGCCTCGATGATGCGGTTGAGGAACTGCCGGGTCCGCGCCTCGCGCGGCTCGGAGAAGATCTGCGCCGGCGGTCCCTGCTCCAGGATCCTGCCCGTGTCCAGGAAGCAGACCCGGTTCGCGATGTCGCGTGCGAACCCCATCTCGTGGGTGGCGATGAGCATCGTCATGCCCCCGGCAGCCAGCTCGCGGACGACATTGAGCACCTCGGCGACCAGCTCGGGGTCGAGAGCGGACGTCACCTCGTCGAGGAGCAGGAGGTCGGGCTCCATCGCCAGCGCTCGCACGATCGCCACGCGCTGCTGCTGGCCGCCGGAGAGGCGATCCGGGTACTCGAGCGCCTTCTCCTCGAGGCCGAAGCGCTGGAGCATCGCCCGCCCTCGCTCCTCGGCCAGGGCCGGCTTCAGCTTCAGCGCCTTCCGCGGCCCCAGGGTCACGTTGTCGAGGACGCTCATGTGGGGGAACAGGTTGAAGGCCTGGAAGACGATGCCGATCCGCCGTCGGATCCGGTTGACGTCGACCTTGGGCGCGGTGATCTCCTCGCCGCCCACGACGATCCGCCCGGCATCGATCTCCTCGATGAGGTTGATGCACCGGAGGAGCGTCGACTTGCCGGAGCCGGAGGCGCCGATGAGGCAGATGACCTCGTGCTCGGCGACGACCAGGTCGATGCCGCGCAGCACCTCGAGGTCGCCGAACGACTTGTGCAGGCCCTCGATCCGGAGCGCCTCGGGGACGGTCATCGCGCACCCGCCGCGGCCCGCGACCGGTCGCGGTTGACGAGCCAGTCCACGAGGCGGGCCAGCGGGAACGTGACGACGATGAACACCAGCGCGACCGCGAGATAGGGCGTGAAGTTGAACGTCGCCATCTGCTTGATCTGGGCCGTCCGGAAGATCTCGACCACCCCCAGGAACGAGATCAGGACCGTGTCCTTCTGCAGCCCGATGAAGTCGTTGAGCAGGGGCGGGATCACGCGCCGGACCGCCTGGGGCAGGACGACGTGCCGCAGCGACTGGGCGCGCGTGAGACCGAGCGACCGGGCGGCTGCATCCTGGCTGGGGTGGACCGAGTCGATGCCGGCCCGGTAGACCTCGGAGACATACGCCGAGTACAGGAGGGTGAGCGTCACGATGCCCCAGAAGAACGGGTCGACCGGCACGCCGGCGATCCCCAGGGCGGGGATCCCAAACCCGAGCATGAAGATGACGAGGATGCCCGGCAACGCCCGGAACAGGTCGACGTAGAACGTCGCCAGCAGCCGGACCGGGAAGAAGACGGGGCCGGGCAGGCTCCGCAGGACGGCCAGCACGAGCCCGAAGACGAGGATGAGGACCTCGGCGATCAGGAACAGCCGGACGTTGACCCAGAACGCCGCGATGACGTCCGGGAGCGCGTCCCAGAAGATCTCCGAGTTGAGGAAGGACTCCTGGAACGCGGGCCAGCCGGGCGAGTTGACGATGACCCAGCCGAGGGCCGAGAAGACGACGATCGTGCTCGCCGTGGCGATGGCGATCGATCGCCACGAGACGCGACGGCGCCGGGGCCGGACACGGGCCGGCCCGCCTGGGCCTGGGCCTGTGGTCAGGCCGAGGGCGGACGGGCCGGCATCGAGGGCGCCGCTCACTGCGGGCAGGTGCCCGTGACTACTTGATGACCGGGACGGTGTCCTGGAACGGGAGCCACTCGCTGGCGAGCTTGTCGAGGGTGCCGTCGTCACGCAGCGACGTGACCACCGCGTTCACGCACGCGGTGAGGGCGCTGTCCTTCTCGAGGAGGAGGCTGAAGTACTCCGGCGTGCCCCCGAACGGCTCGAGCTGGCCGACGATGGTCCCGGCCTCGTCCTCGATCTGGACGGTCACGTTGAAGTTGGCCGTCGGCAGGTCCACGACCAGCGCGTCGATCTGCTTCGCCTTGAGCGCCTCGAGGGCGGCATCGTTGGTGTCGTACACGGCCGTCTCGGTCGTCGGGACGATGACCTTCTGGATGGCGTCGTAGCTGGTGGTGCCGACCATGGCGCCGAACTTGTAGGCCTTGAGGTCCGCCAGCGTCTTGGCCTTCGCGACCGGGTTGTCCTTCAGCGCCACGACGCCCTGGTTGAGGTTGTAGTACCCCTCGGACAGGTCGACTGCCTCGGCGCGCTCGGGCTTGTAGGAGACCTGGTTGATGAGGAAGTCGAAGGTCTTGGCGCCCGGCGCGAACGAGTTGGTGAACGGAACGACGACCCAGGCAACCTTGTCCTTCGCAAAGCCGAGCTTGTCCGCGACCGCGTAGGCCACGGCGCTCTCGAAGCCCTTGCCGCTTCCCGGATCACCGGTGAAGCCGAGGTTCTCCCACGGCACCGTGAACTCCCCGTCGCCAGCCTCGAAGTACGGCGGATACGCAGGGTTGTCCGTCCCGATCGTCATGACGCCGGCGGTCTTGAGCGCAAGGGTCTCGGGCGCGCAGGGGTCGGGCGTGGCGACGGCCTCGCTCGGGGCCTCGGTGGGGGGCGCGGACGGCGCCTCGGTCGGGGCCGTGGTGGGCGCTTCTGTGGCCGCGGGGGACGGCGAAGCGGCGCCGCCCGTGCAGGCCGCGGCGACCCCGGCGACGAGGATGAGGGCGGTGATGCCCTTGATGGTGCGCATGATGGTCGTACTCCTCCTACGTGTCCCGCAGGAAGTGTACCCGTGGGGCGACCCCGGTTCGCCGCGTGCCGGGAACGGCCGAAGCGACGCCGGGAGGAGGTACGGCGTCGCTTCGGAGGGTGTCCGGCGTCGATGGCAGGAGGGAGGACCGTCGTCGCCGGCTGGTTGTTCGGTTGTGGGCACTGCACCGTGGTGCGGTGACGAGAGCCTGCGCCCGATGGTCCCGGCTGGCGATGACCCGGGAGTCCCATCCGGCCGAGTACGTTGGTGCACCGGTTCCGGGGCCGGGATGGCCAGTCGCCGCCCGGTGAGTAGACTCGGGGCCGTGCGGGTACGAACCATCGAGCTCCGGATCCTGGCCGTCACCGTCGCCGTCCTCTGGCTGGCGGCATTCGTCCTCGTGCTGCTGGGGTACCGGCCGGGCGGTCCCGTGGACATCCTGGTCGGGCTTGCCATGATCGGGCCGGTCCTGGTGGCGGGTGCCGCCGTCTTCTGGCCACCCGTCGCGCGCGGCGACCGCGCCTTCGCCGGCATCGCGTGGCTGGCCCTGGCCTCCATCCTGCTGCTCGTCCCGTCGCTCGCGGGCCTCGTCACCCAGCTCACCAGCCGGGGCCCACAGACCCTCCTGCCCTCCCTCGAGGTCGCGTATCCCTGGCTCCTCGCCCTCGTCGCCACGGGTCTGTTCGCGGGCCTGGGCGTCGCGCGCCGGCGCCTGGGCGGTGCCTCGCTCCGCCGGGCGCGGCTCGTGCTGGGGTCCGCGATCGCGGCGGTGATGGTCCTCGTCGCCGGGGGTGCGTTCACGGCCGCCGCCATCGTCAACGAGCTGGCGCTGGACCAGCGGCCCGCCATCGCGTCGCGCTTCGGGCCGACGGATCCCGAGCTCGAGCCACGAACCTGCACCGACCCGGTTGGGGTCGGTACCACCGCCCGCCTGCAGCTGCGCATGGATGGCTCGATCGACACCCGCTACACGGGCCAGGTGGTGCTGGAGGGGATCCGCAACGACGCAGATGTCGCGTGGACGGGCTTCGCCGCCACCCGGCTCACCCTGGGCCAGCAGGGCCTGGTGCGGATCGGCGAGCGCGTGTGGGCGCTGTCGCCCGGCCGGCCGTGGACCACCGCCGAGGCGGAGCGGGGCACGGGCTACGACACCGACCGGCAGGTGGCCGCGGTCGCCCTGGGCCTTGCCGAGGCCAACGCCCCGGAGGATCGCGGGCTGGACTTCATCGACGGTGCGCGAGCCCGGCACTGCCGGATCCCCATCGACGGCGAGACACTGCGCAGGATCCTTCCGCAGGTCGAGCTGCTGGTGGGCGCGACCGACATCTCGCGCTGGAGGGGCGACCTCGACTACTGGGTGTTCGCGGATGGCCAGCTGGGCCAGGTGGACGGGCGCGTGAGCGGACCCGCCGAAGGCCTCGACGAAGACGGCCTGCAGGCCGGGGTGCGGTTCCGCATGCTGGCATTCGACCGCGGCCTGCCCATCACGGTCGTGCCGCCGACCCGATGACGAGGAGGGACCTCTCTTGATCGACGACCTGCCGGGCGACGACCGGGCGAAGCGCGACCGTACCGCCCGCCTGCTGATGGTCGTGCAGATCCTCCGCGCCAACGGGACACGCGGCGTCACGCCGGCCGAGATCGCAAAGCGGACCGGCATGGCCAAGCGCACGGTGTACCGCGACCTGAACGCCATCGGCGGCGAGCTGGGAATCCCCGTCTGGAGCGAGGGCGGCCGCTGGGGCGTCGACGCCGAGGCCTTCCTGCCGCCCCTCCGCCTGACGCTGTCCGAGGCGATGGCGATCTTCCTCTCGGCGCGGCTGCTCGCCCGGTACAAGGACAAGCACGACCCGGTGCTGGCCTCCGCGTTCACGAAGCTGGAGGAGGGGCTGCCGGCCTCGCTCCGGGATCACGTCGAGCGGACGGTCCAGGACCTGGCGCGCCGGGACGTGGACCCGGCGTTCAACCGCCACGTCGAGGACCTGACCAGGGCCTGGGCCGACCGGCGTGTCGTTGCCTTCGAGTACCTGCCCGCCCCCTACGGCGCCAAGCGCGATCCGAGGCGGGCCACGGTCCGGCCGTACCTGCTGGAGCCGTCGCTGCAGACCCACGCGCTGTACCTCATCGGCTTCGACGAGGACCGCGGGGCGATGCGCACGTTCAAGGTCGAGCGGATCCGGGACCTGTCCGTGCTCCCGCGGACCTTCGAGGCCCCCGAGGATGACGTGGTCTCACAGCTTCGGCGGGCGTGGGACATCATCGCGGACCAGCCCGCCACCGACGTCGTGCTGCGCTTCCGGCCCGACGTCGCCGGGCGCGTCATGGAGGCGTCGTGGCATCCGAGCCAGCGCGTGGCCGAGCTCGCGGACGGATCGCTCGAGTGGCAGGCCACGGTTGCGGGCACCATCGAGATCCGCCTCTGGATCCTGTCCTGGGGCAGCGACGTGGAGGTGCTGGCGCCCGAGGCGCTCCGGGAGGATGTCGCGGAGACGCTCCGCCGCGCCGCGCGCCAGTACGGGTCCGACGCCTGACGAACGGGCCACTCCGTCCGGGTACCAGCGGTTCGGTGACGGGGGTCCGGCGCCCTCTAGGTTGAGCGTGCCCACCACCGCCAACCGCCGAGGAACCTGGTCTTGCATCTCGCCCGAGACCCCCGCGTGCCCGAGCGACGGCCGCGGCGCCGCCGCTGGCGCTGCTGCGTCTGCCGCCCTCGCGGCGGCACTCGTGTTCACGGCGAGTCCAGTCCCGGCCACCGCGACGACCGCCACCGCCACCGCCGCCGACACGACCGCCGGCATCCTCGCCTCGATGAACGCCGGGCGGAACGCGAGCGGACTCGTGGGGTATGTGGCCTGGAGCGCCCTCGCCGAGCTCGCGGCCGAGCGTGTCGCGAAGATGGCGGCCGTCGGCAAGCTCTCGCACGACATCGCCGGCGAGTGACCTCGGCGACTCCCTGACGTCGCGCGGCGTCTCCTGGATGGGCTACGGCGAGATCATCGCCAGGAGCCCCTTCCCGTTCGGCGACGACGCCGCCAGCAACGTCTACGAGATGTGGAAGGCCAGCCCCGGTCACCACGCGATCATGTTCAGCGGCACGTATAACTACGTCGGGATCGGCGCCGCCCAGTCGGCCGACGGCACCACCTGGGTGGCCGCGATCATGACCGAGTCGCGGGATCACACCGCCCCGGTGGCCCGTAACCGGTCCCTCACCAGGACCGGCAGGGACCTGGTCTACACCTGGTCCGGGTTCGATCCGCAACTCCAGACCCACACGGCGGGCCTGCGCTCCTTCGACGTCCAGATGCGACTCGACGGCGGCACCTGGCGCACGGTTCGCGACAACACGACGAGGACCAGGGCGTTCTTCCCGGATCGCGCGCGTGGCCACTGGTACGGGTTCCGTGTCCAGGCGGCGGACCGTCGGGGTACGCTCTCGCGGTGGACCAGCGAGATCAGGATCTGGGTGCCGTAGCCCCTGCCCCCGGTGACCCGCACGTCTCCGGGCGGTTCGGCCGCCGCCTGGAGTTCGCCGCCCTCAACCTGATCAGCGACCCGATCCACGGCTACGTCGAGCTGACCAAGCGCCTGGCGCCGGACGAGACGCGCGCGGCCGGGTTCTTGCCGGAGGACGCCGCCGAGGACGACCTGCTGGACACGGCCTGGGTCCAGCGCCTTCGCCGGATCAGCCAGCTCCAGAGCGCACGCTGGGTGTTCCCAACGGCGGAGCACTCGAGGTTTACCCACGGCCTGGGCGTCATGCACGAGGCCGGGTTGTGGGGACGCTCGCTGTACCCGTCCCTGCGTGCCGCGCTGCCCGTCCTGGCTCCCGGGGAGCCCGTCCCGTCCGAGGGGCTGGTCGTCGAGACGCTGCGGGTCGCCGGCCTGCTGCACGACGTGGGACATGGGCCGTTCGCCCACTTCTTCGACGACCGGTTCCTGGCCGCGTTCCCGGCCCCGTCGGACCCGCGCCGGCCCGGCGCCAAGACGCTGAGTCACGAGGATCTCTCCCAGCTCATCATCGAGCGCGAGCTGGGGCCGCTCATCGGGGGTCTCCGCCGCGCACCCGGCTCCGTGCCGGAGCGCGACCGCTTCGCGGACGACGAGGCCATCGATCCCCGCTGGGTGTCCTTCCTGATCTCCAAGCCGCCCCTGGCGGACCCTTCCATGCCCGGCTGGGTCAGGACGCTCCAGCCCCTGCTCTCGGGCGTGTTCACGGTGGACAACCTGGACTACGTGCGCCGCGACGCCTACCTCACCGGGGTCTCGATGGGTCCCGTGGACGCCGAGCGGCTGCGCCGGTACTGCTTCGTCTCCGAGCGCGGGCTCACGCTGTACGAGTCCGGGGTCGGCGCGCTGGAGATGTTCCTGACGGCGCGGCTGTTCATGTACCGGCACGTGTACCTGCACCGGACGGTCCGGGCGATCGACCTGGACCTGGAGGAGGTCTTCGCGCCCTCGATCCGGGCGGTGTTCGGGGACGGGTCGCCTGCCGAGCGACTTGCGGCGTTCGCGGACCTCGACGAGTACGCGCTGCTCCACCAGGCGGCTGGCTGGGCACGCGGCGAGCACCTGTCCCCCACCCCGGTCGCCGGCGACGGGACCGTGACCCCGGACATCGCCGACGGCTGGCGGGCGATCCTGCTGCGGCGCCCCCGGTGGCGGACCGAGCGCGAGGTGCACGCCGAGCAGGCCGTCCCCGACTGGCCGGCCGAGCTGGTCGCGGAGCTGGGCGAGCCTGAGCCGGGGCGCGTGGTGGTGGACCTCGTGGGCGTCGACGCGCGGCCGGGAGCGGACAATGCCGACACGCTGGCGATCGAGCGGCGGGACGGTGGGCCTGGTCCGTCGCTTGAGGTCGCGCTCGCGCGGCTGCCCGCGTGGTCGCTGGTCGGGCGGCGCTACCGGCGCAGCGACTGAGGAGCCACGTCGGGTGCTGCGGTCGGTGACGCGGTCGGTGACGGGCTCGGCGAGGCCTTCGGTGCCTTCGGGGCATTCACGCCCGGCTTCGGCGGCATGACCAGCAGCGGGTCCACCCGCGCGATCTCCAGCTTCGGCAGCTTCATCCGCTTGACCACGTCCGGCCGGATCGCGAACGTGGCGGTCTCCCAGGGCGAGAACAGCCCGTAGTGGACGTGGCAACCGGATGCGCGTCCCGTGGCTCCCTCGTAGCCCAGCAGTTGGCCGGCCTTCACGGTCTGGCCTGGCTTCACGACGATCTTCCCGAAGTGCGCGTACACGCTGCGGTAGCCGTTCCCGTCGTTGGTGACGACGATGATCGGCAGCGTCGACCACAGGTTCTTCTTCTCCATGCGGCGCAGGTACGGATCCAGGTCGCCGATCCAGCCCATGACATGGTCGTACCGGCGGCCAGCGGCCAGCACCACGCCGTCGTGCGCTGCCATCACCCGGTCACCGCAGAACGTGGCGAGGTCGATGCCGTCGTGGAAACGCTCGCCGTTCACCATGCGAGAGCCCCAGACCGTCGGCCCGAACGGCAGGGTCAGGCGAACCCTGGCAAGCGGCCAACGGTAGCCGGTCAGCAGGTCGAGAGGGGGAGGGCCCGCGTGGATGAGCTCAGCCGCGAGACGGCTGGGCAGGCGGCCCGGGGCGATGACAGCGGGGCGGGTCGTGATGCCGATCCGGGGGTTGGGGGTGGCTGGAGGGGCCGGCGAAGGCGCGCGCGGTCGGACGAGGTCGACGGCGGCGGGGTGGCGGCTGCCGTGGTCGGTCTGCCGTCGACGTCTCCGCCGTCGGGCCCTGCGCGATCGCGTTGGGCGCGGTGCCCTGCCCGCTGAGGTCCAGCACGCTACCCCGCGGCGCCGCGGCCGGGAGCACGACGAGCACGGCCAACGCTGCGGCTGCGCCGATCAGGACGTAGCGCGCCCGGGGCCGCCACCGGCGACGCGCATTGGGGAAGCGCTGGTTGCTGGGCACCGGCGGATTGTGCCTCACGCGGACAAGGGACGCGTCGCGCTGGTGCGCGGCGTGGCGAGCGGTATCATCCGGAAGCCGCGCGCCCGTAGCTCAGTGGACCAGAGCATCGGTCTTCGGAACCGAGTGTCGGGGGTTCGAATCCCTCCGGGCGCGCCAGTCTGCTCGCTCAGGTGTCAATGGCCGCCGTCTGAAAGTCCCCACCTGTGGCCATGAGACCCGAGCGACGACCCGCTCCACTCGTCACGACTGTGAGCGACGCCGCAGACCACGCGGCCCCGTCGAAGAACGGGTCGTCGCTCTCGATGTTCTGGACGATGAAGCTGTCAGAACCGCCAGGTGATCGGCGCTCGAGGGTCGGGTGTGTAGGAGCAGAAGGTTCCGGTGCGGATGGTGGCGCCCAGGTGGGCGCCCAGCGCCGCGCTCTGGTCTCCAATCCGCGCCAGCGCTGCTCGGATCGCCCGCGTGACGCTGACCCGGGCCCGCTCGGCCGCGGAGGCGGCCGAGCGGTCACGACCGCCCAGTCCGAAAGCGGCCGTCAGCTCGCTGACCACCGCCTCGGACTCGGCCCGCAGGCGCGCGACGCGCTCGGGGTCGTTCCAGGCCTCCGCTCCGGCAAGCTCCTCCTGAAGCTCATCGAGCCTCTTCCGGTAGGCGGCCTTCGCTTCCGAGTCGAGCACCGGCCCGGCGTCGCCGAGTCCGTCGGCCGAGAAGCCCGGGCCACCGACCGGACTCACATCGAGCCTCAACGCCTCGAGGCGTGCCAGCTCGAGAGCGTGCAGTTCCCGCCCCGGCGCCCCCAGCAGGCGCGCCAGGTGACGCATGCCCTTCGCATCCCGGATCCGGAATGCCTCCTGCCCGAACTCGATCGTCCAGTAGTCGCCCTCGCGGCGAAACGTACCGGAGCTGAAGGGGGATCCGGGTGCCGCCGCCGACATCGGCTCCTTGGGCCCAGGGCGGATCTGCCGCGCCAGCACCATGCCGAGCTCCTCCGCGGTGGCGAGCGCCGCACGGTCGAGCTGCTGGGCCCGTTCCCGATCGCCGGCGAGATCGCGACGCACCAGGACCTGGGCGAGATCGTGCTGGCTATGGGCGGTCCACGGCCGAGCGCCCATGCGCTCGTTGCCAGCGATCGCCTCCGTCAGATGACGTTCCGCGTCGTCGAGCCGGCCGAGCGTGGCCGCGAGGAGGCCCAGGTAGCGGTCGACTGCTCCGATGCTTCCCTCGGCATGCCCGACCGCATGTCTCCCGGCGAAGGGGGCGAGCTGCACATAGAGGCAGTCTGCCGCCGGCGCATCGCCCAGCAGGGCGCACGCCTCGCTTGCCAGGCTCGTCCCAAACAGCCATTCGTTGTCCCTGTAGAGGGCCCGGAAGTCATCCCCGGCCAGGTCCTCGAAGACGGCGCGGGCCTCCGCCGTTCGATCCAGGTCGAGGAGGAGGCACGCGAGCGCGGCCCGGTGCAACGGGTACCACGGCAGCTCGTCGATGGAGGCTCGCACGGTGGACTCTTCCTCGGCGATCCGGCCCTGCTCACGACGGACCAGAAACCGCTGCATCCGAGCAGATGAGACGTCGTCGTTGGCAAACGTGACTCGATGGCGGGAGGACATCTCCCAGGCGATAAGCTCCTCCGCCAGGTCGAAGTCGCCTGCGAGCAGGGCGAGCTCGGCACGAGTCACCTGCTCCAGCCAGATCTCCGCTGGCTGACGCGGCTCCTCGGCGACTCGGCCGAGGGTCGTTGCCTCGGTTCGGGCCTCCGCGATCCTGCCCTGTTCGCACAGGCTTCGGAACCGCACGAAGTGAGCGTCGGCGATCCGCTCGCCCTCCCCGAGCGCCTCGGCGATCTCCACCATCTCCCGCGCGATCGATTGACGCTCGTCGGGGTTCTCCGGCCACCAGGTTGCCCAGAAGCGGCAGCCGAGCGTGTAGCTGAGGCTCGCCGGGTCGTCCAGGCGCCGGGCGATCTCGATCGCTTGCTGGCTCAGTGCCGCGCTGTCGTTCTTCCGCTCTGGCGAGCTGCGCCAGGCACACGCGAGCCGACCCAGGAGACGCACGCGGAGACGGTCATCGCTGCCGCCGAGCATGACCAACGCGTCCTGCAGGAGCGGGATCAAGCGCGTCTCCTTGCCCGGGCGCGCCCATGGGTGGCTACCACCGAACCCGAGCGCGGCTCGAGCCAGCTGCTGCCCGGTGCCGGTTCGCTTGGCGATCTTCGCGGCCTCGAGGAATGCCGTTCGCGCGTCGTCGATCTCGCCCGCTCGAGTCTGGGCGTCGCCAAGCGCGAGAAGAACCTCGGTCCGGGTGTGGTCATCGGGGACCTGACCGAGGTCGAGCACGGCCAGCGCCATCGAGTACAGCCGCGCCGACTCCTCGTACGCCAATGACCACGCCGCATCATCCCCGGCCCGCCTCGCATATTCGACGGCCTTGGACCCGATGCTCTCGACGTCGCTCAGCGCCAGGGTCTCGTCGCCTCCCTGTGCGGCTTCGACGTAGTGGAAGGCGAGCTCGGCCAGATGCGCATCGATCGTCGCTGCGTGAAACTCCTCGAGGACATGAGCGGCCCGGCGGTGGAGACGCACGCGCCGACCCGGCGACAGCTCGGCGTCCAGGGTCTCGCGCACGAGGTCGTGAGAGAAGCGGTATCGACCGAGCACACCGGAAACCGGCTGCAGCAGTCCGGCCTGCACCGCCTCATCGACGAGATCAAGCGCCTGGTCCGCTCCGTAGTCGCCGATCCGACGCAGGACCTCGAGGCTGAATTCGGGGCCCAGCACGGCGCCCAGTCCGAGAGCCTGAACCGTTGCTTCGCTGAGGTGCCCGATCCGTCGGGCGATCACCGCCCGGACGCCCGCGGGAACGGCGACTCTCAGTGACAACGGGTCTGCGACCTCGCCGAGGCGACCCTCCGCCGACAGGAGGCGGACGGCTTCCCCGACGAACAGAGGATTGCCGCTCGTCTCGCGCCACACGGCCGCGACGAGGCGGCCGTGCGGGGTCACGTTCGCTGCCAGCTCGATGAACTGGCCGACCGCATCCGCTTCGAGCCCGGCGAGCACGAGCATGCGGGTAAACGGCTCGCGCGTGACCTCCGCGATCGCCGAGGCAAGCGGGTGCTCGGGCGTCAGCTCGACGTCGCGGTAGGTCCCCACCAGGAGCAGGGACATGTCGCCCAGCTGGCTTGCCAGGAAGCGGAGGAAGAGGATGGACGGCGCGTCGGCTGCCTGCAGGTCGTCGAGGACCACGAGAAGGGGCTGAGCGCGTGCGGCGTTGCGCAGGAGCGTCGCGGTCGAGTCGAACAACTGGAAGCGCGCGGACTCCGATCCGGTGTCCGCTGGCGACGGGAGATCCGGGAACAGGTCACGCAGCTCGGGCAGCATCTGGGCGATGTCACCCGCTCCTGATCCCATGTGCCGCCGGACAACTTCCGTATCGGTTGACCGGAGGTATGCCCGCAGGACCTGGACCCACGGCCAGTAGGGCGGCGCTCCGGCGTCCTCCCAGCTTCGGCCCCACAGGACCAGGTGGCCTCGCTCTCGGGCTCGCGTCGCCAGCTCGTCGGCGAGACGACTCTTGCCGATGCCCGGCTGGCCCCCCACCAGGACGAGGCGACCGCGGCCGGATGCCGCCTCAGCGAGGGCCTCCAGCAGCTCGCGAAGCTCACTGTCGCGACCGACGAAGAACGAGCCTGACTGCAGCTGAACCAAGATCTGGCCGCCCCGCTGCTCCCCGGGCGACGAAGGTCACCGACCCCCATCGCCTACGACATCGGATTCGCTCGGCACCACAGTACATACGTTCCGCGGGATGTGCGACTGACTTCGGGATTCGTGTCGTGCGATCGAACGCTCGTGCTGTCGAATCTCACGCCTCACTGGTAGAAGCGCCAACGGGCAAGCCCTTCTCTCGGGCGAGATCGTGGCGACAGTCGGTGCCAGGCAGGAGGCAAGACGATGAATCAGGTCGGGCAGAGCTCGAGGACATTGCATGCGCACGGACGAGCCGACGTCTTCGGCCGGGCGCTCCTCATCGCGGTGGTCATCGTGGCCATCGCTTCTGCAGCCATCCTCGCGACCTCCTGGATCGGGGGGTCAGCGTCCCGGAGCAGCGTCGGCCCACAGGTCGATCCGCTCCGCCAGCCGGCGCTCATCGAGTTCCGGGCCGGCGAGCGCGTCATGGGCGCGACGCAGGTCGATCCGCTCCGCCAGCCGGCGCTCATCGAGTTCCGGGCCGGCGAGCGCGTCATGGGCGCGACGCAGGTCGATCCGCTCCGCCAGCCGGCGCTCATCGAGTTCCGGGCCGGCGAGCGCGTCATGGCCAAGGGTCGCTAGCATCAGCGGGCGGAACGTGAGGCGGATCGGCTGGCCCGGGTAGGGCCGGCTATCCGCCGGTTCGTCGGCGCGCGACGCGATCGACGCGGGACTGCGCCCGACCAACCACCAGGAATGGACGACGATATCCACGCGGGTGGGCTGACATCCCCGTTGCCGCCCGGGCAGTCGTCGCTCCGACAGAGGGCGCGTTGTGGTTCCTGCGCGCCCGACGCCCTCCGGGCGCGCCATACCGACAAGGCAGTCCGAGGCGCCCTCCGACGAGGGGGCCAAGCGTTGGCGATAGCGGCACCCGTTTCGTCCCGGCGAGGCGGTGCCACCGGCTACCTGGGGGCCACGAGGCGCGTGGTGGGAGCGACGGCAGGCACAGGCCTCCGTCTGGGCGACCCTGCTGCTCGTCCTCCTGCTCTCGCGGGCGGGGCCTGCGCATCGGCTTCCGGCGAGGATGGGTTACCACTCAGGAACCCGGTGTGCCTCCGATGGCGCGCTTGCGCCGCTGCTCGAGATGGCGCACCTTGACACCATGACCACGGAGCCACCGCGCGCCCCGAGCGGACCGCCCACGGAGCCCGCCGCGCAGCCCCAGCAGCCCGCAGCGCCGCCCTCGCCTCCCGAGTGGACTCGAGGCTCGTACACCGAGCCGTTCGAGAGGCGGGAGATCCGCAAGGCCCGGGAGCGGGCTGAGCGCGCTTCCCGGCGGGCCGACCGGGCGACGCGGCGTGTCCGCGAGGCGGAGGAGCGCGCAAGTGGCCAGCGCGCCGGATCGCACCAGCTGCTCGATGTGATGGGGGACGCCGCGACGGCAGCGCTGACCGCCGTGTCCGCCGCGGCAGACGAGGCGCAGGCGAGGCTCGCGGCGAAGGCCCGGATGCGGGAGCTCGAGCACGCCGTCGTCATCGCCCGGGTCGGAGGGCCGGTGGACGTGGCGCCGCCCACGCGCGAGGAGGCGTTGAAGCTCGCTGATCGCGTGGATCCCGGCTCGGTTGCCGCCACGTTCGTGCGCGGCCTTGGGTTCATCCTGGCCGGCATCGCGGCTTTCGTGATGATGGTGGTCGGTGGCTTCGGCTGGTTCGGCGTCGCTGTGCCGATCGCGATCATCATCGCCGGCGGCTCGCTTGGGAACCGGATCCAGATCGCGGAACGCGGCCACAAGGCCAGTCGGATCCAATTCGAGCTCACAAGCGCCCACCTCGCCGGGACAGGACTGGCTGCAGGCGCGCCGATCGGGCAGCTCGCCCAGGGCGCCCGGCCGGCTGGAGCCCATCCGGGACCAGCGGTCGCGGCGGCCCCGGGAACCGCCCGACCGACGCTGACCGAAGCCGGCGACCCGCGGACCTGCTCGGAGATCCTGGCCAGGCTCGATCGCCTCATCGCGAACGTTCGAGGGCTCATGGCGGAGGGCGATGTGGCCACGCTCGAGCGCATCCGCGGCAGCGCGGCGCGCGCCCTGCCCCCGACCGATGCACCGCTCGACCTGGCCGACCACGAGATGTGGCTGCTGCGCCAGACCTGCATCGACTACCTGCCGGGCGCCCTCGAGCACTACATCTCGCTGCCATCCGACCGTGCCTCGGAGCCGGTCCTCGACGGGCGGTCGGCCCGGGAGGTGCTTGACGAGCAGCTGGCGCTGATCGAGCGCCGGCTCGACCAGATGGCAACCCGGGCCTACCAGCGACAGGCGGGCGGGCTGCTGACCCACGCGCGGTTCGTTGCCGACGTCCTTCGCCCCGACCCGTTCCAGGTGCGGCTCGCAGAGCTTGCCGCCACGGGGCCGGACCCGGCGCTTGTCGCCGCCACGCTGGACCGGGCGCCGGACGCGGCCATCGGGCCGGGTCATGCCACCGAGTCGTCGACGACAATGGACCGGGCTGCAAGCGGGACGCGCGAGCATGCCTGACCCGAGCGCACAGCAGGAGCCAGCAATGACCGACCAGACCCTAGAGCTGCCGGCCTCCGGAGACGGCACGAGCGACGAGCACGATTCCGCAGCGGCCGGCTCTGCGACGGCGCTCGTCCTGGAGGCACCTGCCCCGGTGGTGGCTGTCGCACCGACCCAGGCGGCCGGCGCGGTGCCCATCGCGGACAGCGATCGCACCAAGCTCGACGACATGGTGTCGGGCTACCTGGACGCTGTCATGTCGCTCGACGTCCATGGCCAGGCGTTCAATGACCGGATCCGCGATGTCGGGAAGCTGGGCGACGACGACATCCGGTCCGCCGCGTCCGTGTCCAACCGCCTGCTCGACAAGCCGATGGCCGCGATGCAGAACGGCGGGCTGACCCAGTCCTCGGTGGTGAGCCGGTCGCTGGTGGACCTCCGCCACCAGATGGAGGATCTCGACCCGTCCACGCAGGGCGACCTGTTCAAGCCGCACAAGCTGCTCGGCATCCTGCCTGTCGGCGCCCGCAGCCGGCTGCGCGACTACTTCGACAAGTACCGCTCGAGCCAGCAACACATCGACGCGATCATCACCGCCCTCTACCAGGGGCAGGAGGAGCTGCAGCGCGACAACGCGTCCATAGAGCAGGAGAAGGCCAACCTCTGGACGACCATGGGCCGCCTGCGCCAGTACAGCTACCTGGCGCAGCGGCTCGATGCCGAGCTCACGACGAAGATCGCGTCGATCGAGGCGACCGATCCTGACCGGGCGCGCGTCCTCAAGGAGGACATGCTCTTCCCCATCCGGCAGAAGAACCAGGATCTGCTGACCCAGCTCGCGGTCAGCATCCAGGGATACCTCGCGCTCGACATCATCCGGCGCAACAACCTCGAGCTCATCCGTGGCGTCCAGCGGGCGACGACGACCACCGTTGCCGCCCTGCGGACCGCCGTGATCGTCGCCCAGGCACTCGCGGACCAGAAGCTCGTCCTGGACCAGATCGCGGCCCTCAACACGACAACGTCGAACCTGATCGAGGCGACCGGCCAGCTGCTCCACCAGCAGTCCACGGACGTCAACGCGCAGGCGGCTTCGTCGACCGTCGACATCGCCAAGCTGCAGGGGGCCTTCCAGAACGTCTACGCGACGATGGACGAGATCGACAGCTTCCGGGTGGGGGCGCTCGACTCCATGCAGAAGACCGTCGATGCCCTGTCCGCCGAGGTCTCGAAGTCGCAGGTGTACCTCGATCGCAGGCGTGCGATCGAGGCATCGGGACCGGTGGAGGGGACGGGCCTGGAAATCCCGTGAGCCGCCCACAGATGGCGGGCTCCTCTCGCTCATCCTCGACCTGACTGCGCCAGTCGGCCGCTTAGGACGAACGCCCAAGTCCGGGCGTGCAGCTCCAACGCCCCAGCCACGCTCGGCTCGATCGACGGCAGGTCGTCAGCCCGCACCCAAGGGTCTGGGCTGGCGTGCGACCAGGAGCACAGTACCCAGGCCGATCCCCGCGCCAAACGCGGTGTGCCCGACGAGCATGATCCTCGCGAGCCTGGCGGCCTCGCCCGAGCGTAGCCCCGCCGGGCCGTACCCGAGCGACGGGAACAGCACGAACAACGGGAGCACCGACGTCGCGACGCCGTAGGCGACGGCCGCAGCGAACGTAGGGGCAGGATCCCGCCACGGGACCAGGACGAACGCTTCGGTGAGCGCGATCCCGGTCAGGTAGTGGGTCGCCAGCCCTAGCGGGACATCCAGCCTCCCAGGGTCTTCGCTGCTGGCGTCGACGTGGCGCCATTGGCCACGCAGCATCCCGCCAGCCCAGCGCCCGATGACGCCCAGGTCGGTGCGCTGCGACGCAAACGCTCCCCCACCGATCGTGGCGGCGGCGACCATCGCCGCATCCATCGTGAGCGTGGCCACCACGCCGACGGGGATGCCCGCCAGCAGCCGCGCCTGCACGCCCATCAGGTCCTCCCTCTACGCGGCGGCTGCCTCCCTGATGGCAGCCTCGAGGACGAGGCGGATCCGATCCTGCGCGTCCTCGAACCGCAGCGAACCGCCGGAGATGACGTACTCGAGCACCATGCCATCCGTGAGCGCCCCGATCGTGCGGGCGAGCGCATCCACGTCGATGCGCGCGGGCAGATCACCCCGCTCGACACACTCGCGGAACATGATCGAGGTCATGGTGATCCCGCGCTCGTGGCGCCTGGCCATCAGGTCCCGGATCAGCGGCCGCCGCGTCGCCTCCCCCCAGGCCTCGGCCAGGAACGCGGGTGCCCCCTCCGCCTCGATCGTGTAGCGCCACCAGCCCCGGATCCCTCGGTCGAGCCGCTCGCCGACCGACCCGGCCGCACGCGTGTCGGCGAGGAGCGCGTCGGATTCCTCGCGGTTCGCATCGAGGATGCTGGCTCGGATCAGCTCGTCCTTGTTCGGGAAGTAGGTGTAGATCGCCCCGACCGAGAGCCCGCAGGCGGCGACGACGTCGTCGATGCTCGCCCGATGGAAGCCCTTCTGGACGAAGACCTGCCGCGCCGCCTTGAGGATCCGGCGACGCGTCGCCTCTTCACGCTCGGCCGAGATGCGCGGCATCGGGTTGCTCCGACTCGATAAGAAGAGCGATCGCTCGTACTCGTATCGTAGCAGGCGGTCCCAGATCGAATAGGGCCAAACGGCCCATGAAAAGCGAGCGCTCGCTCTTTATTGTCCTCTCCATCGGTGAGCCGGTGACGATGAGGGCGCCGGGGCCGACAGAGTGGTGGCTTGGGCCACCGGAGAGATGCAGATGACTGGCATGGCAGACACCAACAACGCGGACAGCACGAGCGCCGACAACACCAACCTGGCCCACCGCCTCGATGTCCTCGGCTGGGGGATCTTCTTCCTCATGACCGGGGTCCTGATGCTCTTCCCAAGCCTGCCCGAGGGGACCTGGCTGATCGGTCTCGGCGTCCTCATGCTCGGCCTCGCCGCCGTGCGCGTCGGCCTCGGGCTCGCGTTCGAGTGGTTCGGCGTCATCCTCGGCGCTGGCGCCCTGGTCGCGGGGTTCGGCACGATCGCCGGCATCTACATTCCCGTGTTCGCGCTGTTCCTGGTCGCCTGCGGCCTGGCGCTCATCGCGGGCGTGGTCTCGAAGGGGCGGACGGAACGATGACCGCCATCACCCGCCGCACGCCGCGCCTTCACGTCCCCGATCTCGGTCCTCGCGGCGAGGGCTGGGTCGCTCTTCAAGGCGTCCTCTTCGTCGCCGTCATCGCCACGGGTCTCGCCGGCCCGACCTGGGCCGGCACGCCTCGGATGATCGGCGCCCTAGCCGGGCTCGCGCTCATCGCGGGCGGCGTGGCGCTCATCGGCGGCGGGATCGTCGCGCTGCGCCGGCAGCTGACGGCCTTCCCCCGGCCGGTCGCCGACGGCCGGCTCATCGACGACGGTGCGTTCGGGGTGGTCCGCCACCCGATGTACGGCGGCGGACTCCTCTTCGCGTTCGGCTGGGGACTCCTGACGGCGTCCGTGCCGACCCTCGCCTGCGCATGCCTGCTCGCGCTGTTCTTCGACCTCAAGTCCCGGCGCGAGGAGGCCTGGCTTGCCGAGGCGTTTCCGGACTACGGCGACTACTGCCGCCGGACGCCCCGCCTCGTCCCTTGGATCTACTGAGGTCGCGGCACCCGGAGCAGGCTACTCGAACGACGCGATCTGCCGACGCCATCGTGGGAGCACAAACCTCGGTTGTGCCGGGCGGTGTTTTCGCGCGACGTTCGCCTCTTGTCCACGGGGCAACGACGCGCTGCAATGAAGGGTGGGTTGTTGTCCTCCAAGGCCGGAAGGAGGCCAGGTGATGCGGGACTTCACGCGCAACTACGAGACCTTCATCGCGGCTCCGGTGCACGACGTCTTCGAGTACTGCCGCGACCCGCGCCATCTCTTCGATGGATGGCCCGAGCTCGAGGTCACTGACGTTGTCATGTCCCCGGAGGGAGTGGGCACCAAGGCACACATCGTGGGCAGGTTCTTCAAGGGGATGATGGTCGAGCAGATCGAGCGCGAGTACGCGGAGTTTGTTCCGGACGAGCGCATCGTCACCAAGGCTCACGCGAAGGTGCGCTTTGCGGGACGGAACAAGGAGGTTGCCAAACCCCCGATCTTCACCTGGTTGTTCGAGGATCGGGACGGCGGCACGGAGCTAACCCTGGTCGTCCTCGAAGAAGACCTCAGTCGGTGGCAGGGCCTCGTGGAGTCTGCCAGTGCGGCGGTCATGGCGAAGAAGCTGAACGGCATGCTGGCGGCCGTCAAAGCCGGCGTCGAGATCCAGGCACCGTGAACCGCGTGATCCAGCGGTCCGGCACGTGTGCGAGCCGGTCCGGTGCACGGGTAGAGCGCCTGCCCAAGGAGAGACGCCGCGGCGCCCAGCGTCGTTGTTCGTGCGCGCCCGACGCCCTCCGGGCGCGCCAATGTCCTGGGTCGCGACAAGTGGCGGAGCACGGCGTTCGCAGTTGCTCCTGCGCTACCGACGCATCTCGACGCGCCAGACGACGATCGGCTGCGTTCCCGGGCGCACGGCTGGCCACCGACGTGCGCCCATCGTCACGCCCGGAGCGCCGACAGGAGGAAGATGATCGCGAACGCAGCGCCGCTGGCGAGCGTCGCCGAGCCTTGGTACTGACGCGCTTCACCCTCCGGCACGAGGCTGCTCAGCGCCAGGTAGAGCATGGCCCCGGCGCCGGCCGCGAGGAGCACCGCGAGCACTGCCGGCGAAACACCGCGGAGCGCGAGCCATCCGACGATGCTCGAGACGAACAGCGCGAGCCCGATCGTCCCCGTCCAGACGAGGACCCGCCGGAGCGCCTGAGCCCAATTCGGCGTCTCGCCGCGGATGAGCTCACCGACGCTCATACCCTCGGCCAAGTTGTCGATGCCGATGGCGATGGCTGCGACCAACGCGAGCGAGGGCTCGACGGCAGCGCCGACGCCGATGACCAAGCCCTCGACGATCTCCTCGACACTCGTTCCGCCAGCCAGCACCGTGACCGGTGACCCGGATCCTCGACGCCGGTGATAGCGCCGCACGATCCGCCGCTGATCGGCGTGCTCGCCCATGATCAGACCCCCGTGGACGACCAGGTCCAGGGCGAACAGGCTGAGCATGCCCACCGCAAACCCGATGAAGGCGAGGGCCAGCCCGCCAGAATCGAGCGCCGTCGGTAGCATCTCGAGGGTCACCGTCCCGATCAGCGCGCCGCTGGCGACCCCGAAGGCCAGCGAGGAGACCAGGGTCGACCTTCGATGCCAGAAAGCGATGAGCCCGCCCACGACGGAGGCGACGGCTGCGAGGCCGCTCGTGATGACCACGATCATCAGGTCGTCAGGCATATCGGTTTCCACGCCTGCCCGGCGCCCACACAGGTTCCGCCTCGACGATCATCGCCCTTCCCTGGCTCTGCGCCAGATCCGATGAGTGGGATCCGCACGTCAACGGTAACGCGCAGGCGGGCGGGGCGCCGACGCGTTGTTGTTCGTCCGCGCCCGAAGCCCTCCGGGCGCGCCAGTTCCGCCACCCCACCTACGGCGTCGGGGGCTCGCCGGGGAAGATCATGCCCTCGGTCGGTACGGTGAAACCCGGTGTCGCTCCACATGCGATGCGCGATCTTGAGGTGGTGGAGACGTCCGGTGCGCCGCACGGTCATCGCGCCCTTGTGGGCCCGCCCCAACCCGCCCGGCTTCAGTCCGTCAGCGCCATCTGGTCGGTCCACGTCTCGATGACTCGCCGGAGGGATCCGAGCGGGACGGAGCCGGTGGCCAGGACCTGGTCGTGGAAGGCACGGATGTCGAAGCGATCCCCCAGGCGCGCCTCCGCGTGCGACCTGATGTCCTCGATCGTGAGGCGCCCCAGCATGTAGGCGCACGCCTGGCCGGGATTGCCGATGTAGCGATCGACCTCGCCAACGACCTGCCCAAGGGTCATCGGGGAGTGGTCGAGGAAGTACGTGATGGCCTGGTCGCGGGTCCAGCCGAGCGCATGCATGCCGGTATCGACCACAAGCCGACAGGCGCGCATCGAGTCGGCCGAGAGCATGCCGATCCGGTCCAGGTCGGAGCTGTAGAGGCCCATCTCATCGGCCAGGCGCTCGGTGTAGAGGCCCCACCCCTCGCTGTAGGCCGCAACCAGGTACTCCGCCAGGATCGGGTGCAGGTCGGGCAGCTCCTGGGCGAGCGCGATCTGGAAGTGGTGGCCGGGAACGCCTTCGTGGAACGTCACCGCCTCGAGCTGGAACGTGCCCCACACGGTGGGATCGGCGACGTTGAAGAAGAAGGCACCGCCCTTGGTGCCTTCCCGTGACGGGGGCGAGTAGAACGCCAGGGCGCCGTGCGTGGTCGGGTTCGCGGTGCACGACGCGACCGGAGCAACCCCGAACCAGGCGGCGGTGGCTGCCGTCGCCCGAGCGAGGGCATGCGACGCGTCCGCCACGAGCGTGTCGGCGTCGCGGTAGTGCAGCTCGGGATCGTCCCGAAGGCGGCCGTAGATCTCCGTGAGGCTCGTCGTCCCGAGCAATGGTGCGGCCAACTGCAGGTACTCGGCCTCGAGCCGTGCGACCTGGTCGAGCCCGATCTGGTGCACCTGCTCGGGCGTCAGCTCGAGGCTGGTGAACGCCCACAGCCGGCGGCCGTACTCCTCCGCGCCGCCAGCGAGGTGCACGAGCCCAGGGCGGTCGTCGAGCAGGGCAGCAGGCAGCGTGTGATCGGCGATGGCGGTGCGCAAGGTTGCGAGCCCGCGCGCGACATCGGTGTCGAGCAGCCCCCTGAGGGTCCCGGACCATGCCTCGGCACCGCCATCGTCCAGCTCGGTGGGCGGGTGCTGCGCGGCCAGCGGACCAGCCGAGAGCGGGGCGGCAAGGACATCGTCGAGCAGTTGGAGCTCGCGCTCGACAAGGTGCCGGATCGGGACGACGCCGCTGGCGGCGGCGGCGCGGAGCCGCTCGCACCAGGCCTCGACGAACGCCGGGAAGGCGCGCAGCTTGGCGTGGTACCGGGCCCCGTGGTCAACGGTCACGAGGGGGTAGCGCGCGAGGAACACGAGCATCGCGGCCACCAGTCCCTCGGAGGGGTGGATGGCCGTCAGCTTCGCGTGGGTCCCCAGCAGGGCCGCATCGCTGCGAGCGCTGAACGCGACGGCCTCCACGAGGTTGCGGTCGGCGGTCGTGGTGGCAGGGGTCGCGTCGGCCCGATCTGCGATAGCACGAAAGACGGCAGCAAGCTCGGCGGTGCCGGCTGCGCTGTAGTCGGGCCAGCGCTCCAGGAAGGTGACGTCGCCGCGCCAGAGCGCCACCTCGTGGAGATGCTCCAGCTGAGCCTGCCGCAGCTCGTCGGCGATGGCGTATGCGGGTGAGTTCGGGGCGGTCATCCTCGAACCTTACCAAGGGCGACCGGGGGGCTCGACGCCGTCTCCGCGATCCTGCGTCACTGTGCTTGGGGGTTGGACTTGATCACCGAGCCGGTATCGGTCGGTATCGAGGTGAGGCTGACGACCTCGTGGCCACGCAGCGCCTCGAGGAACGGCTGGAAGCTGCCGCACACCAGGCAGGACAGGTTCGATCCCGCCACAGCGACCTCGCTCACCCCGGACGCGCGCTCGACTTCGCGGGTCGGGGGCGCGCCCACGAAGGTGACCTCGACCCGATGGATCTGAAGCTCTTCGACCATGCCCGTCAGCATCGGGGCCCGCGGGGCGCCGTGACATCGACGGGATTCGTGACCAGGTAGCGAGTCGCCCACCGCGATGGCGCCCGATGGCCGCCGATGACCGGTCGCGGCCCAGGCCTCGGCCGTCTCCCCGCTGGCTCGCCGCGGGCGCCGCTACTCGCTCGCCGACACCCAGGCAGCAATGCGCGCGCGCGAGTCGAACCCCAGCTTGTTCAGGATGGCGCGGACGTGGCTGTCGACGGTGTGCTCGGAGATGAACAGGCGCGCCCCGATCTCCTTGTTGCTCAGCCCGTCGGCCACCAGCCTGGCGACCTCCTCCTCGCGCTTCGAGAGCAGCCCGGCACCGGCGCGCTCCGGCGCCGTGACGATGGCCTCGCCAGATTCGCCGAGCGCGAGGCGCACGGCGGCGTCCCGGTCCAGGCGGCTCCCGGCAAGGAAGGCGGCGTCGAACCGCGGTCGCCCCAACGCCGCGATCGAGGACGACTCGGCATGCTCCACGAGCGGCGCCAGGAAGGGCATCAGGCGCGCGCCGGCGCCGGCGCCGACGGTGGCCCCTGCCCCGAGGAGCTGTGCCGCGAGCCGCGCCTGCCCGGAACCCGCCGCGAGACACGCCGAGGCGTCGAGCAGATGGAACTGCGCCACCCGGTCGTCGATCAGGCGCGCGATCGGCAGCGCCTCCGCGACCAGCGGCTTCGCCTCGTCGGGCCTGCCCGCGATCAACGCGGCGATGCCCAGGTTCATGAGCCAGGTGTCAAGCGCGTACAGGTCGCCCGACTCGCGGCTCAGGCGGCACCCTCGGAGGAGGCGGACACGACCGCCGCCAGGTCGCCCCCGAAGAACCCGTCGAAGGCCAGGGCCTGCAGCACGGCGATGCGTGCCTCGACATCCTCGAGGCCCGCCGCCACGTCCTGCGCCTCGTCGCGCAGCAGCCGCGCGGATGCGGGGTCGCCCGTCATGTGTGCCGCGATCGAGGCCATCGCCAGGGCGTTCACCAGCGGACCGGGACGACCGGCTTCGCGTTGTGCCTGGGCTGCCCGCTCGAGGAGCGGTCGGGCCATGATCGGGTCGACCTGCAGCAGGGCGATGAACCCGCGCATGAAGAGGCCGCCGGCGTACGACACCGCGTCGCCCGGCCCCATCGCGAGGAACTCGTCCAGCCAGCGCACCCCTTCGGTCATCGAACGCGTGACCCAGTACCAGCCGACGTCGACGGCGAGACCGGTACCCCGCGCGGCGTCCCCGCGCAGCGCGCATCGCCGGAGGACCCAGCGGATGTTGTCGATCTCGACGTCCATCCATCCGAGCCATGCGACGAGCCGGAACCGGGCCTGCGCCGCGTTCCTCCGACCCTCCGAGACGTAGTGGTCGATACAGCGGAGCTCGGCGGCCTCCTCCTCGCCCGCCTCCCTCGTCTTGAGGCCGGCGAACTCGCGCATCGACTCGTGCAGTCGATAGCACGCGATGCCCTGGACGTCGTCCTTCAGCACGAGCGACTTGTCGACCAGCGATGACATCACGTCCAGGACGGTCGCCGGCGGCACGTCGTCGATCACGCACACCGGCGCGACATCGTCCAGGGTGAACCGGCCCGCGAACGCGGACAGGCGCCGGAACAGGATCCGCTCCTCCCGTCCCAGGAGGTCGTGGCTCCACTCGATGGCGGTCCGCAGCGTCTGGTGGCGCGGCAGGGCCGCCCGACTGCCTCCCGTGAGCAGGGCGAACCGGTCTGCCAGACGATCGTCGATCTGCTCCACGGAGAGGACCCGCGTCCTGACCGCCGCGAGCTCGATCGCGAGCGGCAGGCCGTCCAGCCGCCGGCACAGGTCCACGACCGCCATCCGATTCGACGTGGTCAGCTCGAACCGCCCCGATGCCGCCGCGGCCCGGTCGGTGAAGAGCTCGACCGACTCGTTGAGGCGGAGCAGATCGAGGGTCTCGTCGCCCTGCGCGCGGGGCAGCTCCAGCGGAGGGATCGGGATGACGTGCTCGCCCGCAATTGACAGCGGCTCCCGGCTCGTGGCGACAACCCGCACGCCCGGCGCGACCTCGAGGATGTCGGCCACGAGCAGCGCGGCAGCCTCGAGCAGGTGCTCGCAGTTGTCCACGAGGAGAAGCAGCTTCCGGTCCCGCAGGTGGGAGCGCAGGAGGGTCCGCGGCTCGGTGGCTGCCTGGTCGCGCAGATCCAAGGCGGCGAGGACCGCGTTGTCGACCAAGGCGGGGTCCCGGACATCGGCCAGCTCGACCAGCCATGCGCCGTCCGGGAAGGCTCGAGCGAGATCGGTCCCGCTCCGGATCGCGAGGCGGGTCTTGCCGACGCCGCCCGGGCCGACGAGGGTGACCAGGCGGACCGTGGCGAGCTTCTTCCGGAGCTCGGCGAGTTCGCGGCGGCGGCCGACGAAGCTGGTCGCCTCGGCCGGCAGGTTGCCCCGGCGACGGGTGGGCCTGGCCATGGTGACGAGCACGGTACTCCAGCGATGGGCTGTCCGTGAGCGGCTCGCTCACGACCGGATCACGAACTCCATCGATGCCGCGGTGCCCCGCTGCGCCGCAGGCTTGCGCAATCAACGCGGACACAGCGTCCGTGTGAACGAAGGAGAACGAGATGAGCGACCTGCGGGCAGCCCGCCTCACCGGCGTGCTGTTCATCATCGCGACCGTGGTGAACCTGCTCGGTGGGGTGATCCGGCCGGGCCTGACCGGCACCGACTACCTCGGCGGCCTTGCTGCGGAACCGGTCCGCGTGGCGACCGCGTCGCTGCTCCTGCTCATCGCGGCGTTCGCGTGCGCGGGGATCGCCGTCGCGATGTACCCGGTCCTCAAGCGGACGGACACTGGCCTGGCCCTCGGAGCGGTCGTCTTCCGGACGGTCGAGGCGGTCATGTACGCGGTCGCCATCGTGAGCCTGCTGTCCCTGTCGACGCTGGGCCAGGCTTCGGCTGCGGCGGAGGCCGCTGACCGGACCGCGCTGGGCGCCATCGGCGGCCTGCTCCTGAGCCTGCGCGAGCACGCCGCCACTGTCGGGGTGTTCGCCTTCTGCCTTGGCGCCTTCCTGTACTACATCGCCTTCTTCCAGTCCCGGCTCATCCCCCGGTGGCTCTCCGGCTGGGGGATCGTCGCGATCAGCCTGCTGGCCACCGCGGGCGTGCTGGCGCTGTTCGCCGGTCGCTCGGTGACGGACTACGTGCCCATGGCGCTCCCGATCTTCTTCCAGGAGATGGTCCTGGCGGTCTGGCTCATCGCCAAGGGGTTCAGCCCTGTCCGCGACACCGCACCCGAGGCCGAGGTCACCGGCGGCGTGACGGCCGGCGCGCTCGCGGCCGCGCGGTGACCCCCATGAAGGCAGCCGTGTGCGACCGCTACGGCCCCCCGGAGGTCCTGCGGGTCGCGGAGGTCGAGGCGCCGGTCCCGGCGCGCGACGAGATCCTCGTGCGGATCCACGCCTCGACGGTCAACTCGAGCGACTGGTACGTCCGGAGCGGCGTCCCGATGTCGCCCCTCGCGGTGCAGGTCCCGTTCCGGTTCCTGGTGGGCTTCCGACGCCCGCGGAGGCGGATCATCGGCCTGATCCTCTCGGGCGAGGTGGTCAAGGCGGGAGGGTCCGTCACGCGGTTCCGATCGGGCGACCGCGTGTGGGCCTTCACCAAGCTCCGCTTCGGGGCGTACGCCGAGTTCACCTGCCTGAAGGAGGACAGCAGCGTTTCGATCGCCCCGGCCACCGTCACGCACCACGAGGCCGCCGCGATCGCCTACGGTGGCTTGATGGCCATCCACTACCTGCGAAGAGGCGGCCTCCGGAGTGGACAGCGCGTCCTCGTCTACGGAGCGTCCGGGGCGGCCGGGACCGCGGCCGTCCAGCTCGCGGCGCACGCGGGCGCCGAGGTGACCGGCATCTGCGGCCCCGACAACAAGGAGCTGGTGACATCGCTGGGCGCCGCCACCGTGCTGGACTACACGGCAACCGAGACGCTGCCCGACGGGGCGACGTACGACCTCGTCCTCGATGCGGTCGGGAAGCGCAGGAGCTCGCCACTGAAGGTCGCCTGCCGCCGGGCCGTGGCGCCTGGAGGCGCGTATGTCTCGGTCGACGACGGGACCCCCGGCTTCTCGGCCGCGGATCTCACCGAGCTGGCGGCACTGGCGGATTCGGGGGCGATCGGGGCCGTCATCGACCGGGTCTACCCGCTGGAACAGATCGTGGAGGCCCATCGATACGTCCAGACGGACCACAAACGGGGCAACGTCGTCATCACCGTCG